>CAZHHD010000014.1:0-168985 GCA_964531795.1 uncultured Polyangiaceae bacterium | reverse complement strand
AAGTCGAAGTCAATTAACTCAGAATCCGCGGACCCAACTCGGGGGTCAGGTCACTCTGCACGACGCTAAACCGTGGGTTTGTGTTTGTGCCGTCCGGGCGTCGTTTCCGCCCGAATTCCCCTCTCGGGACCGCGCGCAAAGGCCGCCGCTTGCGAAGCCCCAAGAGGGCCGTATACTGTACCCTGTACAGGGAACCATTATGCCCCCGACCCTCTCCACCACCGAAGTCGTCGCTTTCACCGGGCTCGAAGAGCGCCGTGTGCGCAAAGACGTGGAGTACGGCTTCTTCGGCTCGGCGAGCCCTCCGCGTTTCGAGTTGCCCGCAGTGGTCTACTTTCGCGCCGTGGCAGAGCTTGGCTTCGACCTCGGCGTGGAGGACCGGAAGAAGCTCTACCTGCTTATCCGTGACGCGCTCAAAGCGAAGGCACCTCCGGCGCGGCTCGCGCTGAGCGCCATCACCGAACTCAAGCTCGGCGACATCGTGAGCGAAGTGAAGCGAAAGCTCGAACGCTTCGAGGCGTGGAAGTCGAAGCTTGTCGAAGACGAGAAGATCTTGGGCGGGGAGCCTGTCTTCGCGAAGAGCCGCCTCGCGGTGCGCCAGATCGGCGGCATGCTGATCAAGGGCGCATCACCCCCGGACGTGCGAGAGGACTACCCGTACCTCAACGACGAAGACATCGAGTTTGCGAAGTTGTACACCCTCGCTTACCCCCGTGTCGGTCGTCCCCGTGAAGCTTCTGCTCGATGAGAACATCTCGCCCAAGGTGTCCGAGAAGCTCGCGCACGAAGACGGCATAGACGCCTGCCACGTTCGAGACCGCGGGCTCCTTGCGGCCACGGACCGCGAGGTGCTCGACCGCGCCTTCGACGAAGACCGCGTGCTGGTCACCGCGAACGTGGACGACTTTCTCAAGCTGGCTCACGCCCGCGACTTTCACCCCGGCATCATCATGCTCGAAGACGGCGCTGCCACGCGCGACGAGCAGCTTCGCTATGTCCGCGCGGCCCTCGCTGCCCTCGCCGCGGTCGGCGACCTCACGAACAAGGTTCTTTGGGTCGCCCCGGATGGCAGGACAACGGTCGAGGAGATCCCGCCCCCGTGATGGGCCGAGGACGCCGCCGAAGGGCTCCTCGGCACGCTGAGCGGGCTTCTTGATTTCGGAGTCGATGGCGTCGTTGGTGAGCTGCGTGGCGACGCGCCAGTCGAGGAGCGCGACCAGCTCGCGCGGGACGATACGCCGGTCGCACTTGGTCTTCGTCACGCTCATGGCCGCGTCAGCTCGCGTGCCTGGCGTTGTGGACCTGTGGAACCTACGAGCGCCCCTCCAACGCGGAAGTCCGGGGGAGGGCGCCGTCGCGTCTTACGTGCTTCGCGCTTCGCGAATGCGCCGAAGGGCCCTGACCTAGAGCGCCGCCGAGCGCGCCGTTAGACTGGCGACGAGCGCCCGATGCGCCTTGTGCCACCCGGGGTGCGCCGGATGAGTGAGGAGGAACACGGCGAAGCTCCCGCCCGAATGCTCCATCACGCCACGGCGGAATCCGGGAGCGCTCTCTTCGATGGATACGTCGCCAAGCTCGGCAAGCGCGCCGTGCGCGGGCCCGCCGTAAGCTAGAAGCGCGGCAGGCTGCAGCACGTCGATCTCTCTTCGGAGATATCGCGGTGGACAGCTGCGGTTCATCGCCGGCTCGGGGGAGCTTCGGCCTCCGATAGGCGAACACTTCACGGCCTGGACTCGCGCGCTGCAGAGGAGTGCATCCGTGAGCTCGCTCGGCGCGCGAGTGTCGAGCTCCGTCTCGCCGCGCGACGATCTGATGACAACGGCGACGTCTCTCATCGTGCCGGTGGCCCAGTTGGAGCCGTGCGCGCGTCGACCCGCGCGCAGCGCTTGCTCCTGACCCCACTTCGGGTCGAGCGCGATTCGATGCTCCATCGCGAACTCCCAGTCGGCGCCTCCATAGCGGAGGTTCATGCCGAGCACGCACACGCCCCCCCGCCGGTACGCGGGCCCGACCCAAGGCAGGAAGATGCACCCCTTCTCCGACCCCGCGTCGAATTGGCCGACGCCCGCGGGGCGCTCGTTCGAAGCAATACGCGCCCAGCACTCCGCCGCCTGGGGACAGGTTCTGTGCAATGCAGGCAGGGGGCCTTCGCCGAGGATCCCCATCTCGTCGTAAAGCCGACTCAGGGTCACGAGGAGTTCAAGCTGTTCGCCGCTGGGCGGCGTGCCCTTCGACTGCACGATCCGTCTGACCACCTCTGCGGGATCCACACGACGACGGTAGCCGATCCTCTGCTCGGTTTGGGTCGACGGAGAACGAAGAACCGTGAGAAGCGCTCGCGGCACACCATCGTCGATGGTTCTTCTCGTGCTGCAGCGCCTACGCCGAGGCGGTCCTTCGGCGACGCGCCCATCTGCGCACGACCGCGGCTCGCTGGCGCGCAAGAGGGGAGACTTTCAATCACGAACACCTCGCGCTCGCCGATGCGCTGCGCGTTGGGCGTGCACGAGAGAGAGCGCTCGCCAAAGAGGAGCTGACAAGACGGCTCTCGTCATGAGCTCGCGCTGCACGAAGGCACGCGCCGCCTTCGCCACGGTGGGCCGCGCGAGCGCGCAGCCGATATGCTACCCGACTGCGGCCTGGGTCACGTTCGTCGACTCGGCGAAGCGACGCGAGAGCTAGGCTTTCGAGAGAGACAACCAGGATGGAACCTCACGACGTCGTTCGGGCCTTCTTCGAGCCAGGGGAGCCGGAGCCGAAGGTCCTCCGCTTGCGGGACATGAAGTACGGCTACTGGGAGGCGCGTCAGAAGGACTTCGCCTCGCTGCTCGCGCACGACGCGGCGGGGCTCAAGGCGCTCACCTCGTGGGAGGCCGACGAGGCTTCGGGGATCGCGCTCCTGCTCGTTCACGCGGTGCGCTGGCACGTGAACCGAACCCAGTCGCATCGCGAGAACGCCCTCGAGCTCGCGGAGGAGGCGATGAAGCGGATGCTCGCGCGGGGGCTCTTCCGGCGGCCACTCGGGAGCCCGAACACCGAGCTCCTCATCATCGCCGTCGCGTACTTCAACACTCCTCTTCGGCGTCGCATCCGGGCGTTGCCCGCGGACAACCTCCCGGGCGATCACGACCTTCCGCCGCCCGAGCCTCCGCGCGCGCTCGGTCCTCTGACAATCCCGGATGCCTACCGCGCGCAGCTTCTCCACGTGCGCAACGCGATCGAGCCTCAGCGCAAGCCCGTGCTGCGCCTCTCGGAGGTCCTCGAGGCCGAGCGCGCTCTCGGAGTCTCGATCCCCAATCGACTCCTCGCCCTTTGGAGCGTCGTCGGTGTCTCGTGGGAGGACATGGTCGGTCGCACGAAAGACCTCGAGCGCGACGCCCGCCAAGAGGGATCGTGGCACTCCACCGGGATCTACACCGGGCAAGAGACGATCGATCTCAACGGCTACCACATGCCGATTTGCGCGACCTCGCGGCAAGACGGCGACTGGGTGTTCGCTTGGGATTGGAAGAACTACGCCGCGCTCCCCTACCGCGTCGGCGCGGAGGATCAAGGCTCGACGTTCGCCGAATTTCTCACGTGGCGTTGGGGGAGGTACCAGAAGCTTCGTCACGGAAAGAAGCCGCTCGACCTCGATACGCCGAACCTCGATCTCGACGCGCCGGTCGCCGAAGCCGAGTTGGCCGCGTTCGTCCCCTCGCTGGTGGTCGATCCTCCACGCCAGGTGCGGCGGGCGCGTCACGCGAAGTTCGGCGAAGGCGAAGTGCTGTCCGAGGCGGACGGCAAGATGACCGTCGCCTTCCCGTCGGGCACGAAGACGCTCCTCGCGAGCGTGCTCACGTTGGTCGAAACGTAGAGACGCGCACAACGCAAGGACTGCACCCCCCCGCAGTCGAGGCGCGCCCTCGCCGAGCTTCTCGGCGTGGAAGCGCGCAGTCGCGGTCTCCGGCGACGAATCGGGCTGGCTTGGAACTTGATACCGGGGGACCGACACGAAGGGGGCGACATGGCACCTGTTGCAGAAGAAAGCATCGAGAGCGCAGAGCGCGCCGAGCGGATCAGCGAGCTTCGCAGGCTGGCGCCCACGGGGATCGAGCACATCCTCGTCTGCCTCGACCGATCGCCGCTCTCCGAGTCGTGCATTCCGCACGCGGTCGCGCTGGCGAAAGTGTTCGACGCGCGGATCACGCTCTTGCACGTCCTCGAGGCGCCGCAGGAAGCCGCGCGCGCGAGCCTCGATCCCCTCGCGTGGGAGATCGCGCGGCAAGAGGCGCAGGCCTACTTGGACAAGGTGCGCGAGCGGGCCAAGGAGCTGGGACCGTCGACGCGCACGATGATCGCGCAGGGGCTGCCGGCTGCACGCATCGTCTCGGTGGCGGCCGACGTCCGTGCCGATCTGACGATTCTCGGGAGCCATGGATCGAGCGGGCGCGTCGACCCCGCGCTCGGGACCACCGTGCAGCAGGTCCTCGCGTTCACGCGCGGGTCGGTCTTCGTCGCCCGTCCCGTGCCGATAGCTTCCGACGCCGGCGCGCCGCGCCGGATCCTCGTTCCGCTCGACGGCTCGACGCGCACCGAGTGCGTCCTCCCGACGGTGACACGGATCGCGCGGACTCACGGCGCGGAGGTTCTCTTCGCGCACGTCGTCCCCGAGCCGCTCCCGAGCGCCATCCTCTCGGGAGAGGACTTGAGCCACGCCCGCGATCTCGCGCGGCGCGTGGAGACGGCGGCAGAACGCTACCTTCACCACACGGCGAGCGCGCTCGCGCGCGACGGGGTCGTCGTACGCACCGTCGTTCTTCGCGAGTCCGACGAACGGCAGGCGCTTCTCGCCCTCTCCGAGCGCGAGCACGTCGACTTGATGGTGGTGTCGGCGCACGGCACGACGTGCAACGCCGCGCGACCGTTCGGCAGTGTGGCGTCGTACCTCCTGAGCTATGCGCGGCCGGCTCTGCTCGTCATCCAAGACCTGCGCGAGACCGAGCATCGCGCCAACGACGAGCTTGTCGGCGAGCGCCACGCCGCCCCGCTCCGCGGAATCCCGCACTCCGGCCCCGCGGAGGGGACTTGAACGCCAAGACGGACGCGAGGTTCGCGAGCGGCGAGACGACATCGACGCTCGAACGCGTCGCCGGCGACCTCGCGCGCGCTCACGACCGGCTCGAGCGTGCCAAGAGCCGCGCGCCTCTCTTCGCCGATCTCGCCTCCATGCCGGCGCGCCTCTCCGCGATCCACGTGATCTGGGGAGCGGCGCGCCCCGAAGAGCCCGCGCACCAGAAGGCCTCGGAGTGGTTCCTCGACAACGAGTACGTCTTTCGACGAGCCCTGCGTCAGGTGAACGAGGAGTTCCCGACAGGATTCCAACGCCGACTTCCCCTGCTCGCGGAAGGCGAGAGCAAGGGAGCCCCGCGCCTTCTCGTGCTCACGCGTCGCTTCCTCGAGACCACCGCCCTCGACTTCGACGTGGCGTCGATGCACGCCTTCTTCGACGCCTACCAAGCCATCGCGCCGCTCACCATCGGCGAGCTGTGGGCGCTGCCCGCGGTGCTCCGAGCTGCCGCGCTTCGCGCGCTCGACGGCTTCCTCGCCGAGCTCGTTCCCGCCGCGGCCGCTCTCTCTTCGCGCCCGCGTGAGCACGACGTCGGCGTCGAGCCGGCGAAGGGCGTCGAGAACGTGGTCAAGGCGCTCCGGCTCCTGTCCGAGATCGACTGGAAGGCGTTCTTCGAGCGTTCGAGTCGAGTCGACGCCGTGCTCCGCAAAGACCCCGCGGGCATCTACCCGGCGATGGACTTCGCCAGCTGCGACGCCTATCGACGCGTGGTCGAAGAGATTGCCTGGCGGACGAAGCACGACGAGCTGTCGATCGCGCGCGCCGCCGTCGAGCTCGCGAGCGAGCAGGATCCGACGACGCGTGGGGGACACGTCGGGGAGTATCTCGTCGGCCGAGAGCGAGGCGCGCTGGAGCGTCGCGTCGGCTGCGCGCCGAGGCTCGCCGACCGCCTTCTGGCGATCGCCAAGCGAAGCCCTGCGCTGACGTACGTCGGCGCCATCCTGACGCTCACCGCGGGGGTCCTCGTCCTCCTCGGCTCGAGCGCGCTGACCGGTCGCCCCGCGTGGGTGAAGGCGCTGGCCCTTGTCGTCGCGGCCATCCCCGCGTCGAGCCTCGCGACCGCGCTCGTCCAGCGGGTGGTGGCCAAGGTCGTTCGCCCGCGCGCGCTTCCCAAGCTCGACTTCTCGTCGGGGATTCCCGACGACTGTCGGACCGTGATCGCCGTCCCCGCGCTCCTCGGCACGGAAGCGGAGGTCCGGTCGCTCGTTCGGCAGCTCGAGGTTCACTACCTCGCGAACCCCGATCCGAAGCTCGCCTTCGCGCTCCTCACCGACGACGCCGACGCCGAGTCCGCCGACGCCGACCGCGCGGCCGCGACCAAATCGCTGGTCGACCTGACGTCGCACTGGATCGAGGAGCTCAACGCACGGCACGGCACGGACGGAGTCGGACCGTTCCACCTGCTCCATCGCGAGCCGCGCTGGAACCCGAGTGAGCAGCGCTTCATGGGTTGGGAGCGCAAGCGAGGCAAGCTCGAGGAGCTCAACAGGCTCCTCCGCGGCGACAAGACGACGAGCTACGTGAAGCACGTCGGAGATCCGCGCGGCCTCGAACGGGTCCGCTTCGTGATCACGCTCGACGCGGACACCGAGCTTCCGATGGGGGGCGCGGCGCGCATGGTGGGCCTGCTCGCTCACCCGCTGAACCGCGCGGTCTTCGACGCTCGTGGCGCGGTGACGGCGGGCTACACCGTCGCCCAGCCGCGCATCGAAACGAGCCCCACGAGCGGTCGCCGGTCACGGTTTGCGCGGCTGTTCGCCGGCGACGCTGCCTTCGACATCTATACGCACGCCGTCTCGGACGTTTACCAAGACCTGTTCGGCGCTGGGATCTACGTCGGAAAGGGCATCTACGAGATCGACACGTTCATGCAGAGTGTGGAGGGGCGCGTCCCCGACAACGCGCTCGCGAGCCACGATCTCTTCGAAGGCGTTCACGGCCGCGCAGCGCTGGCGAGCGACATCGTCCTCTACGAGGACTACCCCCCGAGCTACCTCGCCTACGCCCGCCGCAAGCATCGATGGATCCGCGGCGATTGGCAGCTTTCCCAGTGGCTCTTGCCTCGCGTCCCCTTGAAGGACGCGCAGCGCGGAGAGAATCGGCTGAGCGCGCTCGACCGGTGGAAGATCTTCGACAACCTCCGGCGGAGCCTTCTTTCCACGGCGGTCCTCGTTCTCTTCGTCGCCGGCGCGCTGGGCGCCTGGGGGCACCCGCTCTCGTGGATCCTCGGCGGCCTCGTCGCGCTCTTCTTGCCCTCGCTCGTCCTCGGCGGCGGCAGCCTTGAAACGCGGCTCGAGCGGAGCGGGCTCACTCTCGTGTTCTTGCCCCACGACGCCGCCCTCTCCCTCGACGCCATCGTGCGCGCCCTCGTTCGCATGACGATCACGCAGAAGCACCTCCTTCAATGGACCACCGCGGCGGCGACCGCGCGCGCCGTCGGAGGATCGGGCAGCCGGGGCCTCGTCTGGAAGGAGATGGCCGTCTCTCCCGTCCTCGGACTCGGGGTCTTCGTCACCGCGGCTCTCGGAACGCCCGCCGCATCGCTCCCCCTCGTCGCGGTGGCCGCCGCTTGGATCGCTGCGCCGGAGATCGCGCGCTGGCTCTCCGGCGTGCGCGCGCGGCGTCACGAAAGCATCGACGAGGACGACGTCCGAGCGCTCCGGCTCCTCGCGCGCCGGACTTGGCTCTTCTTCGAGACGTTCGTGGGGCCGAACGACCAGTGGCTGCCTCCGGACAACGTCCAAGAGGAGCCGCGCACCGAGGTCGCGCATCGCACCTCACCGACGAACATCGGGATGTTCCTCCTGTCGGCGCTCACCGCCTACGACTTCGGCTTCACGAGCGCGAGTGAGCTGTCGGTCCTCGTGAAGAGCACGCTCGACACGCTCGGCCGCGTCGAGCGCTACCGCGGTCACATCCTCAACTGGTACGACACGCGCACGCTCGAGCCTCTTTTGCCGCGCTACGTGTCGACCGTCGACAGCGGCAATCTCGGAGGATGCCTCCTCGCTCTCAAGCAGGGGTGTCTCGAGATCGCCCAGGCGCCGGTCGTGCGAAAGGAGAGTTGGCGAAGCTTCGGCGACGTGCTCGCGCTCTTCGACGGCGCGCTCGAGCGGATCCGTCTCCCCCGCGAGGGGGCCGGCCAAGCGGTGCGCTCTCTCGCCCTGCGCATTCGCAAGTCGGTCGAGGCCGCCCCGGGCGACTTCGGGAACGTCAGCGAGCGGATCGTCCAGCTGTGCGAGGAGGATCTGCCGGCGCTCGATCGCGAGCTCCTCGAGTGGATCGAGCTCGGGACGTACCGGCACGACACCGAGGCGCTCCACGAGCTCCGCGCGTGGCTCGACGCCGTTCACCGGCACGCGCGCGATCTAGGGAGGCAGATCGACAACCTGCATCCGTGGCTTCGCCTCGCGCACGCGTCGGGCGCGCCGAGCGAAGAGGAATGGCGAGCGCTCGACCTTCACCCGACGCTCGCCCTCTCGCAAATTCCCGCGGCGTGCGAGGCGGCGAAGGCCCTCCTCCCGTCGCTCGCGACGCCGTCGGCCGACCGCGCCTCTTGGATCGAGCGGATGCTCGCCGCCCTCACGAGCGGAGCCGAAGCGGCCCGCCGCCTTCACGACGAGCTTCAAGCGCTGGCGGCGCTCGCCGATGCCGAGTTCCGGAGGATGGACTTCTCCCTCCTCTACGACCGCGAGCGAAAGCTCTTTCACATCGGCTACGACGTCACCGCCGATCGCCTCGACGCGCACCACTACGACTTGCTCGCGTCCGAAGCGCGGCTCGCCAGCTACCTCGCCATCGTCAAGAAGGACGCACCCGAGACCCATTGGTACGCACTCGGTCGACCGCTCACCGAGATGGCCGGCGCGCCGGCGCTCCTCTCGTGGGGCGGAACGATGTTCGAGTACCTCATGCCCTCGCTTCTCATGCGGAGCCACGAGGAGACGCTGCTCGCCGAGAGCGAGGAGCGCGCAGCGCTGGCGCAGATCGCCTATGGAGCGAAGAAGCAGGTGCCGTGGGGGATCAGCGAGTCCGCATACGCCCACTTCGACGCTCACGGCACCTACCAGTATCGATCGTTCGGCGCACCAGGGCTCGGGCTCAAACGCGGGCTCGAGGAAGATCTCGTCGTCGCGCCGTACGCCTCTGCCCTCGCGCTCGCCCCCTCGCGTGCGCGCGCGGTGACGCGGAACTTCCGAGAGCTCGAGCGGCTGGGAGCGATGGGCCTCTACGGGCTCTACGACGCCGTGGACTTTCAGCGCGCCCCGGAGACCTCGGTCCCGCGAGCCCGCGAAGGGACGAAGCGGGAGCACGCCGTCGTCCGCGCGCACATGGCCCATCACCAGGGAATGATCCTGGCGGCGCTCGACAACTTCCTCTGCGACCGCGCCCACGTCCGACGCTTCCACTCCGATCCCATCGTGAAGAGCGGTGAGCTCCTCCTCGACGAGCGCGTCCCGCCCTCGCCGGCGCTGGAGTCGCCGACCGTCGCCGTGGAGCCGAAGATCGCCGCGCCGACCGGCGAAGTGGCGCTAAAATCGTGGCCGGCGACCCGCGAGGCGGGCCCACCGCCGACGTGGGTGCTCGGCAACGGGCGTCTCACCACCATCCTCACCGAGTCCGGCGCCGGCGGTCTGCGCTGGCGCGAGCTCGAGATCACGCGTGGACTGCTCGACGAGTCACGCGACGTCGACGGCACGTGGATCTACGTGCGTGACGAAGAGACCGGACGCCTCGGGTCGGCGACGCGCGCGCCCACGCAGACGGCGAGCGGCACGCGGACCGTGTTTCACGGACACAAGATCGAGTTCCTCGTGCGGCAAGAAGGGCTCTCGATCCGCACCGAGGTCGCCGTGGCGCCGGCCGACGACGTCGAGATCCGGCTCGTCACGATCCACAACGAGACCGACCGCACGCGCCACGTCACGGTCACGAGCTCGGCGGAGCCGGTGCTCGAAGCTGCGCTCACCGCGGCGCGGCACCCGGCTTTCTCGAAGCTGTTTCTGGAGAGCGAGTCCATCTCCGAGGTCTCGGGCGTGCTCTTCACGCGGCGCCTGCGCTCGCCGTCGGATCCGGAGGCCGTCGTCGTCCATCGACTCGTCGCCGACGAAGGCGACGTGGCTTGGGTCGGCTCCGAGTCCGACCGCGCGGCGTTCGTCGGGCGCCACGGCAGCGCGCGCGCGCCGCAAGCGCTGGTGCACGAGAAGGAGCTCTCGTCCTCCGGCCCTACCGGATGCGTGCTCGATCCCATCATGGCCGTCATGGCGCGGGTGGAGCTCGCCCCCCGAGCGCAGGCCACGCTCGCCTTCGTCACGGCGGTCGCGCGCTCGCGGGACGCGACCCTCGATCTCGCGCGTCGCTACGGATCCTTGCACGTCGTCCGCTGGGCGGTTCGCGACGCCGAGCCCGAGGCGGCGCGGCGGGTCCAGAAGGCGGGGCTCGACCCGGCTCTGCTCTCCGTCGCGCAACGGATCCTCACCGGGCTCCTGCATCCCGATCGACGAATGCGAGCTCCGACGAACGTCCTGTCGAACGCGCGACCTTGCAGGAGTCGTCTTTGGGGGCACGGCATTTCGGGGGACGATCCGATCCTCCTCCTGCGCACCGGGCCCGGCGCGGACGCCCGCGTGGTGCGCGACGTGCTCGGCGTTCAGCGCTACTTGCGTTCGTGCGGCGTGCGGTTCGACGTCGTTCTCCTCGACGAGACGGCGTCGGGGTACCTCGGCGAAGGCGGCGACGCGATTCGACGGATGGTCTCCGAGCTCGGGTTGCTCGACTGGATCCATCGGAGAGGCGGGATCTACATCGTCGCGAGTGATCAGCTCGATCCCGAAGCGCGCGAGCGTCTCGAGGGGACGGCGCGCGTGTGGCTCGACGCCAAGGCCGGCACGCTCGAAGAGCAGTTGGCCGCGCGCCCGGCGCGCCCGCCGCTCCTCCCTCACTTCGAGGGGACACTGGCCGTCGAGGGGCCGGTTCGAGGGGCGCTGCCGCCCTGTTCTCCGCTGCTCTTCGACAACGGCGTCGGCGGCTTCTCCGAGGACGGGCGCGAATACGTCGTCCGTCTCGCCGACGGTCGCGTGCCTCCGATGCCCTGGTGCAACGTCCTCGCCAACCCCGTCTTCGGTTGCCTCGTGAGCGAGTCGTCGCTCGGAGCGACGTGGTCCTTGAACAGCGGAGAGAACCGCCTGACGCCGTGGCGAAACGATCCGCTGACCGACGTCCCCTCCGAGGTCCTCTACCTTCGTGACGAGGAGACGGCCGCCGTCTGGTCGCCGACGCCGCTCCCCGCGGGCACCGGCGCCGAGACGCGTGTTCGTCACGGAGCCGGATACACCGTCTACGAGACCGAGAGCCACGGGCTCTACCAAGAGCTCACGATCTTCGTTCCGCCGGACGCGCCGGTGAAGATCGCGCGTCTACGCCTGGAGAATCGCCGCCAAGGGCGCAGGCGCCTGACCGCGACCTACTACACCGAGTGGGTGCTCGGCACGCGGCGAGAGGACGGAGCAGCGTACGTTCGCACGTCGCACGACGGCGCGCATGGCTGCCTCTTCGCCGAGACCTCGTGGGAAGCCGAGTTCGCTGGGCGCGTGGCCTTCCTTGCTGCCGATCGCGCTCCCCACGGCTTCACTTGTGATCGAAGCGAGTTCCTCGGCCGCGGTGACTACGCCTTCCCCGACGCGCTCCGCCGCTGGGGTCTCGCCGGAGCCACGGACCTCGGGATCGATCCCTGCGCCGCCCTTCAAGTCCACCTCGATCTCGCGCCCGGAGCGTCGCTCACGACCTACTTCGTCCTCGGCGAGGCCGAGACGCGCGAAGAGGCCTTCGGTCTGATCGAGCGCTTCCGCGATCCCTCCGCCGTCGCCGCTTCGCGCACCGCCGTCGACGCGCACTGGGACGAGCTCCTCGGGGCCGTGCGCGTCCGTACCCCGGAGCCCGCGCTCGATCTCATGCTCAATCGATGGCTCCTCTACCAGACGCTCTCGTCGAGGTTCTTCGGGCGCACCGGCTTCTACCAGTCCAGCGGTGCGTTCGGCTTTCGCGATCAGCTCCAGGACGTCATGGCCCTCGTCCACGCCGCACCCGACCGCGTTCGCGCGCACGTGCTCGAGTCCGCCTCGCATCAATTCGAACAAGGAGACGTCCTCCACTGGTGGCATCCGCCCTCGGGCCGCGGCGTACGCACGCATTGCTCCGACGACATGCTCTGGCTGCCGTTCGTCACCTGTCACTACGTTCTCGCGACGGGGGACGTCGGGATTCTCTCCGAGCGCGTGAGCTACCTGACCGCCGACCAGCTCCGCCGCGAAGAGCACGACCGGTACGGCACGTTCCAGAAGGGCGGCGACGGGACGCTCGTCGAGCACTGCCGTCGCGCCCTCGAGCGTGGATTCACCGCCGGCCCGCACGGCCTTCCGCTCATGAAGGACGGAGACTGGAACGACGGGATGAACCGCGTCGGCGCGAAGGGACTCGGAGAGAGCGTGTGGCTCGGGTGGTTCGCGTACGCGACGGCGCGGAAGTTCGCCGACGTCTGCGAGCGGCTGGGGGAGGCGCAGGAAGCCGCCTCGTGGCGCGCGCGGGCGGAGACCTTGCGCCAGCACCTCGACGAATCGGCGTGGGACGGCGACTGGTACCTTCGCGCCTTCTACGACGACGGCACGCCCCTCGGCTCGGCGTCGGCGCGCGTCTGCCGCATCGACGCGATCGCGCAGTCGTGGTCGGTCATCTCCGGGGCGGGTGACGAGGCGCGGGCTCGACGCGCGGTGCGCGCCGCCGACGACCTGCTCGCTCGCGAGGCCGAGCGGCTCGTCTTGCTCCTTTGGCCGGCGTTCGACGGCTCGACGAAGGACCCCGGCTACATTCGCGCGTACCCGCCCGGTGTGCGCGAGAACGGCGGGCAGTACACGCACGCGGCGACCTGGCTCGGGTGGGCCCACGCCATGCTCGGCGACGGCGATCGCGCCGAGCGGATCCTGAGGCTCCTGAATCCCATTTTGCACGCGAGCACGCCGGAGACGCGGGACCACTACAAGGTCGAACCCTACGTGCTCGCCGGCGACGTCTACGGCAACGCGCCCTACGTCGGTCGCGGAGGATGGTCCTGGTACACGGGGGCGGCGGCGTGGATGTGGCGACTCGGGGTGGAAGCCGTCCTGGGGCTCTCCCGCTCCTCCGGGGACCTCGCGATCGACCCGTGCATTCCCCGGGAGTGGCGCGGGTTCGAGGCCTGGGTGCGCGCCGGCTCGGAGACGATCCACGTCGTCGTCGAGAACCCCGACGGTGTGAGCCGCGGCGTGACCTCGATCACGGTGGACGGAGCCCTACGCGCGTCGAACCGCCTCGAGCTCCCCTCGACGGTCGCGGCCGACGGGGGCGTTCACGAGGTGCGCGTGCGACTCGGAGCGGAGCGTGCAGAGCGCGCCAGCACGCCGAGGGCGAAGGCCCCGCTGGAGAAGGCCGGATAGAAGCGCCGGTCAGCGAGGCCGCTCCACGGTCTGTGCGCGCCCTCCGCGCAAACCGCGCGACGCGGACGCTCCCTTCCGGAGGGCTTCGCGTGCCTCGATCACGCCCGTCGTTGCGCGGTCGCGCGGCTGGCGCGCGTCACGAGGGGGAGGGGAGCTCTGCAATGCGTGCACACGGCCCTGGGGACAACTTGTGCTCGGCTACGGCGAATCGATTCCGTCCTCGCCGGTTGAGACTGGGGAAAGCCTCCTTGCGCACCTGCGCAGACTCAGCGCGTCGTGGGCCTCGGCACGATCCGAGGTCGGTCGGTACGACTCGTGCGTACCTCTTCCGCTCCGAAGGAGGTCGTCATGCACAAGATGAAGAAGAGTCTCGAGATCAAAGCTCCGGTCGAGCGCGTCTACGAGTTCGTGACCACGCCCACGAACCTTCCCAGCGTGTGGCCCAGCATGGTGGAGGTCTCGAACGTAGAGACCCGAGCCGGCGGGTGGCACAGCTTCGACTGGACCTACAAGATGGCGGGGCTCAAGTTCCACGGGCACGCCGAGCCGAAGAAGGTCGAGACGAACAAGTTCGTCGAGATGCGCAACGAGGCGGGCATCCCGAGCACGCTGCGATGGACGTACGAAGCGCGCGGCGCTTCCATGCTCTTGACCGTCGAGGTCGAGTACGACATCCCGACGCCCTTGCTCGGGAAGATCGCCGAGTCGATCCTCGTCAAGATCAACGAGCGCGAGCTCGACACGTTGTTGCACAACCTGAAGACCATCCTCGAGCCCATCGCGCAGGCCCGGCCGCAACGCGACAGCGGCGCACACGCTGCGCGGTAGTCGCCGGCGAGGGACACCGGGCACGCGCGCGCGTTCCCTCGATCGAATCGCCTTCGCTCGATCGAATCACGCGCGAGTGCCCGGGCCCTTCGTCGGCACCGGGATTGCTAGAGCGCACCTCATAAGCTCTGTGCACTCGTGACGAGCTTCGCGATCCCCGGCGGGGGACGAACCTGCACGAGTGCCGAAGCTTGGACCCGGAGGACGAAATGAAAGTGCTCGAAGTGCTCACGCGTCACGTTGCCGTTGCTCGTCGGCGGGAACCTCTCCTCGACGCCGTCCGCAGGATGCGGGAGGAGCACGTCGGCGCGCTCGTGGTCGTCGACGACGCGGAGGAGGGGGCGAGCGGGCGAAGGCCCGTGGGGATGTTGACCGATCGCGACATCGTCGTCGGTGTCTTCGCCAAGGACAGCGCCCACCTGGCGACGCTCGACGTGGGCGACGTCATGACGCGAGAGCTGATCACGGCCACGTCCGACGAGGACGTCGGAGACGTGCTTCGACGCATGCGCTCCTTCGGCGTGCGCCGCGTGCCGATCGTGAACGAGGCCGGCACCCTCGAGGGGGTCCTGTCCATCGACGACGCCGTGGCGGGCCTCTCCGAGGAGCTCGCGGAGATCGCCGCGCTCGTCGCGAGGCAGCGCGCGCGCGAGCCCGAGCGACGTCCGTAGAGCCTCTGGCGCGGCGGACGCCTCGTCTTACCGGTGGAGCGACAGCTCGATGCGCAAGGGGTCGCCTCGATCGCGCAGATCCGTCTTTCCCATCTCGCGCGCGCAGCTCGCGCAGCAGTAGATGGTGCCCTCCTCTTCGACACCGTGGCCGAGCACGCGGCACCCGCAGTGGGCGCACGTCGGCGCCAGCTTGTGAATGGCGCACTCGAAGCAGTCGAACGTGTAGCTGCGGCCGTCCACGTGGACCTCGAAGGTCTTGTCGTAGTCGTTGCCGCACGAGATGCATCGAGCCATCGTCGTCCTCCCTTCTCTGTCGTCTCTAGGTGCTCGCGGCGCGTCGGGACGCACGGACCTCCGTGCCGACCGCCAGAGGGGCGGGGGCGCGCCTCCGCGACGCCTTCGCGACCTTCTTCGGCACCGTCGTCACTTCGGTGATCCAGCGCGCGAGCTCGTCGTGGATGTCCTCGTCGACCTCTCGCTGGGTGAGGTGCCCGCGTCGCGACACCAAGAAGGAGTGATCACCGCCGTCCACCACGTGGATCGAGCTCCCCTTCGGAAGGTCCGGGAGCAGCGAACGAAGGTCCTCCGGCGTCCCAAACGGATCGCGCGTGCCTTGCACGAGGAGGATGGGCACCCTGAGCGCGGCCAAGTGGCGCGCGTGCGAGGCCTTGGGCTTGCCGAGCGGATGCAGCGGGTACCCGAGAACGACGACCCCCCCGATGTCTTCGACGTCTGCTCCACCAGCGGCCACGACCTCCGACGCGACGCGACCGCCGAGCGACTTCCCCCCGACGAAGAGTCGGTTCTTTGGCCGGCATTGTCGCGCAGCCACGACAGCCGCGCGGAACGCCGCCTGCAGCACCTCGGCGCGATCGGGCTTCCGTCGACCGTGCTCCATGAAAGGGAAGTCGTAGGTGACGACGAGCACGCCACGCTCGGCGAGACCGGTGGCGTGCTCGGTCATGAACGGGTCCCGCTGCCCGCCGCCCGCTCCGTGACCCAGGAGGAGCGTTGCCCCGAGGGGCTTCTTCGGCCGATACACGTGGGCCGTCAGCTGCTCACCGGCCGCGTCGAAGGCGAATCGTTCGGTCATGACGATGACTCCAGAGGAGGGATGTCGTAGGTGGCGGCGTGATCGGCTCGAGCCGATCGAGCAGGGGCAGCGCCGAGGTCAGGCCGCGTGTGCTCGCGACGATTGCTTCGCGCTCGCCGTCGCCGGCCGAGGACGCAGGCAGATCGCCGAGAGGGTCCTCGCGACGTCTTCCAGCGCGAGATCGTCCGCGCGTTGAGCGGCGTGCCGCGCAAGATCGTTGAGCGAGACGATACCGAGCAGCTTCCCGCTGTCGTCGGTGACGGCGACCCGCCGCACCTGGCGAGCCCGCATCACTTCTTCGGTCTTCTGCAAGGAGTCGGTGGGGCGGACCGCGAAGAGGGTCTTCGAGGCCGCGACCGAAACGGGGATCTGCCAGTACTGCAGCCCCTGCGTGAACCCCGCCATGCAGATGTCCCGATCGGTGACCATCGCGATGGCCCGTCCGTCCAGATCGACGACGGGCACAGCGCCGCAGTCGTTGTCCCACATGATGCGGGCCGCGACTTCCAGCGTGTCGTTCATCGAGCACGTCTTGATGGTCCTGGTCATGAGCTGATCGACGTTCATTGGTTTTCTCATCCTGGTTCGAGTCGCTGTTGTGGGGGCGGGGAGCAAGATGGGTGCCCCGATGGAACCCGAGGGGACCACCGATCGCCTGCATCGTCGGCGCGCGCTAGCTCGCTCGTCTTGCGCAGCGAGCGCGCCACGATGCAGGTCGTGCACCTCACAGGAGCCCGCGTCGATCCGAACGGCGAGACGCGCACGTGCCCGACGCGTGGAGCCGTGCGCAGCACCGCGCCGGAGGTGCTCTTCTCGCGCGACACTCGCGGAGGCATCGACGTTGCTTCCGAAGAGCGAATCATGCAGACGCCCCTCCAAATCACCTTCCGCGGCATCACTCCAAGCGAACCCATCGAGAGCTACGTGCGCACGCGAGCCGACAGGCTCGAACGGTTCTTCGATCGCATCACGGGGTGCCACGTGATGATCGAGACGCCACACCGCCACAAGCGCCATGGGCACCACCACCGCGTCCGCATCGATCTCGTGGTGCCCGGCGACGAGCTCGTCGTCATGCGCGACCCCCCGGAGCGCAAGGACCAGGAGGATCTCTACGCCAGCATCGACGCCGCCTTCGACGATGCCCAGCGGCGGCTCGAGGACCACGTTCGTATGCAGCGCGGCGACGTGAAGCGTCGCGAGACACCGACGCGCCACGGCCGGGTGGCCAAGCTCTACTCCTACGAGGGCTACGGCTTTCTCGCGACGCCGGAAGGAGACGAGGTCTACTTCCACCGAAACAGCGTGCTGCATCGGGGCTTCGACCGGCTCACGATCGGAACGCGGGTTCGCTTCGTCGAAGAGACTGGCGACAACGGACCGCAAGCCAGCACCGTGGCGGTCGTCGACTGAGAAAGCGGAGGTTTCAAATGAGCGGAGCACTCTTCGAGATCGTACCGATCGACGACGGATGGGTCGTCCGGATGCCTGGGGACAGCGTGTTCGAGTTTCGTCCGAGCAAGAGCGCAGCGATCCAGCGCGCACGCCAGCTCGGACAAAGCTACGGCACGTGGCGCATTCGCGTGCTGTCGAGCAGCGGTGAGGTGGACACGGAGCTCGCCTCGCCGGAGACGCCGCCCGCCTCGTGACCTTCGAACGCTCGTCTCCGAGAGCGCGAATGCCCTGCGCGCCTGCGCGCGACGTGCGTGACGGTCGCGCGGATCGGCGTCGAAGGAGCTACGTCGCCGCGTGACCAGCGCGGGCACGCCCCCTGCTTAGCGCGTCGCCATGGCGTTCCAGCTCATCTCGCCGAGCTTCCTCAACGAGCACGAAATCCCGCGCCGTCACACCTGCCAGGGTGAAGACGTATCGCCCGAGCTCACGTGGAGCGATCCTCCGAAGGGGACGGTGGGCTTCGCGCTCGTCGTGGACGATCCCGACGCGCCGGATCCGCGCGCTCCGAAGCGCACGTGGGTCCATTGGGTCCTCTACGACCTCCCCGCCGAGACGCGGGCACTACCCGAGGGGACCACGCGAGCGACCCTCCCCATCGGTGCCGTGGAGGGGAAGAACGACTGGGACGATCTCGGCTGGCGTGGCCCGTGTCCGCCCGTCGGCACGCATCGGTACTTCTTCAAGCTCTACGCGCTCGACAGCTCGCTCGAAGGTCTCGGCGGCGGCGCGTCGAAGGGCGACCTCGAGAACGCCATGATGGGTCACATCCTCGCGACGGCCACTCTGATGGGCACGTACCGAAAGAAGAAGAGGTAACCGAGCCATGCAACCTGCCACCATTGCAGCGAACGCGTCCACGGTCGAACACGTCTGGCGCGCGCTCGAGGCCGATACACGCGTCGACGCTCGCGCCCATCCGATCACGCTGGCCTTCGAGGACGGAACGCTCGTGATGGAGGGGGAGCTCTCGGACGTCGCCGCCAAGACCCGCGCCCTCCTGCTGGTCCAGGTCTTCCCCGAGGTGCGGCGTGTCGTCGACCACCTCGTCGTCGAAGCGCCGGTGAAGATGCCGGACGGCGAAATGCGCGACCTCTATCGTAACGCGCTCCTCGGGGAGCTCGCGTTCGAGGATTGCCGACTCGTCGTAGCCGCCGAGGGGGTCGAGGATCGCATCCGCGATCTCTTGGCGCCGCGCGGCAGTCTCATCGCCACCATCGCGTCCGGCGTCATCACGCTCGAAGGCCGCGTCCCGAGCCTCTCGCACGCGCGGCTCGCCGGCGTTCTCGCCTGGTGGATCCCGGGCACCCGCGCCGTTCGAAACGAGCTCCGCATCGATCCGCCCGAGGAGGACAACGACGCAGAGCTCACCGACGCCATCCGCATCGCGCTCGAGGCGGAGCCACTCCTCGACGCCGATCAGCTCACGGTGCGCACGGCCAGAGGGCGCGCGACGCTGTCGGGAACGCTCCGGAGCGAGGAGCAGCGCCGCATCGCCGAGCGCGACGCGTGGTACGTGCTCGGCGTCGTCGACGTGGACAATCGCATCCAACTCCACGCGTCGTGACGCTGCCCCGATGCACCCGGCGACAGGTCTTCGTCATCGAGCGCGCCAACGTCGCGCGCAAGGTGGCGCGTCTCGTTCCGCTCGGCGTCCTCAAGGGGTGACACGCCGAGGTCGCTTCGACGCCGATCTCGGACGTCGTGTGACGACGTCGTGGAGGCCGGCCGCGACCGCGACGAGGGCGGCGACGAAGACCGGCCACAGCACCCAGCTCGTGGCGCCGGGGGACGCCACGGCGACGGCGAGAACGGCGACGATCATCAACGCGAGCGGCACGAGCCAACCGAAGGGCGGCTTTCGTTCGGTGAGCCACTGCTCGCTCACGGCGAGGACCAGGAGGGCGGCGAAGACGCCTGCGGGCCACAGAAGCCAGCGCGGGCCCGCGGTGAGCGCGATGCCGATGACGAGCATGGGCGCAACGAACGCTGCGACGACGAGCAAGAAGGCGCGCATGAATCGACTCCTCTCGCGTGGGACACCTGCATCCCGCGTACCCGAGGCTTCTTCCGCAAAGACTGCTCGCCGACGCAGGTCGTGCGTCCGCGCCGCCCCCGGACGTCACACGTTCTCGACGGCCCGACGAATCCGCTCCTCGGCCTCGCCAGCGATGGCCTCGAGCTCGGGACGCGCGGGCGTGACGCCGAACATCGCGCGTGGCGATGCGGCGGAGACGAGCGTGTCTTGGCCGTCGGTAGCCAAGACGACGTTGCACGGAAGGAGGAGACCGACTCCCGGCTCGGCGGCAATCGCGCGGTGAGCGAGCTTCGGATTGCACGCGCCGAGGATGACGTAAGGCGTGATGTCGGCGCCGATCTTCGCCTTGAGCGTCGCCTGCACGTCGATCTCGGTCAGGACGCCGAAGCCCTCCGCCGTGAGCGCACGAGCGAGCCGCTCCCTGGCTTCGGCCATGGTCGTTCGCGAAAGTCGCTTCGTGATGCCGTAAGGAACGTCGATTTGCACGATCTCTCCTCCTCGTTGTCGAAGGTCATGCAACGTGCTTGCCACCCAAGCGCGTCGTATTGGTGGCCACGCCCGCGTGGTAGGGCTCGACGATGAAGAGCCAAGGTCGTTGGGGCGTGTTCGCCGCGTGTGCCGTCCTGTCCGTCGCCGCGTTCCTGGTGAACTGCGGGAGCGAATCGAGCTCCTCCCGCACGCCCGACTCGGGTGGGGACGCTTCGGCCGACTCCACGGGGAGCGACGTGACGCAGTCGACCGACGCGCCCCCCGACGTGACCGACGCTGCGGCGGGAGACGCCGCGAAAGACTCGGGCTTCGATGCAGGACCGCAGTTCGACGATGCGGGATGTCCGGTGCCGACGGGCGTCGTGCTCGACCCCGCGGACGCCGGCCTCCCCACGACGGGCCTCGCGCTCTGGCTTCGCGGCGACCTCGGCGTCGCCGTTCGCGACGGTGGTGTGTGTCGTTGGGACGACGTCAGCGGACACGGACGCTCCTTCGCGCCCGCGACGAGCACGCCGCCGACGGTCGCCGCGGCAGGCGTCAACGGAAAGCCCGCGGTGGCGTTCAATGCCGGGCAGGCGCTGATTCGCAACGACGTCTTGGGTCTCTCGGCGACGTCCGGGCGAACCATCGCTGCCTTCGTCGCGAACGGCGACCTGACCCATCGCTTCCAAGCCGTGCACCAAGGCAAGCTCGGAACCGCCGGCACCTATTTCGGGCTCGACACCAACACGTTCGACACGGCCGGGAGCCTCGAAGGGGTCTACGTGACGAACAACGCGTACGACTCCAACCTCGCCACCGCGACCACGGCGCGCTCGCACATCCTCTCCATCTCGAGCTTCGCCGCAGGAGGCTCGCTTCCCGGTGTGCTCACCTACTCCGTTGGCGGCACGGCCGCGACGCTCACGCGAACCGCGGGCGGCTTGGGCAACGGCACCGTCGAGGACTTCAGCGCCGCGGACGTCACGTACCTCGGAGGTGTCTCGGTCGGTGCCACTCCGGCGAACCTGGGCGAAGTGCTCGTCTACGATCGCGCGCTCACCGCACCGGAGCGCACCGCGGTCGATCAATACTTCAGCTCTCGCTACCCCTGAGCCGCGAACCTCAGCCATCGATCTTCGGTTGAGGTGCGTGAGCGACGACGCGACTTCGTCGTTCGGAGCGTGAACGTCTCGTCGCGTGCGCTACCTTGGTTCGAATGCGACTTCGAAACGTGGGCGTGGCGACGCGGCTCTTCGCTCTCTTCGGCATCCTCGGCGGCACGACGGCCACGGCGCTCGTTGCCTGCGGCGGCGACGACTCCGGCGTCGATACGACCATGGACGCGTCGACGCAGGACGGCTCCACCAGCGGGAACGACGCGCACGTCGATGCGCCGCTCGGCGACGCGGGCCCCTCGAGTGTCGACGACTTCTGCGCCCACACCTTGGCGCTCTACGCGCCGAAGCTCGAGTCGTGCTGCAGCCGCGACGCGGCCCCTTCGCAATACGACTTCGACGACCTGCTCCTGCGCGCCGTCCTCACCGCCTGCAGCACGAACCTCGGCAAGAGCGTCGCGAGCGGGCGCGCGTCGCTCGACTCGGCCTCCGCGTCGTCGTGCGCGGCGAACATGCAGGCGCTCCTCGCTTCGGAGGTGTGCCCCGACACTGCGCGCTCGGCGAGCAATCAGCCGACGACCTCTCTCTTCCACGACGCCGGTGGCTGCGCGACGGCGATCGTCGGACACCAAGCAGCCGGCGCGCCGTGCGCCGACGACTACGAATGCCAAGACGGGCTCACGTGCGTCGGATGGACTTCGAAGTCCGACGGGACGTGCATGGCACCGCCCGCGGTCGGCAAGCCGTGTGGCAACGACGTCCCCGACGGCTCGGCGTTCGTCGACCTCTTGCTCTGGGGCTTCGGCACGCATCCGCGCTGCGCGACCGGCGGCTACTGCGCGACTACCGCGGTGAAGCAAGGCGCGTGCACCGCCACGAAGGGGGCCGACGCATCGTGCTTCAGCATGGTCGAGTGCAGCGACGGCCTGCGCTGTCAGCTCGGTACGTGCAATTCGGGCGGGCCGGTCGCCGAGGGAGCACCGTGCGTCCGCTCCTCCGACTGCCAAGACCGCCTTTACTGCAAGACCCACGACGGCGGCGCGACGTGCCAAAAGCACGAGGCCGCCGGCACGCCGTGCGGCAGCTCGCTCGGCTCCGAGTGCCAGGGGGCGTGCGTCGTCCCCGACGGCGGCAGCAGCGGCTCGTGTGTCGCGTTCTGCGGATCGAACTAAAGGCGCGCCCACCGAGGAGGGCGCGTCACCAGGTCTCTCGGCCGTGGCACGTCGGCGTGCAGCTCTTCGTCGACGCGGTGTAGCTCGTGATCTTGGGGCCAGCGACGTCCTTCACGCCGTTGAGGTGCAGCGTCTTCACCAGGGCGGAGGAGGTGTAGCCGCTCCCGTGGCAATCGCCGCAGACGATCCCGCTGTGATGGTCGATGTGCAGCCCCGAGGTCGGCGGGGTGCCATGGCACGACGTGCACGTCATCGCGCCGCCGGTCCATGAGGGGACGGCGCTCGTCGCGCCGCCGCTGAAGTTGCCGTGGCAGTACGTCGCCGCGCAGCCTGTGCCGTTGAACGACGGATTCACGCCGCCCGTCTTGGCGAGCGCGCCGAACGTCACCTGCACGACGCCGTCGCTGTGCGTGTTGCTCGAGGGGACCGCGTGGCACGCGTTGCACTGGAGCGGCGCCGCCGTGAGATCGGCCTTGTTCAAGTGCGCTTGGTGGGCGCCGACCGCCACGCTGCTGGTCGCGGTCTCGCCGTGCACGCCCACCGGTGGTGCCGCGGTCTGCTTCGGATCCGCGCCGGTGGCGCCGGCGCGCGTGCCGTCGCCGTGGCACGAGCTGCAATTGAGCTTGGTCTGATCGACGTCGACGACCCCGTTGATGTGCGTCGTCTTGTTGACCGTCGTGTTCGAGTAGCCGGTGCCGTGGCAGAGCGAGCAGGCGAGCGAGGTGTTCGAGTGCGCGGGCGTCGCCGGCGGGTTGCCGTGGCACGAGGTGCAGTCGACGCTTCCGCTCGTCCAGTTGGGGGCCGCGGCGGTGTTTCCGCCGCTGTAGTTGCCGTGGCAGTACGAGGCCGTGCAGGTCGTGCCGTTCCACGTCGGCGTGACGTTCCCCGTCTTGGAGAGCGTGCCGAAGAGCATGTCCACCTTGCCGTTGCTGTGACTCGTGGAGATCGGCACGACGTGGCACTCGGCGCAGGCGGTCGGCGTGGTGTACGTGCCGGTGTTGAGGTGCCCCTGGTGCATGCCGACCGCGCGCGTGGAGGTGGCGGTCTCCCCCTTCGTGCCGAGCGGCGGCGACGACTTGAGCGCCGGGTCGGCGCCCGAGAGCGCGATGCGCGTGCTGTCGCCGTGGCACGAGCTGCAGTTCATCGAGCTCGTGTCCACGTCGATGACGCCGTTGATGTGCAGCGTCTTGTTCACCGTTTGCGACGTCGAGGAGTAGCCGGCGCCGTGGCACGTGGAGCACGCGAGCGCGGGGTTCGAGTGCGCCGGTGTAGCGGGCGGAAGCGCGTGGCAGGAGTTGCACGCGAGCGTGCCGCTCGTCGTCCAGTTGGGGGCGCCGGCGGTGTTTCCGCCGGTGAAGTTGCCGTGGCAGTACGAAGCGGTGCAGGTCGTTCCATTCCAGGCGGGGGTCACGCCGCCGGTCTTCGCGAGCGCTCCGAACGCCATGTCGACGACGCCGTTGCTGTGCGTGAGGCTGATCGGCGTGACGTGACACTCGTTGCAGGCGATGGGCGTGCTGAAGGTCCCTTTGTTGAGGTGGGCCTGGTGCGCGCCGACCGCGCGGGTCGTCGCCGCGGTCTCCCCCTTCGTGCCGAGCGGGGGGGCGAACTTCAAGTCGGGATCGGCGCCGGCGATGGCGACGCGCGTGTTGTCACCGTGGCACGAGGCACACGTCTGTCCGCTGGTCGTGGTGTCGAGCACGCCGTTGATGTGCGTCGCCTTGTTCACCGTCTTCGCGGTCTGCGAATAGCCGGCGCCGTGGCAGTTGGAGCACTCGAGCGCGGGGTTCGTGTGCGCCGGCGTGGCGGGGGGGAGCGCGTGGCACGAGGTGCCGCACGCGACGCCGCCCGGCGTCGCCCAGCTCGGCGCGGCGGAGGTCGTGCCGCCGAAGAAGGCGCCGTGGCAGTAGGTGTTGGCGCAGGTCGTACCGTTCCACGCCGGCGTCGCGCCCGCCGTCTTGGCGAGCCCGCCGAAGACCATGTCGACGACGCCGTTGCTGTGCGAGGTGGACGTGGGCACGACGTGACAGTCCACGCACTGAAGCGGCTTGGACGACCAGGTCGTCTGGTTCACGTGCGCCGCGTGCGCTCCGACCGCGCGCGTCGTCGCCGCGGTCTCACCCTTCGTGCCGAGCGGAGGCGAAGACTTCACTTGCGGATCGGAGCCGCCGATTCCGGTGCGCGTGCCGTCGCCGTGGCACGAGGTGCACGTCGCGTTCGTGTAGTTGACGTCGATGACGCCGTTGATGTGGGTCGCCTTGTTGACCGTCTTCGCGTTGGTCGAATAGCCCGCGCCGTGGCAGGTCGAGCACTCGGCGGCCGGGTTCGTGTGCGGCGGCGTCGCCGGAGGGGTCCCGTGGCACGAGCCGCAGGTCATCGAGCCTCCGGTCCACGAAGGGGCGAAGACCGTGCGCCCGCCGGGGAACGCGCCGTGGCAGTAGACGTTCGCGCAGGAGGTGCCGTCGTAGGTGGGGTTGGCGCCGGCCGCTTTGGCGAGCGGTCCCCACGAAAAATCGATGATGCCGTTGCTGTGCGACGTCGACGTGGGGAGCACGTGGCAGTCGTTGCATTGGAGCGGCGCGCTCATGAGGTCGGTGCTCGTGAGGTGCGCTTGGTGGGCGCCCACCGCCGCTTGGCTCGAGAGCGTTTCGCCGTTCGTGCCGTGCGGAGGCGCGACCGAGATTTGCGGATCGGTTCCCGCGGCGCCCTTGCGCGTTTCGTCACCGTGGCACGTCGTGCAGGTGGCGTTCGGCGGGACGGCGCCCTGACAGAAGCCGACGAGATCGGCCTGAAGCCACGCCTCGAAGGCTTGGATCTCGTCCGGGGTGGCGGGGTTCTGGAAGCTCGCCGGCGGCATCGGCGCGTTCGGATCCTGCATCTTCGCGAGCGCGATCTCGGCCACGGTCTTGCTCGGGTCGGTCTTCGACCACGCCAGCATGTCGGTGACCGTCATGAGCGGCGAAAGCGCGCCTCCGACGGGCGGGTTGGTGTGGCACGTCTGGCACTTCGTCGTGAGGAGCCGCTTCACTTCGCACGTGAAACCGGCCCCTTTCGGAGGCTGCGCCGGAGGCCCAGGGGGCCCGGGGAGCGCGCCGTCGGAAGCTCCGGCGTCCATGGCTTCGTCCGATGCGTCCGCCGTCGGCCCCGCGCCGTCCGAGCCTCCGCCCAAGCAACCGAGCATGCCGGCGCAGACGAGCGTGACGGCGGCGAGGACCGCCAAGAACGTCGTGGGTTGCCACCGGGAAGTCCGCATCAAGTTCTCTTCCTATCCGAGAGCACGTTGCGGGCCGATCGCGAAGATCGCGCGTCGCTCGATGAAGTCGCGTAGTTACGAGCCCGCGGGGTCGGGGACGTGATCCCCCAGATCAGGGGCCGGATCCGCGGGATCCGGGGGCGGCTCCACGCCTACGTGTACGTGCACGGCTCAGGGACCGAACGCGCGCGGCTCTTTGGTCTTCACTTCGAAGGCGCCGCTCGCGTCTTGGACGAGCGTGCCGGTGTTCGACTTCTTCACCGTGCATTCGAGCGCGTAGCGATCGAACTGCAACGTCGCGTCGGCGAAGAGCACGCGGAAGCCTTTTGGCTCTATGGCGAAGGTGATCTTCGCCTTGTCGATCCCTTCGGCGGTGTCCGTTTGTGTCCCCGCGAGACTCTGCACCGTGTACGTGACCACCGGCGCGTTCGCCGTGCCGAGGTAGACCGAGCACGACCACGCGTAGAGCGTCGCCGGCGGCGGCCAGGACCCGAAAAACTCCGCGCGAATCCACGGCTGATTCGCGTCGAAGTAGATCCACGATCCAGCGATGTCGAGCGAGGGATCCCCGTTCGTCGGGTCGAGATCTTGAGGGTCGCCGTTGCGCGACGGATCTCCGTTTCCGTCGCTCGATCCGTCGCCGCTGTCGCTCGCAGCGATCGCGTCGCTCGGCGCGCCGCCATCTCCGGCGTCGCTCGGCGCTGTCGACGCGTCGCTGCTGCACGCACAGAGCACGAAAGCCGCGGCCCACGCGAGCGAAGAGAGCCCGAGGAGCTGCAAGAGCGAACGCCCGTCCGATCGCATCGCCATTCGTTGGACCATATCCTAGCCGTTCGGAACCAAGGCCTCCGTGGATGCACGTAGCGATCCGTCTCCGAGACCCCGCGGGTGCACGGGCTCTGCGGCCGAGGACTCGACCTCGCCAGGACCATCTGTCAGATTGCTCGCACGGCACATGCGGCTCTTCACGTTCTTCCCCCGAGGGCACGCGCGAGGGGCGCTCGTCGTCTGCGCGGTCGCAATGGGAGCCGCCTTCGCGTGCAGCTCCCCCGCCAGCGACGTCCACGAGTCCGACGGAGTCAAAGGCAAGGCGTGCATCTCGTGCCACTCGGGCGCGTACACCGCGGCCGCCCACCCGGTGCATCTCAACTTGATGCCTCAGACCTGCCAGGACTGTCACAACACCAAGGCGTGGGTTCCGACCATCGTGGTGGATCACCATTGGTGGCCGATTCAGAACAAGCACGTCGGCGTGAGCTGCACCGCCTGCCACACCAAGGGCTTCAGGCAGGGAGACACGCCGACCGATTGCCAAGGGTGCCACCAGAAGGACTTCGACGCGGTCGCCGATCCGAAGCACACCGGGTTCTTCCCGCTCGACTGCGCGATGTGCCACGCCGACACGGGCTTCAAGCCGTCGTCGTTCACGCACAACTCGTGGCCGCTCGAAGGGCGTCACAACTACCGGGTCACGCCGTGCGCGAGCTGTCACACGGGCAATCCCCCCGTCTACAAGGGCACGCCGAAAGACTGCTACGCGTGCCATCAGAACGACGCGGACAAGGTCGCGCCGGCGAAGGATCCGAATCACACGACCTTCCCGCACACGTGCTTGAACTGCCACCTCATGTCGGGCTGGACGCAAGGTCCGCCGCTGTCGGGGCTTCACCCCGAGGCGAAGTTCCCGATCCAAACGGGGGCGCACGCGGACCCGCGCATGGGCTGCTTGGATTGCCACAGGCTCGAGAAGGGGATCGCGGCCGGCGGCGCCAACACCGACTGCGTCAACTGCCACCTCGGGTCGCACGTGAGCCCGGCCATCGACGCGTTTCATCAAAGCCCCGACGGCGGCGCGCCGGTCCCCGGTTACCCGCAGGGCGCGTCGACGACGAACTTCTGTCTCCAGTGCCACCAACAAGGCCAACACCTGTAGGCGACGATGCGGCGCGATCTTGGTTCTTGGATGGGGGGACTCTTCCTGCTCACCGCGACGTCGAGCTGCGGCGAGCCGCGCCGTGACCCGGACTATCCGCAGTACACGCAGCCGCGCTGGGAGACGCTCGCCTGGCGTCGCGTGACCGATCAACCGTCGCCCGAGCTGAGCACGGTTCCCGCGCCGCATCACGAAGACGACACGCTCGCCGCCGGTCCGTCGCCCTCGAACAGCGCCGCCGCTGCCCCCGACGCGGGGGCCGCTTCGGCGTGTCGCCTCGTCACCCCTTCGCGCGCTTGCGCGCGCTCCACGGCGTTTGCGTGCGGGATCTTCACGCCGGACAGCCACCCCACGGCGGAGCCGCCCATCGAGACGCTCTTCTTCGTGGCGTCGCGTGCAGAAGCCGAGCGCATGGCGCTCGATGCGCGGAGCCGCGGGGCGATGCCGCTCCCCACGCGGTCGTGCCGCTTTCAGTCGTTCGACGCGTGCTCGTTCGTCGCCGATCTCGCGTGCACCGACGAGCACGGCGGCACGTCGCTTCGGGCTCAAGTGAAGCTGTGAGGGCTCTCGACGGCCGGCGACTCCCGGTGGCGCCCCTTCATCGCTTCGCTCCCTGCAGCACCATCAAGTGAAATTCTCCGAAGCCGCTCTCGGCGGCGGTGGCGAGCACCTCGACGAGCACGCGGTAAGGGATGCTCGTGTCGGCGACGAGGACGAGATCGCACGGGGCCGCCGGATCGAGCTTCTTCGCCTCGCGGATCTTCCGCGTCATCGCGCACGCGGGCGCGAGCTTCGCCCCGAGCTTGTCGACATAGAACCCGGCCGCGCCGCCGCGCTTCTCCGCCGCTGGGAGACCGCTAAGCACCGTGGCGGGGCCTCCGTAGGTGCGGATCTCTTCGTCTTCGACGAGGATCTTCTTCTTCGTGACGATGACCGGCGTGCCGTCCACTGCTTCTCCACCGGCGACGAGCTTCGCGGCGGTCGTGGGCGCGGACGAAGGCTTCGGTGAAGCCGCCGGCGGGGCGGGGAGCGCGAGCTTCACGTCGGAGAAGAGCGGGCCCGCGGCGTCGCTCCGCACCGCGTCGAGGAGCGAGACCACGTCTTGGTACGGGGTCTCGTTCGCTGCGTCGATGGTGATGGTCGACGTCGTCGCGAGCCCCGGCTCGGTCGTCTTTAACGTGCGCGCGCAACGCGTCACCGCAGCAAAATCGTACGACGGGCCCGACGCGCGCGGCACCGTGACACCCGTCGTGCCGGTGCAACCTGTTCCCACCGGACCGCGCGCGAGGGAGAATGTGACGCCGTCGGTGCGGAGCGTCGCCGCCACGTACTCGACCGGCGGTAGCGGCGCGGGAGGCGTGACCTTCCGGCGGCACGCGCAGCACGCAAGGAGCAGCCCAAGGAGGAGCGCGCGGCGCCTCATCACCAACCTTCGGGGAGGCGCGCGTCGGCGGCGGTCGGGGTGACGAAGACGCTCTTGCCGAGATCGACGAGCGGGCTCGCGTCGGGAAGATCGAGGTAGTTGCGGTGCGACGGATCGACCTTGCACGGCGAGGTTTGGGCGCTCGTGCTGTCGACGCTGCACCCCCAGGGCGCGGCTCCTTGGTACATGAGGTCGGCGGTCCCCGCGGGGCTCGACGCGCTCAGGTGTCCACCAGCGACAGGGGGCGGCGCGATGTCGGGTGCACCGTCGGCCACGATCCCGAGCGCATGAAACAGCTCGTGCATCGCCGCGAAGTCTTCGTAGTGCAGATCCGAGCCGGTCGACGATCGCGCGTTGAGCCGGCAGTCTTGCGGGCGACTCGACGGCAGGAGGAGCTCGCCGGTGGCGTGTTGGGCTCCCAGCGGCGCGGCGAGGGTCGCGACGTTCCCCGCGATCGACGTGACGGTCACCGTCTCGGCGCCCAGCTTCGCGTCGAACGGCGTCACCGGGAGCGGGAGCTGGGTGGTGTCGTAGACCGAGAGCGACGTAGCGCTCGCCGCGGCCTGAGACGTCAGGAACGTCGACGACCACACGCCGCCCACGTACACGATCGGCAGGTGGCCGGGCCGCGGGCTGTTGCCGCACGACCCGAGGTAAAGCCCGTCGTAGAAGGCGAGATAGAGCTTCTTCGCGTCGGTGAGACTCGACGCGAGCGCTTGTTCGAGGCGGGTGCGTGCGGCGAGCGGATCGGCCGCGCCTCCGTCGCCGCCCTCGGCGACTTCGTTCTCGTCGAGGGAGAGCTTGACGAAGGTGATGTCGATGGCGCCGCCTGCTCGGTCGAACCTTAGGCTTCTCCCCCCGGTTTGGAGCGCGAGCCACGCGTTCGTGGCCTCGAGGCTCCGGCGAATCGAGCCGCTGGTATCGAGAGCGGGGGAGCTCGTTCGGCCTTTCGGCTCCACGTAGAGGACATGCACCTGGTACGCGCCCGGCTCGTCGTCGGGGAGATCTTGCGTGGCTCGCGCGCGCTCGAAGCGGCTCGCGTCGGTGGCGACATCGGCTACCTGTGCGTCGTCGCTCGACGCGTCGTGGGTGGAGGCGTCGTCGGAGCCCCCGTCGGGGGTCGTGTCCGACGTGGGGGGGCGGTCGCTCGAAGAGCCACACCCGAGCCCGTTGACCAGCGCCACCGCCGACATCGTCGTGAAGGCAAAGAGAAGGCGATTCGTCGTGGAGCGCGACACCCGTCGAGAGTAGCGAAGAACGCACGCGCGCGGACCGGGCTCGAGACCTCGCGCGAGCGCTCGACGGACGGAGGTCCGCCTCGACGTGCCGCCCATGCAAGGGGATTGCGCCGGGTCGCGCCCCGCTCTACACCGCTCGAGTTGCCGACCGCCATCGACCTTCGCGGCATCCGGCGCCGCTTCCAAACCCCCGCGTCGCTCTTCGGCGCGTCCGAGTCCGTCGAGGCGCTCGACGGCACGGACCTGTCCGTCGAGGAGGGGAGCTTCGTCGCGCTCATCGGTCCTTCCGGCTGCGGCAAGTCGACCCTTCTGCGCATCGTCGCCGGCCTCGACGCGCCCGACGAAGGGACGGTGGAGGTCCCCGCCAAGAAGCGTGACGAGATCGCCTACGTCTTCCAGGACGCGCACCTGCTCCCGTGGCGATCGGTGGCCGACAACGTCGCGCTGCCGCTCGAGCTTCGTGGGATGCCGCCGAGCGAGCGCGAGACCGCGGTGCGCGCCGCGCTCGAGCAGGTCGAGCTCACCGATGCTGCGCGCCGCTACCCCGCCGAGCTCTCGGGAGGCATGCGCATGCGCGCGTCGATCGCGCGTGCGCTCGTCACCAAACCGCGCCTCCTCTTGATGGATGAACCCTTCGCCGCGCTCGACGAGCTCACGCGTCACCGCCTCGACGAGCGGCTCCTCGCGCTCTGGCGTGAGCACCGCTTCACCGTGCTGTTCGTGACGCACGCCATCTTCGAGGCCACCTTCCTCGCCGAGCGCGCCGTCGTCCTCTCGCGTCGGCCGGGACGCATCCTCCTCGACACGAAGGTGGAGCTCCCCGCCGAGAGGACCGCGGCCACGCGCGGCGAACCGGTGTTTGCCCACGAAGCGGCGCGGCTCCTCGCCGCCCTCGAAGAGGGGGCCGCGTGACACGAACCGCGCTCCCGCCGCTCGTCGCCGGCATCGTCGCCCTCCTCTTGTGGGAGGCGCTGGCGCGCGGCCTCGGGATCCCCGCGTATCTTCTTCCGCCGCCGAGCGCGGTGATGGCGTCCTTGGTGCACGATCGCGCCGACCTTTTTGCGGCCTGCGGCACGACGGCGATCGCCGCGCTCTCGGGATTCGTCGCCAGCGCGCTCGTCGGTGTCTTCTTCGCGATCCTCCTCGCGTCGTCCCGCGTGCTCGAGCGCGGCCTTTACCCGTACGCCGTGGTGCTCCAGACGGTGCCCATCGTCGCCATCGCCCCGCTGCTCGTCCTCTGGTGCGGCGTGGGCCCGCGCGCGGTCGCTGCTTCGGCGTTCATCGTCTCGGTCTTCCCCGTCATCACCAACGCGCTCGCCGGCATTCGCGGCATCGATCCGGCGCTCCGCGATCTCTTCAAGCTCTACGGCGCGTCGCGCTCTCAGATCTTGTGGAAGCTCGAGCTCCCCGCCGCCGCGCCTCAGATCGCCACTGGGCTTCGCATCGCCTGCGGTCTCGCGGTGATCGGCGCCATCGTCGGCGAGTTCGTCGCCGGCTTCTCCGAGGGGAGCCCGGGGCTCGGCATCGTCGTGATGACCTCGTACCGCCAGCTTCGTACCGATCTGCTCTTCGCCGCCGTCGCTTGCTCGTCGCTCCTCGGCATGGCGATGTTCGGCGCGGTGTCGGCGATCTCGCGCGCCGCTCTGCAACGCTGGTACGTCGCCGCGCGCTGATCGACTATGTAGGGCGCATGCGCATCGTCCTCGCCCTCCTCGTTTCGATCGCGGCGCTCGGCTGCAAGACGTCTTCGAAGCCCGAGACGACGAGCAGGGGAGATGGCGGCCCGGCTTCGCCCGTCACGCACGTGAAGGTGCAGCTCAATTGGGTCCCCGAGCCGGAGTTCGGCGGGCTCTACGCGGCGAAGGTGAGCGGCGCGTACGAGAAGGCGGGCCTCGACGTCGAGCTCGTGGGTGGCGGCCCCGGATCGCCCGTCGTGCAGCTCGTGGCCAGCGGCCAGGCGGATTTCGCCGTCGCCGGCGCCGACGACGTCATCACGGCGCGCGCGCGCGGCGTCGACGTAAGGGCGATCTTCGGCACCTTCCAGACCTCGCCGCAGGGGATCATGGTGCACGAGAAGCGAAACCTCGCCTCGCTCGCGGATCTCAAGAGCGGCACCTTGGCGCTCGAGCCCGGCCTCCCGTTCGGGATGTACATGAAGAAGAAGTTCGGCTTCGCCGGCGCGACGCTCGTCCCCTACGACGGCGGCATCGCCAAGTTCCTCTCCGACCCGAGCTACGCTCAGCAGTGCTACGTGACGTCGGAGCCGCTCGCGGTGAAGAAGAAGGGGGAGACCCCCAAGGTCTTCCTCGGCGCCGACGCCGGCTTCAACCCTTACGCCAACGTGCTCGTCACCCGCGGCGCGATGCTCAAAGAGAAGATGCCGCTCGTGCGCGCCTTCGTCGCCGCATCGGCCGAGGGCTGGCGTACGTACGACAAGGATCCGAAGCCGGCGAACGCGGTCATGCAGAAGCTCAACACGGCCATGGATGCAGAGACCTTCGCCGCCGCGGCCGAGGCGCAGAAGCCGCTCATCGAGAACGAAGAGACGGCGAAGAGCGGCATCGGCGTCATGACCGAGGCACGCTGGTCGACCCTCGGCGCGCAGCTCGCCGAGCTCGGCGTCGTCCCCAAGGCGCCGCCGGCGAACGAGTGCTTTCTCTCCCTCGCCAGCCCCTGAGCAGCCGTCCGAGCAAGTTCGCTCACGCGCGCGAGTTGGGGCCCGCGGCTCCCGAGACCTCGACGGTCACGACGTCGGCGGCCACCGACTTCAAGGTGTCGAGGCTCCTTCGCTGCCAGACGTTCGCCTGCGTCCCCTTCAAGCGGATGACGTAGCGTCGCGCCGATTCCATCTCGCGCACGCGATTGACCCACCCGACGACCTTGGTGAAGCAGCCGGCGCTCATGAAGCCGAGCTGACGCACGTCGAGCACGACCTCGCTGGCGTGCGTGGCGGTGGCGTGCGCGTGCACGCGCTGAAGCAGGACGTCGAGCGGACCTGCGCCCGCGCCGTCCGCTTCGCCGCTCAAGGTGACGGAGATGACTTTCCCGTCCTGCGTGCACGCGCCGGCGAACGACCCGATGTTGACGGACAAGTCACTGGACGTGCTCATGTCCGCCGATTTTCGCGAAGCCGCTTCATCCCTCGCCCCCGCTCGTCCATCGAGCGAACCTCCAACGTAGCCAATCGCTGCCTCGGCGTCGAACATTGCAGTAAGGCATGGCTGACGATGGGCGACCTCTCGCCCCGCTTGCGTCTCGCTCGCGCGGGCTGCAGGATCGCCGCCCTTTTGCGCACCTTGCGCCCGATCTACCGATGAGCACCCCTCGCGTCTTACGCCTCGCCGAGCCGCTTCTCGCCTTGTCGATGGCCACCGACGTCGGCGCGGCGCTGCCGCTCGAGACTTCGCTCGGGACGTGTCTCATCGCGATGAAGCTGGCGGAGCGCGTGGACCTCGGCGGCGCGTCGCCGCGCGACGTCTATTTTTCGGCACTCCTCCGGCACCTCGGATGCACGTCGAGCGCGAGCGAAGAGACGCGCCTGATGGGCGACGACATGGAGCTCAAAGGGGCGCTCGGCTACACCGATCCGGCGAAGCCCGTCGCCGCGCTCCCCAAGATGTGGGAGGGGTTCGCCAAGGGGAAGGGGAAGGTCGCGACCGCGCGCGCCATCGCTCGCTTCATGGCCGGCGCGCCCAAGGTCGTCCCCGGCGTGTTTCGTGGTCGGTGCGAGGTCGCGGTGCGTCTCGCCGAGCGCCTCGGCATGTCCGCCGCGGTGAAGGACGCGCTCGACCAGACCTACGAGCGCCACGACGGCAAGGGTCAGCCTCGCGGGATCAAGGGAGCAGACATCCATCCGGTCGCGCGCGTCGTCGCCGTCGCCGAGGTCGCCTCGATGTTTCTTCGCGTCGGTGGAGCCTCGCTCGTGCGCGAGATGATCGGTGCGCGGAGTGGCGGGCAGCTCCATCCGGAGGAGGCGCGTCGGCTGCTCGACGATCTCGACGGCGCGCTCGCCGAGGCCTCGGGGGCGTCGCTCTTCCAGCCGGCGCTCGACGCCGAGCCCGAGCCTCGGTCCAGCATCGCCAGGGACGAGCTCGAAGAGATCGGCCGCGTGCTCGCCGATTTTGCCGACATGAAGTCGCCCTACACCCTCGGCCATTCCCACGCCGTTGCTGCGCTCGCCGAGGGGGCGGCGCAATCGCTCAGAGTGAGCGAAGGTGGCGTTCGCGACCTCGTGCTCGCCGCCCTCTTTCACGATCTCGGCCGCGTCAGCGTCTCGAACGCGATCTGGGACAAGCCGGGACCGCTCGACGCCGGCGAGTGGGAGCGCGTGCGCATGCACCCGTACCACACCGAACGGATCCTCGCGTGCTCGCCGCACCTCAAGTCGCTCGGTGAGCTCGCCGCCTCCGATCACGAGCGCGCCGACGGGAGCGGCTACTTCAAGAGCGCGCGCTCGGCCTCGCTCGATCTTCCGGCGAAGATCCTGGCGGCGGCCGACATGTACCAAGCGCTCGTCGAAGCTCGCCCGCATCGCGCGGCGCACTCTGCCGACGCCGCGGCGAAGCTCCTCACCGAAGAGGTCGGCGCCGGTCGTCTCGATCGCGCGGCGGTGAACGCCGTGCTCGAGGCCGCGGGGCATCGGGCGAGGCGCGCGCGCGCCGGCTTTCCCAAAGGGCTCTCGGAGCGCGAGGTCGCGGTCTTGCGGTTGCTCGTCCGCGGGATGACCGACAAGGAGATCGCCGTCGCCCTCGCGGTGTCGCCGCGCACGGTGCAGCACCACAACCAGCACATTTACGGGAAGATCGGGGTCACCACCCGCGGCGCGGCGGCCCTCTTCGCCATCGAGAACGACCTGGCCTGAAGGTGGAGGCACACCGCGCTCCGTAGGCAATCTTGCCGATGTTCGCCGAAGGGCGAAAACGTAGGGTTTCTTCATCGGAGGCGACGATGAAGAGCGACAAGAACATCGAGACGGTTTCTGCCATGTACGCAGCGTTCGGGCGGGGGGACCTCCCTTTCGTGCTCGAGCAGCTCGCGGACGTTGGCTTCGAAGACTGGCGCGTGGTGAGCGCGACCGCCACCCGCGTCCCCTGGCACAAGGTCTTCTCTTCGAAGCGCGACGTGGCGGGGTACTTCGAGGCGCTCGCCGGGAGCGTGGACCACGTCCACTTTCACCCGAGGGATCTCGCCTCGAACGGCACGCAGGTCTACGCCACCGTCGACCTGACGCTGAAGGTGAAGGCGACGGGGAAGCTCATCGAGATGGTCGACGTCGTGCACGTCTTCACCTTCAAGAACGACCGCATCGTGAAGGTGCGCATCTTGGAAGACACGGCCTTGAGCGCTGCCGCCTTCTGAGCGGAGGTGACGAAGCGGCGTGAGCGCAGGAGGAGTGCAGGAGAGGCGCGCCCAAGGAGCGACCTGGCGTATTCTGGAGGTGAATGCGCCCGACGCCTCTGCCGAACGTCCTTCGCTTCTCGGCCACCCTCGCCCGAAGGGACCGCCTGTGACGGCGGGGGACATCGCGCGTCTCGTCGCCGAGGCGACGGCGCTCCTGAAGAGCGACGCCAAGGGGGCGGTGGCCAAGCTCGAGTCGGCGTACGCCGCGGCGCAGGCGGCGGGCGACGAAGAGGCGGCGCGCGTGGCCGAGGAGCTCGCGCGAGGGTGGGCTCGGCGCAAGTCGCCGGCGAGGTCTTTGTACTATGCATCCAAGGCCGCCGAGCTCTCTCCCGAGGGGAAGTCGGCGTGGACCACCCTCGCCAAGACGTGCGAGCTCGTCGCCCTGCGGACGACCGATGCGCGGAAGAGAAGGCGTGCGGCGGCTCTCTACCGGGCGGCGGCCACGGCGTTCAAGAAGGCCGCTTCGCTGACGAAAGACCCGGAAGACCGACGCTGGTTGCTCGAGCTCGGGGGGGACGCCGCGCGCCAGGCCAAGGCCACCGCCCCGACCTGAGACACGCCGCCGAGCGGTCAGCTTTTTGTCCACCGGCCGCCCGGAAGGCTACCCTTCGGTCCAGGTGTCGACGTGGCCGAAGCTCTGAGCGCGCGGTTCGCATCGATCGCCCACATCGGTGGGGCGGCGACGTCCGACGTGTGCCTGGCGAAGCGCGTCGGCGAGGACACGGCCGATCCCGAGATCGTCGTCATCAAGCGGCTGAAGCTCGGCGCCGACGCCGAAAAGCGGGTGACGGCGGTGTTCAACGCCGAAGCCTCTCTCGCCCTGCGTCTCCACCATCCCAACATCGTGCACGCGCGCGAGGCCGGGGAGGACGACGACGGGCCGTTCCTCGTCCTCGACTACGTCGACGGCCTCACTCTCGCGCGCATTCGATCGCGCGCGCAGCGGCGAGCGGGGGGCGTACCCCGCGCCGTCGCCCTGCGCATCGTGCGCGAGGCCGCGGGCGCGCTCGCCTACGCGCACGAGCTGAAGGACGAGAACGGCAAGTCGCTCAAGATCGTCCATCGTGACGCTTCGCCCGAGAACATCCTCGTCACGTACGACGGCGCCGTGCAGCTGCTCGACTTCGGCGTGGCGCTCGCGGCGGTTCCGACCGAAGCCCGCGGCGGCGTCATGAAGGGGAGCGTGGCCTACTTGGCGCCCGAGCAAGCGCGTGCCGGCGTGGCCGTCGACGCGCGCGCCGACGTGTTCGCGCTGGGCGTGGTGCTCTGGGAGCTCCTCGCAGGCAAGCGGCTCTGGGAAGGGATGTCGGAGGGCGACGTCCTCGCGCGCCTCGCCGACGCCGACGTGCCGGCCCCTTCGGTGCGTATGGTCGTGCCCGACGTCCCCACCGAGCTCGACGCGATCTGCGCGCAGGCGTTGGCGAAGGTGCGCGACGACCGGTACGAGTCGGCGCTCGAGCTGTGCGAGGCGCTCGACAAGGCGAAGGCCGACCTCGGTCTCGAAGCCACGCAAGAAGACGTCGCTTCGTTCGTGGCCACGCTCTTCGAAGACGAGCGCGACAAGATGCGCGGTGTCATCGAAGCGGCGCGCGCGCGTCCCGCCACCGAAACGCCGCAGTCGGTGCCGCGGCTCAGCGTGCCTCCGCCCACGGGCTCGGGCGCGCTCGTCGATCACGCGTCGGAGCCGGCGCTCCCCGTGGGGACCCCGTCACGCCCGAACCTCCCGGTTTCGGCCACGCAGAGCGGCCCGGTCGAGGTCGTCGAGATCCTCCGCGTCGAGCAAGCGCCGTCACCCGATCGTCGCTTCGCCTATGCCATGACCGCCGCGGTGCTCATGGTGTTCGCCGTCGTGGCCGGCGTGATCGTCACCTACAAGCCGCCGCCGCCGCCGCCCGAGGTGATCCTGCCGCGCCACACCGCGGCACCCGACCCGCCGCCGAGCGCGGCGGAGCCGCCGCCGACGGCGTCGGCCGAGCCCGAGGAGATCACCGTCGAGATCAGCGCCACACCGACGAAGGCGGTGATCTACGTCGACGGCGTGAAGGCGCCGGACAACCCGCACCGTCTGACGGTGGTCCCCGGAAGGTTTCAGCACGAGCTCCGCGTGGAGGCCGAGGGGTTCCTCCCGACGTCGCGCACGCTCGCCTTCGACCGCGAGCGCACGATCGAAATCGCGCTGATGCCGAAGCCGGCGACCGGCCCGATCACGCCGCCTCGCCCGCAGCCGGCGACACCGGTGAGCGTCCCTTCGGATCTCGCGCCACCGAAGGCGATCGATCCGCCGAAGAGCTCGGGCCCCTAGAAGCTGCCGCCGCCGAGGGTGATGAGCGCGCTCATCGGCACCTCGCCGGAGATGAACGTGGGGTGAAGCTCGAGGCCGAGCATGAAGACGCCGCGCTTGCCCGGCTTGTTCGCGCCGAGCGCGACGCCCACGCGCGCGTTCGCGCCGAAGAAGGTGCCGGCCACGGCGAGGGCGCTCCCGCCGTTGCTGCTCACGTTCACGTCGCCGAAGGCGAAGGTGTCGAGCGAAGGGCCCACGCCGACCTGGAGAATCCGCGCGAGCGTGAGATCCGCCTGGACCGTGTTGTAGACGTACGCGCCCGCCGCGCCGTACGCCACGCCGATGCCGGCCATGGGCGAGTAGTAGACGCCCACGTAGTCGTTGATCTGCACGCCGAGCTGGAGCCCGATGCCGCCGGCGCCGCCCATCTTCTTCGGCAAGATCCACGGTCCGCCGGCGAGGTGCACGGCGAAGCGAAAGCGCACCTTGTCTGCGGGATCGTCGGGCGGCGCGGGCGCTTCGGCCGCTCCTGCCGTCGTGGCGCCGGGCGCAGGCGGCGCGTTCGTCGCCGGTGCCGCCGCGCCGTCGGCCGGAGCGGTCGCCGGTGCCGAAGGGGTGGACGGGCTCGACGGCGTGGAAGGGGCCGCCCCTTGGGCGTGTGCGACGCCGAGCGTAGCGAGCCACGTGGCGGCGGTGACGCAGCCCATCGATCCCAAGCGCATGATGTCCTCCGAAGAAAGCAAGCGTGAACAGCTACCCGGTCCGACGAGGGCCGGGGTGCACAGCTTCACTCGCGTCGCAGAAAGGACACACGTTGGCGTGGAAAGTCGTACTCGTAGCGCGCTGCGCCGTGCGCAACGTCGCCAGCTACGCGCGCGTCATTTGGGGCACGCCACCATCGCCTGGTCGACGGCGAACTCGTCGAGGTACATGTCCACGCCGTTCGCCAGCGTTTGGTAGTGCGTGAAGCCGAAGTCCATCGACGACCACGGCGTCGCCAGATCCCACCCCTTCGTCTTGGGGACGTCCACGGCGACCGCGCCGTCGACCCAGACCTTGGCGTGATCGGCGACGGGGTTCCCCGAGCCGTCGTACTCCCACTGGATGCAGTGCCACGCGCCGGCGGTGATCGTCCCGCCTTGCACGCTCGACTCGGTGCCCGCCGGAGCGGGGGGGGAAGCGGGGTGGTAGTTCAACTGCATCTTGGCGCCGCCGCCGCCCATGTTGAGGGTGACGTTGCCGCCCGAAGCCGCCGAGCTCCCCGAAGCGTTGAAGAGCCACGAGTGCACGCCGATGGGGAGGCCGTTTCCGCCGGTGTTCGAGTAGTAGATCATCGCGCGGCCGAAGAGGTTGTTCCCCGTCACGAGCCCCGCGGTCTTCTTCTGATTCAAGGTGCCGTGCGTTCCGGCGCCGGTGCCGACGGTGATGTGGAGCGACTTCGCTCCGCGGTACGCCTTGGTTCCGTCGACGACGATCGTCGTCCCGGCGGCGACCGACGCGGTCCACGGGCCGAGCGCCATGCCGTTGGTGATCGCGCCGTTGTACGACTCGAAGCCGTCGCAGTAGGCGAGGGCCCCGCAGCCCGCGCCGGCGTCGCCGCCTGCGTCACCGCCGCCGCCGCCCGAGTCGCTCCCTGATCCGCCGGCGTCGTCGCCTCCGCCGCCGCCACCACCTCCGCCACCCCCGCCTCCGCCCCCTCCGGCGTCGTCGCCGGTCGCGCCGCTGCCGGCGTCGCCGGCGGTGTCGCCCATCGATCCGTCGCTCGATCCGTCACCGCTGCAGCCGACGGCCAACGACACGCTTCCGAGAGCTGCGAGGCAGAACGCGTACGAGAGCGGGCGAGCGAGGTTCATGTAGGGCGCACGAGCAACAAGCGTGCGCGCGCCGGAAGGCGACGCAGAGCTTGTTTTTGCAGGGTTTCGTGCGTGAGACGCCGGGGACGGCCCCACGTCCAGGCGGAGCACGAGGGATCCTGCACCTCTTCGCGCGCGCGGGGCTCGGCGTCCCAACGCCGCCGACGTGAAGTTGACGACGTGCCGCGCGACCTTGGATACTGAAGGCGATGGCGGTGGAGTCCGCCGAAACCGCACCGAGCACCGGCTCGGCGCCAATGACTCCTACGGCAGCGCCATGACGGCGCCGTAGGAGGTCCGCGAAACCCTCCCGGCGTCACGAGACTCGGAGGGACGATTCGTGAAGAACGAGCACGACCGCGCGCGCGAGGGAGCATCGTGAGAGAGCGCGTCAACGCCCTCGTGCAGTGGACGTGGCTCGGTGCGCTGGTCGGCGTCGCCGCCGGCGCGGCTTCGGCGGTGTTCCTGCTCTTGCTCGAGCGCGCCACGCATTACCGCGAGCATCACGAGGGGCTCGTCTACGCGCTGCCGCTCGCCGGGCTCGTGGTGGGGGCGGTCTACGAGCGCTGGGGAGCCTCCGTCCAAGGCGGCAACAACCTGATCCTCGACACCATCCACGAGGACCGCGACCAAGTCCCGCTTCGCATGGCGCCGATGGTCCTCGTGGGAACGGTGCTCACGCATCTCTTCGGCGGGAGCGCCGGGCGCGAGGGGACCGCGGTGCAAATGGGCGCGAGCCTGGCCGACGACATCGCGCATCGTCTTCGCGTGTCGCGCGAGACGCGCCGTCAGCTCTTGGCGGCGGGGATCGCCGGCGGCTTCGGCTCGGTGTTCGGGACACCGATCGCCGGCACGCTCTTCGGCCTCGAGGTCGTGAGCGTCGGACGTATCGAGTACGACGCGCTCGTCCCGGCGCTCCTCGCCTCGCTCGTGGGCGACTACGTCACGCGGCACCTCGGCGTCGTCCACACGGCGTACCCGGCGGCGCCGTACGTCGCCCTCACGCCCATCGTCCTGGGGAAGCTCGTGGTCCTCGGCGCGGCGATGGCGCTCGCGACCATGGCCTTCGTCGAGCTCACGCACGGGCTCAAGCGCCACCTGCAGGCGCGCGTCACGCGCCTGCCGATCCGTATGCTCGTCGGCGGGTGCGCGGTGGTCGTCTTGTGGAAGGTCGTCGGCACGAGCGACTACCTCGGCCTCGGCGTCCCTACCATCGTGCGCGCCTTCACCGATCCGAACCTCGCGACCTTCGCCTTCGCGCTGAAGCTCGTCTTCACCTCGGTCACGCTCGCCAGTGGCTTTCTCGGAGGCGAGGTCACGCCGCTCTTCTTCGTCGGCGCGACGCTGGGCAGCGTCCTCGCGCGCGCGCTCGGCCTCCCGCTCGAGCTCGGCGCCGGGGTGGGGCTCGCCGCGGTCTTCGGCGCGGCGTCGAACACGCCGATCGCCTTGTCGATCATGGCGGTCGAGCTCCTCGGCGCGGCGATCCTCCCGCACGTCGTGGTCGTCACGGTCATCGCCTACCTCATCTCCGGTCACCGCGGCATCTACCCCTCGCAGCGCGTCTTCCGGAGAAAGCACGGCGGCGAACCCCTCGAGCCGGCGCGGGCGCTGCGCGACTTCGGCGCTGCGCCTCTGCGGACCGTCGACCCTCTGCCCCCGCCGGCCTCCGACGCGCGGGCTCCGGACGCGGTGGACGAAGCGAAGAAGGCACGCTGAGCGCGAAAGCTCGCGTCGCCCGTCTTGACTTTTGTTTCGATCATCTTAGAAATACAGAAAGGTCATGACGAGCAAGCTCGAAGCGCACGCGGAGCAGTTCAGCGCCTTGGGTCACCCGGCGCGGCTCGCCATCCTGCGGTACGTGGTCCAGGGCGGCCCCTCGGGCACCCCCGCCGGGGAGATCGGCGCGAAGCTCGACATCCCCCCCTCGACCTTGAGCCATCACTTGGAGAAGCTCGCCTCGGCCGGTCTCCTCCGCGCCACGCGCGAAGGGACGTTCATCTACTACGCGCCGGAGTTCGACGTGCTGAAGGGGCTCACGGCGTACTTGTGGGAAGACTGCTGCAAGCGCGGCAAGGGCACGGGCTGCTGCTGACGCTGGCGTGACACACGGGGTGGGTCCGAAGCCGCCCGCGCCTCGTTCGCGGCGCGATATTTCGATGTTTGCAGTAAATAAGAAGCAACGAAGAGCACGAAGGAAGCTGGTGAAGCCATGAACATCCTCAAGCCGCACGTCTCGCTGAACGTCACCGACGTCGACGCCTCCGTGGCCTTCTACGAGAAGGCGTTCGGCGTCCCCGTCACCAAGCGCCGGCCGGGGTACGCGAAGTTCGATCTCACCGCCCCCTCGCTCAACCTCTCGATGGTCGAGGCGCCGCGCACCGGCACCAACGCCAGCCACTTCGGCATCCAGGTGGCGAGCAGCGAAGACGTCGCCGCCGCCTGGACGCGCTTCAAGCAAGCGGGGCTGAAGACGCGCACCGAAGAGAACACCTCGTGCTGCTACGCCCTCCAAGACAAAGTGTGGGTCGAGGATCCCGACGGCAACGAGTGGGAGGTCTTCGTGGTGAAGGGCGACGCCGACACCCTGGTCGACACCCCCGCCGCGGCCGGTTGCTGCACGCCGAACGAAAAAGCCGCGCGCGCGGCGAGCGACGCACAAGCCACGCCTCCGGCGAAGACCAAGGGATCCGGTGGCTGCTGCGGCTGACGACGGAAGCCAGCGCGCGCAGGCCGAAGGGGCTAAGGCGGATCTCGCGCGGCGCTTCGTGGCCGAGGCGCTGGCGACGGCGCTGCTCCTCGCCACGGTCATCGGCTCGGGGATCATGGGCGAGCGTCTCGCCGCGGGGAACGTGGCGGTGGCGCTCCTCGCCAACACCCTCGCCACCGGCGCGGGGCTCGTCGCGTTGATCCTCACGTTCGGGCCGGTCTCGGGCGCGCACATGAACCCCGCGGTCACCTTGGTCGAAGCTTCGCGCGGGCGGGTCCCGTGGCGCGAGGCACCGGCGTACGTCACGGCGCAAATCCTCGGCGCGTTCGCCGGCGTGGCGGCGGCGCACGTCATGTTCGAGCTCCCGCTCTTCTCGGCGTCGCGCCACGTGCGATCGGGCGGCTCGCAGATCTTCTCCGAGGTCGTCGCGACCTTCGGGTTGATCGCGGTCATCGTCGCCACGTCGAAGAAGCGCCCCGACGCAGTCCCTTACGCCGTCGGCGCCTACATCAGCGCGGCCTACTGGTTTACCGCGTCGACCTCCTTCGCGAACCCGGCGGTGACCTTGGCGCGCGCCGCGAGCGACACCTTCGCCGGCATTCGTCCGGTCGACGCGCCGGGGTTCGTCGTTGCACAAGTCGCCGGCGCGGCGCTCGCCGCGCTCCTTTGCCGCTGGCTCTTTGCCGAGCGGCCCGCGGCTCTCCCCGTGGAGAGCCGCTCGTGAAGCGCGTCGTCTTCGCCTGCGTGCACAGCGCCGGCCGATCGCAGATGGCCGCGGCGTGGTTCAACGCCCTCGTCGCGCCGGGGGCCGCCCACGCCTTTGCCGCAGGGACCCAGCCCGCCGCCGCGGTGCATCCCATCGTCGTGGACGCGATGCGCGAGGTGGGGATCGATCTCACCGACGCGAAGCCACGCCTGCTCACCGAGGAGCTCGTCGCCGCCGCGGCCTACCTCGTCACGATGGGCTGCGGTGAAGCCTGCCCCGTGGCCCCCGAGGAGACGATTCACCTCGCCTGGGAGCTCGAGGATCCGAAGGGGCGCCCGCTCGCCGAGGTGCGCGTCGTACGCGACGACATCCGACGCCGGGTCGAGGCGCTCCTCGCGCGCGAGGGCTGGAGCCGCGCTTCGACGTAGGCCTTCACGTGCCGCGTGCGGCGCGCTTTTCCCACCGGAGCCGCGCTCGGGCCCGCTCCCCCTCGCGCGTTCGCAAGATCGAAGGGCGGGCGACGAGCGAAGCGAGCACGCGCTCGGTGCTCGCGGCGATCTCGTCGATGGCGCGCTCGAACGCGGCGGTGTCGTTCGCCGACGGCTTCGTCACCCCGGTCACCTTGCGCACGTACTGGAGCGCGGCGGCGCGGATCTCGTCCTTCGTGGTGGGGGGCTCGAAGGCGTGGAGGACGCGGATGTTGCGGCACATGCCGTGATCTTAGATCAGCCGTGCCGAGGTGCGCCGATCAGGTGCGCTTCTTGGCGTCGCGCGCCTCGGCGGGCGGCGGCCGCGAGCTCGACCGGGTGCTCGGGAGCGCGATCGGCGCGAGCACCGTCACCTCGCCGGCGGGGCCAGAGAGCTCGATGCCGTAGAGCACCGGTTCGTTCACGTCGCGCGGGCTCGAGGCGGGGCGGGGGCCGTCGTGCATGGGAGGCTAGACGACCCCTCCCGCGCCCGTATTCATCGCCCTACTTCGAGTGGCGCAGCGCAGGCTCGAGGCGCACGTGCGCTGCATTGCGTCGGGGGAACCGGCCCGCCCGCCCATTGCATCGAAAGAGCGATACAATGTTGTTCATAAAGTAACGATTGTCGTTTTAGTCGCGGCGAAGCAAACCACTCCCGTCCAACACGCTCGAAGGAGCGCAGGGAGGTTCTTCATGGATGCCATCGTTCGCCGTCGCGCGCTTCTCGCCGCCGCCAAAGTCGCGCTCTCGCTCACCGTCCTCGGTTGCTCGTCGGGGAGCGAGGATTCCACCGCCGAAGACGACACCAGCGCCGAAGCGCTCCGTCACAAGGACGCCGGTTGCTCGGCGCACCACACGCCCGCGTGCGACGTCCCCGAGATCGGCGCCGACGCGTCGGTGAGCAAGAGCGGCATCGCCTGCTGCAAGTCGCTCATCCAGTCCGAGATGGTCGACGCCGGGTTCGGCATGGGCCAGCTCCCCGCCTCGGCGAAGAAGGATCCGGACGTCCTGAGCTGCTGCTCGGCGGTGAAGGCGCAGGGCATCGGCCAGTTCCAAAGCCTCTACGAGACGGCGATGGCCTGCTGCCAGCTCACCGGCGACTTCTCGAACCCCGCCTGCACCCCGTGGGGCCCGCCCATGCCGCCGGCCATGCGCGAAGGCTTCGCCCTCCCCGAGGTGGCGTGATGATCCCCGCGGCGCCCCTCGACCTTCGCGGTCAGTCGCGCGCGGTGATGCCGCGCGTTCCGGAGAAGGAGCACCTCGCCGAAGCCGCCGTCGCCACCTGGCGCGGGCGGATGATCAACGAGTACGGATCGTCGCGCGTCTTCGCGGAGCTCGCCGATCAGCTCGCGGAGGCCGGGTTCTCCGCCGAAGAGGTCAAAGCGTGCCGCGAGTTCGCCGAAGAGGAGCGGACGCACGGTGTCTTGTGCGGCGCCGTGGTGGAGGCGCTCGGCGGCGAGGCGTTGGCCGAGCTCCCCGAGCTCCATGCCTTCCCGCGCCACACCGACGTCGCGCCGATCGAAGGGGTTTTGCGGAACCTCCTCAGCGTGTCGTGCATGAGCGAGACGGTGGCCGTCGCGCTCATCGGCGCCGAGCGTCTGGAGATGCCCGAGGGCGAGCTCCGCGATCTCCTCACGCGTATCTGGGCCGACGAGATCGGTCACGCGCGCTTCGGTTGGGGGATCGTCGCCCGCGAAGTCCCCAAGCTCGACGAAGCGGCGAAGCGCCGCCTCGGCGCGTACCTCGCGGTCGCCTTCGCCCACGTGGAAGAGCACGAGCTCGCCCACTTGCCCGTCTCGTCCACGCCGCCGGCCGACGGGGTCGAGCTCGGCCTGTGCAGCGGGGCGGACGCGCGGCAGCTCTTCTTCGACACGATCCAGAGCGTCGTCATCCCACGGCTCAACGATCTCGGGCTCCCCGCGAGCCTCGCCTGGCGCGCTCGCCACGAGACGCGCGGATCGTCCAGCGCCGCGGCCTGACGACCGCGGGGCCTTCGCCCGCTGGCGCGGGATCGAGGCGGCCCACCACGAGGCCGCGTCGAGCGTCAGCGCGCGAAGTCGACCTGCAGGGCACACGTCCCCTGCTTGTCGCGCGTGAGCTCGGCGATCGACGCGTCGGCGCCGACCCACACGACGCTCCCTTTGCGCACGTCTCCAGGATCGACCGGGCCGTACTTCTTCTCTCCCGCGCGCGCGAGCTCGGCGTAGAAGGCCGACGAGCGGTGGGCGTTGTCGAAGTAGATGGTGACGTCCTTGAGCCCGCGCCCTCCGCTGGGGAGCGGCTCGAAGAAGAACCTGTACTTTGCAACCATGCGCCCGTCGTCGACGCGCGTCTCGCTGAAGCCGGAGTCGATGTGGTCGGCGCCGGGGAAGAGCTCGGCGACGGCGCGCGGCTTCATGCCGCGACGAAGCGCGCCGAGCGCGCGCGGGGTCCAGCCCTCTTCGCTCGAGCCGAGGAAGCGCGTGACGTCGTCGTCGCGGTTCGGCGCCTTGGCGGGCGCGGCGGCGACGATCGGCGAAGGAGCCGCGGCAGGCGCTTGGCGCGCCTTCACCGGGGCCGCGGCGGGCGGGGCGTCGGGCGGGTTCCCGACGGGAACGAACGCGGCGACCTTCGGGCTCACGGCGCCGGCGAGGGCGCCAGCCGAGGGCGCCTTCCCCTGCGCCGCCGAAGCGAGCGCGTTGGCGGCGGGCGACTTTCCGTTGGCGACGGCGGCGACGGTGCTCGCCCCCGGGACTTTGTCACCGGCCAAGGAGGCGATCGTCCCGACGTCGGGCGCCTTGCCGTTGGCGGCGTCGGCGGCGATGCCGACCCCCTGCGCGATCATCTTGCCGCCAGGGATCTTGTCGCCGGCGATGTCCCCCGCGGCGTTCGCGAGGCTCTTCGCGTCGGGCATTTTCCCGTCGGCCGCCGAAGCCGCGACGTCGCCGACCCCCTTGGGGAGCGAGCCCGTCGCCGCTTTCGTCGCGTCGCCGAGCCCGGCCTTGGGGAGGGCGCCGCACCCGGTGGCGAAGGCGAGCGTGAGAAGCGTCACGGGAATCACGGCGAAGCGAGCGCGGTAAAGCATGGGTGGTGCGGAATCTCCCTTGCTCTGACCTACGCCGCCCACGCTGGATTCTTCCCTGGTTCCCGGGGTGACCGTTGGCCGGGGGCCGGACTCGCGCTAATAGCTGAGGAGTGAACGTAGAACAGCTGACGGTCCTCCTCGGCGCCGGGGTGAAGCACGGAGCGAGTGACATCCACCTCCGCGTCGGCGATCCCCCGACCTACCGCGTGCGCGGGCAGCTCGCCCCCCTCAAGTACGCGCCGCTCACCCCGGCCGACACGCTGGCGATCTGCACGCACATCGTCCAGGACCCCGAGGTCAAAAAGCAGCTCGGCGAGATCCAGGAGTACGACACGAGCTACTCGGTCGCCGGCGTCGCGCGCTTCCGCGTGAACATCCACCGCCAGCGCGGCTCGCTCTCGCTCGTCCTCCGCATCATCCCTTCGAACGTGCCGACGGTCGAAGACCTGAACCTGCCGCCGGTGGTGAGGAAGATCGCCGAGAGCGAGCGCGGGCTCGTCCTCGTGACCGGCGCGACCGGCTCGGGCAAGTCGTCGACGCTCGCGGCGATGATCCATCACATCAACGCGACGCGCCGGTGCCACATCCTCACCATCGAGGATCCGATCGAGTTCTTGCACAAGAACAACCAGGCCTCGATCACCCAGCGTGAGATCGGCATCGACACGCGGAACTTCAACGTGGCGCTTCGCGCTGCGCTCCGCATGGATCCGGACGTCATCCTCGTCGGCGAGATGCGCGACGCCGAATCGGTCGACATCGCCTTGAAGGCCTCGGAGACCGGTCACATGGTCTTCTCCACCGTCCACACCACCGACGCGGCGAAGACAATCGGCCGCTTGCTCGGCGTCTTCCCCGCCGAAGAGCAGCACGCCGTGCGCCTCCGGCTCTCCGACAGCTTGCGCGCCATCGTCTCGCAGCGCCTCCTCGCGCGCGCCGACGGCAAAGGGCGATGCGTCGCCGCCGAGGTCATGGTCACGACCGGCAGCATCCAGGAGTACCTCCGCGATCCGTCGAAGAGCTCCGGCATCAAGGACCTCATCGAGAAGGGGCGCGAGCAGTACGGGATGCAGTCGTTCGACCAGCACCTCGCCGCGCTCTACCGCGCCGGGACGATCACCCTCGAGACCGCGATGTCGGCGAGCTCGAACCCCTCCGACTTTCAGCGCTCGCTGCACTTCGAGTAGAGCGCGCGCCCTTCAGCGCGGCTCGGCGCGCAGGCGCAGGCGGAACGTCGTCCCGCTCGTCTCGTCCGTCACGAACGAGACCTCGCCGCGGTGCGCTTCGGCGATGCGCTTCACGATCGCCAGGCCGAGGCCGGCGCCGGTGGGCTTCGTGGTGAAGAAGGGCTGGAAGATCTGCGGCGCGACGTCTTCGGGGATCGGCGCGCCGTCGTTGTGCACGGCGATCTCCACGTAGAGCCGCTCGTCCACGCGGATCTTACGGGCGGTCACGTCCACCGTCCCTGCGCGCCCCGCCGCCTGGAAGGCGTTGGCGAGCAAGTTGATGAGCGCCTGACGAACGAGCTGCGCGTCGATGGGGATGGCGCCCACGTCGGCGTCGACGGTGGTCACGACGCGCGCCGGGGCGATGCCGAGCTCGTTGGCCGCGGCCTCGATCGCGCCGGAGAGCACGGGTCCGAGCGCCTGCGCGTGGAGCTGAGGCTCGGTCGGTCGCGCGAAGGCCAAGAGCTCGCCGACGATCCCGTTCAAGCGGTGAGCCTCTTCGGTGGCGATGCGATGAAGCGTGTGGGCGTCTTCGCAGGCGGGGAGGTGCCGCTCGAGCGAGCCGAGCGAGTTGAAGATCACCGCCAGCGGGTTTCGTACCTCGTGGGCCACGCTGGCGGCGAGCTCGCCCAGCGCTGCGAGCCTTTCGCGCTGAATCGAGAGGTGCTGCGCCTCCTCGAGCTCGCGGTAGCTTCGGCGAAGATCCTCGACCAGGCGCGCGTTGGCCATCGCGGTGGCGAGCTGATTCGCCATGGCCAGCGTCCGCTCGAGGACTTCGGTCGTGAGCGGGCGCTCGGGGCGCGTTTCGCCGAGCATCGCGGCGCCGATGGGAACGCCGCGGGCGAGCAAGGGGACCGCCATGAGCGCGTGCTGGTGGAAGCGAGCGACGCGTTCGCGCGAAAATCGGATCCCCTCGGGCGGTGCGTCGACGTCGGCGACGAGGAGCGGTCTTCGCAGAAGGAACGCCTGCATCGGAAGCGAGTCCTCGCTTCGCTCGATGCGGATGTTCGTCGCGTCGGGGATGTCGGAGTCGGCCGCGACCATGCGGAGGCCGCCGCTCGCCTCGTCGAAGAGGAAAAGAAATGCTTGTGGCACGTCGGCGATGCGCGCGAGGTGCTTCACGCCGATCTCGAGGACGGTCTTGAGATCGAGCTCGGCGGCGATCATCTGTCCGAGCTCGTGGATGAGCGCGAGATCGTCGGCCCTTCGACGCGCCTCCCGGCGAAGACGCAGGTTCTCGAGCTGGTTCGTCACTTCTTGCGCGACGATCTCGCTCGCGAGGATGTCGTCGGGCGAATACGGGCGATCGGTCGTCCGGGCGAGGTTGAGCGTGCCAATGAGCTTTTGCTCGGAGTGGAGCGGCGCGACGGCGTACGCGCGAAACCCTCCGGCGGCGAGGTCCTCGCGGATGCTCTCGGGCCAGTCGTTCGGGCCCATGGCGCGCGCCGTGAGCAGCTCGAGCGCCCGTCCGGTGGGGCCGTCGGAGGGGATGGTCTCGTACTTGGCGATGAGATCGCCGGTGTAGCCGTGCGTCCCGACGAGCGTCATCGTCTTGCCGCCAGCGTCGAGGAGGTAGATCCCCGCGCGGTCGCTCGACGTCGCCTCGGCGGCCATCGACGCGAGCTTGTCGAGGAGCACCTTGCGATCCGGCTCTCGGCTCGCTTCTCCTGCCGCGCGCATCGCCGCGAGCTGCCTGCGCAGGAGCTCGAGCGTCGGCGTCCGGGAGTCCGGAGGCATCGAAGGCAGGTCGACCTTCACGGACGAACGGTAGTACGAGCGCGCCGTCACGGGAAGATTTGCCCCGCAGGCCCCCCTTACCCTCAAGGAGCGGGAGTACTTCCTGGAGCGCGAGGGAAGGGGTCGGCGCTGCTCGACGTGTACGACGGGAGCTCCAGGGGATCGCGGCTCACGCGGAGGTTCACGCGCCCGATTTCCACGGGTTCCGGTGAGCCCTCGCCGAGCGCGAGCTTCCCCACGAGCTCGTAGTCTCCCTCCTCCGAGGGGGCGCAGGTGACGGCCGCGTACGCGGTGTGGGTCGCGCCCGGCCCGAGGCTCTCGGGGAGCGCGAGGCGCTCGGACTCGCCGGAGCAAGGGAGCGGCGATCCGCGACGAAAGACCAGGAACGCGAGGCGCGCCGGCCCGAGCGGCACCACGCGCGGGCTCCCGTTGATGAGGGCGACGACGACGTGATAATCGCCGCGCACCCACGCTTCGGGGCTGAGCGGCTGCGTCACCGAGCTCCCCGTCATGAAGGCGTAGACCCCCTCGCGTCCGGGGTACGCGCGCGGCGCCCGGGCTCCGTCGCGCACCTCCACGGTGAACGCCCCCGCGAGATCCCCCTCGGCCTCTTGTTCCGGCGGTGCGCCCGGCGCGAACCGCACGAAGGTGCGAACGTCGTAGCGCCCGACGAGGGGCATGGAGCAATCGAGGTCGCGTTCGTAGACGAACGAGCCACCAGGCGCGAGCTCCGACGGCTCGCGCACGCGCGTGGATCCGCCGATGTGCGGCCGGCAGGGGAAGACCACCCCTTCGCGTCGTGCTTGGAACGCCACGCGGAGCCCGTCGACGCGCGCGGGGCGTGTGCCGACGTTGGTCACGGCGAGGGTCACGAAGAGCGCCGCGGGGCCGAGCGAGGAGGCGTGGTAGCGCGCGCTCTCCGGCGCGCTGACTTGCACCGCGAGCTCGGGGTGGCTCGGGAGCGTCGTGGCCGGGTGCGTGCTGGGCGCGTGCGCCGGTACCGGCTGCTCGGGCGGCGGTGGCGTGCGCTCGGGGATCGGAATGCACGCTGCGAAGAGCAGCGCGGCGCCGAGCCTCAGAAACCCACCGCGCGTGCTCACGACGTCCTCCTCGTTCTCTCGCTGCCTCGCGCAACCCGTTGCGCGCCGATCTCACCCGCTGTCTCGACCCGCTCTAGAGCATGACTCGTGCCGCGCTCTCGCCGTGCAAGCGCTCGGCGCGGAGGCCGCTTTCCCCCGCCGAAGACGCGCTGCTTGCGCCAAGGTGCACGATTTGCTGCCATCTCCCGCCATGCGATCCCCCACACGAAGGCACGTCGAACGCCACTTCAAAGGGTCCGAGACCGTGCGCGACGTCGTCTTGGGGATGGCCGACGGCTTGACCGTCCCGTTCGCACTCGCTGCCGGGCTCTCTTCGGCCGTGGCCGCTTCGCGTCTCGTCGTCACCGCCGGTCTCGCCGAGATCGCCGCCGGGACGATCTCGATGGCGCTCGGCGGTTACCTCGCCGGTCGCGGCGAGGTCGAGCACTACGCCTCGGAGCGCGCGCGCGAAGAGCGCGAGATCGTCGAAGTGCCGGCCGAGGAAGAGGCCGAGGTCGCCGCGGTCTTTCGCAAGCTCGGTATGACCGACGACGAGATCGCGCCGGTGATCGCCGCCCTCCGCAAGCGACCTAAGACGTGGGTCGACTTCATGATGCGCTTCGAGCTCGGGCTCGAGCGCCCCGATCCGAAGCGCGCGTGGCGCTCGGCGCTCACCATCGGGCTGTCGTACGCGGCCGGTGGTGCGGTACCGCTCGTCCCCTACCTCTTCGTCGCCGAGGCGCGCTCGGCGATGCTCATGTCGGCGGCGGTCACCAGCCTCGCGCTCTTCGTCTTCGGCTGGGTGAAGGGGAGCATCGTGGGGACCTCGCCGGTGCGCTCCGCGCTTCAGACGGTGATCATCGGCGGCGTCGCCGCGGCCGTGGCCTTCGGCGTCGCGCGGCTCGTGGCGTGACTCACCCGTGGTCTTCGGCGTGCGCCTTCCCGCGGAAGGTGCGGAACACGAACCCCGTGTAGGCCACGACGAGGATCATCGCCGGGCCCCACCAGAAGAACCCCACGGTGAGGCCGTGCGTTCCGCTCGCGCTTTGGTAGGCGTCGAGCGACGCCTTGGGATCGAGCGTCGATCGCAAGAGCACGGGGAAGAGCCCGGCGGCGGCGGCGAAGAGCGCCGTCACGAGGAAGGAGCACGAAGCGAGGAACGCGGCGAGCGCGCGCTTCTTCGCGAGCAGAAGGTGCACTGCGCCGAAGCTCGCCACGGCGATCACGAGCAAGGGCCAGCTCCACGCGCGCCGCCTCAGCGACTCGAAGAGCCACGGCGCGACGCTCGCCGTCTGCATCGTGACCACCACGCCGAGCAGGAAGACGCCCCACGCGAGTCGCCGCGCGAGCAGGTAGCTCCGCGCGTGCACCGGGCCTTCCGTCTTCCAGGTGAGGTAGATGGCGCCGTGCGCCGCGAGGGCGAGCACCGCGAAGAGCCCGACGAGGATCGTGTACGTGTCGAGCGCGCCAGTGTGCGCGCCCCTGGGGGAAAAGTCGGTGAAGAGCGGCGCGGCGAAGTAGCCTCCGGCCTCGAGCGGCACGCCGCGGATGACGTTCCCCAGCGCCACACCGAAGAGGAGCGCGAGGAGCCCCGAGGCGAGGGAGAAGGTCGCGTCCCAGAAGGCGCGCCACAAAGGATTGGCGATCGCCGAGCGGAGCTCGATGCCGAGGCCGCGGAGCACGAAGAGCCACACCACCATCATGAGCGGCAAGTAGAACCCGCTGAGCCCGGCGGCGTAGACCTTGGGGAAGGCGAAGAACAGCACGCCCCCCGCGGCGACGAACCACACCTCGTTCCCGTCCCACACCGGGCCGATGGCGGCGAACACCGTGCGGCGCTCTTCGTCGTTCTTCGCCACCACGAGGTGCAAGAGCCCGGCGCCGAAGTCGAAGCCGTCGAGCGCGACGTACACCGCGAGCATCCCCGCGACGATCGCGTACCAGACCGACTCGGCCATCACGCGGTCCGCTCCTTGGCGACCCGCGCGCCGTCATCGTCGCGCGGCTCGCTCGTCTCCGTCGAAGGCCCACGCACGACGAGGCGCCCGACCAAGAAGAGGAAGGCGATGCCGATGACGAGGTAGAGGCCGGTGTAGCCGATGGTCGAGAAGGCCACCGTCCCCGCGCTCACGAGCGGCGAGGCGGCCTCGCGCGTGCGCAAGAGGCCGTAGACGATCCACGGCTGGCGTCCGAGCTCGGCGGTCATCCACCCCGCGGTCGTGGCGATGTACGGGAGCGGCGCGGCGAGGAGGAGCGCCCACAAGATTGGTCTCGTGGTGTGCAAGCGCCGTCGAAAGAGGAAGAACGCCGCCAGCGCCATCAGCCCGAGGAGGCACGTCCCGAGCCCCACCATCACGTGGTAGGCGTAATAGAGGAGCTCGATGTTGTCGGGCCACTCGCTCCGGGGGATGTCGTCGAGGCCGCGCACCGTCGCGCCGAACGAGCCGTAGGCGAGGAAGCTGAGCACCCCGGGGACCGCCACGGGGTTGTCGAGCTTGTGGCCGGCGACGTCCGGTTGGCCGATGAGCACCATCTCGGCGCGCGAGCTCGTGTCGAACTTCGCCTCCATCGCCGCGAGCGCCGCCTCTTGATGGTCGGCGACGAGCTTTCCGTGGCGATCGCCCGTGGGAAATATCTGCGTCATGCACGCAAACAGCCCGGCGATCACGCCGACCGAGAGGCAGCGGCGCGCGTGCGCGGTATGCACGCCGAGGAGCGCCCAATACGCGCCGACCGCCGCCACCACGAACGACGAGGTGATGACCGCGGCGCTCATCGTGTGCGCGTACTGCCAGAGCGCCCACGGGTTCAAAAGGTAAGCGGCGAGGTCCGCGACCTCGAGCGCGCCGTTCGGCCCGACGCGGTAGCCCACGGGGTGCTGCATGAAGGCGTTCGTCGTGACGATGAAGTAGCCCGACAGCCACGACCCGACGACGAGCAAGATCGCCACCGCGAGGTGCCCGCGCGGGCCGAGCTTCTTCTCGCCGTAGAGGAACAGACCGAGGAAGGTCGACTCGGCGAAGAAGGCGATCATCCCCTCCATCGCCAAGGTCACGCCGATGACGCCGCCGGCGTAGGAGGAGAAGCGCGCCCAGTTCGTGCCGAACTGGAGCTCCATGGGGATGCCGGTGACGACACCGACGGCGAAGTTGATCCCGAAGATGCGCGCCCAGAACCGCGCCAGCTCGTCGTAGCGCGCGTCCTCGTGGCGGAGCGCGAGGATCTTGAAGACGACGATGAGGAGGCCGAGCCCCATCGTGAGCTGAGGGAAGAGGTAATGGTACGTGATGGTGAAGCCGAATTGCAGGCGGCTCCACGCGGTCGCGTCCATCGCGCGGGATTGTGGGGTGTGGCGTAGCCTCGCGGCAAGGGCGAGTTGTCCCGCTCGAACGATTCGAAGTCCCCTTGTCGTCGCGCGTCGCGGAGGACAAGATCGATGGATGCAAGCGAAGCGCGCCACGCGGCGCGACGTGCTCGTCCGCGCCGCCCTCTCGGGGATCTTGGTGGCGCTCGTCGGCGGCTGCGTCGAAGAGGCGAAGCCGGCGGAGAACGCGAAGTCGTCGGGCGGGGCGACGACGACGACGCACCGCGAGCACGAGCGCACCGAGAAGGGTGGCTGCGGAAAAGCCGGCTGCGGGTGAGGCGCGGCGGCCTCCGCGCGTTCTGCCCGTCAGCGCGAGATCACGGCGGGAGCACGACGTCGGTCGGAGGCAGGCTCTGGCGCGGGTCGGAGTTGATCTGCTGCTCGGCGTTGCGCCCCCAACAGACGATGCGCGTGCCCGTGTCCCACGCGCAGATGTGCTGATTGCCGCACGCGAGATGGGCTGGGATGAAGCCCGAGGGCATCGGCACCGCGCGCGGCGGCGAGTTGCCGGCGTCGGGGATCCCGAGCTCGCCGATGACCCCCTCGCCCCAGCACGAGACCGCGCCCCCTTGGGTGATCGCACACCCTGTCGCGTTGGCCGCGCAGACGTCGACGACGTTGCTCAGCCCTTGCACCGGCGTCGCGAGAGGGATCGGCGCGCTGCCGACGGTGCCGTTGCCGACCTCGCCCGACGTGTTCGCTCCCCAGCAGTACGCGCGTGAGTCCTGGCCGATGGTGCACGCGAAGTCGCCGCCGGCCGCTACCTTCCCCTGCGGGAGCCCCTGGCCTCCGTCGAGGATCTCCAGCGGGGTAGGGTCCGGGATCGTGGTGGTTCCGCGTCCGAGCTGCCCTTCGACGTTTCGCCCCCAGCATCGAATCTGCGCGCCAGGGACGTCGACGCAGTTGAAGTTCCCGCCCGCGCCGAGCTCACCGAGGAAGCCTGGGATCATTGGACCGGGAATGGCGTTGGGCTGACTCCCCCCGTCGCTGATGCCGAGCTGATCGTCGGAGTTGCTCCCCCAACACGTGATGCCGTTGGGCTGGGTGCGCACGCAGTCGAAGGAGCCCCCCTTCGCCGAGTAGACGGCCGGCGTCTGATCCGACGCCACGATCGACTCCGGGCGCGCAAGCGGCGTGCTGGTGAAACCGGTAGCCGGGTTCGGGTAGAAGCCGACGAGGATCCCCCAGCAATAGACCTTCCCGCCGGACGTTGCGCATGTGCGGCGATTGCCCGCCACGACGTCGTGCACGTTGTCGAGGCTGACCGGGCCGATCCCGAGCGGCGTGGAGCCGCCCGAAGGCTCGCGTCCGAGCTGACCGAAGTCGTTCGCCCCCCAACACAGGATCTTCCCGGCGCGAAGCGCGCAGGTGTGCGCGTCGCCCAGCGTGAGCTTGCTGATGGGCCCGCCGGGACTGCCGCCGTCGGAGACCGTGGTGCCCGATTTGATCCCGCAGGTCTTCACCGCCGAGCCTGGCCCGCACACGGCCATGTTCTCTTGTTTGGTGACGCAGGCGGTCGACGTGACGACGTCGAAGGTCGCCCCCTTGCCGAGCTTCGCGCATACGCCCGGCGGGAGCTTGATGCGCGCGCCCGTGTCCTTCCATCCGGTGAGGAGGCCTCGGTCGGGGGGAATGAGGTCGAGCGGGATGACGCACGATCCGCCTCCGCAGAAGCCGTCGCCGCCGTCGGGGAGGCGGAGCCCCACGTTCCAATGATCGTGCGCCGCTTGCGGGCCGGGGATCGAGCAGTCGCTCGGCTCGACGGTCGCGACTTGGGCTCCGCCGAAGCACGAGACCGCGTCGAACGCGGTGGCGTCCGCCGCCGACTTCGCGCCCCACACCGCGTCGTCCGTGTAGTCGGGGAGGCCTCGCACGTCGATGTTCTGGTCGGTGCACACGCCGGCGACGTCGGTCTGTCCGGCGGGGCACGCCGAGATCACACCGAGCTTGTCGAGCGGATCATTGGGCGTGGGGTTCGCCTTCGCCGACCCGTCGGAGAGCCACGAGATGGGGACGCGCAGCATCGCCACTCGATCCGGCGGCACCGTGGTCACCACTTCACGGAGCACGCGCGGCACCGCGCCGGTGTGGCCCGCGGTCACGCGCACGGTCACCGGCGTCGAAGGGTCTTTCCCCGCGACGAGGGTGAGCGTCGCGGGGAGGAGCACGCCGTCGGCGCTCACCGGGAAGGTGTTGGAGAAGCGCACCGCGCCGAGCGCGACGACCTCGACGCCGACCGAGTCGACGTCTTTGGGGACGCTCATGTCGCTCGAGACCACGAGCACGAGCTGGCCCGGCGTCGTCGAGCTCCCGCCGCAGGCATAGGCGAGGGCCGAGACGGCGCCCAACGCGAGGGCGACGCGGAGTGCCGAGCGCTCGATCATGGCAAATTCACCGTTCCTGGTGGGATGGACCCCGGCGTGGCCGGTCCTTGCTCGGACGAATGGGGGCGAAGCAAGAGGAAGCCGGCGACGCCGGCGCCGACCGCCAACGCTGCACCTCCGGCGATGAACATCCAGGTGTGCGAAGAGCGCGCCTCGGCCTGGAGCTCGATGGCCTTGCGCTCTCCCTCGTGGACCGTGACTGGCACCTCGCGCGGATCTTTTCCGTCGGCGCTCACGCGGACGTCGTGCACGACGCCGGCGGTGACCGGGATCTCGACGTTGCCGACGCCGACGGCCTTGCCGTCGATCGAGATCATGTCCCCTGGTGCCGCGCGGACGGCCAGCGTACCGCCGGCTGCCGCGCGATCGAGCACGATGCGCACCTGCACGCGATCGTCGCCCGTCGTCTCGAACGCGCGCTCTTGCGCCTCGTAGCCGGGCTTGGTCACGCGCAGCACGTGCTTGCCGAGATCGACGCGGAGCGGCTCGTCCTCCACGAGCGTCACCGGCTTTCCGTCGAGCGCGGCGCTCGCGTCCTTCGGCTCCATGTGCACCGACACTTTGCCGTAGAGCGCGCGCACCGCTTCTTGAATGGACTCGGCGTCGTCGTGATCCTGCGCGGTGAGCCAGCCGTGCGCCCCCTCGTCCAAGTAGCGATCGAGCAAGTCCGCCGTCGCGGCGTAGTGGTGGAGGCTCTTCTCGCATGCGGCCATGTTCCAGAGGAGGCGCGGGTCCTTGCTGTCGTCGTAGGCGCTCTTGAACTTGATGAGCGCCCCGCTGAAATCGCCGGTTTGCGCGAGCATCTTGCCCGCCTCGTAGTCGCTCTTGGCGTGCCCGGTGAGCGCCTTGCCCAGAGGCGGATGCGCCGCAAGCGCGGGCGGCGCGCCGAGGAAGAGCGCGCACACGAGCGTGAAGGGGAGGAGAGAGCGGGGGCGCAGTTTCATTTCATCGGCATCGCGAGAGGGGTGGTGGCGGTCGTCGTCGCGTGAGTCACCGCGTGCTTGCCGGCGGTGTGCGCGTGGGGGGCGCTTGCGTCGGCGGCACCGGCGGAGACGGCGCTCGGGGTCGGTGGGCTCGCCGGCGCGACCACCACGCCGGTCACGACACCGGTCACGACGCCCGTCGGTGTCGGCGGGACGACCGTCGAAGGGGCAGCCGTCGGTGCCTGCGAAGCGGCGCTGGCCGTCTCCACCGGCGTGGCCTCGGCGCGTTGGTGCGCGCGGATCGCCAGCGCGGCGCCGAGCGCGGCGGCGCCGAAGAGCGCCGTCGCCGCGAGAGAGACGAGGAACACGCGCGGACCGTTCGTGCGCTGCCCGTCGAGCGTGCGCGCGTACTCGCCCATCGTGCGCGGCGAGCTCGCTGGCGGCAGCTGCGGCCCCGACTGCACGTCCGGCGGGAGGCTCCGCGACGACATCGTGGCCATGAGCCCCGGCGCTTGGACCACCGCGCGAATCCGGGCGAGCGACACCGCTGCTTGCGCCGGCGCCCAAGGAGCGATCGCCTCGGCGAAGGAGGGGACGTCTTGGTAGCGCGCGTCGGCGTTCTTCTCCAGGCATCGCGCGACGACGTCGCCGAGCTCGCGCGCGACGTGCGGCGCCGCGGCCGTGAGGTGCCGCGGCGCGACTTGGAGCACCGAGGCGACGAGCTCGGTCAGGCTCTCGCCTTCGAACGGCGGGCTCCCCGAGAGCGCTTCGAACGCGAGCACCCCCAAAGACCAGATGTCCGACCGCCGGTCGGCGTGGCTCGTCTTGGTCATCTGCTCCGGCGCCATGTAGAGCGGCGTCCCCAAGATCGCACCCGTGCGCGTGAGGCGAGCGTCGGCCTCCTGCTGCGTGGGCATCTTGGAGATCCCGAAGTCGAGCAGCTTCACCACCACGCGGCCGTCGGATGCATGATGCAAGAAGAGGTTCGACGGCTTCAGGTCACGGTGCACGATGCCGAGCGCGTGCGCCTCGGCGAGCGCTTCGCACGCCTCGAGCAAGTAGGTGCACGCTTCTTCCGGCGAGAGCGGGCCGCGCGCGATGCGCTGCGCGAGATCTTCTCCGTTGAGGTGCTCCATCACGAGGAACGGCGTGCCGTCCTCGAGCGAGTCGACGTCGACCACCCGCCCCACGTGCTCGCTCGTCACCCGAGCGGCGGCGCGCGCCTCCCGCTCGAAGCGGGCGAAGGTCTCGGCGTTGTCGCCTTGAGCGCCGTCGAAGCGGAGCACCTTGATGGCGAAGCGCTGATCGAGCCGGAGGTGTCGTGCGGCGAAGACGAGCCCCATCCCCCCTTCGCCGAGCTTCTGCTCGAGGCGGTACTTGCCCGCGAAGACGTCTCCCTCGTTCAACACGGCGCGAGCCCCTCTACCACCCAGGAAGTACCGCACGAAGCGAGGGGCAATTCCAGAGTCGCGGCGGGGTCTGCTATCTTCCCCGGCCTCCCCATGAGCGAACAAAAGACACCGAAGGAGCTCCTCGCCGCGGCGGGCAAGCTCGAGAAGGACATCGTGGCCGTGAAGATCGACGGGAAAATCGTCGATTTCCACACGCCCGTCGACCCCTCTTCGGTGCTCACGCCGGTGCGCGCGACCGATCCCGACGGCCTGTTCGTCATTCGCCACTCGTCGGCGCACGTGATGGCCGACGCCGTGCAGAAGCTCTTCCCTGGCACGAAGGTCACCATCGGCCCGGCCATCGAAGACGGATTCTACTACGACTTCGACAAGCCCGACGGCGCCTTCACCGACGAAGACCTCGGCAAGATCGAGTCGGCGATGCACTCGGTCATCAACAAGGACTCGGCCTTCCGCCGCGAAGAGATCGGCCGCGACGCCGCCATCGAGCTCTTCAAGTCGATGGGCGAGAACTTCAAGGTCGAGATCATCGAGAAGGTCCCCAAGGATGAGGTGCTCACCCTCTACCGCCACGGTCGCCCCGGCGAAGAGTGGGTCGACTTCTGCGAAGGTCCGCACGTCCCTTCGACCGGCTACCTGCGCGCCATCAAGCTGACCAGCGTGGCCGGCGCCTACTGGCGCGGCGACGAGCGGAACCCGATGCTCCAGCGCATCTACGGCACCGCGTTCCCCTCGAAGGAGGCGCTCACCGAGCACCTCAAGAACATCGAAGAGGCGAAGGCGCGCGACCACCGGAAGCTCGGCAAGGAGCTCGACCTCTTCCTCTTCGATCAAGTGTCGCCGGCGATGCCCTTCTTCCTGCCGAAGGGGGCGTACGTGTACAATGCACTTATCGCCTACGTGCGCGATCTGTACGGGAAGTACGGCTACGACGAGGTCATCACTCCGCAGGCCTTCGACCCGAAGCTCTTTCGCACGAGCGGCCACCTCGGCAACTACAACGAGAACATGTACCGCCTCTGGACGGAGGACGTGTTCGAGGGCGCGAGCGACGACACCAAGAAGAAGGGCTTCGAGGGCGTCCGCACCGAGCTCGGTGAAGGCGCCTTTGCTCTCAAGCCGATGAACTGCCCGAGCCACTGCGTGATCTTCGGATCGCGTCGTCGCTCGTACCGCGAGCTCCCTTGGCGCATGGCCGACTTCGGTCGCCTGCACCGCTACGAGCGCGGCGGTGTCGTGCACGGTCTCTCGCGCGTGCGATCGTTCTGCCAGGACGACGGACACATCTTCTGCACCGAGGATCAGGTCGCCGGCGAGATCGAGAAGTTCATCAAGCTGCTCTACGAGGTCTACAACCGGTTCGCCTTCACCGACGTCCAAGTGAAGCTGGCGCTCCGGCCGGAGAAGCGCGTGGGCTCGGAGGAGTTCTGGGACAAGTCCGAGGCCGCGCTCGCCGAAGGGCTCAAGCGCGCCGGGCTGCCGTACGAGAACCTCCCCGGCGAAGGAGCGTTCTACGGCCCCAAGGTCGAGTTCCACGTGAAGGACGCGCTGAAGCGGAGCTGGCAGCTCGGCACGATTCAGCACGATCCGAACCTCCCCGAGCGCTTCGACCTCGCGTACATCGGCGAGGACGGCAAGGAGCACCGCCCGGTGATGCTCCACCGCGCCATCTTGGGATCGCTCGAGCGCTTCTTTAGCGTGCTCGTCGAGCACTGCGGTGGGAACTTCCCCACCTGGCTCGCGCCGCGCCAAGCGATCATCGTCACGGTGACCGACAAGGTCGACGCCTACGCGCACGAGGCGCTGGCGGTGCTCCGCGCCGCCGGCATTCGCGCCGACATCGACGACAGCGCCGACAAGCTCGGCGCCAAGATCCGAAACGCGCGGCTCGCGCGCTACCCGTACATCGGCGTGGCCGGCGCCAAGGAAGCCGAGGCGCGCGCCCTCGGCGTTCGCTCGCGCGAGAAGGGCGAGCTCGGCGCCATCGGCCTCGACGACTTCGTGAAGATGGTGCTGGCCGACAAGTAGCGAGGGGCCTCGGGGGCGCCGATCAGCGCCCCCCCTCGGCGCCGCCGTCGACTGCGAGGTCCACGGTGCGCACCTCGCCGCGTGGTACCCCGCCGCGAAGCAAGGTCACGCTCACACGCGTCGTCTTCCCGGGGAGCGTGATGCGCACGACGCTCTCGCCCTCGCGCGCGGGGAGGAGCACGTTCGCCTTGTTGTAGAGGCGGCCGACGCTCGTCTCGACGAGCGCCGCGCGCACCGGCCACGCTGGCCCTCCCGTTTCGGGGAAGGGCGTTACGCCGAGCACCCACGCCCCCTCGAGCGGGGGAAAGGCGCGCGGGCTCGTCGCCGGGTAGGGGGCGAGCGCGAGGTAGCTCGCCCCTTCTGTGTAAGATGCACCTTCTTGTCCGGTGATGGGCGGCTGCGTCGCCGTTCCCCGCGGCACGCGCACGGTCACGAGGAGCAGCGCGCCCTCCTTCGATCGACGGAGCCGAGCGGCCTCGATCGTCGGCGGCTCGGCGGCGAAGATGGGCGCCCCTTCGCCGTCGAGGTGCAGCGCGCCCCCCTTCTTGTCGCAGGCGCTCTCGCCGAGGGGCGCGAGGGTGGAGCACGCTCCGCAGTTGCACCCGTCGCACACCGGCAAGTCGACGTCTGCCCCCTCCGCGCCGTGCTCACGACGAAGCCACTGCTCGAGCGAGAGCTCGTTCGCCGTCCCCGGCCCGCTCGCTTGCGCGTCGGCGAGGAAACGCTTGGCCGCCTCCTTCCCCACGTACCGGAGGTGCCACGCTTCGTTCTTGTAGCCGGTCTTCGGATTGATGCCGGTGACGATGTCCCAGCGCGGCACGCAGCTCTGATCGGGGTGACGATCGTCGGGGTGGATCGGGTAGGGGAGGACGAAGCCGAAGTCGGGCGCGTGCTCGCGCAAGTACTTCCCGCCCGGAGAGCAGCCGAAGCCGCCGCGGAACACGCCGCGCTCGTCGCCGGCGTCCTTTGCGAGATCGGACCACTCCTCGGTGAAGAGATCGACCGCGGTGCCGAGCTGGTGCTGGCTATGTCCGGGGAGCGCCGATTGCTCGACGGCGTTGCAGAAGGAGCCCTTCTTCTCCCACCCGAGGAACGTCCAGCACTGCGCGGCGTAGCTCCGAAACGCCGACTCCACTTTGCCGGGGAAGCCTGCCGCCTTCATCTCGGCGAGGAGCTCGCCGAGCGCCGCTGCTGCCTCGCGACGAAGGCACATCGTCCCCTCGCACGCGCTCGCCGTCTTTTCGATCCCCGACGGAACCTCCACGAGATCGGAGGGAGCCCAATCGGGGGCGAGCTGCCCTTCGGGGGATCGATTCACGACGGCGAGCAGATCGTCTCCGTCGACGAACGAGGTGCGAAGATCGGCCGGGGCGACGAGGTGATCGTCTTTGCCGTCGGCGACCTCGGCGCAGAGCCCGTGGGTCGCGGTGCGCGGCGGGCCGAGCAGGCGCGCGCGCTTCGTCCCCGCGTCGCGCGCCTCCTTGGGATTCGAGGCGAGCGCCGCGTCCTCGGTCGCGACGTGACTCGTCTCTGCCAGAGCCGCGTCGGCGCCCGAGGTCGCACGATTTTCCGATCGCTTGCACTGAGTGAGCGCGACCGCCGCGACGACGGCGACCACGAGTCGCGGTGTCACCGTTGGCTCCCTGCTTGCAACCGGTCTGGGCATGAACTGCTCACTCTTCCAGATCGCGGGTCGCTTCTTCTTCGCTTCGGTCGTCGTGGCGCTCACCGCGTGCGGCTCCGGCGCTTCCGCCGGCGGCGATGCTTCCGACTACGCGCCGGCCGCAGGGAGCGGAGGCGAGGCCTTGCAGCTCGACTTTACCGGCGAAACCACCGTGCGCGGTAGCGGCGCGACGCCTTCGCCGATCGACATCGGCGTGGGGAAGGCCGAGGCGCTCGTTCACCCCGACTGCACGCGTTCGGTCGACGGCCAGGAGACGTGCGACGACGGCCGTCGCCCCGTCCCCGTCGACGTGACCGCCACGTGCGACGACGGCGCGTGCAGCGTCGAGGTGCACCCGACGAGCGAAGGGGCGACGTTGCGCATCCAGCCGCTCGCCCCCGGCGCCGAAGCCGTCCGCGTTCACGCCACGCGGCGCGGCGGCGGCGGCGCCTGGGACGACACCGTGGTCATCCATCTCGAGGTCAAGAAGGCCGCGACCGCGGGCGGCTGACGCGCGCCTTTCGTCAGTTCGACTTCTTCATTTGGGCGACGAAGGCCTCGGCCGCCGCCTTGGACTCGGCGGCGGTCATGTCCTTCACGCGCGTGGCGATGGTCCACTTCTGCCCGAAGGGATCGACGACCTGGCCCATGCGATCGCCCCAGAACATGTCGTTCGGCGGCATCACCGGCTTCGCGCCGGCTTCGACCGCGCGCTTGAACGAAGCGTCGACGTCGCTCACGTAGAGCCACAGGCTCGACTGGCTCGCGGCGGCGCCCATGTCGGGGAAGACGTCGTTCACGAAGATCATCGACGTGCCGATGCGAAGCGCTGCGTGCCACACCTTGGTGCCGCTCGGATCGGGCGCTTGGTCTTTCACCTCGGCGCCGAAGGCCTTCTCGTAGAACGCGATCGCCTTCGCCGCGCCGTCGATGGAGAGCTGCGCCGTGATGGTGTGGTAGCCGGCAGGAATCGGTTGAACGGACATGTTCGCCTCCTCGTGGTGAGCGGCCCTCGTAACGCGCGCGCGCGGCGCTCGTCAACGCGCCCCGGCTCGGCAGGCCTCCATCGACAGAGCCACGAGCTCGCGCGATGTCGCACACAAAATACAGGGAAAAATAAGCTGTTTGGTGAGCACGCGCGGACACGTGCCGCAGATTCACAGCGGGGGTTCCGAAGCGCGTGAGAGCCCCGCGCGAGGGCTCAGGCACGAGCGATCGCCGGGCGTCCGCGCGCGTCGTGCGCGTCGAGCTCTTGGCACCTCGCTTGCGATGGAGGTCGGCATGTCGATCCTCCGCTTGGCCTCGCCCCTCTTCACGTCGCCCCGCTTCTCTCCCGTGCGTCGCGCGGCGGTCGTCTTCTTCCTCTTCGCCGCCCCCGCCGCGTGCCAGGCGGGGAGCTCGAACCCGTACGTCGACGTGCCGGGCACGGGCAACGCTCACCAGCTCGACGTCACCCCCTCGAGCGGCGGTCGCCCCGTCGCGCTCGGCGGCGCGGTCGACGTCTCGGTCACGAAGTCGGAGCGCTGGGAGCACGCGGTGTGCACCGACAGCGGCTGCGACTCGGCCCAGAGCTGCAACGACGGGATGCGAGCGATCCCGCTCGAGGCCGAGGTCACGTGCGATCCGGCGGACTGCACCGTCGAGCCGCACGACAAGAGCTTCCGCGTCACCCCCAAGCACGCCGGCCTCCTCACCGTGCACGCGCACGCCCGCGCGCTCGATCGCAGCGACACCTGGGACGACACGGTCACGATCGAAGCGGCACAGCCCGACGGCATCGACGTCCTTCACGATCCGCTTTCCGACGCCGGCGGCGTCCTTCACGCGGTGCTTCCGGGGGCGAAGGTCGCGTGGTGCGCGGCGCTCTACCGCGAGAAGGCGGGGGCGCACGACACGCTCTACAGCGCGACGTCGCTCCTCACCGTCGATCTTCCGAGCTTCGTGACCGAGCTCGAGAGCTTCAACGACGGCGGCGCGGGGAGCGGTGCATCGGGCGGAAGCTACGGCGGGTACGGTGGCTACGGCTCGGGGAGCTACGGCGGCTACGGCGGGACGGCCGGCTACGACGACGCGTCGCGTCTCTGCACCACCTTCCGCGCGAGCGCCCCCGGTCAAGGTCAGGTCGCCGTGCACGCACCGAACGTGCGGGACCGCGTGCTCCCGTTCCGCGTGGCGGCGACGCAAGAGATCGTCGGCGCCGAGATTCACGCGCTCTCGACCTCGCCGGACGACTCCTCGGGCCAGGGAGGGGCGAGCGCGATCTACGGCGAGGCCGACGTCACCTACGATCCGGTCGCGCCGCAGGCGTTCGCCGAGGTCACGCTCCACCACGAGGGCGAAGGGGAGTCGCTGGCGGTCGTCCTGCGTCTTCGCGACGGAGGGACGGCGCTCGGCGGCGCGAGCTTCCTCGATCTCGCCCCCGCGTGGGTCGCTTCGATCGCCATCTCCAGTCGGCTCGCCCCGAGCGACGCCACGCCGGGGGTCGCGCCGTTCCTTTACGTGACGCCCTGCTCGGGACAGGTCGAAGTCCCCCTCGCCGACGCCGGCGCGGATGCTGCGCCCCTCGGCCAAGGGGACGGTGGCAGCCCGGCCGACGCCGCCGCCACGCCCGACGGAGGGGCCGACGCGGCCGCCCCACAAGCCAACGACGCGGGTTCTTCCGGCGATCCGAGCCCTCCGGGCCACGTCGTCTACGACTGCTCGCCGGGGACGGCGCACCTCCGCGGAGAGCCTTTTGGTGCCCGCCTGGACGTCCCGGTGCGGGTTCCGGCCTGGCTGTAGGGCGAAAATCGCCGGATCGGGGCCAGCACCGTTGACTGGCGCCCGCGCGGGGGGGCTAGTATCTCCCCGCTTCGTAGTCCGAGCCCTCCAACGCCTCGCGCCGGCGGCTCGTCCAATCAACTCCTCTAAGGAGGTCACGTTCACCTCATGTCGATGGGCCGTCCCCGCTTCGATCCGCGCCAGCAGCAGCGCGGTTTTCAAATCCGCGTCAACCACCGCATCCGCGTACCCGAGGTCCGAGTCATCGGCGCCGACGGATCCATGCTCGGCGTCCTGCAGACCCACGAAGCGATGCGCATGGCGCAGGAACAGGGGCTCGACCTCGTCGAGGTGAACCCGAAGGCCGATCCGCCGGTCTGCAAGATCCTCGACTTCGGTAAATACAAGTACGAGGAGAAGAAGAAGACCGCCGAGGCCAAGCGCAAGCAGACCGTCGTCGAGATCAAGGAGATCAAGCTCCGCCCGAAGACGGACGACCACGACATCGCCTTCAAGACGAAGGCGGCGCGCCGCTTCCTCGAGGCCGGTCACAAGGTGAAGGTCACGGTCCGCTTCCGCGGCCGCGAGATCACGCACCCGGAAAAGGCGCAAGAGCAGCTCCAGCTGGTCATGGCGGCGACGGAAGACATCGCCAACGTCGAGACCCGCGCCATGATGGAAGCGCGCACGATGACCGTGCTCATCGCCCCCAAGCCGGCGATCATGCAGAAGGTCGCCGCCGCCAAGGTCGCCGCCGAGAAGGCGCGCCAGCAGGCGGAGCGCGAAGGCCGCCCGATGCCTCCGTCCGAAGCCTCGCTCCCGTCGATGTCGGACGTGAACGGTGACGAAGACGACGACGACGACGACGACGACGACGACGAAGAGGACAGCGAGTAAGCCCCGCCGGCGCTGCATGGCGGTCTTCCAACGCCTCGCCCCCTTCGCGCTCGCGCTCGCGGCCTTCGTCGGCGGCGAGCGGCAAGCGCACGCCGTGCTCAGCCCGAGCGAGAACGCGCAGATCAAGCAGTACGTCACGCTGGCGCAGGTGACGAACGCCCAGCGCGTGCGCGCGCTCATTGCTCGACCGGATTTGTCCACCGACGAATCGGTCACGGCGATGAGCGACGCGCTCTCGCCCGTCACCTTCACCGACGGGCGCGGCGCGTTCCTGCGCGACATGATGTTCGGCGGCGCGAGCGCACCGTCGCGGTCCCTCTTGGTCTACGTCGTCACCCGTGGCGTCCTGGCGCGGGCCAACGAGGTGCTCTCGCGCCACGCCGGTGACCTCGACGCGCACCCCGAGTCGCTCGCCGAGCTCTCGCGCATCTACACCTTCCTCGACACCGAGATCGGGGCCGCGGGCGCCCGTCGCGGCGCGGGGCGCGAGCCTTCGAACGGCATCTCCCTGGCGACGTTCGACGACTGCGCCAAGGCGATGGGGCAGCACATCGACCACAACCCGAAGTGGCTCAAGGCCGACGCCGCCATCTCCACGGCGGCTTCGCGCGTGCGCGCGCAAGCGGAGCTCGCGCTGGTCGATTTGACCAACGACTCGCCGACGTTCCGCGTGGACGTCGCCGACAAGCTCGGCCTCACCGGCGCGCGCCGTTCCTTTTTGACCGAGCTCGGGATCCTCGTCCTCGACGCGGGCAAGGCCGACAACGCACGCGTCGATCGCTTGCGCGCGCTCCTAGGTCGGCTCCCGGGGACACGCGTCGACACCACCGCCATTTACTTCGGCGACGCGAACCCCGGGCTCCACGCGCGCGGGCAAATCTTGGCGTTTCGCACGCCGCTCGAGATCGGGAGCGGTGGTCCCCCGATGAACCCGTTCCCCGACGAGGTCGAGCCGGGGAGCGTCGACGCCGCGACCTTCGCCCTCACGCGCGACCTCGCCAACGTGGCCGTCGAGCGCGCCCTCGCCGCGCGCCCCGAGCTTCGCCAGCAGACCGAGCGCGACGTGCGCGCCGTCACCGGCGACGCGAAGAAGCTCCTGGGTCGCGCCGACCTCGACGCCGACAGCGCGCTCATCGCCGCGGTGCAGCTCCTCGTGACCGACGCGCCGCGCACCGTCGACCTCGCCTTCGCCCGCTTCCTCGGCGGTGAGCCGGAGTCGGCGGCGATCTTGAGCGACGCGCTCGGCGCCCTCGCCGCGTTTCCTCTTCAAGGCAACGCGAACGACGGGCTCACGCTCGCCGTCGGCAAGCCCAAGGGGGCCGACGGTACGACCGAGACGGCGCTCGTCACCGGCGTGCGGCTCCTGCCTTACGGCGCCGTGTCGGCGTTCACGCTCCTCGGCCATCGCTGGGAGCTCGCGCGCGGCGCTTCCGGCGCCATCACCGGTGTGCGCCGTGACGGCGCGCCGTTGTCGCTGCTCCTCTTGCCCAGCGCGCACGTGCCGGTGAGCAGCGGTCTCACGTGGAGCGAAGGGGGCCTCGCCTTCGCGCGCTTGAGCGGCTCACCGCGCGCCGGCGTCGGTCCGGGGGCGCGGGTTCGCATCGTGGGGACAGAGGACAAGGGGATGGACGCCATCGGCACCCCCGCGCCGGGCAACGATCTCGTCGTCGACACCGACGTGCGCGTGCGTGGCGACGGCGGCGGGCTCGTCGTTCGCGCGACCGCCGCCCAAGACGCCTTCCGCGGCATCTCGCTCTTCTTCTTGCCCTCGCCGGGGCCGATGCTCCTCTCGGTGCGCGCCACCGAGGAGTCGGGCAAAGAGACCGATCTCGTCACCGGTCAGGTCGCGAGCGCTCCGCTCTACCACGTGCACCTCGCGCTCCGCGGCACGCGCCTCGACGTGAACGTCGCCGGCACCATGCTCCACGCCACCGTCCCCGCCGGCTACGCGCACGGCGACTTCGCGCTTCGTGCGCGCAAAGGGGCGAGCGTCGAGACGGTCGGGCTCACGCTGAAGAAGCTCTAGACGCATTTCGCACCCGCCGCGAGCGCAGCAAGCCCAGGCGGGGCCCAAGCTCCGTGCGCTCCATCGTGCCATGGGGCGTATGCAGCATACCGCATGTACCATAACATCTGGATGCAGTATGTTGCATGACTCTCGAGAGGACGAGCCGCCGAGGCGCCGCGGATCCGCGCTCTTCAACGGGTCTGATCAGACCGCGCGCACGTTGCGGCGATAACCGACCTTGGCGATCGCTTCGTCGACGACGCCGGCGCGCGCGCGGGGATCCTGCTCGGCGTCGGCGGTGAGCACGAGACGATGCGAGAGCACCGTGGGCGCCATCGCGCGGATGTCGTCGGGGACGATGAACGGGCGTCCGCCGAGGAGCGCCCAGCCCTTGGCCGCCTGCACGAGCCCCAAGGTCGCGCGCGGGCTCGCGCCCATCGCGACGCGCGGATGCGAGCGGGTGAAGGCGCACAGGCCGACGGCGTACTCGTAGAGGTCTTCTTCGACGTGGATGCGCGAGGTGATGGCCTGAAGCCGCGCGATGTCTTCCGGGCTCAGCACGGGACGAATGACCGGCGGGTTCGTGCCGTAGGTCTTCACCATCAACGCCTCTTCCTTCGGCTGCGGGTAGCCCATGGGCACGCGCACGAGGAAGCGATCGATCTGCGCCTCGGGGAGCGGGTACGTCCCTTCGAGGTCGATGGGGTTCTGCGTCGCCAAGACGAGGAAGGGGAGGGGGAGCTCGAAGCGATCGCCTTCGATCGTCACCTGGCGCTCTTGCATCGCCTCGAGCAGCGCCGACTGCGTCTTCGCCGGCGCGCGGTTGATCTCGTCGGCGAGGACGACGTTGGCGAAGATCGGCCCGGCGCGGAGCGAGAACGTGCCGTCCTTGGGCGAGAGCACGTAGGTGCCGGTGATGTCGGCGGGGAGCAGATCCGGCGTGAACTGAATGCGGCGCGCGCTGCAACCGAGGGCGGTGGCGAAGGCCTTCACCAGCGTGGTCTTGGCGACGCCCGGCACCCCTTCGAGCAGCACGTGCCCGCGCGCGAGGAGCGCCACGAGCATCAGCTCGAGCGACTTCGGCGAGCCCATGTACGCGCGCGAGACCTCGCGGCGAAGATCTTCGATCCGCTCGCGGGCGGCGGCGACCTCGTTGGCGGCGACGGCGGTCACGCCCCGGCGCTCCCGCTCGCCTTGCGCTTCTTCGCTTCGTCCACGATTCGGCGAACACGCCGCGCGGTCCCGAGCACCTCGTCGTCGGTGATCTTGTGCATCAGGGCCGCCTGCCTAGATAGCACGAGCGTTTCGACGTTGGCCATGCGCAACATGAGCGCCTTCAGCGCTGCGAGCCCCTCGCCGTCGAGCAGCCGCCCCTTGGCGACCTCGCCCAGGAGCGTGCCCGGCGCCGGGACCTCGGCCATCCCCATGAGCCCCGCGAGCTCGTCCTCGAGCGCGCCCTTCAGCTCGAGGAGCGCGAGCGCGCGCGCCGTCCCTTTGGCCGCGACCACCGCGGCGTGCCCGGCCACGCCCCCTTGCGCCGCGAGGGGAATGGCCCGCGTGAACCGCGGCGCGACGGCCTTGTGCGGACGTCCGGCGTTCGTCCCGACCCACATCACGAGGCCGAGCCCCACCGCGACGGCGACGGCGTACGCGAGCCAAGGCGGCGCGCCGTCTTTTCGAATCGACGAGAAGAGATCCTCCAAGCTTCGCATGCGCTCGCCGAGATCGGTGGCGACGCCGGGCTCTTCACCGTAGACGCCGTGTTGCTCGAAGCCGTTGGCCACGAGGTAGATCCGCCCGTCGCGCTTCCCCCACACGTCGTCGTCGGCGACGTAGCGGAGGATCCCGCGCGCGAGGTTGCGGTTGCCCGGATAGCGGAGCATCGAGTTCATCACCACCGACGGATCGCCGATGACGAGGAGGCGCCCTTGACCGACCGCGCCGGCGACGGCGACGAGCACGTCGGGCTCCCCGTCGCCTCCGCGAATCTTGAGCACCGGCGACAAGTCGGGATGCGCGAGGCCGCTCGCGTGGTTCGTCACCACGCGCGTCACGTCGGTGACGACGGGGTGCAAGCTCGCGGGCTCGGCGATGGCCAGCGCCGGGTTCTGACGAAGCGTCTCGGCGGGGTGGCGCGGGAGAGGCACGCGCTTCAACCCGAAGTGCTCGAGCAAGGCGTCGCCGCTACCGAAGTCGTCGAGCATGGCGACGCGACCGCCGGTGCGCATGAAGCGGGAGAGGCTCCCGGTGTCGAGCGTCTTCTCCGGATGCAGGAGGATGACGCCGTCTTGCGGGCGAAGCGCGGCGTAGTCGAGCGTGCCGGTGGGGACCACGCGACGCGGGCCGAGCTCGTCCTTGGCGAGCGCGACGAGCTCGCTGCACCCTTCCCAGTCGTTGCCGTCGAGAGCGAACGGTCCGCGCGCCGGTCCGTCGGCGCGCGCGCGTGACGACGTCGCCACGAAGGCGACGAGCGCGACCAACATCGTCAGGGCGAAGAACGAAACGCGCGTCGTCACGACGCGTGTGCGTCGCGGGAGCGAGGGGGGACGCGCGTGTTTCGTCACCTTGTGGTCCACGATACCAACCTGGCGACGAACGTGCCCAGCGGAGCTGTTCCGTGCGCGTCGAAGAGCGTCCGCCGACGCAAGTTGGACACCGTTTTCCCCTCTGCTTCTCGATGGAAGGCTTCGCCCGAAGCCCGCCCGGTGAAGGGCGCGCAAGCTCGAGCTCTGCGCCGCCCCGGCGCCCCACCTTGACGCGAGCCGTCAGGCGCCCCACGTCCCGGGAGAACGGACTCTCGCCGAAGTCTTGACCGCGAGACCCGCATTGCTAACTATTTCCTGAAGAACCTCCGAGGCAGTTAGCTTGCACGAGAGGAGGACGTCCCCATGCTCCCTCCCTTCATCATCGAGCAAATTCGAAAGCGCGAGGAAGAGGAGCGTGCGCGCTACGAGCAGCCGCAGCTCGAGCTGCCGAAGGACCCTCCGCGTCCGCGGCCTCGCCACGAGCCCGAGCGCGAAGACGCCGAACGCGGCGTGATCATCCTCGAGCTCTGAAGCGGCCTAATTTCCCTCGCAAGCGCGCGGGGATGGACTCTGGCCTTTAGCCTGACTAGGCTCCCGCGCCGATGAGGCTCCGGCGTCGCCCAATTTCTCGGGAGTTTCCTGGGGAAGTCGTGCGCCGTACGTTCGCGCGCCGCGGGCTCTTGGCCGCCGCCGTCGCCCTCGCGGCGAGCGCCTGTTACTCGGCCGGCGACGGCTCCTCGCCGCCCGACAAGAACTTCTACTTCCCTGTCGGCCTCACGGTGTCGCGCGGCGGCAACGTGCTCTACGTCGTCAACTCGGACTTCGACCTGCAGTGGAACGGCGGCACCGTGCAGTCGTACGACCTGCACACGATCCGCAAGCACGCGGCGCTGGCGATCCTCAACCCGGCCGATCCCGCGCTCCCGCTCCTCGACCCCGCGGCGCAGGGCTCGTGCCCCGGTGATCCGCCCATCTTCCGCAGCGACGGCACACGCCAGCCGCTCGGCGAGACGTGCGCGCCGCCGGTCGACTCCACGATTTACGTCCGCGACTCGGCCATCGTCGGCGCGTTCGCCACCGACATGCAGCTCTCGTCGAGCGGCTCGCGCCTCTTCGTCCCCGTGCGCGGCGACGCATCGCTCACGTGGGCGGACATCGCCAAGGACGATCCCACCGTCGCCCCCCCGGCCGATCCCAAAGCACCGTACGCCCCCTTCGCGATCGATTGCGGCACGCGCACCGACAACCGCTGCGCCCCCGACCACCACGCCGGCAACAACGCGAACGAGCCGGGCAACACCCGTCACCTCACGATGCCGGGCGAGCCCTTCGGGATGGCCCAGAGCGAGGACGGCAGCGCGATCGTCATCTCGCACCAGACCGACACCAAGACGAGCCTCTTCTCCACCGGCGTGGCCCCCGACGGCAGCGTGTCCGGTCCGCCGTCGCTCCAGTTCGTCGTCGACGGCATGGCCCTCGGCGGGAACGGCGTCGTGTCCATTCCCCACGATCCGCAGGCGTTCGCCGCGGGCGTGACCCCGCCGCGCCCTGCCTTCTTGCAGACGAGCCGCGCCGTCGCCGAGCTCGATTTGCTCCGCTACTACTCCGACGACGGGACGAGCGGTCCGTCGTCGCAGCTTCGCCCCTTCCTCGTGAAGGAGTCGGCGTTCACCCTCACCGCCAACGCCAACGGCTCGGACTCGCGCGGCATCGTCATCGATCCGAGCCCGCGCATCGTGTGCAAATCGCAGGTGCCGCCGGTCGATCCCGGCGCCGTCCCGCCGCGCACGCAAGCCGACGTCGACACCGACGTCGCCAACTGCGCCCGCATGCCGGCGCGCGTCTTCTTCGCCAATCGCACGCCGGCTTCGGTCGTCTTGGGCGAGGTCGGCGAGTCTTCGAACAGCGGCGACGGCACCTACGACGCCGACCGCCTCTCGATCTTCGGCAACATCCCGCTCTCGGTCGGCCCTTCGCGCCTCTACATGGCGCCCATCGTCGACGCCGACGGGAACTACGCGCTCCGCGTCTTCATCGTCTGCTTCGATTCTTCCACCATCTTCGTCTACGACCCGGACGCGGGGGTGATCGAGAACATCATCCGCGTGGGCGCCGGTCCCTTCGCCATGGCTTTCGATCCCTTCACCTTCCGCGACGCAGCCCTCAGGCTCCCTGTCGCCGTGGACTCGCGCTACCTCGATCTCCCGCCGGAGGCGCAGCCGTTCCACGCCTACCGCTTCGCCTACGTGGCGAGCTTCACGAACTCGTTCGTGCAGGTCATCGACCTCGACAACTCGCGCCCCGATCGCAAGACGTTCGAGACCGTCGTCTACACGCTCGGCAACCCGACTGTGCCGAAGGGGTCCCAATGAGGGCGAAGCTCCGCGTGGGGCTCCTCTCCACCCTCGTCCTCGGGCTCGCCGGTGGCGCGTCGCTCGCCGTCACGAGCTGCTCGCAGACGCCGGTGAACGTGCCGCTCCAGTCGTTCGAGCGCGCGCAGCGCATCGACTACGTCTGCATGCGCATCTACCGCTACGACCCGGCGCTCCCTGGGCAGCCCATCGCCATCACCCCCGAGCCCACCGTCCCCGACGACTGCGCGCCGGTGGCCCCCAACATCGACGGCACGTTCAACCCGAACCACCTCTTCGCCCTCGTCACCCAGACGACGCGCGGCGAGGTCGCCGTCGTCGACATGACGCAGGGGCAAGTGGTCGACATCGATCACTCGTCGCCCGGCATCAACTTCCTCCCCGTGGGGCTCATCCCCACCGACATCGCGTCGTCGCCCGACGGCGTGGTCAGCTTCGTCGGATCGGCCGAGCCCAACAAGGCGGCGATCTACGCGCTCCCCACGCGCGACATCCTCGGCGACTCGCGCGGTCTTCCGCCCGAGCAGACGCGGCCCATTCCCAAGCTCGGATCGTGGCCGGTGTGCGCGCTCCCCGAGGCGCCCGGATCGATCGCGGTCATCGCGCACGACGCTCCGGCGGTGAGCGACGGCGGCGCGGCCGACGGTGGCACGACGAGCGACGCGGGCACGTCCGCCGACGGCGGCGCGAGCACGAGCTCGAACATGGAGCTCGCGGTCGTCATCCCCGGCGACGGCCACAAGCGCCCGGCGAAGCTCGTCACCCTCGACGTCGCGCCGTTCCTTCGCGGCGCTGGTGTGGATACGAGCGCGGGGCCCCAGGTCGCGCCCGGCGCGCTCGCCCCCTGCATCATCACGTCGGCCATCGAGCTCGGCGCGAAGCTCCCCGCGACCTTCACCCCCGGACCGACGTGGCAAGACGGCGTCGCCTTCGTCGACGGCGGCACGGGCGATCTCGCCTCGCGCGAACCTTCGGGCGGCGCGAGCTGCCCGGTCACCGTCGCGCCTTCCCCCGTACCGACGGGTGACGCGGGGGACGACGCAGGCACCGCCGAAGCCGGTGCGCCTTCGGGCGGAGACGCGGGCGACGCCGGCGACGTCGCGACGCTCCCCGGGAGCCTCGCCCCCACCCACGCGGTCTCGGCGGTGAAGGACGGCACCATGCTGTACGTCGCCGACGACGCGCAGCCGCTCATTCACGTGGTCGACCTCTCGAAGCCGGCATCGCCGCGCGAGCTCGCGCCGCTCCTCGCCACCAGCGTCGCCAATCCCTCGCGCAAGGTCTCGGTCGGCGCGCTGGCGGTCTCGCCCCCGACGCGTGACTACAAGCGCTTCCTCTACGCGATCGACAAGCGCGAGGGGAGCATCCTCGTTTACGACGTGACCGACGCGGCGAACGCCACCACGCCGAGCCTCCCGCTCACGCGCCCGCACCCCGAGCTGAACCCGTTCCAGCCGCCGGACCGCATCCTCTTCAACGTGCCGGTAGTGGCGGTGGGCTTCGCCCGCCACGATTTTGCGCCGCTCGAGCAGCCGCCGCAGATCGCCGCCAAGCGCGGTCTCTTGTGCAACCCGAACCCGGCGGTCGGTCTCGACCAAGGGCCCTTCACCGATCCCGGCGCGTACTACCGCGCGAACGTCGGCGGACAGCTCGTCGGCCTCGGCCCCGCGCGCCTCCGCGGCATCTTCGGCTTCGCCACGCTGAGCAACGGCCAGCTCGTGACGATCGACGTCGACGACTGGGACGCGCCCTGCCGCCGCCCCGATCCGATGACCGGCGCGTCGAGCGACCTCGGTCCCCCTGAGCCGGCGGCCACGACCGGCGACACCGACCCGTACCACGTGCCCAACGCCTACGTGGACTCGGTCAAGTCGACCACCGTCTCGCTCGAGGCGTACTACCCGGTCAGCGCGCCGCACCGCCCGCGCTCGCAGTACTTGCTCCGCCGCGATCCGACGACCGGGATCCACATCCCCAACCTCGTCAGCGTGCCGCAGCTTTTCTTGCAGAGTGCAACCGTCTCCAACGGCGGGCCCGCCGGGTTGAAGAGCCCGATCATCCTCCCCACGTCGACCGATCTCCCCGATCCCTCGTACGTCGACAACCCGACCGAGCCAAACCCGCAGAATCGCGGCGGCATCACCGACCTCGCGGCGTTGAATCGCCTCACCGTCCCGCCCATCGTCTACAGCGCGGGCGGGGGAGACGCGGGCGCCGGCGCGAGCACGCTCGTGCAGCCGAACGTGCGCTTCGCTTGGGAGGATCCGCAGGTTCAGATCGACCAGGACTGGACCGTGACCTTCGAGGGGACGCTCCCCGGGTTCGACGGCATCGCCGGGACGTTCGCCACGACCGACGGCTACCGCACGCTCACGATGTCCCAGCCGAACGCGCTCTTTTGCCGTCGTGGCGTGGAAGACGCGCGCCTCGGCGGGCAGCGCGCGGCCTCCGAGATCGCCGAGATGAGCTCGCTCAAGATCCCCGAGCCCGCGCGTCTCGACCACAAGACCGGCGACTACGTGCAGGTCAGCGACTACATCCTCCCGCCCGACGATCCGTACTGGTCCGAGTCGGGCGACGACTGCTGGAGCGGCGAGCAATCGACCCCCTCGGCGCGCCACGACTTCTGCCAGTCGACCTACGGCGACGGGATCTCGCAGCCGACCGACGCCACCACGACGCTCAACATCCAGCGCGACTTCCCCATCCTCGAGGCCTACGACGATCACCTCGTCCTCGGGCGCTTCGGCTACCCGGCGGTGCAGACCACGCAAAATCGCGAGATCGTCGGCGCCGATCCGTCGAACGTCGAGCCGCTCAAGGCGCTCCGCTGCTGCTTCCACCACCAGGCGCACTTCAAGGTGCGCACCGGCGGGACCTGGGTCGCGGTGGGGAGCGCGGTCGGGTACCTCCACCACATCGCCGCCGACGCCACGACGAACGCCTGCGTCTCCTCGTGCGAAGCGCGGGACGTGCTCTTGAACTCCCGCGCCCCCGCGGTGCCTCGCCCGATCGATCCCGCGGCGAAGTCGCCGGGCCGGAACAGCGTGCTCGCGATGCGCAACCCGATGTTCAGCTACGTCGTGTGGAACGGCATCGACACCGAGCAAGGGGCGAAGAACGATCTCGTCCCCGATCGTGACTACGTGTGGAAGTTCTCCACGCGCGGGCAGTTCGTGCCGCTCACGGTGAACTTGGCGGCGTCGACCTCGGTCGTCTCACCGCAATCGATGCGCTACATCGAGCCGCTCGGTCAGATGGCGGTCGTCGACGGCTCGAGCCAAGGGCTCGTGCTCATCGACTTGAACAACGTCGCCGAAGCGCACGCGCCGTACTTCTGAATCGAACCTTCGCCGCCGCGGGCGGCGAAGCTTCGATTCGGAAGTACACACCCTGGTGGGGAACTGCGTTCCCCCTCACTCGCTACGCTGCGCTCGCTCGTGAGCCTCCCCCGCCTCGCCTTCGGCGAGCTCGTGCTTCCGCACGAGCGCGTTACTGGCACCGCCTTGCGCGGGGGGCGCGAAGAAGAGGGGCGCGCGAAAAGCGAGGGCGGCGAGGCTGGGAGGGGGTGGCTGTGCACTGGCCTCCTGGAAGGATCCGCAGTGCGCGAGCGGTGAACCACGCGTCGTGCGCGACACCGTCGAGGTCCGTGTGTCAGCGGTAGGCGGGGGGGGCGGGTTGTTCTTGGGGGGGCTGCGAGGGGCCCTGGGGGTTGTTGGTGCCGGTACCGGTGGAGCCGTAGCACTGCGTTCCGTATTTGGGGCCCGACTGGCAGTAGGTGCCGTTGCCGTCGGGGCCACACCCCACGAGCGCGAGCGAGAAGCCGAAGGCGACCGTCACCACGAACCTCCGCGCGTGCTTCATGACCCCAGTATAGCGCCGGGGCGCCGCCGCGCCTGGACCCCGCGGGCGCTCTCGTCTATCTCCTCTCGGCGCCCCCTCGTGGTGTGCGCGTAAGACCGAAGATGGCCGCGAAGCCCAAAGAAGCGACGCCGGTGATGCGTCAGTACCTGACGGCGAAAGAAGCCCATCGGGACGCGCTGCTCTTCTTCCGGATGGGGGACTTCTACGAGCTCTTCTACGAAGACGCGGTCGTGGCGGCGAAGGCGCTCGACCTCACGCTCACGAGCCGCAACAAGGGATCGGCGGACGAGATCCCCATGGCCGGCGTCCCCCACCACGCGGCCAGCGCGTACTTGCAGCGCCTCCTCGACCAAGGGTTCAAGGTCGCGATCTGCGAGCAGATGGCCGATCCCTCGAAGGTGAAGGGGATCGTCCCGCGCGAGGTCGTGCGCGTGGTCACGCCGGCGTTCCTCTACGACGACACCGCCCTCGACACGCGGCAAAATCACTTCCTCGCGGCGGTGGAGACGGCGGCGGGCGAAATCGGCCCGTTCGGTGTGGCGGCGCTCGACCTCACGACCGGCGAGCTCCTCGCGTGCGAAGCGCCCGACCAGGGAGCCGCGCTCGCCGAGCTCGTGCGGCTCGACGCGCGGGAGGTCCTTTCGGCGCGCGGCACCGAGCGGCTTGCCAACGAGCTCCGCACGGCGCGTCCCAAGGTGATCGTGCGCGCGGGGGAAGAAGCGCTCGACCTTCGCGCCGCCGACGCGAGCCTCGACGCCCTCCTCGGCAAGGGGGAAGCCGAGCGCGCGTGCCCCTCGGGTCTCGCGCGGCGCGCGGCGGCTCGCTGCTTGACCATGGCCCAGGCGTGCGAGCCGGGGCGCGCGGTGCCGGTGTCGCGCCTCCTCGCCTACGAGCTCGGCGACGCGCTCCTCCTCGACGAGTCGACGCAGACGCACCTCGAGCTCGTGCGCACGATGGACGGCGGGACGACGGGCTCGCTGCTCACGCAGATCGACGCCACCAAGACCGGGCCGGGAGCGCGCCTCCTTCGGCGAAGGCTGCTCGCGCCGCGCACCTCGGTCGCCGAGATCCGTCGCCGCCTCGACGCGGTCGAGATCTTCGTCACCCAGCCCGGCCTCCGCGCCGAGGTGCGCGCGCGCCTCGCCAAGATCGGCGACGTCGAGCGCCTCGCCACCAAGCTCGCCTTCGATCGCGCCGCGCCGCGTGACCTCGTGGCGCTTCGCGCCTCGCTCGCCGAGCTCCCGCCTCTGACGCACGCGCTGGCGACGTGCCCCGATCCCTCGGCCAAAGAAGCCCTCGAGACCGATCTCGACACGTGCGTGGATCTCCACGCGCTCCTCGCCCGCGCGGTGGCCGACGAGCCTCCGGTGCGCGCCAGCGACGGCGGCGTCGTTCGCGAGGGCTACGACGCCGCGCTCGACGAGGCGCGCGTGCTCATGCGCGACGGCCAGCGCCTCATCGTCGAGCTCGAGACACGCCTTCGCGAAGAGGCGCAAATCCCGAGCTTGAAGCTCCGCTACACCCGCGTCTTCGGTTGGTACATCGAGGTCACGCGCGCGCACGTGCAGAAGGCCCCTTCGGCGTGGCGGCGGAAGCAGACCATCGCCAACGGCGAGCGCTTCACGTGCGATGAGCTCGACGATCTCGCCGACAAGCTCGCCCACGCCGAGGAGCGCGCCGGCTCGCGCGAGTCCGAGCTCTTCTCCCAGCTCGTGCGCGGCCTCGCGGTGCACGCCGAGCGGCTGCGGGCCGTCTCGGCGCGCCTCGCCACGTGGGACGTGGCGAGCGCCCTCGCCGAGGTCGCGCACCAGCGCGACTACTGTCGCCCCGAGGTCGACGAGGGGCTGCGCCTCGAGATCGAGGACGGGCGTCACCCGGTCGTCGAGCGCCTCGCTGCGGCCGGTCGGTTCGTCCCCAACGACGTGACCCTCGACGCCAGCGAGTCGCGCCCCGAGGACGGCGCCGCGCGCCTCTGGCTCGTCACCGGCCCGAACATGGCGGGGAAATCCACCTTGATGCGTCAAGTGGCGCTCCTCGTGGTGCTCGCGCAAATGGGCTCGTTCGTCCCCGCGCGGCGCGCCAAGGTCGGCGTCGTCGATCGCGTGCTCACGCGCGTGGGAGCGAGCGACAACCTGGGCAAAGGCGAGAGCACCTTCATGGTGGAGATGAAGGAGACGGCCAACGTGCTCCGTCGCGCCACCCGGCGCTCGCTCGTCGTCCTCGACGAGATCGGGCGCGGCACGAGCACCTACGACGGCCTCGCCATCGCGTGGTCGGTGGCCGAGCATCTCCACGACGTCATCGGCTGCCGCGCCATGTTCGCGACGCACTACCACGAGCTCACCGAGCTTGGACAGACGCGCGAGCGCTGCGAGAATTTCAGTGTTTCGGCGCGCGAGCACGCCGGCGACATCGTCTTTCTCCACAAGCTCCAGCACGGCGCCGCCTCGCGGAGCTACGGCGTGGCGTGCGCGCGCCTCGCCGGTCTGCCGGAGATGGTCCTCGCTCGCGCCAAGACGCTGCTCTCCGATCTCGAGCAAGGCGCCGCGCTCCCGAGCGGAGGTCACGCCTCGATGCGGAGCAAAGGAGGCGAGGGGAAGCCGCAGCTCGATCTCTTTGGTCATGCGCGCGAGGCCGCGCCGGCGAAGAGCCCGGCGCTCGATCTCTTGACCGCGGTCGACGTCGATCGCCTGACCCCGCTCGAGGCCCTCACCCTCGTCGCCGAGCTGCAGAAGCTCGCCAAGTCGTGAGCGAGAGCGCCGACCAGGAGGCGAGCAAGGGAGCCCACGACGCCGTCGTGATGGTGATCCCCAAGCCAAAATCGCGTGTCGCGCTCGGCTACGCGCTCGTCGCCGTCGCCGCGACGTTCTGGGGGTTCTGGCCGCTCGTGCTCCGGAAGGCCGAGTCGTACGGAAAGATCCCCTCGGCGCTCGAGTCGGTCGTCGCGCTCGTCGTCACCACGCTCGTGTCGGCGGTGCTCGTCCTTCGCGACCGCGTGAAGGTGAAGGCCACGGCGCGCGGGTGGGGCGCGGTCGCGTGGATGGGGATCGCCGACGCGCTCAACGTGCTCCTCTTCTTTCGCGCGTACCAAACGACCAGCGTGGCGGTCGCGGTGCTCACGCACTACCTGACGCCCATCCTCGTGGCGCTCGCCGCGCCCGTCGTTCTCGGCGAGCGGCGCGATCCGAAGACGGCGCGGGCGGTCTTCTTTTCCTTTCTTGGCCTCGTGATCTTGCTCGCGCCGTGGGAGAGCAAAGGCCGCGGCGGAGATCTGGTGGGAGCGCTCTTCGGCGCAGGAAGTGCCGTGTTTTACGCCTCCAACGTGCTCGCCAACAAGCGCGCGATGGGCGAGTTCTCCGGCAGCGAGATGATGCTCTACCACGGCTTTCTCGCGATCCCCTTCCTCGCTTTGTTCGTGCCGCGGGAGGCGTGGACGGCGATCGATCCGCGCGCGCTCCGCGTGCTCCTCGAAGGAGCGGTGGTGTGCGGAGCGATGGGCGGGCTCCTCTTCGTGTGGGGGCTCCGTGTCATTCCGGCGAGCCACGCTTCGACGCTCACGCTCATCGAGCCGCTCGTCGCGGTCATCGTCGGCGCGCTCTTCCTCGGCGAGGCGATGGGCCTCCACAGCGTCTTCGGCGGCGTGCTCATCCTTGGTGGCGCGTGGATGGTGGTGCGAGGACGCGCGAGCTAGCATCCCGCGCATGCGCCAGATTTGGATCAGCAAGGCGGGCCCCCCCGAGGTGCTCGAGGTTCGCGAAGCGAAGGATCCCGAGCCGGGCGAGGGAGAGGTGCGCATCCGCGTGCGCGCCGCCGGGATCAACTTCGCCGACTTGATGGCGCGCGTGGGGCTCTACCCCGACGCCCCGAAGATCCCTTGCGTCGTCGGCTACGAGGTCTCGGGGGTCATCGACGCGGTGGGGGCCGGCGTCTCGAGCTTCCAGCCGGGCGACCGCGTCTTCGGCATGCCGCGCTTCGGCGGCTACACCGACACGCTCGTCCTCGGCGAGCGCCAAGCGTTCAAGATGCCCGCGGCCATGAGCTTCGAAGAGGCGGCGGCGATGCCGGTCGTCTACCTGACGGCGCACCACATGATGCTCTTCACCGGCAACCTGCGAAGGCGGTCACGCGTCTTCATCCATTCGGTGGCCGGCGGCGTGGGGCTCGCGGCCATTCAGCTCGCGAAGACTCGCGACTGCGAGATTTTCGGCACCGCGTCGAAGTCGAAGCACGCGTTCGTGAAGGCCCAAGGCTGCCACCACCCGATCGATTCTTCGGGCGACTACGTGGCGGAGATGAAAGCGCTGACGAAGGATCGCGGCGTCGATCTCATCCTCGATCCGGTCGGGGGGAAGAGCTGGGCCCAGGGGTACGATCTCCTCGCGCCCGCCGGTCGCCTCGTGGCGTTCGGGCTCTCCGCCGCGGCTTCGGGGGAGAAGCGCAGCCTCTTTCACGCGGCGATGCAGGTCCTCGCGGTGAAGAAGTGGAGCCCGATGAAGCTCATGGACGACAACAAGACCGTCTCCGGCTGCAACATGGGGCACTTGTTCGGCGAGATCGACATGCTCGGCGAGCAGTTCGCCGCGCTCATCGCGATGTACGAAGCAGGGCAAATCAAGCCGCACGTGGACACGACGTTCCCCTTCTCCAAGGCGGCCGACGCGCACCGCTACATCCACGACCGCAAAGCGACGGGCAAGGTGCTCCTCGTGCCCGACGCGGCGGGGAGCGCCACGTGACACGCCCGCCCCCTCCGCCGCTCGACGCGTCGGCGCTCGAGGCGCTCAAGGCACGGACCGTCGAGGACTACGCCGCGAAGGCCGAGGCGTTCCGCGAAGGGACGTGGGGCCACGACGTCACCCAGAACTACGCCGCGCTGCTCGAGGCCATCACCACGCCGCCCCCCTTCGTGATCCTGGATCTCGGCTGCGGGCCGGGGCGCGACCTCGCCTACTTTCGCTCGCAAGGGCACGAGGCGGTCGGGCTCGACGCGTGCGCCCCCTTCGTGGAGATGGCGCGCAAGGCGACCGGGTGCGAGGTGCTCCACCAGGATTTTCTCGCGCTCTCCCTCCCACCCGCGCGCTTCGACGGCGTGTTCGCCAACGCGTCGCTCTTCCACGTGCCGTCGCAGGAGCTCCCGCGCGTGCTCTCGGAGCTCCGCGCCGCGCTCGTGCCTGGCGGCGTGCTCTTCGCTTCGAACCCTCACGGTCCGGACGTGGAGGGGCTTCGTGGCGCGCGCTACGGCGCGTTTCACACGCTCGAGACGTGGCGATCGTTTCTCACCGAAGCGGGCTTCGAGGAGCTCCGGCACTACTACCGCCCCGAAGGGAAGCCGCGCGAGGAGCAGCCCTGGCTCGCGAGCGTGTGGCGGAAGCCGCGCGCGGCTCCCGCGCGTTGAGCATCCGGATAGAGGGGGGGCGGCGCTGGGAACGCGCCGCGCCCCTCACTCCGCCGCGGGCGGCGGCGGCGCTTCGTACTCTTCGATCGGCGGGCAGGTGCAAATGAGCTTTCGATCGCCGAGCGCGTTGTTCAGGCGCGCGACCGGCGGCCAGAACTTTCGCTCGCGCACCCACGGCGCGGGGAAGGCGCCGAGCTCACGCGAATAGGGGTGGGTCCACTCGCTGGCGAGGAGCGCCTCGGCGGTGTGGGGCGCGTGCTTTAGGGGGTTGTCTTCCCTGGAGAGCTTCCCCTCTTCGATCGCGCGGATCTCTTCGCGGATGGCGATCATCGCGTCGCAGAAGCGATCGAGCTCGGCCTTCGACTCGCTCTCGGTCGGCTCGACCATCAGCGTGCCGGGGATGGGGAAGGACATCGTCGGCGCGTGGAAGCCGTAGTCCATGAGGCGCTTGGCGACGTCGTCGACCTCGATGCCCGCGCTCTTCTTGAAGGGGCGCACGTCGAGGATGCACTCGTGCCCGACGCGCCCGCGCTTCCCCTTGTAGACCACGGGAAAGTGCGGCCCGAGCCGCTTGGCGACGTAGTTCGCGTTCAGGATGGCGACGCGCGTCGCTTGGGTGAGCCCCTCGGCGCCCATCATCTGGATGTACGCCCAGGAGATGAGCACGATGCTCGCGCTCCCCCACGGCGCCGCCGACACCGCGCCGATGCCTTCGGGATCGCCGACCTCGACCACCGGGTGGCGCGGCAAGAATGTCACGAGGTGCGGCGCCACGGCGATGGGTCCCATGCCGGGGCCACCGCCGCCGTGCGGGATGCAGAACGTCTTGTGCAAGTTCAGGTGGCAGACGTCGGCGCCGATGTCGCCCGGACGGCACAAGCCGACCTGCGCGTTCATGTTCGCGCCGTCCATGTAGACCTGACCGCCGTGCTCGTGGACGACGGCGCAGATGCGCTTGATCTCCTCTTCGAACACGCCGTGCGTCGAAGGGTAGGTGACCATGAGCGCCGCGAGCTTCGGCCCGTGCTCTTTGGCCTTCGCTTCGAGATCGGCGACGTCGATGTTCCCGCTCTCGTCGGTGCGCACCACCACCACGTGGAAGCCGGCCATCACCGCCGAGGCGGGGTTCGTGCCGTGCGCCGAGCTGGGAATGAGGCACACGTTGCGCCCCTTCTCGCCGCGGCTCTCGTGGTAGGCGCGGATGACGAGGAGCCCGGCGTACTCGCCCTGCGCGCCGGCGTTGGGCTGGAGCGAGACGCCGGAGAAGCCGGTGATCTCGGCCAGGGCGGCCTCGAGCTGCTTGAAGATTTGCTGGTAGCCGTCGGTCTGCGACACCGGGGCGAAGGGGTGGATGCGCCCGAACGCCGGCTCGGTGATGGGGGCCATCTCCGCCGTCGCGTTCAGCTTCATCGTGCAGGAGCCGAGCGGGATCATCGAGTGGCAGAGCGAGAGATCGCGCCCCTCGAGCATGCGCATGTAGCGCAGCATCTCGGTCTCCGAGCGGTGCGCGTGGAACACCGGGTGCGTGAGGTACGAAGAGGTCCGCCCGAGCTCCTTGGGGATGCTCGTGCACGCGCTCTTCGTGAGCTCGTCGATCGAGAGGCCCGTGAGGTCGTGTCCCGAGAGGCGCTCGCCCCCCGACGGGCTCGGCCCCCCGAAGCACTCGAGGATCTCGGCGAGGTCCATCTCCGACACGGTCTCGTCGAGCGAGATGCCGAGGGTGACGTCGTCGATGCGGCGCAGGTTGATGCCGCGCGCCTTGGCCGCCCCCTTCCACGCGGTGACGTGCGCCTTGTTGCCGCGCACCTTGAGCGTGTCGAAGAAGGTCTCGTTCACGAGCTCCACGCCGAGGCGCTTCAAGCCGTGGGCGAGGACGCACGTCGCCGCGTGCACCTTCTCGGCGATGGCGCGGATGCCGTCCGGCCCGTGGTAGACGGCGTACATGCTGGCGACGACCGCCAACAATGCTTGCGCAGTACAAATATTGCTCGTGGCCTTCTCGCGGCGAATGTGCTGCTCGCGCGTCTGAAGAGCCATGCGGAGCGCGCTCTTGCCCTGCGCGTCCTTGGACACGCCGATGATGCGCCCGGGGAGCTTGCGGACGTACTCGTTCTTGGTGGCGAAGTACGCCGCGTGCGGACCGCCGTAGCCGAGCGGAACGCCGAAGCGCTGCGTGCTCCCCACGGCGACGTCGGCGCCGAGCTCGCCCGGCGGGGCGAGGAGGGCGAGCGCGAGGATGTCCGCGGCCATCACCACCAGCGCGCCGGCCTCGTGCACGCGAGCGATGAGCGCGCGCGGGTCGACCAGCTTGCCGGTGCTCTCGGGGTACTGGAGGAGCACGCCGAAGAGCCGCCCCTTCAAGCTGGCCACGTCGAGCGCGTCGGCGTCGCCCACTTGGACCGCGAGGCCGATGGCCTCGGCGCGCGTCTTCACCACGGCGATGGTCTGCGGGTGACATTCCTCCGAGACGAAGAAGAGGTCGTGCGCGGCGCCGTTGGGCGCGTCCCCCCCGGCGAACTCGTGGCACAGGTGCATCGCCTCGGCGGCGGCGGTCGCTTCGTCGAGCAGCGAGGCGTTGGCCACCGGCAGCGCGGTGAGGTCGCACACCATCGTCTGGAAGTTGAGGAGCGCCTCGAGACGCCCCTGGGCGATCTCCGCCTGGTAGGGCGTGTACTGCGTGTACCAGCCGGGGTTCTGCACGATGTTGCGCAGGATGACCGGCGGCGTGATGCAGTCGTTGTAGCCCATGCCGATGTACGAGCGGGCGACCTGGTTCTTCGCGCCGAGCTCCTGCGCCAAGCGAAGCAGCTCGTGCTCCGACTTTGCCGGCGGCAAGTCGAGCGAGCCTTTCATGCGAATCGACGCGGGGAGGGTCTCGTCCATCAAGGCGTCGAGGCTCGCCACGCCGAGCTCTTTGAGCATGTCGGCGATGTCGGCGGCGCTCGGGCCCACGTGACGACGAACGAAGGAATCCGGGTGCTTCAGCGTGACGGCCATCAGGTCTCCTCGAGCGCCCCCGCTCTGTCCGTGCGAACGAGGGGTATATAGCGAAAAGGCGGGCCGTTCGGTAGGTCCGCGGGCGCGCTAGAATCGCGCCACCGCATGCTGCCGCTCTTTCGCGACGTGCTCAGCTGCTTCTCGCGGCGCGGCGGGCGCCTCCTCGCCGGCGCGGTGGCGTTCTATGCGCTCTTGTCGGTGGTGCCGCTGTTCGTCCTGGCCCTTCGGTTCGCCGGACTCTGGGCGAGCGAGGAGGCCGCGCACGCCGTACTGGTCGAGCAGCTGAGAGGATGGCTCGGCGCCGAGGGGGCGGCGACGGTGGACGGGATCCTGAGCCACGCCTCCTCACGCGCCGTGGGCGGAGGGCTCGCCAGCGCCCTCAGCTTGGTGGTGCTGGTCTACGCCTCGACGCGTCTCTTCTCGGTGCTCAAACGCGCGCTCAACGTGCTCTGGGGGATCGAGAGCCCCTCGGCCGCCGGCTTCCGCGGCAAGGTGCTCGGCGAGCTCCGAAAGCGCGCCGTGGCGTTCCTCTTGGTGATGGCGGTGGGCCTCTTGCTCGTCGGGCTCGTCTTGCTCGAAGGGGCGGTGAGCTTCGCCGAGCACGCGCTCGAAGGGCACGCGTCGCTCCCCTTCGTGTGGCGCGTCGTGCAGGCGACCTGCTCGTTCGGCGCGGCCACGGGGCTCTTCGCGCTCCTCTTCGCCGTGCTCCCCGACGCCCGCGTCAGCGCGCGCGATCTCTTCTTCGGCGCGCTCTTCACCGCGGCGCTCTTCACGCTCGGGAGCTCGCTCATCGTAGAGTACGTCGGTCACAAAGCGAGCGTCTCGGTCTTCGGCGCCGCCGGCTCGGTGGTGATGCTCCTCTTGTGGGCCCACTACTCGGCGCAGGTGTTCCTGCTCGGCGCGGCGTTCACCAAGGTGCACGCGGAGCGCCACGGGCGAGGGGTGACGGCGCGCAAGGTGAGTGAGCGCGAGGCGAGCGAGCGCGTGGCCGAAGTGTAGAGCGCTCGCCGTCGCCCGGTTCGCTAGGGCGCGATCGACCCGATGGGGCCGGCGCGGCGCCACCCGCGCGACAGGAGCCACGTGCGCGGCTCGGAGCACGTGGCGCTCCGAATCGCGGAAGAGAATCGATCCGGCTCGGGCGAGCCGCGGCCCGCCCGCGCGACGTGCTTCGCGAAGTTCTGGAGTACGTAGCGGATTACCGTTCGCACCTCGCGCGGCGTTCGGAGCACGCGCGCGTGGTAGCGATCGGCGAGCACCCGGCCGCGCCGGCGCCCCATGAGCGCGTTCACGCGACGGGCCAAGCGGATCCCGAAGCCCTGCATGCGACGTGAGAGGGCGCTCCGATTGCGCGCTTCGACCACGAGGTGCACGTGGTTCCCTTGCACCGAAAAATGAGCGACGCGGAGGACGCCGCGGGCGCGTTCGGCCGCGAGGGCCTCCTCGACGCACCGAAAGCCGCGCTGCGAGCGGAGGTTCCACACGTCGCCGGCGACGCGGATTGTCACGTGGAGCGGCGTGCGCGCGCCGTCGAAGGCGGGGCGCGTGACGTGTGCGACGCGCTTCGAGGTGCGCGGGCGCCCGGCTCCACGTCGAGCGCCGCCGTGGCCGTACGCGACGCGCTCACCCTGGCCGCGACCCGCATGATGAAGAGGGAGTTCGAGCTGTCGTGCGCGACGCATTTTGAATACGGCATATATGCGCACGACGAGGGCGATCGTCAAGAAGGGGCGACGGTCAAATCAGCTGGGAAAGCGCGGCGGATCGCTGACGGGCGTACGAGGGGCCGAGGGGCGGCTCGCTGACGCCCTCGGGGCGCTCGCTGGGCCGATGAGGCCAGGCGCGGACCACGAGCCGGGTCCTCGAGCTAAGGTCGAACCACGAGGACCGTGCCGGCTCCGCGCCCGCTTCGTCGAGCAGCGCGTGGGCGCACGCGGTCGGGTCGACCCCGAGCCCCGTTACGCATGGATCGAGCCCGTCGGCCCGATACTTCTCGGCGAGCGAGTGATCCGTCGTGAGCTGCTCGATCGCACCGTCATGAAAGCGGAGGACGCGGATCGTTCCGAGCCAGGCGATTTCCACGCTCATCGCCGCAAGGTGTATCGCCGCGATCTCGCAGCCCGCGCCGAGGCGCGAGCGATCCCCCTCGACGTACTCCACCCCCCCGCGTGCCACGGCCGCGACTGCGTCGCCCAAGGGCTCTCCCTTCTCCAAGCGTTCACCGAGCGAGCGGAGCACGATGTTCGCCACGCGCTCCCCCTCGGCACCTCCGAGCGGGTCGACCACGACGTGGTGGGCCCCCACCGACAAGTGCAAGGTGCGCTCCCCTACCGCGCCAAGCGCGCGACGGAGCCGGTTTGGTCGTCCGTCCAATAGATCGCGCCCTGGTCCATGCCGAAGTAACGCGGCATCCGCTGATCTTTGGCCAACAAGATAGGGTCGCCCTTGCACGCGGGCTTCGTGCAGGCTTGGATCGTGCTCCCCTTCGGACCTGCGTCACTCCGCCCTTCGTTGCTCCAATAGATGCCGCAGTCATCCACGAGAAGTGCCATCGGGTAGGGCTGGTGAGTCGCGACCGGCGTCGGCGCCGCACCTCCGCACCCGCTCAGCGGGCAGCTGAGGACGGCGCCGTCGAGGGCGCCCGGACCGAAGAAGCTCCCCGCGAGCGTCCAGTAGACGTTGTTCGCGTCGACCGCGATGTCGGTCGGGTTCTCCTGGTTCGCCGCGACGACCGTCGGAGGCCCACTGCATCCCGACAGCGGGCACGAGAGGATGCTTCCGTCGGCGCCAGCTCCGTTCGTCGGGCCGTCGATCCAGAAGACCGTCGTGGTGGTGACGGCGAGTCGTTGCGGGCCGTTGTGCGACCCTCCGATGGCGCGCAAGTCGGAGCCGTCCTTTCCGATGCGCATCACCTGGCCGTCGCAGTTGTAGCCGCCGCACGTCGACCAGTAGACGGCCTGGTCGTCGATCGCGAGAGCTGTATTGCTGAACGTCGGCTTCGCCGCGACGACCTCGGCGGGACCCGTGCATCCGGCCTTCGGGCAGCGAAGAATGGATCCCGAGCTCTGCGCGTCGACGTAGCCGGAGAAGCCCTGGAAGTAGACGTGGGTCGCGTCGATGACCACGGGCGTCGGGTTCCCGCTGGTGAGCGGCGCGATCTGCTTCGCCTTCCCGGTGCACCCGGTCACGGGGCACGACCAGATCGCGTTCGACGCCGACCAGAACAAGTTCGTCCCGTCCGAGGCGACCCCGCCCATGTTCACGACGTCGGCCCACAAGAGCTCCGCCTCGCCCGCGGGGGGGCACGATCCGCCCGTGCCTCCGCCGGCGTCGTCGCTCGGACCGCCCTCCGTGCCGCCCTTGCCCGCGTCGCCTTCGGGGGAGCTCGGCCCGCCATCGTCCTGCGTCGCCGTGATGCCGGCGTGGCACGAGAGCGCACACACGATCGCGCCTGCACTCGCCCATCGAAGGCGTCGCGAAAACATCGGAAGACCTTACCATTGTCGGCCCACGGAGGCTACGCTGCAAGGATGACGTCGGTCGCGCGTCGTTGCCTCACGCGTTGTCTCGCGTGCTCTTTCACCGCGATGCTCGCGGCGCTCGGTTGCAGCAGCGCGATCGCGACGTCATCGTCCGGCTCTTCGTCGTCCGCCGATGCCTCGGCGGGAGGAACGGGCGATCCGCCCGCGGGGACGGGCTGCGACGCGTGCGACACCGACGCGGGCACGTGCTGCGCGCCGAACACGTGTGCGCCTCGCGGCAAGGTGACGGCCGACGGCACCTTCAACGGAAAGCCGATCCCGACGACCGACGCGTTCGTCACGATCTCGAACTACACGAACCCGGGCGGGAGCCCGACCTACCAGACCGATCTGACGCTGAACCTCACCCCCTATGCGTACGGGTGCGGCTACACGCTCAACGGTCTGCACAAGGCCGACAGCGAGCTTTTCACCGTCCAGCTCGGGATCGGCTCGATGGATGCGATGCCGCCTCTCCCCTCGCCGGGAGCGTACGTCAATAAGGGGAGCTACGAGGGTTGGGTGGACATCTCGCCCATCTCTTTCGATCACACGTGCGTGGTCCGCGGCTCGAGCTATCCGGGCCAGACGACGCTCGCGCTCCTCGCGGTCACGCCGACGCACGTGAAAGGAACGGTCGACATCAAGATCGACGGAGTCGAGACGTACATCACCTTCGACGCACCCGTCTGCAACTTCCCCCACGGCTCCGAAGCCGTGACGTGCTGCGCGCCGTAGTCCGCGCGCCGTGCAGCGTGGCTGGTGGCGGATCGCCGTGCTCCGCCGACGACCGGGCGAGTCGCAGCCCTCAAAACAAGAACGGCACGAACCGCTTCGTCACCTTCTGCATGTACGCCGCGTACTCCGGGTCGCGCGAGAGGATGCGCTCCTCGGCGACGGCGCGGAGGTACTGGCAGGCGAAGGTCGCGAAGATGAGCGCCAAGTTCTGCAGGCTGAACGAGCCGAGCAAGAAGCCGAAGTAGCAGACGAGGTAGCTCCCGTAGAGCGGGTGGCGCACGAAGCGGTAGAAGCCCGTCGTCTGGATGCCGCGGTTCGCCGGCACGAGGCCGTAGCTTCGACCGAGGCTCGCGACGGCGAAGGTCGCGAGCACGGTGCCGAAGAGTTGGATGCCGATGCCGACAGGCTCGAGCGCCGGCATCGTGATGCCGGGGCGCTGGAGGAGCGGCGCCGCGCTGCCGATGAACGCGAGCGCCCAGTCCTTCGGGTTCTTGCTCGCGTCGCGGCTTTGGCGCCTGGCGATCGCGAGGATCACCATGAACGACTCCTGGATCGCCAGGATGAGCATCTGCACGTGCCCGCGCCCGTGGTCCCAGGCGAGGAAGCTCGCGTACGCGAAGTAGGCCAGCAGCCCGCCGAGCGTGACGTTGGAAGCGAGCTCGAGGATGCGTGACGGCGCCTTGGCCGGCGCTTCCGCCCCTGCGTTCTCCTGCGGTTCGCTCATCTGGAAGCCGAGCCTAGCAGGGCGTGGGGCGACGTGTCTCGCGCCCAGCCCGGAGCGCCAAGACCCGAGAGGTCGGGGGCGCTCCGAGCGTGCGGCTCGTGCGAGGAGATCAGGCGCGGGTCGCTTCGAGGATCGCGAAGAGCCCTGGCGAGGGGATCATCCGCTCGTACTTCAGCCCGGCCGACGCGAAGAGCGTCTTGAACTCGTTCTCCGAGCGCTCTTTGCCGTCGAGCATGACCATCATGTTGAGGTCCATGAGGTGCACCGGCGAAGGGGTGACGCGCTCGGGGACGACCATCTCGACGACCAGCACCTTCGCGCCGGGCTTTGCCGCCTTGGCCACGTTCTTCAGGATTTGCGTGCAGTGTGCATCGTCCCAGTCGTGGACGATCGACTTCAAGATGTAGCAGTCGGCCCCGTCGGGGACGCTCCTCAAGAAGTCTCCGCTCACCGCCTCGAGGCGCGAGCCGAGGCCGTGCGCGTTCACCGCGCCGAGGCCGCGCTCGATGACCTCGGGGCGATCGAAGAGGACGCCCTTCGCGTTCGGCGCCGCGCGGAGCGCGCCAGCGAGCATCACCCCTTCGCTGCCGCCGACGTCGACGATGCGCGCGAACGGAGTGAAATCGTAGGAGGGGAGCACTTCGGCGGCGGCGATGGCCGAGAGGTTCGACATGCCTCGGGCGAAGCACGCCCCTTCGCCGGCGTTCTTGGCGTAGTACTCCCACACGCTCATGCCGAGGGCCTCGGTGGCGTGGCTCTTCCCGGTCTTCACCGTCTCCGCGAGCTTCCCCCAGGGCAGCCAGTGACAGGGCGCGAGCTCGGCGACGACGAGATCGCGGAGCGAACCAGGCGTCCCCTTGCGGAGCGTGCTCGAGAGCGGCGTGTTCGCGTACACGCGCGGCTCGACCTCGGTGAGGATCCCCACCGAAGCTGCGCCTCGCATCAAGCGGTTCATGGCGTCGGCGTTGGCGCCGGCGAGCTTCGCCACCTCGTCGGCCGACTTCTTTCCGTCGCCCAGGTGATCGGGGACCTCGAGCTCGGCGAGAGCGGCCGCGGTCTGGCCCACCCAGTGGCCCATCATGATCATCATCATCTGGATCGGCGGCGGCATGTCGTTCGGCATCATGGCTGTACCCTCCCTCGCGCCCTTCTTTGGGCGATGAGCTCTCCGGCGCGCACGTGATCGTGCACGTCGGGGTAGGGCAGCCTAGCGGCTCGCCGCGAGGTGCGAAACGGTGCCGCGATCAGCCGGAATCGCCGGCGTCCGTCGGTTCTCCCGCGTCGCTCGCGTCGTAGGCGGCGTCGCCCGGGGCCACGCCGGCGAAGCCGTCGGGGCCGAGGAGCACGTCGTCGTAGCCGCTGTCCCCGACGAGCCCGCAGCCGTCGCAGCCCGCGCTTCCGTCGTAACCGTCGCCCGAGACCGAGCCCTCGGAGCCTCCCTCGTATCCGTCGACGGCGATCGAGCCCTGCACCTCTTCTTCGGTGCACGCCGTGCCGGCCACGGCGAGGCCGCTCGTGAGCCCCACCGCGAGCAAGAGTCGCCTCGTTCTCTTTCTACGTCGTTCGTCCACGAGCTCTCCTCCTTGGTGTCGCGCCGCAGCGCGACGCGTCTCACGCGGTGATGCGCGCCAGCACGTCGGCGTCGACCACGATCCCTCGCTTCGCCAGAGGCGGCGCGATGTCCTTCGCCACGCAGCGCTTGGCGCGGGCGATGTAGCTCTCGGAGTCCATCCACCCGAGCTCGTGGACGTGCTGCATGGCGTAGCCCTCGCTCGTGACACCGTCCTTGGCGCGGCTCGTGCGCCCGCGCCAGGTCGCTTCGAGCTGTCCCACGACGGTCGTGGCGATCGCCGAGAGGCGCGCGCGCTCGGCGTCGTCCCAGATCTCGCTGGCCCAGTCGAAGTACAGCCAGCCGATGCGCGTGTGCCGCGCTTCGTCGCGCGAGATGAGCTCGAGCGCCGCTTTGAGGAGAGGATGCGAGGTCGCTTGCATCGTGCCGGTGGCGACGGCCTCGCTGAAGGTCTCGTGGATGGCGGTGCGCACCATGCGCTCGCTCGCGTGCTCGAAGGCTCCGAGCCCCGGTGTGAGCACGGGGACGAGGTTCTCGGTGTCGACCTCCAGCATCGCGCCGCCGCCGAGCTCCATCGCCACCCGGCTGGCGATCTCCACGTGGCTCACCTCGTCGGCGACGAAGTCTCCGGCCATCCCGACGAGATCGAGCGGCGCCCGGGCTTCGAGGAGGAGCTTCAAGAGCTCGGCGAAGCCGATCGAGGCGCGGTACTCGCTCAAGGCGATCTGCGTCCAGGTGGAGCGCGCGCGAGCGACGAGCGCGGGCGGGTACTTCGCCGCCTCCATCGTCCCCCACGGGAGCTCGCCCACGCCCGGGCGGAGCCTTCGGAAGTGCTTCTCGGCCACGCCGCCGAGCCACTCGATCTCGAACGGCTCTTTCATCCGCTGTCGCCCGCGTCTCCGCTTCCGTCCTTGGGGGCGTCGTAGGCCGCGTCACCGGGCGCGACGCCGCCGAAGCCGTCGGGGCCGAGGTTGCCGTCGTAGCCCGCGCCGGTGTCGTAGAATCCGCCGTCGCCAAAGCCGACCGGGCCGTCGTAGCCACCCGCCTCTTGAGCGACCACCCCGTGCGGTCCCTCCGGATCGCTCGTGCCGTCGCTGCTGCTGCACGCCACCACGAGCCCGGCGGCGCCGGTGGTCACTGTGACGGCCAGGAGCAAGCGGCGTTGTCGACTGCGGCGTCTCTCGTTCACTCGCGCACCTCCACTTCGAGGATAGAGCAAAGCGCGCGCCACCGAGGTTCCGCCGACGATGTCACGAAACCCTGGAAATTTCAGGGTCCACGGCGAAGGAAGAGCTCGCCGCCTGTGCCTCGTTGTGCCCTCCGCGCGCGCGCCGTCACGCGTCGCCTCTCGCGCCCGTTCGCCCCGCTCGCTACGCTCGACCCGTGAGCACGCACCTCCTCGTCGGCAACCCCACGGCGCAGAGCGGGAAGAACGCCGCGCGCATCGAGCGAGCGCTCGCGCTCTTTCGCGAAGCCGGCGTCGACGTCGAGCCGTTCGCCACGCTCCCCGAAGGGAAGACCATCGACGCCCTTCGCGCACGCCTCGACGCAGGTCCGCACACAGTCGTGGTGGCGATGGGGGGCGACGGCACGTTCCGCGAGGTCGGCGCCGCGCTCCTCGATTCTTCGCGTCGCGAATCGATCGCGATGGGCATGCTCCCGACCGGCACGGCCAACGACCAAGGACGCAGCTTCGGCCTCGAGGCGAGCGAAGCAGCGCTGGCGAAGAACGTCGCCGTCGTCGTCGCGGGGAAGGAGACGCGCCTCGACGCCGGGCGTCTCCACGCGATGCACGCCGACGGGACGACGGTCGCGCGCGCCGTCTTCTTCGACTCGGCGGGGTGGGGATTTTCCGCGCGCGTCCTCTCCACGCGGAACGAGGACCGTCGCTTCGTCGAGCAGCTCGGTCCGGTAAAGGAAATTTACCGCGACCACATGGTCTACGCCGGCGCGTTCTTGAAGCGCTTCGTCGAGGGCTACGTGGTGGACGACAAGTTCGTCGCCGAAGTCGTCGCCGACGGAAAGAAGATGCGCCTCGAGGGGCTCACCGATCTCATCGTCAAGGCGACGCGCGTCTACGCCGGCGCGTGGGTCTTCGACCGCACGTCACGCCACGACGACGGCGTCTTCGAGGTGGTCCCCTTCCGCGGCAAGCGCGATTGGACGAGCAAGGCCATCGTCGATCATCAAGGGTCGCTCCTCACCGAGGAGATGCTCAACGCCGTCGGCATCGAGCACTCGCACCCCTTTCGCGCGTCCCAGCTCGCCATCGAGCTCGTCCCCGCGCCGGGGCAGGCGAGCGTTCACGCGCAGATCGACGGCGAAGAGTTCCCCATGGCCGACAAGATCACGATCGACGTCGTGCCGCGGGCGATTCGTCTCCTCGTCCCGTGAAGAGCTGCGTCAGGCCACGGGCGCGGCGGCGCTCGCCGTCGCCTTGGGGGGCGCGGCGAGGAACGCGGTGAGACCGGCGAAGAGGACGAGGCCGAGCGGCGCCGCGGCGTGGGTGTAGAGCTCGACCCCCGCGAAGGGGTTGCGTGACGACCGCATGCGAAACGCCTCGCCGAGCGCGGCAAGGAGCGCCTGCGTGCCGCCGTACACCGCCACCAGCAGCACGACCGCCGTCACCGCGCGAACGTCCCGCAGCGCTGCGATCTGCGAGAAGAGGAGCGCGAGCGCTACGCCGAGCAATCCGAAGACGAGCGCGGTCCCCAACGCGCCGGCCCACGCCGCGCCGCCCCCTAGACGATCGGCGAGCGCGAGGCTGAGCGGAATGCCGATGAGCACCTGAAACGCTGCGAGCGCCACGCCGAGCCAGCTCGCCGATCCCGCGCCGCTTCGCGCCATCGCGCCGAGCCCGACGCCGAGGAGCACCCACCCGAGGGCGAGCGTCGCGAAGTGCCACCCCATCACGGCGTCACCACCGCTGCCCGCTTGTCCTGCGAAGAGCGCGGCGAGGAGCGCCGCGCCGACCGCACCCGCGAGCGCCCCCTTGGAGACCGTGACCTCGGGTGCGCGCGCGCCCGAGGCGAGCGTGAGCCAGCACGCTGCCGTCAGCGCGATCGACGTCTCGCGCCAGCCGTCGGACATGGCGCCGAGGACGAGCGCGGAGCTCGAGCCCTTGTCGGGGGCGAGCGCGAGGAGCGCGGCGAAGAGCGCGAAGCCGAGCGCGCCGGCGGTGAGCCAGGTGAGGCCCGGCCCGATCTTTTCGCGCACGTGAGCCACGCTCGCTGCGAGCGTCACGAGCAAGACCACTCCCCCGAGCCACACCGGGGTCGCGTACAGCGTCGGATGCTCGGTGGAGAAGGGGTACGCCGAGAGCTTGTCGGGCAAGACCTCCCACGCGTGCATGAGAAACCAGATCCCTGCCGGCGCCGCGAGCCATTTGCCGCCGCGCCCGGTCGCGCGGGTCACGCCGTAGAGACCGGCGCCAAGGACGAAGAGCGCCGTGGCATCGGTGGGGACGCCGGTCACGCTCACGAGCAAGGTCGCTGCACCCAGACCGAGGAGCGCGGCTGCGACGGGATCCATCTCGGGTGTCTACCACCTCGAGGTCTTCGCGGCGACGACGTGCGCCGCGCCAGCTAAGGCGTAGGGCGCGTGCCGTCGGTCAGGTAGCGCGCGAGGTCCAAGTGGAAGTGGTTGTCGTGCGCGCGATCGAAGAACCCGGTCAGCACGGTGGAGAACACCTCTTCGTCGAACGCGCGGTGCGAGAGCACACGCAGGAACGCCGCCTCGCGCGTCGAGGTCTTCTCCCCTTTTTGGAAGTGCTTCAGCACCGACACCTCGCGCCCGTTCTTCAGCGTGAAGGAGGCGACGTCGATGGCGTTCGCGTAGCTGTGCTCGCTCACCCACCCGGGGTACGCGGCCATGTCGCGGCACGAGTACGTGCCCAGGTGCTGGATCGCCACGATGGGTTGGCCGAGGTGCTCTTTGGCTTCTTCTTGTGCGAGGGTCTCGAAGCGGGCGAGCGCGAGCGCCATGGTGCACGTGAGGATCGGCGGCGAAGGCCAGCGAATGTGCGCGGGGCTCCCGCGGTAGACCACCACCTGATCGGCGCCGCACGTGAGCTTGCGCGCGTGGCCCTTCTTCGCGTGGGGGGGGAAGGTCTCGGTGTGCACCGGCAACCGCGCGTCGACGAAGTCGATCCCGGCCGCGGCGAGCGCTTCGTGGCAATCCGTTCGCGCCGCCGGCGGGGCGACGACGAGGTCGTCGTCGGGATCGACGTTGGCGAAGGCGAAAGGGGACCGTGGCGGGGGCGCCGGCGCCGTCACCGCCGTCGAGGCCGCGAGAAGGGCGAAGAACGCCGAGAGCCAGCGCATCTTCTCTTGGACACGCGCCGGGGGCGCGGCCTTGGCTCCCCGCAGCGAAAGCCTCGTGCTAAGCCGGTCGCATGTTCGACATCGCGCGCCCGCTCCCGCCCCCCACGAACGAGCCGATCCTCTCGTACGCGCCCGGCAGCCCGGAGCGTGCCGAGCTGAAGAGCACGCTCGCCCGCTTGTCGAGCGAGTGCCCCGACGTGCCCCACGTGATCGCCGGTCGCCCGGTGCTCGAGGGGGAGAGCTTCGACGTGCGCGCGCCCCACGCCCATCGTCACGTCGTCGCCAAGGCACGTCACGCGAGCCCTGCGGTGACCCAGCGGGCCATCGACGCCGCGCTCGCCGCGGCCCCCGCGTGGGCGGCGACGCCGCTCGAGGAGCGCCTTCGCATCTTCTCGCGCGCGGCCGATCTCCTTGCCGGGCCGTGGCGCGCGACGCTCAACGCCGCGACGATGCTCGGGCAGAGCAAGACCGCGTACCAGGCGGAGATCGACTCGGCCTGCGAGCTCATCGACTTCTTCCGCTTCAACGCGCACTACGCCTCGCGTCTCGCCGAGCAGCCGATCTCGCCGCCCGGTGTCTCGAACGTGCTCGAGCTCCGCCCGCTCGAGGGCTTCATCCTCGCCGTCACGCCGTTCAACTTCACCGCCATCGCCGGCAACCTGCCGAGCGCTCCGGCGATGCTCGGCAACGTCGTCGTGTGGAAGCCGGCGGAGGATCAGAGCCTCGCCGCCTTCTACATCGTGCGGCTCCTCGAGGCCGCGGGGCTCCCGCCCGGCGTCATCAACGTCGTCTATGGCAACGGCGCCCCCGTGGCCGACGTGTGCCTCGCGAGCCCGCACCTCGCCGGCGTGCACTTCACCGGCTCGACACGCGTCTTTCAGAGCTTGTGGCGCGGCGTCGGTGAGCGCATCGCGAGTTACCGCGCGTACCCGCGCATCGTCGGAGAGACAGGCGGGAAGGACTTCGTCTTCGCGCACCCCTCGGCCGACGTCGAGACGCTCGCCGTCGCGCTCGTCCGCGGCGCCTACGAGTACCAAGGGCAGAAGTGCTCGGCGGCCTCGCGCGCGTACGTCCCCAAGTCGATGTGGCCGGGGCTCAAAGAGCGCCTCGCCGCGCACATCGCGCAGATCAAGATGGGCGACGTCGCCGACTTTCGAAACTTCATGGGCGCGGTCATCAACGAGCGCGCCTACGAGCGCCTCTCCGGTTACCGCGAGCGCGCGAAGAGCGACCCGCGGTGCAAGATCATCGCCGACGCCGGCTGGTCGCGCGCCGAAGGGTGGTTCGTCGGCCCGAGCCTGGTGGAGACCGACGATCCGCACCACGCGCTCCTCGAAGAAGAGCTCTTCGGCCCGCTCCTCACGGTGCACCCGTACCCCGACGCCGAGGTCGAAGCGACGCTCCGCCTCGTCGACACGACGAGCCCCTACGGCCTCACGGGGGCCATTTTTGCCGAGGATCGTGCGGCGCTCGCGCACGCGGCGCGCGTGCTTCGTCAAGCGGCGGGGAACCTCTACTTGAACGACAAGCCCACCGGCGCCGTCGTCGGCCAGCAGCCGTTCGGCGGCGGGCGCGCCTCGGGGACGAACGACAAAGCGGGGGCGGCGTACAACCTCGTCCGCTGGGCCTCGCCTCGCGTCATCAAAGAGACGTTCGTCCCACCGCGCGCCGTCGGCTATCCGTTCCAGGGCGAAGCGTAGGCGCTCGGCCCTCGCCGCGAGCTCAGAAGCTGCTCACGACCGAGAGCCCGCCGCCGCCCTTCGCGACCCAAGGAGCGACCGTGCGCGCCGTCTCCACGCGCTCGCCGGTCGACGCCGGTTGAACGAAGTACCAGACCACGCCGCCGATCATCACCGCCGCGCCGGCGATGCCGGTGCCGAGGCCGATGTTGGTGAGCGCCATCGCGTGGTGTGCGTCGTTGAGCGAAGGATCGCTCGGCGAGGCGGCGCATTCGTGGGTCGAGGTGGAGCAGCCCGACGGGACCTCGGACATGCCGACCGCCGTCAGCACGCTCCCGGTGACGAGCGCGGCGGCGCCGAGCCCGGCGACGACGAGCGGGAGCGCCGAGCGATGCGAGGTCGGGGTCACGACGACCGGCGCGGGGTGCCCGCCGCGTGACGGCGCTTCGCTCGCCGTGCCGTTGTCGGGGAAGGTCGCCGCGAGCACGCGCCCTTTCTCTCCTTGGTTCACGACCGGGGTGAGCGACACCTCGTGCCCGTCGTGGATGAAGCGCACTGTGTGACGTCCGGGATCGAGCTCGTACGCGCGGCCGTCCTCCAGCCGGCTCGTGACGAGCGCGTCGTCGACGTAGATGGACGTCGAGGGGAGATCGCCTCCGCGGCCGTCGCGCGCCACGAAGCTCACCGTGGGCATGAGCCTGTCGAGGTCGTCGCCGAAGCGCGCGCAATCGGCCTGCACGAGGCCGGGGCAGGTCCTCTGCGCGCACACGAGGAACGCTTGCTTGGCGCGCGTGAGCTGACCGTGCTCGCGCAAGTCTTGGCCGCGGGCGTGGGCGTCGAGGCACTCTTCTTTGCTCGCAGCCTGACATTCGCGCGACGCGAAGAGGAAGACGAACGCGAAGAGCGCGGCGCCGAAAGCGGCGAAGAGACGATGGGCGCGGCGCGCGGCGCGCCTCGAAGCGTGGACGTTCATGGGGCTCCTTCGGGCGGTCGTGTGGGGGCGGGTCAAATGCAGCCCGGCTTGTAGAGTTTCTTCGTCCCTTCGAAGTAGAAGGGCGGGCTGCACTCGGGATTGGCGGACGCCGCGGTGGGCGGCGGCGCGGCGGGTGCGGCCGCCGGTGCTTGCGCGCGGGGCGGGGGCGCGGGGGCGACGCGAGGCGGAGGCCGCGCGGGGGCGAAGGTGAAGGCGCGCGTCTTCGGAACGGCCGTCGGCGCCGCCGCCTCCGGATGCGCGGCTTCGTCTTCGACCGGGGAGGGGGCGCTCGCCCCCGTCGCGCCTGTCGCCTCCGGCGCGTGACCGAGCGCGGCGCCAGTGGACGCGGGCGTCGCCACGATCACTTGAGGCTCGCGCCTCCCGGCGAGGACGCCGAGGAGGATCCCCGAGAGAAGCAGGAACGTCGCCGCCACGGCCCACGGCACGAGACGCCCGCGGCGCGTGCGCGCTTCGAGCTCGAGGGTCGTCAACGTGACGGTCGACGGCGCGTCGGAGAGCGGCGGTGGAGGAATGGCCGCGGAAGACGCGACCTGCACCCCGGAGATCGGCGTGATGCTCGAGGTCGGCGTGGCCGCGCGGAGAGAGGACGAACGGCGCGAAGCGTCGCTCGCGGCGAGGATCTCTTGCCGATGCGCGAGGTGATCGCGCCCCATCGTCTTTACCCAGCGCGCGAGCTCCATGGGCGTCGCCGCCGGGCACGCGGCGAGGAGGGCGTGCATCATCTCCGCCGCGCTCGCGTAGCGGTCCTTGGGATCGACGGCGAGCGCACGAGCCACCACCGGCTCGAGCGCGAGGAGCGCGCGCCACCGCGCCTCGTCCACGGGGACCATCGCGTCGTCGAGCGCTCCGGTCACCGTGGGGAGCTCGCCGCGAAGGACGGCGGCGAAGATGTTCACCTCGGTGCGCCCTGCGTGAAGACGGCGCTGCGCCAAGAGCTCCCACAAGACCACGCCGCAGGCGTACACGTCGGTCCCCGGTGAGACCGCGTCGTTCTTGATTTGCTCGGGGGACATGTACGCGACCTTCCCCTTCAAGAGGCCGTCGCGCGTCACGTGGGCTTGCGCCTCGGTCTTGGCGATCCCGAAGTCGAGCAGGCGCGGCACGCCGTCGACGCTCACCAGCACGTTCTGCGGCGAGACGTCGCGATGCACGATGTGGAGCGGAGCGCCGGCGTCGTCGCGTGTTTCGTGGGCGGCGTGGAGACCGGCGAGCAGCCCCGCGACGACCGCCACCGCGATGTTCGCGGGGATGGTCTCGCCCTTCTTCGACGCCGCGCGCATCAGGCGATCGAGCGGCACGCCGTGCACGTACTCCTGCACGAGGATGACCTCGTTCTCCACGAGCACGACGTCGAGCACCGGGACCACGTTGGGGTGATGGATGCGCGAAGCGATGTGCGCTTCGTCGCGGAACATCGCCACGAAGTCGGGGTTCTCGGTGTACTGCGGATGAAGGCGCTTGGCGGCGACGAGGCGGCTGAAGCCGTCGTCGCCCACGAGGCGCGCGACATACACCGTGGCCATGCCTCCGCGCGCGAGCGGCGCGTAGAGGACGTAACGTCCGAACGTCTCCGGCGACGCCGACTCCTTCTCCGCGAGCTCTCGCGCGGGCTCACTCATCGGGCTTTTCTCCTCGTCTTGGCTCATTCGAAGAATTGGATGGGGGCGCCGTCGTTCCAGAAGTAGGCGTTCTGGAAGCTGCCGTCGGCGGTCAGCTTCGTCCCCCACACCGACTTCGAGTAGTTGTGATTCCCCGGGGAAAACCCGGCCGCGCCGACACCCAGGCTCAAGTCGGGGAGGCTCTCCAGCGTGGACACGAGCCCGTCGGGCGTGAACGGTCCGTCGTGGGCCAAGAGGCCGGCGATGAAGACGCGCGCCGCCACGTAGCCCTCGAGCGAGGTGAAGCTCGGCGTCGCGTTGGCCGCGGCGATGAGCTTTCGATAGTCCTGTACGACGTCGCTCTGGTCGCTCTGGTAGTTCGGCACCACCTGCGACACGACCACGCCGTCGGTGTAGGGGCGCGAGCCGCTCGGCGTGCTGACCGAGCCGGCCCCCTTCAAGCGCGCGGCCAGCGTGTTCGGGCCGACGAACGACACGTTGCTGAAGTAGAGCGTGAGGCGCGTCGCCTTCCCCAGCGTCGCTTGATCGGCGTCGTTCGCATACTGCCAGTCGCGGAGCGCGGTGATGAACGCCGTGGCCGGGCCGTACGTGTCGGTCATGAGGATGCCGACGGTGTGCGGCGCGTTGTCCGAAGCGAGCAGCGTCGAGAGGTACGTCTGTGCCGCTTGCGCAGCCGCCGGCACGCTCGACGTATCGTCGCGCTGGTAGCGGAAGCGCGCGATCGGCGTCGTGGGGTCGGCGCCGGGGCTGAAGCCGCCGCGCACCGTCTTGTAGGCGTTGACGAGGCCGTCGTAGCCCGCCTGTCCGAACGAATCGCTCTGATCGAAGCTGACGAGGTGCCGGTCGTCGGGCACCTTCATGCGGAGGAAGTACTCGAGCGTGGCGCGCGCCTCGTTGGCGTAGCTGGCGCGTACGTTGAAGATGTACTTCGAGCAGGCCCCCGCGCTCGTGTCGCGCAGGATCGCGTTCGCCCCGGTGAAGGCGCCGAAGAACACCGTCCCCGTCTCGAGCGAGACCGGCGCCGCGCGCACCATCGTCGGCGTGCCGACGTTCCCCAAGAAGGCGAGCACCGCGTGCGGACCGCGATGCAGCGCCGTCGTCGACACCGGCTGCTGTCCGGCGACGACCGGCTCGTTCGTCGTCGGACAGCGCGGCGGATCGCTCGACGGCTGCACGTCGACGAGCGCGCGCGCCGACTGCTCGGCGAGATCCGGCTGGTACTCGTCGTCGCGGAAGTCGAGCTCGAGCTTCCGTCCGCGAATGCCCCCGGCGGCGTTCTGCGCGTCGAAGGCGAGCGACACGCCGAGGCGCATGTCGGTTCCCAACGCTTGGCTCGGCCCCGAGATGGGCGCGCTCATGCCGATGCGGAGCGAAGCGGAGGCGGGCGAGACGCACACCGGCTGACCGTCTTCGAGCTCGCACACCGAGCTTCCGCAGTCGCCGTCGGTCTGGCACGTCTTGGCGTGGAACGACGTGGAGCACGCCGCGGTGAGCGCGACGGCCAGGCACACCGTGAAGAATCGAGGGATCGAAGTTCCGTTCATGTCTCTCCTAGCGTTTCGCGCTTTCGTGCGCGTTCGAGAGCTGGCCTCGCGAGCCCGCCGCCCTGTCACAGGTACAGATCGTCGGGCTCGGGGGTCTCGGCGAAGGTCTTCAGGGCGAAGAGAAACCGCGCCCACCACACGCTCGAGAGCCCCATCGCGTCGGTGGCTTCACGCCAGTCGCCGTGGCGGAGGCGCACCCAGGTCGCCGAGCCGCGCGAAGCGAGCTCGACGGTGATCTCCGTGCCGGCCCACCCTTCGGGGCCGTCCACGCAGCGGAGCGAGACCTCGGCCCCTTCGTCGAGCTTGGAGACGCGCATGCGCGCCGTGCTCGCGTCGACGCGGAGCCCGACCAGCGCGCCGAGCGTGGCCCGCGCCGTAGCGAGCCCCGCCCAGAATCCGTGGAGCGACGTGGGATCGGTGAGCGCGGCGAAGACGCGGGCCCTCGGGGCGTCGACGCGGAGCGCGTGCAGGATCTCGGCCATGGCGTTCCTTTCGCCGCTCGCGCGGTCAGACGTAGTGTTTCCGCGGAAAGAGATCGGCCGTGCGGTCCTTCACGCGGTCGACGAAGACGAGCCCGTCGAGATGATCGAGCTCGTGCTGGAGGCATCGCGCCTCGATCCCGTCGGCGGTGAGCGAGACGAGCCTGCCGGTGTGCGGCTCGACCCCCTGCACGTCGACCTCGGCTGCGCGCGTCACGTTGCCGGTGAGGTGCGGCACGCTCATGCACCCTTCGCGGAGGTGCACCTCGCCACGACGCGCGAGGATCCGCGCGTTGGCCAGCACCACGAGCCCGGCGCACGACCGCGCCGCCTTGTGCCCGGTGACGTCCATGCAAAAGACGTGGAGCGGCTCGCCGATCTGCGTCGCGGCGAGGCCGACGCACGCCGGCGAAGCGCGCATCGTCAGCGTGAGGAGACGCGCGAGGGCGACGACCTCGGGGTGCGTCGGGTCGACCTCTTCGGCGCGCGCGGTGAGGCGCGGATCGGGGAGGCGAAGCACCTCGGCGATCTGCGCGCGCGGGTAGGTGCCGCTCGAGGGGACGACGTCCGACCTTCGCGTCGCTTCCGGCGGCGCGAGCTCGCGAGGATGAAAAGAAAGTCTCGCGCGTGCGGTCTTCACTCCGGCCATGTGCGCCCTCCGTCGCAGCCTGAGTGGCCGCGCGAGAGTCGCCAAAGCACGGAGCGATCCAAGAGGGAGCGCCTCGCGTCGATCGCGCGAGCGCCTATTTTCTCGGCGCTTCGTGGTGTGAAGGCGCGGGGCCTACCTCACCGCCGAAACCGACGGGCAGCAATCGCTGAGGACCGTTGTCCTCAGGACGAGCGTGTGACGAGCACCGCGCGCACGCGGCGCGCGCGCCTACTTCGAGGCTTCGACGTGCTTCGCGTACGCGGCGTCGTCGAGGAGCGTGTCGAGCGCCTTGGGATCGCTCGGGGTGATGGCCACCATCCACGCGGCGTAGCAGTCCTCGTTCACCTTCTCCGGCGAGCTCTCGAGGTCCTTGTTGATGCGGGCGATCTTGCCGCTGACCGGCGCCATCAGATCGCTCAGCGTCTTCACGCTCTCGATCGTGCCGAAGGCCTTCCCCTCGGTGACGGTGTCGCCGACCTTCACGTCGACGTTGACCAACGTGATGTCGCCGAGCTGCTCGACGGCGAACGCGGTGATGCCCACCACGACCTCGCCCTCGTGGCTCTTCGCCCACTCGTGGTCCTTCGTGTACTTGAGGCCCGTGGGAATGCTCGCGTCGCTCATCGTCGTCAGCCTTTCTTCGCTTTGTAGAACGGCGTCTTGACCACCTCGGCCTCGACGTTCTTCCCCCGACAATCGACCAGGAACTTGGTCCCCACCGCGGCCATGCTCGCAGGCAAATAGCCGAGGCCGATGTTCTTGCCAACGGTCGGGCCGGGGCTCCCGCTGGTGCAGACGCCCACCTCTTTCCCTTCGAGATCGCGGAGCGGGTAGCCGTGGCGGGCCACGCCGCGCCCGGTCACCTCGAAGCCGACGAGCCTCCGCGGGAGCGGCGCCGCCTTGACGGCCTCGAGCGCTTCGCGCCCGACGAAGTCCCCTTTGTCGAGCTTCACCACCCAGCCCAGGCCGGCCTCGAGCGGGTTCGTCGTCTCGTCGATGTCGTTCCCGTAGAGCGAGAGGCGCGCTTCGAGGCGCAGCGTGTCGCGCGCGCCGAGGCCCGCGGCCTTCAGTCCGAGCGGCTTCCCCAGCTCGATCAAGCTGCGCCACAAGGCCGGCGCGTCGTTCCACGCGCAGAAGATCTCCACCCCGTCCTCGCCGGTGTAGCCGGTGCGAGCGGCGGTGCAGCGCACGTTGGCGATGACCGCGTCGCGGAAGTGGAAGCTCTTGAGCTCGCGGAGCCTTCCGGCGTCGCTCCCGGCGAGGTCGAGCACGTCGAACGCCTTCGGCCCCTGGAGCGCGATGAGCGCCGTGGCGTCGCTCTGGTCCTCGAACTCGCAGTGGTGGTCTGCCGCCTTGCGAAACACCTCCACGATCTTCTCGCGGTTCGAGGCGTTGCAGACGACGAGCCAGTGGTCGTCGCCGGCGCGGTAGACGATGAGGTCGTCCTGGATCGTCCCCTTGGCGTTGCAGCAGCAGGTGTACTGCGCCTGGCCGACCTCGAGCTTCGAGGTGTCGTTGGTGACGAGGTAGTTCACCACCTGGCCGGCGTACTCGCCGCGCATCACGAGCTCGCCCATGTGGGAGACGTCGAAGATGCCGCACGCGTTGCGCACCGCCTGGTGCTCGTCGACGATGCCCGTGTACTGTACAGGCATCTCCCACCCGGCGAACGGCACGAGCCGCCCGCCGAGCTTCACGTGTTCTTCGTAGAGAGAGGTGCGGCGGAGCGGACCTTCGGTGCTCATGGGCGGCCGAGGTTAGATCGGCCCCCCCTCACGCCGCCACCTCGGCGTGGTTCGCCGGGCGAATTCACTCAGTTCGAGGACTTGCCGCCGCAGGTGCCGTAGCCGTTCGGCAGCCCCCAGGTGCCGATGTTCGTCGCCGAGCAGGCGCCGGCGTCGGTCGCCCCGCAGCCCGCGTCGGCCAGCGAAGGATCGCAGAGGTACGCCGCGTGGACGCTCCCCGAGCCCGCGCAGCTCAATTTGCAGGTGGCCACGGTGTTCCCGCTGGTCACGTTCTTCTCGAGGCAGCAGACGTTGTTCGACGGGCAGTTGGCCTGTTGCTCGCAGTCGAGCGAGGTCACGGTCACGCCGCTGTCGACCCCCGCGCCGGCGTCGGGGAGCGGGCACTGCGCGCCGTTCGAGCAGCCCACGGTGAAGCCAGCGCTCACCCCTTGGTAGAAGCAGCACGCCTGCGAGGGGACGTTGCACGCCGCCGACCCGCAGGAGAGCGTCGCGCCGTCGCCGCCAGGCGCGGCGTCGGTGATCGGGCCGCCGTCGGCCGCGATGAAGGCGTCGAGGGGCGCGTCGCTGGGCGCATCGCTCGCCGAGTCGCTCGCCCCGTCTTTTGCCGCGTCGCCGCTCCCCGTGTCCGTGCCGCCGCCCGAGTCGGTCCCACCGCCGGCGTCGTCGCCCGTGCTCCCGTCGTCGCCCGTTGTCCCGTCGCCCGCGCTCGTTCCGTCGCTTCCGGCGTCGGAGCCGCCGCTCGAGGCGTCGTCGCCTCCGCAGGCGAGAAGGTACGTACCACCCATCAGGAGAACCACGATCGAAGCCGAGACGACGAGGCGCTTGTTCATGCGCGAGGAGAGAGCAAGAACCTCGCCGTCACCCCGAGCATGCGCCGTACGAGAAATTGGCTGGACCTTGCACGCATCCGCGGACGTCGCGGCGACCACTCGGACACTCGGGCGATCGTGGTCGCTCGCGGGCTCGGTCAGAACGCGTCGCCCGCCCGCGAGCCTCGCGTCACGGCGCCTCGCCCGGCACGCCTTCCTGCCTTCCCCACGTGGGCTCTGCGCTCTATGCTCGCCTCATGGCGACCCCCTGGGATCGAGCCGCCACTTCGTACGTGGAGGAGTGGGTCCCCCGCTTCGTGCCGTACCACCTCGATCTGGTGCAGGAGCTCGGGCCGGTGCCGGGGCAGCGCGCGCTCGTCGCCTGCGTCGGTCCGGGGTCGGAGGCGCTCGCCATCGCGCGAGCCGTCGGCGAGAGCGGCAGCGTCCTCGCGACCGATCCGAACGAAGCGATGGTCGCCCTCTGCGCCGCCCAGGTCGCGGCGGCGGGGCTTCACCACGTGACGTGCAAGACCGCCGCGGCGGACGACTGCGAAGGGGGTCCGTGGGACCTCATCGTGTGCGCCTTCGGCCTCTGGCAGCTCCCGAACCGCGACGGCGTCCTCGCCGCCTGGAAGAAGAGCCTCGCCCCCATGGGGAAGATCGGCATCCTCACGTGGGGTCCGGCGGAAGAGGACGATCCGTTCGAGCGCATCACCCGATGCCTCGCCCACCTCGAGCCCGACCGCCCGATCCCGAGCCCACGCATCCTCGCCCAGCGCGACACGTTGGCGGAGATGTTCGAGGCGGCGAAGCTCGAGCTCGTGCGCCACACAGTCGTCCACCACACGATGAGCTTTCCTTCCGCCGAGGCCTTCGTGGAGGCGCTCAAGGAGACGTCCACGTTCCGACGCGTCTACGAAGACCTCGGCGAGGAGCGCTTTCTCCGCGTGGCGGCGCGCTTTTACGGCCTGACCGGCGGCCCCGACGCGCCGCTCTCGTGGCGCCCGGCGGCGACCTTGGCGTTGGCGACGCACCCCGGCGCCGACGTCCCGATTCCATCGCGTCGTGGCACCGCGGTCCCGCCTCCGCTCTGAGGCGTTTTCGGCTACCGCGAGCGCCGAGGCCGGCTATGCTCCTGCCCCCCGCACCCCGATAGGTGTCGGGGCGGACGTGGAGGAAACGCGTCCGTTCACGCATCTGGAGCTTCAGGAGTCAACGCAATGTCACGTTACCAGTTCACCTCCGAGTCGGTCACCGAGGGACACCCGGACAAGGTTTGCGACGCGATCTCGGACTCGATCCTCGACGCCATCCTCGCGCAGGATCCGAAGGCCCGTGTCGCGTGCGAGTCGCTCGCCAAGACCGGCATGGTGGTGGTCGCGGGGGAGATCACGACGACGGCGCGCGTCGACTACCCGACCGTCGTCCGCAACGCGGTCCGTGACATCGGCTACGTGAGCTCGGACATGGGCTTCGACGGCAACACCTGCGCCGTCCTCACCGCGGTGGAGACGCAGAGCCCGGACATCTCGCAAGGGGTGACCGAGGGCGAGGGGCTCCACAAGGAGCAAGGGGCCGGCGACCAGGGTCTCATGTTCGGCTACGCCACGAACGAGACGCCGAACCTCATGCCGGCGCCCATCGACTACGCGCACCAGCTCGCCAAGCAGCTCACGGCGATCCGCAAGTCGGGCAAGGTCGATTTTCTCCGCCCCGACGGCAAGACGCAAGTCACGCTCGAGTACGAGAACGACGTCCCGGTGCGCATCGACGCCATCGTCGTCTCCTCGCAGCACAACGAGGTCGTGAAGCAGAAGGCCCTCCGCGAGGCCGTCATCGAGCTCGTCATCGACAAGGTGATCCCCAAGAAGCTCGTCGACAAGAACACCAAGATCCACGTGAACCCCACCGGGCGCTTCGTGGTCGGTGGTCCGATGGGCGACTGCGGCCTCACCGGTCGCAAGATCATCGTCGACACCTACGGCGGCATGGGCCGTCACGGCGGCGGCGCCTTCAGCGGCAAGGACCCGTCGAAGGTCGATCGCTCGGCCTGCTACTACGCCCGCTTCATCGCCAAGAACGTCGTCGCCTCGGGCGTCGCGCGCCGCTGCGAAGTGCAGATCGCCTACGCCATCGGCGTGGCGAAGCCCGTCGGCGTGCACGTGAACACGTTCGGCACCGGCAAGGTGAGCGACGAGAAGCTCGAGAAGTACATCCTCGACCACTTCGACATGCGCCCGAAGGCGCTCATCGACGAGCTCAACCTCCTCCGCCCGGTCTACCGCGCGACGGCGGCGTATGGTCACTTCGGCCGCTCGGGCTTCTCGTGGGAAGACACCAGCCGCGCCGCCGAGATCGGCGCCGACCTCCTCGGCAGCAAGGCCAAGGGCGTCGTCGTGCACACGAACGGCACGAACGGAACGAACGGCAAGAACGGCCACCACCACCTCGACGTGAAGGCGTCGAAGGCGGAGAAGAAGAAGGCCAAGAAGGCCGGCAAGAAGGGGAAGAAGGAGCTCTCGGCGAACGCCTGATCTCAAAGAGGGGTGCCCCCCCTCGCCGCGTCCTCGCGCCCTTCGGGCGCTCCGGGCGCGTCGGTCCCCCCCAAAGCGCGGCTCCGCCGCGCAGGGGGGGACTTCTCTTTTTGTGGATGTGCGCGCCGACGAGGCGGTTGCGCAGAGACGCCGCTCGTGGCGCGCCACGCCCCTTGGCGAGGGCTCGCGAGATCGAGGCCTCGCCGCCCGAGCGCCGCCCGAGGGAGAAATCGCGCTAAGCTGCCTTCGTCGTGCGCAGGCGGGGAATGAGATGAACGAAACGATCGGATTCGGAGCCGACGAGAGCCTCGGCGCCTTCGCGTGGAAGCGCAGGATGGGGGTCCACGAGGCCTACCACCAGGCGCGCGAGAATCGGATCATCCACTGGGTCGCCATCCCGCTCGAAGTCTGGGCGGTGACCAAGCTGCTCGCGTGCATCGAGCTCGGCTCGGTGGATCTCGCGCTCGTGGCGCTCCTCCTCGTGGCGCCGATCTTCGCCATCGCCGAGCCGGTGCTCGGCATCGGGATGATCGCCATCCTCGCCATCTTCCGCGAGATCGCCCTCCACGTGCTCTACGACTCGCCTTGGGCCGGCGCGCTCATGGCGGTGATGGTCTTCGGCGGGGCGTTCGCCGCGCAGATCTTCGTGGGCCACCGGGTGTTCGAGCAAGGGCGCGACGACACGAAGCGCAATCTTGCCGAGCTTCGTCAGACGAAGAACCCGATCCCGACGCTGCTCGTCTTCTTCTACCACCTCGTCGAGCTCGCCCTCGCGCTGGGCTACAAGCCCGCGCTCCGCGAAGAGATCGCGCGCTTCACCAGCGCAGAGCTCGACGCGCTTCGTCTCGCGGGCGCGCTCCCTCCGACAGACGCGACGGCGACGGCCGATTCGCCGGAGCTCGCGAGCGCGGGAGCTCCCCCGGCGCAGCCGACGGAGGCGACGGCGCCGACGCAGGGCGAAGCGTCGATCGATCCGCCCGCTCCGAGCCCCGAGGATCCGCCTACGGTCTGAAGCCAAGACGATGCGCATGGTTTCGCGACGAGGACGAGAGTGACGCGCACGTACGGCTCGACGCGAAGGGCGGGGCTCCTCGCGGCTCCCCTCGTCGTCTTCGCGTGTCTCGCGGCCGCGTGCGCCTCGGGCGAGCTTCCGCCGCGTGCCGCCGACGACCCGGCCAATCCCGCCGCCGCCGAAGCGCCGGTCGCGCCGCGTCTCTCCCGAGCACCCGCCGACGCGGGCGGAGCACGCTGAGTCGTGCGCGGGCCTCTTCTTCTCGCGCTGCTCGGCCTCGTCGCCGGATGCGCGTCGACGTCGCCCACCACCGCGGTGCACGACACCTCCGAGCTCGTGAAGGCGCGCTCGGGGGCCGAGGTCACGTGGCTCGGCGACGCGACCGACCAAGACCGCGCCGACGTGAAACGGTACGTCCACAAGCTCCTCGCGGACGATCTCACGCTCACGAGCGCCATTCGCGTGTCGCTCCTCGAAAACCGCAACCTGCAAGCTCTCTACGAGGAGCTCGGCATCGGTCAGGCGGATCTCGTGCAAGCGGGGCTCCTCAAGAACCCGACCCTCGAGGGGACCTACGATTTTCCGCTCGACCACGAGCCGGCCTACCAAGTGGGCATCGTCACCGACGTGCTCCAGCTCGTCACCCTGGGCTCGCGGAAGACGATTGCTCGCACGGCGCTCGAGGGGACGAAGTATCGCGTCGCGAGCGAAGTGCTACGCCACGTGCACGACGTGAAGGTCGCGTACTTCGCGGTGCAAGCGGCGCAACAGACCTTGGACATGCGCAAGGCCGTGGCCGACGCGGCGCAGGCTTCGGTCGAGCTCGCGCGCCGGCAACACGACGCCGGCACGACGAGCGACTTGGACCTCGCCAACCAAGAGACCCTCTTCGTGCAGGTGGCGACCGATCTCGCGCGGAGCCGCGCCGACCTCGCCTCGGCGCGCGAGCGGTTGAACCGCGCGATGGGCGTGTGGGGGCCCGACACCACCTGGAAGATCGCCTCGAAGCTCCCCGAGCTCCCCGCCACCGAGCCGCCGCTCGATCACCTCGAATCGAAAGCGGTGGCGTCGCGCTACGACCTGGCCGCGGCGCACAAGGACGTCGAGGTCGTCTCCTACGCCCTCGCGCTCGCGAAGAACACCCGCTGGACCGGCGCCGTCGACGCCGGGGTCGACTACCACCGCGAAGCCGAGGGGGTGCGCCTGCTCGGCCCTTCGGTGAGCGTGGAGCTCCCGCTCTTCGATCAGCGCCAAGCGGTCATCGCGCGCATCGAGGCGCAGCTTCGTCTCGCACAAAACCGCGAAGCGGCGCTCGCCGTCGACATTCGCTCCGAGGTGCGCGAGCTCGCGGCGCGCCTCGACGCCGCGCGGAGCGTCGTCGAGAGCTACCAGAAGACGCTCGTCCCCATGCGCGAGCGCATCGTCACGCTCTCGCAAGAGCAGTACGACGCCATGCTGCTCGGCGTCTTCCAGCTCCTCGTCGCCAAGCAGAACGAGATCAGCACCTACCGCGAGTTCATCGACGCGCTCCGCGACTACTGGTCGATCCGCGCCGAGCTCGAGTGGGCGCTCGGCGGCGCGCTCGCACCGGCGAAAGGCACCGGGGCCCACGCGGCGCCCGCCGCCCCCGCCACGAAAGGACAGGGAGAGCATGAGCATCACGCGCCGTGACCTCATCGGAGCCGCGTCGCTCCTCTCGGGGGGGCTCGCGCTCCTCCGCGGTCGATCGGCGCACGCCGAAGAAGCGGGGAGCGTCGCGCCTTCTGCGCCCGCCGGGCGCCTCCCGTACACGCCCGTCGTCGCCCCCAACGGCGCCACGCTGCCGTGGACGATGAAAGACGGCGTGAAGGAGTTTCACCTCACCGCCGAGCCGGTGACACACGAGGTCGCGCCCGGCATGGTGATCCACGCGTGGGGCTACAACGGCCGCACGCCGGGCCCGGTGATCGAAGCCGTGGAGGGGGATCGCGTCCGCTTCTTCGTGCACAACAAGCTCCCCGAGCGGACGAGCGTCCACTGGCACGGCATCTTCTTGCCGAACGGCATGGACGGCGTGGCCGGCCTCAATCAGCCGCACATCGAGCCGGGCGAGACGTACGTCTACGAGTTCACGCTGCGCCAGAACGGCGTCTTCATGTACCACCCGCACTCGGACGAGATGGTGCAGATGGCTCTCGGCATGGAGGGCTTCTTCGTCATCCACCCGCGCGTGCCCGAAGCGCCGCGCGTCGATCGTCACTTCGTCATCATGCTGCACGAGTGGTCGGTGCCGCCGGGGACCTCGACCCCCAACCCTGCGGTGATGACCGACTTCAACCTCTTCACGTTCAACAGCCGCGCGTGGCCGGGGACGGCGCCGCTCGTCGTGCGTACCGGGCAGCGCGTGCGCGTGAGCCTCGGCAACCTGAGCATGGACAACCACCCGATCCACGTCCACGGCTACGCCTTCGAAGAGGTGGGGACCGACGGCGGCGTGGTCCCGCACTCGGCGCGCCGGCGCGAGACGACGACCGACGTCCCGGTGGGCGCCACGCGCACCGTCGAGTGGGTGGCCGACGTGCCGGGCGACTGGGCGTTCCATTGCCACAAGTCGCACCACACGATGAACGCCATGAGCCACGATCTCCCCAACATGATCGGCGTGCGCCAAAAGGGGCTCGAAGATCAGATCCGCAAGGCGCTCCCCGGCTACATGCCCATGGGGGAGAACGGCATGGGGAACATGATGGACATGGGGCGCCCCAAGAACACCCTGCCCATGATGGCGGGGCAGGGGCCCTTCGGCCCGGTGGAGATGGGCGGCATGTTCACCGTCTTCAAGGTCCGCGACGGCATCACGAGCTACGAAGATCCCGGCTGGTACAAGCACCCGCCGGGCACGCTCGCGCGCAAGGTGTAGAAATTTTCGGTGGAGGCGACGGGCCGCGGAATGGACGGGCGCGCGTCCAGCCGACGCGTTATAGCGTCACAAAGCTCGCCCTCGTGCCTACTTGTTCGGAGGAGTCCCCGAAAATGCGTCTTGTCCCGAAATTCGCCCTGGTTCTTGGTCTCGCGTGGGTGGCCGGGTGTTCGAGCTCGAGCACCGCGTCGCAAGACGACGCCGGCGGCACCGCCGACACCGAGGCGGGGGCCGACGCGGGCGACGCTGGATCGAGCGTGTCGCTCAAGGCGCCCGTGATCACCATGGTGATGCAAATGGCCGGGGGCCTTCACGTGATGTGGACGAACAAGCAGACGGACTGCGACGCCATCGAAGGGGAGCGGAAGTCTCCGACCGAGGCCTACGCGCTCGCGTTCACCGTCCCCGACGGCACCGTCGACAACAAGCACGACGCGCCCCTCACGGCGGGGACCAAGTACACGTACCGCCTTCGCTGCAAGAAGGGGGCGGACTACTCCCCCTACTCGAACGAGATGTCCGGCGTCCCCTGAGGCCGTTGCCCCGGCAATGAAGCGCGCTCCCTCCCCGGTGATCGCCCTCGCTGCGTGGCTCGCCGCCTGCGGGAGCGGAACGAGCGCGACCTCCGATCCGTCGGACGACAGCCAGCTCGCGACCGTGGCCGACGAGAGCCCCGATCCCCACGTCCTCGAAGTGCACCTCGAGGCCAAGGTCGCCACGAAGGTCTTCGGCAACTCGCCCCCCACCGAGGTGTGGACGTACAACGGCACGATCCCCGGTCCGTTGCTGGACGTGCACGTCGGCGACACGCTCCTCGTTCACTTCAAGAACAGCCTCCCCGAGCCCACCACGATCCATTGGCACGGCGTGCGTCTCCCCGCGAAGATGGACGGGTCGCTCGCCATGCAGCAGCCGGTTCCGCCGGGCGGGACCTTCGACTACGCGTTCGTCCTCAAGGACGCCGGGCTCTTCTGGTTCCACCCGCACATGCGATCCGACGTGCAGGTGAACAAGGGGCTGTACGGGGCGATCCGCGTCCGCGGCGATCAAGAGCCGGCGGCCGACCAGGAGAAGATCCTGGTGCTCGACGACCTCAAGCTCAAGCCCGACGGCACGATTCCCGACTACCTCGACGACACGTCCAAGATGATGGGCCGCGGGGGCAACACCATCCTCGTGAACGGTAAGGCCGACGCCACGCTCCGCCTCCGCCCGAACGCCACGGTGCGCCTTCGCCTCGTCAACGTCGCCAACGGGCGCTTCTTCAATCTCGCGCTCGCCGGGACCAAGTTCCACGTCATCGGCACCGACGGCGGTCTACTCCCGAAGCCGTACGACACCGACCACCTGCTCTTTGCCCCCGGCGAACGCTACGACGTCCTCCTCACGGCGCCCGGGGCGACAGGGACGTCCGTCGACTTGATGACCGAAGCCTACGATCGCGGGCACGACTCGGGGAGCGATCCGCCGCTCAAGGTCGCCACCGTCACGATCGACGGCGCGCGCGTGGACGCGCCCGCGGCGATGCCCAGCGCCGGACCGGCGATCCCGCGCCTCCCCGCGCCGAGCGAGACGTTCCCCCTCGTGCTCAACGAGAAGAGCCTGCCGACCGGCGAGGTGGTGTTCACCATCAACGATCAGACGTTCCCCAACGTCCCCATGCTGAGCGTGCCGAAGGACGGCGTGCGCGCCTTCGCGATCCGGAACGACAGCGAGATGGACCATCCCTTCCACCTCCACGGCTTTTTCTTTCAGGCGGTCGAGCGGAACGGCGTGGCCGTCGCCGAGGACCAGCTGGCGAACAAGGACACGATCATCGTCCCCATGAAGAGCTCGGTCACGCTCGTGACGCGCTTCGACGAGCCGGGGATGTGGATGTACCACTGCCACATCCTCGAGCACGCCGAGAACGGGATGATGGGCGAAGTCGAAGTGAAGTAGCCGCGCTCATCTCCTGTGCGGCGCGCCGGCGTCGGCGTGCGCGGGGCAGGCTTCTTTCATCCCGGCTTTGCACGCGTCGCTCAGAAGCTTGCATCCTGCAGCGTTCCCCCCGGTGCACGCGCGCTGGTAGAGCGCCGCGGCGCGCGGGGGATCTTTGGCGAGGCCGTCGCCGTTCGCTGTCGCGTAGAGCGTGCCGGCGGAGTTGCACGCATCGAGCTTCCCTGCGTCGCAGCCGCGCTCGTAGTGACCGAGCCGCGTGGTGACCGGCACCTTGGAGGAAGCGGCCAGCGCCTCGACCGCCGAGCACGCGTCGCCGACGCCGCTCGAGCACGCCTTCTCGTAGTCCTCGATCGCCGGTCCTGCGTTCTTGCTCTTCTCCGCGAGCGCGCCGGCGTGAAGACAGCCCAACGGGTAGTTCAGGCCGCACGCCATGTCGTAGGCCGCGGCCGCTTGCGAAGGCTTGGTCGAAGCGAGGAGCGCCCCCTCACGGTCGCACGCTTTGCCGTCGCCGTGGTTGCAGGCGGTCGTCGCCGCTTGCACCTCGCTCGGTGGGCCTTTGAGCACCGTCTGCGAGAGCCCAATGCCGACGGCGAAGAGGATGATGACGCTGGGGACGGCGATGGCGACGACCCGATCGCTCTTGGCCTCCTGCGCCTTCCGCTCCTTCTCCGCGGCTTCGAGCGCCGCTTCGGACGCTCTCCGCGCGGCGTCCTGCTGCTCTCTCTCGAGGCGTTCCTTCGCCTGGGCTTCGCGCTCGTGGGCGAGGTGCTCCGCTCGCCTCGCCGACTTCTGCCGCTCGTCGTCGAGCTCTCGTTGCCGCGCGACGAGGCTCTGTCGCGCCCGGGAAGGGCCGTGGAACAGGAGCCACATCGGCTCGGGGGCCGGCGTCTTCTTCGAGATGCGAAACCACGTGCGATCGGGGATGCGCGCCTGCAGATGGCAGTACGCGCACGTCACGAACTTGGTCTCGTCTTGCATCGGCAAGGGGGCGTCGCACCCGGGGCAACGCACGGCCAGCGCGGCGGCGCTCTCGTCCACCTTCACGTGCCGGCGATCGATGCGGTGCTCGGAGGAGAGGACCATCGTCACCGTCGACATCTCGCGCGCGGCGGGCGGCGTCTCGTAGGTCGCGGTGGCGCCACACGCGCAGCTCACGACCGCGCGGAGGAGCGGCTTCGCCGAGGTGTCCAGGCGCGGCTCCACCACGGCGTGGCAGGTCGAGCAGACGGGAGCGCCGGGGCTCGCGACCGCCGCGAGCCGGTTCTCGCCGCTCCCTTCTACCGAGCGCGACGTCGTCCCCTTGCCGATGGCGGCGTAGTCGTGGCCGAGCAGGCCCTCGAACGAGGCGCCGTGATCACCCCACAAATCCGCGGTGGCGTGCGCGCCTTCGAGGATCGATCGCCACTGTCCGACGTCGAAGGCTTGCTCGAGCCCGCAATGCGCGCACACGACCGCACCGTCCATGTCGAGGCCGTTCAACGGCACGCGAAACCCGCACGTGCGGCACTGGAACGTGCACTCCACGGAGGCCCACATCGCGTGGTCCTCGCGCGCCTTTGCCACGAGCTCGTGAGGCGGCGCGTGGCATTTCGTGCACGCCCCGCCCCCCGGCAGACGCACGACGCCGCACGCGCCGCAGATCGCGATGGCCGTTGCGCTCACCGCGCGAGCATAGCGTGCTGCGTCGTGGGCGTGAGCCTCCGAAGAGGGTCAGAAGCGGCCCACCGCCCCGAGCCCCGCGCCGCTGCCGTAGGAGAGCGGCGTGAAGTGAAGCTCCGGCTTCCCGGTGCTCTTCACGCGGGTCTCTTCGGTGGTGGTGGCGGGGACGAGGAGCGAACCGACGCCGAGGAGCACGCCGACACCTTGGGCGATGCCGCTGGTCACGATCATCGCCTTGGCGACCCCTTCGGTCGAGCCGCTGCCGCATGCGCGAGAGGTGCAGTCGCGCTGTGCGAGATCGATCCACGGGCCGACGACCGGGATGTAGAGGTTCTGGTCTTCGTCGCGCGGGCTCTCGGCGGCTACGATCACCGAGGGGACATAGGACACGACGAAGATGCTGATGCCCGTCGTCAGATAGAGGCGGTTCGGCCGCTGCTCGACGCGCTTCTCCATCGTTTCGTCGCGGGGCTCGGCGCCGGGGAACGTCGCCGAGGTCGTCGTCGTCGTCCCCACGGGCGTGGGCGCGGGCGCGGGCTGCGCTTGGGGCACGACGACGGTCTGCGTCGTCTGCGGCTGCACCGCCTGGCCGGGGGGAGCCGGTTGCGCGGGGGGCGGCTGCGCGGTGCTCGCCGGCGCCGGCGCGCCTTGCGTGGGCTCTGCTGCGCGGCTCGTCGACGCGATTGCGACGCACGCGAGGGACGTGGCGAGGGTGATCGTGAAGACTCGCATGATCGACCGACCTTTCACGCCGCGCTGAGTTCGCTGCGACGCGAAGGAAACGAGGAGCAACAAGCGAGCCGCGACGAGAAGCGGGGGGGCGCATCGATCGCTTGTCGCGCGCCATCCCCTTTCGTCTCCACGACGTACGCGCGCGCCGCCCGCGCTCGCGCGTCGGCCGTGAACCTCTGCCGTGCAGAATGCACGCGCCCGAAATGCGCTCGCACGACGCGCGTGCGCTTTGTTCGGACGACGAAGCTCTACGCTTTCATCACCGTGCACGCGCCGGCGACGCGAGCTTCGAGCCCGTCATCGAGGGTGCACAGCGGGATCTTCTTCTTCGCGGCGATGGCCACGTACAAGGCTTCACTCGCACCGAGCTTGAGCCCCATGGCGATCGACGCCGCGTGCGCGGCGCGACGCGGGCCGACGGTGAGCACGTGATGCGGCGCTTGCGTGAGGCCGTCGAGAATCGGACCGATGGTCTCGGGCGCGACGCCGGCTTGGGCGAGCGCCGACGTGACCTCGACGAAGAACGTCGTCGGGACCACGATCTCGTCCTTGCCGCGCAGCGCACGCTCGAGGCGGCGCTGCGCGACGGCGTGCGAAGGGTGCGAGCGCCGCGTGGCGGCGACGGCCACCTCGGGCAAGAGGACCAGCTTCATGCGTGGTGAGCTCGAATCATGCGGAGGCGCCCGCGAGAGCGTCGAGGCGCTCGCCGAGCTGCTTCTCGAGGGCCACGAGCGCCTTGGTGAAGCCGTCGATCCCTTCGGCGAGCTTGTCGTTCGCCATCTTGTCGGCCTCGTGCATCTTGCGGAAGGTCGCCTCGTCGACCCGGATGGCGGGGATGTCCATCGCCTTGGCCTTCGCCGCGTCGAGCTTCTTCGGGAGCTCGCCGTTCGCGTTCATGAGCTCCTCGAGGAGGCTCGGCGCGATGGTGAGAAGGTCGCAGCCGGCGAGCTCGGTGATCTCGCCCATGTTGCGGAAGCTCGCCCCCATGACCTCGGTCTTGGCGCCGTGCTTCTTGAAGTACTGGTAGATGGTCGTCACGCTCCGGACGCCCGGGTCCTTGGCACCGGCGAAGTCGGCGTTCGGCTCCTGCTTCTTGTGCCAGTCGAGGATGCGTCCGACGAAGGGCGAGATGAGCGTCACCCCCGCGTCGGCGCAGGCGATCGCCTGGTGGAGACCGAAGAGGAGGGTGAGGTTGCAGTGGATCCCCTCCTTCTCCAGCACCTCGGCGGCGCGGATCCCCTCCCAAGTGGAGGCGATCTTGATGAGCACGCGGTCTTTGCCCATTCCCGCGGCGGCGTACTGGCCGATGATCTGGCGGGCCTTGGCGATGGTCCCTTGCGTGTCGAAGGAGAGGCGCGCGTCCACTTCGGTGGAGACGCGGCCGGGGACGATCTTCAGGATCTTGAGGCCGAACTCGACGGCGAGGCGATCGATCGCCTTGGCGACGACGGCTTGCTTGTTGGCGTCGGTGCCCGCTTCCTTGCGCGCCCAGGAGAGCGCCTCGTCGACGATCGGCGCGTACTCCGGCATCTTCGCCGCGGCCGCGATGAGCGAGGGGTTCGTCGTCGAGTCGCGCGGGCGATACTTCTCGATCGACTTGATGTCGCCGGTGTCGGCGACCACCACGGTCATCGCCTTGAGCTGATCGAGCAAGTTTGCCATCTCGTCCTCCGAACGTCGGGCACTCGGCCGCCGAGGGCCGAGGCACCAGGCCAGAATACTCCCGCCGAACAGCGCCGTCGACCTCGCGCGGGGCGCGCGCGACGGGGGCCAATTCAGGCGGTTTGGTCGCGGCACACGCCGGCGCGCTTCGCTGCTGCCGCGACGGCGCGGGCCACGTGAGGCGCCACGTGCCGATCGAGCGGATCGGGGAGGATGCGCTCCTTGCCCGGCTCCTTGACGTACGAGGCGAGCGCTTCGGCGGCGGCGATCTTCATCTCGTCGTGGATCACCTTGGCGCCGGCGTCGAGCGCGCCGCGGAAGATCCCGGGGAAGGCGAGGACGTTGTTGATCTGGTTCGGGAAGTCGCTTCGCCCCGTGCCCACCAGCGCGGCGCCGGCAGCGAGCGCGAGATCGGGCATGATCTCCGGCGTGGGGTTGGCCATCGGGAAGACGATGGGGCCGGGGTTCATGCTGCGGATCATCGCCTCCGTCACCAGGTTGCCGGTGGAGAGCCCGATGAACACGTCGGCGCCGGCGAGCGCGTCCGAGAGCGTGCCCGTCCGCCCCTCGCGGTTCCCCTTCGACGCGAGCTCGCGCTTGTGCGCGTTCAAATCGGCGCGGCCCACGTGGACGATCCCCTTCGAGTCGCAGAGGATCAAATCGCCGAGCTTGGGCAAGAGGCCGCGCTCGCCGGCGGTGAGGAGGAGGCGTGCGCAGGCGAGGGCCGAGGCGCCGCTCCCGTTGAAGACCACGCGGCACTTCGCCAGATCCTTGCCGGTGACGCGGAGCGCGTTGATGAGCGCGGCGACGACGACGATGGCGGTGCCGTGTTGGTCGTCGTGGAAGACGGGGATGCCGAGCTCTTGCAGCGCCGCTTCGACCTCGAAGCAGCGCGGCGCGGCGATGTCTTCGAGGTTGATGCCGCCGAACACCGGGGCGATGGCCTTCACCACCCGCACGATCTCTTGCGTGTCTTGGGTGGCGAGGCAGATGGGGAACGCGTCGACGTCGGCGAACTCCTTGAAGAGCACCGCCTTCCCCTCCATGACCGGGATGGCCGCTTCGGCGCCGAGGTTGCCGATGCCGAGGATCGCCGAGCCGTCGCTGACGACGGCGACGGTGTTGCGCTTCAAGGTGAGCTCGTGGACGCGCGCCGGGTGGCGGGCGATCTCCTGGCACACCTCGGCGACGCCGGGGGTGTACGCGAGGCTCAGATCCTTCCGCGTGGTGAGCGGGACGCGGCTGACGACGCTGAGCTTGCCGTGCGTACGCGCGTGGAGCTCGACCGATTCGCGGTCGAATTCGGTCCCTCGAGGGTCACTCATGGGCGCAGCCTAGTGGCGCCCGCCCGCGGACGCCAGGCCGTGTCGACGGGGTCCTGTGCTATGTCCAGGCACATGCGGATCCCTCCTCCGCCGACGAGCTTCGTCGGACGCGAGCGCGAGGTCGCCGACGTTCGCACGGCCCTCCGCGCCGCGTCGTCCCTCGTGACGCTGCGGGGGCCGGCCGGCGTGGGCAAGACGCGCCTCGCGCTGGAGATCTCGCGAGGAGAGGCCGGCTTCTTCGTCGACGCCACCGCGGCCACGGACGTCACCGGGTTCTACGCGGTCGTGGCGCGGGCACTCGACGTCCGATCGCGGAGCGCAGGGAAGCTCGACGACGTGAAGCGCGCGGTCGAGCGCGAGCTGGCGAACGCGGGGGACGTGCTCCTCGTCCTCGACAACCTCGAACAGATCGACGGCGTGAGCCCGGAGGTAGAGCGCCTTCGTGCGAGCGCGCCCGCCGCGCGCGTCCTCGCGACGTCGCGCGCGCCGCTCGGCCTCGCGGGGGAGACCGTGCTCGACGTGCTGCCGCTCGCGCTCCCCGAGCCGGGCGAGACCGATCCGAAGCGCATCGGCGAGGCGCCCGCGGTGCGCCTCTTCTTCGACCGCGCGAGCGCGAGCGGTGCTTCGAACGAAGACCTCGCGCAAGGGGGCGAAGCGCTCGCCCGCGTGGTGCGCCTGCTCGACGGCGTGCCGCTGGCGATCGAGCTGTGCGCCGCGCGCGCCGGGCTCTTGGGGATGAAGCAGCTCGCCGTGCTGCTCGAGCGCGATCTCCTGGGGAGCGGCCTCGGTGCGCGCGAGAGCTCGCCGCGTCAGGCCACGCTCCGCGGCGCGCTCGAGTGGTCGTGGCGCTTGCTCGGGCCCGCCGAGCGCGAGGTCTTGGCCCAGGCCTCGGTGTTTCGTGGCGGGTTTCGCCTCGACGCCGCGCGTGAGGTGATCGCCCACGAGGGGGACCTCCTCGCCGTGCTCGAGGCGCTTCATCGCTGCTCGCTCCTCACGAAGAGCACCGGCACGGAGAGCGACGACGCCCGCTTCGGCCTCTACGAGAGCGTGCGTGAGCTCGCCGAGGAGAAGCTCGGCGAAGCCGGCGACCCCGCGAAGGTCGAAGAGCGCCACGCGCGCTACTTCGTCGAGGCGGGGACCGCGTGGGCCGAGGAGGCCAACCGACGCGGCGGCCCCGCCATGCGCCGTCGCCTCGCCGACGAGACGCAGAACCTCACCGCGGCGGCGACCTTTTGGCTGAAGCAGCGTGAAGCGGGCATCGAGGCGCGCGGGCTCGCGCTCCGCGCGCTGTTGGCGCTCGAGCCGGTCATCGCGCTGCGCGGTCCGCTCGAGCCTTACGGACAAGCGCTCGACGACGCGCTCGGCGCGCTCTCGGGGAGCGCGCACCCCGCCTTGGCGCGGGCGATCCTCGCGCGGACGCGCGTCGACATTTCGCGCGGACGCCTCGGCGAGTCGTGCCCGGGAATGGAGCGCGCGGTGGAGGCCGCTCGCGCCTCCGGGGACCGCGAGACCGAAGTGCTCGCTCTGGCCAAGCTCGGCGCGCTCCGCGTGTTCTCGGGGGATGCGGCGGGCGAAGCGGATCTCGACCGCGCGCTCGAGCTCGCGGCTTCCACCGGCGACGAGTGGCTCGCCGCCATCGTCGAGTCGGACCGCGCCAGCGCCGCGTCGGCGAGCGGGCGCGAAAAGACGGCGCACAGCCTGAGGGCGTACGCGCTCGATGCGTTTCGTCGCCTCGGGGACGAAGATCGCGTCGGCATCGTCTCCGGGTACCTCGGCGCGGCGTCGCTCACGCTCGGGCGCTACGAGGACGCGCGAAGACAGTGCGAAGAGGCGCTCGCCGCCCTTCGCGCCGTCGGTGATCGTCGCGCGGTGGGTCACGTCACGGGATTTCTCGCGCGGGCCCACGCGCGCTCGGGCGATCCGGCGCGCGCGCTCGCCCTCTTCGAAGAAGCGATCGCCGAGGAGCGTGCCTTCGGTGACGCCTGGTACACCGGCGTCTTCTTGGGGTGGCGGGGCGATCTCGCCTTCGAGCGTGACGAGCTCGAAGCGGCGCTCGAGGCGTACACCTCGTCGTCCGCGCATCTCCTCTCGGTGGGAGAGAAGGGCTACCGCGCCGTCTTCCTCGCCGCTTCGGCGGCCGTCGAAGCGCGTCTCGCGCTCTCGGTGCGGGGCGTGGGGCTCGAAGGGGCCGCCGCGCACGCGCGCGAGGCCGAAGAGCTCGCGCGCGACGTGTCGCCGCCCCTGCGCGCCGCCGTGGCGCTCCACGCAGCCCAGGTACCGGCCGCGCGCGCGCGCCTGGCGAACGACGTCGACGGCGCGTTGGCCGAGCTTCGCCTGGCGCGTCGCGCGTTCGAGGTGGCCAGAGCGCCGGGCATCGAGGGCGAGCCTCTCGTCACCGTCTCCGACGAGGTGCGCTTCGCTCGCGATCTCCTCGCGCGCGCCGTCGGGGAGCGCGAGGCGCTCTTCGTCGGCCCCGAGGCCCGTTGGATCAAGCGGGAAGGGGAGGAGCCGGTCACGCTCCCGCGGCAACGGGCCCTCCGCCTCCTTTTTCTGCGCCTCCTCGAGGAGCGTGAACGGGCCCCCGGGCGTCCGGTGTCGCGCGAGGACCTCATCGTGGCGGCGTGGCCGGGGGAGCGCATGCGCCCCGAAGCCGCACAAAACCGCTTCTACGTGACCCTCTCGCGCCTCAAAGGGCTCGGGCTCCGGGAGATGGTCCGAGGCGAGGGTGGGGGGGGCGTGATGATCGACCCGGAGGTCGCGATCCTGAGAAGGAGCTGAAAATAACGTTAAGTGGCTGCACCCCCGACCGGTAGCTACGTGGAAGGGGCGTCATGCCCAAGCTCGATGGACAGCTCACCCCGCTCCCCGAACCCGGTGCTCTCGTCGTCGGCAAGTACCGCGTGGAGACCATGGTCGGGCGTGGCGCGATGGGGGTCGTCTACGCCGCGCATCACGAGATGCTCGACGAGAAGGTCGCGCTCAAGATCCTCGATCCCGAGGTCGCGAGCATCCCCGAGGCTGCTGCGCGCTTCGTGAACGAGGCGCGCATCTCGGCGCGCGTGCGGAGCGAGCACGTCTGCTCGATCCTCGACGTCGGCTACTACGAAGAGACCGTCCCCTACATCGCGATGGAGTACGTCGAGGGGGAGAACCTCGACGAGATCCTCCAGCGTCGCGGGCGTCTCGAGGTCCTCGAGGCGATCGAGGTCGCGCTGCAGACGCTCCGCGGCGTCGCCCACGCGCACGCGCTCGGCGTCGTGCACCGCGATTTGAAGCCGGCGAACTTGATGGTGCGCCCCGACGGCGACGGGCGCTTCACCGTGAAGATCGTCGATTTCGGCGTGTCGAAAGCGAGCATGGGCTCGGAGCTCACCCGCGCAGGATCGATGCTCGGCTCGCCCACGCACATGGCGCCCGAGCAAATCCGCGATTCGCGCGCGGTGGATCCCCGCGCCGACATCTGGGCGATGGGGGTCATCCTCTACGAGCTCTTCACCGGCGCGCTCCCCTTCGACGCCGAAGGGCCGGGGGAAGTGTTGCGTCTCGTGCTCGAGACCGAGCCGGTCCGACCGCGCGCGCTCTGTTCGGCGCTCTCGCTCGAGCTCGACGCCCTCGTCATGCGCTGCCTCGAGCAGAACCCGGAGATGCGCTTCGAGACCGCGCGCGACCTCATCACCGCGCTCGAGACGGCGCGCGACGCCTGGCGCGATATCCACGACAACGACGACGCTACGGTCGTCGCGCCGATGGCTCCCGTCACAGCGCTCGCGCCGGACGCGCCTCTCGCCCCGCTCGGCATGCCGCGCCCGCTCGCTCCGGTGTGGGCGCGCCCGCTCCCTGCTCCGCCGCCGTCACCGTCGACCATCTCCACGATTCCGCCGGCCAGCTTGGTTCCGACGTCGCGAAGCGAGGCCCCCGCGGCGCACGACTTCGCCACCGGCTTTCGTCACGCGGCGCTCGCGTGCGCGGCGGTCGTCGCCGCCGGCCTCGTGGTCATCTTCGCCTTCTTCGCCAACCGCGCCGCCTACCAAGTGGTGATGGGGCCGCCGTCCGCCGCGGCTTCTCCCGAAGGGACCGGCGAGGTGACCGGCGTCCCTGTCGTCCCTCCGCCGATCGCCGCGCCGATTCCTGCGCCGCCCCCTTCGGCGCGCCCCGCGTCCGTCGATGCCGGCGTCCCGCCGTCACGTCCGCTCCCTTCGCGAAGTGCGTCGCACGTCCTCGGCGCGCACCCGGTCCCGCGCGGTGGAGGTTGTCCCGCGGGTCTCGTCTGCACGCCCACGTACTGAGATCGAGCGCGCGCGCGAAGGTCGCGGCGAGCGTCGCGGCCGTCAGGGGCCGCGTGGGCGTCGGGACGGTGGGCGGCGCGACAGTCGGCGCGCGGTTGCGCGCGGCTGGTGGAGCGACGAAATCCCGGGTCGCCGCGCTCGGAGGGGCCGCGTCAGCCCACAAAACGAAGCGAGCCCCGAAGCCGAAGCTCCGAGGCTCGTTCGTCTTCGCTCGCCTCACTCGCGCTTCGTTTGCGCTCGTTCGTGAGGCGCGAGCTCTCTTCGTCAGATGTCGAAGTAGAGGAAGAACTCGTGCGGCGTGGGGCGCATGCGAATGGGGTTGAGCTCGCGCGTGCGCTTGTAGTCGAGCCACTCGGCGATCGCGTCCTTCGTGAAGACGTCGCCGCGCAGCAAGAACTCGTGATCGCGCTCCAAGGTGTCGAGCGCGTCCTCGAGGCTCCCCGGCATGTGCGGGATGTCCTTCAGCTCCTCGGGCGAGAGGGCGTAGATGTCCTTGTCCATCGGATCGCCGGGGTTGATGCGGTTCTGGATGCCGTCGAGGCCGGCCATCATCATCGCGCTGAAGGCGAGGTACGGGTTGCAGCTCGGATCGGGGAAGCGCACCTCGATGCGGCGGGTCTTCGGCGAAGGGCCGGTGATGGGGATGCGGACCGACGCCGAGCGGTTGCGGCTCGAGTAGGCAAGGTTCACCGGCGCTTCGAAGCCCGGCACGAGACGGCGGTAGGAGTTGGTCGTCGGGTTGGTGAGCGCCGCGAGCGACTTCGCGTGCTTCAAGATGCCGCCGATGTAGTGGAGCGCGGTCTCGCTGAGCCCCGCGTAGCCGTCGCCGCCGAAGAGGGGCTTCCCCTCCTTCCAGAGCGACTGGTGCACGTGCATGCCCGAGCCGTTGTCGCCGAAGAGCGGCTTCGGCATGAAGGTGACCGCCTTGCCGTGCTTGCGGCCGACGTTCTTCACCACGTACTTGAACCACATCAGCTGATCGGCGCAGGGGAGCAGCCGGCCGAACTTCATGCCGAGCTCGCACTGACCGCCGCTCGCGACCTCGTGGTGACCGACCTCGATCTCCACGCCGCTGTTCTGCAGCGCCATCATCATTTCCTGACGCAAACCCGACAGCGTGTCGGTCGGCGGAACGGGGAAGTACCCCTCCTTGTGGCGCGTCTTGTAGCCGAGGTTCGGCCCCTCGTTGCGGCCCGAGTTCCACGCCCCTTCGACGCTGTCCAAGTAGTAGTAGCCCTCGTTGGGCTTGGACTGATCGAAGCGGACGTCGTCGAAGACGAAGAACTCGGCTTCGGGACCCATGTAGCAGGTGTCCGCGAGTCCGGTCTGGCGGAGGTACGCCTCGGCCTTCTTGGCGATGTGGCGGGGGTCGCGTGAGTACGGCTGCTTCGTGATCGGATCGAACACCGAGCAGACGAGGCTGAGCGTGGGGTAGGCGTGGAAGGGATCGAGCCGCGCCGACTCGGCGTCGGGGATGATGAGCATGTCCGACGCGTTGATCGGCTGCCAGCCGCGGATCGACGAGCCGTCGAAACCGATGCCGTCCTCGAAGAGCGACTCTTCGAGCCGCTGCGCCGGGATGGTCGTGTGCTGCCAGATCCCCGGGAAATCGATGAACTTCAGGTCGACGAATTTGACGTCGTTCTTCTTCGCCAGCTCCAGCACTTCACTCGGTTTCATGGGCCTCTCCCTTGCTCCTCTTCTCTAGAGCGCATCTCTAAGCTCTGTGCCCTCGTGCGAACGTGCACGAGGGGCTAAATCGCGTCTTTGCCGCGCTCGCCGGTGCGGATGCGCACCGCCTCTTCGACCGGCGTGACGAAGATCTTTCCGTCGCCGATGCGCCCCGTCTTCGCCGACTTCTCGACGGCGTCGAGCACGTCGTGGACGAGCTCGTCGGGGACGACGACCTCGATCTTCACCTTGGGGACGAAGTCGACGACGTAGGCCGAGCCTCGGTAGACCTCTTTCTTCCCGCCGGTGCGGCCAAAGCCCTTCACCTCCGTGACGGTCATTCCTTGGACCCCCACTTCGGAGAGGGCGTCCTTCACCTCGTCGAGCTTGAACGGCTTGATGACGGCCTCGATCTTCTTCACGTGATCTCCATAGTCTCGGCTACGTTTCAGCAAGGTTTCGCCAGAGAAAACCCGTGTCGTTCGGCCGTTACCCCACACCCTGCCAGCGCCTCCCGGGGCTCTCGCGGCCGGGGTGCGATCTCTTCATCAAGCGCGACGACCTCACGCACCCGCTGTACGGCGGGAACAAGGTCCGGAAGCTCGAGAAGATCCTCGAAGAAGCGCGCGCGCGCAAGGCCCAGCGGCTCCTCACCGTCGGGGCCGTCGGCAGCCATCACGTGCTCGCCACGGCGGTGCACGGGCGCGCCGCCGGGTTCGAGGTCGAGGCGGTGCTCGTGCCGCAGCCCCGCACAGCGCACGTGGAGCAGAACCTCCGCGCCGATCTCGGGCAAGGGCTCGTCGCCCTGGCCGTGCCGCGCCTTTTCCCCGGGAGCGCGCTCGTCTCGTACGCGCTCGCCTTCGGCGTGCTCTCGGCTCGGCGCCTCCGCCAAGGGACCTTCTACATCCCGGTCGGCGGATCGAGCGTCACCGGTGCGCTCGGTTACGTCGATGCCGCCCTCGAGCTCGCGGCGCAAATCCGCGCCGGCGAGATCCCCGAGCCCGACCTCGTCGTCGTCACCGTCGGTTCGGGGGGGACGGCCGCGGGGCTCGCCGCCGGCCTCGTGAAGGCGGGGCTCGCGTGCCGCGTGGTCGCGGTCGTCGTCGGTGCGCCGGTGTTCGCGGTGGAGATCGGCGCGCGCTTCCTCGCCCGTCGCGCGGCGCGTCGCGTCGGCGTCGATCCACGTGAAGCTTCGCAGCGCCTCGTGTTCGACGCGCGCTACCTCGGAGCCGGGTACGGCGCGCCCACCGAGGCTGGCGCGCGCGCGATGGAGCGCGCGGCGGGGGAAGGGCTCACGCTCGATCCGACCTACACGGCGAAGACGTTCGCCGCCGTGCTCGATCTCGTCGAAGCGAAGAGCGCGGCGCGCATCCTCTACTGGCACACGCTCTCGAGCGCGCCGATGGCTCCGCTCCTCGAAGCCGCGCCGACGGCCGCGTCGTTCTCGCCTGCGCTCGCGAGGCTCCTGCGATGAAGCTTCGCCTCGCTGTCGCCCTCGCGTCGCTCGCCACCGCGTCGACCGTCGTCGCGTCGCACGCCCGCGCGGCCCCGCTCGGGCCGCGCGTGTGCGTGCTCGACGACGGCGAGCGCATCTCGGCGGACCCCTCGCATCCTCTCCCGCAAAGCCCCTGGCCCGGTGAGGTGAGCCTCTTTGCCCTCGGCGACGAGACCGTCGCCTTTCAGGTCGTCGTCGACGCGTGGCCGCCACACGGGAGCGAGCACGTCACGGCGAAGCTCTCCCCGTTTTGCGACGACGCCGGCGCCACGCTCCCCGCGCGCGTCACCACGTTCGCCGAAGAGTTCGTCGACGTGACCCGCGCGACCGGCAACGCAAAGGATCCCGACGACGCGCTCCACGCCACGCGCGAAGCGGCGCCGCCCGTGAGCGGCCCCGCGTCGTTCGTGGGCTTCATGGCCGATCCGTTGATCCCCGGCGCCGTGGCCGAAGCGCCGAACCACGGCCGCCCGGCGGTGTGGGTCGACGTCGACGTCCCCAAGGGGGCCCGCGCCGGCACCTACCACGCGACGCTCGACGTGCGCTCGGGAGAGGCGCCGCTCCTCACACAATCCGTGGTCCTCCGCGTCATCGGGCGCGACTTGCCTTATCCGGGCGCGGCCATCACGACCTTCTACGAAGAGGACACGCTCGTGAAGCGCATGGTCGGCGCCGCCGCGAGCGGCCGCGACGCCTCCGATGGCGCGCGCGCGCACTCGCTCGCCGCCATCGAGACGTCGCTCCGCCAAGTTCTCCACGCGCACCGCGTGAGCGCCATCCACGAGATCACATCCTCCCAGCTCTCGCCGATCGACGACGACGCGCTGACAGGTGCACTCTACACAGAAGCGCGCGGCTACCACGGGCCGGGGCAGGGAGAGGGCGAGGGGATCCTCGCGCTCGGCGCTTACGGCGCGTACGGCTTCCCCGACGCCACCAAGGTCGACAGCGTGCGGAGCGTCGCGCGCCACCTCCGCGAGCGCGGCGTCTTCGACCGCACCGCCACCTTCGTCTACGCCGCCGACGAGAACTGCGCGAGCCCGGTCCCCGAAGCCTGGGTGCGCTTGCTCGCCGTCAACGCGGACGCGCGCGGCGTCCGCGTGGGGGCCACGTGCGACAAGGATCCGCGGCAGCACCCGGCGGACCTCGTCATCGCCACCCCCGAGGGCTACGACCCCGAGCTCGCCCGTGAGGCGCGCGCGCGAGGCAAGTGGACGTGGGCCTACAACGGCCGCCGCCCCTTCGGCGGACCGATGATGCTCGACATGCCGGCGACCGAGCTCCGCGCCAACGCGTGGATCGCCGCGCGCTACGACATCGCGCGCTGGTTCTATTGGGAGTCGACGTTCTGGCTCGATCGCAACAAGGGCGGGCACGGTGGGCAGGACGGCTTCGACCCCTTCACCGTCGCCGAGACGTTCCACAACAGGGACGGCGATTGGGCCGACGGCGACGGCATCCTCGTCTACCCGGGCACGCAGCGCCCCGCCGGTATGCGCGACTACGGCAAGGACGAGGTCTTCCCCTCGGTGCGCCTCAAGAACCTCCGCCGCGGCGCCGAGGACGCCGGCTACATCGCCCTCGCGCGCGCCGTCGACGCGAAGCGCACCGACGCGATCGTGGCCCGCATGATCCCGCGGGCGCTCGCCGGAACCAAGGGGCGCGCCACGTGGTCCGATCGCGGCGTCACGTGGCTCGAGGCGCGCCGCGAGCTCGTCGAGATCTTCGCCCCTGGCGTCGTGCCCATGGATTTCGTCGCCGACGCCGGAGACGCCGCGACCGTCCCGCCGCCGAGCCCGAAGAAGCGCGGCTGCGCGGGGTGCGCGGTCGGCGCGCGCGGATCTTCGGCCGAGGCGAGCGCCGCGGCCCTCTTCGTGGCCTTGGCCCTCGCCGGGCGTCGACGCTCGCGTAGCGCACGCGCCTGAACCTCGCCGAAGCGTCTGCGGCGTAGCGCGCCGCGCGCGCCCTCTTCCCCGGAATAGGTGCGCGCGCCGGGGTGTCTATCTCACGACAGCGACAGAACCCCTCGCGAAAGGAGGTGCCCGTAGCTCGCATGCCTCCTGGACGGCCTCCCGTCGGCGGTCGTGGTGCGCCCTCGCGGCGTACCCACGTTCACCGACCCCTTCCACCGTCCAGGAGGAGTGCGGCGTTTTTCCAGCGCGCTCCCGGCCTCGTGCGCTTGGCCCTTAACCGCCTCGTGCGGAAGGCCGTTGGGATCAGCATGGCCCCCAAGATCTCTCTGGCCGGCGCTTCGATCCGGCCGCGCTCACGCAACCAAGTCCCGCGCGCCCGCGGCGCGCTCCCCGCGCCGACGCCCGAAATCGAGCGCCCCACGGTCCGTCCGCGCTCGGTGAAGAAGAAGGCGGCCCCCGAGGCCGTCATCATCGAGCTCTGGGCGCCGCGCTACCGCGACGAGCGCCGCGAGTAACGACGCCCGTAGCGCCGCGAAACGGCCACGAGGCCGAAGAGCGCGAACGCGAACAACGCCGAATCGCCGCGCGCAGGTGCATGCAGATTGCATCCACCGCCGTCACCCGCTGCGTCGCCGTTGCCGCCCGGGCCGCCGTTCCCCGCCGCCGTGCCGCCGTCGGGCAGGAGCCCGCCGTCGCTCCCCGGAGGGCACGCGTCCCCCACGCCGTCCTGGTTCGAGTCGGCTTGATCGGGGTTGGGGACGAGCGGGCAGTTGTCGTCCTCGTCGGCCACGCCGTCGCCGTCGTCGTCCATGTCGCAGGCGTCGCCGAGCCCGTCCTTGTCGGTGTCGACTTGATCGGGGTTCGGTGTCTCGGGGCAGTTGTCTTTGCTGTCGGGGACGCCGTCGTTGTCGAAGTCGGCGTTGGGATCGGGCACGAGCCCGATGTCGAGCGTGACGTCTTTGCCCGTCGCCACCGTGACGTTCACCTTCTTCGTCGTGTAGCCAGGGCGCTTCGCCGTGATCGAGAAGGTGCCGGGGAGCGTGTCGAGCGAGTAGACGCCGGTCGCGTCGGTGGTGTCGGTCCCGCCGCCGCTGATGGTGACCGCGGCCTTGTCGAGGAGCTTCGTCTTGTCGGGATCTTGGTAGACGATCCCTTTCACCGAGCCGACCGAGCCGAGCTTCGGCGCGAAGAGGGCGAGGTGATTGCCGACCACGCGCTCCACGCCGTCCGAAGGCGTGTTCACGACGCCGCGGCCGTTGATGTACATCGTGCTCGAGCCGCCGCCGTCGAAGTTCACCGCCTCGTAGGCGCCGAGCGACTTCATGAGCGCCGCTTCCTCGGTGCAGTACATGCCGGCGCTCGCGCTCGAGCGACCGTCGATGACCGCCATGAAGAGCGTGTGCTTGTCCTGCGAGATGCCCATGGCCGTGCGCGGGTTCCGCGAGTTGCAGGCCGCCGACGTCGTGTTGGCGGTGATGGCGACGCCGTCGGTGACGACCTGCGGATGCCCGGAGACCACCCCCTTCATCCACGTCGAATCGAAGGCGAGCACCTCGGGCGCTTTGTGAAACTCGACCCTTTGCGCGTTGTCGAAGGCGAGGTTCGCAGAAAAATTGTTGTCGGCGGTGTCGGTCCACTTCGCGCCGCCGCCGGCCGCGAGCCCGATGACGTGGTAGTCGGCGTAGCTGAAGAAATCGCCGTTCGTCGCCGCCGTCGCGCCCACGAGCTTGCAGAAGCTCGAGGTCGTGCGCTGACGCTGCGCCGACGCCGTCGCCCCGAAGTGCACACCGGGCGTCGTCAGATCGATCTTGAGGACGTGGATGACCTCGGGGGTTGCCGTGGTGCGCGTGAGCATGGTCACGCCGTCGGCGATGTTGGTCGTCGTGTCCCCGGCGTAGGCCGCGGGGGCCGCGAGGAGCAGGGCTGAGGCGACGGCCGCGCCGACCGAGCGTTGCACACGTGCGCGCGAGAAGAGGGAGGCGAGAGGATGCATGCGTTCCACCGATGTCGCGAAAGGAGCGAACGCCTGGACCATGACCCGCGAAGTGCGCCCCGACAAGAGAACGCCCGCGTGACCACCCCCTTTGATCCACCCCATTTCTGCGGGTTTTCGCGGGCGAAGGGCGTTCGGGCGACATACCCGCCCCCGCGCTACGCTCGCGACATGCGAAAGGCCGCTCTCGCGCTCGTCCTCCTCGCGGCCTGCGCCGGAGCGCGGCCTACGTCTCGCGCAGCGCCGAACGACACGAGCGCCACGAAGCCCGCGCCGTCCGCCGGCGCCTCGTCGACGCCCACCGCGCCTCCTCGGCCGCCCATTTGCTCGAGCGAAGCGCGCGCCTCGATCGACGCCGCGATCGAGCGCGCACTCACCGAGGTGAAGAAGCGGAAGGAAGAGATCCTCGTCCCCAACCGGGCGGTGCGCGAGCTCGAGAAGGGGGCGAAGGTCGCGGTCGCCACCGACCCCACCGCCACCACCCTCGCTCTCGTGTGCACCGAGGGGCCCGTCGAGCTCCCCGAGACGGGTCGCGCGAAGAAGGTCTCCGCGTGGGCCGAGGACGTGAGCAAGGGGCTCGCCGGTTCGTGCTGGCACGCCGCGGTCTATGCGCCGATGGCTTCGAACGTGGAGTACACGGCGAACGGCTGCGTGGGGGAGCTCGTCCTCGAGGTCGTCGATCCGAAGCTCGTCGCCCAAGAGCGCGCGCGCGACGCGGCCGCGGCCATCGAGAGCATGCGCCAGCGCTGCGGCGCGGGGGTGACGAACGCGTGCGTCGCGCGTGGTTGTCAGATGGTCGAGCAGCCGTCGTGCCCGGGCGGACGTCCACCCGAGCTCGAGCCGCAAGGGCCTCCGCGCTGCGACTGCATGTGCGGCGGCCCGGTGGCGCGCGCGAAGTGCTCGCCTATGCCGTAGGTGCGGGCGCGGGCTTTCAGTCCGCGCCGGCGTCGCTCGCGTCGGTCGATGCGTCGGTAAGATCACCCGCGTCACCGCTGCCAGTTGCCTGGGCGTCATCTCTTGCGTCGCTCGAGGCGTCGCTCGCCGCGGTTGGGCGGCAGGGCATGAGCGGCTTCCAGGAAAAGCCGGCCGGAAGACCGCAGTTCTCGGCACCGACCGGCGTCACCCCGCCGGGGCAGGTGCAGCCTTCGATTGGTGGGTTGCTGCAGAATGAGTGTGCGCCGAACGCTTGGCACGTTCGCGTCGCGGTGCAGCCCTCGGCAATTCGGTAGAGACACGCGTGATCGGCGTAAGTCACGCTGCACTGCTCGTTCGACGTACACGCAGCACCGATCGCGAGCTCCGCCCTCGAAGGGCTCGACGAGGAACACGCGACGACGAGCGCGCTTGCAAGGAGCACGCTCGTCGCCACGAGTCGCAGGTTCACCACGAGGCGGGGGCTAGTCACCGCCGGCGTCGCTCGCGTCTGTCGATGCGTCGGTGAGGTTACCTGCGTCGCCACCGTCGCCTCCCGGACACGCGGTGACAGGGACACGGGCGAAGCCCGGGGGAACGCCGCAGTTCTCATAACTGAACGGCCTCCCCCCGGCGCACGTGCAGCCGACGAGCGGGTAGGGCAGGTTGCAATTCGAGTGAGAGCCAAACGGCTGGCACGTTCCCGTCGCGTCGCATCCTTCGGCGATTCGGTACAGGCAGGCGTGATCCTCGTAGTCGACGGCGCATTGCTCGTCTGACGTACACGGAGTGCCGACAGGGAGCTCGACTCTGTCGGGCGCAGCATCCGCCGGCTCGGCCGCCGGAGTGACATTCGACGACGAGGAGCACGCGAAGAGGAGCGTGACCGCCAGAAGCGAGCTGGCCCCCACGAAGCGGACGCTCACCACGAGCTTACCTGGCCTTCGTTGTATGTACCCCCTGGCCACAAGATGCGGTGCCACGACGCCTCCCAGCCGAAGTCGTACTCGCGTTGCCAGAAGGATCCGTCGTCTCCCGTGTACCCAGCGAGCAGCCGCTGGTCACCCCGGCCGACGACGGTGGGCCCGGTGCCTGACTTTGCACGAGTGCCGGAGTTACCGAGGCTATCCCAACCGCTCGTCCCCCCGTAGTTGGTGAGCCAGAAGTGCTTCAGGCTGCCGACCGCATCGCTGACGAAGAAGTCTGCAGTTCCTTCGTCGTGCGACCCCACGGCCGGCGATGCGTTTGAGTCGAGGCTGTAGCCGTTGTTGCCAGCGGCGGTCCAGCCCGCGAAATTCTGCCCGTCGGAAGAGATCGCGTACCAGAGATTTGGCGGCCCGTTCGTTGAGAGAACTCCGACGACTACGTTGCCGGGGCCCCACGAGGCGGCGGTCGGCGAGCTGCCCGGAGTGAAGTAGGGAGACGAGGCAAGGAGCTGCCACCCCGAGTCTGTTCCGTCGTCCCACGAGCGGTGGAAGAGCACCTTCGTGAGGCCCGCCGCAGCGAGCGCATAGATATCCAATCGGCTCGCCCCCCAGGACGCCACCGCAGGCTTACCGATGAGGGTGTAACCGATCGGGTGCCCCCAGTTGCGCCACTGAGCGGTCGTCCACCCGGGTTGGATCGCCGCCTGCCACAGGTCGCCCGAACCGGCGAGTGTGAAGGTGTCGATGAACCCCGGATCGTGCGACACCGCCGTCGGGCCGGAGGCGAGCGTGACGCCCGACGGTCGGCCCCAGCTCGCCCATCCTCCGCTCTGATTCACGGACTGGTACAGGCTGTTGTCGGTCCCGAGGACAAAGTTGTCGGCACGCGTCGCGTACGCGTAAACGCACGCGCCCGCGTTAGCGCGGCCCACGTCGCTCATCATCGGGAGAAGATCGAACGTGTGCACCGCTTCGCGCGACCGGAGAAGTTGGAACGAACGCGTGCCCGCGTTCAGCTTACAGACGTCGCCGATCTCGCTCCCGCCGATCGTAATCCCAGCGCCGGCGTCCCCTGCCGGGATCTGAGCCCACCAGCCCGAGTGATCGGTCGCGCTGCCGTAGCGTGCGACGTTCGGGTCGGTGATCATCTCCTCGAGTTCGTGCTGCAAGTCGTTTGCCGTGCCGCTCTGGAGCGACCAGTAAGGCACCATGACGTACGGGTAGTCGCCCTGAGCGTCTTCGGTCCGGTCGTGGTAGGCCGAGACCTGATTCGGGTCACGAGCCTCTGCGGGGTAGACCCCGTCCGGAGACACGATTACGAGCAGGGCGCCGTTCGTCCACGACTGGCTGAGGATGTTGTACGCGACGAGCTGTTCCTCCGACTGAGGCGGCGTACTGCTCGAAGGTGCGGTGTAATAGTAGAGTGTCGTGACCGGCATGGGCTGAAGGCTCACGGGGTCCTGAGCAGCGGCGCACGAGCCCACCCTTTGGTAGTACTGCGTGAGCACGTGCCACGCGCGGGCGTCGCCGGCAGCAAACGCACGTGCCGCAGAGTCGATCGCCTGGTTCGAGCCTCCCGGCGGCACCCAGCCCCAATAGGCGATGATGATCTGCGTCGGATGGGTCAAGACGTTTTGCTGACTCTGCTCGCAGTGATGAAGAACGACGGGCCAGCCGTTCGGGTAGGACGCGGACGCTGAGCGTGTGAACAGAACCAGCGCTGCTCCGAGCAGAGGAGCCAGGAGTCGGACGCACCAGCGGCGTGCAATGGGGCTCACTGCGTCCCTCCCGCGTCGACCGAAGAAACCGCGACCGCTTCGATGAACGACACGTCCAGGGCGGCGTCGCCCGACTGCTGAATTTGCACGACCTCGCAGTCGGCACCGGCGTCGAACGCGCCTGGTGGCGCGTAGGTTCGCAAGATGAGAAACGGCGCGGCCTCCGCAGGGTCGCCGTCCGCGACGGCCGAATCCGCGAGGCTTGCATCGAAGGAGAGGGCTTGGCTCGTCGCCTGAACCCCAACTACCTCCGCGCCCTGATCCCCAACGCACGCGTATCCGAACAGCGCGCTCGCCGCGACGGCGGACGAAAGCGCCGTCCGCAGATTCAACCAACGAACGCCCTGCCTACGCGATGCGCGCGGTTGCGCGCCGCGCTCCCCTGCGCGTCGCGCTCCCTTGCGCGCCGCGCTTGAACACCCTTCGACATGACCACCTCCCGCGTGATTCCTTCACGCTAGAGGTCGTCAGGTTTGGCTGTCAATGCGCTGCTCCGCTTGAGCTGCCGCTTCGCTAGCTCGCCCAAGCGTTGCGTCGCGGGTGTCACGTGCGCACCACGCCTCGCCGCCCGCGCCCCTCCCTCACTCTTCGTCGGCGCGGAGCTTCGCCAGCACGCCGAGATCCTCGAGCGTCGACGTGTCGCCTTGCGGCGTCGTCGCCCCCGAAGCGACCTCCTTCAAGAGGCGGCGCATGATCTTCCCCGAGCGCGTCTTCGGGAGCGAGTCGGTGAAGCGGATTTGATCGGGGCGCGCGAACTTCCCGATCTCCTTGTCGATGTGCTCGGTGAGCTTCGCCTTGGTGTCGGGGCCTGCGACCTGACCTTGCTTCAAGGTGACGAAGACGACGAGCGCTTGTCCCTTCAAGTCGTCGGGCCTCCCCACGGCGGCGGCTTCGGCCACCATCGGGTGGCTCACGAGCGCGCTCTCGATCTCGGCGGTGCCGATGCGGTGACCGGCGACGTTGAGCACGTCGTCGATGCGGCCGACGACCCAGAAGTAGCCGTCTTCGTCTTTGCGCGCGCCGTCACCTGTAAAGTACACGCGCTCCATTTGGTTCCAGTACGTGTTGAAGTACCGGTCGTCGTCGCCCCAGAGGGTGCGTGCCATCGAAGGCCACGGCTGCTTGATGACGAGCTTGCCGCCTTCGTTCGGGGCGCAGGCGTCGCCGCGATCCTTCACCACGGCGATGTCGACGCCGAAGAAGGGGAGCCCGGTCGAGCCCGGCTTCGAGTAGCAGGCGCCGGGGAGCGTGGTGAGCATGATGCTCCCGGTCTCCGTCTGCCACCACGTGTCGACGATGGGGCAGCGCCCGCCGCCGATGACGCGGTGGTACCAGGTCCACGCCTCGGGGTTGATGGGCTCGCCCACGCTGCCGAGCAGACGAAGGCTCGACATGTCGCTCTTGTTCGGCCACTCGTCGCCCCAGCGGATGAAGGCGCGAATCGCCGTGGGCGCGGTGTAGAGGATCGTGACGCCGTGCTTCTCGATGATCTGCCAGAAGCGCCCCGGATCGGGGAAGTTCGGCGCGCCCTCGTACATGAGGCACGAAGCGCCGCACGAGAGCGGGCCGTACACGAGGTAGCTGTGGCCGGTGACCCAGCCGACGTCGGCGGTGCACCAGTAGAGGTCCGAGTCCTTCAAGTCGAAGACGAACTTCGACGTCACGTGCGCGCCGGCGAGGTAGCCGGCGGTCGTGTGGAGGACCCCCTTCGGCTTCCCGGTGGAGCCCGACGTGTAGAGGATGAAGAGCGGGTGCTCGGCGGGGAGCGCCTCGGGGTGCTTGGCGAGCTTCTTCGCCACGTCGCCCGGATCGCGCGCGAGGAGATCGTCCCACCAGACGTCGCGCCCCTCCTTCATGGTGACGGGCGCCTTCTCCGGACCGATGCGGCGGAGGACGACGACCTTCTCGATCGTCGGCGTCTGCGCGACGGCGTCGTCGGCCATCTTCTTGAGCGGGACGACCGAGCCGCGGCGCCAGGCGCCGTCTTGTGTGAGGAGCACCTTCGCACCGCAGTCGTTGATGCGATCGCGGAGCGCCTCGGCGGAGAAGCCGCCGAAGATGACCGAGTGCGGCGCGCCGAGACGCGCGCACGCGAGCATCGCCACCGCGGTCTCGGGGACCATGCCCATGTAGATGGCGACGCGGTCGCCGGCCTTCACGCCCATCGAAGCGAGCGCCGCGGTCATGCGCACGACCTCGCGGTGGAGCTCGAAGTACGTGAGCGTGCGCGTGTCGCCCGGCTCGCCTTCCCAGATGATCGCGGCCTTGGTGCGACGCTGGGTGGTGAGGTGACGATCGAGGCAGCTCTCGGTGAGGTTCAGCGTGGCGCCGTCGAAGAAGCGCGCCTTGGCGCTCTTTCCGTCGAGCTTCCAGTCGGAGAAGGTCTTCCACGGCGTGCGGAAGACGAGCTCGCTCGTGTGCTCGCGCCAAAACTCCTCCGGCGACTCGAGCGACTTCTTGTGGAGCGCCGTGTACTCGGCGTGCGACTGCACCCGCGCGTGCGCGCGAAACGCGTCGCTCGGGGGGAACTTGCGATCTTCCTTCAGCCGAGACTCGATGCCGTCGCTCTTCTGACTCATGCGGCGGAGGTTACAAAGGGGACGGCTCGTGCGGCAAGAGGCGCCGGGGTGCTCGGTTTGCTATGACGTCGAGATGATCCCCCGGGCGTTCGCTTCGACGTGCTCCGTCGCCGTGGTCCTCGCGGCGCTCGCTCCGGCGATCGTCGGGTGCAAACGGCTCAAGACGACCACCAAGCCGTGCGACCTCGTCACCGACGACGAGATGTCTCGGGCGGTCGGCACGAAGGTCGAAGCCCACCAAGGCGGCAAGAGCTCGTGCGACTGGACCTTCGCCGACGGGGGAGCGACGCGCAGCGTGCACATGGCGATCCTCACGCCGCTCGAGGCGAAGATCATCCCCCAGCTCGGCAAGCCCGAAGCCGTGTCCGGTCTCGGCGACCGCGCCGAGTGGTCCGGCGGCTTCGCGCCGCAGCTCCGTGTCTTCAAGGGCGACCAGGTGCTCCACCTCATGATCGCCGACACGGCGCCCAAGGTGGTCCTCCAAGAAGGTCAGCCCCACGTCGTGAAGAAGGAACGGAACGCGCAAGGGGGCGAGACCACTTTGAGCACGACCGAGGAGACGATGGACTTCCCCGAGATTCGGATGAAGTCGATCTTCGTCGCCAAGATCGCGCTCGGCCGGATGTGAGAGCGCCAGCGGAGGGAGCCCGCGACGCGCAGACCTCAGCAGCCGGGCGCGCGGAGGATCCCCATCTTGATGCGCGCGATCTCCTGGAGCTCTTCGGCGAGCGCGAGCACGCGGGCCGAGGCCTCGCGCGCCGCCGCCTGCGAACTTTCGCTCGTCGCGAGCTCGAGGAGCAGCGTGCGCCCGAGCGCGTGGTGGTGCGCTTCGTCGGGTTGGATGACGTCGCGGTAGAGCGCGGCGGTCTCTTCGTCGTTCGTCGCCTCGCAGTACTGGATGAACTCGGCGTTGCGCACCAGCGCGAGCGCTTCGCGCGTGAACTGTCCGGCGGCGACGCGCGCCACCGTCCCTTCGAGCGTGAGTAGGAATTCGAGGAGCGGGCTTCGTCCGGTGGCGAAGGGATCGATCGCGCGCGCGTCGACGCCGAGCGTGGCGAGGCGCCGCTCGATCAACTTGTAGTGCTTCGCTTCGTCCCCGACTTGGCGCGCGAGGGCGAGCTTGACCGCCACTTCGGGGGTGGTCGCGATCCACGCCGCCGCGCACTCGGTCGCCTCGAGCTCGTTCTTCAGCGCGAGGACGAGGAGCTTCGCCACGCCGACCCCTTCGGCCGGATCGCCCGCGGCGGAGGCGGCGCCGATCCGCTCGAGGGCGCGGCGATTCTGGAGATCGAGCTCGCGCACGAAGTCTTCGGGGCTCGGCATCGTGCGCCGAGGTCTATCACGCGGAGGGGAAATTCCCGCCCCTCCGGCACGCGCGCTGCGCCCCGTACACGCGCTCACAGCGCCCACAGCCCACGCCGCTGTGACCGCCAAATGCGGAGGAAGCTTCGGGAATCTTTGCGCGGTTCGACCGGACCTCTACCATTTCACCTGGGAGGTCGTGCATGCGGAGAGTCGCTTGGACGTTCGTTGCGCTGGGAACCCTGGTCGCTGGAGTGACCGCACAAGCTTGCGGCTCGAGCGACGACTCCGTCTTCGGAAATGGTGACGACGCGTCGTCGGGCGACGACGACGGGGGCTCGAGCAGCGACGGGACGACCGGCTTCGCCGACACGGGCGGAGGAGGCGACGGAGGCGCCGGTGAGGGCGGCTGCGTGAACCTCCAGTGCAAGCAGGTCACCTGCGACGGCGGCGGCACGACGACCATCACCGGCAAGGTCTACGACCCGGCGGGGAAGAACCCGCTCTACAACGCGCTCGTCTACATCCCCAACGGTCAAGTCGCGCCGTTCGACGACGACGCCGGCGTGACGTGCGACACGTGCAACGGCGCCTTCGCCAGCGGTGCGCCGCTCGTCGCCGACATCTCGAAGCCGGATGGAACCTTCAAGCTCGAGAACGTCCCCGTCGGCGTCGCGCTGCCGCTCGTCTTCCAAATGGGCAAGTGGCGAAGGGTCGTGCAGATCCCGGCGGTGACCGCGTGCACTTCTACGCCGCTCACCGACGTGAACGTGACGCGCCTCCCGCGAAACCAGAGCGAAGGACACATCCCGCACATGGCGATCGCCACCGGCGACGCTGATCCGTTCGAGTGCTTGCTCCGCAAGATCGGCATCGACGACTCCGAGTTCACGCTCCCCACGCAGAACGGTCGCATTCACTACTTCAAGGCGCACGGCGGCCCCGATCTCGCGGTCGACGCCGGCCCGGGGGTCGACGCGGCGACGCCCTTCTCCGACGAGCTGTGGGCCGATCCCGCGCGCCTTCAGCGTTACGACATCGTCCTTTTGCCGTGCGAAGGGACGCCGAACAACGGCGACAAGGAGGCCGAGACGCAGCAGAGCGACGCTGGCCGCGGCAACGTCGAGGGCTACGTGAACACGGGCGGGCGCGTCTTCGTCACGCACTACTCGTACAGCTGGCTCGAAGGGGCGCCGCAGCCCTTCCCGACCGTCGCCAACTGGCAGCACAACGAGAGCGATCGCTCCGACGCCGTCGTGAACTACTTCAAGGACGCCGGGCCCGACGCGAGCAAGGCGGCGAAGGACGCCGGCTCGTATCCCGCCTTCGACACGCTCACCACCAACATCGATACGTCGTTCCCCAAGGGGCAGGCGTTCTCCCAGTGGCTCTCCTTCGTGGACGCATCGACCACGCCGGGGAATCTCGACATCGTCGACTGGCGTCACGACGTCGCCAGTGAGAACAATCCTCCTTCGCAGCGTTGGATCACCGCCGACACGCGCACCGCGTGGCCGGACGCTTCACCCGACGCCGACGTCGCCGGGAAGGCAGGCGCGGGGAACGTGGTCGAGCACTTCACCTTCAACGCGCCGATCGAAGCGGGCGTCGATGAGGCCGGCGCGCCCCTTCAGTGCGGCAAGGTCGTCTTCAGCGACTTCCACGTCTCCGCCGGCGCGCGCCAGAGCGGGAAGTTCCCCAACGAGTGCAAGAACAACCCGATGACGCCGCAAGAGAAGGCGCTCGAGTTCATGCTGTTCGACCTCTCGGCGTGCATCCAGAAAGAGGATCAGCCGCCGCCGCCGCCCCCTCCGCCCCCGCCGCCGCCGAAGTGAGGGCGGAAGGATTCGAGCGGCGCGACGTCCTCACTCGCACGCGCGTCGGTCTCGAGCCCGGCCACCGCCACCCGCAAGAGCTCGACGGTCGTGAAGCAGGGCACGCCGGCGACGAGCGCGGCGTGGCGGAGCGCGGCGCCGCCCGGCGTCGTCGACACGACGGCGGCGACCTCGCCTGAGGCGACGAGCGACCGCGGATCGTCGACCACGCGGTGGGCGATCCGCGCGCGCGCGAGCCACGTCGCCGACTCGGGGGTCGCGACGAGCGTGAAGCCGAGCGTGTAGAGGTGGCGGCCGATCTCGGCCAGCGGCGAAGCGTCCGAGGGGGTGCCGGCGAGGACGACGGCGCGCGATGTTCCGGCTCGCGGACGATGGAACGACACGCCCATCGCGGCGAGCGCCGAGGCGTACGCGCGCGCCGCGGTGGCGCCGATCGCCAGCACGGTGCCGGTGGAGCGCGGGTGACGATCGAGGCGCGTGTCGCTCGCGCCCACCTCGGCAAAGGGGAAGACGTGCTCCTCCACGACCACGTACGCGGGCTGGGGGAGCGGCGTGGGGTCGACCGCTCCGCCTCGCGCGACGCGCGCCGCTTCGGCGAGGACGTCGAACCCCAGCGCCAAGCCGAGCGAGAGAGCGTGGGTCGTGACCCCGGCCGTGACGCCGAGGAGCGTGATCGCGTCGATGTCCGGCTTCCGCTGCACGGCGAAGCGCGCCGTCAAGAGCCCCGTGTGCTCCCGCGCGAGCGAGGTGGTGCGCTCCTCGAGGAGCCGCAGCGTCGCTTCTCCTGTCACGAGGGGCGGGAGGATCGCGGCGGCGTCGTCGGGATGGACCGAAGCGTGCTCGACGTGCTCGAAGGTGCCCAGCATCTGCACACGGGCACCGTCGGAGAGGACGAGCACATGCAGCTCGAGCGCGTCCTCGGACGGCGGCGGCGCCTCGAGGCTCGCTGCCCAGGCACGAAGGGCGGGGCTCGGATCCGGGACCCGGAGATCGCGTGTGACCGCGCTCGCAGGCTCGGCGAGATCGCGGAGCCACGGCACCGCCGCGCCTTGGATCCGCTCCTCGATGCGAGCGCCGGCTGCTTGCGCGACCACGCCGTCGATCGACTCGAGGCGAACGATCTTCTCGAGCACGTCGACGTCGAGCGGCGCGACGTAACGACGCGCGACGCGGTCCGCCCAGAGGAGGCGCGAGGTCGGGGCCGAGTCGAGCGCGACGACCTCGCTCCCTTCGGCCGCGAGCCTCCCTGCGAGCGCGGCGGCGCGCGCCGAATCCTCGGCTCCCGGGCGCACAGGCCCCGGTCCCACGACGAGGAGCCGCTTCACGAGAGCTCCGCGCGAAGGCTGGCGATGCGCGCGCCGATCTCGTCGAGACGAAGATCGCCGCACGCCCCGGGGGACACGCGCGCGGCCAAGCTCCCTTCGGGGGTGCGCTCGGAGAGCGTGCCGAGCTCGCCCGCCACCGCCTTGTACGCCTCGCGGAACGGCTCGCCGGCGAGCACGCGCTCGATCGCGCGATCGGTCGCGTGCGTCGGGCCGTCGATGGCCGCGCGCATCCGCGCGACGTCGAGCTCGAGCGAGCCGACGAGGCGAGGCAAGAGACGGAGCGCCAAGAGCGCGTGCTCCACCGCCGAGACGAACGCGCTCTTCGTGGCCTGCAGATCGCGCTGGTAGCCGCTGGGGAGCGAGAGGCACGAGGCGATCTCGACCTCGGCGCCGAAGACCTTCGCCGGCGCCGCGCGGAGGAGCTCGACCACGTCGGGGTTCCTCTTGTTGGGCATGATCGACGAGCCGGTGGTGAAGGCCGCGGGGAGGCGCACGAAGGCGAGCTCTTCCATCGTGAAGAGCGAGAGGTCCCACGCGAGGCGTCGCACGTCGAGCATGGCCGACTTCACGGCGCCGAGGAGCGCGAGCTCCACCTTGCCGCGTGCATTCTGCACGTTCATGGGACTGATCTGGAGCTTCGCGAAGCCGAGATCCTTGGCGACCCCTTCGCGATCGAGCGGGAGGTTCACGCCGTAGCCGGCGGCTGTTCCGAGCGGCGAGCGATCGAGCCACGTGCCGACGAGCGCCGCGTGCTCGGCGTCTTCGCAGAAGCCCTCGGCGAAAGCGCCGAGCCAGAGGCCCACGCTGGAAGGGACGGCGCGCTGCAAGTGCGTGTAGCCGACCATGGGTGTGGCGGCGTCGGTCTTGGCACGCGCCAGCGATGCCTCGGCGGCGTCGAGCGACGCGTGCGCGAGGCTGCGCGCGCGATCCTTCGCGTAGAGCCGCAGCGCGACTTGCACCTGGTCGTTGCGGCTCCTCCCCGCGTGCACGCGGCGCCCGGCCTCGCCCACGCGGCGCACCAGCTCCGATTCGATGGCCGAGTGCCCGTCCTCGAAGCGCGCGTCGAGCACGAAGGCCCCTCCGCGATAGTCCAGAGCAAGGGCCTCGAGCGCCGCTTCGAGCGCGCGGGCATCCTTCGCCGTCAGCACGCCGATGCGCTCGAGGCCTCGCGCGTGCGCCGCCGTGGCCTCGATGTCGAAGAGGAAGAGATGACGATCGGTCAAGACGTCGTCGCCGGCGCAGAAGGCCTGGAGCTCGGCGTCCGCTTCGTCGGCGCCGCTCTTTTGCCAGAGAGGGGCTTCGCGCTTCATGCCCCCACTCCGGCGCGCTCGGGGAGGCCGAGGGCGAGGTTCAACGCGCGCATCGCCTGCGACGCGGCGCCACCGAGCAAGTTGTCGAGCGCGGCCACCACCACGGCGTGCGATCCGCCGTCGCCGAGCGCGAAGCCACCGATCCGGACGCCGTGCGTGCCGACGGAGTCACGCGGCCGCGGCGGGTCCTTGGTGAGCGCGACGAGCGGCTCCGATCCGTAAGCCCGGGTGAAGCGTGCCTCGAGCTCCGCTTCGTCGATGGGACGCGCGAGATCGAGCGACGCCGTGACGACGAGCCCGCGAAAGAAGGGGGCCACGTGCGGCACGAAAAACACCGGATGGTCGAGGTGACGGCGAAGCTCGCGCTCGTGCGCGTGTCCCACGAGCGCGTACGGCACCACGTTGTCGCGCAGCACGTCGGGGTCGTTGCGCTCCGATTTCGCCGTGCCGGCGCCGCTGAAGCCGCTCACGCCGAAGACGTGGACCGGCCCGCGCGCGACGTCGACGAGCGGCGCGATGGCGAGCTGCGCCGCCGTCGCGTAGCAGCCGGGAGAGGCGATGCGCTTGGCGCCGCGGATTTTGGCGCGAAAGCGCTCGGGCTGGCCGTAGACCCACGCCTCGTCGAACCGATGATCGGCGGAGAGATCGACGACCACCGCGTCGCCGGCCGCGTCCGACCAGGCACGGCTCTCGCCGTTGGGGAGCGCGAGCACGACCGCGTCGACCGGCTCTTGGCGAAGCAGCGCGGGGTCGGCGCCGAGGAAGGTGAGCGAGGTCCCCGGCACGCTCTCTCCCGGCGCGCTCTGCGAGGTGACCCAAGCGATCTCGAGCCCCTCGTGGCGCACGAGCAGCGGTACGAGCTCGGCGCCGACATGACCGCGCGCTCCCACGACGCCGATGCGCTTCTTCACGCGCTCACCCCTGCTTCGTCCATCTCGCTCTCCGGCACCGATCCCTTGAGCGTCGCCGGCATCGCCAGCGCGCGCTCGACGCACGCTTGGATCTCGGAGAACTCGGTCATCTTGCACCAGAAGACCCAGAAGGCGTCCGACTTGTAGAGACCGTCGGCTTGCTGCGCGTACCAGGCGTTGACCGGGTTCGTGGCGCGCGATCGCCAGAACAGCTTGGGGACGTCGCGTCGCATGCGCTGCCAGATCGATCCGCCGAGCCCTTCGCCTTGCGCTTCGGGGGTGACGGCGAACTTGTCGAGGTACGGCACTCCTTCTTCGAGCGTGAGGATGGCCGTCGCTCGGTACGACTCGGCGAGGTAGACGCGGAAGGGGACCTTCTTCTCGAAGTAGTCGGGGTGGAGCCTTCGGCCGAAGCCCTCCTCGAGGAGGGCCGCGAGGCGCGCGAGGTCGATGCCGGAGAATCCCTCGTGCACGCGCACGCGCTCGCCGCGACGCACCAACGTGCCGGCGCCGCGGTGGGTGAAGAGCTCCCGCGCGAGGTGCTCGGGCGACGTGACCGAGGCCGACGACGTGGGCGGGAGCTGCTCGAGGAGCTGCGCGAGCGCGAGGAGCTCGTGACGCGACGCCGGGGTCAAGGCGACGTCGGCGAGCACCGTGTCGTAGTCCTCGGCGAGGTTCACCGCGGGGAGGAGGCGCCCCTCCACGTCCACGAGGCCGCCTCGGCTCGAGAGGAAGACCACTTTGTGCGGCCTTAGGGCGAGGGCGAGCTCGCGCGCGACCACGTCGGCGTGAACGACGGCGATTTGTCCGCTCGCCGTCTCGCCGAAGGGAGAGACGACAGGGATGGCGCCGCTCCGCGCGGCGTTGACCAAAGGAGCGTCGATGACGCGCACCACCTGGGGGACGAGGCCGAGGCGGCGATCGTTCTTGGTGGTCACTTCGAGGACCCCCGAGGTGAAGGGGCGGGCGCGCGTGCCGAGGCTCTCGAGCGCGTCGACGAGCGATGCTCCGGTGGCGAGGAGCGCGCGCCGCGCGATCTCGTGCACCTCGGGCTTCATCGGCAGGAGGCCGTCCACGAGCGGGACCTTGACCCCCGCCTCGGCCAGCGCGGCTTCTATCTGCGCACCGCCGCCGTGCACCACGAGCGGGACGAGGCCGACCGCCTTCAAGAAGGAGAGCGACGAGGCGAGGCCGTCGAGCGAATCGGAGATGACCGAGCCGCTCACCTTGATGACGGCGAACTTCGGCGCGTCGACGCTCGCGTAGTGGCGAAGGTACTGCTCGACCTCCTTGCGGCTGCCGATGTTGCCGAGCAGGCGGACGATGATCTCCTGCGTCGATCTCACGACGCGCCTCCTTCGAGGATGCGGAGGTACCGCTGGGCCGCTTCTTCGAGCTCGCGAAGCAGCACCCACTCGTCGGGGCCGTGCGCCTGGGCGATGTCCCCGGGGCCGAGCACGATCGACGGGATGCCTCCTTGCGCGAGGAGCGCCGCCTCGGTCCAAAAATCGACCGCCTCGCCGCGCGGAAGGTCGTAGCGCGCACACGCTCGCTCTGCCGTCTCCGAGGCGGCGAGGGGAGGGCCCTCGAACGCGAGCTCGAAGCGGGCCTCGGGATCGAGTGAGGCGAAGCGAACGAGCGCGTCGCGAGGGGAGATATGCGGCGGAGGGCGCACGCCGAAGCGCGCCTCGGCCCGCGCGGCGACGACGTTGGGCTTCTCGCCCCCTTCGACGCGCCCCACGTTGAAGCGGACGCCAGAGAGCCCGCTGGCCTCTTCGGTCTCGAGATCGGCGGCGAGCGCCATCCCGCGGGCGACCCACGCCCCCAGCGCGTGCACTGCGCTCTTCGGCTCGGCTCCCGAGCCCTGGGTCCTCTGCGAAGAGTGCCCGGCGCGCCCTTCGAACGAGAGCACGCCGGTACCCACGCCACGATGCGCGACCACGGCGCGAGCGTGCGTCGGCTCGGCCACCACCGCGAAGTCGAAGCGCGGCGCGCTCTCCACGAAGCGCCGCATGCACGTCGCTTTTCCCGCCTCTTCGTCGGTCGTGAAGAGAAGCGTGCAAGGTGCATCTGTCGCCAGGGCCGCGGCGATCATCGCCGCCGCGCCCCCCTTCACGTCGCACGCGCCGAGGCCGTACGCGCGATCGCCCTCGAGGGTGAGGGCGAGCGGATCGCGTGTCCACCCCGGCGCGACCGGGACTGTGTCGAGGTGTGCGGTGAGGAGGGCCTTGGCGGAGCGCCCGCCTTGACCGCGCGCGGCGAGGATCGAGATGCAGCCCGCGCCGTGGTCTTCGAGGCTCACCTCGAGGTCCGCGCCACGCAAGACGACCATGAGCTGCTCGACGAGCCCGTCGGGCCGCCGCGGCGGGTTCTGCGAGTCGTGGGCCACGAGCCAATGGAGGTGCTCGAGCGTCAGGGCGAGCAGCTTGCTCGTGGGAGTGTTCACCTTTGCGCTCACGTCTCGCGCGGGTTCACTTTGGCGGAGAGCTCGGCGCTCTGGCCGAGCAAGCGAATGAAGCCCTCGGCCTCGCGCGCGCTCCACCCGGCCACTTGGGCGTAGGTCGCGTCCTTCGCGCGGAGGACGTGGGGGCTGTCGACCGCCACCGCGAGCACGGCGCCGCCGTCGGTCTCGAGCGTGACCTCGCCCGTGACGAAGCGCTGCGAGCTCTTCAAGTACGCCTCGAGATCGTCCTTCAGCGGCTCGAAGAAGAAGCCCTTGTAGACGAGCTCGACCCATTTGCGCGCGACGAGCGGCTTCATCTCGGCTTGGCGGGCGGTGAGGATCGCCTCCTCGAGCGCGCGATGAGCGACGAAGAGCCCGGTGATGCCCGGCGCCTCGAAGACGATGCGCCCCTTCAGCCCGACGGTGGTGTCGCCGGTGTACACGCCGCGCCCGACGCCGTAGGCGCCGAGTCGCTCGTTCAGTTGGCGGAGCATCGCCGGGCCGGGCATCGCCTTGCCGTCCAAGGCGACGGCGACGCCGCGCTCGAAGCGGACGCGCACGCGGAGGCGCTCCTTCGGCCACTCGGCGCGCGGGCGACACAGCGCGTGCGTCTCGTCGCCGGGCTCTTTCCACTCGTCGATCTCCGAGCCGCTCATCGTCACGCCGAGGAGGTTCTCGTTGATGGTGTAGCGCTGCTGCTTCGCCGGCGGCTCGTAGCCGAGCTTCGCCAGGTATGCGCGCTCGTACTCGCGCACGCGCGGGTGCTCGTCTTGGATGGCGCGCACCGGCGCCAAAATCTCGTAGTCGCCGAGCGCGCGCACCGCGAGGTCGAAGCGCACTTGGTCGTTCCCCATGCCGGTGCAGCCGTGGGCCACCGTCCGGCTTCCGCGCTTCTTGGCGTGGGCCACGGCGCGCTCGACGATGACGTAGCGGTCGGAGACGAGCAGCGGGTACTGGTCTTGGTAGAGCGCGCCGCCCATCACGAGCGGCGTGACGATGTTCTCCCAGACCGAGTCCGAGCCGTCTTCGACCACGTGCTCTTTGGCGCCGAGATCGATCGCGCGCTTCCCCAGCGCGTCGCGCTCTTCTTTCGACACGCCGCCGGTGTCGACGAAGAGCGTGACGACCTCGTGCCCGCGCTCCTTGAGCCACGGAATGCAGAAGCTCGTGTCGAGTCCCCCCGAGTAGGCCAGGATCACGGTCGCCATCGCTTCACTCCTTTTCGCCGACCGCTCTCGCTGGTCGCATCAGGTCGTGCCGACGCGCGGGGCGTCGAGCAGCTTGCACAAGATCGCCTTCTGCACGTGGAGTCGGTTCTCCGCCTCCTCGATGACCAGGCTTTGCGGGCCGCGCAGCACGCCGTCGGTCGCCTTCACGTTGCGGCGGAGCGGGAGGCAGTGGCTGAAGTAGCCGCCGCGGGTCTTCGCCATCTTCGCTTCGTCGACGATGAAGTGCTTGTGGGCGTCGCGGATCGGCTTCTCCGCCTCCCATTTTCCGAAGTACGGAAGCGCGCCCCAGCTCTTGGCGTAGACCACGTGAGCTCCGTCGTACGCCGTGTCGATGTCGTGCGAGACGGTGAGCGTCGTCCCTGCCGCCTTCGCGTACTCACGCGCCGCGCCCATGTAGCGCTCGTCGAGCACGTACTCCGGCGTCGGGCACAACAGCGTGACGTCGAAGCCCATCTTGGTCGCGGCGATGAGCGCCGAGTTGGCGACCGCGGTGTTGAGCGGCTTCGGGTGGTACGTCCAGGTGAGGACGAACTTCTTCTTCGCGAAGGTGACGAGCTTCTCGCGCAGCGTGAGGAGGAGCGCCATCTCCTGGCACGGGTGGGTGATGGTCTCGAGGTTCAAGACCGGCACCGTCGCGTATTTGGCGAAGCTCCGGATCACCGCGTCCTCGCGGTCCTTCGTCCAATCGACGAACTTCGGGAACGCGCGTACGCAGATGACGTCGCAGTAGCGCGAGAGGACACGCGCCACTTCTTCGACGTGCTCCTCCGCTTCGGCGTCCATCACCACGCCGTCTTGGAACTCGATCGGCCACGCGCCCTTGCCCGGCTCGAGCACGACCGCGTGCCCGCCGAGCTCGAACACGCCGATCTCGAACGACGTGCGCGTGCGAAGCGACGGGTTGAAGAAGACGAGCGCGACGGTCTTGCCGGCGAGGTCGCGCCGCGTCTTGCGCTCCGCTTTATGGACGGCCGCTTCGTCGAGGAGCGAGCTCAGCTCTTCGCGGGACCAGTCGAGCGTGGTGAGAAAGTGCCGCACGGCGCAGCGCGTCAATAGCACAGCGCTCCGCCGACACCAGAGGCCCGGCGCGCGCTCTCGCGGAAAACGTCACTCCCATGTGAGGCACGTTTTTCCTCGACGCGGTGGGGGCTCATGCTACATCCCCTGACATGGCTCGCGCCCACTTCGCTCTCCTCGCGCTTTTCCCTGGGATTCTCGTGGGTTGCTCCGCGGCGTCGACCGACGCCAGCGACACCTCGGCGGCCTTGGGCGACGCGCAAACGGCCACGCTCCACTTCAAATCCGACTTCACTGTCGAGACCACCGGGCGCATCGCCGTCGGCACCAAGGTCACGGTCGACTACGACACGGCGCGGACCCCGTGCACCGGCACGTTCCGTGGGAACCCGGCGTTCACGGTCACGGGGCACACGCGGATGGGCGCGGGCCCCGAGACCACCTTCGTCGCTGCGGGCCATGCGCCGACGGGCGAGCTCGATCCTACGTTCGTCGTTCCGGGCGTCGTCTTCGGCGCCGGCGCGCCGAGCACGGATCTCCAAGTCTGGTTCGAGAGCACGAGCATCTGGGGATGCCACGCGTGGGACTCGAACCTCGGACAGAACTACCACGTCGACGTGGTGCTCCCGGCGTCGGCCCCCGACTGGATGGGGAACGCGACGGTCACGCTCTCGCGCGCGACGTGCAACGGACAAGCGTGCCCGGAAGACGCGCACGCGCTCGGCCAAGGGTTCCTCTACGACTCGTGGGCGGCCCAACGCGCCGCGATCCGCCAGCTCGCCTTCGAAGTGTACGAGCCGGGCGTGACCGATCACGACGATCCCGATCTTTGGAAGAAGCTCGACGTGCGCATGTACACGCGCATCGGCGACGAGGGCTCGTTCCAGGCTTCGTACGTCAACCTCCAAGGACGCAGCGGAAACAACGCACGCTACGCCGTCGATCTCACGAAGCTCTCGCCGTTCCCCACGAACACGCAGACGACCGGCTGTCCGTCGTTCCCCTTTACGTGGGTCGACAGCGCGCTCCTCGAAGCCGACGTGCAGTTCTATCTGCAGGTGAATGGCGTCGAGCTCCGCCCCGAAGACGGCACCGTCTTCCACGGCCGGTACCAAGGCTACGCGTCGATCTTCCCTGGGTGCGGTACGCGGTGAGGAACGGGCGGCCCCGCAGCCGCTAGTTCCCGCGGCCGCCGCAGGTGCCGTACGTGGTCGGCAGGCCCCAGTCGGTGATGTTGTTGTTGGAGCACGGTTGGTTGGTCGCGCACCCCGACGCCGCGCCCGCGTTGGGATCGCAGAGCTGGGCGTCGCCCTGGGTGCACGAAGGCTGACACGACGACTCGACGCCGTTGTTCACCTGGCGGACGCAGCACACCGTCCCCGCGCCGCAGTTCGCTGCCCCGCTGCACTTGAGCGCTGCGACGTCGCCGCCGCCGCCACCTCCGCCACCTCCGCCACCTCCGCCGCGACCCCCGCCGCCGCCACCACCACCGCCGTCGCCCGCCGCACTGCTGCAGCTCGCGGCGCACGAGTACGCCTCGCCGCCCGAGGTTTGGCGGACGCAGCAGCTCTCCGCAGGGAGCGCGCACGTCGTCGCGCCGCAGGCGATCGCCGTCGTCGAGCCGCCGGGCCCGGCCTCGATCGGGTTCACCCCGCCGTCGCTGGAGCCCCCACCGCCACTGCCGCCGCCTTCGCCGAGCGCGCTCGCGTCGCCACCGTCCGCGCCGCCCTCACTCGCACCCGGGTCCCCGGCCATGCGTTAGCGACACCGCCCCCAAGTCGCCGCCTCCGCCTTTCGTGCCCGGGCACGAAAGGCGTTCGCGTCAGCGACAAGCGGGGAGGCTCGCAGCTTCGCTGCGAGGGGTCGCAGACCCACCAGGGTGGCATCGCCGCACTAGATGCTACGTCGCCTTCGGCGACTTGCATCTAGTGCGTGTGATGCGCGCCCCACTTGCGCTTCTTCAGCGTGTCGATGCGCGCGAGGAACATCTTGCGCTGGAGGTCGAGCGTCTCGGGCATCGAGCCGCCGAACTGAGCGAAGAACTCGGCGTGCGACTCGAGCTCGATCTTCCACTCGTCGAGGTCGACGGCGCAGGCCTCGTCGACTTGATCGGCCTCGATGTCGAGCCCCGAAAGATCCAAGTCGTCGGCCTTCGGCACCCAGCCGAACGGCGTCTCTTGGCCGCCGACGCGAAGGCGCGCGCGGTCGACGATCCACTTGAGCACGCGCATGTTCTCGCCGAAGCCCGGCCAGAGGAACTTGCCGTCTTTGCCGCGGCGGAACCAGTTGACCATGAAGATCTTCGGCGGGTTGGTGATGACCGCCTGCATCTCCAGCCAGTGAGCGAAGTAGTCGCCCATGTTGTAGCCGCAGAAGGGGAGCATCGCGAACGGGTCGCGGCGCACGACGCCGACCTTGCCGGTCGCCGCCGCCGTCGTCTCCGAGCCGAGCGCCGAGCCGAAGAAGACGCCGTGCGACCAGTTGAAGGCCTGCATGACGAGCGGCACCGTCGTCGCGCGACGACCGCCGAAGATGATGGCGCTGATGGGAACGCCCTCGGGGTCCTCGGCGAAGCGCGAGAGCACGGGGTTGTTGCGCATCGGCGCGGTGAAGCGCGAGTTCGGGTGCGCCGCCTTCTCGGTCGACGTCTTGCGATTCCACGGGCGGCCCTGCCAATCGGTGAGCTCGTCGGGGATGTCGCCGTCCTTGCCCTCCCACCACACGTCGCCGTCCTTGGTGAGCGCGACGTTGGTGTAGAGCGTGTCCTTGGCGATGGTGCGCATCGCGTTCGGGTTGCTCTTGAAGTTCGTCCCCGGCGCGACGCCGAAGTAGCCGAACTCGGGGTTGATGGCGCGGAGCCGTCCGTCCTCGCCGACGCGCATCCAGGCGATGTCGTCACCCACGGTCCAGATCTTCCAGCCCTTGAAGCGCTCGGGCGGGATCATCATGGCGAAGTTCGTCTTGCCGCACGCGCTGGGGAACGCCGCGGCGACATAGGTCATCTCGCCTTCGGGGCTCTCGACGCCGAGGATCAGCATGTGCTCGGCGAGCCAGCCTTCCTTGCGCCCCAGGTAGCTGCCGATGCGCAGCGCGAGGCATTTCTTGCCGAGCAGCACGTTCCCGCCGTAGCCCGAGCCCACCGACCAGATCGTGTTGTCCTGGGGGAAGTGGCAGATGAACCGCCGCTCGGGGTTGATGTCCAGCGTCGCGTGCAGGCCGCGATTGAAGTCGTTCGAGTCGCCCAGCATCGTGAGCGCCATCATCCCCATGCGGGTCATGATGCGCATGTTGAGGGCCACGTAGACGCTGTCGGTGAGCTCGATGCCGATCTTGGAGTGCGACGAGCCGAAGGGGCCCATGATGTACGGCACGACGTACATCGTGCGGCCGCGCATCGAGCCGTCGTAGAGCTTCTCGAGCTTGGCGTAGGCCTCGGCCGGCGCCATCCAGTTGTTCGTCGGCCCCGCCTCGTCCTTCGTGGGGGTGCAGATGAAGGTGAGCTGCTCGACGCGCGCGACGTCGTTGGGGTTCGAGCGGTGGAGGTAGCAGCCGGGGAGCTTCTGCTGGTTCAGCGGCTCGAGGACCTTTTCCTGGACGGCGAGATCCGTGAGGCGCTTCTTCTCCTCTTCCGAACCGTCGCACCACACGACCTTGTCCGGCTTGCAGAGTGCAACCATTTCGCCCACCCACTTGAGGAGGTGCGCGTTCGACGAGAGCGGCTTACCGAGGGCGGCCGACCCTGCCGCGGCGGTGCCTGCAGCGGGACGGAAACTGGACGATGTGCTCATGGGAGGACGCTTTACCGCAAACCGGGGCGCGAGGCGAGCCGCGCCCGCGCGCCCGCGTCAGCCGCCGCCGGGAGCGTCTTTCGAGGCGTCTTTCGCCGCGCCGCCGTCGAGCCCGGCGTCCCCCGTGCCGAACGCGCACTCCACGAGCGGAGCGACGGGAACCGCGCCGGCGTGCTCGACCTCGACCCCGGTGAAGGCCAAGCCGACCGAGATGGCGTCGCACGTGGTGTTGGGATCGACGTCGCCGGAGGCGAGGATGTCGAGGTTCGTCTGCAGGTACTGCGTCATGAGGCCGTAGGTCGAGTCGTTCTCGCAGAAGCCGATCTGACGAAAGCCGTGCACGATGTCCGGCGCGCGCGCGCGGCCGGCGATGATGCCGTCGTCGACCTGCCACGTGCCGTTCGGCGCCCGGGAGACGTGCCCGGTCACGAGGCCCGAGTGCAGGACGAGCGGGAAGGTCGTGGCCGGCGCGCGTTTGCCTGGGAGCCAGAAGAGCGTGTCCGGCGGCAGCGTGATGACGATGTAGCCCTGGCGCACGTAGGCGAACGGGTCGGAGATCTTCGCGTCGGGGAGCTGCGAGTCGACGATGGGGGAGACCGTGCTCCCTTCCTGCACCGTGAGAGGAATGTCCGAATCCCAGAAGCACGGGTGCTGGCGCCAGTCGCTCCCCGGATGGCAATCCCACGGGAGGATGTCGCCTTGCACGCCCGGTGACGGGTACAGGTCGACGCGGACCTCGTCGTCGTTGTCGGTGCCGTTGTAGCCGCTCACCTTGATGACGAAGTTGTACGCACCCACGCACAGCCCGCAGTTGAAGGCGTCGTCGCTCAAGCCGTACTTGCTCGCCACCTCGCCGACCTTGGAGGCGACGACCTGCAAGCGGCCGAAGGTGTTGTCGCGGCAGTAGTTGCCGTCACCGGCGACTTGATCGCCCGTCGGCTTGCACGAGACGTCGGGGTGGCTCGGATCGCCGGCGCAGGTGTTCGAGGCGGTGCACACGCCGTCGAGGTCGAGCCCGATGTCTTGCCAGGCGGTGTCGCTCGGCTGACCGTCGGGGCTCAACCCACCGAGGCGAACGGTGCGGAGAGCGACGTAGATCGGGCCGACGTCCCCCGGCGGTTGCGGGCGAGGTCGCTCTTGGTCGTGCGGCTCGCCGGCGCTGAAGCAGCCGCCGTCCACGGCGCCCGACCACCAGCCGATGCCGTCGCCGCCGTCGACCCCCGCCTCGCCCGATTCGAGGAGCGAGGGGGTGTAGATCTGGCAACGCGCGGCGAGGGCCGCGAGGCCCACGACGGTGAAGGTAGCGATGCCGAGGCGGGTGCCGCGCACCTCCTCACGATACCGCGCCTTTGGCGCGCGCGTCGCGCCTCAGACCGGCGTCGCGGCGTGATCGTCGTCGAGCGAGGGGGCGCTCGGGCGATCGGGGGGCGAAGGGGGGGCCGCTGCAGGCTCGATCGTCCACGCCGGAAGCGGCGTCGGAAAATCCGCGCTGAGGGCCCCTAGCCCCGCCGAAAGCAAGACCAAGAGAGGGAAGGCCAAGAGAAGGCGACGTTGCATCGCGATCCCTTCCAAGGAGCACGTTGCGTGCCGAACCTGCGCCTCCGGCCAAGTGTGCGGTTCGCCGAGGGGCCGGCTCGCGGCGGCGGTGCCAGGGCATGACACTGCGATCGAAACGCGACAGTCTCCATGACTCCAATGTCATGGGGGGGGCGCCGCCCCGCCGGCGCGCCCGACCCAAGAAAAATGGCCGAAATCCACTGACGCCCCCTGCGCCCTCGGCCGTCGAACGGGAGGCCATGGCGTTCCCCGGCGATCTGACGAAAACTGTGGTGGCGATGTCCGTGCGCCTGCCGTCGACCGCCGCGATCCTGGGGCGGAGCTCCGCCCTTCTTGCGGGGGTTCTCGCGCTCGGCGCGTGCTCGTCGTCGCAGGCGGTGGTGGCGCGCCCCGTCGCGGCGGCGCCGCCTCCGAAGGACGACGGTAAGCCGGCGCAAGGTGGCCTCGGCGGCTCGGACCACGCAGCAGCCCTCGAGGAGCTCAAGATCTCCTCCACGCAAGGGCGCGTCGACAAGCAGAACAGCGTACGCGTCCCGCTCCCCGACGCCGAGCATTGGACGCGCGTGAAGTTCTGGGGCGTGCCGAGCCTCGTCGGGTTTCGTTACGGCAAAGACCACCACGCGATCGTCGCCGGCTTCGTCACCCACGTGGACGACAACCAAGTCGTGGGCGCGTGCTCCAAGAGCTTCGAGGCGTGGGCGACGCCGTGGATCGAGGCCTTCGACGTGGACCTCACGCACGAGCCCCCTTCGGCGTTCATGTGGAACCGGCAGATCATCGACGTCGACACGCTCTTCGCCAAGACCGCGACCCTCGCCTCGACCGACAGCTACGCCACCTCGTACGCGAGCTTCCCGGTGTGGGGGAAGACCGCGTGCCTCATCGTGGGGGTCGCTGTCCCTACACGCGACGAGGACGAGCGCGCCAAAGAGGTCCGCGACCGCTTCGCGCACGAAATCTTCCCCAAGGTCGAGGTCTTGGGGAACGAAGAGCCGAAGGAGCGCTACTGAAGCGCGGCGCGCGCACTGTGCGCCGTCGCCGCCCACGGTTTGTCCCAAAAAGGGGCACGTTCTTGACATGGCGTTGCGTGAAGCGCACGAATTAGAGTCCGTGATCCGCACGCTCGCACTCGTCCTGACGCTCCTCGTGGCGTCCGTCTCGCTCGGCTTTGGGCCGGTGCGCGAGCCTGTCGTTCGACGCGGGCTCGCAGCGGCGACCGCGGCGGCGATGGCGGCTCCCGCGGCGCGCCACGCCGTGCTCGAGCACGGCCCGCGCGGCAAGAGCGTGTGGACGCTTCTGCGCGGACACGCGCGCGCGGACGACGAGCTCAGTCGCGCCACCTCGATCTGGGATGACGACGACGACACGGACGACGACGATCCGGGGCCCCTCGGTGCGGGCTCGAGCCAAGACGACGAAGACGTCGCCGCGTCGACCGACCTGTTCGAGGCGCGGCCTATTCGAGCGCCCGACGGCCCAGACTCCGACGACGGGCCGACCTACGGCGCGCGCGCGCGTTCGCTGAGGCCCGCTTCCGGCTACACGAAGACCCTCGATCGACCTCCCCTACGCGTCCACGCCTGAAGGCCGGGCCTGGCGTGCGTGAAGCACCCGGGCCGCGGTTCGGCGCCCCGAGCGTCACACCCTTTGCCGGTGTGATGGCTCGTCGGAGCGCGAGCGGCGGTCGAACGCCGCCTCGGTGAAACCGCGCGTGCCTCGCCCGCGCGCGGAGGTCCAACTTTCCGTGGAGGTCTCGTGAACCGTTCGTCCGCCTTTCGTTTCGCCCCCGCGCTGCGCGTCGCAGTCGTCTTGTTTGCGACACTCCTTACGCGCTCGAGCTGGGCGGAGTGGCCTTCGCTACCGCAGGTCTTCGACGCCGCCCGCGTGCGCTCGCTCGACGTGCGGGAAGCGGTGGGCGACGTCGGGGTCGCGCGAGGAGCTCAGGTCGGAGCTCGCGAGTCGTCGCTGCAGAACCCCTACCTCGAGATCATCGCCGATCGAGGGCGCTTCACCGAGGACGTGCAAGTCCAGGCGCAGCTCTTTCTCCCGGTGGAGCTCGGAGGCCAGCGCGGCGCGCGCATGGAGGAGGCCGACGCGCTGCTCGCGTGGCGGCTCCGCGGTCGCGACCAGGCCGAGGCGCGTGTCGTCGGAGCCTCCCTCGCTGCTTACGGCGACGCTCTGGTCGCGCGAGCGCGCGAGATCTTGGCGACGCGGGCCCTCGAACTCGCCCGAGAGGAGGCCAACTACTCCGCCGCGCGCCTCGAGGTGGGGGACACGACGGCGGCAGACCGAAGCCTCGCCGAGGCCGAGGTCGCGCGATGGTCGCAGGGGAAGTCGGAGGCGTCGCTCGCGCTCGTCGAGGCGCGCGTCAACCTCGAGGCCCTGCTCGGTGGCGAGCACTACGACGACCCGCCTCCGGACGCGACGCCCGATCCGCCGAAGCTTCGCGTCACCTCGCCCGAGGTGTTCACGCACAAGGTGCTCACCGCGGCCCCCGTTCTCCGCGCGTTGACCGCAGAGGCGCAGTTCTGGGACGCGCAGCGCGAGCGCGCCGAGCGCGACAAGAGCCCGCCCCTGAGCCTCGTCCTCGCGGGCGGGCGGGGCGACCTCGGTGAAGCTCGCCTCGGCGGCGGGCTCGCGTGGAGCTTCCCGATCCTGAGGAGGAATCGCGGGGAGATCGCCAAAGCGGCGGCCGAGGGCGATCGCGCGCGGGACGTGCTCGGGATCTCACGACGGATCTACGAGACTCGGGCCTCACACCTCGTGGAGTCGTACCGACTGATCGTCGACGCCATCCAGAAGCTCGACGCCGACGGCATTCCCGCCGCGGAGCGCGTCGTCGACGCGACGATCGCGGGGGTGAAGGCCGGCAAGGTCGACCTGCTCCGCGTCTACATCGCCCGCCGCGACCTCGCTGCGGCAAGGACCCGCCGACTCGATCTCGTGGCCACTGCCTTCCACCTCTACGGAACGATGGCCGCACTGACTGGAGAGCTGCCGTGAAGACGACCGACGTTCGTTCCAACCTCCGGGCGCGCGTTGCGCTTCTCCTCCTCCTCCTCCCGGCGGCGATGCTCGGCTGCACGAAGAGCAGCGCCAGCGAGTCGGCCAAGCCCGACGCTGCGCGAGGACCGCGCATCGTGAAGCTCGACCCCGGCGCCCTCGCTCGCCTAGGCGTCAAGGTCGAGCCCGCGGGGGCCGGCGCGCCGAGCCGCTCGCTCCGTGTCCCCGGCACGCTCGACTACAACCTCGAGCGTTACGGCGAGGTCGGGACTCCGCTCGAAGGACGCATCGCCAGCATCAACGTTCACGTCGGCGATCGCGTGAAGAAGGGGCACGTCCTGGGAACGATCGTCGTTCCCTCGGTGGCCAGCGCGCAGGCCGACTACTTGACGGCGCTCGCGTCGACCGACGCAGCGAAGAAGAACCGCCAGCGCGAGGAGGAGCTGTTTGGACGCCAGCTCACGACGGCGCGCGAGGCGGAGGTCGCGAAGAGCGAAGCCACGAAGGCCGAGGCCGACCTCGCCGCCGCAGAAGCGCGCCTTCGCGCGCTGCGCGTCACCATTCCCAAGAACGACTCGGTGGTCGCCGCCGCCGGCGCGCTGCCGCTCGTCGCGCCCATCGACGGCGTCGTCGTTCAACGGGACGCGAACCTGGGGCAGTACCTCCACCCGAGCGACACCGCGTTCACCGTCGCCGACCTCACCGAGCTCTGGGCGTCGCTCGACGTGCACGAGTCCGACGTCGCTTACTTGAAGATCGGCGAGGAGGTCGATCTCGTCATCGACGCCGCCGGCGGCCGAACCGTGCGGGGGCGCCTTCAGCTCGTCGACCCGTCGCTCGGCCGGACGACCCGGGCCGTCCGAGCGCGCGTCGTGGTCCCCAATCCCGACGGGTCGCTGCGCCCTGGTCTCTTCGTGCGCGCGCAGATCCGTCTCCCTGCGGAGGTCACGCAGCGCATGATCGTCCCCGCCGCTGCCGTTCAGCCGATCGGGGAAGAGGACGTCGTGTTCGTCGAGCGCGACCCGGGCGCCTTCGAGGTGCGGCCGATCCAGGTCGGAGCGCGCAGCGTCGACATCGTGGAGATCGCCAACGGGCTCGCCGACGGCGAGCGCATCGCGGTGGAGGGGGCCTTCCTCCTCCGCGGCGAGGTGAGCCGACAATGAGCGCCCTCGTCCGCTGGGCCGCGGCGAACCCGCTGCTCGTCGCCCTGGTCAGCCTCATCATCGTCGTCGCCGGCGGCGTCGCGTACGCGCACATGCCCATCGACGCGGTGCCCGACGTGACCAACGTGCAGGTGCAGGTCGTGACGCGCGTGCCTGCCCTCTCGGCGACGGAGGTGGAGACGCAGATCACCCAGCCCATCGAGCGCACGATGGCCGGCCTCCCCGGCCTGAAGGAGATGCGCAGCGTCACGAAGCTCGGCATCAGCCTGGTGACGCTCGTCTTTCGCGACGAGGTCGATGTGTACTTTGCACGCACCTTGGTCAGCGAGCGCCTCGCCTCGGTGCGCGATCAGATCCCATCGGAGATCGGTCGGCCCGAGCTCGGACCGGTCGCCACGGGCCTCGGCGAGATTTACATGTTCGAGCTGCGCGCGGAGAGCGGTGGGGCCCGCTCCAACGAGGAGCTTCGAACGATCCTCGACTGGCAGCTCGCTCCTCGCCTTCGTCAGGTGCGGGGCGTCATCGACGTGGTCCCCTTCGGCGGCGCGGTGAAGCAGTACCGCGTCACCCTCGATCCCGGCCGCCTGATGGCGCACAACGCTTCGATCGAAGAGGTGCGCACGGCGCTCGAGCAAGACAACGCGGTCTCGGGCGGCGGCTTCCTCGAACGAGCAGGTGAGCAAGTCGTGCTCCGCGGGGACGCGCGCTTCCGCAGCATCGAGGACATCGCCTCCACGGTCGTGCGATCGGACGAGAACACGCCGCTCCGTGTGGGCCAGCTCGGCGAGGTCGACACCGGACCGGCGCTCCGCCAGGGGGCCATGTCGCGCGACATGCGCGGCGAGGTCGTCGGCGCGAGCGTGTGGATGTTGAAAGGAGAGAACAGCCGCGAGGTCGTGGCGCGCGTCAAAGATGCCCTCGCCGAGGCGCAGCACAAGCTCCCACCCGGCGTCGTGATCGACCCGTATTACGACCGCGCCGAGTTCATCGACCGCGTGCTCGCCACGGTGCAGCACAACCTGGCGGAAGGTGCGGCGCTCGTCATCGTGTGCCTCCTCCTCACCTTGGGGAGCATCCGCGCCGGCCTGCTCGTCGCCGGAGCCATCCCCTTTGCCATGCTCGTGGCCTTCATCGGCCTCACGGCTCTCGGGCTCGGAGGGAACGTCATGTCCCTCGGCGCGGTCGACTTCGGCATCGTCGTGGAGGGCGCCGTGGTCGTCGTCGAGCACGTGCTCACGCACCTCGGCCCGCCCATCGATCGCGAGAGGAGACGCCGAGCCATCGTCGAGACCATGGCGGAGGTGGCGCGCCCCGTCGTCTTCGGCGTCGTCATCGTGACCCTCGTCTTTCTCCCGCTCGTCACCCTCGAAGACGTCGAGGGGAAGATGTTCCGCCCGGTCGTCTACTCCCTCGTCTTCATGCTGCTCGGCGCGCTCTTCTATGCGCTGGTGATCATCCCGATGATCGCGCCGGCGCTCTTCTCCGGGCTCCCCGAGCCGAAGCCGCCGCTGCTCGCGCGGATCCTCGGCCGCGCCTACGCGCCGGTCGTGCGAGCCGCGCTCCGTCGGCCGTTCGTCGTGATGACCGCGTCGTTCGCGGTGGCCGCGCTCCTCTTGGGCATCGGGTCATCGCTCGGCGCCGAGTTCTTGCCGCGAATCTTCGAGGGGTCTTTTGCGCTCGACGCCCGTAGGCCGCCGAGCGTGTCGTTGACCCAAGCGCTCGATCTCAGCAAGGAGACCGAGCGCGCGCTCCACGAGGTGCCGGAGGTGAAGACGGTGGTGAACCGCATCGGTCGCCCCGAGGGAGCGGTCGACCCCGCCGGGCCCGAGTCGAGCGACGTCTTCGTGATCCTGAAGCCGCAGAGCGAGTGGCGAGCCGGGATGACGCCGGAGAAGCTCGTCGCGGAAATGTCGGCGAAGCTCGAACCGCGGGTACCGGCGACGATTCACTCCTTCAGTCAGCCCATCGAGATGCGCGTGAACGACCTCATCGCCGGCGTGAAGAGCGACGTGGCCGTGAAGGTGTTCGGCTACGACCTCGAAGATATGACCGTGGCGGCGGAGCAGATACGGCGGGCGATCCAGTCCGTGCCCGGGGCCGCCGACGTGAAGATGGAGATCGCCACGGGGCTCCCCTCCATCAAGGTGAAGCTCGCGCGAGACCGCGCGGCGCGGCTCGGAGTCCACCCGCGCTCGGTCCTCGACGCGGTGGCCATGTCGCGCGCCGGTACGTCCGTCGGCGAGGTGAGGGAAGGGGAGCGTGTCTTCGATCTCGTGCTTCGCCTCGGGGGCGACGAGGTCGACGACGAAATGGATCTCTCGCGTCTCCCCGTGGCCACCGCCGACAAGAAGCTGGTGCCGCTGGCCCTCGTCGCCGACGTCGAGTCCGAGTCGACGATCGTCCAGATCAGCCGCGAGCAGATGCGCCGGCGCCTCGTCGTCGAGTCGAACATTCGCGGCCGCGACCTCGTCGGGTTCGTGAACGAGGCCCAGGCGAAGGTCGCCCAGCTGAAGCTCCCCCCGGGCGTCGACGTCGTGTGGGGCGGACAGTTTCAAAATTTCCATCGCGCGAAGACGCGCCTCTCGCTCCTCGTGCCCGTGGCGCTCGGTGTCATCGGGCTCCTCCTCGTGATGGCGTTCCGCTCGGTGCGTTACATGCTCGTCACCGTGCTGAACCTCCCCTTCGCGGTGGCGGGCGGCGCTGTGGCCCTCGTCGTGCGCGGCCTTCCATTCAGCATTCCTGCCGGCGTCGGCTTCATCGCGCTCTGTGGCGTGTCGGTCATGAACGGCGTGGTGATGACGACGAACCTCGCCGCGCAGCCGCGCGCCTTGCAGGCTCTCGAGCGCGTCGAGCGTGCCGCGCTCGCTTCGCTACGGCCCATCGCCTCGACCGCGCTCGTCGCGGCCATCGGCTTCGTGCCCATGGCGATCGCCACGGGGCCCGGCGCCGAGGTGCAGAGGCCGCTCGCGACCGTCGTGATCGGTGGCCTGGTCGCGGCGATGCTCTTCTCGCTCCCGGCGCTCCCGGCGATGCTCTTGATGGTGGCGCGCCGCGAGAAGCGTCACCTCGTCGACGACGTGCCCTCGCACGTGCCCAAGCTGGAGGGAGAGGAAGAGCAGGCCCACCCGGCGGAGTGACGAGGGGCGCGAGCGCGCGCTCGCCTAGGGGCTGTCCCTGATTGTCGATTGTGGGACAGCCCACGTCCTCCCGAAGGTCGGACTAGTTGTCGATGAAGAGCCCGCTCAGTGTTGGATATGCATTCGGGCTTGGGTACCCGTTGGGGAGCACGCGTAGCTTCACGACGCGGAGCAGGCGGGCACGCGCCTGCCGAGTGAGCCTCCGGCGCGCACGGCGCGGCGGCCTCGACATCGGCAAAATAAGGTTCGTTGTGCCTGACGGTAGACGTTGACCACGGCAAGGGCCGCCGTTAGCGTCGAGATGTTCACGGCGAGGTCGTGCCCCCGGCCGTAATTGGAGGAAAGCCTTGACCGACAAGGTGTTGACGGTGCTCGTGTCACTTGTCGGCGCGCTCGCCGGCTGCACGTCGAGCACATCGACTCTGCCGATGACCTCGCAAGACGGGGGGAGCGAGGCTTCGGCTGGCGACGCCGGGATCGTTGGCTGCACGCCCAGAGCAGGACTCGGCCCGACCGGCTTCTATCCTCCCGAGGCGTTGCCATCCGGCGCGTGCACCTCCGATGACCGCACGTGCCGCATCGGCATTCAGCAGTGGTGCCCTTGCGGCACGAAGGGCCCCGTCGACGAATACCAATGCACCTGCGCGAATGGCAGCTGGAGCTGTGCCGTGTTCCTCAACGGCGGAACGGGCTGCGATTGTCCCAAAGACGCGGGCCTCGACGCGGCTGACGCGGCGAACGACTCCGGAACCTGATCTGCGCGCAGCGCTCGCGCGCTCGGAGCGCCGCCCCTACGCCGTCGCGACCGCCTTACAGAGCGCCTCGGTGAACTCCTTGGTGCTCGCGCTTCCGCCCAAGTCGCCCGTCTTCACCGCGCCGCGCTCGAAGATTTGGAACAAGCCGCGCTCGATGCGGTCGGCCGCGGCGAGCTCGCCCATGTGGTTCAGCATCATCACCGCGCTCTGCACGAGCGCCGTGGGGTTCGCGAGCCCCTTGCCGGCGATGTCCGGCGCGCTGCCGTGCACCGCTTCGAACACCGCCGCTTGGAGGCCGATGTTGGCCCCCGGCACGATGCCGAGCCCGCCCACGAGCCCCGCGCCGAGGTCGCTCAAGATGTCGCCGTAGAGGTTCTCGGTGACGATGACGTCGAGGCGGTTCGCGCTTCGCACCATTTGCATGGCGCACGCATCGACGATGACCTCCGCCGGCTCGATGCGCGGGTACTTGAGCGCCACCTTGCGGAAGCTCTCGAGCAGGAGGCCGTCGGAGAGCTTCATGATGTTCGCCTTGTGGACGACGGTGACGCGCTTGCGCCCGAGGCGCTGCGCGTAGTCGAAGGCGTACTCGCAAATGCGCGTGCAGCTCCGCTCGGTGATGAGCTTGATGCTCTGAGCGACGCCCGGCATGATCATGAGCTCGAGGCCGGCGTAGAGGTCCTCGGTGTTCTCGCGGACGATGACGATGTCCGTCCCCTCGAAGCGCGGCTCGACACCGGGGAGGCTCTTCACCGGGCGCACGTTGGCGTAGAGATCGAGCGACTGGCGCAAGGTGACGTTCACCGAGCGGAAGCCCTTGCCGATGGGGGTGCCGATGGGCCCCTTCAGGGCGATCTTGTTCCGCTTGATCGACTCGAGCACGCTCGGCGGCAGCGTGGTGCCGAGCTGCTCGGCGACGGCGGCGCCGGCGTGGTGCACTTCCCAGTCGATCTTCACGCCGGACGCTTCGAGCACCCGCTGCGTCGCTTCCGCGACCTCGGGTCCGATTCCGTCCCCCGGAATGAGCGTGATCGTGTGGGCCATGCGGTTCGGGGAAAACCCCGCCTCACGGCTATAGCGGCTCCACCCGCGCAAGCCAACCCCTCCGCACCTTGGCGCAGCTATCATCTCTCCGATGCCCGAAGCCGAGCCGCACCCGAGCCCCGCGCTCGCACCACGCTCCCATCGCGTCGCCGCCAACGGCATGACGCACCACGCGCTCGAGTGGAGCCCGCTCCGCGGCGGCGGGCGCACGGTGCTCCTTCTTCACGGCATCATGGACGCGGCGGGGACGTGGGACCTCGTCGCTCCCGAGCTCGCGGCGGCGGGGCATCGGGTGATCGCCCCCGACTTCCGCGGCTTCGGGGAGAGCCCGCGCGTGCCGAGCGGCGGCTACTACCACTTCCCCGACTACGTGGCCGATCTCGCCGGCATCGCGCGCTCGCTCTTGGGGGACGAAGCCGAGGTCGCGGTCGTCGGTCACTCGATGGGCGGCACCGTGGCCACGTACTTCACCGGTACGTTCCCCGAGCGGGTCACGCGCCTCGCGGTGCTCGAGGGGGCCGGGCCGCCCGACAACCCGTTCGAGATCGGCCCCGATCGCATGAAGCGGTGGATCCTCGATCTCCGCAAGGCGGAGAAGCAGCCCAGCGAGACGCCGCTCGCCTCCGAGGACGATGCGTTCAAGCGCCTCCGCGTGGCGCACCCTGCGGTGAGCGACGAGGTCTTGCGGAGCCGCATCCCGCATCTCACGCGCGTGAACGAGAGCGGCACCCTGGTGTGGCGGTACGATCCGCTCCACCGCTCGACCTCGCCGTTCCCCTTCTTCGCCGGCACGTGGCGCGCGTTCGCCGCGCGCGCGACGTGCCCCGTGCTCTACGTGAGCGGTGGGCCGACGGGGTACCACGCGCCCGACGAGGCCGAGCGCATCTCGTCCTTCAAGACGCTCCGCACCGTCGTGCTCGACGAAGGCGGGCACATGATGCACTGGACGAAGCCGCGCGAGCTCGCGCGCGCGCTGCTCGAGCACTTGGCGCCGTAGGCCCCGCCGATCCGCGGGCTCAGCCGATCCGCGGCGACCAGCCCTTGACCAGCTCGCCGAGGCGCTTGTCCTCGTCGTTCTCCAGGAGCCCCACCGCGACGACGTGCAGGCGCGAGGGATCGGCGAGGTGCGCGGCCATTTGGCGCACGTCCTCGCGCGTGACCCGCTCGAACGCGGCGCGTTTCTCTTCCGGTGGAGTGAAGCGGCCGAAGAGGTGCCCGACCCCCACGTGGCTCGCCATGTCCTCCGCCGAGTCGAGGAGGCTCGTTTGGTCCCAGGCGAAGCGGCGGCGCGCCTTCTCGAGCTCGTCTTCCGTCGGGCCGTGGGTCGCGAGCTCGCACACGAGGTCGAGGATCTCGCGCGTGACCTTGGTGGTGCGGGCGTGCTGCACGCCGGCGGCGAAATCGATCACGCCGTCGTCCTCGTAGCCGTCGTACCCGCCGCCCACGTCGTAGCAGAGCCCCTGCGCGTCGCAGATGCGGTGGTAGAGGCGCGTGGACATGCCGTCGTCGATGACGCGCATGAGCATGTCCATGGCCGGCCTTCGCGGATCGCTCTCGGCGATGGTGCGGAAGCAGACGCGGAGCTCGGTCTGACTCGACATGTTCTCGACGATCTTGAGGCGCGGCTTCTTCGGCAGCGAAGGCGGAGGCGAAGCTTCGATCGCCTCGCCCCGCGGGAGCGCGGAGAAGTGCTTCGTCGCGAGATCGAACGAGGGGCCCGCTTCGATCGCGCCGGAGAAGACCAGCACGCTCGAGGTCGCGGTGTAGTGCCGCGCGTGGTGGGCGCGGAGCCCTTCGACGTGGAAGCTCCGGACCGTGGTCTCGTCGCCGGTGATGGTGTAGCCGAGCGGGTGACCGGGGTAGAGGAGCGCGCGCGAGATGTTGTCGGCGTCGACTTGGCGCCCTTCGTCGTCGAGGTCCTCGAGGATCTCTTCGCAGACGATCGCCTTCTCGAGGTCGATGTCGAGGAACGCCGGTCCGAGCAGCACCTCGCCGAAGAGGGCGACGGCGCGAGGGAGCGACTCGGGCGGCAGCGTCACCGAGAACACGCCGAAGTCGGTGTGCGTCGCCGCGTAGAGGTAGCCGCCGAGCTCTTCGAACGCGAGGTTCACCTCGTGCGCGCTCTTGATGCGCGAGGTGCCGCGATAGATCATGTGCTCGAGGAAGTGACTCAAGCCGTTCGTCTCCGGCCGCTCGAAGCGTGAGCCGGTGCGAACGTAGAGCGCGACGTGCGCGCGGTGGAGCTCGGGCTGGGGCACCGCGACGACGCGGAGCCCGTTGTCCATGACGCGCCCTTCGTACTTCAGGGCTCTTCCTCTTCTTCGTTCAGGTCGGGGACGGCCGGGAGCCCGCCGTCGGCCTTCTTGGCGTTGGGATCGGCCAGGTACGACTCGTCGACCTTGATCTCGTTCTTCGCCGCTTCGCGTAGGCGCTTCACGTAGAGGGCGAGCGCCTCGGCCTGCTTCGCCGCGAGGAGCGTCTGCGTGTACGTGTCGCGATCCTTGTCGAACTCTTCCTTCGTCGCCGTCTTGTGCTCTTTGAGCTGCACGACGACGAACGCGTCTTCGGCGGTGCGGAGCGCGTCGGGGAGCACTTCGCCGGCCTTACCTTCGAAGGCGAACTTCAACACCTTCGCGGTTCCGTCGGAGGTGAGCGCGGGGATCGGATCGCCCCCCTTGTTGAAGGCGCCGGTGCTCTGCACGGTGGGCTTGTCGGGATCGGTCTCGGCGGTGAACGCCTTCGGCGCCGCGGGGGGCGTCGCGCTCGCGGCCCCGGCGTCTCCCGAGGCGGTCGCGGTCGCGCCGGCGTCGGCTCCGCCGGCCTTCGGCTCTTCGGCGATCTTGAGCAGCGTCACCGCCGGCGGCGTGCGCTTCAAGTCGGCGATCGCGTCCTTGATCGCGTCGTCGCCGCTCTTGCCGTCTTTGAGCGCGTCTTTGATCTTGCCGGCGACCGTCTTCGTGAGGTCGAGCGATTTCGCCTTCGTGTAGAGCTCGCGCGCCAGATCCTTCTTCAGCGCCGCTTCGACCTCGGCGCTCTTCGCCGGATCGTCGCGCTCGATGATGTGGTAGCCGAACTGCGTGACGACGACGTCGGGGGTGATCTCACCCGCCTTGAGCGCGTCGGCCGCCTTCTTGAACGGAAGCACGAAGCCGTCGGTCTTGTCGCCGAGGCCACCGCCGCGCGGCGCGCTCCCCGGATCTTCCGACACCGAGCGGGCGACGTCGGCGAAGGCTTCGCCCTTCTTCACGCGGGCCATCGCCTCGGAGATGCGAAGGAGCGCCGTGGCTTTGGCGGCGGGCGTCGCGTCGGGGGTGACGCGCACCAGGATGTGCCGCAAAAAGCCGGGCTTCGGGAGGCTGTCGTCCTTGCGGAGGCCGAGCTGGTCCTCGATCTGCTTCTTGTTGTCCTTGTCCTCGGCCCACTTGGTCACGTCGGCGTCGGTGACCTCGAGGCCGTAGCGGGCGACGTACGCCTGCTTCACGCTGACGTAGTTGAGCGTCGAGGAGCTCTTCTCCCCGGTGTAGCTCTCGAGCGCCTCGGCCTCGCTCACGCGGACCGGCGCGCGCACGAGGTCGCGCATCTTCGAGGCGAGGAGCTCGCGCGCCTGCTCTTCGTGGAACTCGACCTCGGAGCGGCCGGTGAGGTTCAAGACCGTGCGCTTGTAGACCTTCATGTCGAAGGTCTTGGTCTTCGAGTCGCGGAAGCCGACGTAGATGCGACCGTCGCCGACGTGGAGGCTGTAGGCGAGCGAAGGGTTGTCGCTCGGCACGCTCACGTGGATGTAGCCGTCGTAGAGCTCGTCGGTCACTTCGCTCTCGGTCACCGTGAGGCCGAGGCGCTCCGCTTCGCTCACGAGGAGCTCGCGCTCGACGAGCCCGTCCAGGGCGATGCGGTTCAAGCCCATCGACTTGGCGCGCTCGGTCATGAGCGCACCCGAGCTGTCACGCGGGATGAGCAGACGGTACGAGGAGCGGTGGTCCTTCGGATCGATGCACCAGCCCTTCACCGTGGCGACGCACGCCTGGCTGATGGGCGCTGCCTTCTGCCCCGAGTTGGGACGGAACTGAATCACGAAGACGGTGATGGTCGCGACGATGATGGCGCCGTAGATGACCGACGACAAACCTCGCTTGCGGAACAGGTCGAGCATGGGAAGGACGCCCGAATACCACGTCTAGCCCCGCACCGGGAGCCTGCGTCCTCGGGGGGCGCTTCGGGCGCCTAATGCCGGGATTCGGCGGTCTTGGCGACGCGAAGGGCGAGGCGCAAGGTTTCGACGGCGGCTTCGAGCGCCGCCGCCTCCTTCGCGAACACCACCTCGTAGAAGGTGTCGAGCGTGCGGGTCGCGTCGGCCGGATCGATGACCGGTGCGATGCCGGTCGAAATCTCCCCGAAGCCGTCGGAGAGGAGCGGCGCCGCGAGGCCGCGCACGCGATCGTAGAGCGCCGCGTCGTCGTCCGAGGGGTACTGCGCCTGCCGGATCCCCATGATGAGGCGGATTTCGAGCCCCCCTGATCCGCCGTGGGGGCGAACGCGCACCCCCGAGTCGAGGATCAAGTTCTCGCGGGCGCGGTCGGCGAGGATCACGTCCTCGCCGAGGGTGCGGTAAATCTCGAAGCCGGCGGCGACGAGGGCTTTCTTCAGCTCTTGCGGTGTCACGGGGTTGGGGGCTCTTTTGCTGCTTGAAACGGTGGCTGCCGACGTGTCGTCCCCAGAGTCCCCCGCCGGAACGCGGCCTGGGCCGCGTGCCCCCCGAGGCGATCCGAGCACCCCAGCACGAGGCACACGTCCAAAAAAAGACTCGCGAATTCGGGGAGAAACGTCAAGAGACCAATCGGCAGGAAAAGAAGCCCTCTCTCCAGCCCCCCGCGCAGGCCGCCTTTTCGCGCGCCCGCGACGCCTCGCGCGCGCCCGTCCTTCGCCCGGCGAATCTCCGAGGTTTTGGGGCTCTTCGGCTGGCGCTGCTATGCTCCTCGAACGTGGAGAACAAGCGGAAAAGCCTGACACCGGGCTCCGACGAACCGCCTCCGGTCGACGGGGAGACCGCCGCCCACCCGATGCGTCGGGGTGGGGCGCGGCGCGTCGTCACCGAGCGGGTCGCCCTTCGCGGGACCGACGGCGTCCTCCTCGAAGGGTGGGCGCTCAACGTGAGCCGCGGCGGGGTGCGCTGCATCCTCGAGCAGAAGGTTCCGCTCGGCGGCGAGTTCGACGTGCTCATCGGCGAAGAGGGGAACGCTCCGCTCACCCGCCGCGGGCGCGTCGTGTGGGTGCAAGAAGAAGCCGACGGCTGCGTCGTCGGGCTCGAGTTCTTGAACCTCTCGGGCGCGCAGCGCGCCGTCCCCGAAGATCCGCGCTGATCGACGCGCGGTCGACGCGACCGTGCGTCGTCTTCGGGCGCTTCGCAGAAGATCTCCGCGTCGACCCCTTTCTGATGCCCGTGAGGCGCGTTAGAGTCCGCCCATCATGGCGAGCGTCAAGAGCCTCCTCCCGAACTGCGGCCTCTACAAGACCACCAAGGCATTGCCCGAGCACGAGAGCGAGGTCCCCGCGGGCGTCCTCGTCTACTTCCACAACCACTCCGACTCCGGCTTGCCGGTCGTCATCACGCCCGACCACAACATCATGAACCGCTGGCACTTCCACGGTTCGGGGATCCCGTTTCGCGGTCTCTCCTGGGCGGACAGCCTGACGCGCATGCCGAGCGAGGGCTTCTACATGCTCCGCAAGGATCTCACCTTCGACGGCGGCTCGTGGCCCAAGGGGACGCTCGTGCAGCTCGGCTACACGAAGAACGCCGACCCCATCCTCTTCATCGCCCAGGCGCGCGCGAGCATGCAGGAAAACGATCTGTTCTTCTCCGACCGCGGCGTCGGCGTGCAGCCGAACGTGCTCGCGAACCTCGAGCCGCTCCACGTGTTCGAGGAGCCGGTCGCCGAGGGCGGTCACGCCACCGGCACGCACGTGCACTGAGCTTGGCTAGTTCCTGAATCCGAAGTTCGTCGCCTTCGGCGCCGAGCCTTCGGATTCGGGAACTAGGTCACTCTGGTGGGGAGCTGGCGCTCCCCCTCGCTCGGTCGCTGTCGCT
>CAZHHD010000013.1:44526-183876 GCA_964531795.1 uncultured Polyangiaceae bacterium | reverse complement strand
CTGAGTCAGAAGGCTCGGCGCCGAAGGCGACGAACCTCGGACTCAGGACACTAGGACGCGACGACCTCGACGATACGCCCCCGCTCGAGGTGCACCACGAGGTCTCCCGCGGCGACGAGGTCGGGCGTGTGCGCGCAGACGATCACCATGGAGCTCGAGCGAAGCTCGCGCACGAGTCCGGCGACGAGCTTGATCCCCTCGGCGTCGAGGTTCGCGTCCGGCTCGTCGAGGAGGACGAGGCGCTTGTCGCCCGCGAGGATGCGCGCGAGCGCGAGCCTTTGACGCTCGCCGGCGGAGAGCGAGCCCACGAGGACGTCGAGCGGCGTCTCGGGGAGCTTCCGCTCGAGGGTCTCGAGGAGCCCGGCGCGCGCGAGGGCCGCTCGAGCCTTGTCCGCATCCAACGGGCGGTCGTCGAGCGCCGACATGGCGCGGCCGACGGTCGATCGATCGACGAGGTAGGGTCGCTGCGGAAGGTAGGCGACCTCTGCGTGCCATGCCTCGCGATCGAGCGCAGCGAGCGGCGCACCGGCGACTGTCAGCGCCCCCTTGTGAGGGCCGCCAAGCCCGAGGAGGAGCTTCACCAACGTCGATTTGCCGGAGCCGTTCTTGCCGCGAAGGACGAGCACCGCGCCGGGCTTCCACGAAAAGGTCACGTCGAGGAGCGCCGGCTCGCGGGCACCCGGGTACGAGAACGTCACCCCGTCGAAGCGGATCTCGGCGGGGAGCGCGGGGACGTCGGCGCGCGCGCCCGGGCTCTGCCTCGACGCGTCGCCTTCGGCGAGGATCGACATCATGGGCGCGAAGACCGCGGTGGCCTTGGCGATCTCGTGCGCACCCCACGCGACGCCGGCGAAGGCGGGGAGCATGCTCCCGAAGAGCACCGCTTGCGTCATGGCCGACGTGGTGAGGCTCCCGTCCCCTGCGCCGCGATCGGCGAGGAACGCGGCCAGGAGGAGCGCGCCTCCGAGCACGAGCGGCGCGCGACCCGCGAGCCCCGCCACGCGATCCGATCGCACGACGAGGGCGACCCACGCGCGCACCTCCTCGCGACGGGCGACGAGAAACGTCCGCGCGCCGCCGTTGGCCACGATCTCGAGCCGCGCCAACGCCGCCGCCACGAGGCCGTCGAGCACCGGACGGTACGAGGCCCACGAGGCCTCGAGCGCCGCGAGCGTCCATCGACGGGCGACGAGCAAGGTGAGGCCCGCAGCGACGAGAGCCCCCAACACGACGCCCAGCAAGGCGGGAGACTCGCGCGTGAAGAGGAGCGCGAGGAGCACGAGCGAAGCGGCGATGTCGCCGGCGATCTGCGGAACGAGCTCGCCGACGAGGCGCGCTCCGCGGTCGAGCCCGCCGAGGAGCACCGCCTCGGTGTCGACGTCGTCGAACACGCTGGCGCGGAGAAGATCACCGCCGAGCAACCCGCGAAAGGCGCGGTCGTGGAGCCGGGCGTGCGCGCGCCCGGTGAGGGAGCTCCGCAAGATCCCACGGGTGACGTGAAGCGCGAGGAATCCGGCGACGACGTAGACGCGCCCGTGCCCGCCGACGTCGACGAAGCTCACCGCCACGGCGACGAGCGCGAGCCGTTCGACGAGCTGGACGCCGGCGGAGACGGCACCCATCGCACGCGTAGAACGATCGAGCGCTCCCAGCGCAGCCCGGAGAGGTGACGGCACGCGCCTCAGTCGGCCGGCGCGGCGAGCCCGCGGGCGATGAGCTCGTCGGTCAGACGCACGAGATCGGAGAGCAAGGTCTCGAGATCGATCTCCAGCTCTTGGGTCATCTCGGTGGCGATTTGACGGGGCGTCTTCCCAGCGACGAGCCCCTCCCACAGGAGAGCCCCGGTGGGGTTCAGGCCGAAGTAGTCGCCGCGGACGAGGTCGAGGACGACGAGCTCACCGTCGAACATCCGGGTGTGGATGTCGGGGCCGATCTTCACGCGTGAATCCGGTTCGATCCCCATCCGTCCGCGGCCTCCCATCGCCATCCTTGTTCAGAGCTACCCCCTCTGCAAGCGCGAAAGCGCGCCCCGCGGTGGGCGACGCGGTCAATCGTCGCGGCCGGTCTTCTCGGTGTGGCATCATGGGACCTCTTCGCGCGATGGCGAGCCTCGAGACATCCCAACGCGGCGCCACGAAGCGCCCTCCCCCGCGCCGCAGCGAGGTGAGCGAAGCGTCGTTCGTCGAGCGGTTCGCGCTCGCGCCCATCGACGACGAGGGGGTGCTGCTCGATCGATCGACGGGAGAGTTCTTCCGCGTGGCCGGCCCCTCGCTCGTCGCCTTCGACGCTCTCCTCCGCGGAGGCGACGTGGCGAGCGCAGCGCGCGCTCTCGCGAAGCGTTTTCGCGTGACCGAGCGAGCGGCGGAGAAGGACGTGCGCGCGCTCCTTCGCGGCGTCGACGTCGCCAAGAAGCGACCGCGGGCGCGAGCGATCTCGTTTCGCGCCGAGGGCGAGGCCTTCGCGATGCGCGTGGGGAAGGCCACGGTGCTTCGCGTGCGCGCGCACGGCGCGGTGGTCGAGCGTGAGTCGATGCGACGTGAATCGCTCCGCGTGGTCGCGCCCCACGTGCTCGCGCTCCGTGGCGTCGCCGTGCTTCATGCCTCGTCGGTCCTCGTGCGGGACGAGGTGCTCGCCTTCGTCGGCCCGAGCGGCGTGGGGAAGACCACCCTCGCCGGCGCGCTCGTGCGGCGTGGGCTCGAGGCCGTGGGACGCGATCTCCTCGTCCTCGACGGTCCGCGGCGCGCAAGGCTCGATGGCGAGCGAGCGATCCTCGCGTGGACGCGCGCCCGCACGCGCGTCGTCACCTCGTCGCCGGTCGGTCTCAGACCGGCGCGCGCGCGCCCGCTCGGTGCGGTCTTTCTCCTCGAGCGCGGGCGAGCTGACGAGCCGCTCCTCGCCGCGCGACTCTCCGGGGCCGAGGCGCTGGCGCGCCTCTTCGAGAACGCCTTCATCGAGCTACCGGTCCCCGGGGTGTGGACCGCGGCGCTCGAGACGTCGCGCGCGCTCGCCGCCCGCGGTCTCGTGCATCGCCTCCGCGTCCCCGGTTCGCTGCCCGCCCTTCGTGCGGCCCTGGCCGCATGGGAGCGGCAAGGCTTCCCTCTCGTCACACCGTGACGACGGTGTCGTAGCGCTCGCCGGGGCTCACGCGCTCGAGCCACGCGTGCCCGTCCTTGCCACGGAACCCGAGGAAGAGCGGCTCGCTCGCCGCGCCGGCGTCGAGCGCGATCTCGAGGAGGGTGCGGCGGTAGCAGCCGCCGCCCCACGGGACAAGACGATCGCAGAGGCCGATCGCTCGGCCGAGACGCACGCGACCAAGCGCGTCGCGGCGGGGGGCCGAGCGGGCCTCTTCGCGTAGAGCGACCGCGGCCGACGACGGCCCGGTGCGCCGGCGCAGCGCTTCGACGCGCGGGAACACGCGGAGCACGTCGGCGACCTCGCGGATCCACGGGCGCGCCGTTCCGCGCGTGCGCGGCGCCTCGAAGGGACGCTCGGCGACGACGTACGAGGCGCAACGCGCCACGAAGGTGAGCCCGGCAGCGGCGATCTCGGCGACGACCTCCTCGTCGCTGAAGAACGCGTGCCGCACGAGGCGTCGCGGCGGAGGGCCGTACCACACGGTGCGATCGCCCGCTTCGATCGACGTCCCGCGCGCGCGGGCGACGGCAGCGCGAAGACCGTCGAGCGCGAGCGCCCGAAGACGGTGCTTCGGCGGCATGGCCTGGAGGAACACGCGGCCACCGGGGCGGAGGAGCGAGCGAGCGCGGAGGAGCGCAGCGACGCGCCGCTTTTGCCCGGGGATCCCGGCGTAGACATCGGACCCGAAGTAGACCGCGTCGAACGTGGCTGGCGCGAGATCCAGATCTTCGATGGCACCCAGGTGAAACTCGGCGCGGGCACCGATCTCCGCCGCGCGAGCGCGAGCGACGTCGAGCGACCTTCGGCTCACGTCCACCCCCACGACCGCGAGCCCGCGTGCGGCGAAGGCGAGCGCTTCGCGACCGGTGCCGCAGCCGACGTCGAGGACACGCTCTCCTGCGGTGAGCCAGCGCTCGGCGAGCACCTCCTCGGCCTCGGAGAGGCCGGCGAGCGCCGCGGTGTCGGTGAGGACCTCGTCGCAGTCGTAGAAGGCGCCCTGCGACGCGGCAGCACCGGCGGGTGGCGGCGTGGGTTCGATCTGCTCGCGCGCGCGCACGACCGGACCGGCGACCCGCAAGGCCGCGTTCACGAGCGGCGGTGGGACACGCTCGAGCGCCGTGCGCGCGAGCCTACCGTCGAGCGGCCAAAGTTGGCGCTCGCGGAGGAGCGCGTCGATGCGACCCACGGGACGCGTCGCATCGGGCGCGAGCGTGACCGAGTCGTCGGGCCCGGCATGGAGAGCGATGCCCGGCGCCTCGGGCGGAGCGATGCAGATCGCATCCCCGGCGCGCAGCCAAGCGTGATCTCGCTCGACGTACGCCCAGGCGCTACCGCCCGCCGCGAGCCCCCTTCGCAAGCCGCTCGCTCCGACGGGACGCCCCGAGAGAGTGAGCGCGAGAGCCATTCTCAGGGGCGCTTGGGGTTCTGCTTGGTCGCGTCGCCGGTCGGCCCCGTCTTACCGAGCACGTCGCGGACGTTCCCGAGGCGCTCCAAGCGCGGCGCGCTGTAGGCGCGACGACCGCTCTTCGTGGTCGTAGACTCCGCCGTTTGGGCCTGTTCTCGCTGCTTTGTCGAAGTCATCCTGTCCCCAGCTATAGGTTAGATGCCGCCGCGTGGCTAGGCGTTCAAGCCCCTCTACCTATAGAACAGCTCCCCATGGACGGCTACCTCGCTTGGGTCGAGTGGACGGATCGGGCGACGCCCGGCTCCACCGGCGCATTCCCTCGCGAGAACGAGCACCTACCCCTCCTCGTGGAGACGGGGCCGCTGCGGGTTCACGTTCCCCACGACGTCCCGCGCGCCCGCGTCGGGCCGATCCACGTGCTGGGCTACGGACGCATCGACGACGCGGAAGAGCTCGCGCGGCGGCTCGAGGGGGCCCTCGAGGCGCGAGGCCTCGATCTCGTCGCCCACGCGTTCTTGCGCTGGGGAGCCGATCTCGGCCCGCACCTCGCGGGCGACTACGCCTTCGTCCTCTTCGACGCGCGCGACGGCTCGGTCGTGGCGCTTCGCGATCCGTCAGGGACCAAACCGCTCGTGTTCCGGCGCGTGGGCACGTCGCTCCTCTTCGCCCGCGATCCGGCGACGCTCGCCCAGGCGACGAACCCGAAGGCGCCGCTCGAGGAGCGTGAGGTGCGCGCGTTTCTTCTCGGCGGGAGCACGAGCGTCGAGCGCACGATGTTCGACGGGGTAAGGCGCCTCCCCTCGGGGCACGCCCTTCGCGCGACGAGCGGCGCGCTCACCACGTGGCGCTTCTGGCGACCGCCGAGCGAGCCCGTGCACACGACGTTCGAGGAAGCGCGCGCCGAAGTGGCGCGACGCCTCCGCCTCGCGGTCGCCGCACGCGTCGACGTCGCGTCGCCCGTCCTCGTGCATGCGAGCGGCGGGATCGATTCGTCGTCGCTCGCGGCCGTCGCCACGCACCTCGAGCCCGCACGCGACGTCCGCTTGGTGCACGTCCACTGCGAAGGCTCCGACGAGCGAGCGTGGGCACGTGACCTCGCGCGGCACCTCGGGAGACACGTCGAGGAGATCGAGGCTCCCCCGAGCGAAGCGATCGACGACCGGCTCGATCCCTCGCACCCTTTTCGTTACCCACTCGCGGCCATCAGCCACGGCGTCGAGCGCTTCGCCCGACGCGAAGGAGCTCGCACGTTGCTCATGGGGCTCGGTGGCGACGAGGTCTTCTTCGAGCGCGGTGTGTTCCGCGATCTGGCGAAGAGCCTTCGCTTCCGAGAGCTCCTCGCCGAGACGTGGCGGGACGACGTCTACTCGTCGCGTTCGGGACGCTTCTTCCTTCGGGAGGCGCTCCTCGACTTCGTCCCCTCCTCTCTCCGTGCGGCACGCGCTCGGCTTCGCACGACGCGCCCGCGCCCTTGGCTCCGCGGCCTCGACGTCGAAACGCACGACGCGCCGGCGCCGGACGCGCACTTCTCTTCGCATACGCAAGCGACCACTTGGGAATGGCTCACGAGCGCCGCCATCGCCGCCGGCGTCGAGACCGAGGAGCGCGGCCTGCGCGCTGCGGGCATCGCGCTTCGTTGTCCGTTCCTCGATAAGCGCTTAATGGAGTGGGTGCTCGCGCTCCCCTTCCAGCATCGTGTTCCTCACGGGAGGATGAAGGCGCTGCTCCGCGACGCGCTCGGCGACGCGCTCCCTCCGAGCATCCGCGAGCGACGCACGGTGATGGACTACGACGCGCCGATCGCGCGGGCGCTCTCCGCCAAGATGCCGGCGCTTCGGCGCGTGCTCTACGAAGGACCGTGGCGCGCCGATCCCTTCGTCGATCGCCGGGAAGCACAGCGCCTCTTCGAAGCCGTCGTCGCCGGGCGCGACACGTCGTCGTCGACCACGGTGTGGGACATCGTCTCGCTCGAGCTCTGGCTTCGTGCGTGAGCGAATCGATGCGGAAGTGACGCGTACGATCTTAAGCGCCGCGCGCCGTCGCCGTTCTCTTGAACATGAAGACGATGGCGAATTGCGGATGGCTCTTGGGGCTCTTGGTGGTGGGGTGTGCGGCGCCTGCGAGTGAGCCGTCGCCCAAGGTCTACGGTGTTGCGCATCCCCCGACGCCGGCGGTTACGTCGACGGGGTCCGAGACGCACACGATGAACGCAGGGCCGGGAAGGTACCTCTCGGTCCCCGGCGCGAACAATCTCCGGCTCTCCGGCTTCAACACGGCGCCGAGCCCCGGTTCGGTCGCGTGGTCGGGTGTCCACGGTGGGACAGGGAACGACTACGCCTACGCTGTCACCGCCGACGCGGCGACGAACCTCTACGTGGCGGGCGTCGTGGAAGCGAACGGCGACGTCGGCTGCGGTACGCACAGCACCTCGACCCGCGCGGCGTTCGTCGCGCGCTACAGCTCGGAAGGGGTCTGCCAGTGGGCGACCTACATCGAGGGGAGTGACGACGTCTTCGCCTCGGCGATCGCCTACGACAGCTTGAGCGGCAACATCTACGTCGGCGGCGGCTTCACGCAGGACATCTTCGTGGGCGGCAACACCAAGACGAGCGCCGGCGGCTACGACGGCTTCCTCGCCAAGATCTCGAACGACGGCACGACGACCTCGACGGTGTGGACGACGACCTTCGGCGCGGCCTCCGACGAATACGTCTTCTCGATCGCCGCCGGCGGAAGCCGCGTCGCGGTCGGCGGCGCCTTCTACGACACGACCACCTTCGGCGGGTCGTCCTCGGCGACGAGCCAGGGCGACGCCGACGCGTTCATCGCGACCTACCTGGATACGACCGGCGCCTACGACACCTCGTGGACCGCGGGCGGTGCGAGCTGGGACTCGGTGAACAGCCTCGCGGCGCGACCGAGCGGAAGCGGCTTCGCGGCGCTCGGCGTGTACTCGGGCACGGCCGACTTCGGCACGGGCGCAGGTCCGGTGACGAGCGCCGGTGGCGACGACGGCTTCATCGTGAACTACGACGCGAGCCTTCACCCCGCTGCGGCGAGGAGTTTCGGTGGCACGGGCGACGACTCGGCGCACGGTCTCGTGGTCGACGCGAGCGACAACATCCTCGTGAGCGGCTACTTCCAGAGCTCGATCGACCTCGGCAACGGTGCGATGACCGGCGACGGCTCCTACTCGGGCTTCCTGGCGAAGTACGACAGCTCGCTCAACCTCTCGAGCAGCACGGCGCTTACCTCGACCGGGATGTTCATCCCCGAGGGGATCGCCACAGACCCGACCACCGGCAACACCGTGCTCGCCGGTCACTACACCGGCACCGCCACCATCGGTTCGATGCAGTACACTCCGCACGGCACCGTCGACGCCATCGTCGTCGGCTTCGATAGCACGGGGGCGATGACCTGGTCGGGGACCCTCGGCGGCACCGACGCGACCGAAAGCCTCGGCGTCGCGGTCTCCTCGAGCGGCAGGGTCTTGGTCGTCGGCGACTACTCGGCCGACGTCGACCTCGACACCGGCACCGTGGCGAGCTCGGGCGGCAGCGACTTCTTCCTCCTTGGCATCCAGGACTGAGAACGACTGCGGCTCGACTCGAAGAGACAACGGTCGGTGCGCCCTCGGGCGTGCCGGCCGTTCGTCGTTTGTGTCGCGGCGAGATCGTATCGCGGCGACGCTGCGACCTGAGGCAGAGCAGGCCGGAGGTGAGAGCGTGGTGCGCCGCTCAGCCGGTCGTCAGCACGGGGAGCGTGAAGCTCACGGTCGTGCCGCGCCCGACGGTGCTCTCGATGCGGAACTCGCCGCCGAGCCCGCCCACGAGGCGCTTGCACTGCGCGATGCCGAGACCGGTCCCCTCGGCGCGGCTCGTGAAGAACGGCGTGCCGAGACGGCCGAGGACTTCGGGAGAGATGCCCGGCCCGTCGTCGACGACGGCGAAGCGCACCATCCCGTCCTTCTCGCTCGCGCGCACGACGACGCTCCCCCCCTTCGCCCCCTCTTCGATCGCCTGCTCGGCGTTGCGAATGACGTTGATGAGGATCTGCAGGATGGCGGACGACGAAGCGCGCACGCGAGGGAGCTTCTCCGGCCCGTCGTAGACGACGCTGCACCCGGCGTTGGCCGCCCCTTCGCGGCACATCGAGATGGCGACTTGGATCATCGCCGTCGGGTCGACCCCCTCGGTCGTCGAGGTGGTGTCCGGCCCGAGGCGCTGAAATGGCCTCATTTGCTCGAGGATCCCCGTCATGAGCGCGGCCGACGAGCACATGTCGACGGCGATCTCGGGGATCTCCCGCGCGCAGGCTTCGAGCGCCGCACGGTCGGTGGCGCTGAGCCCAAGGTTCGGATCGGCGGCGAGACGGCGGAGGAGCGGCGCCACCTCGCCGAGCTCCTGCAAGCGAGGTCCGCTCATCGCGAGGCACGCGACCGGCTGACGAAGATCGTGGAGCACGACCGCCGCGACTTGCCCGAGGGTGAGCAAGCGCTCGCTGTGGACGAGACGGAGCTGCAGCTCGCCACTTTGACGGCCGATGTCGTAGGCCTCGAGTCCCCAGCGCAGGATCCCCTCGAGCTCGGCGCGGTCCCACGGCTTGATGAGGTAGCGAACGACGAGCCCCTCGTTGACGGCGCTCAAGATCGGCTCGAGGTCGCTGTACGCGGTGACGATGATCCGCACCGTGTCCGGCGACTGCACCTTCGCGAGGGCGAGCAGCTCGCGGCCGGACATCGTCGGCATGCGTTGATCGGTGACGAGTACGCTCACCGGCTCGGTGGCGAGAATGGCCAGCGCCTTCTCACCCGAGTCGACGGCCTTCACACGAAACTTCTTGCCGAACGTTTGTTCGAAGACGATGCGATTCGTCGCCTCGTCGTCGACGTAGAGGATGATGCTCTCGGTGGCGGACATGTTCTGGACGGGAACCCGGCGCGCTTCGCTGCCCCGCCCCAGGGTAGAACCTTTGTCCTCGCGGGGCACTCGTCAACGAGCGAGCAGAACCGTTCAGGCGCTTCGGGATCACGCGAGGCGCGAGGCACGGAGGTTCGCCGACATCTTCTTCGACGCGAGGTCCCAGAGACCAGGGAACCAGCGGGCGACCCGCGCAACAGCCCCCGCGCCGCCCGGCGTGATGACCCCCGTACCGCGGCGGATGCCCGCGAGGATCTGCGAAGCGCAGTCCTCAGGAGAGGTGAGACCTCCCGGCGGGAGGTGCGACATGAACTTCGCACTGTCGACGTTTACGTAGGTCGCGCGATCAAAGATGGGCGTACGGACAGCGGCAGGACACACGACGCTGACGCGAACGCCGAACTCCCGCGCCTCGAGCCGCAAGGTTTCGGAGTAGCCGACGACAGCGTACTTCGATGCGCAATAGGCCGAGTAGCCGGGCGCGGGCACGAGACCGCCAAGGGAGGAGACGTTGACGATGTAGCCGCTCCCCTGCTCCTTCATGATCGGATAGGCCGCCTGCACGCCGTAGATGGTGCCGAGCAGGTTGATCGAGAGAATGTCTTCCACCTGATGGAGCGTGGCTTCGTCCGCTCGAGCGACGAGCGCGGCCCCGGCGCCGTTGAACAAGATGTCGAGCCGCCCGCCACGCTCCCGAGTGAAGGCGACCGCGCGCTCCACCGAGGACGCGTCTCGCACGTCGACCGCGTGCCACGCCGCGTCTCCCCCCAGCGCTACGGCCTCGGCGACGACCTCACGAAGCGCTTCCTCGTTCCGGCCGGCGAAGACCACGGAAGCCCCCTCGCGGCAGAGCAAGAGCCCCATCGCGCGACCGATTCCCGAGCTTCCACCCACCACCAAACACACCGCACCGCGAAACGAAGTCTTCTTCATGACAATGACCTTGGGTTGTCGAGGCAGGAGCCTCTCGTGGAGAGATCTCGAACGGGCGAGCGCGCTCGCCGACTCAGTTCGCGGGGAGAGGCATCTCGACGTGGAACACCGTGCGCCCGAGCGCGTCGCGGATGTCGAGGAGCCCGCCGTGGCGCAAGACGATGTCGCGCGCCGTGGAGAGCCCGAGCCCTGTGCCGCTCCCCGGCGGCTTGGTGGTGAAGAACGGCTCGAAGACCCGCTCGCGGAGGTCGCGCGGCACGCCCGGCCCACTGTCGGTAAACTCGACGATGACGCGCTCCCCTTCGATGCGGGTGCGGAGCTCGACCCAGCCGCCGCGTCCCGCCGCGGCCGCGGCGTTGTCGAGGAGGTTGGTGAGCGCGTGGGTCATCAGCGCTTCGGCGCACCGCACGGGGCCGCGGTACTCGAGACGCTCGCGGAGCTCGACCCCTTCGAGCGCCGGTCGTGAGGTGGCGCGAACACGCGTGAGGAGCGACTCGATCGGGATCGTGCGCTGCTCCACTTCGACGCCGCGGCGGAAGCCGAGGAGGTGGCGCGAGATGGCCGCGATCTGCCCTCCGCACTGCTCCATGACGCCGAGCAGCTCGCCGACGCCGCTCCCCGGCTCGAGGAGCTCGGGCGGGAGCAGCTCACGCAGCGGCTCGATCGCGTTGACCACGCCATTGGCCGGATTCCTCAGCTCGTGCGCGAGCCCGGTGGACATCGTCCCGAGGGCGGCGAGCTTCTCGGCTTCGAGGAGACGGAGCGCCAGGCCTCGGGTGGCGAGCTGCGAGCGGATGCGGGCGCGGAGCTCCGAGGGGTCGAAGGGCTTCTGGATGTAGTCGACCGCGCCGGCGTCGAAGCCGGAGAGCCTGTCGCCGATGCCGCCGAAGGCGGTCACCACGAGGATGGGGACGAGGCGGTTGCCCGGGCGCTGGCGGAAGCGGCGCGTGAGCTCGAAGCCGTCCATCTCCGGCATCGCCACGTCGGTGACGAGGAGATCGGGGTGGTGCACTTCGGCGAGGCGAAGTGCCGTCGCGCCGTCGCCGACGGCCACGACGCGGTACTCCTCGGCGAGCAGGCGCGCGATCCTCTCCCGAAGCTCGGGATCGTCTTCGGCGATCATCACCGTGGCAGCGGCGGTCCCTTTCGGCTCGTAGATCTTCTCGACGTCGGTCGTGTCGCGCGCGCCGCCGAAGTCGCGCGGTTCGAGCGAGAGCGTCTTGACGGGGCGGAGGCTCAAAGCCCGCCGTGTGACCGGCAAGACGACGTGAAAGCGCGAGCCACCGCCTTCGCGGGCGTCGACGCCGATCTCGCCGCCGTGTGCGCCGACGATCTCTTTGACGAGCGAGAGACCGAGGCCGCTCCCCGCGACGTGCGTGTTCACGGCACGCTGGCCTCGCTCGAACCGGCCGAAGAGCCGGGCGCGAAGATCCCCGTCGATCCCAACCCCTGTGTCGCTCACTTCGAGCGTCGCACGGTCGTCGGACGTCGAAAGGCGCACCTCTACGCGACCGCCGCGCGGCGTGAACTTGAGGGCGTTCGAGAGGAGGTTCATCAGGACGCGCCCGAGAGCATCGGGGTCTCCGCGCACCGCGCACGTAGCGCAGGTCTCGACGTCGAGCGCGATCCCCGCGGCGTCCGCCGCTGGCTTCCAGGTGGTGACGACGCGTGAGACGAGCTCGGCGAAGTCGAGCGGCTCGTGCGCGAGCACCATCTCTCGCTCGCGTCCCTGGGACAGGAGCAGCATGTCGTCGACCATGCGCAAGAGCCGGCGCGCGCTGTCGTCGATGGCCGTGAGCGCGCGCTCTCCTTCGGGATTGGCCGCGCCGGCGATCGTCGTGCGCGCCTGAGCGAGAGCAAGGAGAATGAGCGAGAGCGGCGTGCGGATCTCGTGATTGACGTTGGCGAAGATCCGGTCGCGGGCCACCTTCGCGCGCTCGAGATCCTGGACGGTGTGCGCGAGGTCGTCCCGCGCCGCGCTGAGCTCGAGGGTGCGCTCGGTGACGCGGAGCTCGAGGTCGCGTCGATAACCTTCGACGATTTCGTAGCTGACGGCGTTGTCGATCGCGAGCGAGAGCGGCGAGACCACCGCGTCGAGGACCTCCTCGCGCGAGGCCACGTCGGCTTGGGTCGCTCCGAAGACGCGAATCTTGCCGAGCGAGCGGCCGTTGTGACCGCGGAGGCCTCGCTCGAGCTTGGTCGCGCCGCTCGTCGTGCCGTGGCGGGCGGTGCGGGTGAGGCGGACACCGTCCACCTCGGTCGCGAGCTGCACCTCGGCGCCGACGAAGCCCGCCTCGTCGACGACGGCGCGGGTGATGACCTCGAGCGTGCGCCCGAGATCGAGGTCGCCGTGGACGAGCTGACTGACGGCCTGCGCGGTTCGAAGCTGGCGCGCCTGCTGGTCGAGCGTGACGCGCGCCCCCTCGAGCTGCTGGTAGCGCTGCTGCAGGGTCTCGTGCGCCTCCTTGAGCTCACGGGCCGCGGCGCGCGCGGTGAAGGGCCACATCAGCGCACGACGCGCGCGGGCCACGAGCGGATCGCCAGGCGGAACGAAGATGCGGTAGCGACCGCCTTGGTCGCTCGTCTCGAGCTCGACGCGTGCACGGGGCGCCCCGACGAGGCGGGGCATCTCTTCGAACATGCCGACCGAGATCATGAAGAACTCAGGACAGGGCTCGTAACCCTCGAGCAAGCGCAACTCGACCTCGAGCTCGCTGTCGGAGATTTCGCGCTGGGAAGGGACGACACAGGTGAACATCTGATTTCCTACGCCGTCCTGGGCCTTGTTGATCCAGCGGTAGAAGTCCATGGGGGAGAACAAGAGGCGCGCGACCACCGAAACGAAGCGCATCATCGGAGAGAGGAGGAAGCGCCTCCCCATCTCCGCGTAGTCCTCCGGGGTGAACACCTTGCGGCTGTTCTTGAGGATCACGACCAGGTCCGCCCAGTCGATGCGCTCGTTTCGGTTGCGCAGCACGGCGAGGGACAGAGATGTCCCTTCGACCAAGAGCTCGGGTGAGGTCCCCTTCTCCTTCAGCCGTCGGAAGATGACGTCGAAGACTCTGCAGGAGACCTCATGCATTCAACGGCCCCAGCGGATCAGTGTACTCCCATAGGTGAGCCCTGCGCCGCCGGCGAACGTGAGGAGCAGGTCATCCGGACGAAGGAGCCCCTCTTTTTCGCCGATGGAGAGCGCGAGCGGAATGTTGCCGGCAAAGATGCTGGCGGCGAAGGCGAAGGTCTCGACCGACTTCGCCGCGGTGAGGCCGAAGTGATCCCGGGTCACGGTGCGCGCCCACGGCGTCCCTTGGTGCACGCCGAAGAAGTTCACGTCCTCGGGGCGATGCCCCGCCTCGCGGAGAACGTGGCCGCAAACCTCCTTGCCGCGGTCGGCGATCTCGCAGAACGTACGCCAAGCCGCGGCTTGGTCGGCCGAGTACATGAGCACGCGTCCCTCCTCGTACCAGGCCTTCTGCGGCACGCTCGCCACGATGCCGTAGTAGAGGCTCCCTTCGGTGCGCTGCGCGCTGGCGAGGATGCCGCGCCCCTCCGACACCTTGCCGACCACGACCGCGGTGCTGCCGTCGCCGAACCACGGCGAGACCGGCTCGGCGACGTCGAGCAAGCGCGAGATCCCGCACGACTGCACGAGGAGGGCGTACTTGGCGCGGCCCGAGGCGATGAACTGCTCGGCGAGGGCGAGCTGGAGAACGAACGACGTGCACGCCGCGTCCGTCGCCATCGACAAGCACTCGGGGCGGAGGCCGAGCTGATGATGCAGGAGGCACGCGTTGTTGGTGACGAGGTAATCGGGAACGGCGGCGTGGAGCAGCACGAGGCCGATCTCTTGCGGATCGATGCCTGCGCGTTCGATGGCTTCCTTCGCTGCGCGAAGCTCCATGTCGGAGGAGCGCATCCCCTCGGGCATCACGCGACGTTCGCGTGAGCCTTGGAAGGGATCGTCCTTCATCGCTTCGGTGGCCGCCATCACGCGCGCCATGCCTTCGGTGGCCGGCTTCGCCTCCGGCCGCTTCGCGCGACCCGCCGCACGCTTCTCGGTCCACGCGCGGGTGATGCTCTCCGGCCACCACGCGTTCGTCCGGACCTCCGGCGGCAAGTACGCTCCAACTCCCAGAATCCCCACGTTCGAATTGCTCTTCATGACGTTCTCCTTCGGTACGGCGAGCCGCACGTGCTCCCTCAGTTGGGGAGGGTCTTCTTGATCGAGGCGCGCATGTTTTCGTTGCGACCGTTCTTGGGCATGCGCACCTGGCGGTCGATTCGGATGTCGAGGACGAGCGGAGTCTTCGAGCGGCGCGATCCGAGACCGAGCTCGGTGATCTGGTGGCTCCGCTCGATGGTCACCGCCTCGGCGCCGACGCTCTTGGCCATGAGCGCGATGTCCATCGGCCCCGCCGGGTACTCGGGGCGACGCCCGTAGACCGCTTCGTGGCCGATCTCCACCATGCCGTAGCGCTCGTCGTTGAGCACCGCGACGATGAGCGGCACGCCTTCTCGGGCTGCCACCGCGACGTCGCCGAGGTTCATGGAGAAGCACCCGTCGCCGCAGATCGCCACCGTCGGCGACTGCGCGTCTGCGAGGCGCGCGCCGATCGCTCCGGCGACGCTCGAGCCCATCGACCCGAGGCCGGTCATGATGAGGAAGCCGTGCGGGTCGTCCACCTGCAGGTAGTGGATGCCGAAGAGCAGGTGCTCGCCGATGTCGCAGGTGAAGACGGTCCCCTTGGGCATCGCCTGCTGGAGCTCCCAAATCGCGCGCTGAGGCGTGATCTTCCCTTCGGGGCCGTACTCCTCACGCTTCGCGTCGGTGTGGCGCTCGACGCCGAAGCGCGCCGCCGGCCGGGCGCTCTTCGCGGCGCGCGCGGCGAGCTCGCGCAGGACGACCGCGGCGTCACCGACCACGCCGTGGGTGACGGGGTAGTTTCTCCCGATCTGCGCGGCGTCGGTGTCGATTTGGACGAAGTGCTTCTTCGGCACGAGCAGCGGGCTCCAGCCGTTCGTCGCCACGTCGCCGAGTCCTGTCCCGACCGCGAGCATCACGTCCACCCCTTCGGTCAGGTAGCGCGTGGTCGAAGGGTGTCCGCCGTAGCCGAAGACACCGAGGCTGAGTGGGTGCGACTCAGGGAAGACCCCCTTCGCCTTCGGCGTCGTCATCACCGGACAACCGAGGCGCTCGGCGAGCGCCCGAACGCGGCGCGGGCCGTCGCCCCAACGCGCTCCCGAGCCGACGAACATCACCGGACGCTCCGCCTCGCCGAGGATGCGGGACGTCTCGTCGAGCGCGGCCCCCATCGCTTGCGATTGCGTCCCGTATGCAACCGACACGTCGCCGGTGAGCACGGCGGGGGTGATGCGCTTCGAGGTGACGTCGAGCGGCAGTGTGAGGACGACCGGTCCGCGGCGACCGCTGAGAGCGGTCGTAATTGCACGCTTCAACATGCCGGGGGCGACGTCGCTCGAGGGGACCTCCGCGGCCATCTTGGTGATGGGCTTGCACGTGCTCACGATATCGAGGTGGTGCGCGCTCCCTTCTTGGAGGGCGCGACGCCCGAAGACCGACCGCGGCACCTCGCCGACGAGGACGACCAGCGGCATGCCATCGCAGTGCGCCGAGGCGAGGCCGGTCATGGCGTTCAAGATGCCGGGGCCGGAGGTGACGAGGACGACGCCGACCTTGCCGCTCCTGCGCGCGTAGGCCTGTGCGGCGAACATCGCGCCCGCTTCGTGACGCGTCGTCACCACACGCACCTCGGGACGATCCATCAAGGCGTCGTGCAACGGCGCGATGGCACCGCCGGGGAGCCCAAAGATCACCTCGACCCCAGCCTCGACCAGCAAATCGACGAGGACGTCGGCGGTCCGGCGTCCGGTCTCCTGGACACTCGCCGAGGAGGAGGCAAAACCGTGCGAATAGCCTTCGGTGGAGGACATCGGTCAGCCCCCTTCGCCAGCGACAGAAGAGGAGGCGTGTTGGACGAGTTCGCGTGTGTTCATGGGGCTCCGAAGGACGGGGGCGCACGGAGGGCGCTCCTCGGGCGAGGACGCCGAGGAGGCGCGCGTGGGCGATCTGCGCGACGAGCCACGCGTCGCCACGATGCGACGCGCGCCCGGTCGGCCCGACGCTTCTCGGCGCCGGCACCCCTGTAACGGCACCTCCGCCCACGACTTAAGGTCCTGTAGGTGCGAGGGAGCTTTTTTTCTTCGAGGCTGCCTCTGCCGTAGCGGCTCAGCCGTGCAAACGTCGAGAAAAGCCCTGGGAAATCGGGGCCCGGGCGCTGCTTAACTCGCAGCCCGCGTCGGCCGTTCCTCTCGATGCATGGGCAAACGAGCACACTCCGCGACGACGACCATGGTCGAGCTCGACGTCGCGTCTCTCGCCGACGTCAGGCGGCGAGCAAACGCCGCCCTCGCCAAGCAGTCGGTGTCTGCCATCTTCGGGCACCTCGCGCTCGTCACCGTGGTGCTCGCTACCTCGACGCTCATGCTCGCCCACGCGTCGTTGCTCACCTTTGCCGCCGCCTGGGCCGTGGCGGTCGCGTGCTTCCGCTACTACGTCGCCCGCTCCTTTCGCCGCGTCTACAAGCAGAGTGCCCGTCGCTGGATCCGTCTCTTTCGCGCCGGCACGCTGGCTTCCTCGGCGACGTGGGGCATCGGCGGAGCGCTCCTCATCTCGACCGGCGACTTTCACGCCGACTCGTGGCTCACCGTGCTCGCGCTCGGCGGAGTCGCCGCCGGAGGGGTGACGTCACTCGCGGGCGACGGCGACTTGATGCGGCTCCACCTGCTCTGCACGTTGGTGCCGACCTTCGTCGCCGGCTGGTACATCCCCGGGGATCTCCGCCTCGTCCTCGGCTTCGAGTGCGTCGTCCTCGCCTACGCCGCGTTTCTGTGGGCCCAGTGCACGCACATCGACGAGACGCACCACCGCGCGCTCGCCAACACCAAGCTCCTCGAGCTCCACGTCGTCGAGATCGAGTCTGCGCGCCTCGAGAGCATCGAAGCGAGCCGCGTGAAGTCCGAGTTCCTCGCCAACATGAGCCACGAGATCCGCACCCCGATGACCGCGGTCATGGGCTACGCCGACCTTCTCCTCGACCCGTCTCTCGCCCCCACCGAGCGCGTCGCCCACATCCAGACGATCCGCAAGAACGGCGAGCACCTGATGTCGATCGTCAACGACATCCTCGACATCTCCAAGATCGAGGCGGGGAAGATGGTCGTCGAACGCATTCCGGTCTCGCCGGCCCAGCTCATCGTCGACGTCGCTTCGCTCATGCGCGTACGCGCGACGGAGAAGGGCTTGGGCTTCGACATTCGCTTCGCCGGCCCCGTCCCGGAGACGATCCAGAGCGACCCCACGCGGCTCCGACAGATCGTCATGAACTTCGCTGCGAACGCGATCAAGTTCACCGACCGGGGGAGCGTCACGCTGGTGGTGAGCTGCCTGACCGGAGGGTTCAAAGGGCCCGAGCTGCAGGTCGAGGTCATCGACTCCGGCGTGGGCATGACGGAAGCCGAGCAGGCTCGCGTCTTCGGCACCTTCACCCAAGCCGACGCGTCCACCACGCGCAAGTACGGCGGCACGGGTCTCGGCCTCGCCATCAGCAAGCGCCTGGCGACGCTCCTCGGCGGCCGCGTGGAGATGACGAGTCAGCTCGGCGTGGGGAGCCGCTTCCGCCTCTTCGTCCCCACAGGTCCGCTCGATCGCGTGCCCATGATCCGCGGCCTCTCCGAGGCAGGGCTGAACGAGCGCGAAGCGAACGTCGTCTCGCGCGTTCCCAGCCTCCCGCCGTCGATTCGCGTGCTCCTCGCCGAGGACGGCATCGACAACCAGCGCCTCATCACCACCTACTTGGAGAAGGCCGGCGCCAACGTGCGTGTCGTCGGCGACGGGCTCTTGGCGGTCGAGACGGCGATGGCTGCCCAGCGCGCCGGGCAGCCCTTCGACGTGATCCTCATGGACATGCAGATGCCGGAGCTCGACGGCTACGGCGCGACCTCGAAGCTCCGCTTGATGGGCTACACCGCCCCTATCGTCGCCCTCACCGCGCACGCCATGGCCGGCGACCGCCAAAAGTGCGAAGCCGCCGGCTGCGACGAGTACCTCACGAAGCCGGTCGATCGCGCACGCCTCGTCGCCACGATCGCCCACTTCGTCCAAGCCGACTCCAAGCGCAACGGCGCGGAAGACATCCTCAAGAGCGACGTCGGCGACGACGAGGACATGCGCGAGATCCTCGTCCAGTTCGTGCGCGACCTTCCCGAGCGATCCTCCGCCATCCTTCGCGCGCAGCGCGCGGCCGACCTCGACTCGCTGAAGCGCCTGACGCACCAGTTGAAGGGATCGGCAGGGGGCTACGGCTTCCCGACCATCACCGAAGCGGCTTCGGCCGTGGAGCGTGCGCTCGAGGCCGGCGTCGAGCCGTCCAAGCTGGGTGCCGAGGTCGACGCACTCGCCAATCTTTGTCGCCGCGCTCGCGCGGCATGAGGTCCTGAGGAGGTTTCTATGTCTCAATCGGTTCTCGCCATCGACGATTCCCTCGACGTCCACCGTCTCTTGGACGTCCGCCTTCGGCCCGAAGGCCTCATCATCCACCACGCGCTGAACGCGTCCGAGGGATTGGCCAAGGCGCACGACCTCCGCCCCGATCTCATCCTGCTCGACGTCGACCTCCCGCACGTGACGGGCTTCGAGGTGTGCCAGCGGCTGAAGGCCGACCCGATCACCGCCAACATGCCGGTGATCTTCCTCACCGGCGCGGCCCAGGTGTACACGAAGGTCCAGGGCTTCGATCTCGGCGCGGTCGACTACGTCACGAAGCCGTTCGATCCGGCCGAGCTCCGCGCGCGCGTGCGTGCCGCGCTACGCACGAAGCGCTACCACGATCTTCTCTCGGCCCGCTCTCACGTGGACGCGCTGACGGGCGTGTGGAACCGCTCGTACTTCAACCAGCGCTTCGGCGAGGAGATCCGCGCCGCCGCGCGCTACGGGCGCACCATCTCCTTGGCGCTGATGGACATCGACCACTTCAAGAACCTGAACGACGGATTCGGGCATCCGTTCGGCGACCAGGTGCTCACCGCGGTGGGGGAGATCCTCAACACGCACCTTCGCACGACCGACGCCCCCTGCCGCTACGGCGGCGAGGAGTTCGCCCTCATCATGACCGAGACCGACGAGGCGGGCGCGTTGGCGACGGCCGAGCGCGTGCGGCGGCAAATCGAAGAGGTGGCCTTCCAGCCGCGCGGGAAGCACGTCCGCGTCACCGCGAGCTTCGGCGTCGTGACCTCCACCGCCTTCGACCGCGACAACTTGAGCATGGAGCTCCTCGTCACGGCCGCCGACGACGCGCTCTATCTGGCGAAGGCCGAGGGGCGAAACTGCTGCCGCGTGGCGCGCTCGGTCCCCGAGTCGCTCGTGATCTCGACCCCCTCCCCCTGCTCCGAGGCGGTGGAGATCTCGGATCATCAGGCGGAGTGAGCGTCACGACGCGCGGGTCGGCCCCGCGCGTCGAGCACCTCCCGCACCTTGGTGGCGAGCGCCGAGGGGGTGAACGGCTTCTGCAGGTAAGCGATGCGGTCGTCGAGGCCGTGGTAGCTGACGCGGTCGTCGGTGTAGCCCGACATGCAGAGCAAGGACATCTCCGGTCGGACCTTGGCCAGGCGCCGCGCGAGCTCGGGGCCGCTCATTTGCGGGAGGACCACGTCGCTCAAGAGAAGGTCGATCGACCCGTCGTACTGCGTCGAGACACGGTCCGCCTCCTCGGCGCCGCTCGCCTCGATGACACGGTAACCACGTCCGCGCAGGATCCCCGAGGCCACGGCACGAACCTGCTCTTCGTCCTCGACGAGCAGGATGGTCTCGCGCCCGCGCAGCGTCGACGGCGTCGGCGACGCCCCGAGGACGTCGATGTCGGCGTTGGTGCTGGGGAGATAGATCTCGAAGCGGGCGCCGTCGCCCGGCTCGCTCTCCACGCGAACCACGCCTCCGCTCTGCTCCACGATGCCGAAGACCGTGGAAAGCCCGAGCCCGGTCCCCTTGCCTCTCTCCTTCGTCGTGAAGAAGGGTTCGAAGATCCTCCCCAGCGTGGCGCGGTCCATGCCGGTTCCGGTGTCGCTCACCGTGAGCATCACGTAGCGGCCGGGCCTGGCGCGTGAGGTGAGGCGCGCGTCGCCCGGCACGAGCTCGACGTCGCGGGTCTCCACGTAGAGACGCCCGCCGCTCGGCATCGCGTCGCGGGCGTTCACCACGAGGTTCATGATGACCTGCTCCATGCTCCCCGGGTCCACGCGCACGCGGCCCGAGGCCTGGGAGGCCGCGAGGACGAAGTCGATGTCTTCGCCCAGCATCCGACCGAGCATCGTCCGCATGTTCGCGATGAGCTCGGAGAGGCTGAGCACCTTGGGCTCGAGCACCTGCTGTCGACTGAAGACGAGCAGCTGCCGCGTGAGGTCGGCGGCCCGGCGACCCGCGGTGCAAATCTCGGTCACCTCCAGACGGACCTCTTCGTCGAGCGCGTCGTTCTCCTTCAGGAGCTCGCCGTAGCTCAGGATCACCGAGAGCAAGTTGTTGAAGTCGTGCGCGATGCCGCCGGCGAGACGACCGATGGCCTCCATCTTCTGCGCTTGGCGCAGCTTTTCTTCGACGCGCTGCTGCGCGGTGACGTCGCGAAGGGCGACGAGGATGCGCGAGGAGCCGGCGAGGGTCTCGAGCCGCGACGTGACCTCGAGCAGCATCTCCTCGCCGCTCTTCTTCACGTGGCGCGACGTCGTGACGTGAATGCGGTTGGCGTCGAGGTCCGCGAGCAGCGCGGGAGCGTCGATGCAGAGCTCGGGGAGGCTCAGCGCCAAGAACTCGTTCCGGTCGTAGCCGTAGAGCGCTAGACAGGTCTCGTTGACGGCGAGGACGCCGAGCCCTTGGACGTCGAGCGCGTACATGGGAACGGGGCTGTTCTCGAAGAGCGCGCGGTAGGCCGCGCTCGATTCGCGGAGGGCCTCCTCGGCGCGCTGGCGCTCACGGCGAATTCGGTCGTAGGCCTCGCGCTCGGTGACCTCGTGCTCGACCGCGTGGGGCAGACGAACCAGGCGGTCCTTCAGAACGTAGTCTTTGGCGCCGGCGCGCAGCGCCTCGACGGCGCGCTCCTCGCCGATGGAGCCGGAGACGACGATGAGCGGGATGGGAAGCTTCGCGGCGCGGAGCTCCTCGAGCGCGCCGAGCGCGTCGAACGAGGGGAGCGACCAATCGGAGAGGATGATGTCCCACGGCTCGCGCGCCAGGGCGTCGCGCATGGCGTCCCGCGTCTCGACGCGCTCGATCACGCACGTGTGCCGGCCTCGGCGGAGCTCGAGCGCGATGAGCTCGGCGTCCTGCTTCGAGTCTTCGACGAGAAGCACACGTAGCGGACGAACCATCCCTTCCCCTCCTCGACGCTGCTCGCCCGCCGAACGGCGTATGGGCGAGCGCTCCGCGTCATCGAGTAAAGCAACGAATAGGAAGTGTGTCTGTCCCCCACGAGGGGGACAGACACGCGAAGCTCATGCGCTATTTTGCCCATGAATTCGCTGTTCTTTACGGATGCGCCATACTCGCGTGTGCTCCTACCCGGGGACAACCGCAGGCCAACGCCGCGACGCCGGGACGGACGTGGTACGAATCCAATCGTGGGGGAGTCCGCAGTTCTCATCGCCGAAGACGACGCGCGCGTGGCGCGGGCGTGGGAGCGGACCATTCGCCCGCTCCGCCAGGCCGTGCTGGCGACCACCGCCTCGGAGGCGAGGAGGCTCTTCGACGGCCGCACTGCGTGGGCTGGCGTGGTCATCGACGTTCATCTCGGTGACGAGGCCCACGACGGATACGTCGCGACCGGCATCGACGTGGCCGAGTTCATTCGCGCGAGGAACGGCGTCGTGCCTTGCGCCATCGTAACGGGCAACCACGGCCGACGAGAGGTCGTGAACGCCGCCGACCGCCTGGAGTGCCGCCTCATCGCCAAACCGGCGACGGCCGTTCAGCTCCGCTCCTTCCTCCTCGACGTGGCGACGTTCGACACCGACTGCGACGTCGCGACGGCGGCGGCGGTGCGCAGGCTCGCGATGAAGGCCATGCTCTCGCCCAAGGAGGCGGCGGTCCTCATCGACTTGATGTCGCCGCAGGCTCGCAAAGAGAGCGCTTCGCACTTGGGGATCGAGACCGGCACATTGAAGACGTTCGCCAACCGGATCCGCGAGAAGCTCGGAGTGGCTACGCTCGACGACGTGCGCGCGTGCGTGCGCGAGGAGATGGGTCTCCCCAAGAGGACGTGAGGGCGCTCAGGCCTCGCGCTTGGCGCGGCGCGCGAGGCGACGGAAGTTCGACCGATCGAGCCCGGCTTGGCGCGCGGCCTCGGCGACGTTCCCTCCGCAACGCTTCAGCAGACGCTCGGAGTAGCTCTCGTCGAACAACGACGTGAGGCGCTTCTTGGCCTCGGGATAGGGGAGGTCGAAGAGCAGTCCGAGCGGCAGATGCTCCCCCTCGGCCGGAACCGCGTCGAGCCGACGCGTCTCGTGCGACGCCTCGAGCCCCAAGTCGAGGACGTCGATGGTCGCCTTGCGCGAGAGCAGAACCGCGCGCTCGATCGCGTGCTCGAGCTCGCGCACGTTTCCCGGCCACGGATACGCCCGAATGGCCGAGAGCGCGGCGGGGCTCAGCGTCTTCGGCGGCTGCTTCAGCTTGCGGGCGTTCTTCTGCACGAAGTGCTCGGCCAAGACGATCACGTCGTCACCGCGCACGCGAAGCGGCGGAAGCGCGACGGGGACGACGTTCAAGCGGTAGAAGAGGTCCTGACGAAACTCGCCCGACTCGATCCTCCCGCGGAGGTCGACGTTCGTCGCGGCGACGACGCGTACGTCCACTTTGCGCGTCTCGTCCGACCCCACGCGCTTCACTTCGCTCTCTTGGAGCACGCGAAGGAGCTTCACTTGCGCGGCGAGCGGAAGATCGCCCACCTCGTCGAGGAGCACCGTGCCGCCGTTCGCCGACTCGAAGAGACCGGCGCGCGACGCGCCCGCGCCGGTGAACGCTCCCCGCACGTGGCCGAAGAGCTCGCTCTCCGCCAGATCACGAGGGATGGCCGCGCAGTTCACCGCCACGAACGGGGCACCGGCGCGAGGAGAGTTTTGGTGAAGCGCACGCGCCACGAGCTCCTTGCCGGTGCCGCTCTCGCCGGTGATGAGCACGGTCGCCATGGTCGGGGCGATGCCCTCGACGATGCGGTAGACGTCGCGCATCTCCTTCGAGCTTCCCATCAGCTCGCCGAAGCGCTCGTGGGCGACGAGCTCCTCCTCGAGGCGCTGCGTCCTCTCGGTGAGCCGGCGATGCTCGGCGGCGCGCTCGACGGCGATGAGGAGAACGTCGTTCGATTGGAGCGGCTTCGTGAGGTAGTGGTGCGCCCCCGCTTTCACGCAGGCGACGGCGGTGTTCACGTCGGCGAACGCGGTGAGGATGATGACCTCGATCGTCGGGTGCGTAGCCTTGACGCGCTCGAGGACGTCGGCCCCCGTCATGTCGGGCATGTTGTAGTCGACGAGCGCGATGTCGGGACGAAAGGCGTCCAGCTGACGAAGCGCCGCCGCGCCGCCTTCGGCCGTCTCCACCACCAAACCGTTCGCCACGAGCACGCGCGCGAGCACGCGGCGCAAGGCGGGATCGTCGTCGACCACCAGTACGCGCGCCGGCGAGCGCTCCCTGAGGAGCGCCGGGGGGGGCATCGCGCTGAGACGGGGCATACGATTCACCAGAATGCCGACAGCCCGGTGAGAAGGCAACGAGGCGTCCCGCGTTCGAAGCTCAGCCGATGACGCGCTTCACGAGGGCGCGTAGCACGCTCACTTCCATCGGCTTCGAATAGCGCTCGTTCGCGATCGAGGCGAGGAAGGCGCGCTCGGTCGGGGTGAAGCCCCCCCCGGTCACGAACACCAGGCGCCCGACCGACTCCTCCGACACGCGCTGGAGCGCGGAGTAGAAATCCATGCCGTTCATCTCCGGCATGTTGAGGTCGCACAAGATGAGATCGAAGCGCTCGCCAGCCTCGAGCAGACGAACGGCCTCCGCGGCGCGCGTCAGCCCGACGACGTCGTAGTCACGACCGAGGATCCGCTTGATGGAGTTCACGATGCTCGCTTCGTCGTCCACGACGAGCACGCGGCCGCGCCGAGCGGTCGCCGCCGGGAGCGGAGTCGCCGGCTTCGGCGGCGCCGCGGGGAGGGTGACGTGGAGCGCGAGGCCGGGCGCTTCCAGGCGGCGCGTGACCGTGCCTCCGACGGGCGCAAGATGCGCCGTCGCCAGCGCGACGAGCTCGGAGCGTGTCTGGGGTCCTGCGCCGTCGGGCGCGTCGAGCTCGAGCACGATCGCGCCGTCACGCTCGCTCACGCGCATCGCCAGGCTTCCGCGCGGCGTAACGACGACCCCTTCGGCGCACGCGACGAAGAGGAAGAGCAAGCCGACCGCGAGCTCCCGCGGCGGGCACGCGGCAAAGACCCCCGGAGCACCAGTGACGTGCACGTCGAAGATCGCCCCGCAGCTGCTCGCGCGGAGGACGGCCCCGAGCACATGCCCGAGGTCGACGGCTCCCGCAGCGCCGTCGGTGGCGAACAGCGCAAAGTCCTCGGCCAGCCGCTGCAGCTCCGTCGCCGCGGGCTCCTGCGCTGCGCCACGGATGGTCTTTTCCGACGTCGTCGCGAGCGCTCGGAGCACCGCACCGAAGGCACGAGACGTCTCGTTCGGAGATGGCATGGCGAGGTCATCGTTTCTTCCCATGTGACCTCCAGGGGCGTCAAGGACGGCCTCAGCCGGCGAGGCGCGCGGGCGCAGCGTCGCCGTCGGGCGGCGGCGCGGGGACGAGCGAGAGACGCACGCACGGCGCGAGCTTGGGGGTCGACGCGGGCGGCGCGGGGACACGCGCGGGCTCGGGGCGCCACGCGCCGAGCTTCTCGCGGAGGCGCGTCATCGCCTGCGCGTGGAGCTGCGAAACACGGGGCTCGCTCACGCCCAAGGATCGAGCGATGTCCTTCGCCATCCAGCCGCGGAGGTAATAGAGCTCCACGAGCTCGCGCTCGCGCGGGGGGAGCGTGTCGACCGCGGACGCGACCGCGTCCCAACACATGCGCCGCGCGGTGGCGTCGGCCGGGCTCTCGTCGGACGATTCGGCGTCCATCCCGCCCTCGGCGAGGTCCTCGAGGTACACGAGGCCGCCGGCGGTCTCGGCCGCGCGCTGCTTGGCGCGGTCGCCACGCGAGAGCCAATCCTCGCGGCGGAGCTCGTCGAGGATCGCCCCGCGCACGCGGATGCGTACGTAGTGCTCGAAGCGAACGTCGCGCTCCCCACCGTTCTTGCGGAGGGCGTCGAAGAGGCCGACCGTCCCCGCAGAGACGAGGTCGTCGCGAAGCACCGAGCGCGGAAGGCGGCGGAGGAATCGCGCCACTTCGCTCTCGACGATGGGGAGGTACGCGAGAATGTCCTCGCGCGTCGGGGCAGACGCCTTCGTCTTCTCTTCGACGAAGTCGGCCGTCGTCGGCGCGGCGTCCTCGACGAGGCGCGGGGCGACGCGCAGGCGGACCTGCGAGACGGGTTCTTCGGGGAGCGAGTTCGTGGTGGCGTCGTGAGTGAGCATCGTGGAGACGTATTGCGCGCCACGTGCCATGCGAGGTTCTTCGGCATTTTTTCGAAGATTCGTGGCCGAACGAGAAATCGATGAGGTCGCTCGCGACCCTCCCCTCGTCGGCTCGCTGCGGATTCCATGGATTCTCGGAGATCGTCAGGAGGTCAGAACTGACCCTCTCGCCCGAGAGCTGCATTTGTTCGAGGAACGTGGAGGGTCAAAGTTGACCGCGCCTTCCAACGATGCGCCCTTATCCCGGGCGACCCCTCGGTCGTTCCACCCTTCAGGAGGTGGGAAGGTGAAGACGAATACCGCGCTCGAGGGTTCCGAGATCTGGGAGAACGACGAGGATCTCGACTCGGGCGTCCATCCGCAAGCCCACGGCGTCGCCGCTGGCTCGCATGTCGACGCGAAGTACATGCTCACGCGTGAGCTCGGACGCGGCGCCGCTGGCGTCGTGTACGAGGCCATCCACCGCTTCACGCGACGACGCGTCGCTGTGAAGGTGGTGACGCCGGGCGTGCCGACGGCAGTGCTCCCCGAGCTTCGGGCGCGCCTCCTTCGCGAAGCGCGAGCGCTGGCCGCGGTCCGGCACCCGGGCATCGTCGACATCCTCGACGGCGGAATCACGCGCGACGGCTCGCCGTACATCGTGCTCGAGCTCCTCGAGGGAGCACGGACGCTCGAAGGGATCCTGACGGCGCGGACCGCCATCGGCGAGAGCGACACGGTCTCGCTCGGCCTTCAGCTCTGCTCGGCGCTCGCCACCGCGCACCGCGCCGGAGTCGTCCACCGCGATCTCAAGCCCGGCAACATCTTCATCCACCGCGACATGGAGGGGCGCGAGCGCGTCCGCCTCATCGACTTCGGGATCGCGCGGGTGCACGGCCGCGACGAGCAGCGCCTCACGCGCACCGGCGCCGTCTTGGGCACGCCCGAGTACATGGCGCCCGAGCAGCTCCTCGCCCTCGAGGACGTCGACCACCGCGCCGACGTCTACGCCCTGGCCCTCACGCTCTACGAGTGCCTCTCGGGGAAGCTCCCCTACCGCGGCACCTACCAGCAGATCCTGGTGAACGTCGCTTCGCCCGGCGCTCCCACGCCGCTCGCGTCGATGTGCGGCGCGCCCAAGGCGCTCTGCGCGGTCATCGATCGCGCGCTCTCCAAAGACCGCGCGCTTCGCCCGCGCTCGGCGACCGAGTTCGCCAACGAGCTCGCCCAGGCCTGGCCCGGTGCTCCCGAGCTCACGTGCCTCTTGGATCCTCCGGCGACGCGCGAGGCCCAGGGCGCGCTCAGTCGAAGGCAGGCCGCCCGCGCGCCCTACGCTTCGCCGGTTCAAATCACGACGTCCGAAGGGACCATCGACGGTCGCAGCGAGGACATCTCGGAGACGGGCATGCTGTTCTTCTCGCGCGACGCCACCGAGCCCAAAGGCCGCGTCGCGGTGCGCTTCGCGCTCCCGCTCGAGGGACGCTTGATCACCTGCCCGGCGGAGGTCCGCTGGGCCCGCGTCGGCAAGAAGGGGGACGGCGCGCCGCGCGCCGTCGGTCTCGAGCTGATCGGCCTCCCCGAGGCCGCGCGCGTGCAGATCGCCAAGTACGTCTCGCTCATGACCGTGGGCCGCTCGGGAGACAAGTCGTGAGCATGCGCGCTCGGGACACCGTGATGGACCTGGAGGAGATGCCGCGGCCGTCCCCGCGAAGCGCTCCCCGCGTCGTGCTCCTCGACGACGAGGAGGAGATCACCCGCGCTTACCGGCGCATGCTCCCTGCCTCCTACGAGATCGAGCGCACCACCGACGGCCACGTCGCGCTCGATCTGATCCGCGACAATCGCGCCGATGTCCTCATCACCGACGTCATGATGCCGAAGGTGAACGGGCTCGACGTGGTGCGAGCGGCACGCGAGCACGACCCGGATCTTCCCGTGATCTTGGTGTCGACTTCGCCGACGGTGGAGACGGCGATGCTCGCCCTCGAGTACGGCGCGTTCCGCTACTTCTGCAAGCCGGTGAATCGGGGCACCCTCGAAGAGGCCGTGGCCTCCGCGCTCGCCCAACGCGAACGCGCGATGGAACGACGTCACGCCCTGAAGGTCGCGCAGCGCGTGGAAGAGCGACAGCGCCGCCACGCCGACCTGGCGGAGGCCTTCGACTCGGCGCTCGACAAGCTGACGATGGCCTACCAGCCGATCGTCTCCTGGTCCAAGAAGCGCGTCTACGGGTACGAGGCGCTCGTCCGCTCGAGCGAGGCGCGGCTCCCCCACCCCGGCGCGCTCTTCGGCGCAGCGGAGGAGCTCGATCAACTTCGACGTCTCAGCTCGAGGATTCAGCTCATCGCGCCGCGGCCCTTCGCCGGCCACGCAGGGGGCGAGCTCCTGTTCGCCAACTTGCATCCGAGCGATCTCGACGACGAGGCGCTCTTCGACCCGACCTCTCCGCTCGCCGAGGTCGCGCATCGCACGGTGCTCGAGCTCACCGAGCGCGCGAGCCTCGATACCGTTCCGCGTGTGCAGGAGCGCGTGCGCGCGCTCCGCGACCTCGGGTTCCGCATCGCCATCGACGACATCGGCGCGGGGTACGCGGGCCTCACGAGCATCGCGGCGGTCGAGCCGGACATCGTGAAGATCGACATGGCGCTCGTGCGCGGCATCGACGAGAAGACGACCAGCCAGAAGCTCGTGCGCTCCCTCGTGAACGTGTGCCGAGATCTCGGCATCGAGGTCGTGGCCGAGGGGGTCGAGACGACGCGCGAGCGCGACGCGCTCCTCGCGCTCGGGTGCGACTTGCTTCAGGGATATTTGTTCGCGCGGCCTGCGCCGCCCTTCATCGACGTCAACTGGTAGCCGTTCATTTGGGGGCAGGGAGACAGGTCATGCACAACATACGAAGCGGCAGCGTCCCCCCCGAGCCCGTCAACGATCTGGCTCACAAGATGCGTAGCTCTCTCGCGGCGATCACGATGAACATCGATTTCGCGCTCGACGAGCTACCGCACGATCTCGCGCACGGCGAGATCCGCGACGCGCTCGCCGACTGCCGCGCCGCGGGCGCGCGCATCCTTCTCGTGCTCGGCGAGCTCGTTCGGTCGGCGCCGCGCGAGAAGTGATCGCGCGGCGCGCGCCGTCTCAGAACTTGACCGGGGCCGGCGCGGGGTCGAAGGCGAGCGTGGCGGGAGCGATCCCGCGCCCGAGCTGCCCGGCGGCGTTCTCGCCCCAGCAGACGACCGCACCCGTCTTGCGCAGAGCGCAGGCGAAGTTGTCCCAGCCGACGGCGATGTGCGTCGCGTCGGTGATCCCCGCGATCTTGTGGGGCGCGCTCTGCAGGACCCCCGCGTCCGCCGGGTCGAGCCCGATGGCTCCGCGCGCGGTACCGCCCCAGCACCCGACGGTTCCGTCGGTGAAGAGCGCGCACGACGCGCCGTAGCCGAGGCCGATCTCGACGACATTGCTGACAGCGGGATTCGCCGTCGGTGTGCCGACGAGGCCACCGGCTGCCGCCGGGCCGAGGCCGCCCAGGCCGTTGTAGCCCCACGATTGCACGGTCTTGTCCGTCAGGAGGACGGCTTCGCTGTACGCCGTGGAGCGTCCCACCGCCGCGATGCCTGCGTCCGCCGCGAAGCCGACGATCGGCGCGGAGGTCGGCGTCGACGCCGGCGAGAACGGCTGGCTCCCGCCGCGACCGAGCTGCCCTTGCGAGTTGTCGCCCCAGCACGCGGCTCCGCCGTCGGAGAAGACGCCGCAGCCGAAGCGGCCACCGACGTCGAGCGAGGTGACGCCCGAGATCGACGCGACGGTGGGCGTCGACACGAACTCGCCGAGCGAACCGCCGTCCGAGGCGGCGGCGCCGATTTGGGAGGTGTCGTTCTCCCCCCAGCAGCGCACCGAGCCGTCGGACCCGCGCGCACACGTGTGGTAGAAGCCCGCCGAGACCTGCTGCGTGGTGCCGGGGAGCGTGACCTGCACCGGCGCGATCGAGAGGAGCTGGTCCCCACCGTCGCTGGCCTGCGCGAGCTGACCGTACTGGTTGCTCCCCCAGCAAAAGACCTGGCCGCTGGCGTTGAGCGCGCACGAGTGCGCGGCGCCGAGGCTGAGCGCGCTGATCGCGCTGGCACCCGACACCGGCTTCGGCGTGAGGATGGGGGCGCCGGCGCCGGGCGCGCCCGTCAGCGCTTGCCCCGACTCGCCGTAGTAGTTGGAGCCCCAGCAGCGCACCGTGTGATCCGTCATGACGACACACACCTGGTCGGTGCCGGCGGAGATGGCGATCGCACCGCTCGCCGCGTCGGCGGCGTCGGTGCCGCCGTCGGTCGAGCCGCCGCCGTCGGTTGCGCCGTCGCCTTGACCACCGCCGTCCGTGGCCGACTGATCGGGCATCGCGTCGGTGCCGCCGTCGCCACCAGCGGACGTGTCGTCCCCCGAGCAAGAGGCGAGCATCTGCGCTCCGGCGAGGCCGAGGAGCGTGAGGAGCGAGGCAGCGACACGAACGCGACGTTGGGAAGTGTTCATGGTTTCTCTGCGGGCCGAAGGTTGCTTCAAGGTGCCGGGAAAGACTCCCGAGTTGGCTGGACTCTAGCTCATTGTCGCGCCGATGCACGACAAACGCCGCCTCAGTTCCTCGTGGTACGACGCGGCGATTGCGCACCGCGCGGCCTTCGCGGGCGCGCGCGCGCCGGTGCACGGGCCCCCTCCGCGCGTCGTCCGCCGTCGCTGTCCGCGACGCCTCTGCGCCGCTAGACTCGTCGCATGGAGGTCGAGAACGCCCCGCTCTGCGCAGAGTGCGCGCTCTGCTGCGACGGGAGCCTCTTCGACTCGGGGGAGCTCCTCGCCGAGGATCTCGCGGCCATGCCGGCCCGTACCTTGGTACGGCTTCGCGTCAGCTCGTCGGAGCGCTTCCCCCAGCCCTGCGGCGCGCTCGAGGGGCAGATGTGCGTCGAGTACGCGACGCGCCCCAGCACGTGCCGCAACTTCGTGTGCATCTTGCTCGACCGCCTGCGCGAAGGGAAGACGACCGACGCCGAAGCTCGCGCCACCGTGGCCGAGATGCGTGCGGTCCTCGCGACGCTCCGCGCGACGCTCGGGCTCGCGCCGGGCGAGTCGATCGCACGCGCGTTCCGCGAACGGCCCGCGCCCAGCGACCCGCTCACGCTCCTCTCCATTGCCGGCTACGAGCGCTTGAAGGAGAAGCACTTCAAACCGCGGGCATGACGCGCGCGCCGCAGGGTCGCGCATCCGACGTCGACGAGAGCCCCGCGCTACTTGCCGTGCGACGGAGCCACCGGCTTCCCACCGAGGAGCGGCGGGTGGGGGTGCGGCGCGACGGCCTTCGTGCTCGCGGTCGCCGTGGGCGGAGCGATCGCGCCGATCCCACCGGCAACCGAAGGAGGGTGCGCGTGCGGCGGAATCGGCGGCGTGGTCGGGCGGTCGTCCTGCACATCGACGACCGGGGTCGTCGTCGTGCCCACTGGATCGTGGGTGGGCACGGGGTCGAGCTGGGCCATGGCGCCGGCGACCTGACGCGTCTCCACGGTGGGCGAGACGACGCCGAAGACCCGCGAGAGGGCGTGCTCCACCGAGCGCATGCCTTGTTCGAAGATGCTCTGATTCGCGTCGCAGTCGGCCGCGCACGGCGGAGGGCCAGGCGATGGGGATGCGGCCTTCATGAGAGCGAGCGCCGAGATCGCCGCCGCACCGACCGGCAGCGCTCCGCGAAGAACCGGCGCGAGGGGGCGCACGCGGGCGCCCACGTCACGCGCGCGCTCGAACGACGCCTTCGACTCTTTCTTCTTCATGGCACCACCGGGAGGGAACGGCGCGGCGCGCTCCGCGTGAGCTCGCGAGGAGCAGGCCCCGCGTGCCACGCGTCCCACCGCGCGCGGTCGAACGACGAGCCGCGAAGAAACCACGCGAGGAAGGTCTCGTTCTTCTCCGCCAAGAGGCGCTCGGCCAGCATGTCGGCGAGACGCATCGTCGTGCGCTCGTACCAGCACTGCACGCCGCCGGCGATGCTCGCGTCGCCCGTCTCGGCGAGATTGGCGCACGCGCAGTACGCGCTGCAGCGCCCGCGCTCGGCGCAGCTCCCGCACTCGTCGTTCTGCGCGTGATGTTCGGGCATGGCGCTCCGCATCGTGCGATCGCGGCCGCGGCTCACGTGACCGATGACGTGCTCGGGGATCTCGTCCTCGCCCACGAGGCGCTCGCAGGCGTAGAGGTTCCCGCTGGGCGCCACCGCGATCGACGTGTCGCCGAGGGAGCACGTGTCGCCGGCTTCGAGCCCGCCTTTGAGGCGCGCGAGGATCTTGGCGTCGAGGGGCGCGAGGCTCACGGTGCGCCCGAGGCGCATCCAGCCGGCGACCGTCCCGGCGGCGTGCTCGAGCCCGCGCTCCCACACGGCGAGCGCTTCGTCGGACCACGCCGCTTCCCAGCAAGGATTCAACGAGACGCGCGGCACGCCGCGGGCGAAGAGCTCCGACACGCTCGCGCCGAGCTCGCCCACGCTCGCCGGCGTGAGCACGCTGATCGTCTCGAAGGGCTTCCCCTCGGCCAAGAGGAGATCGAGCCCGCGCGAGACGTCGTCGTAGCTCGAGCCGCCCCCCATGCGCGGTCGATTCGCGTCGTGGGCCACGCGGTTGCCGTCGATGGAGAGGGCGACGTAGACGTCGAGCTCGGCGAGCTCCTTCACGCGGGGCGCGGTGAGCAGCGTGCCGTTGGTCGTGACGCTCTGGAGGAGCGTCACGCCTCGTGCTTCGGCGAGGGCGCGCGCGTCGCGGGCCGTCGTCACGAGCAAGTCCCACTCGAGCGTCGGCTCACCGCCGAAATAGGAAATCTGCACCTTCTTCGGAGCGTCGGAGAAGGCGAGCTCGAGCCCAGCCTTCGCGGTCTCGCGCGGCATGACCTTCTTGAACTTGCGGCCCGCATAGCAGTAGCCGCAGCCCAGGTTGCAGTCGTGCGTGAGAACGAGGGTGACGTCCATGCGAGGTCGGGCCGCCGCGCGAGCGCTCGCCGAGCACGCGCGCCGCCGTCCTTAGCGTACGACGTGGAGCGCCCTACGATCTTCGCGCACGTCACTTTTTTTCACGTCGTGCGACGACCCGACGAAGGTGGGAGCGGCGCCCACTTCATCTGAGCCTTCCGAGCCGATTTTCAGGGGAAATTCCCAGCAACGCTGGACGCGAAGCGGGTAGCAGGACCGCGCGGACGCCGGGAAGGAATCGTGCCGCTCGCGGGTTCCCCTGCCGATGCGAACTTCTCCCCTCCTCCCCCTTTGCCTTGCTCTCGGCCTCGTCAGCGGCTGCCAAGGAAGCGCCTCGGCGAAAGGTCCGGGCGCGCCGCCAGAGACCGCGCTCGCGGCGACACCTGCGCCGTTCGCGTCCCCCCCGGTCGTCGCCGGAGGCACGGTGGACGTCGCCACCCTCGTGGCCAAGGTCCAGCCCTCGGTGGTCAACATCACCGCCGAAGTCGAGGCGCGCGGTCGCGCGATGGTCGATCCGTTCGACTTCTTCGGTCAGGGCCCCGGCCAAGGGCTCGGCGAAGGGGCGCCGTTGGTGCGACGCCAAGCGCAAGGCTCGGGCTTCATCGTCGACCCCGCGGGCCACGTGATCACCAACGCCCACGTCGTCGCCGGAGCCACCGAGGTGAAGGTTCGTCTCGCCGACGAGCGCGAGTTCCGGGCGCACGTGCAAGGTCGCGACGAGAAGCTCGACGTGGCGCTCCTTCAGATCGAAGGGGCGAAGAACCTCCCCGCCGCCGCGCTCGGCTCGAGCGAGGGCTTGCGCGTCGGCGACTACGTCGTGGCCATCGGCAATCCGTTCGGCCTCGGTCACACGGTGACGATGGGGATCGTGAGCGCCAAGAGCCGGTCGATCGGCGCCGGCCCCTACGACGACTTCATCCAGACCGACGCTTCGATCAACCCGGGGAACAGCGGCGGACCGCTCTTCAACCTGCGCGGCGAGGTCATCGGCATCAACACGGCGATCAACCCGCGCGGCCAGGGCATCGGCTTCGCCATCCCCGTCGACGAGGTGAAGGACGTCGTCCCGCAGCTGCTCGCCTCCGGCCACGTGGAGCGCGGGCGGCTGGGCGTCGTCATTCAGTCTGTCGACGCTCCACTCGCCAAAGCGCTGGGGCTCGATCGACCGCGAGGCGCGCTCATCGCCGACGTCGAGCGCGGAGGCTCGGGCGCGCGGGCCGGGCTCAAGCCTGGGGACGTGGTCCTGCAAGTCGACGGCGCCGACGTGCCGAGCGCACGCGAGCTCCCCCGGCTCGTCGCCCGCCACGCCCCTGGGTCGCACGTCGCGCTCCGCTTCCTCCGCGACAAGACCACGAAGTCACTCGACGTCACGCTCGACGCCCTCCGCGAGAGCCCGGTACCGGCGAGCGCCATGTCGTCGGCGGCGCCCGCGCAACCTTCGGGCCTCGGCGTGCAGGTGGAAGACGCGCCAGGCGGAGGAGCCGCCGTCGTCGGCGTCGTTCCGCGGAGCGCGGCCGACGGTGAGCTCGCCCCGGGGGACGTCATCGTCGAAGTGAACCATCGTGCCATCGCCGACGGCGCCGATCTCAAGCGTGCGCTCACCTCGGGCGACGCAGCCGCGCCGGTGCTCTTGAAGGTGCGCCGCGAAGGACAAACGCGCTTCGTCGCGCTCGAGCGCGCCGGAGCCAACTGACCGCGTAGCGCGCGCCGAGACGCGGGGGTATTCTTCCCGCATGCGTCGCGCCTTCCTTCTCGCCACAGCGGTTGTCGCGGCAGGTTGTGGCGGGACGACGACGATCGATCCCGTCGCGAGCGGCGGAGGTCCCGTCGCCGACGATCACGCGAAGGTGGTCACGCTCGCCGAGAACGCGAACGCGCGCGCCGTCGCGATCGACGGCGACCTCGCGTACTTCACCACCGACTCGGCGGTGCTCGTGGCTCCGCTCGCCGGTGGCGCGCCGCGCGTCGTCGCCGGGAGCGTTCACCCGGTGGCCGGCTCGCGCGCGGGGCTCGCGATCGACGGCACCACGGTGTTCTGGCCCGAGCACGGCGCGAGCGATCGCGCGATCCTCGCGACGCCGAAGTCCGGTGGCGCCCCGCGCGACGCCGCGCCCGCCCTGACGGGGAGCCCGCTCGCGGTCGTCGTCGACGCGACCGACGTGTATTTCTCCACCGACGACGGGGCCATCGCCAAGGTCGCGAAGACCGGCGGCGCGATCACCGTGCTCGCGACCGATCAGCCCAGCGTGATCGCTCTCACCGTCGACGACGAGGGGGTGTACTGGGCGACCGAAGGGAGCACGACGTCCCCCGGTCTCGTGCGCAAGGTCTACAAGGCGCAGCAGGCCGGGGTCATCACGCTCGCCCAGGCCACAGGCGCCGTCGAAGGGATCGCCGTCGACGCCACGTGCCTCTACTTCACCGACCTCGGCGACGGCTCGATCAAGATGGTGTGGAAGGACGGGAGTCACCCCACCGCGATGGCGACGAACCAGCTCGCACCCCGCGCGGTCGTGAAGGACGAGTCGACGAACTCGATCTTCTGGCTCACGGGCTCACTCCCGAGCGGCCCGCTCCCCGTCGGAGGCCACGCGCGGACCGACGGCGCGGTGATGTCGCTCACGGCCGAGGAGGGCGCGCCGATCCGCGTGGTGCACGCGCTCGTCGCCCCCGAAGCCCTCGCCGTCGGCCCTCGCGCCGTGGTGTGGTCGGGCGGCGGCTCGGTCTACGCCGTCCTCCGCTGACACGAGGACGCGCTTCGAACGAGCGCGCGCTGGCGCGAAGGCTGTCGTGGCCTAGGCCTCGACGTCACTGTCGCCCACACGCGCGAGGAGCCCGGGCGCGAGGCGGAAGGAGACGAGCGTGACGACCAGGACGATCACGAGGAGCGCGGTGAAGCGCGCCCCGGCGGAGAGCTCGCCGCCGTCGGCGCCGTGCGCGAGCGCGGCCACGGCGAGTGATCCGCCCAGCGTGCGTGCGCCGAAGATCGCGCTCGTCACGCTCCCGCGGTGACGCCACGGCGCGCGCGCCTGGGTCCCGACGAGACCTGTGCTCGACGCCGGGCCGAGGCCGAGGCCCGTGACGAAGAGCGCAGCCAACGCCACGCCCAAGGGGAGATGGTCGCGCACGGCCACCGCCAGCGTCAGGAGCCCCAAGGACGAGAGCGCGAAGCCCCCCCCTACGCTCGCGCGCATGCCGTGGCGCACGAGCACGCGCACGCCGAACGTCGAACCGAACGACCACCCGACGAGGAGCAGCACCAGCGCGGCGCCGCCGAGGAGCGGCGACGCCGAGGCGTCACGCGAGAGCCACAAGGGGACATACGCGGTCGTCGCGTAGAGCGTTGCGCCGGCCGCGGTCGCGCCGATGAAACCGGTCTGCACCGCCGGCTCGGCGAGGAGCGAGAGCGGGAGGAGCGGCCCCTTCGTCGTGCGCTGACGAAGGACGAACGCCACCACCGCGCCGAGGCCGAGCACGCGCAGCGCAAGGTGCGCGAGGGGCGAGAGGCCGGGCACCGGTTCGATGGCCACGAGGAGCAGGCACGCGGCCAGGCCGGCGAAGAGCGCGCTCTCGAGGCCGGCGCGGCGCCCCGTCGTGGCCGCGCGAGCAGGGTCGCGGTAGCCGAGGTGAAGGAGCACCACCGAGAGCACTCCGGGGGCGAGGTTCACGAGGAACACCCAACGCCACGAGAGGTGCATCACGATGAACGCGCCGAGCACCGGCCCGACGAGGCTCGAGATCCCCCACACCGAGGTGAGCACCGCCTGCACCTTCGCGCGCTCCTCGAGAGAGAAGAGATCGGCGCTGATCGTCATCGCGATGGGCTGCAAGGCGCCGGCTCCCACCCCTTGCACGAAGCGGAAGGCGACGAGCGTCCACATCGTCTGCGCGGTGCCGCACGCCAGCGAACCGAAGAGGAAGAGCGCCATGCCGACGGTGAAGACCGGCTTCCGCCCGAGCGCGTCGGCGAGCTTGCCGCATACGAGCACGCTGAAGGTCGAGGCGATGAGGAACGAAGAGAAGACCCACGGATAGGCTTCCATCCCGCCGAGGTCTTTGGCGATGGTCGGCATCGCCGTCGTGACGACCGTCGCCTCGAAGGCCGCGACCACGAGGCCGACGAGGATCGCCGAGAGGGCGATCGCCCGGCGAGGTGCCACAGGCGCGGCGGGCCGGGGCGCGTCGTCGGGGAGCGGGGTCGCGAGCGCCATGGACAAGAGCTTAGGCCGTCCGTCGCATACGTAAAGTGCATGCACCATCATGGGTACCATGCGATATTTGCATCGAACGGAGCGCCCCCTCGTGGATCTCGACCAACTTCGCGCCTTTGCGCTCGTGGCCAGCCGGGGCCAAATCACCGAAGCCGCCAAAGAGCTCGGCATCAGCCAGCCGACCCTTTCGCGGCGCTTGCAGGGGCTCGAGCGCGAGGTCGGCACCGAGCTCTTGGTGCGCGGTGCCGACGGCGTGCACCCCACCGCCGCGGGAGCGCGCTTCCTCGCCCACGCCACCCGCGCCGTCGGAGCGCTCACCGCCGCGGTGCGCGAGCTCGAGGAGGAGGCGCAGACCCCGCGCGGCGTCGTCTCCGTCGGCTCGACCCACAGCGCCGGCGCCTACGCTCTGCCCGATCTGCTCGCGCGCTACCACGCACGCTATCCGGTCGTGCGCTTGCGCCTCCGCGAGGGGAGCCCCGAGGAGCTCGAGGCGTGGCTCGCGCGAGGGGAGATCGACCTGGCGATCCAGCACCTCCCGGTGCGTCGCGGCGAGCTCCGCACCCGCAAGCTCTGGCAGGAGGACTACGTCTTGGCGCTCCCGCCCAACCATCGCCTCGCCAAGGTAGGGCGCGCGGTGGCGCTCTCGGAGATCGCGGGAGAGCCGATGGTCGTCGTCCCCAACGTGCCGGCGGCCCGCGCGCTCGAAGCCGCGGCGGAAGAAGCGGGGGTGCGCCCGAAGGTCGCGGTCGAGGCCGATCACCTCGAGACCGTGCGGCGCATGGTGGCGCGTGGCTTCGGCGTGGCGCTCTTGCCGCGTCTCGTTGCACGCGCGAGCGCGCTGGAGGTCGCGCTGCTCGAGCTCTCGTCGGGCGGCTTGAAGCGCCAAATGGCCCTCGTGCACCGTGGCAACGCGTACCTCTCGGCGGCGGCCCGCGCGCTCAAGGCGATGATCGTGCGCGAGCTCTCCGGCGGTCCGCCGCCGGGCACATAACGGCCTCGCCGGGTCAGAGACCGGTGGGCGACGTGAAGAGCGCCTGCGCCTGCCCCGAGGCGTCGAGCTGCTCGACGACGTCGTTCGCGCCGACCACGTGCACGTGAAGGAGCGCACCGGTGCTGTAGTTCACGTCCGGCGACATCCCGCAGTCGATGCGGAGGAGGGTGTTCGACGAGGCGGTGGCGATCGCCCCCTTGGCGCCGAGGGCGTTGGGATCGTGACCGAAGACGATGTGCAGCGCGCCGAGCGCCGCGGCGTTGTTCGTCACCGTCGAGCCGGTGTACCAAGAGCGTGATTCGAGGATGGAGTCCGTGCCGGTGAGCACCGGATCGGCGTAGCCCTTGGGGATCGCCGCTTCGTACAGCGACTCGAGCTGCGACACGCTCATCCCGTGCGTGTCCCCCGCGTGGGAGAAGAACCACTTGCCGACCATCGCCCCGACGGGGCGCATGAGGAGCCACGCGCCGCGCGGATCCGCGCCCGAGGCGATGGCTTGTGGAGCGATGCCCATCGCCGAGAGCTCGACGTCGACCCCGTCCGTCGCCGTCGCCTTGCTGTTCGACGGATCGGCGAAGAACTCGGCCTCGTGGTTGCCGAGCAGGGTGACGACCTTGCCGCCTTGGGCCGCCGCCAAAGGCTCGAGCGTCATCAAGAGCTCGATGACCTCGAGCCCTTTGGGCCCCTTGTCGAAGAGATCGCCGGCGATGACGAGGACGCGTGTGCCGCCGGTCCACTTCGCCGCCGAGGGGGAAGCGGGCGAAGCGGCGATCACCCCGTTCGCCGCGAGCAGCGGCACGAGCCTGTCGTACCCGCCGTGGACGTCGCTCACCGCGAGGAGCTCGCTCGCGTGCGGCACGACGGCGATCGCCGGGTACGTCGCCCAGTCGCGACACGGCGGCGTGCACGCGGCGCCGTCGCCTTGGTGCGTCGTGCCGCCGTCTCCCTTCGTGGCGCCGTCGTTCGAGGTGCCGCCGTCGTCACCGCTCGCACCCCCCTCGCCCGTGTCGTCGCCGCCGCCGTCGGCGGTGTCGCTCGCGGGGGCGCTCCCGCCTCCGCACGCCGTGATCGCGCACGCGACGAAGAGCCCCGTGCCGAGGACGAAGTGGGTGACGAAGCGCACGAACCGGTCCGTACCAGAGGACCGGCGCATCGCAACGACGAGACCGCGCGGCGCGAACGCTGCGACGCCAAAGAGACCGCGCGCGAGACGATGCGCCGCGCGACACGGCGGCACGCGCGCCCCTGTCGAGGCGTCGCGCCCTTCGGTCCCCCGAGCCGCTTACTGCGGGACGACGCGCAGCTTGGTCTTCAGGTGCGAGCGGCTCCCCTCGACGTCGGGGGTACGGAGGTACGCGGCGGCGTCGGCGGAGAGCGGCGGCGCGGGGGCGGGCGGCGCGCCCCACACGGCGAAGTCCTCGGGGAGCGGACCGGGGAGCGTGGGCTGCTGCGTCCGCTCGAGCAGCTGAAAGTCGTGACGGACCTGAAGGTCGAGGGGGAGCTTCTTCGCCGGCCCCCCCTGCTTGAACCAGGCGCGTGCAGCTTGCACGTTTTGAATGAGCACGAAGTGCTGCGGGTCTCGCTTCGCTGCCTCGGAGAAGCGGTCCATCATCCCGTCGAGGTCGCCCCGCGCCTTGGCGATGCACGCGAGGTGGTTCAGGACGAGACCGGGGAGCGGATAACCGAGCTCGTCGGCGCGACGCACGTGACGCTCCGCCGCGTCGAGATCCCCCGCGTGGTAGTAGGCCGCGCCGAGATCGAGGTGAGCGGCGTGGTAGTCGCCGAGCTTTCGGAGCACCGCTTCGCACTCGGCCACGTCCGGCACGTGCATCGTCTGCAGGCCGTGATGGGCGAAGAACCACTCGTTCAAGAGCGCGGTCGTCGTCTCGTCGGCGTCGAAGGGGGTCTTGAGCTCCTGGAAGTTCCCCTCGAGGAACACCTTGCGATCGAGCCAGCCGGCCTTCTCGGCGTCGGCGAAGTCACGCGTGCCGGGGTAGATCGACAGGCACGAGAAGATGTACTCGTTCGGCTTCGCGCGCTCGAGGAAGCGGAGCGTCTCTTCGAAGGTCTCCCGCGTCTCCCCACGGTTCCCCAGCATCATGTAGTAGCGGACCTTGATGCCGACCGACTTGGCGAGCTCGGTAGACTCGATGATCTCGTCGGGGGTGATCTTCTTGTCGATGGCGTCGAGGATCTTCTGCGAGCCCGACTCGACGCCGAGACTGAGACGCTGGCAACCGGCGAGGCGCATCTCGCGGAGGAGCTCCTCGGTCAGCAAGTCGACCCGCGTGTCGCAGCTCCAGAAGAACTTCATGTTGCGCGCGCGAATGCCGCGGCACAGCTCGAGGACGCGCTTCTTGTTGGTGGTGAAGGTGTCGTCCTTGATTTGGATCATCTTCACCGGGAGCCGCGCCTGGGCCTTTTCCATGGCGTCGAGCACGTAGTCGACCGAGTTCCCGCGGAAGCCACGCCCCCATGTGGTGTCGGCGCCGCAGAAGGTGCACTGCCATGGGCAGCCGCGCGACGTCATCAAGATGTGCGTGTCGAAGTAGTGGTGCGGCGAAGCGAGCGAATCGAGATCTTCGATCGACGCGCGCTTGGGACCGAAGACGACACGCCCCTGGTCGTCGCGGTACACCGTGCCGGCGATGCCGCGCACGTCACCGCCGGCGGCGAGGCGCGCCACGATCTCGAGGAAGGTGTGGTCGCTCTCGCCGGTGCAGATGGTGTCGATGGCGGCGTACTTCGCCAGGATCTCCTTCGCGAGCGGTGTGGCGTGGGGACCGCCGACGACCACGTGCGCCTTCGGGTGATGCCGCTTGATGGCTTCGGCGACGAGGGCCACCCCGCGGCGGTTCGCCGTCCAACACGAGAGGCCGAAGACGTCGGCCTCGAGCGCGCGCACCACCTCGTCGACGCGGTTCCACGCGAAGGCCGAGAGGTTCAGCACCTTCACCGGGTGACCCGCGCGCATGGCCGCAGCGCCGAGGGCGAAGAGCCCGTACGGCGTCTGATGAAAATCAGCGTCGAGATCCCCCGGTCGATATTCGGGCGGCGGGCCGTCCACCGGATCCGGCGCTTCGCCCTCGGCGGCGATCTTCCACGGCGGCGGGTAGAGGAGAGCGACGCGCATCGACGAAGGAGGATAGCAAAGCTCGCGACGCGCGCCCGAACGACGCCTCGGCGAGATCAGGTCGTGGGGTGTCGGCCGTCCCAGTCGGTGAGATCGAGCGCGCTCTTCACCGTGCGGGCGAGCGCGTCGGCGGCCCCCTTCCCCCAGTAGTGGAGGAAGAGGATGCGCGGCGTCTCGCCGGTCATGTGATGGTGGATGGCGACGATCTCCACGTTCCCCGCGCGGAGCGCCTTGAGCACCGGCTGGAGCTCCGCCTCGGTGACGGCAAAATCGCCGTCGACCACCGCACGCGCGTCGGTGCCGGCGAAGGCCGCCCACGTGTTCACCCCCATGCCCTTGCCCACGTCGCACCCGCACGAGGCCTTGGCCTTGCGACCGAAGGTGGCTTTGTACATGCCGTCTTTCGTGGCCCCTTTCACGCCGAAAAGCGCGTCGAGCTTGGCCGCGTCGAGCTTGCTCGGCGTGGGGACAGGGGCGCCGCCGAAGGTGCTCGCCGGGGTCTTGTTCTTCGCGCGCACGGCACGGGCGGCGTCGAGCACGCCGTGGACCCCTTGCGCGAGCTCCTCGGCGCTCCCCTCCCCACCGATGTGCATGAAGAAGACGGCGGGCTTGGCGAAGAAGAAGTGATTGTGAAGAGCGGTCACCTCGATGCCGTGATCGAGCGCGGCCGACATGACCGGCCCCACTTCGTCTTCGAAGAGCACGAGGTCACCCATCACCATCGCCTGCACGCCGGGCTTCTTCCCGGGGGTGAAGGCGGCCCACGAGGTGAGCCCCTGGAACGGCGCCATCTTCACGCCGTCGACCACGACGGGGACGTCGTCGCGCGCGAAGGAGACCTTCACCACGTCGCCGCTCACTTCGGGCTTCACCCCGGCAGCGCGCTCGACCACCGCCGGATCGATGGGCGAAGCAGGAGGCGCCGGCGGCGGGGCGACGCTCGCCGAAGGGGCCACGTTCGCGACCGGGGCCGAAGGCGTGACGGGCGGCGCGGCGGGCTTCGCCGGCTCGGGGGCCCGCGGGGGCGGCGTGCTCTCGCCGCAGGCCGTGAGAAGAATGCAGAGGAGGAGGGTCGCGCTTCGTCTCGTCATGGCAGGCGCGAGCCTACGCCAAAGCGCGCGCGCGAGCCGGTGCATCCAGCACCTCGCGCACTTTCCGCGTGAGCGACTCAGGGGTGAACGGTTTGTGGAGGAACGCCACGGTGCTCGCGAAGACACCGTGCCGCACCACGCTGTCGTCGGTGTAGCCGGACATCCAGAGGACCTTCGCCTCTGGGCGCATCGCGAGGATGCGCTTTGCCAGCTCGGCGCCGCTCATTTGCGGCATGACGACGTCGGTGAGGAGCAGATCGATGGGCCCCTCGTGCGTCTCGGCGAAGAGGAGCGCCTCGGCGCCGTTCTGGGCCACGAAGAGCCGGTAGCCGCTGCGCTTCAAGATCGCGTGGGCGACCGCCCGCACTTGGTCCTGATCCTCGACGAGGAGGATGGTCTCGGCGCCGCCCAGGACCGGCCCCGGCGCGGGCAAAGGGACGTCGACCTCCGCCTCGATGCGGGGAAAGCACACGCGAAACGTGCTCCCCTTCCCCGGCTCGCTCTCCACGCTGATGCTGCCGCCACACTGCTGTGCGATTCCGAACACCGTGGAGAGCCCGAGCCCCGTGCCACGCCCGGGCCCCTTGGTGGTGAAGAAGGGCTCGAAGATCCGCGCGACCGTGGCGCGATCCATCCCGACGCCGGTGTCGGTCACCGTGAGCGCGACGTAGGGGCCAGGGGTCGCGTCGAGGTGGTGGCGTGCATAGTCGTCGTCGAGATCGACGTCCTCGGTCGTGATGGTGAGCCTGCCGCCCGTCGGCATCGCGTCGCGGGCGTTGACGACGAGGTTCATGATCACCTGCTCGACGCTGCCGGGATCGGCGCGGACCCGACCGACGCGCGCGCCCGGCGAGAGGACCACCTCGACGTCCTCGCCGAGGATGCGGCGGAGCATCTTCCACATGTGACGGAGGAGATCGTTCAAGTCGAGCACCTTGGTCTCGACGACCTGCCGCCGACTGAAGACCAAGAGCTGCCGCGTGAGCGCCGCTGCGCGCAGAGCGGCCTTTCGGATCTCGTCGACCTCGTCGTGGAGCGGCTCCTCGGGCCCTCGCTCCTCGAGGATCATCTCGCTGTTGCTCAGGATGACCGAGAGGAGGTTGTTGAAGTCGTGGGCTACGCCGCCTGCCAGCGAGCCGATGGCCTCCATCTTCTGCGCTTGGCGGAGCTGATCCTCCAAGCGTCGGAGCTCGTCTTCGGCCTTGCGCTGCTCGCTGAGATCGCGCGCCGTCTTCGAGGCTCCCACCACCTTCCCCGCGGCGTCGAGGATCGGACCGATGGACAAGGACACGACGACCTCGCTCCCGTCCTTGCGGAGGCGCGTGGTCTCGTAGCCCTCGATCCGTTCGCCTAGGACGATGCGGTCTCGCAGCGCCTCCTGCTCGTGAAGGAGGTCCTTGGGGACGAGCATGTTGACGGATTGGCCGAGCGCTTCCTCGGCCGTGTAGCCGAACAAGCGCTCGGCGGCGCGGTTCCAGCTGGTGATGGTGCCGTCGAGGGTCTTGCTCACGATGGCGTCGTTCGACGACCCCACGATGGCAGCGAGGAGCGCGCGCGCCTCGTCGGCCTCACGGCGCGCGGTCATGTCTTCGACGGTCGTGATGCGAGCCCGTCGGTGCGCGAACATGAGAGCGCTCGACGTGTACACGACGTCGAGCAGCGAACCGTCCTTGCGGCGAGCCCGCGACTCACTGCGCGCTTCGCGCTCGCCCATCGCCGCGAGCCGCTCACGTGCCCCCGCCGGGTCCGAGGCGCCGAGGATTCGGACATCGAGCGCGCGGAACTCCTCTTGGGTGTAGCCGTACAAACGAAGCGCGGCCGCGTTCACCGCGAGCGGCGCGAACGTCTCGACGTCGAACACGAAGAGCGCCTGCGGGCTCGCCTCGAAGAGGAGCCGGTGGGCTTCTTCCGACTCGTGGAGCGCTTCGTTCGCGTGAAGGGCGGCGGCGAGCGCGACGCGCTCCGAGGCGTAGGCGCGCGCGTTGCCGATCGCCAAGACAGCGTGGGCGGCGACGTCTTGCAGCAGGCGTAGATCGTCCTCGCTGTGCGGTCGCGTGGCGTCGCTGCGCGTGAGACTCACGACGCCGACCACCTCGCCGCGTGTGACGAGCGGCACCGCCACGAGGCTCGTGAAGTTCGGACGTTCGACCGAAGGGCGCCGCTCGGGGGCGAGCCCGGCGAGGAGCGCTGCCTGGTCCACCACAGGAATGAGGACCGGCTCACCCGTCACGACGATGCGCCCGGTGATGCCTTCGCCCACCGCTTGAGGCTCGTGAAGGAGCGCGGCGCGGGCGAGCGCGAGCATCTCGGGATCGGGATGGTGCATCGCCGTCCCCGACTCGAGCACGCGCCCGTCGTCGCTCACCAAGCGGAGGACGCACAAGTCACCGAAGGCCTCGGCGAGGCGACGCGCGATCAGCGCGAGCAGGCGATCGTAGTCGTCGGTCGCCTCGGCGAACTCGCGTGCGAGCTCGGAGAGCAGACGCAGGTGGTCCGTGACGCGCCGAGCGTCGGCGTGACCCGCCGGTTTGCTCTCTTCGCCCCCCATTCCCCACCCCTCGTCGCCCGGCGAGCGGGCGCCGAGCTCTGCAAACCTGGCTCGCGGACCCTGGACCCGAGCCTATCACGCCGCACGTGACAGTCGCCCTCCGCCACCGGTCGCGCTACGCCCCGGTGAACTTCGGCGCCCGCTTTTCCATGAAGGCCATCATCGCCTCCTTCAGATCGTTCGACGCGAGGAAGGCGGCGTTCCACACCGCGACGAAGCGCTCGCCGTCGGCGATGCTCTTGTCTTGGCAGTAATCGAGGACCTGCTTGGCCCCTTGCACCACGAGCGGTGGATTGTCCGCGATCTCCTGGGCCATCGCGCGCGCGCCGGCGAGGAGCGCCGCTTCGTCGTCGTAGACCTCGCCCACGAGCCCGATCCGGAGCGCGCGCTCGGCGTCGATGTCCTTGCCCGTGTAGGCGAGCTCCCGCGTGTGGCCCTGACCGATGATGCGCGGCAAGCGCTGGAGGCTGCCGAGATCCGCCACCATCGCTACCTTCACCTCGCGCACCGAGAAGCGCGACGCGCGCGAGCAGAGGCGCACGTCGCACGCGGCGATGATGTCGACACCGCCACCGATGCACTGCCCGTGCACCGCGGCGATCACCGGCTTTCGGCAGTTGGCCACGCCGTCGCCCGCGCGCTGGAGCTCGTGCACGAGCCCGAGAAACTTGGTCCGCTCGGCGGCGAGGTTCGGGCCCGCGAGGTTCTCCGCCAAGGCCGGGGCCATCGACTTCAGGTCGAGACCGTAGGTGAAGTTCCCTCCGTCCCCGCGGAGGATCACGGCACGCACCGCTTCGTTCGCGTCGAGCGCGGCGAAGACCTCCGGGCACTCGCGCCAGAAGTCGGGGCCGAGCGCGTTCCCCTTCCCCGGTCCCTTGAGCACCACCTCGGCCACGTGGTTCGCGATCGACACCTCGAACGACTTCAGCGTCTCGAACATGGCTAGAGCTCCGAGCTCGCGCGGCCTCGCGCCAGCGGAGCTGGAGCTTACGCCGGATCGTCGCTCCTCGGTACGAGTCGCCGGTGCTAGATCTCCGGCGGTGCTGAACAAGCCTCGACTCCGCGCGTCGGCGGTATGCCTCGCCGAGGGGCGCATCCTGCTCGTCCGGATGCGCGATCCGGCGACGAACGTCGAGCTCCTGTTTCCGCCAGGAGGCGGCATCGAGCCGGGCGAGCGCCCGGAAGAGACGGCGCAGCGCGAAACGCTGGAGGAGACCGGGGTGCGCGTCCGCGTCGACGCATCGATCTGCGAGACGGTGCGCTACCCGTATCCGTGGGCGGGGGTGACGTACGACGTGACGACGCACTACTTCGCCGCCGTGCTCGACGAAGCGTTCTCTCCGACGCTGCCCGTCGTAAAGGATGCAGACTACAATCTTGGAGCCTCCTGGGTGGCCGTGGAAGAAGCTCCCCGTCAGATGGCCCCCGTGATCGCCGAAGCGGTCGGGCGCGTGCTCGATCGCGCGAAGCGTTGACCGCGCGCTTCTCCGCGCCTGTGCTAGATAACCCGCGTGATTCGCCTCGATTCCGTCAGCAAGCAGCACGGCCGACAGATCCTCTTCATGGACGCTTCCGCCGCGGTCAACCGCGGGGAGAAGGTCGGCCTCGTCGGCCCCAACGGCGCCGGCAAGAGCACCATCTTCCGGATGATCATCAAGGAGGAGGAGCCCGACACCGGCCAAGTCGCCGTCGATCGCGGCACCACCATCGGCTACTTCAGCCAGGACGTCGGCGAGATGCAGGGGATGAGCGTCGTCGCCGCCACGATGGACGGCGCCGGCCCGGTGTCCGAGGTCGGGCGCGAGCTCGCCGCGCTCGAGCACGCGATGGGCGATCCGGAGAAGGGCGACGAGCTCGAAGCGAACATCGAGCGCTTCGGTCACGTCCAGGCCCGCTACGAGGAGCTCGGCGGCTACGCGCTCGACGCGCGCGCGCGTGAGATCCTCGCCGGCCTCGGCTTCTCGCAAGAGGTCATGGACCAAGACGTCGGCACGCTCTCCGGCGGGTGGAAGATGCGCGTGGCCCTCGCCCGCATCCTCTTGATGCGCCCCGACGTGCTGCTCCTCGACGAGCCGACCAACCACTTGGACATCGAGTCGATCATCTGGCTCGAGGCGTACTTGAAGAACTACGAGGGCGCCCTCGTCATGACCTCGCACGATCGCGAGTTCATGAACCGCATTGTCATGAAGGTCATCGAGATCGACGGCGGCGAGGTCACGAGCTACACCGGCAACTACGAGGACTACGAGCGCCAACGCGCGGTGAAAGAGGCGCAGACCGAGGCGCAGTACGAGCGTCAGCAAGCAATGCTCGCCAAGGAAGAGGCGTTCATCGCTCGCTTCAAGGCGCGCGCGAGCCACGCCGCGCAGGTGCAGTCTCGCGTGAAGAAGCTCGAGAAGATCGAGAAGCTCGAGCCGCCGCGCAGGCGGAGGACGCTGAAGTTCGATTTTCAGCCGCCGCCGCGCTCGGGGGACGACGTCGCCAAGATCGAAGGGGTGAAGAAGGCCTACGGCACCAAGGTCGTGCACGACGGGCTCGATCTCTTGATCCGCAGGCGCGAGCGCTGGTGCGTGATGGGGGTGAACGGCGCCGGGAAATCGACGCTCTTGAAGCTCGTCGCCCAAGCCACCGCGCCCGACGCCGGGCGCGTCACCATCGGCGCGAGCGTGAAGGTCGGCTACTTCGCCCAGCACGCGATGGAGCTCTTGAAGCCCGAAGAGAGCGTCTATGAGTCGCTCGTCTCGAGCTTCCCCAAGGCCTCGGTCGGCTCGATGCGCACGCTCGCCGGCGTCTTCGGCTTCTCCGGCGACGACGTGGAGAAGCCCTGCCGCATCCTCTCGGGCGGAGAGAAGGCGCGGCTCGTGCTCGCCAAGATGCTCTACGACCCGCCGAATTTTCTCGTCCTCGACGAGCCGACCAACCACCTCGATCTCGCGACGAAGGAGATGATGGTCGACGCTCTGAAGGACTTCGAAGGGACGATGCTCTTCGTCTCCCACGACAGACGCTTTCTCGCCTCCATGTCGAACCGCGTGCTCGAGCTCACGCCCGAGGGGCCGCACGTCTACGGTGGCGGCTACACCGAGTACGTGGCGCAGGTCGGGCAAGAAGCGCCGGGCGTGCACACGTAGAGGGGCGCACCGCGCGCCGTGGCTCGTCCGCTTCTCGTCCTTGTCGTCGCATCCTCTTGTCTCGCGTCACGCGAGGCTTGGGCGCACGACGAATCGCGCGCGGCAGGCACTGAGGCGGAGCAAGAGGCGGCGCCCGCGGAGGTCCTGGTTCACGGTGAGCGCGACGAGCCAGCGTCGGCTTCGCGCGTCGACGTCGGTCGTGTCGAGCTCGGCTTGCGCCCGCGCTCGGCGCGCGCGGGGGATCTGGTGGAGGCGGTCCCCGGTCTCTTCACCGCCGAGCACGCCGGCGGCGGCAAGGCCGATCAATATTTCTTGCGCGGCTTCGACGCTGATCACGGGACCGACGTCGCCTTCTTCGTCGACGACGTACCGGTGAACCTGCCGAGCCACGCCCACGGGCAAGGGTTCAGCGATCTGCACTTCGTCATCTCCGATCTGGTGGTCGGAGTGACGGGGATCAAAGGGCCGTACTCCGCGGACCTCGGCGACTTTGCGACCGCGGGGGCCGTGAAGCTTCACATGGCGGAGGCGCTCCCCGAGAGCTTTGCGCGCGCGGAGGCGGGCCAGTACGGCATGGGCCGTGTGCTCGTCGCCGAATCGCCGCGGCTCGGCGAAACCTGGCGCGCGATCCTCGCCGCGGAGGTCGCGCAGCAAGACGGGCCCTTTGCCCACGCGGAGGATCTGCATCGCATCAAGCTCTACGGGCGCGTCACGCACGACCTCGGGACACGGAGCAAGCTGTCCGTGGCGTGGACGTCCTATGGCTCGACGTGGAACGGATCGGGGCAGATCCCCTCGCGCGCCGTGTGCGGCGAGGGAGAATCGCTCGTCCCCCCGCCCGAGGCACAAGGTGCACATTGCATCGATCGGTTCGACGCGATCGACGCGAGCGAGGGGGGCGCGACCCAACGTCACTCGTTGCAGGGGGCGCTCACCACTCGCACCGAGGCGGCAGACCTCTCGGCGACGGCGTACGCCGTGCGCTACCGCTTCACACTCTTCAGCAACTTCACCTTCTTCGCGGACGATCCGGTGCGCGGCGACGAGATCGAGCAGGGCGACGATCGCTGGGTGTTCGGCGGGGAAGTGCGCGCGCGCCGTCACGATCACTGGCGCGGCATGCTCTTCCGCACGACCACCGGCCTTCAGGCGCGCGCCGACGCCACCGAGGACCAGCTTTGGCACGACCAGGCGCGGACGCACCTCGCGGCGACGAGCCTCTCGGGGGTGAGCGAGAGCAGCATGGGCGCGTTCGTCGAAGAGGACGCGCGGCTCACCTCGTGGATGCGCTTCGTGGTGGGGGCGCGCGCCGATCGCGTGGACGTAGCGGTCGACGATCACCTCGGCGGAGCGGCAGGGGGCGTCGCGGGGAAGACGCAGCTCTCCCCGAAGTGGAGCGCGATCGTGACACCCGTGCGCGCGCTGGACCTCTACGCGGACTGGGGGCGCGGCTTTCACACCAACGACGCGCGAGGCGCGGTTCTTCGTGCGAATCCGGCGACGCTGGTGGTCTCTGCCACGGGCTACGAAGTGGGGGCTCGCGCGCGCCCCTGGCGCGGTCTCGAGGTCACGGCCGCCGGCTTCCTCTTGGATCTCGACTCGGAGCTCTCGCTCGACGGCGACACCGGCACGACCGAGCCTTCGGCGGCGACGCGACGCTACGGTCTCGAGGTCGGTGCGCGCTACCGCCTCGCGAGCTGGCTCTTCGCCGACGCCGCCGCCACCGTCACGCGCGCCGAGTACCGACGGAACGCGGGCAACGGGGACGCGGTGGCGCTCGCCCCGACGCGCACCCTCACCGCGGGGCTTGGGATCCAGCGCAAGATCGGGGAGTGGACGCCATTCGGGAGCGTGCGCGTAAAGTCGCTCGCGGATCGGCCGGCGACGAGTGACGGCGCGCTCGTCGCAGAGGGCTACACCCTCGTCGACGTACAAGCGGGGGCACGTTGGCGCGACGTAGAGCTCGGCGTCGACGCGATGAATCTCTTCAATGCGACCTGGCGGGAAGCGCAGTTTGCGACGACGTCACGACTCGCGTGGGAGCCGGCCGCGATCACCGGCATCAGCTACACGCCGGGATGGCCGCTCACGCTGCTCGCGCACGCGACGTACTTCTGGCGGTGAGACCGAGCGCGCTCGTCAAGGTTGCCGCGGCGCCCTCGTGGGCTATCACCGAGCCCATGTCGTTCGCGCGTCACCGGGCGCTGTTCATTTTTCCGCTCGCGACGGTCGCGCTCTTCGTCGCGTGCGGCGGCGACGACACGTCGAACGCTGGCGGCGGTCCAGGGCTCGGCGACGGCGGCGCGGGGAACGAAACGTCGGCCGCGGGCGACGGCGGCTCGCCGGGGACCGACGCCGACGTGCCGCTCCCCACGGGCAAGCTCGCCATCGGTTACTGGTGCGGCGCCCCGGCTTCGTTCCTCACCCAAGCGCGCTTCGACGAGATGGCGGCGGCGGGCTTCACGATCGCCTCGAACCCGTGCGATCCGAGCAGCAACAACGCGACCTACAACCAACAGATGCTGACGATGTCGGCGAAGGCAGGGATGACCGCCATCGTGAGCGACGCGCGCATGCTCGCCGCCGCCGCGGGCCAGAACGTGGAGACCAACCTCGACGCGGTCGTCGCCGACTACGCGAAGTCGAACGGCCTCTACGCGTACTTCGCCGGCGACGAGCCGAGCGAGCCCTCGTTCCCCAACATCGCCGCCGCTTTCGCCGGCCTGAAGAAGCGCGACCCCGCGCACCCGGGCTTTGCCAACTTGCTGCCGGTGTACGCCTCCGCCGGCCAGTTCGGCGCGGCGACGTACGATCAATACCTCGCCGACTTCCTCGCCCAGGTGAAGCCCGAGCTCTTCAGCTACGACCACTACAACTTCAACTCCGACGGCACCGACGGCGCGCAGTTCTTCCAGAACCTCGTGGCCGCGCGCGCGCACGGGCTCGCGACGCACACGCCGTACTGGCAGTACATCCAGTCGATCAGCTACACCGCGCACCGAGCGACGAATGGGCCGGAGAAGCGATGGGCCGCGCTCCACACGCTGGCGTACGGCGGCGCGGGGGTCATGTACTTCACGTACTGGACGCCGCCGCAGACCGCCGAGAGCTTCGGCGACGGCATCATCGACGCGCAGGGGAACGAGACCTCGCAGTACGCCGACGTGAAGGACATCAACCGCGAGATCGCGGCGATGGGGCGCTACCTCGTGGCGGCGACGTCGACGGGGATGTTCCACAACGGTCCGCTCGACGCGGGGACGGTCCCGCGTACGCCGGGGGCGCCGGTGTACGTCCCCAGCACGGCGCTCGTCAGCGTCGGTCTCTTCTCCGTTCCGCAGGGGACGTACGCGCTCCTCGTGAACCGCGATCACACGAAGGCCACGACGACCGACGTCGTCGTCGCCTCGGCGCATCCGCAAACGCTCGACGTCGCGACGGCCACTTTCGTTCCTGCGACGGCGACGCCGGGCGCGAACGGCACGAGCACCTTGCACCTCACGATGCCCGCAGGGGACGGCGTCCTCGTGTACCTCCCCGGCCCCGCCGCCCAAGGGCCGCTCGGCGCCGAGGCGTTCGTCGGCACCGTCCGCGCCGACGCGGGCGCGCTCGACGTGGTCGACTCGGCCTTCGGCGCCCAGACGCTACGCCTCGCCGGATGGAACGACTGCCCGACCGGCTACACGCTCGCGGGCCGTGATTTTCAGTCGAACGGCTTCTGGCTCTGCGCGCGAAACGATCTCACCGCCCGCACCTTCTACGTGGGGAACGTCGTGAGCGACGCGGGGGCCCTCTTCTCCGTGAAGGGGGGGACGGCCACGTCGGTGGGGGCCGCGGGTTGGGACACGTGCCCCGCGGGGAAGCTCGTCGGGCATCGCTTCGAGTCGAACGGCTTCTGGGTTTGCCTCGAGTAGATCGCGCGGCGCGAGCACCGCGGCGGCGCACGGGAATGCGAGCCCTCCGCCGGACGTAGGCAAAGGGAGGGCGATGATGCAGCGAGGCGAGCCGATGAACCCGTACCAGGCGCCGGCTGCGGCGACAGACGCCAAGCGAACGACCGGGCGCACGCTCGGTCGCTTCGCGCTCGCCACGATGCTGCTCGCGATCGTCCTCTTCGGTGCTGCGCTCGGCGTCTCGACGAGCGGAGAGACGAACCGTCTGGCGTCGGCGATCTTCGGCCTCGCGTCGCTCCTCGGGATCGTGGCCTCCATCGCCTCGGTCGTCGCGGTCGTGGTCCAGCATCGCGCAGCAGCGTTGGTGTCGCCGGGCTGGGCCGTCCTCTTCGGGCTCACGACGCTCGGCGGCGGCGCGATGGCCTTCGTCGGTGCGCTGGCCGCGCTCTTCGCCAGCGCCGATTTCACCCGCGGTCGACAGCTCCGCAGCTTCGGGCGCGTGCTCCTCCCAAAGCTCCGCCCACGCCGCGCGTGGACGCTCGTCACTCTCGAGCCCGAGATCGTCCCTGCGGGCGAAGACGAACGACGCGCGCTCGCCGCCCAGTGGCGCGAGAACGGTCGCACCGAGCACGCTTCGGTCGCGGCGTTCGCGCGCCTCACGCTCGATCTCATGGCGCTCGGCGCGCCGCCCGAGCTCCTCCACGCCGCGCAGCGCGACGCCGACGACGAGATCGCCCACGCCGAGCTGTGCTTCTCCCTCGCCCGCGCCCTCGACGGCGAAGAGACCTCCCCCGCCCCCTTCCCCGAAGCGCAGAAGGTCCGTACCTCGAGCTCGAGCCGCAAGGTGGCGCTCGCGACCCTGGCGGTCGATTCACTCCTCGACGGCGCGCTGCACGAGGGCGTCTCGGCGCGGATCATCGCGCGCCTGGCCAAGCGGTGCGACGATCCGGCGATCCGCAGCGTGCTCAAGACGCTGGCGGCCGACGAGGGGCGCCACGCGGCGCACGGGTGGGACGTCGTTCGCTACTGCCTCGACGAAGGGGGCGAAGACGTCGCGCGCGCGCTCGAAGGGGCGCTCCATGTCTTGCCCATGACGATGCGAAGCCCGCTCCCCGAGGCGGCGGCCGGCGGCGCGTGGGAGCGCTACGGCATCCACGGTCACGCGCTCGAAGAAGAAGAGTACGCGGCGACGCGCGCGGATCTCGTCCGCCGCGTGGGCCTGCTCACATCGGGCTCACGAAGCCACTGATGCGCATCCCCATCGCGCTCGGCACGGTGCCGACGCGATCTTCGTACGCAGGTCGGTTCAAGACGGCGTGCGCCGTGCTGGCAAAGTGCGCTTCGCTGCCGCTCTGGCCGCCCCAGTCCCCGCTCACGCTCTCGATGGTTCCGTTGGCGTTGACCTGGGTGACGATGGCCACGTGATCGGCCGATCCGCCGCCGTGGTAGTTGAACACCACGGCGTCGCCGACGGCCGGGCGCGTGTGGAGCGTGTGATGCTTCTCGCCGTAGAGGTAGAAGCTCCCCGCAGCGGCGGTGAGCGCGCCGGTGTCGTGAGCGCCCGCTTGCGCCCAGACCCAACGAGCGAAGTCGGCGCACCAATACTCGGGGAGACCGCCGTTCCCGGTGCAGCTCGAGTCGAAGCCGCGCCCGCCACGACTGTTCGTCGAGCATGGCCCCTTCCCCACGTTGGCCAGCGCCGTCGGGGCGATCACTCCGGTACTGAGCTCCTCGTCGGCCGAGTTGGTGCTGTCCGCCCCACCTTCGTCGGTGCCCGAGCAACCGGCGAGCGCGAGCAGGACGCACGGGACGAGGAGAGCGAGGGGTGAGTGTGCGAGGCGCATGCAACGTCGTAGAGCAGCGCGCGTGCCAGGCGCGTTGCCGGCGTCCCGTGCGCGCTCTCAGAAGACGCGATCGAGAAGCGCGCAGCGAGCGTGCACGTCACGCTTCGTTCGTGCGTGCCCCCTGGGCGCTCTTCCGATCCACCCTGTGGTGCGTCGATGAGCCCGTTCTAGGCTGCAATTTTCTCTTGAGCCTCGCAGTCAGCCCGACGACTCGCTCGCTTCTTCTTCGCGCAAGCGGATGGGGCCCCACTTCGACGGGTCGTAGCCCGAAGGGTTCTTCTCCGCGTAAAAGGCGCGGATCCGATCCATGTCGGCGCGCACGTCGCCGGTCATCAGGATGGGCGCGCCGAGCCCCGCGCGCTTTCGCCCGTAGTCGAGGTAGCCGGGCACGACCGGGACGTTGGCCCCGCGAGCGATGTAATAGAAGCCCGACTTCCAGTGGGTCGCACGCGCGCGGGTCCCCTCGGGGGGAATGGCGAGCACCATGCGATCGCGACGCGCGAACTCGTCGACCATCTGCTCCACCATGTTGCGCGAGCGGCTGCGATCGATCGCGACCGCGCCCATCCGCTTGAGCAAAGGGCCCGCGGGGCTCTTCACCCACGTGTCTTTGATCATCCAATCGAGCTCGACGCCGATGGTCCGCATGAGCGTGACCAAGAGCAGCCCGTCCCAATTGCTCGTGTGGGGCGTGGCGAGGCAGACGTACTTCGCGGGCGTCGGCACGTCCCCCTCGTAACGCCATCCGGCGAGGGAGAGGCACGCACGCGTGAGGGGCGCAGGGGTCACGAAGGACGAGTATCGCGGGTCCAGACGCGAAGGGCCAGACGCGCTCGCCAGCGTAATTCCGCTCTTCGCGGCGGGGGTTGTGCTAACCAGCGCTGCATATGCCTGAGCACGTGGACGATTTGCAGAACCTGCTCGGGCCGGCCCTCGCGCGCGCCTTCGAACAGAAGGGCTACGAGACCCTCACCCCGGTGCAGCACGCCGTGCTCGATCCGGACCTGGCCGATCGTGACCTGCGCATCACGTCGCAGACCGGATCAGGCAAGACCATCGCCATCGGTTTCACGCTGCGGGAGCTCGTCTCCGCCGACGCGAGCAGCTCCGCCGGCGGTGTGGCCCGCCCGGTCGCCGTCGTGGTCGCCCCCACGCGCGAGCTCGCGCGGCAGGTGGAAGAGGAGCTCACCTGGCTCTACGGCCCGCTCGGGGTGAAGGTCGCTTCCGCTACGGGCGGCGCCGACTACCGCACCGAGCGGCGCGCGCTCTCCGCCGGACCGGCCATCGTCGTCGGTACGCCGGGGCGCCTCGTCGATCACCTCCAGCGCGGCGGCATCGATCCGAGCCAAGTGGGCGCGGTGGTGCTGGACGAAGCCGATCGCATGCTCGACCTCGGCTTCCGCGAGGAGCTCGAGACGATCCTGGCGAAGGCGCCCCCCGGGCACCGCACGCACCTCGTCTCCGCCACGTTCCCCCGCGACGTCCTCGCCCTGGCGAACCGCGTGCAGAAGGATCCGGCGCACGTCGAGGGGACGCCGCTCGGCGCCGCCAACGCCGACATCGATCACGTCGTGCACCTCGTCGACCCTTCGCGCCGCCTCGACGCGGTGGTGAACATCCTGCTCTCGACCCCCGAGGCGCAGACGCTCATCTTCGTGCGCACCCGCGCCGACGTGACCGACTTCTCGCGCGACCTCGGCAACGCCGGCTTCCGCGTGAGCTCGCTCTCCGGCGAAATGGAGCAGCGCGAACGCAACCGCGCCCTCTCCGCCTTCAAGCGCGGCGAGCTCGACGCCCTCGTCGCCACCGACGTGGCGGCGCGCGGCATCGACGTGCAAGACATCGCCCGCGTCATCCACTTCGATCCGCCGAGCGATCCCGACACGTACACGCACCGGAGCGGCCGCACCGGGCGCGCGGGGAAGAAGGGGACGAGCTGCATCCTCGTCGGTCCGGGCGGGCTCTCCAAGATCGCCTCGCTCTTGAAGCGCGCCGGCGTGCGCTACCGCATCGATCCCATCCCCACGGCGGAGAAGATCCTCGAGGCGCAGGATCAACGCGTGCTCGACGAGCTCACCGCCGAGGATCCGCCCGACTTCAAGGGCTTCGACGAGCGCCTCTGGTCGCTCGCCAAGCGCGTCGTCGAGGCCGCCGATCCGACGCGCACCGTCGCCCGCCTCCTCTCGCGCGGGCGTCACGGTGGCGTCGCCGAGCCGCGCGACATTCGCCCGATCGCGCCGCCGCCGCCGCCCGCGGGGCCGCGCCACGAGCGACGCGGCCTCGACCGCGGGCCGGATCGCGGGCCGAGCCGAGGGCTCGATCGAGGCCCGGATCGTGGGCCGGATCGCGGACCGCGCACCTTCGACGGGCCGCGCTTCGCTCGCACCGACGCGCCGCCGCCGCCGATGCGGGCGCCGCGCATGGGTCCGCCGGAGGGGGGCTTCGTCCTCTTTCGCGTCTCGTGGGGGAGCGAGCACGGCGCCGACGCGCGCCGCCTCCTCCCGATGCTCTGCCGTCGCGGCGGCATCGAAGGGCGTGACATCGGAACCATTCAGGTGGCGCGACGTCACTCGACCGTCGAGGTCGCGCGCAACGTGGCCGACTCGTTCGCCCAGGCCGCGGCGCTCCCCGACGAGCGCAACCCGCGGGTTCACATCTCCGCCGAGCGCGCGCCGAGCGCCGATCACGTGCAGCGCGCGCCGCACCGCGAAGAAGGCCCTCCGCCGCGCGAGCACGCACCGCGCCGCGAGGGCCCGCCGCCGCGCGAACGCACGCCCTTCACCTCCAAGGCACCGCCGTGGAAGGTGAAGCGCCGCGACGAAGGCCCGCCCAAGGAGCGCCCCTCGCGCGCGCGTCTCCCCGAGGATCGTCCGTCGCGAGCGCGTCCGCCGGCGGATCGCCCGTCGCGTGCACGGCCGCCGGTCGATCGACCGTCGCGGGCGAAGCCCTCGGGCCCGCCGCGCGATCGCCCCTCACGCGCGCGCCCCGCGCAAGGCCACGGGCACGCTCCGCCGAAGCGGAAGTAGGCGCTCGCCCGAAGCGCAAGCTTTCTAGCGGGCCAGCCTGCTAGCCTGGGGGAATGTACCGCGCCCCTTCGGCGACGCCGGCGTCCTCGCCGCTACCGGGGCTCGCCGAGCTCGCGGCCGCTCCGTCGATCTCGCTCTCGGCGCGCGCCGCCGATCTGCGCGCCCTGTTCGTCGCGACCGGCCAGACCATCACCGACGATCTGCTCCGCGACATCGGCTTTACGCCGAAGATCCTCTACGGCCTGGCGGTGGCGTCGGGCCTGGCGATCGTCACAGGGCTGGCGCGTCTCCTCCCGGGGACGACGCCGGAGATGCTCCTGGTCTTCTCGTTCGTCCTCGGAACCGCTTACGGCGTCGTGCGCGTCGTGACGTGGAAGATCAAGTGGATCGACAAGCGCAGCCAGCAAGACATCACCATCGTCATGCCGATGGTCGTCGGCTTCGGCTACGGCTTGGTCGCCTTCGGGATCGAGGCGGCGCTCGCCTGCATCCCGTTCGTCCCTTCGGCGGTGTCGGCGCTCCTCCTCGCGGTCGGGCTCGGCGCGCTCTGGCGCGCGAAGTACCGGCCGCGTCACCCGGGGCTCGGGGACCGCGTGCCGTGCGTCGGCCTGAGCCGCGAGCTCTTCGGCGTCGCCGACCCCGCGTCCCTCGCGAGCGTGACGTGGTCCCACGCCGCCGCCGCGACCGAGCCGACCACCTACCGCGCCTCGGCGGTGCGCGCCGACGGCACCGAGATGACGTGCGCGTGGCAGACGCAGGCGGGGAGGACGTGGCTCGAGATCACCGCGTCGTTCCCCGCGGGGTTCCGCTGGCGTCACCCGACCGAGCGGGTCCTCCTCGACGGCATCACGCTCGAGCTCGCAGCGGGGCCGAAGGGGCCGATGGTCCGCGCGACCAATACGCACGCACCGGCGACGGGGCGGCTCCTCGTCCAGGCCTTGTCGATCACGCTGCACGCGTGCGGGGCCGCAGCTCCGTGAGCGTACGCCTGCGCGCTACCCCCCGTCGCACCCGCAGCTCTCGCTGTACGTGAGGCAGCTCCACGTCCCGTCGGAGCACGTGCAGACCACACGCGTGGACGTCGTCGCGGTGGTGCACAAGCACGCGTCGTACACGTCGAGCTGACACGGCGCGGCTTCCGCCGGGCACGCGCCGGTGGGGAGCGCCGCCGAAGCGTACGTCCCCTTGGGGCCCGGCGGCTCGCGCGGAGTGCACGCGGCGAGCGGGGGCGCGCTCGGCGTGCTGTCATGCTTCGAGCCGCAGGCGACGACGCTCGCGGCGATCATCGCCGCGAGCGCCACCCCGCTTCGTACGCGCCGCCCGAGGGTGGCGCGCTCGACCCGCACCTCACGCACGCTCGAAGAGACCCGCCGCCCCCATGCCGCCGCCGATGCACATGGTGACGATGGCGTAGCGACCGTTGCGACGACGAAGCTCGTAGAGCGCGGTCGCGGTGAGCTTCGCGCCGGTGCAGCCGAGCGGGTGGCCGAGGGCGATGGCGCCGCCGTTCACGTTGAGGCGATCTTCGGGGATTTCCAGGGTGCGCGACACGTACACCGCTTGGCTGGCGAAGGCCTCGTTGAGCTCCACGAGATCGATGTCGCGGATCGAGAGCCCCGTCTTCTTGAGGAGCTTCTGCACCGCGGGGATGGGGCCGATGCCCATGATCGCCGGATCCACCCCGGCGGTGGCGAACGCGCGGAAGTAGCCGAGCGGCTTCACGCCGAGGGCGTCGGCCTTGGCCTTGCTCATGACCAGCGCTGCGGCGGCGCCGTCGGAGAGCGGCGAGGCGTTCCCCGCGGTGACCGATCCGGTCATCGCGAACGCCGGCTTGAGACCCGCGAGCCCCTCGGCGGTGGTGTCACCGCGGGGGAGCTCGTCGACCTTGAACTCGACGTCGGCGTGCTCGTTCCCCGAGAAGCGCGTCGCCTTCACGGGGACGATCTCTTGCTCGAACTTCTTGGCTGCGATCGCCGCCGCCGCCTTCTGCTGGCTCTTCAGCGCGAAGGCGTCTTGGTCGGCGCGGGCGATGTCGAACTTCTTCGCCACGTTCTCGGCGGTGATGCCCATCGGCGTGTACACCGTGGCGACGCGGCGCATCGCTTCGGCCGAGGCCGAGAGCTTGTTCCCCGTCATCGGCACCATGGACATGGACTCGACGCCGCCGGCGACGAGGATGTCGTTCGCCCCGGTGGCGATGGCACCAGCCGCGAACGCGATGGCCTGCAATCCGCTCGAGCAAAAGCGGTTGATCGTGACGCCGCTCGACTCTTCGGGGAGACCGCCGAGGAGGCCGACGACGCGCGCGATGTTGAGCCCTTGCTCGCCTTCGGGCATCGCGCAGCCGAGGATCAGATCCTCGACGTCGCTGGGCTTCACCTGTGGAACGCGCGCCATGAGCGCGGCGATGACTTGGCCGGCGAGCTCGTCGGGACGAGTCTGCGCGAGGGTCCCCTTCTGGGCGCGACCCACGGCCGAACGAACGGCTTCGGCGATGACGATGTTGTCGATCATGGGGCGCTCCTAGTTCCTCAGCGGCTTGTTGTTCATCAGCATGTACTGCATGCGCTCCTGGCTCTTCTGCTCTCCGCAGAGGCTCACGAACGCTTCGCGCTCGAGCTCGAGCACTTCTTCTTCGGTCACTTCGTGGGTCGCTCCGGAGACGCCGCCGCACAAGACCACCGCGAGCTTCCGCGCGATCAAGGCGTCGTGCTCGCTGGCGTAGCCGCCGGCGACGAGCGTATCGACCATCATCGACAACGTCGCGATGCCGCTCTCGCCCGGGAGGACGAAGGCGCGCGGCGTGGGCGGGTGATAGCCCGAGGTCGCGAGGCCGATGGCGCGGGCCTTGGCCTCGGTGAGCTGGCGCGCGCGGTCGAACGACACGCCGTCGTTCTTCCGGAAGTAGCCGAGGTGCTTCGCCTCCTCGGCCGAGGTCGCGACCTTGGCGAGGGCGATGTTCTTGAACGTCTGCGTCACGTACTCGTACGTGTTCACGTTCGCGCCTTCGGGGATCCCCTCGAGCGAGCGCCACAGCATGTTCAAGTTGCCCGCTCCGCCGGGGATGAGGCCGACGCCCACTTCCACGAGGCCGCAATACGTCTCGGCCGCGGCTTGCACCGCGTCGCCGGCGAAGCACAGCTCGAGACCACCGCCGAAGGTGTAGCCGTACGGCGCCACGACCACGGGCACGCGCGCGTACTTCATCTTCTGCGTCGCGTCTTGGTAGCCCTTCACCATCTTGCGAATGTCGTCCCACTGCTTTTGCCCCGCCGACATGACGACGAGGAGCAGGTTGGCACCGACGCAGAAGTGCTCGCCCGAGTTCGAGACGACCATCGCGCGAAAATCCTGCTCGGCGCGCGCGGTGGCGTCGTGGAGCATCTGGATGACGTCGGGGTCGATGCTGTTCGCCTTCGTCTTGAAGGTGACGCCGAGCACGCCGTCGCCGAGATCCCACGCTTCGGCGCCGTCGTTCTTGAGCACCGGCTTTTCGCCGCGCTTCAAGATCTCGAACGTCGCGTTCCGCGGATCCGGCTTCCGCTTCTCGTACTTGTTCGTGACGAGGCTCCACACCTCGTCCCCCTTGTAGAAGGAGGTGGCGCCCGCCGCCTTCATCTTGGTGATCGACTCGGGGAGCTTCACCCCGTCCTTCACCATGCGGTCGGTCGTCTCCACGAAGCCGAGCGCGTCCCACGTCTCGAAGGGGCCGAGCTCCCAGTTGTAGCCCCAGCGCATGGCGTCATCGACCGCCACCACGCTCTCGGCGATCTCGGGGATGCGGCGCGCCGAGTAGGCGAGCGATCGCGCGAGCACCTTCCACCCGAACTGACCGGCGGGGCCAGTATCGGCGGCGAGCTTTCGCACCCGCTCCTTCGGATCTTCGATCTTCGAGATCGCCTTCGTGACCTCGCGGATCTGGGGGTTGCCCCCCTTGGCGCGGTACTCGAGCGTCTTCGGATCGAGCGTCTCGACGCCGCCGGCGGCTTTGTTCTTCCGGTAAAAGCCCCCCTTGGTCTTGTCGCCGAGGAGCTTCTTCTCGACCATCGCCTTGATGTAGGCGGGGACCTGGAAGACGTCGCGGTCTTCGTCCTGGGTCAAGGAGTCGTAGCAGTTCTGTGCAACATGCATGAAGGTGTCGAGCCCCACCAAGTCGGCGGTGCGGAAGCTCGCGCTCTTCGGGTGCGCCATCGGCGAGCCGGTGATGCCGTCCACGTCCTCGGGGGTGAGGTCGTCCTTCAGCATCTGGTGGATGGTCGCCATCATGGCGTGGGCGCCGATGCGGTTCCCCACGAAGTTCGGCGTGTCCTTCCCCCAGACGAGCCCCTTGCCGAGCACGTCCTCACCGAAGTGGGAGATGCGCGCGATCGTCTCCTTCGACGTGTCCGGCCCGGCCACGAGCTCGAGGAGCTTCATGTAGCGAACGGGGTTGAAGAAATGCATCACGAGGAAGCGGCCTTTGAAGTCCGCCGAGCGCCCTTCGAGCATGTCTTGGATGCGAAGGCCGGAGGTGTTCGAGGCGACGATGCAGTCCTTCGAGAGCGTCTTCTCGAGCTTCTCGAAGAGGGCGCGCTTGGGGCCGATCTGCTCGATGATCGCCTCGATGACGAGGTCGCAGTTCGCGAGCTTGTCGAGGTGGTCTTCGGTGTTCCCGGTGGAGACGAGGCGCGCGTTCGCCTTGTGGAAGAAGGCGGCGGGGCGCGATTTGAGCGCCTTCTCGAGGCCTCCGGCGGCGAAGCGATTGCGCGCGGCCGGGACCTTCTTTTCTGCCTCGGTGAGGTTCGGGGGGACGATGTCGAGGAGGACGACCTCGACCCCGGCGTTGGCGAAGTGGGCGGCGATGCCGCTCCCCATGACGCCCGCGCCGATGACACCGGCGCGACGAATCGGCTTGCTCATGCGAGATGCTCCGAGAGGGTTGGCCCGAAGAGGCCGTAAAGAGATGCGCGACGAACGCCGGCAACATAGGAGCCCCGAGGCCGGGCGTCGAGTGTGAGCGAGCGGTGGCGCCGCGTTCAGCGCTTCACGCCGACGCGTTCCGCAAACAATGCGCAGAGCTCTTCGTGGTGGAGCGCGGCGTCCTTGCGGCCGAGCTCGATGAGACGCCGAGCGAACTCGCCGTCGAAGAGGAGGTACGAGAGGAGGTCGGCCTCCCCTTCCCCTTCCCATTCGCCGATGCGCCGGAGCAGGCGCCCCACGACCGGCGGCGCGCGCGACGCGAACTCGGCCGAGCGCACGTAGTCGCCGGCGGCCGCGCCGATGTCCACCGACGCGCGCACGTGCACGACGGCCAAGCGCTTCAACCCCATCAAGCGCTTCGAGTCGCCGAGCTTGGTGTTCAGCTCGTCGACGAAGGTCTCGCCGTAACGCTCGACCCCCGCGCGGAGGATGTCGTTGATGCGCTCGAGCCGCGCGATGTCGTTGTCGATGCGATCGAGCAAGAGCGCGTTGAGCGCCTTGCCGAGGAGAAAGAGCGGACCGGGGTAGCTCGCCTTGCGCGCGGCGCGCTTGCTCTCCGGCGCCGCGCCGATGAAGCGCGGGTTGATGACGAGGAGCCCCTCCGCGCCGAGGCGACGCGCAGGCGACAGCGGCACGTTCTGCCGCAGGCCTCCGTCGCAATAGAACTCGTCACCGATGCGCACCGCGGGGAAGAGGAACGGCACCGCCGCGGAAGCGAGCGCGTGGTCGGGCCCGATGTCGGCGTGCTTCACCTCGATCGTCGGGTCGCGTCCCCAGCGCGGCGTACCGCGCCGCGCGCGCTCGAGGAAGATGACGGTGCGCCCGCTCGCGACGTCGGTCGTCGAGATGGTGAGCGCGTCGAGGTGACCGTGCCGGAGATTTTGGCGGATCCGCTCGAAGGGGATCGTGCGACGCACGATGTGCTCGATGCCTGCCGGATCGAGGATGCCGCCGCGGCGCGTGTCACCGGGCAGAGGAGGCGGGCGGCGCAACGTGAGCAAGCTCCGCACGAGGCCGCCGAGCTCCGACGTATTGGGGCGGACGAGATCCTCGAGCCTGAGCCCGGTCCATTGCGCGAGCAGGAGATCGACGCCGCGCGCCGGATCGTCGGCCCACGCCGCGAGCGCGCACGCGTTGATCGCGCCGACCGACGTGCCGCAGAGAATGTCGACGGGGATGGGCCGACCGAGATCGCGCGCCACCTCCCGCATCAGGTGCGAGACGACGCCGACTTCGTACGCGCCGCGCGCCGCTCCTCCTGCGAGGACCAGCGCCACGGGCGAGTGGCGAGGAGGATGCGTGCTCAATGCGTGTTCCGAGATGCCCCGCGGGCGATCCTCGGACGAGATTACGGCACCGCGCGCGCGCGGCCCAATTCGCCGGGATTTCTCGGGTGGAGACGATCGCGCACACCGATGCACCGTGTGGATGGACAGCGCACCAAACTGTCCCGGAGACGCACTCGAAATGTGCGCGAGCGCTTCGCGAGAAGGATGCTCGCTCGCCATGAAGTGCCGTAATTTCTGCCTCCTCGCTGGTCTCGCGGTGGCTGGCTGCGCCACCGCCGTCACGCCCGATTCGTCCTCGGCTCCCGCCACGCAAGCGGCGAATCCCGACGCGGGCGATCCCGCGCCCGACTACGGCTCGGGGAGCGGCGACGACGGCACCGGCACGACCGGCGACGACGCCGGGACCACGACGCAGGACAGCGGCACCACGCCGCAAGACGGCGGCAAGACCACGCAGGACTCGGGCAACCCGCCGCCGCCCCCTCCTCCGCCGCCCACCACGCCGATGCCGAGCGCGGGCGAGATCGCCATCTCCGAGGTCATGTACAACCCGTCGGGCTCGGAGCCGGACGAAGAGTGGATCGAGATCACGAACCTCGCGAGCGCGGCACGCTCGCTGAGCGGCTTGACCCTCACCGACGGATCGGGGAGCACCCACACCATCGCGTCGAGCCCCGCCGTCGTGATTCAACCGGGCGCGTACGTCGTGCTCGCGCGCAACAAGGCCACGGCCACGAGCGCCGGCGTCCCCGCCGCGGCCATCGTCTACCAGTACGCGAGCATCACGCTCGCCAACGGTTCCACCGGCGGCATCACGATCAAGAACGGCACCACGACGCTCGCGTCGGTCCCCTTCGGTCAGTGGACCGCGGCGCTCAACGGCGAGAGCATCTCGCTCAAGAACATGACCGCGCCGGGGACGGCGGGGAGCTGGTGCTTCTCACCGAGCGAGTGGGGGACCGCGACCGACTACGGCACGCCGGGCGCCGCGTCCGACTGCCCGTAGCCCGTCACCGAGCCACCGCCCCTTCCTCCGGGTAGTGGTAGTCGAGGCACGCGGCGCACAAGCCGTGGCTCGTCGTCGCCGGTGGATTCTTCGCGTACGCCGGGACCCAATCCCACTGCTCGACGCCCGCTTCGTGGCGGCGCGTGCGACGGCAGTGCGAGCACATGACGATGGTGCCTCGCTTGGAGGCGTAGCGGCGCGACGCGAGAGAAGGGGCCTCCCACGGCTCGCGCGCGACGAGCGCGTTCGTGACGAGGAAGCCTTCACGCGCGAGCGGGTAGAGCCGCATGATGTAGCGACGCCGGATGCGCGGCGACGAGCACTCGTAGCGATGATCGACCGGGTCACCCTCGTCGAGCGCGCGCGTGAAGAGCGTGCGGTAAAATGGGAGCAGCACCTTGGGCGTCGCCGCGAGCAGCGAAGCGCCGAGCCCCCACTCCCCCTTCGCCCAATGGGCGCCGTTCTTCTCGGCGAAGGTCCACCACGAGCGGTTGAGGAACGTCAGCGTCAGGTCGCGGTCGACGGCGTAGATCGTCGACGCCTCGCGGTCGAAGGCCGCAAGATCGAATCGCGCGAGCGCAGGGGCAAACGCCGGATCGAGGTCCATGACGGAACCTCAAGCATAAGCCTCTGCGGCTCTGTTGGCGCACAGACGCGTCCACAAAACGAGCACGGCCGGCCCCCGCAAGCACTGCGCGGGAGACCGGCCGGAGAGGTACGTCGAACGACGCGTTAGAGCGTCATGTCCTTCTTGAAGGGCTTGCACTGGTCGCCCGAGCACACGGCGCCGCTGAGGGTCGCCGCGCCGTGCGGGGCGCCGGCCACGGTGGCGCTCTTTTCCTCGATCTTGAACTTGCTCTTGTCGAGGACCTTGTCCCCGACCTTGAGCTTCCAGGGATAATCTTTGTTGATGTGCCACGTCCCTTTCGTGGTCACGACGACTTTGCCGCCGTCAGTCTTCACATCGAATTCTTCTTCGGCGCGCGCAGTGCGCGTCGGGGCCAGCGTGGCCAGAGCAACAAGGAACGAGAGGGCGAAGCCGGCAACCGTCGTCGAGCGCATCGTGGTGTTCTCCTCCTGGGAAGGACGTACCCCCATCTTCTCGCATGACGCGTACCGGACCCGAAAGCTTCAAAAGAAAGAGAAAAAAAGTGAAGGGCGGGTGCTCCGGGCCGCGATCTGGTGGATCAGGGAGCCCCCACCCGCCCTCCAAACGGGGCGTCAGGCCTCGCTCGACTCGCTGGTCGCTTCTTCCTTCTTCTCCGGGGATCCCTGGCGGACGCGGCGGACGAGCTTGCTGTAGAGCTCGGACGACGGGTTCCGGCTCTCCTCGAGGCTGAGGCCGGCGGCGAACGAGGCCTTGGCGGCCTCCTCCTGGTCGAGCAGCGCCTGGCAGACACCGAGCATCTCGTAGTCGGCCGGCTCCTTGTAGAGGTCGACCAGCGCCTGGAGCCGCACGAGGGCGGCGCGGTGGGCGTCGAGCACCGCCGGCGTCGTCGGGGGCGGCGTCTTGGCGAGCACCATCAAGCGCAGCGCCGCGCGCTGATCGTCGGGGCGGGCCGCGGCGAGATCTTCGCTGGCGAAGAGCTCCTTGTAGCCCTGGTACGCCTCTTCGGTCGCGCCGCGCTTCACGTAGCCGATGATCTTCTTGAGCGCGGCCTTGAGCGCCTCGGTGGGGGCCCCTTGGCCGGGAATGCGCAGCGACATGCTGCTCGGGTTGGGGGACATGGACTCGCTCGGCATCGCCGGCGGAGCGGGGAGCGCACCTTCGGCCGCGGGCGGCGCCTTCGACGGCGCAGGAGGCGGCGCGGAGGGGCGAAGCTCGGCGCGCTGCACCGGGGCCGGATCCGCGGGGATCGACACGCGGCGCGTGGCCGGAGCGGGGGCGTCGAGGCCGAGCGGCGCGAAGATCGCGCGCTGGGCGCTGGAGAGCGGCGCGTACTTCTCGCGGAGCGCCGCCTTGGTGACGAAGATCTCCTCGCGGCGGTCGTTGCCGAGCAAGCGACGGATGACGAGCTCGTTCGGGGTGAGCGAGCGCTCGGCGATCTCGCGCACGATGGGGGCCATCATGCCGACGAGGCTCTCGACGAACGGGACGAAGCGCGGCGCCGCGGCGAAGTCGGCGCCGTCGAGGGTCGCTTCGAGGAGGTGCTCGCGCTTCAACTCACCCAGGCTCGCGCGGAGCTTCTGCGCGAGCTCGAGGAGCTTGGGCGCGTCCCCCTCGTCCACGTCGAACGCACCGGCCTTCGCGTCGGGCTTGTTGTCCACGCGTGAGAGGCTCACGTCGCCCGACTCCATGTCGACCTCGACGTCGAACCCGCTGTCCAACGTCGGCTCGAGCCGCAGGTTGAAGCGGACCACCGTGCCGTCGTCGGAGAGCTCGGTGACGACGTGCTTGTCGATCTTCTGCGGCTTGATCTTCACCTCTTTGCTGATCCAGCCGGAGAGCTGCGGGGTCTTGATCTCGAGCAACGGCGCGAAGCGCTCGACGCGGAGGATCGACGACCAGGTCGGCGCTTCGCCGACCGCGAGCTCGAAGCGCCACGCGAGGCCGAGCGGGGAGCTGCCGGAGTTCGCCGGTTGGTAGACGCCGCCGTCGCCGAGGACGACCTCGGTGGAGGTGGTGGCGTCGGGCGGATCGTGCGGCGCGAGGAGGCCGCCGAGCGCCTTGAGGCTCGCCGCGCGCTCCATCGCGATCTCCGCCTCGGCCTCGGCGATCTCGCCGGCGAGCTTCTGCCTCACGCCGTTGAGCGAGGTGCGGAGCGCTTCGCTGGCGAGCGTGGTGAGGTGCTCGGCGCAGCGCGACGTGGGGGAGTTCGCGCCCCCCTTCGGCGTCTCGTTGATCGCCCGCGTGACCGCGGAGACGAAGACGTCGAGCCGATCCATCTCGGCGTCGGCCTCCTTGCGAAGGTTGGCGATCCGCTGCTCCACGTCCTGGATGCGCGCGTCCGCCTGAACGACGAAGACCGAGAAGTCGAGCGCGTCACGAACGAACTCGAGGAAGTTCGTGCGGAGCGTCGACGGGGTGGAATCGCCGAAGAGGTAGTTCGTGCCCTGAGTGCCCATGGCCAAGATGGTACTCCTCGTCGCGCCGCGGATGGACCCCTTCCATCGACGAAGACGATCGACTCTTGACGTTCAGCTCGACCCGAGCACGCGGAGGAAGCCTTCGCCGTATTGCTCGGCCCGCGCAGGCCCCATGCCGTGAATCCCGAGGAGCTCGTCCTGCGTCGTAGGGCGCAGGGAGGCCATCTCCACCAAGGTACGGTCGAGCGCTACCACGTACGCAGGCACACCCCGCGCGCGCGCCACCTCGGCGCGGTGGGCACGGAGCCTTTCGAAGAGCGGCTTCGCGCGCTCGTCGAGATCGGGCGCTTCCCGTGAGGACCGACGCTCACGACGGCGCCCGGCGGGCCGCGGCTCGGCGGGGAGCGAAATTCGCGCCGGCGACTCGGCGCGCATCACGGCGCCGCCCGCCTTGGTGACGAACGGGACCGGGTGCTCCGTCGGCGTGAGATCGATCCATCCGGCGGCGAGCATCGCGCGGAGGAGCGCCACCACCCAGGCCTCGGAGCGATCCTTCAAGAGGCCGAAGGTGGAGAGGCTCGTGAAGCCGAAGCGTCGCGTCTTCTCCGAGTCGACGCCACGGAGCATCTCGGCGATGGCGACGATCCCGGCGCGGCGATCGGCGCGCGCGACGCCGGAGAGCGCCTTCCGCACGACCAGCGTGGTCTCTTCGCTGACCGCGCTCTCCTCCTCGCCGTCGTCGATCGACTGGCAAATGTCGCAGTGACCGCAGCCGCCGAGGAGCTCCTGCTCGTCGCCGAAGTAGCGGAGGACGAAGTCGTGACGGCAGCTCCGCGCGTCCAAGTAGCGAAGGAGCTCACGAAAGAGCGCCCACGCCCGGGCGGCGAGCACGGGATCGACTTGCGTGCCGTCGACGCCGCTCTGCACGAGACGGCGCCGCAGAGCGATGTCGGCGCCAGAGCACAAAAGAAGCCCGAACGCCTCGCCGCCGTCGCGCCCCGCGCGCCCCACCTCCTGGTAGTAGGCCTCGATCGACGAGGGCGGTTGCACGTGCACGACCGAGCGAATGTCGGCGCGATCGATCCCCATGCCGAAGGCGTTGGTCGCGACCACCACGTCGAGGCTCCGCGCGGCGAAGGCGTCGGCCACGCGCGAGCGCGTGTCGCCGGACATACCGGCGTGGTACGCGGCGGCGCGCCACCCTTTCTCCTTCAAGAGCTCGGCGTACTGCTCGGTGGTCTTGCGCGTCGCCGCGTAGACGATCGCGCCCCCCTTCGGTGCCTTCGCCGAGCCGAGGGCCGAGGTGAGCCCCTCGAGCACCTGCGCCCGCGCCTCGCGCGGCCCGTCCACGCTCCGCGCGGCGAGGTGCAAGTTCGGGCGCGCGAAGCCGCGGAGCACCTCGTGGCACGGCGGATCGTCGAAGCCGAGCTGCACGCGGATCTCGCGACGCACCTCGGGGGTGGCCGTCGCGGTGCAGGCGAGCACGCGGCGCGGCGCGATCTTCTGCAGGAGCGCGCCGATGCGAAGATAGTCGGGGCGAAAATCGTGACCCCACTGGGCGATGCAGTGCGCCTCGTCCACGGCGACGAGATCGAGGTTGCACTGACCGAGCATGTGGACGAACGAGCTCGAGGCGAGCCGCTCGGGCGCGGCGTAGACGAGCTTGTAGCGCCCGCGCTGCATCCCCGACTCGCGGTGCTGGCGCTCGGCCGGATCGAGCGTCGACGCCAGGTAGGTCGCTTCGATGCCGCGCGCCACGAGCGCGCGTACCTGATCCTCCATCAAAGCTACGAGCGGCGAGATGACGAGCGTCGTCCCCGGGAGCATCGCCGCCGGGAGCTGGTAGGTGAGCGACTTGCCGCCGCCGGTAGGGGCGACGACGAGCACGCGGCCGCCGTCGCCGAGCAGCGCCTCGATGGCCTCACGCTGCCACGGACGGAATTCCTCGAGCCCGAAGCGCTCGCGGAGGACGTCGTCGATCGAGGCGGCCATCGGGTCGGATATCCTAATGCGCATGGCGCAGCCCACCGGGGGAAATCCAAGCCCCCTCGCCTTGCGGCGCCCGAACGGCGTGCTCTTCGGCGCCGGGGCGTTCTTCGGCGGGCTCGGGTTCGTGGCGACGCGACCGCGCGTTTGGCCGTGGGCAGCGGTGCCGGTGCTCGTGGCCCTCGCGCTCACGATCGCCCTCTCGGCGGCGGGGATCGCCTGGGGGACGCACGCGCTCGAAGGGTGGCTCGGCCCCGACCCAGGGGCCGATGCCGGGGTGACCGGCGTCTTGGTCACGGCGGCGAAGCTCACCCTCGATCTCGTCGTCGTGCTCGTGGCCCTCGTCCTCGCGTTCTTTCTCGCGCAGCCGTTGTCGGGGCCGGCGCTCGATCGCGTGGTGGCGGCGCAAGAGCGCGAGCTCGGCGGGGACACGTCGATCGCCACGCCCTTCTGGTCGGCCATCGGCCGCTCGCTGCGCGTCGCCGTCGTCACCCTGGCGGTGGGGATCCCGCCCATCGCGCTCCTCACGTTGATCGAGCTGCTCTTCCCTCCGGCCGCGGCGGTCACGTGGCCGATGAAGCTCGTCGTCTCGGCGCTCCTCGCCACGTGGAACCTCGTCGACTACCCCTTCGCGCTGCGCGGCGCCGGCGTGCGGCGGCGGTGGGCCTGGTACCAGCGTCACCTCGGAGCGTGCCTCGGCTTCGGACTCGTGGTCGCCGGGCTCTCGCTCGTGCCGTTCGTCGGCTTCCTCGTGCTCCCCTTCGGCGTCGCCGGCGCGACGCGCCTCCTCGCCGAGACCGGCGAAGCGTAAGCGCGCTCAGCCGGCGCGGAGATCGGGGGAGATCGACCTGAGCACTTCGTCGAACGCCGGCGCGCGGCCGAGGAACGCGCTCTCGAGCGACGAGCGAAGCGCCCCTTTGGGGAGCCCGGACACGAAGACGTCTTCCGCGACCCCCACCCGCGCGGCGGCGAGACCGAGCCCCGCGCGCGCCGGCGGATCGAGGCTCCGCAGAATCGCCACCAGCGCGCCCCCGAGCCCGACGAGGCTCTCGCTCATCTTGAGCGCGACGCGCGCCGACGAAGGGTTGGCGCGATCGAGCGAGGCGCGCGCGAGCTCGGCCAGGAGGAGCGCCGCGAGTGCTCTGCCTCCCGGAGGCGCGTCGCGGGAGGCGCACAGCTCCACGAGCGGGCGCACGGCGTTCACCGCCGCGGGGAGGAGCTCCCCCTTGGCGCCGAAGAGCGAGGCGCGGAGCTTCTCGTGATGAGCGAGCCGCGCCTTCGCGGTGTCCTGACGAAGCCCAGGAGCGATGCTCGCGGCGTCCATCGCGGCTACGGCGCCTTGGGCTCGACCACCACCATCCGGCGCTTGCCGGCGGAGGTGAGCGGGATGTCGTCGACGTACTCGACCTTGAGGGGGGTGAAGAGGCTGTGCGCGAGCCGCGTGCGGATCCCTTGCTCCACCGAGTCGTCGTAGCGCTCGCCGCGCACGATGCGCAGCGTGATGCTGTCGTCCGCGGCCTGCACCGCTTGGAACTGCTTCACCGCGTGCGCCGCCGGGACCATCGCCACCGAGACGGTGATGCCGCCGACGAATCCGCCGCGGCCGTTGCGCATCGTCTCCACCACGCGCCCCTCGATCGAGGAGAGGCGCGGCATGGAGCGGCCGCACGCGCACGGCCCCTCGTCGCACCACACGGCGAGGTCCCCGTTGGCGTAGCGCACGAAGGGCTGACCGAAGTTGTGGAGGTCGGTCACCACGACCTCGCCCACCTCCCCGGGGCGCGCCGGCCGCATGCGCCCGCCCTCGTCGACCAGGAGCTCGACGATGAGGTTCTCCGACGAGACGTGGAGGCCTTGATGCGCGTCGCACTCGGCCGCCATGAGCATCATCTCGCGGCTGCCGTAGGTGTCGAACACGCGAGGTCCGAAGGCGCGCTCGAGCTCGCCGCGATCTTCGGGGGCGAGTCGCTCGGCGCCGGAGATGACCGGAATCGTGTCCCACGTGCGGAGACCGCGCGCGTTCACGTGCTTCGCCAGGTCGACCATCGCCGAGGCGTAGCCGGTCAAGGCGTGGGGCTTCACGCGGCGGAGCGTCTCCACCCAGTCGTCCATGCGCTCGGGCGTGCGCGTGGTCACGTCGATGTAGAACTCGCGCCGAAGGGCGCGGTCGATCTTGATCTTCGCTTCGTTCACCCGCGATCCGGGGCGGTGCACCCCCCACAGGATGGCGATGGGACGGCCCGGCTGGTACCCCGCCCAGCCCCACCCGCGGATCTTCGTCGCCTGTCGCCAGCACTCCGATCCGAGGTCGTACATGAGGGCGAGCGGCCTGCCGCTGGTGCCGCTCGATTGCTTGTAGAGTACAGGCAGCGGATGCACGGTCGACTTGCGCGACTCGAAGGAGGCCTGCGCGTCTTCCCGGCGGAGGAGCGGGAGGCGCTCGAGGTCTTTGAGGTCTTTGAGGTCGGCCGCGGTGAAGCCGATGCGCTGGAGCTGCGCGCGGTAGTACGGGACGTGCGCCTCCGCGTGGCGAAGAAGCGCCCGCAGATCGTCGAGCTGCGCCTCGCGGATCTCCTCGAGGGTGCGCCACTGCGTCGCTTCGAGCCCTTCCAAGACTTGGCAGGTCGAACGACGACGCACGCGCGTCTCCCACAGCGGGAAGAGCACCTTGCGGAAGGCGTGTCCGTAGACGTCCACGTTACGAGCTTCGCCCTTCTGGAGGTGCCGAGGCAAGGGGTGGCGCGCACGTGCGCGCGAGTCGTCCGGCCCTCCGGACGCCGGGCCCCGCTCACGCAAAGTATTCGTCGAAGCGCGCGTCGGCTGCGTCGCCGAAGAGCAGCCGGCAGGCCTCGCGCAGCCCCGGTGCCGCGCGCAGCGGCTCGCGGGCGATGACGAGGGAGATCTTGGATCGGCGGCGCAAGAAGTCCTCCAGCTTCACCACCATCTCGCGTCGGGCAGCCTGCTCGATCTCGCAGCGGATGTACTCGGCGCCCTCGATGAGCACCTCGGCGTTCTTGGGGTCGGCGCGGATCGCCTCGAGCAAGCCGAAGCCCTCGGCGCCGTAGCGACGCCACAAGCGCGACGTGAGGTTCTCCGACGACCTCGGCGAAGTGAGCGCGTCGAGCCGCATCAAGCGCGCTTGGTGCATGAACTCACGACGGGCTTCGTCGGGCGGCTCGCCGTACCAGCGCGCGTTGGGGTACGGGAGGTCGACGCCGAGCCGGCGGACCTCTTCGGCCACCTCTTCGCCGACGTTCAAGCAGTCGGTGAGCTTGCCGCCGAAGATGCTCACGTGCTTCGTCTCTTCGTCGGTCTCGACGACGTGCTTGCGCGAGAGCTGCATCCAGTCGATGGGGCCCTTCTTGCCGTTCTTTCCCCCCACCGCGAGGGGGCGCACGCCGCAACGCTCGGCGACGACGTCGTTCACCGTCAGAGGCGCTTTGAGCTTCAAGCGCTTGTTGATGTTGTCGAGGACGAAGCGGCGATCTTCGTCGGTGACCTCGGTCTCGGGGGTCTCGACGCGCGTATCGGTCGTACCGATGCAGGTGCGCGGCCCCATGGGCACGACGAAGAACGGCCGTCCGTCGTCGGCGAAGAAGGTGAGCACGCGCTTGTTGGGTGTGATGCGGGGGACGATGAGGTGAATCCCCTTGGAGAAGGCGTGGCGATGCTCGGTCTTCTGCCCGGCCTGCTCGTTCACCGCGTCGACGTACGGGCCGCACGCGTTGATCACGACGCGCGAGCGGACCACCACCTCGGCAGCGGCGGCCGCGGGCGCGACCCCCGAACGATCGACGAGCCGCGTGGTCCAGAGCCCGTCGCCCCCGCGCGACGAATGCACCGCCTCGAGGTAGTTGGCGGCTATGCAGCCGTAGTTCAGCGCGCCCCGCACGAAGTTGAAGACGAAGCGCGCGTCGTTGTCGTGGAGGTAGGCGTCGGAGTACTCGAACCCGCCGTCGCTCCGCGAGACGTCGACCACCGGCTCCTCGCGGGCGATCGTCTTCGTCGAGAGGAGGCGCGGCGCCTTGGTGAAGAAGCTCCCGAGGAGCCAGTAGAGGAAGGTGCCGAGGAGGAGCTTCAAGAGCCCGTGTCGGAAGCCTCGATCGTGCACGGCGAAGAAGCGAATCTCTTGCACCGTGGAGGGGTAGCTCCTGATGAGGTGGTTTCGCGAACGACACAGCTTGCGCACCAAGGAGAGCTCGAGGCTCTCCATGTACTTGATGCCGCCCCACGCCAAGTTCGACGACTGCTGGCTCGTGAACCCGGCGAAGTCCCCGCGGTCGACCAAGGCCACGCGCGCCCCGCGAGCGGCGAGGCACGCGGCAGAGACCGCGCCGTTGATACCGCCGCCGAGGATCAAGACGTCGAAGGTCCCCTCGGCGAGGCGGCTCACGTTCGCGTTTCGCAGCGAAGACATCGCGAGGGAGGTATATACGCGAGGGATGGCGCTGACGGCCACGGTTCATCGCGTGGAGGTCGCGCTCTCCGACGTCGATCGCGACGTGTACGCCACGCTCGATCTGCGGGTGGCCAGGCACCCTTCGGAGTCGATGCGTTACATGGTGACGCGCATCCTCGCCTACGCCCTCTCGTACGAGGAGGGGATCGCCTTCAGCAAGGGGGGGCTCTCGTCGACCGACGAGCCGCCCGTCGCCGTGCACGACCCCACCGGGGTGTTCCTCGCGTGGATCGACGTCGGCTCCCCTTCGGCCGAGCGGCTTCATCGCGCGTCCAAGGCCGCGCGCCGCGTCGCCGTGTTCACCCACGTCGACTTGACGCTCCTAAGGCGCGAGGCCGCCACGCGAACGATCCACAAGATCGAGGACATCGCCGTCTACCGCTTCGAGCCGAGCTTCCTCGACGCCATCGAGGCGAAGATCGGGCGCACGACGAAGCTCGAGCTCGTGCGCTCCGACGGGCAGCTCTACGTCACGGTCGAGGGGGCGACGCTCGAGGCCGAGCTCGCCCAGGCTTCGCTCGTCGCCCCCGAGTGACGCCTCCAGGTCGACGCGAGCTTCGAGAGGCGCGCGCGACCACCGGGATCGGGTACGCTGAAACGGCGTGCGGCCTCGACTCGACAGATGGCTCCTCGGCTTCGCCGCTCTGATCGTCGGCGCCAGTCATGCGGCGACGTCGCGCGCCGACGAGGCCGTCGAGGGCGACGCACGGGCGGCCTACGACGAGGGGGCAAAGGCGTACGAAGCGCACGATTTCCCCCGCGCCGCGCGCCTCTTCGCCCACGCCGACGAGCTCGCGCCGAACCCGCTCGTCTTGAAGCTCGCGCTCGCGGCCGTCACCCAAGCCGACGAGCCCGTCCTGGGCATGACGCTGGTCCTTCGCGCCGAGGCGCGCGCCGTCGACGGCAGCCTCGCCGAGCTCGGGAAGCGGGCGCGCAGCCGCTTCGAAGGGCGCGCCGCGATCCTGCGCGTCGTGTGCGCGAACCGGGGAGCTTGCCACGCCGCCGTCGGCGACAAGACCTACGCGGACGGTGAGCTCGTCGTCGTCGCCCCCGGGAGCGCCGATGCGACCTTCACCGAGGGGGCGCGCTCGGCGCGCGCACGCGTGACGGCGGAGGCGAAGAAGACGACCGATCTCGTGGAGCCGCCCTTCGCTGCGGAAGCGCCCCGAGAGGCGCCCCCCACGCCGGCTCTGGCGACTCCACCTCGCGAGGCTTCGGGGCTCGCGCCCGCATTTTTCTTCGGCGGCGCCGCGCTCACGGCGGTCGTGGGCGGAGGCGCGCTCGCGTCGGGGCTCGACACGGCAGCGCAGCATCGTGCCTTCGAGCGCGATCCCTCGGCCGACGCGCGCGATCGCGGACAGTCGGCGGAGCTTCGTACCAACGTGCTCCTCGGCGCGACGGTGGTGTGCGCCGTCGTCACCGGCGTGGTCGGGGTCTTCTTCACGCGTTGGCACAGCGCCGCGACGCCCACCTCGGGCCGCGCTCCCTTCGTCACGACCTTCTGATGCCGGACCCGAACAGGACCTCCCGCTACGAGGTGCTCACCCGCATCGCGACGGGGGGGATGGCCACGGTCTACGTCGGCCGTCTCCGCGGCGCGGTCGGCTTCTCGCGTCTCGTCGCCATCAAGAAGCCGCATCCGTTCGTCACGGCGGACGAGGGATTGAAGCACCAGCTCGAGCACGAGGCGCGCATCGCCGCGATGATCCACCACCCGAACGTCGTCTCGGTGCTCGATGTCGAGGAGATCGACGGCGAGATCGTCCTCGTCATGGACTACGTCGAGGGGTGCACGCTCCGCGACCTCATGGACCACGCCGAGTCCCAAGGGCGCCCGGAAGACCGCGCGGTCGTGCGGATCCTCCTCGACGTGGCCGCAGGGCTTCACGCGGCGCACCGCACGAAGGACGCGTCGGGGACGAGCCTCGGCCTCGTGCATCGCGACGTGTCGCCGCACAACGTTCTCGTCGGGCGCGACGGTGTCGCCCGCTTGACCGATTTCGGCATCGCCAAGATCACCGACGCCGAGCGCGAGCGGACGGCGACCGACGTGATCAAGGGTAAGCTCGCCTACCTCGCCCCCGAGTACGTCGAGAGCCGGCGCTTCGACGCGCGAAGCGATTTGTTCGCGCTCGGGGTCATCGCGTGGGAGTCGTTCGCGCTGGCGCGCCTCTTCAAGGGGGAGACGACGGTCGAGACGCTGAAGCGCATCCTCTTGGAGGACGCACCCAAGCTCGGCACCGTGCGGCCGGAGCTCGTCCCCTTCGAGAGGCTCGTGGCACAGATGCTCGCGCGCGATCCCGAGGCGCGCCCCGCGTCGGCCGCGACCTTCGCCGAGGAGCTCGAGGCGCGAGCCCGCGAGGCTCTTGGGGTCGCGAGCCACGCCGAGGTCGGGAGCTTGGTCGAGGCCGTGGCGGGCGCGAAGACGAACGAGCGACGCCGTGCGATCGAGTCGTCGTCGCCGCGCCTCTTGTCCGAGATCGACCGGGGGTCGGCGCGCGACGACGTCGCCACGGTGTCGCTCGTCGCGCCGCCGGCTCCCTCGAGCGCGCGTGACCTCGAAGGCTCGGCGAGCGGCGAGGCAGCGCGCGGAGGCCCGTCGCCCGCACTCCGTGCCGCTCTCGCCTTCGCCTTCGTCGCGCTGGCCGCGGGGGGCGTCTTCTTCGGGCTTCGTCACGCGCGCGGCGCCTCGAGCGCTGTCCCCTCGACTCCGAGCGAGACGAAGAGCGTCACGACGAGCGAGGCGAGCTCCACCACCACGACAGCCCCGGTGGACGCGCCACCCCTGGCGAGTGTCGGCGGCACGGCGGCGAGCGATCCGCCGGTGACGGCCTCCGGCGCACCCACCGGAAGTGACAACGCGCCGCGCGCCGCCGCTTCCCACGCGCACCGGCCGCCCACGGCGCACCCGGCCACGCACCCGACCCACTCGACCTCGCTCGTCCCCACGCACGCGCCGCCGAATCCCTACGCGCGCTGAGCCCCGAGCGAGGAGCTGCGCGTCGAGCGCGGGCTCACGAGCCGTCGAGGCGCACGTCGTCGAAGTGGAGCGCAAACGAAGACGCGACGTCCTCGCTGAAATTGATCCCAAGGACGATCCGCGTCGAGGTGCTCATGGTCCACGACGAATCGGCCGGCACGTCGAGCTTGGGCACTTCGTTCACCGTCACCACGATGTGTCCGCCCACTTCGACCGAGAGCGTGACGCGCGACCACGCGCCGACGTCGACGGTCGACGCCAAGGGGTGCGCGATGAGCGTCGGCACCTTCTCTTGGACGATCGCCGAATCGCTCCCGACGAGGATCCGCGCGAGGTGCTCGTCCCCCGAACCGTCGTTGAAGACGATGCCAGCCACGCACGCGCGCGCGGTCGAACCGAACGACTCGGGGCGGATCTTGAAGGAGAGGCTCGCGCGACGCAGCGGCACCGAGACGACCTTGGTCGCATACGCGGTCCCCGGTGTCCCTCCGCTCGTATCGCGGGCCGCGAGGAGGACGTTGGGCAACGTGGGCGCCGTGGCGAGCGGCTCGATGCGCAAGGTCGAGCCCGCGCCCGCGAACGTGTCGGCCCATTTGGGCGTCAGAGGGCCGTCGTCGAAGGTGTCGCAAAACAGCGAGCCGGCGCAGGAGAACGCGCCTCCCCCCTCGCCGCCTTGCGCGTCGACCTGCGCGCCGCTCTCGACCACGCCGCCTTCGGTCGTGCCGCCGTCGGCGGGGAGCGCCCAGTCGTAGTGGCACGCGGCAAAGTGCAAGGCGCCCAGGGCGACGAGCAGGGCAGCCGACGCGCGACGCGCGTGGAGAGCGAGACGGTCCACGCGAGCAGCTTACTTGGAACGGACGATCCCGAGCTTGGCGATCATGCGTCCGAGATACGTTCGGTCGAGCCCCGCGAGGCGCGCCGCCTCCGACTGGTTCCCCTTCGTGTGCTCGAGCAGATCGGCGAGGTACCTCCGCGTGAAGGCCTCGACCCTCGCGTCGCGCTGGACGAGGTACGGCGCATCGAAGCGAAGAGGCCCTTCCGAGGTCGCGTCGGCGGACGGCGGGGCAAGCGTCGCGCGCGCCTCGCCGAGGCTCCCGAGCGCGACGTACGCCCGCACGGCGTTGCGGAGCTCGCGCACGTTGCCGGGGAAATCACGCCGAGCGAGCTCGTCGACGACGTCGTCGTCGAGATCCGCCGCCCCCTCTTGGCGCGCGAAGACGCGGGCCAAGACCGGGATGTCGTCCCGTCGCTCGCGGAGCGGTGGAACCTTGAGCGAAACGACGGCGAGCCGGAAGTAGAGGTCTTCGCGAAAGAGGCCGGCGCGCACGCGCTCTTCGAGATCGCGGTTCGTGGCGGCGACGACGCGCACCTTGACCACGCGGGGCGCGTCTTCGCCGAGGGGGACGACCTCGCCGGTCTCGAGCGCGCGAAGGAGCGACGGCTGCACGTCGAGCGGGAGCTCGCCGATTTCGTCGAGAAAGAGCGTCCCGCCGTCGGCGGCGACGAACGCCCCTTTGCGCGCCGAGGCCGCGCCGGTGAACGCGCCGCGCTTGTGACCGAAGAGGGCAGAGGCGACGAGCTCGCGCGAGATCGTGCCGCAGTTCACCGGCACGAACGGACCTGCGGCGACGCGTGATCCCTCGTGGAGGGCGCGCGCGACGAGCTCCTTGCCGACCCCCGATTCGCCGAGGACGAGCGCCGGCACGAGCGATCCGTCGAGGCGTGAGATGGTGGTGAAGAGCCGCAGCATCGACGGTGCGGTTCCGCTCATGCCGCGAAAGAGCGTGCTCTTCAGGCTCTCGAGGCGACCGAGGTGCGCTCCGTCGAGGTCGAGCGCGAGCGACGCGCCCCCGAGCGAGATGCGCGTCCCCGGCGTGAGCACCGCGGTGGTGATGCGCTGCCCGAGATAGAACGTGCCGTTCCGGCTCTCGAGATCCTTGATACGCACCCCCTCGGGGACGAGCGTGAGCTCGGCGTGGGTGCGCGAGACGGTCGGGTCGTCGAGGACGAGATCGCACCGCGAGCCCGATCCGACGGTGCACGTCCCTTCGGTCCAGCGGAGCTCGGCGGGGCGCGAAGGGACCGCGGGGCGGAGCACGAGTGGCAGCGGATCCACCGAGAAGAGCGAGCGGTGAATTGTCCTCGTCGCCGCGTCGTCCGCCATGAAGCATCGCCCTCGCGAGCCCCGCGCGTACCTCTGCGCGGGCTCGCGAGTCAGTTTCTCACATCAGAAGGCGCTGTACCCCTTCGTCATGGCGTCGTGCCACACTTTGGTCGCCGCCGGGTCGTTCTCCATGCGGTAGTCGCACGCCGGCCAGTCGACGTTGAAGTAGGTGACGAACACCGGCGTGTACTGACGTGACTTCCAGTACGAGAGCGCGTTCGAGAGGTAGGTCGCGCGCCCTTGCGGGTTGCCCACGACCGGGCACGAGCCGATCTCGCCGATGGCCCACGGCTTCTTGTGGAGCTGGGCAAAGTCGATGACGCGGCCGAACTGATCGGAGACGTTCACCACCTGGCCTTGGTCGGCGCCGGAGTTGTAAGCGTCGACCCCGAAGACGTCGATCACGTCGTCGCCCGGGTACATGCCGTCGGGGCCCGTGAGCGGCCGGCTCGGCGCGACCTTCGGCGTCATCGAGTACTCCATGATGATGAGCGTCGCGAAGATCTTGAGGTTCGGTCGCGTCGCCTTCACGCCGTCGGCGATCTTGCGAATGTGCGCCCACGCGTTGCGGTAGTCGGTCGGCGTGAAGCTGTGCGTCTTGTAGAGCTCGTCGTCGGGCTCGTGCCAGTAGGTGTAGTAGACCGGGTGGTTGTCCTGGATGCCTTGGAAGAAGCTCTTGAGGTCGGCGTCGTGTTGGCCGGCGATGACCTCCGAGGGCTGGTACTTGAACGAGAAGGACGAGGCGACGCCGTGCGCGACGTCCTGGGCTTGGTACGTCTTCAAGAACGGAGTGACGCCGGAGCCGTTGTCGTACTCGCGGACCGCCTTCATGCCGCCGAACGCCGAGGACAGCGTCGTGAAGTACGCGTCCGTGTGCGGGTTGTACCCGGCGCCGAAGAGCGTGCTCGCCACGGTGGGGAGCGCGTACGTGACCGTGAGCGAGGGCGCGGTGGTCGCACCCGCTTCCTTGCTGGCGAAGGCGACGACGGCGCCGCTCGGCACCGACAGCACGAAGGAGAAGGTGCCGTTGCCCGGCACGCCGCTGGTCACGTCGAAGGACGACCACTGCCCCGCGGTCGTACCGGCGACCTTGGAGAGCACCGTCGTCTGTTCGCCAGGGGCGTTCGAAAGGACGAGCGTGCTCTCGCTCCACGTCGTCGACTTGGCGAGGTGCGCTTCGATGGCGTCGGTGCTCGTGGTGTTGGCGTAGAGCTTGAGCGTCGCCTTCACGTTGGTCGCGCCTGCGGGGATGCCGCTGACTTGAAACTTGAGGTAGGTCGACTGCGTGACCGAAGCCGTCGCGCCGACCTTCAAGTCGGTGCGCGCGCCGCGGGCCGTAGATGCGTACGACGTCGAGACGTAGGTGTCCTCGGCGCCGCCCGTCTGCGCGGTGACCGCTTGGCCGTCGTCGGTCGACGTTTCGTCGCTCGTGCCGTCGGCGCTGCCGCTGCACGCCACCGCCGTCATCGAGAGCAGTCCGAGCAAGAGTTCTTTGCGCATCGCATCTTCTCCTTCGCCGAGGAGACATTGCAGCGCGTGTGCCCGTGCGAATCGGCCGCCGTGGGCCGTCGACATCTCCATTCTCTCGGAAAATCCCGCGTGGAACGCGTTCCGTCCACGCGTGCCAAGCGGCAGCACCTGCGGCCGATCGGCCGCAGCGCCCCGGGGCGCAGCCCACGCCTGTTGCGAGATGTTTCAGGGACGCGGCCGAGACTGCGCAGCTCCACCCAAGACGCTAAGGCTCCCCCTAGGAAGAGGTTCCCATGCACCCCACGAAGACACTCGCTTTGCTCGCGCTCCTCGGCCTCACGGCCTGCGGAGGGAAGATCGACACCGCCGCCGAAGACGTGGACGGCGGCGGCACAGGCTCCTCGAGCAGCGGCGGATCGAGCGGCTCGGGGAGCGACGGCCAGGGGGGCTCCTCCAGCGGCACCAGCGGCGGCTCGGGGAGCAGTGGCGGGACGGCAAAGGACGGCGGCACCAGCGGCGGCGGTGGCGGCGGCGGCGGTGGAACCACCACCCCGACGACGACGTGCGGCAACGCGACGTGCAACGCGACCACGCAAGACTGCTGCGTCACCTTCGGCGGTGGTGGTGGCGGCGGCCCGGCCCCTTCGGAGAGCTGCGTGGCCAAGGGGAAGTGCGCCGGCGGGCTCGCCCTCTCGTGCTCGAGCTCGGCGAGCTGCAGCGCCGGTCAGGTGTGTTGCGGCGACTTCGGCGGGGCGGGCGCGGGCGCGACGTGCAAGGCCTCGTGCGGCGGCGGTGGCGGCGGACCGGGCGGCGGCGGGCCCGGCGGCGGCTTCGGCGGCGTTCAACTCTGCGCCAGCGACAAAGAGTGTCCGAACGGCGGGCACTGCCAGGACACGCCGCTCGGCGTGAAGATCTGTCGCCCGGCGCGCGGCGGTGGTGGCCCCGGCGGCGGACCGGGCGGCGGCTGATCGGTCGCCCCCCCTACCCGAGGGCGGTCACACGCCCGCGCGTGCGAGTCGACGCGCGAATACCCCGAAGCGACGCGCGACGAGGAGCGCCTCCTTGTCGGTACGCGTGAGCCGCTTCACCGCGAGCTCGAGGCGCAGCGCGTCCCCCTTCGACGCGCAGCGCCGCGTGGCGCACACGACGAGCGGCCCGCGCCCGCGGGTGTAGCGCGCCCCCTTCCCTCGATCGTGCTGCGCGATGCGCGCCGCCACGTCGCGCGCGATGCCGGTGTAGAGGCTCCCGTCGGCGCAGCGCGCGATGTACACGAACCAGGGGGGCTCGCGCGTGGCGCTCAGCGGCAGGATCCCCCGGACGACGTGGTGGAGCAGATGCTCGAGCAGCAATCGCCGCTCGAGCGACAGAACGCGCCCGCGGCGCCGCAGTTCGACCCGCCGCCGCCGCCGCCGCTCCCGTGGCTGACACACAAGCTGCCTCCGGCGGTGGGGATGCAGAAGCCGACGCAACAATCGGACGGCGCGGTGCACGCCGCGCCCTCGCCGGCGCAGTTCCCACTCCCGTTGGCTTGCGGCGGCGGCTGGCACGTCCCCTGGATGCAATAGCCGCTGCAACACGACGAGCTCTCGGAGCACTTCGAGTTCGTGCGCCCGCACGTCGAGCCGGTACCGACGCAGCTCCCGTCTTGGCAGAGCCCGGAGCAGCAGTGGCGGTCTTCGGTGCACGCGCCGTGCTCGTCGGAGCAGCCGGGGTTCTGCCCGCGATCCTGCTGGCAGTAGGCCTTGTCGCCCTGAAGCTCGCAGAAGCTCGTGCAGCACTCGGTGTCGTTCTGGCACTGCTTCCCCTCGCCGGTGCACGCCTTGGCGGAGTTGCTCGACGACGACGTGCAGCTCACGATCGCGAGCAGCACGGGAAGGATGGCGACGAGGACGCGGAGGCGCGCGCTCTTCGAACGTACGTCCTCGCGGGGGTTCGTCATGCAAGAAGCCTACGCCCGACGAGGCCGCGCGTGGAGGGGCGGAATCGCGGTCGCTGCAGGGCGGACGACACGGTAAAGTCGCGCGCATGCAACGCCGCGTGAGCCGGCCCCGCCGCCGGGCGAGAAAGGGCTGACCCTGGCTCGTCGACGCGCGCTCGCGTGGGCTCTCGGCCTCGCTCTCTTCTCCACGAACGGCGCCGATGCACGCGCCGACGACGGTCTGCCGCCGCGCCGCTACTTCTACAAGGGCTACGACTACGGCTCGCAGTCGCTCTTCAATCCCATCTACGTGCTGCTCAACCGCGGCTACGACGTGCTGCAGCTCCGCCCCTCGCGGCGCTTTCTTTGGTCACAAAACAATCTGGTCAACCAAGAGAACGTCTTCCGCAACGTCCTGAACCCGTTCTCCGCCGTCGGCGCCACCGGCGGCGCGTGGAAGCTCACGCGTGAGGAGCTCCTCCCTCTCAGCTACACGGCGACGACGGCGCGGTGGGTCCCGAACTACGGCCTCCACCTGATCGGCGGGGGCTCGACGTACACAGCGCTGAAGGAGTGGTTCGACGATCACGACGCCCCGGTGCCGGCGGTATGGTCCATCGGCACGCTCTACGCCGCGGCGTTCGTCAACGAGGCGCTGGAGAACAACGGCGTCGTCGGCCCCAACACCGACTGCCTCGCCGATCTCTACGTCTTCGACCTCGGCGGGATCCTCCTCTTCAGCATCCCCGGCGTGAACGAGTTCTTCAGCCGCACGCTCATCGTCTCCGACTGGTCGCTCCAGCCCGCCTTCACGCAGAAAGGCGAGCTTCACAACGAGGGGAACTACTACGCGGTGAAATTCCCCGTCCCGTTCTACGAGCGCCTTCGCCTCTTCGGCTACATGGGCTTCGCGAGCTTGGGCGGGCTCTCGTACAAAGTGGGCTCGGGCTATTCGATCTCGGCGGGCGCCGGCGGCAAGGTGGGGACCTTCGAGAACACCGACACGAAGGCCGTCGCCAACATCGTGATCCTCCAACCGAGCGGTGCCCTCTTTCTCGATCGCAACGAGTCGCTCCTCGCCTCGCTCCAGGTCTCGGACGTGAGCGACTACTTCGTGCACTTGAACGTCTACCCCAACGCGTTCGTGCACCTCGACCCCGGCTTCGGCTTCTTCGGCGTGCTGGCGAAGGACGGGCGGTGGCTCGCGGGCATCTCGATGACCCGCGCGCTCGGCTTCGGCTTCGGCGGCGGCACGCTCTGAGCGCGGGCCGCGGGTGACTCCCCGGCGTTGTCCGCGCGCGCAGCGGCGGATCACACGCTCCCCTGGTCGGCGACGCACCAGGCGGATTTCAAAATCGTGACCTTGACCAGGTACCCCCTCGCGGCATCATCACCGGCGTCATGACACGACGCTCTCTCGTCGCGCCCCTCGTCGCGCCTCTCGTCATGATCGGCGCCGCCCTCCTCGCGGCCTGCGCCGCCAGCAGCGACGGAAGCTCGAGTGGCGACGCCGGGCGCGGCGGAAGCGGCGACGACGCGGGAGCCAGCACCACGGGCGACGGCGGCGTCACCTCGAGCGGCGACGCAGCAGCGGGAGACGACGCGGGCGACGTCTCGCTCGACGATCCCTCGCTCCCGGTCATCACCAACCAGAGCGGCGCGAAGAACGCGCACGTCCTCGATCTCGTGCGCGCGGCGCTCACCGGCCTCGGCTTCCAAGGCGCGGCCGCGCCGAACCACGGCGACCGCGTCTACGTCGGTCAACGCTACCTCGCGTGGATCGATCAGACGGGCTTTTACGGGAAGATGAACGGCCTGTGGCCGCTCGACGGGGCTCCCGGCGCGGCGCTCGACTTCGTGCTCAAGGAGCCCGACGGCCGCCCGGTGAACATGTTCGTCCCCGGCGAAGACGGCGAGGGCAACTTCGCCGGCGGCTACAAGGGCGCCGAGCACGTCGAGTTCCCCAACCGCACGCCCGAAGCGAACGACGACCCCAACTGCGCCAAGAGCGACTGGTGCAATCAGTACGGGCTGAACGAAGCGCCCCCCATCACGAACCCCGCCATCCCCTGGTGGTCGGCGTGCAACCCCGGCTCGATCGGCTTCGATCAAGAGATCGATCCCGTCGTCGTGCAGTCGCTCCCCGGCGGCGGCATCAAGCTCGTCTACGAAGGGCCGCTCGTGAAGCAGGCCGACGGCGACTCGAACAAGGACGGCGACGCCTGCCACGCCGACTACCTCTTCCCCGACGGCGTGCGCCGCGCGGTGTACTTGCGCGTGGGCTACGAGCTCTTCCCCGACAAGGACTACGTCGATCGCACGATGGAGATCCGAAACCCCGCGGGCAATCCTTCGTTCGCCGGGGACATGAGCCTCATCGGCGGCTTCGTGATGACCTCGTGGCCGAACCCGTACTACGTGAAGCGGCTCAATCGCTTCTGGCGACCGGAAGGGCACGCCGTGAACCTCACGTGGGACGGCGCGCAAGTCGCCCTCCCCGCGGGCGCCTTCACCGATCTGCACGGCGAGCCCACGCCGGCGAAGGACGTCGTCCTCGGCTGGGCCGATCAGCCGCTCACCTTGAGCGGCACCGGCTCCTTTGCCCACGGACGCACCGCCACGGTCGCCAACGTGGGTCCGAGCGACAACGGCGACGTCGGCGCGTGTCTGTGCACAGTGCACGGAGCCATCGAGATGGGCGGCGGTCTCATTCACGCCAACGTCTCGCTCCCCATCGCCGGCGGCGCGAGCACCATCGAGGCGCGCCGAAGAATCACCCTCCCCGGCGCGAACGCCGTCGGCACTTTGACCGGCCACGCGTACAAGCTGAGCGACCTCGGCCACGCGGTGGGGCGCGCGGAGGCCGACGGCTGGTCGGCGGCGACGGGCCCCGACGCGAGCGGCCACATGGTCTTCGGCCCCTACGCCACCGACTGGGGCGGCGGCGCCGCCGAGGCCGTGATCACGATGATGGTCGACAACACCACGGCGGACAACGGCGTGGTCGCGACCCTCGAGCTCTACGACGCCACCGACGACGTCATCTTCGCCACGCGCGACATTCGCCGCGGCGACATGCACCTCCCGATGACGTTTCAGCGCGTGACCTTGAGCGGCAACCTCGACGGGCGCGGCGGCCACCGCATGGAGGTGCGCATCTACTGGCGCGACATCTCGTACGTGAAGGTCGGCTCGGTCACCGTGAACACCAGCGATCTATGAAGCCGGCGCGCCTTCTGGTGCGCGCGCTTCCTCGAGCAGCGGAACGACGAGGGAGAAGCGCGTCCCGCCGGAAGGGACCGGCGTGACCCCCACCTCCCCCGAGAGCGCGTCGGCGATGCGCTTGACCACCGCGAGCCCGAGCCCGGTGCCGCTCGCCTTGGTGGTGAAGAACGGCTGAAAAATGCGGGCCGCGTCGGTGGGGGCGATCCCCGGGCCTTGGTCGTCGATCTCGCACCGCAAGCGAAGCGGCCTCGCTGCGTCGCACGACACGCGCACGACCACGCGCCCGCCCTTGGGCATGGCCTGGATGGCGTTGACGATCAAATTGATGAGCGCCTGCTGCAGCATGTACCCGTCGAGGAGCACCTCTTCCGCCGGCACATCGAGCTCGGTCTCCACGTTCACCGAGGACGTGGGCGCTGCGCGGCACGCCGCCTCCACCGCCGCGCGCACGATGTCGGCGACGTGTGCTGGCCTCGGGTGCGAGGCGTAGGGCTTCACGAAGTCGAGAAGGTCGCCGACGATGCGATTCAGCCGCGCCGCCTCTTCTCCGACGATGTCGAGGAGGAGCCTCGCGTCCCCTGTCGGCTCGACGACACGACGGAGTGAGCCGAGCGAGTTGAAGATGATGGCGAGGGGATTGCGCACCTCGTGGGCCATGACCGCGGAGAGCTCGCCGAGGGCGGCGAGACGCTCGTGGGTGACGAGCTCGGCCTGGGCGCGTCCGAGCGCGTCGTAGCTTCGTCGCAGGTCCTCGAACATCTGCGCGTTGGTGATGGTCGGCGCGACCAAGTTGGCCACCGCCACCGCGCGGTCCACCTCCTCTTGCGAGAAGTGGCGCGAATCGCGCGTCTCCGCGAGCACCAAGGATCCGATGGGCTCGCCGCGGGCGATCAGCGGCACGGCGAGGAGCGAGCGCGCGGCGCGCCCGGGCGGCAAATCCCGCGCTGCACGCGGATCGCCGTGCACTTCGGCGATGCGCACGGGCGCGCGCAAGTGGAAGGCGTGGGCGGCGGCAGACGTCGCGTTGAGCGGCAAGGTCAGGCTCGACACGGTTCCGTCGCTGCACGCGGCGGTGCGGAGCTCGGTGCGCGCGTCGTCGGCGAGAAAGAGGGTCACGCGTGGCACGTCGGCGATCGCCGCCATGCGCTGCACCACGGTCCGGAGCACCGTCGGCAAGTCGAGGTGTTGCGTGACCAGGCTACCGAGCTGATTGATCTCGACGAGCTCTCGAGCGCGGCTGCGCTCGGTCTCGTAGAGCGAGGCGTTCATGAGGCTCATGGCGATCTGTCGGCAGGCGTTCGCAAGAAGCTTCAGCTCCTCGGCGTCCCAAGCCGCTTCGCGACGATGCGCGATCGACACGGTGCCGATCAGCCGTTCGTTGAACACGAGGGGCGCGACGAGGAGGTGACGCACGCCCAAGGGCTCGAGGACCTCGCGCGCACGAGCCGGGAGGGTGGGGAGCGAACCGTGGACGACGGCGCGGTCGCTGAGCGCGCGCGCTTGCATCGAGGGCTCGTCCACCGGCATGCGGCGAAGCCAGTCGGGCGCAGCTTCGACGCCGCGCTCGCCCGTCACCAGCCTTCGGCCGACGAGCTCGAGCACGTCCCCGCGAAGAACGTGGACGGCGACCTGCCCGGCACCGAACGCGTCGATGAGCTCGAGCGAAGCGCGATCGGCGATCTCCTCGAGGTCGGCGACGTCCGCCCCCGTTCGCGCGAGGCCGTAGAGCAGCTGGAGCTGACGCGCGGCCCTTCGCGCGCTCGTCTCGGCGGCGGCGACGCGAAGCTCTTGGATGACCGCGCCGGCGAGGAGCTCGATCGTCGTGCGCGTCACCTCGTCGAGCGCGCTCGCCGCCTCCGCGCGCACGAGAGCCATGCCGTCGTCGGGGATCGTGACGTCGAAGCGGGTCGAGGGGTCCCCCGCGCACGCGCCCGCCACGATTTCCCCCTCGAGCGCGGCGTGGGAGAGGGTGAAACGTACGCCGGGCGCGGCCTCGGCCAGCGCCGAGAGCGCCGCCTGCGCGATGGAGCTCGGATCCCCCGCAGCGCCCGCGGCGCGGATCCTCTGCAGCGCCGTGGAGGGGGAGAGGGCCACGAGAGCACCTGGTCGCGACGCACGCCTTGCGCCGACCCATGGAGCCTAAGTCGTCGGAGGCTCCACCTCAACCGCGATGCGGTCGTTTTGCCCCACTCCGCGTCGGGCGGGGCCGAACGCTAGGCCGCTTGCTGTCGCTTCCGGGACGCGAGCTGCGCCTCGGTCGGCCGCTTCACGTTCCACGCGAGCCCCACGCGCGCGAGCCCCTGAATCAGCCACGCGCTGGTGTCGATCTCGAACGTGCCGAGACCGTGCACGGCCGAGGAGGGGAACGCGTGGTGGGCGTTGTGCCAGGACTCGCCGAACGAGGGGATCGCGAGCCAGAAGTTGTTGGTGCTCTGATCGCGCGTGTCGTAGGGGCGCTTGCCGAACACGTGGCAGATCGAGTTGATGCTCCAGGTCACGTGGTGCACGAGAAAGAGCCGCACGAAGCCACCCCAGAGGAGCGCCGTGAGCGCGCCGCGCAGCGTGCCGGTGAAGAGCGCGCCGAGCACGAAGGGGATGGCGAAGGTGAGAAACAGCCAGGTGAAGTAGTTGCGGTCGATCTTGGAGATCTGACGATCGACGAGGAGATCGGGCGCGTATTTCTTGATGCGCGTCTTCTCGGTCGCGAAGAACCATCCGATGTGCGCGTACCAAAGGTCGCGCGCCGCAGCGAGGAGACTGCCCTCTTGGCGCTCTTCGCCGTTCGGGCCGAGGTGCGGCGAGTGCGGGTCGCCGACCTTGTCGCTGTGGGCGTGGTGACGGCGGTGGTCGGCCACCCAGCGGAGCACCGGCCCTTGCACGGCCATCGATCCGGCGATGGCGAACGCGGCCCGCACCCACGGCGGGCACTCGAAGCTGCGGTGCGTGAAGAGGCGGTGGTAGCCGACGGTGATGCCGAGCCCGGTGATCGTGTACATGACGAAGAGCACCGCGGCGTCGACCACGGTCATCGCGTGCCACACGATGGCCACGAGCACGCCGAGGAACGGCACCACCGCGACACCGAGCGCGAAGAGACGCTCGGTGCGGAGCGCCGCGCTCGAAGGCTTCTTCACCGTCGATCGTCGGTCCTCCGCGCGCGCAGGCGGCGCGTCCGAGTCGGTCTCACGCGCGGTGATCTCTTCTTCGGTGGCGAGCGGCAATGCCGTGGTCATGGGTGCGCGGTAAGCTAGGCCAACGGTCCGCCGTGGCCGTCACGATTCCGTCATTCGGCCCCGTGCACGCAGCGCGTCACGCGGCGCGCTTCGCACCCCGGGGGCGGAAGATCGAGCGCGCGCGCGGCTGCGCACGAGTGGAGAGGATGGCAGCGGCTGCGCCCGGTGACGAGGAGCCCGCGGTCGGGTATTCCTTCCAGACCGTGAGCGAAGCAAAGTCCCTCCAGCCGGCCGCCCCTGTCCACGTCATCGAGACGATCCCCGTCGCCGGGGACCACAAGCTCTCCCCGCGCGAGATCAGCGCCGAGAAGATCCCGACCCCCGCGCACTTGAGGCTCTACCCCGAGGTGGGTCGCGGCGGGATGGGACACGTGCATCCTGCAACCGACAGGAACCTGCTCCGCCACGTGGCCCTGAAGCGGCTCGACAAGGAGCTCGCCGGCGAGCCCTTCTACCGCGACGGCTTCATCGCCGAAGCGCAGGTGGCAGGTCAGCTCGAGCACCCGAACATCGTCCCGGTGCACGAGCTCGCGGTGGATCCGAGCGGCATCCCCTACTTCACGATGAAGCTCATTCAAGGCGGCGGCTTCGATCGCTGGCTCGCCAACCCGAAGCGCGCGCCGGGGAGCACCGAGCGCCTGGAAGAAGGCGTCGAGATCCTCCTCAAGGTCTGCGACGCAGTCGCCTACGCGCACCACCGCGGCGTCATTCACCGCGACCTCAAGCCGGCCAACGTGATGGTCGGCGAGTTCGGGCAGATCTACTTGATGGACTGGGGGCTCGCGCGCCTCACCGCCACGCAGCCCGCTTCGGGCGAGCGCGCGCAGATGAACGCGCCCGGCCCGGTGGGGACGCCGGAGTACATGGCCCCCGAGCAAGCGCGCGGCAACCCCGCCGACATGGACGAGCGCTCCGATGTCTTCGGGCTCGGCGCCATGCTCTACGAGATCGTGAGCGGGAAGCTCCCCTACGGCGCGGCCCCGAGCTCGGACGCGGTGCTCGATCGCGCGCGCCGCGGGCAGGTCGTCCCCATCGACGACGCGTGCGCCGGCGTGGGCGTGTCCAAGCGCATTCGCACGATCACCGCCAAGGCCGTAGCGCCCAAGCCGGAGGACCGCTACCAGAGCGTCGCCGAGCTCGGCAAAGAGCTCCGCGCGTTCCTCATCGGCGGCCTCCACCTTCCGCGGAAGGGCTTCGCCGCCGGCACGGTCATCATGCGCGAGGGCGAGCCCGGCGACGCCGCGTACATGATCGTCACCGGGCGCTGCCGCGCGTTCCGCGAGGTCGACGGGCGCAAAGAGGAGCTCTCCATCATGGAGCCGGGCGAGGTCTTCGGCGAGATGGCCCTCCTCCTCGAGGAGCCGCGCGCGGCGAGCGTGGAAGCGATCGACCCGGTGACGGTGCTCGTCCTCGACAAGGCGACGATGACCGAGGCCCTCGGTCTCGAAGGTTGGACCGGCGCGCTCGTCCGCGCGCTCGCGCAGCGGTTCCGAAACCTCGAGCAGCAGGTCCGCACGTCCGGTCTCAGGTCGCGCGCATAGGCGAAGCGGCGGCTCTGGCGCGCACCGCGCTCTCCTCTTGGCGGAGATCACGCGCGAGCTCAGGGTCGTCGACCTCGCCGTAGCGATGCGCGGCGTAGCGGAGGAGCACCGCCGCGGTCTTCTCGTCGTCCACGCGCGCGGCGAAGCGCTCGATCGGCTCGGCGCGCCCGCGAGCGAGCCCGCGCTCGGCGAGCGCGCGAAGGAGCGCGGCGGCGTGCGGCGAAGGACCCGCCGCGTCCCCGAGCGGATCCGCGGTGCGCGCGACGCTCTCCTTTCGCGCGCGACGCAGGCGCACGAAGGCGAAGAGGGCGGTCCCGAGGAGCGCGCCGGTGACGAGCTCCCCCAAGGTCCGCTCGGAGAGCCACGCTTCGATCCTCTCCCACGTGGCGATGGCCGCGTCTTCGCTGGCGGTGCCCATCGGCTCGTCCGTCACCTCGCGCATGTCTTCGGTGAGCGGGGTGGCGTCGACGACGGTCCATCCACGCCCAGGGACCCAAGCCTCGGCCCACGCGTGGGCGTTCCTCTCCCGCACCACGTAGTGACCGTCGATGGGGTTTCGCTCGATGACCCGGTAGCCGGCGACCATGCGCGCAGGGACACCGAGCGCGCGCGCGAGGAGCACCGTCGCGCCGGCGAAGTACTCGCAGTGACCGAACGGCTCCTTCTCGAGAAAGTGGAGGATGGGATCGCGCCCGCTGAGGTGCTCGCGCCCGAGCTCGTAGTGGTAGTCGCGGCGGAGACGACGCTCGATCCGCTGGAGAACCACCGCGGGGTCGTCGCTCCCCTCCGCCCATTCGCGGGCGATCTTGGTCAGCGCGGGTCGGAGGTCTCCGGGGAGCTGGGTGTCGAGCTTCGACGGGGGCCACGCCGTCGAGACCTCACCGCGCGGCGCGCGAAACTCGTAGCGCATCGTGTCGAGGGGCGCGTGGACCACGTCGAAGGGCTCGCGCGTGAGATCGCTGGGCGCGGCGAGCTCGGTGGCGCCGAGGGGGAGCGGCGCGCGATCGGTGGCGGCGCGCGTGCGCGTGACCTCGACGACGTCGGCCCCTTCGAGGTGAAGCGGCAGATGCATCGTGATGCCGTTCGCGCTCTCGGCGTGGAGAAACCTGCCGTCGTCGTAGCGGTCGAAGACCACCGCGCGCACGAGGTCGACACGCGGGCCGCGGAGGCGCAGCGCCACGGCGTCGGACCGCAGCATGGGGTCGAGCCGCCCGATCCGCATCGTGTCGGAGAAGCGCCCGCCGCGGTGCGCGTAAGCTTCGTCGTAGGCGTGGACGGCGCGACGCTGCATCCACTCGGCGGCGGGGCGAAGCGGGGCGACCAGCTCGACGGCGACGAGCGCCGTGAAGAGCGCCACCAAGAGCGACGCGCGTCGCTCGCGCTTCGACATCGCGCCGAGCGGCGGCCTCGCCGGATCCTCGGCGCGGAAGGCCCACGCCGTGGTGAAGAGGAACGCGGCGACGGGGATCGCGTAGCCTCGCCCCACCCGCCCCGCGCCGCACGCGAGGAGCGCGATGGCGCCGAGGACGATCGTGCCGCGGAGCCCCCCTTCGGGCGCGCGGCACGCGAGGCGGAAGCTCGCGACGGCGAGCGCGGCGGTGGCCGTGCCTATCCAGAAGACGGCGAGCAGCGAGTCGGGGAACGCGTCTCCTTGCGAACGAAAGAGGGCGACGGTGAGGATCGTGAGGACGAGCGAGAACACGCGCTGCGTCGCCACGTCGACGTCGAGGCGTGGCCCGGTGAGCGTCGCGAGGAGCACGAGTCCGACGAGCGCGCCCCCCGCGAGGGGCGATCGGGTAGCGACGATCAGATCGATGGCCACCACGATCAAGGGGAGCGCTCCGAGGAGACGCACGCCGGTCGTCCTGGGCGGTGCGGCGCTCATAGGTCGAGCGGCTCCCGGCGACGCACGCGCTCGACGTCGACGATCGTGAGGTCGACCTCCGGCGCCGCCTCACCCACGACGACGCCGCGATGCGCCACGCTGCGCGCTGCCACCGACGCCGCGAGCGCGCGATGTGCCTCGCCCCAGCGCGCGCTCACGACCACGAGCGCGGAGAGACGCGGGAGGTGCGGCGCGAGGTTCGCCAGCATCGCCTCGGCGTCGAGGCCGCGGGGAGCGGCCGTGGCGCAGGCGAGTAGATCGAGCGCTTGATCGAGCGAGCCGAGGCTCCGCCCGAGCGTGAGCGGGTGAACCGACTCGCCCACCGCCAAGAGATCGACGAGGTCCTCGCCACGTGTGAGCCTGGCGACGATCCCCGCCGCCACCTCCAGCACCTCTTCCAGGCGCTCGGCGGCGCCCGCGGTGCTGTCGAGATCGACGACCACGCCGACGCGGGTGAAATACTCCTGCTGGTATTCGCGCACCACCGGGTAGCCGACGCGTGCCCAGCTCCGCGCGTGGAGATCGCGCACCGGATCACCCGCACGATACGGCCGAACGCCGGCAAGATCTCGCGACTCTCCGGTCACCGAAGCGAGCGCCACGCCCCCCGGCTGGTGACGGCGCGTGCGCGGCAGGGGAAACGCCGCGACGTCGGCCACGCGTGGCACGACGAGGAGGCGCGTCTCTTCGCTCTCCTTCGCCGGCCCGAGCGCGAGACCAAAGGGGACGAGCCGCGCCGCGCGAAACGCCGCGAGCCGCTCTTCGCCGCGCTCGAAGAAGCGCGCGCGAAGGGTCACGTCCCTCGCCCGCCCCGGCTCGAGCGAGACGATGGAAGCGCGCCGCTCGCTCCAGCGCGACTCCCACGAGAGAAAAGGGCCGATGCACCGGATCGCGTCGAGCGTGACGTTCGATCGGTTGTCGATCGTGACGGTGAAGGTCGCCTCCTCCCCCACGGTCACGCGGAGCGGCGCGCGCACCCGCAAGACGACGTCTTGCATGCCTAACGAGCGCCCGACGAACCACGAGGCGACGAAGAGGCCGACCAGCGCCGCCCACAGGACATGGCTCTCTCCGCGGCGCGCGTCGAAGACGAACAGACTCGCGAAGACGGTGAGCGCGAGGAGCGCGCGCCCCTCGGCGGTGAAGCGGTGGTAGAGGCGCGCGGCGCGGCGGGCCACGCGTCCGGCGCGCCCGCGTCGCCAGGCGTCGCGCTCTTCGCGCGTCTTGGGGAGGAGGATCGTGTTGAGGCGCTCGAGCCGCTCGCGGGTGCTCTCCCCCGGTGCGCGCCGGGAGTCGCCCAACGACGAACGAACGTTCACGCGCCGCCCTTCACGCCGGCACGTCGAGCTCGGCGAGGATCGCCGCGAGGACGGCCTCTCCCGTCTTCCCGCCGTAGCGCGAGCGCGGTCCGAGCTTCAAGCGATGCCCGAGCACCGGCGCGGCCACCGTCTGCACGTCCTCCGGGCTCACGTACGCGCGCCCCGCGAGGAGCGCGTGCGCTTGCGAGGCGCGAAAGAGGGCGAGGCTCCCGCGGGGGCTCGCGCCGAGCTCGAGCTCGGCGGTCTCGCGCGTGCGGCGCACGATGCGGAGCATGTACTTTGCAACCTCTTCGCCGACCTTCACGTCGCGCGCCGCCGCTTGGAGCGCTTCGAGGCGCGCCGCGTCGGCCACCGGCGTCACGCGATCGAGCGGGTTCTCGTACTGGCGGGCGTAGAGCATCCGGAGCTCGGCGTCGGCCTCGGGGTAGCCGACCCCGATACGCACGAGGAAGCGATCGAGCTGCGCTTCGGGGAGCGGATACGTGCCTTGGTAGTCGGTGGGGTTCTGCGTGGCGATGACGAGAAAGGGGGCCGGCAGCGCGTGCGTCGTCCCGTCGACGGTCGCTTGCGACTCGTTCATCGCCTCGAGCAGCGCCGATTGGGTGCGCGGTGATGCGCGGTTGATCTCGTCGGCCAAGAGGACATGCGTGAAGATCGGCCCCTTCTGAAAGGAGAAGGTCCCCTCCTTGGGGTTCAGCACTTGGGCGCCCAAAATGTCCGAAGGGAGCAAATCGGGGGTGAACTGCACGCGCGAGAAGCCCACGTCGAACGCGCGCGCCAAGGCCTTGGCCAAGGTGGTCTTCCCCACCCCCGGGACGTCCTCGAGGAGCACGTGCCCACCGGCCACGACCGCCACGAGGACGAGCTCGAGGACGGCTTCCTTCCCCTCCATGACCTCCGCCAAGGTCTTTCGCAGCCGCTTGAGGAGGTCGGTGTCGTTCACGAGGACCCCTGAGGATAGCGCGTCCCCTCTCTCTTGGAATATGCTCCTCCCGTGGTCACCGAATCTCTCGCGAAGCGCATCAAGGAAATTCTCGCCGTCGCCAAGTCGGGCAAGGTGGACGAGGCCCTCGCCTCGTACAAGGCGCTCTTCGAAGACGCCGAGTTCGCCACCTACCCCATCAACGAGCGAAGGCAGACGATCAAGCTCGTCGTCAACGCCAAGATCCCGCCTCACATGCCCTCCAAGGCGGTGGTCGAAGCGCACCGCGCGGCCATCAAGCCGCTCGAGGACATGATCGGCGAGGGGGGCGAGCCCATCGACTTCGAGCTCCTCGGCATCTGCCTCGTCTTCACCCAAGACGAAAAGCGCGCGGCGGAGACCTTCCGCACCGGTCTCAAGATCGCCCGTGAGCGAAACTCGGCCTCCGACGTGTGCGGCTCGCTCATGAAGTGGGTCGCCGCCGTCTAGGCCCGCGAGAGAGCCCAAGGCCCCATTGCCCAACGAAGTACCCGAGCGCCCGCGAGCGATCCTCGTCGGGGTGCAGCTGCCCGACGTGTCGGACGTCGACCACGCGTCCGATCTCGCCGAGCTCGGTCGGCTCGTGCACACGCTGGGCTTCGACGTCGTCGGCACGGTGACGCAAAGGCGCGAGGCGCTCGCGGCCGCGGCGGTGCTGGGCGAAGGGAAGCTCAAGGAGCTCGCCGATCTCACCGGCGGCACCGGCGTCATTCCTTCGGGCGCCAAGGAGAAGACGACCAAGGCCCGCGCCAAATGGAAGGCCGAGGCGGAGAAGCACAGCGGCGGCGCGAGCCACCCGCACGACGACGCTAGCGACGACGAGGACGACGCGGAGGCGGACGGCGACGGCGGGGGCGGAAGCGCGGGATCGGCGAAGGCCGCGGTGGTCGTCGTCGATCACGAGATCTCGCCGAGCCAAGCGCGAAACCTCGAGCGCGCCACCGGCGCCCAAGTGCTCGATCGCACCGGCGTGATCGTCGACATCTTTCATCGCCACGCCAAGAGCCGTGAGGCGCGCCTCCAGGTCGAGATCGCGCGGCTGACGTACGTCGCCCCGCGCCTCCGCGAGGCGACCGGCGGGAGCGAGCGCCAGCGCGGCAAAGGGGCCGGCGAATCGGCGATGGAGCTCGATCGACGGAAAATCCGCGATCGCATCGCCCAGCTGAAGGAGGAGCTCCTCGCCATCGAGAAGGAGCACGACAACCGCCGCTACGCGCGCCGCGATCAGCTGCGCGTGGCCCTCGTGGGGTACACGAACGCCGGCAAATCGTCGCTCATGCGCGCGCTCACCGGGAGCGAGGTGCTCGTCGCCGACAAGCTCTTCGCCACGCTCGACACCACCGTGCGTGCGCTCCACCCGGAGACGCGCCCGCGCATCCTCGTCTCCGACACCGTGGGCTTCATCCAGAAGCTGCCGCACGATCTCGTCGCTTCGTTCCGCTCGACGCTCGACGAGGCGCTCGAAGCCTCGCTGCTCCTTTACGTGGTCGACGCCTCCGACCCGACGCACGAGGCGCAGCTCGACGTCACGCGTGAGGTCCTGCGCGAGATCGGCGCCGAGAAGGTGACGAGCAAGCTCCTCTTGAACAAGGTCGATCGCCTGAGCGACGAAGAGCGAAAGGCCCTCGCGCGGAAGCACCCCGAGGCGATCCTCCTCTCCGCGCACGCCGAGGAGGACGTGAAGGCGCTCCGTCAGACCATCGTCGATCACTTCGAGGCGGCCATGGTCGAAGAGGACTTGGTCGTCCCTTATGCGCGCCAGGCGCTCGTCAGCGAGGTGTACGAGAACGCGCGCGTCGTGGCCGAGGACTACGACGAAGCGGGGACACGCTTCCGCGTGCGCGCCCTCCCCGCGGCGGTGGCGCGCTTGCGACGCGCGCTCGCGACCTGATGAGCGACGCCCGCCCCGGCCACGAGGCGGTGCTGAAGCGCCGCGCGGCGCTCGCGCGCGAGCTCGAGGAGGAGATCACCCTCGACGCGCTCACCGCTCGCTTCACGATCTTCCAGCGACGTCGTGGGCACCGACACTCGACCGACGATCTGCTGACGGCGGTGTATGCGCTGACGCACGCCGTGAGCCTCGAGGCCCGGCCGCGTAGGCTGCTCGACCTGGGGAGCGGGATCGGCAGCGTCGGCCTGGCGATCCTCGACAGGGCCGACGGGACGCACCTCACCGCGGTGGAGGTGCAGGCGGTGAGCCATCGGCTGCTCCTGGAGAACGTGTGGGCCAACGGTGTGGCGGAGCGCGTGCGCGTCGTCCACGGCGATCTCCGCGCCGCCGTCCCCGACGAGACGTTCGACCTCGTGACCGGGAGCCCGCCGTACTTCGATCCGAGCACAGGGATCGTCTCCGCCGATTCGCAGCGCGCCGCCGCCCGCTTCGAGCTGCACGGCGACGTGCGCGACTACTGCCGCGCTGCGCGAAAGGCGATGGCGCCCTCCGCACGCTTCGTCTTCTGCTTCCCACAAAACCAGCGCGCCCGCGCCGAGGCGGCGTGCGCCGCCGCCGACCTCGCGGTCCTCACGAGCCAAGACGTGATCCCGCGCGAAGGGGTCGCGCCGCTCTTCTCGCTCTTCGCGTGTGCACGTGGCGACGAAGCACCGGACGGGCCTTCGATCCTCGAGCCGCCGCACGTGGTGCGCGACGTCGAAGGGGCGCCGACCAAAGCGCACCTCGCCGCGCGCGGGGTGCTCGGATTTTCTGTCTGAACGACCCGCCAAAAGTGCTACGCCACGGGCCTCTCGGAGGTCTTCCCATGCGCGGAACGAAATGGATGGCGGTCGTCGCGGCTCTCGGTCTCACGGCGCTCGGCGTGGCTCACGGCCCGCTCTTCAGCGTGCTCGGCGCGCCCATGGCGGCGCCCGCCACGACCTCGCACGTCGTCCTCGATCTCGGCGGCTCCAACGCCGGCGCGGTGAAGGATCTGAGCGGCGGCGATCCGCTGGCCGGCGGCCAGTTCAGCGACATCTCCTTCCACGCCGCGCTCCCCGTCCCCGCAGGCGCCCCCTTCGGGCAATGGATCTGGGGCGCCACGAACGGTCAGAGCACGACGCGCGACGGCCGCTTCGCCATGGTCGACTACCAAGGAAGGATCACCGACGCGCTCGAGTTCCGCGGCGCGCGCATCCGCGAAGTGACCTTCGACGCGTTGGACGCGGCGAGCCGCGAGCCGGGTCGCGTCACGGTGAAGCTCAGCCCCCAGACCGCCGCTCACCAGACCTACAACCCGCCGAGCGCCGCGCCCTCGGGATGGAACGTGAGCCAGAAGGTGTGGCTCTCGTCGAACTTCCGCGTGGCAATCGAGGGGCTCCCCTGCAATCGGGTGAGCAAGGTCGCCTCGTTCTCGCTCGTGCCTGCTGCGCCGCCCCCCGGCACGGTCAAGGGACTGGCCCTCGCCTCCCCCAAGGTCGAGGCCTTCTCGGTGAAGGCGACCTCGATCGCGACCGACATCACGCTGACCGTGGCGATGGCCGACTACACGGCCTTCCAGACCTGGGCGACGAGCGTCCTCACGCAAGGCCACTCGACCGACACGAAGAACGGCACGATCCAGCTACTCGACGCGAGTCTGCAGCAGACAGTGCAGACGATCTCCTTCACCGGGCTCATCGTCACGGCGATCCACACGAACACCGTCAGCGGATCGGGCGATCAGATCCAGCGCTTCACGATCACGATGCACGCCCCGAAGGTGAGCATCCAGTAGCGCGAGAGCGCGCGTCGCTCCTCGGCGGCGCGCGTCAGATCGGGCCGCCGTCGGGCGCCGCGTCCGTGTCGCTGATCGTCACGTCGGCGCCCGCGTCGTTTTGTGCGTTGTCCTTCGCGTCGGGGGCGGCGTCGAGCGCAGCGTCGGGCGGGTTCGTCGTCCCCGCGTCGGGCTCGTAGGCCACGCCGCCCATCGTCTCCCCCACGCCGGAGTCGGTATCGCTCGTGACCGTGTCGTCGCCGATGCCGAGCCCGCTCAGCGGCGCGCTGCACGCTTGGAGCGCGAGCGGCACCGCGACGGCGGCGGCCATCATCGCCGCGCGCTTCGTCTTGGAGAGGAGCGACGCCGAGAGGAGCCGCGAGTCGTTGGCGAAGAGGATCTGCCCGTCGCGGTCGTGAAGGAAGCGCACGCACAGCCCTTCTTGGGCCGGCTGCCGGAGGAGCGCGCGCGCTTCGTCCTCGCGCATCGACGAGAGGTCGCGGACGACCTTCTTGCAGTCACCGCAGAAGCGCCCCTTGTCGGCCGGCGTCATCTTCTGCCAGTCGAGGGTGCACGGCGAGTCGATCCGGATGGCGCGCTTGTCCATGCGAGGGGCTATCGCAAGGGGCGGACCACCGCGCGACACGGCGAGAATCTCGCGTCGGCTCGCCGCCGATGCCGATGGAGGGTGCGACCGGCGAGGCGGCCTCGCGGCACACTGGCACAACGACGGGGTGCGTCACCCGCGGGCGTGCCGATCGGCGAGGCGCGGATCGGGGTCGGTCGGGGGGCACGGCTCGCCGTCCTCGTCGTCGACATCGAAGAACAGGACGCTCAGCGCCGTTCCAGGCGCGGGGCGCGGGATAGGGGACTCATCGACGCGGGATTCCTGCTGCGGGCGCGTTTCGTAACTCATGTCTGAGTTACTAACGCCAACCGCGCCAACGTGCAAGTCCCCGGGCCCGCTCGGCGCACGGGGGCCGGGAGGTCAGTTCACCTGCGTGTTGTTCACGCACACGTTCACTTCGAGGAGCACGTAGAGCAGCGCGAGCTCCTGCGGCGCGAGCTGCGGGCTGCCGTTCGCCTCGGTGTGGTACGTGCTGAAGAGGACGCGACCGCACCCGCTCTCGAAGCTCACGGTGGTCGGGCGCGGCCCCTCGGGGGTCTTCCCCATCACCCACGCCTTGGGGGTGACGGCGATCGGCTTGCCGCTGGGGTCGACCGTCTGCACCTGGTGCATCCCTTCGACGATGCTCCAGTTGGCCTTCACCTGAAAATTCGAGATGCCTTGCGCGGCGAGCCAGTCGCTCATGCCTTGGTCTTGCACCGTGGCCGGCGCGTCGTACTCGCTGATGCAGCCGCCGCCGAAGCCCGAGCTCGTCCCCTTGAAGTCGAGGTACTGCGGCCACGGTTGGCGCACGTACTCGTACGACCAATCGGTGACGTAGAAGCGCCCGCCGGCGAGCACGAAGTCTTGGAGGTTCTTGATCGTCTGTGAGTCGTTGTTGAAGCCGTCGCTGCACTGCGAGCACGGACGGAAGACGATGTTGTACTGCGCGAGCGTGTGAGGATCGTGGAGGATCCCTTGCTGCGTCATGCCGGCGCCGTTCCCCTCGGTGTAGATGTCGAACGAGCCGCTCCCGTCGACGTACTCGCCCGAAGAGTCCACCTTGCCGAGACCGAGCTTGGAGAGCGAAGCCTCGATCGGATCGTAGTTGCCTTGGATGATGGCCATCTTGGGGATGGTGTCGCCGTTGGCCTTGTCCATCTTCGCCGGGAGGCTCGTCACGTCTTTGCCGAGCGCGTTGTCTCCGGCGTTCAGCGTGATCTTGCGCACGCGTCGGAAATAGCCCTTTTGCACGACGAGGAGCTGCTCGCCCGCCGAGGCGGAGATCGAGAACGAGCCGTCCGCGGCGGTGGTGGCGTACGGCGTCCCCGAGCCGAGCTGCACGCATTTGTCGCAAGCGACGCCGTCGGGCATGTCGTCGGGAGCGGTGTTGGTCAGGTAGACGAGCGCGCCGGAGATGGGGATCGTCCCCTCGGGGGCGAAGACCTTCCCGGTGACGTGCGCGGAGGACGCTTGCACGGCGTCTCCGCCGAACGACGTCTCGAACGTGTCGGCCTCGGGCGCCCCGGCGTCGGGGGTGTCGCCGAACTCGTGGTTCGCCGTGCTGCTCGAGCACGCCAGGACGACGCTCCCGGCGACGAAGAGAGCGGAGAGCAACGGGGCGGCGAAGCGGACGAGTCGGTTCATGCGGGCTCCTCGAGATGGAAGCGCCGTCGCTTCCGGCGCGGCTCCTTCCTGCCACGCCGAGCCCCCCTCGCCAGGGGCACCTCACGCCAATGGGTGGACGAAGGGCGCCACGCGCGGGCGCCTCGCGATCACCAGGTGGAGGCGCGGTAGTCCTTGAGGAACTTTCCGTACACGTGCTCGCCGGTGGCGAGACCGCTGAAGAACGGATCGCAAATTCGCGCCGCGCCGTCGACGATGTCGAGCGGGGGCTGAAAATCGTGGTTTTGCTGCTTTCGCTCGGCGAGCGCCGCGGGGTCTTCGTCCGTCACCCACCCGGTGTCGACGGCGTTCATGTACACGCCGCTCTTCGCGTAGTCGGGGGCCGAGGTGAGCGTCAGCATGTTGAGCGCGGCCTTGGCCATGTTCGTGTGCGGGTGCTTGTCCGTCTTCGTGCGGCGCGAAAAGATCCCCTCCATCGCCGACACGTTCACGATGTGCCGATCGAACGTCGGCGCGCGCGACATGAGGTCCTTCAGCTTGCTGCACAAGATGAAGGGAGCCACGGCGTTCACCAGGTGCACCTCGAGCAGCTCGGGGGTCGGCACGTCGGCGATCCCCATGCGCCAGCTGTTCATGGTGCGAAGATCGACCTGCTGCAGATCGGCGTCGAGGCGGCCGGCGGGGAAGATCTCGCCCGTGGGGACGGTGTCGTCGAAGGTGCAAGCGAGCTGCGAGAGCTCGGCCGACGAGCGAATGCCGATCCCCGGGCCGCCGTCGCTCCACGCCGCGAGCCCGGTGGCCCCCTGCGCGCCGAGCGAGGCGTGACGAGGCCCTTCGACGCTGAGCGCCGTCTTGCAGGCCTCGTGACCGCGGAGGATCTTCTGCTCCCCTTCGGAGAGTGAGCTCGCAGGCAGCGCCTCGCGCTCGAGCAAGTGCGCGTAGAAGCCGGTGGGGCGCCGCACCGTCTGGGCGGCGTTGTTCACCAAAAAATCCAAGCGGCCGAGCGTGCGATCGAGGTACTGGGCGAAGAGCTCCACGCTCGGGCAGTGGCGGAGGTCCAAACCGTGCACCTCGAGGCGATCGGCGAAGCGGGCAAAATCCGGCTCGCGGGCGTAGCGCGCGGCGGCGTCGTGGGGGAAGCGCGTGGTGACGACGACCTTGGCCCCCGCGCGGAGGAGCATGAGCGCGACGTGGTAGCCGATCTTCACGCGCGCACCGGTGACGAGCGCGACGCGCCCTTCGAGGTTCGCCGTCTGAAAGCGCTTCTCGTAGTTGAGGGCGGCGCACGGCGCGCACATCGCGTCGTAGAAGAAGTGCACGCGCGTGAACTCGGTCTTGCACACGTAGCAAGCGCGCGGCGTCTTGAGCTCGCGCGGCGCGTCTTCTCGCGCGGGCCCGGGCGGAAGGGCCAAAGGAGCGACGTAGACGTCGGCGCGGCGGGCGGCGCGGATCTCGGTGGCGGCGCGGACCTCGCGGTCGTCGTCCTGGTTTCGCTTCCTCTGCACGCGACGGAAGGCCTTGGCGAGCCGCACCGTCTCGTGGCGCTCGGGGCGCGAGAGCCTCCCCGCCGCGATCATGAGCGCGACGCGCTGCTCGCGCGAGAGGTAGGTGAGGCGCGTGCGGTCGGCGACGAGCCCTTCGAGCACGGCGACCACGCGCGCGATCTCGCTCGGGTCGAACTCTCCGGAGCCGTCGGCAGACATAGGCGGCGCATCTATAGCAGCCCAGACCAGGGAAGCGAGCTAGTCTTCTAGGGCATGCGGCGCCCGTGGACCTACCGCCTCGGCCTCCTGGGGCTCGCGGCACTCGCTCCCCTCGCCGCCTACGCGTGCAGCGATTTTCGCAGCGGCGCGGTCGCGACGAGCGACGGCGGCGACACCGACGTCGCCGCCAGCGGCGGGGACGACGCAGCGCCGAGCGACGGCGCGGCGAAGAACGACGGCGCGACCTCGGGCGGCGGTGACGACGGCGGTGACAGCGGCGGCACCGCGTGCGGCAAGCGCGGACAGGCGTGCTGCGCGAGCGGCCCGGCGTGCACCTCGGGTCTCGTGTGCGCGGGGACCACGTGCGGGTGCGAAGCGGGTCTCTGCGCGCCCGAGCTCGTGGGAACGAGCGGCGGCCAGCCGGCCGTCATCGCCGTCGACGCCACGAACGTCTACTGGTTCGACGCCGCCGCGGCGGGCGGCGCGCTCTACCAGTGTCCGAAGAGCGGGTGCTCCGGTGCGCCGCTCATGCTGGCGCAAGGATTTCAAACGACCGGCCTCGTGAGCGACGGGACCAACGTCTACTGGGGGGACTTCAGCGCGGGGAAGATCCAGCGCTGCGCCGTGGGCGGATGCGCCAAGGCCCCCACCGCGCTCGCGCAAGGACAGACCTACGCCGAATCGCTCACCTCCGACGGCACGAACCTCTATTGGTCGGCGTACCTCGACGGCGGCGCGATGTTCACTTGCACGCCGGCTTCGTGCGGTTCCCCCAAGTGGCTCGCGGGGAACGCCCCCTTCGCCCTCGCCGTCTCCGCCGAGTCGAACGCCGTGGTCTGGGGGACGAGCTCTCCGGCGAAGATCCAGCGCTGCGCGGCGGCAGGCTGTAGTGGCGCGCCCGCTCTCGTCTCCGCCTCGAACGCCGGCTCGCTCAGCGTCGTGTCCGGAAACGTGTACTTTCTCGACGTCTCGAACGCGACGATCTCCGTGTGCCCGACGACCGGCTGCACCGGCGCGCCGCGGGTGATCGGTACCTCCCTCGCACCGTCCAAGGTCGTCGCCGACGGCGTCGACGTGTTTTGGGTCGACGAGACCGAGGAGAAGATCTTCCGCTGCCCGGTGAGCGGGTGCGGCGGCGCGGGGGCGCGCCTCGTCGCCTCGAACGGCAAGCCGCAAGGAGCGCTCGCCGTCGACGGGCTCTACGTCTACTGGTCCGTCGGCGGATCCATCTACCGCCTGCCGAAGTGAACCTCGGCGCCTTGCATTCGACGACGCTCACCGGGAAACTCGTAGCTTCGATGCACGGCACCTTCCTTCGGATCGTCCTCGGCGCAGGCGCGCTCACCCTCCTCGGCGCCCTGGGCTCGTGCGGCGGAAGCGACGGCGGTGGAGGCGGGGCGGGACCCACGGGGAGCTCCGACGGCGGCGGTTGCCCCCAAGGTTTCACGCCGAAGACCAACCAGCCTTCGGTGTGCGTCGAGATCGCCCCGCAGGGCGCGTGCCCCGCGGGGACGGCGCCGTTCCTCGGGACCACCGACTGCACGCCCGTCGGCTGGACCTCCGCGTGCCCCGACGGCTTCGTGAAGGATCCGAGCGGATGGGGCTGCGTCGATCAAACCCCCGCCGCCGCGTGTGACGGCGCGACGCGCGAGAGTCTGCACGCGACCTCGTGCGCCCCCATCGGCGACTGCAGCGGCGCGCCTCCACCGGGCGCGCTCCTCGTCGACGACTCCTTCTCCGCCGGGCAAGTGGACGCGACCCACTTCCAAACCATCGGCGCGGCGCTCAACGCCGCCAGCGCGGGCGCCACCGTGTGGGTTCTTGCCGGCGCCTACTCCGAGAGCCTCACGGTCACGAAGCCCGTCACCCTCTCGGGAGTGTGCGCCGAGCAGGTCGTCGTGACCGCGCCGCCGAGCACCGCGCTCCCCGGCGTCGAGATCCACGGCGTGACCGGCGTCACGGTGCGCGGCCTCACGCTCCGCGGTCACACGCGGGCGCTCGACATCGTCGCCGGCTCGGACGTGACGCTCGATGCGCTGCTCGTCGATCAGTCGGTCGCGGCGGGCGTCTTCGTCGAGGCTTCGAAGGCCACGCTGCACGGCTCCAAGGTGGCAGCGACGGCGGTGGGTCTCGACGGAAGGTGGGGCTGGGGGGTCGCGGCCGGGCTCGGCAGCACGGTGACCGTCGACGACTCGACGCTGACCGGCGGAGTGAACGGCGTGTTCGCCGCTTCGAACGGCACCGTCGTGACCGTCCAAGGATCGGTGATCCTTCGCCAGGCTCCGACCTCGGCCACACGGTCGTGCGGCGTCGAGGTGGCAAACGGCGCCAAGGCCATCGTAGAGAAGTCGGTCATTCGCGACGTCGCCGGCGACGGCACCGTGGTCTCGGACCAAGGCGGCCACGTCGAGGTGAGCGAGAGCGTGCTTCGCGGCACGCGCGTCCAGGGGAGCCAGGCACGCGGACATGGTGTGGTGGCCATCGCCGGTGGCCAGCTCGTCGTGCGCTCGTCGGCGATCACCGACGTACAGAGCGTTTCGCTCGACGCGCAGCAGGTGGGATCACACCTCGAGGTCTACGACTCGGTGGTGCGTGGTCCTTCGGAGAGCCAGGCGATCGTCGACACCCACCTCAAGGTCGTGAGCGACAAGAGCGGCATCGGGGGGACGCTCATCGATCACTCGACCACCAAGCTCGACGGCGTCGCGATCCTCGGTGCCTTCGGCTTCGGTCTCTACGTGCAGAGCGGGGCGACTGCCGACGCGCACCATGTCTTCATCGATCAGACGCGTGACCTCAAGACCCCCGCTCAAGCAGGATCGCTCTCCTTCGCCGTCGGAATCACCGTCGACGAGGGCGGCGCGATGAAGCTCGCCGATTCCACGGTGCTTCACGGCCGGCTCGCGGGCGCGAGCGTGGGGACGCAAAGCTCGATGGACATCAGCGGCTCGCTCTTCCAAGACGTCGGCGAGGCGACCCCCGTCGGCACCGGCGCAGGGCTCTCGGTCGGCGAAGGGGGTCACATGACCGTCGCGCGGAGCGCGGTCGTGCACACGTCGGCCGTCGGCGTCCTCGCCCTCAACCGGGGGAACGCCAGTGTGGACATGACCGACTGCACCATTCACGACGTGCACGTCGCCTCCACCGGCTTCGGACACGGCGCGATGGCCGGCCCCCAGACGACGTTCACCTTCGAGCGCACCGCCCTCTACAACAACGGCGCCGTGGGGCTCGCGCTCGCCGGCGGGAGCGCGCGTGTCCACGCGTCGAACTTCACCAGCAACGGCGTGGCGCTCCACGCACAGGACGGCTCCTATCTCGTGGAGTCGGACTCGGACGGCGCGCTCTCCGAAGGAGAGCTCCGCGTCTCGAGCGACACGACCTTCGAGGGCAACGGGACGAAGATCGGGAGCGGCTCCCTCCCCTTGCCCGAGGATCCGCTCAAGTAGACGCGGCGCGCTTCTCGTCGTCGTCGGCCTCGAGGAGCGCATCGCCCTCGTCGGCCGTGGCGTGGGGGTGCACCTCGACGCGCAGCCCCAGGCCTGCGAGCGGGTACACGAGGAGCGGGCCTCCCCCTTCACGATGCGGCGCGCGCTTCGCTTCATCGAGCGCCACCTTCGCGCGCTCGGCCCAAGGGCCTCGCGTCCTCGCGGCGAGGGCGAGCCACCGCAACGCCTCCTCGCCGTCCGCGAGCGCGCGAAAAGAGCTGGCCAGGAAGAAGCAGAGCGCGCCGAGCTCTCGCGCTCTCCCCGCCTCGGTCTCGAGCGCGTCGAAGAGTAGCCGGGCTCCACGCGTGTGCTCTCCGGCGAGCACGAGGGCGATCCCGGCGCGGAGGAGGAGATGAAACCGCTTCACCTTCGGGTACACGAGCTGCGCGTCGGCTTCACCGAGGGCGCGAAGCGCGAGCTCCGCACCGCGCACCGGATCGCCAGCGTGCGCCGTCGCCAGGCCCAGCTCGCCGAGGATCCCGGGCCTCGTGATCGCCGGGAGATCTTCGCGAACCACGCGCGCGAACGCGTCACGCGCCTCGTCCCATCGCTCCTCCATGAGGAGGAGCTCCCCCTCGCCTACGGCGCGGAGCGCCGCTTCGCGCGCCGTTCTCGGAGCCGCCCCCCCCTCGATGAGCGCGCGGAGCGCACGAAACGCGCGCGCGTCGCCCGCCTCCTCCGCGCCGACGAGGCGCCGCTGGACGCGCCGCATACCGAAGAGCGTTGCGAGCGCGAACGCCCCCATCGCGAGCAAGAGAAGGTGACACGCCAGCGCGAGGGCGGGGAGGTCGTGCGTTGCAAGGCGCCCCACGAGAAGCAACGCGAGGACCACCGCCGGGAACAGCGCTCCGGCGAGCGGCCGCCGTATCAGATGACCGAACGTCCACGCGCCAAGACGATCGAGCCTCGGCTCGCCAGCGCTCTCTCGCTCTCCTTCGCTTTCCCCCATCGCGCGAAGCTCGCCAGAGCCGTCAGTGCGCGGGGTGGCCGTCGCGGGCGAAGCGCTCGAGCGCCGCGAGCATCTCGGGCGTCGGCTTCAAGATCTGCGTCGTGCCGTCGGGCATCGAGACGCGCCAGGCCCACTCGCCGCCGTCGAGCTCGACGCGCTGAGCCTGACCGTCCTCCTCGGCGTGCATCATCATGTGCGCCACCTGCTCGGGGGTCATCTTCGGGGCGCCGATCTGGAGGAGTCGGCGGGTGGCGGCGGACGCGAGGGCACTCTTCTTCTTCTTCGTCTTGGGCATCGAACGGCCGATATTACCCGAGTTCGGCCGCTTCGCATTTCACCTCGAGCAGGGAATTCGCCGGGGTACGTTGGAGGGGTGAAGGGGCTCGCCCTGACCGTGGAAGAGGCGTTCGTCGCGCGCGGGCGGGGCGTCCTCGTCGCGCCGCGCATCACCGTGGCCGATCCTCCGCGCGCGTCGTTTCGGGTGCGCCTCCGCCTCCCCGACGGGAGCGAGCGCGAGACGAGCGCCGCGCTCGAGGTCTCCCACGTGCGCGGCGCGCTCGCCCCTTACGCGATGCTGCGCCTCCCCGAGCTCGCCCCCGAAGACGTGCCGCCGGGTACCGAAATCAGCGCGGCGTAGCCGAGGCGCGCGCACGACGGCGTCGCAGCCCGAGCCCCACGAGCGCGAAGAGCGCGGGGAACGCGGAGCCTCCGCTCGAAGCGCCGCGGGGCGACGTCGCGCAGCCACCGCCGTCGTCGCTCTGGCCGCTCGCCGCTGCGCTTCCGCCCGGCCCTGCACCAGCGCCGCCTCCGGGGCCACCAGCGCCGCCGACACCTCCTCCGCCTTGTCCGCCGCCCGGCCCAGCGTGCGCGTCACCGAGGTAGCGAATCGAGTCGTAGTACGGCTCGTCGCCCCAGCCGGTCGCGTCGCTCAGCGCGGGTCCGTCGACCTCGGCGCCGAAGCCGCCACCATGCGAAGGGACACACACGATCCCCTTCGCGGCGCGCCCGCAGAGATCGTCCTTGCCGTCGTGATCGATGTCGGCTGCTCCCAGGGTCCTGTAATAGCCGGGCTTGTTCCACCCGCTCGCATCGCTCCACGCGGGACCGGCGAACGCCGCGCCGAAGGCCTTGCCGTCGAACGCGCTGCACGTCACCCCGGCGGCGGCGCGACCGCAGAGGACGCTCTTCCCCGTGCCGTCGAAGTCGCCGTACACGAGCGTCGAGTAGTACTCGGGCTTGTTCCAGCCGTTCGCGTCGCTCCACGCCGGCCCCACGATGTCGGCGCCGAAGCCGTTCCCTTGCGAGAGCGCGCAGTGGACGCCGTCCTTCCCGCGGCCGCACACGTCGGCCTTGCCGTCGCCGTCGATGTCGAGGAAGCGCACCGTCGACGCGGTCGAAGGATCGGCCCAACCGGCGGCGTCGCTCCACGCGGGGCCGTTCACTTGGGTGGGGAAGCCTTGTCCGTCGGAGAGGAAGCAGAGGAGCCCGGCGGCGGCGCGGCCGCACACGTCGGTCTTTCCGTCGCCGTTCACGTCGGCGTATTGGATGCTCGTGTAGTACTGAGGCGCCGACCACCCCGAGGGATCGCTCCACGCGGGGCCGGTGATCTTGGTGCCGAAGCCCTGGCCGCTTGCGAGGTAGCACTCGATGCCGGCGTAGCCGCGCGCGCACGCGTCGACCTTGCCGTCGCCGTCGACGTCGGCAAGCTGGATGGTCGCGTAGTACGGGGGCGCGTCCCAACCTTCCTTGTCGCTCCACGGGATCGCCGGCGTGGTGGTGGGGAAGCTCGTTCCGTCGGAGAGCTGGCAGAAGAAACCGCCGGCGCCGCGCCCGCAGACGTCGGCTTTCCCGTCGCCGTTCACGTCGGCGAACTGCACGGTGCTTCCGTAGCGATCGTCCTTCCACCCCTTCGCGTCACTGAACTCCGGCGTCTGCACGGTGACGGGGAATCCGCCCGCGCCGGCGAGGTTGCACACGACCCCCGCGGCGGCGCGCGCGCAGACGTCGGAGCTACCGTCGCCGTTCACGTCGGTCGCGCTGCGACGCACGACCGAGAGGAAGCTCGGCGCCGCGGTGCCGTTCGCCAAAGCCTGCAGCGCGGGGAGACCGCCGTTGAAGACGTCATGATCGAGCGTGCCCGCGCCGTCGCTGTACTGCCAAATCGTCCAATCGCTCCACCCCGCGGGGATGCTCGGGCAGTCGATGTACGCGGCGATCCAAAGCGGATAGGCGCCGAAGCTCGTGTCGCCGACGTTGTCCTGCCAGAAGTAGCCGCCGGTGTAGATGATCGGTCGCTTGCCGGTGCCGGCCTCGACGATCTGGAGCCAATGACGGACCTTCGCCGCGATGGTGGCGGGCGCTTGGCCGCCCGTGACCTCGACGTCGATCGTCGCCGGAAGATCGCCCGCGCCGAGCTTGCCGACGTGTTGGACGACCATGTTCGCTTGCGCGACCTCGTCCTCACCCGGCTCGAAGAATTGGTAGGCGCCGCGCAAGACGCCGTTGGCCTTCATGGACGCCCAGTTGCCGGCGAAGGTCGAGTCGATCGCACCGAGCCCGTCGCTCACGCGCGCGTAGCCGAACACCACGCCGCCGGCGTGCGCCGCCGCCCAGTTGAAGTTCCCCTGATAGACGGAGACGTCGCGCCCTTGGCCGGGGCCGTTCGACGGCGTGCTGCACTTGCGCGTGAGCGCCTCGGCGCTCGACCCGACCTCTTCTTCGTGGCCCGCGCCCGCCGCGCGTCCGTCGTTGCCCGCGCAACCGGCGGCGAGCGTCGTCCATGCGGCGATCGCCGCGACGAAGAGTGCAGAAGAAGAGAAGAGAGGCCTCGTCATTCGCGCCGCGTAAGCCAATGTCGTGCCACGGGAGCGAAAATCAGAGAGAGCAGAAAGGTCCTCTGAGACGTCCTTGTGTCGCCAGTGAGCTGGGATTTTTTCACGCTCGCGTCTGCGTGGTGGATCGCTCACGGCGCAGCGCGATGAACCACCGGCGCGCGAGTCGCGCGCCGGCGTTCGTCGTCACGCGGTCACTTCACGTCGTAGGCCTCGACCGCATCTTCCATGAAGCGCGGAACGAGGATGCGCGAGCGCTTCTTGTCGAAGCCGATGTCCGCCGGCGCCTTGAGGCCGCCCATGACCTGCTCGAACGAGCCGCCGAGCTTCCCCTTGTAGATCGCCTGGCCCTCCCAGCTCGAGATGTAGAGGAGGTCGCCGACCTTCACCACGCCGTCGAGCATCCCCTTGGGGAGCTTGGTCGCGTCGGTCTTCTGCCCCTTCTCGTCGAGCCGGTAGGCCTCGCCCGATCCGAAGGTGACGACGACGACCGACTTGCCGTCGGCGAGGACGCCGTTCGGCTTCCCGAGATCGGGCGTCTTGGCGAGCGGCTTGGCCTTCCCCTTCTCGATGACCCACACCGCGTCGGTGCCGGTAGGCTTGAAGTCGTTCCCCTCCATCTTCACGCCCATGTCCGAGACGTAGACCTTGCCGTCGTCGCTCGCGGTGACGTCGTTCGCGAACGTCGCGCCGGGGAGCTTCACCTCGCCCTTGGGAGCGCCGGTCTTCACGTCGAACATGCGCACGGTGTCGAGGTCGGCGACGTAAAGGACGTCCTTCACGAGCGCCATTCCCTTGGGGGCGTTGAGCGTGACCTTGTTCTTGCCGCTCTCGATCCACTTGGCGTTGGTGATCTTGCCATCGGGGGAGAGCTCGCTGATGTAGCCGTTGTTGTCGGCGTCCACCGGCTTGCCGTTGATGTTCGAGACGAGGTAGCGATCGCGCGCCTCGTCGTAGAAGACGCTCTCCGGCGTCGCGAGGCCACCGCTGTAGCGCACGGCCGGGGTCGGCGCCTTGGGCGCCTCGGCGGCGGGGGCGGCGGAGGCTGCGGGCGCAGCGCTCGAAGCGGCCGGGGTCGGCGTGGGCGCAGCGGCCGACGCGGACGTCGATTGCGCCGAAGCGGGAGGCGCGGGGGGCGGGGTCGAGCCACCGCAAGCAGCGGCGAGACCCACGAGGGCGAAGAGACCGAGCGGAAGCGCGTGACGGTGCGACATGATTCCTCCTACGGAGGGCGGGAGTATCACGACCCGAGCACGAGCGAGAAGGCGTTCGCGCCGAAGCTCATCACTGGCTCGAAGGTCGTCGTCGTGGTGTCGAAGACGCCGGTCGCGTAGCCCGGTCCTGCCTGGTCCTGCCAGCGGAAGTCTTGGTGCACGTTCACAGTGAAGACGACGCGCACGTCGTGTCCCACGGCCGGGTCGACGACGACGTCGACGGGGAAGACGTACGCGCTCTCCTTCGTCGAATCGTCGAGGCGAATCCCGCCGGTGCTCTCGATCTTGGGCACCGGGTTCGTGCCGGTGGTCGGTCCGTACGAATAGGCGCCGGAGGTGAACGTGGATTCGTAGAAGCCTCGGCTCCTCGGCGCGCCGTCGATGACGGCGCCGTCGCTCATCGCTTGCACGGTCTCGAGCTGGCCGGCCACCGCGGCGCCGGCGTGCACCGTCGCCGCCACACGGTAATACACGTGCGACACGCCGACGCGCGCGACGGTGAAGTGGCCCGCGGCGAGTGAACGCGCGGGGACGCGCGCGACGATCGTGTCGGCTTCGTCGGCGAGGGAAGCCTCGACCGGGTGCGCGCCAAGATCGAAGACGGTGAGCCCGGTCGCGTCCGACGTGTCGCGAAAGAGGCGGAGGCTCGTGATCCCGACGCGCTCGATCGACGGCGTCTGCCCGGCGAACCCGTCGTCGTGCGGCACGGGGGCGACCGATCCGACGACGTGGATCTCCACGTTCGCGCCGCCCGAAGCGTCGCCTCCTTCGGACGAGCCCGCGTCCGCGGCGGGAACGCTCGTCCCTGCGTCGCCTCCCGTCGGGTCGTCGGCGATCGTCGCGCCGCTCCCCCCGCACCCAGCCAAAAAGCCCAAGAGCCCCACCACCTGCGAAAAGCGTTTCATGCACGGTGGGTGGAGGGACAGGCCGCCGTTTATGAAGCCCCCTTCCTCGGGGCGCGAGTTTGGTTACCTTGTTCCTCGTGAGCGCCCTCCTCGACGTCCGCCCCCTCGGCTTCCCGTGGGTCACCGCCGATCCCTTCCTCTTTTGCGTGCACCACGACGACGCGTACCCCAAGGGGAACGAAGCGCTCGGCCCGGACACGTCGCTCGCGGGGCGAAACCTCGGCGAGGACTTCACGGTCAAGGACGGCTTTCGCATGTACCACGGCCGCGTGGTGCCGGGCTTTCCCCAGCACCCGCACCGCGGCTTCGAGACGGTGACCATCGCCCGCCGCGGGCACATCGATCACTCCGACTCGCTCGGCGCGACCGCGCGCTTCGGCCGTGGCGACGTGCAGTGGCTCACCGCCGGCGCGGGGATCGTCCACGCCGAGATGTTTCCGCTCCTCGCCCGCGACGAGCCGAACCCGGTGGAGCTCTTTCAGATCTGGTTGAACCTGCCCGCCGCCGACAAAATGGTCGAGCCGCACTTCTCCATGTTGTGGGCCGATCAGATCCCTGTCGCGGTGTTCGCAGACGACGCCGGGCGAAAGACCGAGGTGACCGTGGTCGCCGGCGAGCTCGACGGCCGACGCCCGCCTGCCCCTCCGCCGCGCTCGTGGGCGTCGCGCGCCGATTCGGACGTCGCCATCTGGTGCATCAAGATGGAGGCGGGCGCGTCGTGGACGTTGCCTCCCGCGCGCCACGCCGAGACGTTCCGCACGCTCTACTTCTTCTCCGGCGGCTCGCTGCGCATCGACGGTCGCACGCGGCGCGAGCACGCGGCGCTCCTCGTGGCTTGCGACGCACCGACGCGCCTCGCCGCGGGGGACGACGGGCCGATCGAGATCTTGCTCTTGCAGGGGCGTCCGATCGGCGAGCCGGTGGTGCAGCACGGACCGTTCGTCATGAACGAGCGCGCCGAGATCCAGCGCGCCATCGAGGACTACCAGCGCACGCGCTTCGGCGGCTGGCCGTGGGAGAAGGACGATCCGGTGCACGGGCGCGAGGCCGGTCGCTTCGCGAAGCACGCCGACGGTCGCGTCGAGCAGGCGAAATGAAACGAGCCCGCCACCCCTCGTGAGGGGCGCGGGCTCGCGGCGCGAAGCCTCGGTTCGCTACTTCTGATCGACGGTGTGGCAGCCCATGCAGCCGAAGCCCTGCTTCGTCTTCATGTCGAACGGCGGCTTGCCGAGCACCGAGGCCATCTCCGGCACGACCTTCTCGGACATGAACTTCGCCGTCCCCGGCTTGTCCTTGAACGCAGTGATCTGCCCGCCCTTCATCGTGAGGTGGGGGAGAAACTCCTTCGGATCCTTGTGGTCGGGGCCGTGGCACGTCTTGCAGCCGAACTCTGCGTAGTGCTTCGGGTCCTTCTCTTGGAAGACCTTGCCCATGCGCGGGGCGACGTTCGCCTTCATGAAGGCGGCCTTCTCCTTGGGGGAGAGATCGTCCTTCCACGCGGCGGGCGGTCCTTCGGGCGCGGCCGAAGCGGACGCGGCGGGAGCGGCGCTCGATGCCGGCTCGCTGGAGGTGGCGGGCGCAGCCGAGGACGCGGCGGGGGCGGCCGACTCGGCGGTGGGAGGCGCGGGGGGCGGCGTCGCGCCACCACCGCATGCACCCGCGAGCGCGCCGAGGAGCGCCGCGACACCAAGAAGAGAAGCTCCGAAGCCGGTCTTGTTGCTGATCATGCAGGTCCCTCCGGGCGCGGAGCATCGCACGTGGTTCGGGTGAACTCCATCACTCGTCGCCGAACAGAGAGAGCTGGCGCTTCTGCGGTTGTGCTTCGGGCGGCGGTCCGAGCGAGGCCACCGCGTCGAGGGTGTCGGCCTCCTCCGCGCGCTTGTCGGGGCGGTAGCGCGTGACGCGCGCGAAGCGGAGCGCGACGCCTCCGGGATAGCGCGGGCTCCTCTGCACGTCGTTCAACGCGATCTCCACGACGAGCTCGGGGCGCACGTAGACCACGTGCTCGTCGCGATGGGTCTCGAGCGCGAGGAGCTTCTCCGTCTGCTCGCGCAGCATCGCGTCGGTGAGCCCCTTGAAGGTCTTCCCCACCATGCAGAAGGTGCCGTCCGCCCGCCGCGCGCCGAGGTGAAGGTTCGAGAGGAGCCCTTTGCGACGCCCGCTCCCCCACTCCACCGCCAAGACGACGAGGTCGAACGTCGTCACCTTCTTGACCTTGAACCACGAAGGGCTACGCGCGCCGGCGGCGTACGTCGAGGCGAGGTCCTTCACCATGACCCCTTCGTGCCCGCGCGCGAGCGACGCTTCGTAGAACTCTGCCGCCTCCGCGGCGTCGCGCGCGTCGAGAGCGGGCATACGCGCCGCCTCGGGGAGCGAAGCCGCGAGGCGCCGGACGCGCTCTTCGAGCGGCGCGTCGAGCAAGTCCTCGCCCTCGTGCGAGAGGCAGTCGAAGGCGAAGACGCGGAGCTCGCGACCGCGGTCGGGTACGCGCGCCGCGGCCACGACCGAGAACGTCTCTTGAAAGGGACAGGCGCGACCGTCGGCCTCGAGGAGGACGATCTCGGCGTCGAGGACGACGCGCGACGCCGTCCATGCGAGAGGAGCGATGGCCGCCTTCACCCCACGGGTGACGTCGTTCCCTTGGCGCGAGTAGACGACGACGCGATCGCCGTCCTTGTGAATTTGCGCGCGCACGCCGTCGACCTTCCACTCCACGCGGGCGCGCACCTCGGTGGAGCTTTCGGTACGCGCGCCTTCTTCGCCCGCTTCGCGCTCTTCGCTCGCCTCGCCCGCGGAGGCCGCGCGACGGGCGACCTCGTCGAGCGCCTCGGCGACGTCTTCGGCGCTCGACGCGAGCATCGGCTCGACGGGCGAGAAGAGCGTCACCTCGCGAGGCAACGCCGCGCCGCGCTTCGTCCCGAGGAGCACGTCGGCGACCTTGGGCACGCTCCCGAGCACCATCGCCGCGCGACGGACGTCCGCTTCGCTCTGCCCCGACGCGTCGGCGAGCGCGCGGAGCATGACGCCGGCGAGGCCCCCTTGCCGGAGCGATCCGGTCATCGCGCCGACGAGAAACCGCTGCTCTTCGCGTGTGAGCCGAGAAAAGAGCGGGCGCGCGCGATCGCGGATCTCGGCGGGTGGGAGCGCGCGGATCTCTTCGAGCGCTTGCTCCACGTCGGCGACGGCGAGCGAGGGGGCTTCGGCGGCGGTCACCCCGCGAAGGTCGTGCAGCCCCGAAACGCCGAGCCCGACGGGGCCTGCGATCGGCAGAGCGACGAGAAAGCCGACCGCCGGGGCGACCTCTTCAGGTGCGAGGAGGCCCAAGACCTCGACCAGTCGGCGCACCTTCCCGTTGCGCGATCGCGTCGCCCCCATGTCGCGCGAGACCTCGGCCAGAGCGGCGAAGAGCACCACGGCGCGAGGCTACTCCGAAGAAACACAGGCCGCCGGGGGAATGACGGACGCGCGACGAGCGTTGCGTGAGGTCCGTGGGTCCGTACAGAATGCGCCACATGCAAGGGACGCTCTCGACCTGGGGCGCGAAGACACGACGCGCGGCGCTGTTCGCGCTCGTGGCGGTACCGGCGTGCTCGTCCTTCGGCGCGGTGTACCCGCCCAGGCCCCCGGCGACCGCGGGCGCGCCCGTCGCCGATCCCACGCCGTCGCGCATCGTGGCGCACGTGACGATGACGAGCGAAGGGCTCCGCGCCGCGCTCGAGGACGCGGTGCCGAAGAGCGGCGACGGCACCTTCACCCTCCTTCGCAGCGAGCGTCGCTACACCTGGACACGCGAGCCTCTGGCGCTCAGCTTCTCGAGCGGGCGCGTGGTGCTCGACACGCACGTGCACGCGAACGTCGACATGCCGGTGGGGAGCCTGGATTTCCCGCTCGATCTGCACGTCGCCGCCGAGCCGGTGGTGAGCTCGCTCTATGCGGTGAAGCTCCAGTCGACCGACGTGAAGGTGACCTCGCAAGATCGCCGCCTCAAAGTCGCCGATCACGTGGCCGGCGTCTTCGACGCGATCGCCTCGGGCATCGACACGAAGCTCAAGGCCTTCGCCTACGACGTGCGCCCTTCGATCGCCGAGGCCTACGCCCGCATCGCCAAGCCCATCGATCTCCCCATCGGCGACGCGCGAGGCTGCGCGCTGCTCAAGGTGCTCGGCGTGGAAGCGGGACCGACGGTGGTCGCCGACGGCCTCGAGAAGGATCTCGCACTCGTCGTCGCGCCGGAGGTGACGCTCCCCTGCGCCGCCCCCGCCGAGCTCCCCGACCTGCCGCCGTTCGCCAACGTGCCCGCGGTCCCGCCTGGACCCTTCACGGTCACGGTGCCGATCGCCGCGCGCTACGACGAGCTCGAGAAGGCGATGGGGAAGCTCTTCACCGACGGGAAGTACTTCTTCTCCGAGGAGTACCCGAAGCTCTATCTCGAGCACCCCGAGATCTACGAGTCGCAAGGGGAGATCGTCCTCAAGGTCCACCTCGCCGGTCCGGTGCACAAGATGGGCATCGACGCCGACTTGAACGGCGACATCTATTTGAGCGGACATCTCTCGGTGGTCGACAACGAGGTGCAGATCCCCGACCTCGAGCCGACGATCGAGACGAAGAACTTCTTCCTCTCCCTCAAGGCCATGGCGGACGGCGCCAAGATCCGCGATCAAGCGCGCACGGCGATGCGCCTCGACCTGAGCGAGCGGCTCAAGGCGGTGCGCGAGAAGCTCTCCACCGAGATGACCTTCTCCCACGGCGAGGGGGCCGGGAGCGCGTGCTTCAAAGGGGACCTCGACAAGATCGAGGTGACCTCGGCCCACGCGCACGGCACCTACCTTCGCGTCTACGTCGCGCTGACCGCGCGCGCCGCCGCCACCGTCCCGTGCCTCGCGCCGACAGCAGCGAGCGCCGCCGTGAGCCCGCCCGCTCCGTGAAGGATCACTTCGAGCGTGCGACCTTCGCGCGCTCTTTCGGCGCCCCCTTCGGTGCTTGGGGCGCGCTCTCGCACATCCCCACGAGCGTGCCCACCGTGCGCCAGTTGCGTGCGGTGCTCACGGTCTTGAGCGTGCGATCGAAGTAGTCGTTCGTCAGCTTGCTCTTCCCTAGCCCCTCGGGGCAGAAGAGAAAAACCTCCGAGCCGCGCACCTCGAACACGTCGTACGCCGACCGCTTCGGGTCGAGCGCGGCGACCGCAGCGGCGGTCGGCTTGGTCTCGAGGAAGAACACATGCAAGCGCTCCGTCGGCACCCCGGCGCGCAAGAACGGATTCGCGGCGAGCACCGCGCGAAGCTCGCGCCCCGAGCGAAGCACCACCGGAACTCTTAGGCCGAGCTCCTTCCCGATCGCCGCGCGCACCTTCGAGGCGATCGCCGACGCGCGCGTGGCCGAGGCGTGGAACACCACGTTGCCGCTCTGGATGTACGTGCGCACGTCCTTCGCGCCCGCTCCCTCGAAGAGCGCCGCGAGGTGCTTCATGGGGAGCTTGTTCTTCCCGCCCACGTTCACGCCGCGGAGGAGCGCGACGAACGCCTCGGTCGTTCCGGCCATGGGTCGAGGGTAGCGCCTCTCGGTGCGTGCGTACGGCGGCGTGCGAGGGCGTGTGCCGCGTTCCGACGTGCGCGGCTGGCGCGAAGGTGTGGCCGGCGGGCGACACCGAGCGACGGCGCGATCATCCCTGGCGATGCCGCCGATCGCGGGAGGAGGGGAATTTCCCGAAGATTCACCGACGGCACATCGACTGCAGTGACCCCAGCGCGCGGTCACTTCCTTTTCTTACTTCCTTCGCGGAGGGCTGATGAAGCTGCGAAACGGGTGCGCCGTCCTGGCGCTTGCGGGAGCGGTGTGTGCGTGCGGCGGGGAATCGTCGTGGCAGGATCGCCACGCGACGAACGACGACGCGGGGACGAACGACGATGCGACGGGTGGCGGCGCGCGCGGTGCCGACGCGTCCAACGGCGGCGCGAGTACGGGCGGCTCGAGCGGCGGGCCCGGAAGCGGCGGCGCAGGCTCGAGCAGCGGGTCGAGTGGCGGTACGCCGAACGTCGCGATCTGCGCACCCGCCGCGGCGTGCGGCGGCATCACCCACTGCACGGACACTTGTTACGGGGCGCAATGTTGCTTCGTGAGCTGCACGTGCAGCGAGGCGAGCGGGCTCTCGGGCGAGCTCGTGTGCACGATGAGTTGCTGACGGCGCGAGACGCGGCGCGAGCCGTGGCATACTGCGGACGTGCGCGCCTCGTTCGGACCTCACGCCTTCGTGACGGTGCTCTCCCTTTTGCTCGCCGCTTGCGGCGCGAGCTCCACGCCTCCGAGCGAGCCTCCCGCGGCTCCGCCGCCACCCGAGCCCGTCGCCACGGCCAAGGTCGCCGAAGCGCCCGCCCCGCCTCGCGAGCTCCCTCGCGGCGGCCGCGAGATCTTTCCCACGTACCGCCTCGTCGGTTTCTGCGGAACGCCCGGCGCTCCAGCGCTCGGGCTCCTCGACGGCGATCTGGCGAAGCGCGCCAAGTCGATCGAAGACTACGGGACGAAGTACGCGAAGGGTCGGAAGCCGCTCCCCGTCTTCGAGCTCATCGCCGTGGTCGTGCAGGGGGTCCCCGGCCCCGACGGCAAGTGGCGGAACCGCGTCGACGACGCCGTGGTGGATCGCTACCTGAAGGCGGCGCGCGAAGCGAAGGCGCTCCTTCTGCTCGACATCCAGCCGGGGCAGTCGGACTTCATGTCCGAGCTCCAACACTTCGAGAAGTACTTGGCCGAGCCGGACGTCGGCGTCGCGCTCGATCCCGAGTGGTCGGTGAAGCCGAAGCAGCGCCCCGGCCACGTGTACGGTCACACGACCGGCCCGGTCATCGACGAGGTCGCGACCTACCTCGCGGGGATCGTGAAGGAGCACGATCTCCCGGAGAAGGTCCTCGTCTTCCACCAGCTCGCGCGCTTCATCGTGAGCGAAGAAGAGGCGGTGAAGCCGCACCCCGGGCTCGCCATCGTCAAGGTGGTCGACGGCCTAGGACCTCCTGGGGCCAAGGTCACGACTTACGGCGTGGTGGTGAAGACGATGACCGCCGGCGTGCACCCCGGCTTCAAGCTCTTCTTCGACGAAGACACGCGCAACCACAGCATCCTCATGACGCCGCGGCAGGTGCTCGCGCTCCGCCCCGAGCCCGAGTACGTGCTCTACGAGTGACGGCGGCGGTACGCGCCGAGGTCACGCCCCGCGCGCGTCAATCGTCCTTCGCGCCGCCCTGGATCCAGTTGCGGATGACGTCGCGCTTGGCCTGCGGGAGCGCCGGGAGATCGAGCGGCATCGCCGCGCCACACGCGCCGCACTTGCTCGCTTCCTTCGACTGCGTGCCGTCGATCTTCATCTGGAAGTAGCTGTTCGCCGCGTCGCCGGGCACCACGAAGGGGATGCCGGCGGTCGGGCTCGTCTTCAAGAGCTCGGTGTGCACCTGCGCCGCGTCGTACGACAGATAGATGCCGAGGTTCGACCCGCTCGACCCGTGGCACGAGGAGAGCGCGCAGCTCTGCGTGAGGATCGGCATCACGTCTTTGCGGAGCGTGGGGGTCGCGCCCGTTTGTCCCGAAGAGCCGCTCGACGACGACGACGAGTCGGACGAGCAAGCGGCGAGGAGGAGACCGAGGGCAAGAGGGACGAAGAGGAGCGATCGCACGGAGCGCAGGTTAGCAGCTCGCCTCGCCCCTGGGGGAGCTGCGTGCTATGCCGGCCGACGATGTTGCTCCGGAGCTTTCTGTCCCGCTCGGTTCGCACGGGTCTTTCGCTCCGCGCGCTCGCCCTCACCGGCGCTTGTGCGCTCGCTCCGACCGCCGTGGCCCACGCCGAAGGGGCGACGCGCGAAGCACCTTCGCACGGACACGCGGGCGCCCCGCGCTCGGCGAAGAGCGCGCCCGACAAGCCGTGGTGCGCCCCCGAGGTCCAAGAGCTCGCCGATCACGTCTGCTACTTCGACGGCGCCGCGCCCGACGAGACACGCCACACGCTCGTCATCTACTTGCACGGCGCCCTGGCGACGAACCCGGGCTTTCAGTACCTCCAGCAACGCGGCATGGCGCTCCACGCCAAGCACCACGCCTTCACCGTGCTCATTCCGACCTCCCCGCTCACTGCCGGCGGCTACGTGTGGCCCACGTCGCAGGCCGCGCAGAAGGAGTCGGAGGCGGGGATCCTCGCCGGCATCGCCGACGACAAGAAGAAGCTCGAAGAGCGCCTGGGGAAGACCTTCGACGAGACCTTCGTCGTCGGCTTCTCGAGCGGCGCGTACTACGCGAGCTCGCTCGCGGTGCGTGGCGCGCTCGACGTCGACGGGTACATCGTCCTCGCGGGCGGCAGCTCGTGGGTCCGCGCCGGGGCCAAGGACGTGAAGCGCGCGCCGGTCTTCGTCGGTGTCTCCGCCGCCGATCCGCAGACACGCGAGCACTCGCGGGCGTTCGGCGCGGGGCTCGCGTCCATGCGCTGGCCGGTGCGCGTCGAAGAGCGCAACGCCGGGCACATGGTCGACTGGACGTTCATGGCCCACGGCATGGCGTGGCTCCGCGGTCGCACGCGCGCGGCAGAGAAGGCCTCTCTGCCGCACCCCAAGCAGGCCACCGACGAGTTCGTGAACGCCGTCACGCGCGACTAGGGCGCATAAGCCGTCGAGCCGATGAGCGGCCCCTCCGCCGGATGTCCCGGTCGAGAGACGCATGATGCAACATATTGCATCCTGCATCCCTATCGCATGCAGTATGCTGCATGGCACACGGTGCGACGGAGAGCCCTCGGAGCCCTCGCTGCGTCGGTCAGCGGTTCCACGCAGCGCGCTCTGCCTCGTCGTCGAGCGTGCCCGGATCGTCGCTGTCGCCGAAGCCCATGTTCAAGATCGCGGTCCACGGGAGCACGCCGTCGTCGGCGTGATTCGCCAGGCCGATTTGCACGCCGCGCAGACGCTCGGTGTGATTGAAGATCCCGATCTGCACGCCGTGCACCTCTTCGGCGAAGTTCGCCGCGCCGATCTGCGCGCCGTTGATGCGCTTGGCGAGGTTCACGACGGCGCCCATTTGAAGGCCGGTGTGCGACTCGGTCGCGAGCGCCCCGCCGCCGATCTGCGCGCCGTACGACTCGTGGCTCATGGTGAAGGGACCGACCTGCGCGAGCCCGCGGAAGTTCGTGGCCCGCGCGGCGATGCCACCCACCTGGACCCCGCCGACGAAGTCGGAAGAGAACGTACCGACGCCAACCTGCGCGAGGCCGTTGAAGTGCCCGCTGGCGCTGCTCACGAAGCCGACCTGCGCGAGCCCTACGAAGCGGGTCTCGTCGGTGTGGTCTTCGGGGAAGAGCTCCGGGCCGCTCGCGGTCACGACGCCCGCCTGCACGAGGCCGGTGAAGTCGCCGCGGGCGTGGTCGAAGGCGCCGAGCTGCGCGAGGCCGACGAAGCCTTCGTCGGTGCGGTCGTAAGCACCAATCTGTGCGACGCCGGCGAACGTCTTGGCGCGATTGAAGGCGCCCACCTGCGTGAGGCCGACGAACGAAAGGCTGCGGTTGTAGGCGAGCGCGAGCTGACCGAGACCGGTGAAGTGGCGCGCGCGGTTCTCGGCGAGCGAGAGCTGCACGCCGCCGTCGAAGCTGTCGGAGAGGTTTCGCCCGAAGGCGATCTGCGCGAGCCCGACGTGCGTGCCGGCGTCGTTGCGCACCGCAGAGAGCGAGAAGGCGCCGTAGAAGCGCTCGGTGCGCGCGTGCGCGAGGGCGAGCGTGGCGATGCCGCCGAAGGTCCCGAGCCGCGGTCGGAGCCCCGCGTGCAGCACGTACCAATCGCCGGGAGGATCGGTCGCGAGGAGCACGTCGGGGTTTCGTCGCCGCGCATCCACCTCCGATCCCGCGCTCGCGCCGCTCGGGTTGCCGCCGACGTCGACGGGGCTGGCGGCCGGCCGCGCCGCTTCGGGCGCGCGCGCGGGGGTCGTGCCGATCGACGCGTCGTCGGGGGAGACGGCCGACGTCGCTTCGGCGTGGGCGGGAGCGGCGATCAAGAGAGCCGCCGCGGGACCGAGAAGACCAAGAAGGAGGCGTGCTTTTTCGTGCATGGCCCCGAAGAAACGCGGCTCACGCGGACGCCTTACAGGTCCGTACGAAAAAAGCATCGGCGCACTGGCAACCGGCGTTGCCACGCGGCGCGTCGCGCACACGCGCACACCGATTCACGTCTCCTTTGCGTATTGCAGGTGGGCGGATCGCACACGCGGGCCATACTGGGGACAATCTCATGCGCAACCTTCTTCTCCTCGGGTGCATCGCGCTCTCCGCGAGCGTGCCGTTCGCATGCAGTACCTCCGACTCGGGCACGAACGGCGGGGCGCTCGACGACGCCGCCCCGACGACGATCGGTGACGACGCCGCGACGGACGACGACTTCGGCCAAGTCGGCGTCGTCCCCGGTGGTGCCGGCACCGGCGCGAACACGGGCCTCCCGTGCGACGTGCAGGCAATCTTGGAGGTGCGCTGCATCGGCTGCCACTCGGGGAGCTCGCCGCCGCCCCTCCTCACGTACAAGGACCTCACCTCCCCTTCGAAGAGCGATCCTTCGAAGACCGAGGCGCAGCTCTCGGCGGTGCGCTTGAAGAGCACGACGAGCCCGATGCCGCCGCCGCCGGCGGAGGCACCGACGGCCGACGAGATCGCCACCTTCGAGGCGTGGGTCGCGGCGGGGACGCCGATGGGCACCGCCTGCACCGACACCCCCGACGGCGGCATCCCCGACGCGGGCGCAGGCCAGTACAACACGCCGCTCGTGTGCACGAGCAAGACGACCTACAAGGGGGGCGAGAACGCCAACATGCGCCCCGGCGAGGCGTGTCAGGCGTGTCACCAACAGCAAGGCGGCCCGGCGTTCACCTTCGCCGGCACGGTGTACCCGACGGCGCACGAGCCGAACGACTGCAACGGCATCGCCACGCCCACCGTCACCGTCGCCGTGACCGACAAGAACGGCAAGGTCACCAACATGACGACGAACGGCGTGGGGAACTTCTCCGCGCGCGCCCGCGGTCTCACCGCACCGTTCCACGTGACCTTGAGCGCCAACGGCAAGACACGCTCGATGGTCGGCGGCGTCACCTCGGGCGACTGCAACTCGTGTCACACGGTGAACGGCCTGAACGGCGCCCCCGGCCGCGTGATGGCTCCGTAGCGACGCGCCCGCGCCCCCTCGCAGAGGGGGCGAACGCGATCAACCGCTCGAGGGAGGCGGCTCCAACGGGAGCCGCACCGTCACGGTCATCCCCTTCCCCTCGGTGCTCGCGAGATGCATCGTGCCGCCGTGCTGGTGGACGAGCTCTTGGCTGATCCAGAGCCCGAGCCCGGTGCCCGTCGTCTTCGTGGTGAAGAAGGGCTGGGCCATTTGTTGGAGCACGCTGGACGAGGCGCCGGGCCCGTTGTCCGAGACGGTGATTTCGATGGCGACGTCGATCGACGGGGCGTGCGAGGAAGAGAAGGTCCGAGATGATGGTGCGCATCCGCGTCGCCGCTTCGTCGATCTGCTGGAGCGAAGCGCGCACCTCGGGCGAGAAGCCGTGCGCATCGGCGCGCTCGAGGAGCTTCCGTGATTGCAGCGTGAGCGCGCCGAGGGGGTTGTTCAGCTCGTGCCCGACTCCCGCCGCCAGGGTGCCGACCGAAGCGAGTCGGTCTTGCTTCATGAGCTCGGCTTGGAGCCTCTGCCGCTCGGTGACGTCGCGCGAGTAGGAGAGGATCGCGAGCCCGCCCGCCACGGGCGCGAGCGAGAGTGAGGTCTCGACGGCGATGTCTTTCCCCTGCCGGCGAAGATACATGACGAAAGGAGGGACCCGCTCGCCGCGCTTCAAGCGCGCCACGCGCTCGCTGGTCTGGTCGCGAAGATTCGGCGGCACCGTCGACCACGCATCGAAGGTGGCGAGCTCCTCCAGGGAAGAGAGCCCGAGCAAGCGCAGCGCCACCGGGTTCGCGTAGCTGTAGCGCGCGCCGAGGCTCATCGTGATCGAGTCGGGGCACGCCTCGGCCAAGAGGCGAAAGCGATCTTCCGAGTCGCGTAGCGCCGCCTCGATCTGCGCCTGTTGCGAGACGTCGCGCACGAAGGCGACCGTGGCCGGCGCGCCGCCGAGGGTCGTGAACCCGAGCGCGACGGCCACCGGCACCGTCGTTCCGTCGGCGCGGAGCAGCACCGTCTCGAAGGGCTCGTCGACCGTCGGCCCGAGAGCGCGAAGCTTCTCGACCCGCTCGTGCTCGACGACAGGGAGCGAGCCCAGAGGAGAGAGAGCGCGCGTCGACTCGAGGTCCCGACCGTAGATTTTGGCGAGGGCCGCGTTGGCGTACACGCGGGAGTGCACGCCGTCCCTTTCGAGGACGACCGTGCACCCGAGCCCGGCGCGGTCCATCGCCTCGAGCAACCCAGCGAGCGCCGCCTCCGGCGCGAAATCCGCGATCACTTCGGGATCTGCTCGGAGCAGACGTGGTTGATGCAGACGACCGACGACGACGTCGCGCAGCAGTCGCTGGCGACGTTGCAGCGATCGCCGACTTGGGCGCATCCGGCGCTGGTCGAGCCGCAGATGGCCGTGCCGGCGTCGTCGGTGGCGTCGCAGAAGCCGTTGCAGCAATCGGTGCCGGTGGCGCACGAAGCGCCGTCCTGTTTGCACGGCTCGAGCGCCCAGTAGCCGCGCATGTTGCGCGTCGTCGGATCTTGCCCCGTGAGCCAGAACGGCGGATGGCTCGGGTCGGAGGTCTGCGCCGTCGCACCGGCGACGTCGAGCGCCGCGACCCAGAGCTGCTTCGTCCCCGAGCCTTCGGTGCCGTTCACGTAGGGCACGTCGACGAGCGTGTTGCCGTACGTGCGCCGCGAGTGGAACACGAGCCAGAAGTAGCCTCCCGAGGCGACGGGGGCGAAGGTGGGCTCGTAGCTTCGGTGTTGGTCGCGCGTCGTCCCCGCCGCCGCCGACATGCTCGTGTTGATGCCGGCGAGCGCGATGGGCTGCATCGGGTTCGTGGTGTCGACGGCGTAGAGGTCACCGGTGTTGCTCGTGCCGAGCGAGCCGAAGTCGGGCCCGACTTGGTAGACGACCCATCGGTGGTCGGGCGAGAGCGTGGGGTAGGCGATCTTGTTCCCCGAGCCCGGCGCCGCCGCGAGCTCCACGCGATGGGTGAAGGTCTTGGTCGTCGCGTTCCAGTCGAGCGAGTAGAGGTTCCCGTCGGTCGAGTCGACGTAGGCAAAGAGCTGGTTGTCGGCGGAGAAGACCGGGAAGTACGTGTGGTGCCCCGAGCCGACGAGCCCTTCGAGGCCGGTCGTCGTGAGCATCGGCACGGTCGTCACTGCCGTCGACGGGTTCGACAAGTCGACCGGCGTGTCGTCTTGGCCGCTGGCGTTGCCGCGAACCTTCGCCCAGTTCTCGACGAGCACTTTGCCGTCGGGGGTGAGGCCGGCGAGCGGGAAGCGCGTCGCCGGGCTCGAGGTCTCGTAGCCGTAGAAAGTCGTCGCGCTCGAAGCGAGGTTGTAGACCGTCGACCAGACGTCCTTCGTGCTCCCCCACTCCCCCGTCCCCATGGCCAACGTCGAGCCGTCGGCGGAAGCGGTGTGGCAGGAGGGGCAGAACATCGTCGTCCCCTTCGTCCCCCCGGGCGGCACGGTGGCCGACTGGAGGAAGTAGTCGGGAGCCGCGGCACCCGGCTTGATGCGCACCACCGCGGCCTTGTTGATGGCCCAGTAGTAGATGGTGCCGCTCATCGAACGGCTGGCGATCTTCCACGTTTGGTCGACGATCTTCGTGTACGTCCCCCCGCTCTTCCGCGTGACGGTGAGCTTCGCGTCGCCGGAGGTCGAGTCGGCGAAGGTCGCCCAGCGCGCAGGATCGAACGCGTACTTCGTCGCGCCGGTCGGGGTCGTGCCGGCGAGCGCCGCGGCGGCCGACGCGTTGGTGAAGACCTGGAGCTCGTACGTCGGGCTCGTGATGTGCACCGCGTAGACGTCCCCGCCGACGCCGTTGTTCCACATCAAGTTGGGCGAGTTCAGGCCGCGCGGGTACGCCATCCCGTCGTAGGGGTACGTCCACACGACGCTGCCGTCGGGCGTCGTCGCGCCGAGGAGCGCGGCTTGGGTCGCGGCGTCGATGCCGGCCGGGTTGTCGATCTGGTGCAGGAGCACCGTCACCTTGGCTGACGCCTTCTTGCCGCCGGCCGTCGCCGTGACGGTGACCGAGCCGCCTTGCGTGCCGCGCGTGGCATAGAGCCCGTTGCCGTTGATCGATCCCACCGGCGCGTCCGACGCGCTCCATGTCGCGAGGGTGTTCCCGGTGCTGCCGTCTTGGAAGTGCGCCTTGGCGGTGAATTGTTGCGTGGGGAAAGGCGCCGACGTCACGTCGAGCGTGGCCGTCGGGGGATCGATCTCCAGCGACGTGATCGGGTTCGTCGCGCCGGTGTCACCGAACCCAGCTTCACCGAACGAATCGTCGCCGGTCGTGCCGGCGTCGTCCCCGCCGTCGGCGCCCTGATTGGGATCGAAGGTGCTCGCGTCCTCGCTCCCGCAGGCCGCGGCGCACCCCGCGACGAGAGCGACGCCCACGAGGCCGCGAAGGAAGGAGACGTTTCTCATTGCGTGTAAAATACCAGTTCGCCAAAGCGTGCGCCAAAACTCGCTTGTCGGAATGGAGCGCGCACCGCGCCTTACCTGACAACTTGTCGCCGCGCGCCACCGCTGGTGCCGGCGTGCACGCGAATTTCGCGCTCGATCGCCGAGGCACGGCGGTTGCTCAGGGGCGTGGCATGAACAAACTCTCTGTCTCCGCACTCGCGGCTTTCGCCGTTCTCTCCTCGTCGGCCCTCGCCTGCGCCGCACACGCGTCCACATCGACGCCTCTCGCTGCGGCGAGCGCGGCGCCGCGCCCAGCTGCCCTGCCGCAAGCCCCTGTCGCGGCCGCCCCCTCCTCGGGAGCGAACAACGCGCCACCGCCACGCTCGGGCGACGCTTCGGACCGACCGGTGTACCGCTTCGATTTCGTCCTCACGTCGAGCGACGGCAGCGCGGCGCCGACGAGCACCACCTTCACCTTGAACCTCGAAGAATCGCAGCCGGGCGAGCTCGTCGTGGGGAAGAACGTCGTGCTCGGCCCCGCGCCCCCGTCACCCGGTGGCGGCGCGGCGACCGGTGCCGTCGCGCGCCACGACGTCGGCCTGAAGCTCAGCGCGCGCTTCCGGACTGTGGGGCAGGACGTGCTCCTCTCGGTCGACACCGAGATGAGCGCGCTCGATCCGCCGTCGACGGTGCGGAAGCTCGTGACCCGCGGCAACGCCCTCGCGTCGGCGGGGAAGTCCGCCGTCGTCGCCACGCTGCAAGACGAGCACAAACACTACCAACTGACCGTGACACCGACGCGCCTTCGCTGAGGTCGACGCGCGCGCCCCGGTGCTAGGCTCACCGCGTGCTCGGCTTCTGGAAGCGTCACCGTCGTGAAGAGATCCTGGCGCGCCCCTTCCCTCCCGCGTGGCGCGCCATCTTGGACAAGAACGTCCCCTACGTGGCGCGGCTCGACGCCGCCGAGCAGCGCGAGCTCGAGGGGCTCGTCGCCGTCTTCCTCGAAGAGAAGAGCTTCGAGGGGTGCGGTGGCCTCGAGCTCAACGACGAGATCCGCGTCACCATCGCCGGCCAAGCCTGCCTGCTCCTCCTCCATCGCGAGGCGGACGTGTACCCGGATCTCGACAGCATTCTCGTCTACCCGAGCGCGTACAAGGCGAAGAGCACGCGTCGCGAAGGGGGCGTGGTCCTCGAAGGCGAGGAGGCGCGGCTCGGAGAGTCGTGGACGCGCGGTACCGTCGTCCTCGCGTGGGACCACGTGAAGAGCGGCGCACGGAACCTCACCGACGGACACAACGTGGTGCTCCACGAGTTCGCGCACCAGCTCGACGCCGAGGACGGTTCGATGGACGGCGCCCCCGAGCTCGGCGAGCGAAGTCACTACGCCACGTGGGCGCGCGTCTTGGGGGACGAGTTCGCCGATTTGGCGAGCCGCCTCCACGAGGGGCGGAAGACCGACATCGATCCCTACGGGGCCACGAACCCGAGCGAGTTCTTCGCCGTGCTCACCGAGACGTTCTTCGAGAAGCCCATTGAGCTCTCGCGGCGCCACCCCGAGCTCTACGAAGAGCTACGTGCATTCTACAAACAAGACCCGGCCGCCCGCCTCTTGGCGAAGCGGCCGAGGTCCGGCTGACCTTTCAGGGCTTGGGATCGACGACGCGCCCGGCGAAGAGCACGTCGCCGGTCTTGGCGTTCTCGATGAAGAAGAGGAAGGGGTGGTCGACCTTCATGACGCGCTCCTTCTCGACCATGATCGCCTTGGTGGTCATCACCACGCCGGTGGAGGCCGCCGCCTCGGTCCCGGTCTCGTCGACCAGCACGAAGGCCTTGTGGAAGACGTCGCTCACGTAGAGCGGCTCCTTGCCGTTGGCGATGCCGGTGAAGTCGGCCTTGTCGGTGAACGCGGTGGCGACGCCGAGCGCCTGGAGCTCCGGCTTCACCGAGCGCCCCCACGCGAACGTGAACTTGGGGAAGGAGAGCACGACCCGCTGCGAGCTGAGCCCCTTCCCGAGCGCGTCGACCTTGGCGCCGGTGAGCCCAGCGATCATCGCGTCCATGTGGTCAGCCTGCTTCGGCAGCACGACCACCATCACGAGGTCGCTGTCCTTGTACGGGAGCGACACGACCTGGGCTTCGTCGCTCTCGCCGTACGACATGTGGCCGGTGCGGTGCATGGTGGCGACGTTCTTCGCCCCCGCCGGAGCCTGGAACGGCTCGTCCTTCGTCTGCGCCTTCACGAACGGCTCGGTCCACGTCCCCTTGAAGTAGACGGCGTTGGTCAACACCACGCGCGTGAGCGGCGTGACCGAGCCCGGCGGGAGCAGATCCTTGATGCGCCCCTTGGTGGTGTCGCTCACCCAGCCGTTGATCTTCTTCCGGCTGGGATCGGCGGCGCCGGCGAAGTCGACGAGCACCGGCGCTGCGCCGTAGCTCGCTTGCGCGGCGTCGGAGAAGCTCTTCTCGATGGCGTACGACTTCTGCGCCCACACACGGTTGGCGACGTTGAGCTCGGCTTTGCCAGCGGCGCTGGTCCACGCGTCGTGCTCGGCCTTGGCGGCGGCGCCGTTCTTCGCCGGATCGGGGTCGAGCGTGAGCGCCTTCGAAAGCTCGTCGAGCGTCGCCCCCTTGGCGCCGAGCGCGGCGAGGCCGAGCGCGCCGCGGACGCTCGTCGCCGAGAAGACCAGGTCGCCCTTCTCGCCTTTGAGCGCTTGGAGCATCTTGGCCGTGAGCTCGTTGCCGGGAGAAGCCGCCGGCGCGGCGGAGGGCGCGACGGCCTTGCCGGTGTCGGCAGTGGTGGACGAGGCGGCGGGCGCGGAGCTCGCGACGGGCGTGGCCACGACCGCGGTCTCGGTGGCGGGGGGCGGCGGCGCGGGGGGCGGGCTCGTCGAAGAACCACACGCGACGAGAGCAAGAGCGGCACCGGGGACGATCCAAGTTCTCATGGTGCGCCGGTGTACCTCGAGAGCGGGCGGACGTCGACCGACGCTTCGCAGGCCCCGCGAGATCGGGTAGCTCTCTCGGTCGTGATCGACGAGCCCGAGACCGAAGAGGAAATCGCCGAGCGGCTCCGCAAACGAAAGCGCTCGCTCGTGCGCGCGGCCATCGCTTCGGTCCTCGCGATCGCCTCGCTCTCCACCTACCTCTACGTGCGGTACGGCGTGAAGAAGGAGGACCTCGGCGGCCCGTGCAGCTTCGCCATGAACTGCAAGACCACGGCGCCGCAGTGCCTTCGCCTCACCTTGGACGGCGAAGGCGCGTGCAGTCGTCCGTGCGATCCCGGCGCCGACTGCGCGCCGGGGATCCGCTGCGTGAAGGTGGGGCTCGAAGAGCGCGACGATCGCGGTGTCCCGCTCGAGGGCGGCTACTGCATTCCCCAGACGTTGCTCGACGCCCGAAAGCGCGCGCTCCACGACGGCGGCGTCGCCGACGCCGGGCACGTCGACTCGTGGCTCCCCGTCCCGCAGATCGAGAACCAGCTCGAGGGCGAGATCACCCTCCAGACCGGATCGGCCGAGCCCAAGACGTACACGGTGAAAGGGACGCTCCTTCGCGCCGGCAGCGCGAGCGCGGGGGGGAAGAAGCGGACGATCGTCGACGCCTCGACCTTGCGCCTCTTCTTCGTCGACGACGAGAAGCAGACCTTCTCGGTGGTAGCCATGGGGGGCGCGCCGGGCGACATCACGGTGAAGAAGACGGGGGCGACGGACACGATCGACGGACAAGCGTGCGACGCGTGGCAGCTCCTCGAAGGGAAGACGACGCGCGAGGTGTGCGTCCTGACCGGCGGGGCGTTCGTCGATCCGGCGGCGCGCGTCGCTTCTCCGTGGACGCGCGAGCTCGCGGTGCGCGGCGCGTTCCCCCTTCGCGTCGTCGAGCTCGACGGCAAAGGCCACGAGACGTCGCGCACGGTCGCGACGCACGTGGCGAGGCACGCCGTCGACACGTCGCTCTTCGCCATCCCCCACGCCTACCGAAACCTCGCGGGAAATTGAGCAGCGGGCGCCGCCGGTGGCCCCGCGGCTGACCCCCGCCGAGCCCGCGCCGGGTTCCCCTTGGAGCCCGCTCGACGCCCCCGCGCGCCCCAGGAGCCCCGACTTCGGAGACGCTTCGGAGGCGCTTGTTTTCGGCCTCGGCGCTTGAGTGACCGACGGTCATTGACCTAGAGTCCGCCCCGCCATGGAACGAAGCACCACCTCGGCTCCCCTCGCGCGCGCTCTCTCTTTCGCCTCCGCCCTCGCCCTCGTCGCAACGGCGACGGCGGCCGTCGGTTGCGGCACGGACGACAGTGGAGACCCTGCCGGCACGACCGTCGCGCCGGGAGGCTCGGGCGACCACGGCGGAACGGGCGGCGCACCGTCGAGCGGCGGGAACGGCGCGACCGGCGGCGGCGCTGGCGCGACCGGCCCCACGGCGAGCCCCTTCCCCGCCACCCCCAAAGAGACCTGGACCTTCGTCGACGTCCCCGGCGCGCGGTGCGCCGACGGCAGCGGGACCGGCGTCGGCGTGAACGTCACCGATCGCTCGGACGACGTGCTCGTCTTCCTCGAGGGGGGCGGCGCGTGCTGGGACGGCGCGAGCTGCTACGGCGGGCAGAGCATCGCCACCTACTTGACCGGCTACGGCCAGACCGAGTTCGACACCGATCCGCAGCGCGCCCTCTTCGCCACCAGCCGCGACGGGTCGAACCCATTCCGCGACATGAACATGGTCTACGTGCCGTACTGCACCGGCGACGTGCACGCGGGCGACAAGATCTCGAACTACGCGTACCTCGGCGTGGACCACCCCACGTACCAGGTCGGAGGACGGAACCTCGATCTCATCCTCGCGCAAGCGGCGGCGAGCTTCCCGCACGCCAAGCGCGTGTGGATCGCTGGGGACAGCGCCGGCGGCTTCGGCGCGGCGCTGAGCGTGCCGCGCGCGCGCAAGGCGTTCCCCGACGCAGCGCTCGGTATCCTGGACGACTCGGGTCAGCCGGTGGCTCCGACCCCGGGTCGCTGGGCTGCGTGGCGCGCGGCGTGGAACCTCGCCATCCCCGCGGGCTGCGCCGGCTGCGACGCGAACCCGGCGGCGTACATCCCCTATTACAAGGCGAGCTACGGCGACGTGACCTTCGCCCTCCTCAGCTACGAGCCCGATCCGGTCATCTCCGCCTTCATGGGGATCACGCTGACCGACTTCGCGACCGAGCTCGACGGAACGTTGAGCGCGATCGATCTCGGCGGTGGCAAGGCGAAGTACTACGTCGCCCTCGGCGCCTCGCACGTGGTGCTCTCCGCGCCGACCCCGGCCTTGAGCGCGTGGCTGCAAGCGGCGGTCGACGGATCGCCGAGCTGGAAGAGCACGCGTCCCTGAGCGCGCGCGGCCGCGCCCCTCACGCGCCGTCGTGAGCGAGCGGGCTCGTCGCGCGCTCCGCGCTCCCGCGTGACGCCATCAGTCGTGCGATGCGTCGAGAGGTGCGTCGCTCGCGGCGTCGCTCGGCCCCGCGTCGCCCGCTCCTCCGTCCTCCGCGTCCGCGCTGGCGTCGACGACGGTGGGCTGCGCGGGGATCGCGCCACCGGCGTCGTCGACCGCACCTTGCGGCGGTCTCTCCGGATCGATGTCTCCGGCCGCGCCACCGCACGCTTCGATCAAGACGAGCGGAGCGGCGAGCATCGCCATTCGCACCACGGGGTGCTCGAGCAGCGAGCCCCTCTTGCCTCGCCGGAGCCGACTCTCGGGGATGACGACAGCCCCCGCCGCATCGCCGCCGAAGACGACGCGCCCCGAGGGATCGTAGAGGTAGCGCACGCAGAGACGCGCCGTCTTCCGGGAGGCGAGCGCCTCGCGCGCCTCGTCCTCCTTCATCGACGAGAGATCGTGCACCACGGTTTGGCACTCGGCGCACATGCGGCCGCGCGCGACCTCGGGCATGGAGGCGAAGTCGGCGCCGCACGGGAACGCGAGAGGGACGTCGTCACGTTGCATCGGCGGTGGCTAGAGCAACGGACGGACCATCGCTCTGGCGCGACGTTCGCGCGGCAATTGCTGCGAGGACGCGACGCGCGCGCGACGCGCCCCCTGACATGGCTGTCCTTGGGTCCGCGTGCGGACGACCAACACGGGGGCGCCTCTCGGAAGGAGCGGAGGCCGGGCGACGATCGCGCGCGCTCGCGCCAAGCGCGAGGCCACGCGGCGGCGAGGCGACCTTGGATCCAGGAAGATCCGCAGGGGGCGATCGGAAGGCCCGCCATCGACTCTCCAACCTCTTGATCTTCCTAGGCTCTCGATTGGCGCACACATTGCTCCCATGTAGTACATGCACTCCTTGATTCGCCCGTTCGTCGGCCTTGTCGCGGTCACCGCCGCCCTCGTGCTCGCCGGCTGCAGCGGATCTTCGGCCGACGACGGCGCCGTCAGCCAAGACGACGAGCTCGCCTCCTGCTCCAACGCGAGCGAGGTCTTCCTCTGGTCGTCGCGCGACTCGCTCCTCCCCGTCGGACGAGGCCTCACGCCGAACGCCAAGTGCACGCAGTACTACATGGCGATCCCGTTGGTCGCGAACGACAAGACCCGCTTCCACGACAACGTCGCCGCCGAGATCGCGCAGGTTCACAAGCTCGGCTCGAACTTCCACGCGGTGGCCGAGTTCAATTTCGGCGCGTGGTCGCAATGGATCGCCCTCTCGCCCGGCACGCGCGACTGGCGCGCCGCGGGGCTCGAGTTCCGGCATCGCATGCAGATTGCAGGCTTCGAGCTGAAGGCGGGGAGCAGCGACTCCTGGCTCGTTCAGGAGCTCCCCTCCACGCTCATCAACAGCCACGACGGCATCGACAAGCACGACGTGCGCGCCCACGTCGTCACGCTCGTGAAGGCGCTCGCCGAGGGCGACGGCAGCATCACCAAGATGGGCGGCCTCGTGCGCGCCGGCGACGGGCAGACGCAGACGAACCCCTACGCCCTCCCCGGCTACAAGGGCTACCTCGAGGATCTCCTCACCGACCAAGGCTTCTGGAACGGCATTCGTCCGTACGTCCGGTGGTGGGGAGAAGAGGTGTACGCCGACGCGCACGACGTCTGCGTGAACGATCCGAGCGTCGACGTGGCGGTGAAGGCGTCGCACGTGAACGACTACGTGTTCCACTTGCCGCGCCTCGCCGCGGTCGGCCCCGCGGAGGCGAGCGCGGCACGCTCCTTCCTCGACGCGACCTTCACCCCGTGGCTCAACGCCGCGTGGAACGCCGACGTGGGCTACGGCGACAACCGCATCTCGTCGGACGAGATGCAACAGCTCATCTCGCTCGAAGTGTACTCGGCGCGCGCGTGGCAGAAGTCGCACCCCGGCGCCGTCGCCGATCACGTCGCCTTCGCGTGGGTCCCCATCGTCGCGACCGACGCCGAGAAGGAGGCCTCGGACGAGCAGGCGGCGCGCCTCTCGTCGGCCATCGACGAGTCGTACGGCAAGGGGCAAGGCGCGAGCTACGCGTGCAGCCCCTCGGGCGCGTACACCTACTGCGCGTGCCGCGTGCCGGGCGCGGCGTTCACCGAGAGCTGGCACAACGTCTTCGCTACCTGGTGAGGCAGCGCGCGCTCTCGGTCGAACACCGCGTGCCCTTCGCGGCGCGGGCCGACTACTTGCGACGCTTCATCAGCGCCTGAATGCCGTCCCAGTTGAGGCCGGGGACGACGCCCCAACGGCCGAAGCGCTCCATCATGCCGCCGGAGAAAGCCTCGAACTCGTCGGTGCGACGAAGCTCGTCGAGCTTCGCGCGCTCTCCGAAGAGGATGATGCAACCGTTCATGTCGCCGCCGTGAGGCGTGAGACCGAGCATCTCCATGCGCTCGAAGGCCTTCCCTTCCTGCTTCTTCAGAAATCCGATCCCCTCGCTCATCAGCCAGCCGTACGCGCCCTGCATGTCGGCCAAGTTGTGCGGACGATCCCAACCCATGAACAAAACGGCAGTCGCCATGATTGACCTCCCCAAAAACGGTGAGCGCCGAGGCTACCTGCGCCTCGCCCGGCCGGCCAGGGTCGACGGGCGCGGGCCGCGACGGCGCGTCGGTCGGAAAAATTCGCTCCGCCATTGATCGAGGGCTTCGCCGCCCTAGACTCGCGACGTGGACACGACGACGACGCCCTTGGAGCGCCTCCGCGTCGAGGCGTTCGCCCGGTGGATTTCCCACTTCCCCGAGGACGCCGCCACCCTCGGACTTCGCGAGGCGAGCGCCCGACTGCGCGCGCCGTCGGAGGCGGGAGACGCCGCGGTGGCCACGGCGATGCGCGATCAGCTCGCCGAGGTCGCGAAGATCGATCCGAGCACGCTCACCCCCGAAGAGGCCGTCGATCTCGCGCTCCTCGAGCGTCACGCGCGCTTCACGCTGCACACGACGGAGGAGACGAAGCTCGGCGCGACCAGCCTCGAGCCGTCCATCCTCCCCCACGCCGCGCTCGCGTTTCAGCTCTTTCAGCTCCGCGGCGACGTCGACGTCGCGGCGGTGGAGGAGCGCCTCCGCGCGCTCCCCGCGTACCTCGCCGAGCGGACCTCGCGCCTCGTCGCTTCGGCGCGCCGCGGTCACGCCTTCGACCGCGACACGACGCGCTCCTTCGTGGAGGAGCTCTTCCCCGACGCGGCATCGTTCGCCGCAAAGGTGCCCGAGGTGCTCCGCGCGCGCGGCGCGACGCGCGTGACCGACGCCACCCTAGGGCTCGCGAACGCCGCGGCGGACGCGTTTCGTGAGCACGCGGCCCGGCTGGCGAGCGACGTGCTCCCGAGCGCGAGCGACGCCTACGCCCTCGGGCGCGAGGAGTACGAGCTTCGCGTGGCGAGCTTCTTCGGTGCGCCGCTGGATCTCGACGAGCTCGTGCGCGAGGCGCGCGAGGACCTCGCCGCGGCGCAGAGCGCCATCGTCACGCGCGCGCGCATCCTGGCGACGAAGCGCGGCGGCTCGGTGCGCGATCTCCGCGATGCCTCGGCGCTCTTCTTCGAGCTGTGGCAAAGACACCCGCGCGAAGGCACGCGCCCAGCGGATCTCTACACCGAAGCCACCGCGCGGATCGTGCAGAGGCTCGCGCACGCCGACGTGGTGGAGGTCCCCGAAGGGTGCACCTTGCACATGGTTCCGCGCCCGCCCGGCGTCGCCCCCGGCGCCCCTTCGACGAACTGGCCGGTGCCGCTCCGCGATCCGGAAGGGCGCGGTCTCTTGCTCGTGGGAGAAGAGCGGGGCGACCACTCGGTCCCCGCGACCATGAACCTCGCCATCCACGAAGGGATCCCGGGGCACTACCTCCAGAGCTTCCGCTGGCGCGAGATCTTCGGCGGCGACGAAGCCCCGCTCCGCTTCCTCCTCGTGACGGACGACGTCGCGATGGCGCACCAGGACTTCTGGGCGATGCCGAGCATCGAAGGCTGGGCGGTGCGCATGGAGGAGCTGTGCCTCGAAGAGGGGCTCCACGACGAAGAAGAAGCGATGCTAGCCGTCGTCGCCAAGGCGATCCGCGCGCTGCGCGTCATCGGCGACATCGGCCTCCACACGGGCGCGCTCGACAAAGAGGCCGTCGCCGCCCTCATGTGCGAAGAGGCGTGCATGCCGCTCGGGTGGGGCCGCGGACAAGCGGCGCGTTACACGCGCATCGGCGTGCAGGCCATCACCTACGCCGTGGGCGCAAAGCAGATCGCCGCCCTCGAGAGCGAAGCTCGAAGCGCGTGGGGCGCGCGATTTTCTCGCCGCGCGTTCTACGCGTGGCTCCTCGCCTTCGGCCCGGTGCCGCCCTTGATGCTCGCGCAGTTCGTGACGTCCGCCGCACCGTGAGCGGGGGGTGCACCTCGCGCGGCGAAAAGATCAGCCGGGGATGCAGAGCTTGAAGAGACCGAACGGCGTGTTGCGGCACGTCCATCCCTTCTGACAGTCGGCCGTCGTGGCGCAGAGCTGGAGATGCACCGGGCCGATGGGGGTGTTGCCGCCGCCGGCCGCGCACGAGGTCTGGCACGTGGCCACGGGCGGGCCGTTGCCGAACGTGCCGCAGCACACTTGCCCCTTCGGGCAGCTCGAGCTCGCCGAGCACGAGAGCGTCGCGCCCGTGCATTGACCAGGAGCGACACACGTCGTCGTCGGTCCGCCGGGATCGCCGGGGTTGCCGTTGGCGAAGGTGATGCAGCATTGCGACGTCGCCGTGCTGCACGTCGTCGTGCCGCAGGTGACGGTGCCCGAGCCGCCGTTGCCGGTGCTCACGCCCGCGTCGCTCTTCACACCACCGCTCGATCCTCCGACGCTGCCGCTCGAGCCGCCGGTGCTGCCGCTGCTCGTCGTGCCGCCGCTCGACCCGCCGGCGCTGCCGCCGCTGGTGTCGTCGCCGGCCGAGCCGCTGCTCGAGCCGCCGGAGCTCCCGTTGTTGTCGTCGCCGACGCCGGACTCGGTCGTCGAGCCCGCGTCCGAAGAGTCCTGTCCGGAGATTTCTCCGCCGCAGCCTGCGGCGACGATCGACACGACGAGCGCGAGCGGAATCGAGGCGAGCACGTGCATCGCTTTCATGAGACCTCCTCGGCGGCGGGCCGACGCTTTCGATCCTATCGTGCCGCGCGAGCGCGAGCTACAGCGCGATCGCGAAGCGCGTGGTCGCACGCGTGGCCAGGTCGACGCGTGCGCGCCGACCCGCCACACGTACGAGGTGCGACGTCAGTTCGCGACGCAGTTCTGCTTACGCTGGTTGACGATCGGGGGAAGGGTGAGAATGTAGTTCGCGATGTCGAGGGCGTCGCTGTCGGTCATGCCACCGAAGTCGCTCCCCGGACCGGCCGGCATCGGGATGCAAATCCCACCGCCGTCGCGATCCTTCCCTTCCTTGATCTCGCGCACGATGTCCTGCGGCTGGTAGCCGAGGAGCCCCGTGGAGTCCTGGGTCAGGTTCTGGGTGTACGTGTAGGCGGGGAAGGGCGGCGTCGGGATGTGGAACAAGAAGATGGGGAACGTGCGGCTCCCGGCGAAGGGGCGCGACATGTCCTGCGGCTGCGGGAACGAGCCGCCGTCCGGCATGTCCGGCGTGTGGCAGTCGAGGCAGGCGAGGGTCGCGAGGTAGCGACCGCGCACCGCGCTGTCGTGGTTCGCTGCGTTCGCCGGCACGGCCGGGATCTGATCGGGCGTGATGGCGATCGCCGGGGTCTGCGACTTCCACGGATCTTCGCTGACCTGCACGTCGTGGACGACCGGCGGCACGGTGCGGAGGTACGCGACGACGGCGTTCGCGTCGTCGTCGGACATGTTGTGGAACTCCCACCAGGGCATGGTCGGGTTCAGGTGATCGCCGTTCGGGCGAACGCCGTTCATGAACATGTCCTTGATCTGCTGATCGGTGCGGTTCTTCAGACCGGTGGCGTCGTTCGTCAGGTTCCTCGAGTTGAGGCAACCGGGGATGACGCCGAAGCCCGCGTCGCCCGGATCGGACTGCGAGAGGGCCTCACCGGCGTCGCCGCCGGGGAAGCCGATGAGGCAATCGACGCCGGAGAGCAAGCGCGTCTTGTCGGCCGAGCCGGCGACGCGCGGCGTGTGGCAGTCGCCGCAGCCCATGATGTTCTCGACCAGGTAGCGACCGCGCTCGACGACCGCAGCCTGGTTCCCCGAGTCGGCCCCCGCGTCGGTCGCGACCGTCCCGTCGGTGCCGGTCTCGGCCACGCCACCGTCACCCGCGACAGGAGCGACCGTATCGTCGTCGCTGCAGGCGGCCGCATAGAGACCCACGCACGCCATGAGAAGCCCCAACCCAACGCCAAGCTTGTGCATCTACCTTCTCCCGGCGCGCTCCAGCACGCCTCACCCGCGCATGGTCTCTCGCCCCATGTCGAAGGTCAACCGCGCGATCGCGCGGCGCGGCTAGGGGCGAGCCGTGTGGCCCGCCAGGAGCTCGACGATGCCTGTGCTCTTGTTGCGCCGGGCGAGGTCCACGGGGGTCATCCCCTCCCCGTTCTTCGCCGTGCGAGAAGCTCCGTGCGCGAGCAGCACCTTCGCCGCAGGGAGTGCGTCGATCATCGCCGCCTCGTGCAGCGCCGTGTTTCCGTCGCCGTCGACGGCGGTCGTCGATGCGCCGTGGTCGAGGAGAAGCGCGACGAGGCGCGCCTCGGTCTTGGGGATGAAGGAGGTCGTGTGCGGCTGCGAGAGATCGTAGTACCGGTGCACCTCGATCGGTCGGTTGCCGAAGACCGCCCAGTGGAGCGCCGTCTCGCCGCCTCGCGTTCGAAGCGTGAGGCTCGCCCCCGCGCGGACGAGCGCGCGCGCGGCCTCGAGGTGATCCCCCGCGGCGGCGGTGTGGAGCGGCGTGAAGCCGTCGTCCCCTTGCGCGTCGAGCTTGGCGTGGGCGGCGAGGAGCGCGGCGATGACCGTCGGCTGGTCGAACTCGGCCGCCATGTGGAGCGCGGTCTTCCCCTCGACGTCGAGCGTGCCCACGTCGGCGCCATGACGAAGGAGGAGCGGTACGAGATCGGCGAACCCCTCGCGCGCGGCGAGCGCGAGCGCGCTCGTGTGCGTGCCGCCACGGGAGTCGACCTTGGCGCCCGCTTGGAGGAGCGCCTTGGCGACGTCGGCGTGCCCTTGATCGAGCGCGAGGAGGAGCGGTGTGTCGCCGCGCGCGTCGGCTGCCTCGAGCGAGGCTCCGGCGGCGATCAGGCGCTTCACGTCGGCGACCTTCCCGTCGTGCGCAGCGCGCTGGAGCGCAGTGAAGCCGTCGTCGTCCACGGGCTCCCCCGGCGCGGCGTCGCTCGACGCGTCGGTGGCGGCGTCACTCCGAGCTGCGGCGTCGCGCGGCTCGTTCGTCGCGAGCCCGCCCGGCGATCCCACGGCGTGCGCGCCGCTCGTCGTGCACGCGGCGAGGAGGAGCGCGGACGTCGCGAGGCATGCACGCGCGCTGCGCATCGCTTCGTCGTAGCACGCGCGCGCGGCGCTTCGCTTCGTCAGTCGACGCTGAACGTGGCGTGGAACGCGGGGACCGAGCCGAGCTTGGAGGACGCGGGGCCCACCGGCTTTCGCGTCTCGTAGACCGCGTCCATCACCCCGACGAGCGACGCGTAGGGCGTCTCCGCGCCGGTGTGGAGGACGGCGTGGTCACGCTCGGCGTCGCCCGCGCCGCGGTGCGATCCGTTCGTCTTCCACTCCTCTTCGATCTTCGACGCGAGCTCGGGGTAGCGCACCGTGCGCACGGCGCCGTCCACGCGTGTCACCGGCTTCTCCGCGACCTCGACGCTGCGGACCACCGCGCTCCCCTGCTTCCACACGAGCGTGAACTTCTCCGGGCTCCGCATGTCGATGTGGAGCGCCGTCTCCGCGCCGTTCGGCGGCGGAGGACCGGGCGGACCAGGGACCTGCGCGGTCGCGTCGAGGCGCGACATGTGGGTCCACACCGCCGTGATCAAGAGGAAGGAGATGGTGACCATCAAGAGGTCGATCATCGGGATCATGTTGATCTCGGAGTCGAGCCCTCGCCGCCC
>CAZHHD010000013.1:0-44426 GCA_964531795.1 uncultured Polyangiaceae bacterium | reverse complement strand
TCAAGAGGTCGATCATCGGGATCATGTTGATCTCGGAGTCGAGCCCTCGCCGCCCACCGCTACCGCCGCCGTCGACGTTCACGCCCGCCATCGCGTCCGCTCCTTGCTGGGGCGCGCAGCTCGGCGCCCGTCGGGAGAGACACGCGAGAGGGCGCGGGGCTTGGGTGGGCGTGTCCCCCGGCGCCGACGTGTTGCCGTCAGGGGGTGAGGTCGACGTCGACGGTCAGCGTGGCGCCGCCCGGGCCGGGAGGATCGAAGTTCCCGTTCCGAAGAACTCTCTCGGCGCACTCCGCCACCGAGAGACCTAGACCGCGCGAACGCCCCAAGACCTTCGTCTGGACGACTTCGCCGTTCGGAGCGAGGGTGGCTTCGAGGGTGAGACTCCCCCTCTGCGTCGGGTCGAGGTCGAGGCCGCGCGCGTAGCATGAGCGCATTTTTGGCCGCAAGCCCGCGACGACGCGGTCGACGTTGGAAACGGAAGGGGCGGGGTGCGTGCGAAGCAGCACGCTGGGATGCCCGACGAGGATCGACGCGTCGGCGGGCAACGCCGCGGCGTCCCCCACCGACGGCAGCAGTCGACCATGGCGACTGGACGGAGGCCCTGCGTCAGCGCGCGGGTCGTGGCCCCACGAGTCCATCCCCACTCCAGCGTCCGAGAGATCGACCGGAGGGATCCCGTTCCGATCCATGGTCGCCCGACACTCGGGGGGTGCGCCGAACGGCGACAACATCGCCATCATGCACGCCGACGCGTCGATCGCGTCGGCGCCGCGCGCCGCGCTATGCGCGCTCGCGTCGACACCATCCTCGGGTGCGGTCACGTACCGGTTCGACCCGCACGCGACGACGGGAGACACGACGAGGCACGCGCACGCGAGAGCGCGCCCCGCGCGGCTCACAGCGCCGCCGCGAACTCGCGTCCGAACTCGAGCGGCCACGGGCGATCGGCCGGATCACGCGCCGTCGCCGCGCGGAGCAACTTGGCGATCGCCGCGGGGTAGGTGCGAAGGCGCTCGTCGTCCTCGAAGGGGTCGCGCTTCATGTGGGCGAGGATGCGATCGCGCTGGGTCTCGATCTCGTCGAAGAAGGAGCGGCCCGTGGTCACGTTGTAGATCGTCCCCGCGAGCGCATAGACGTCCGACCGCGGATCGAGATCCACCGGATCGAGCACCTGCTCGGGGGCGATGTACCCGGCGGTTCCGGCGACGAAACGCCCACCGGTCTCGGGCGGCACGCGGATCGCGCGCACCATGCCGAAGTCGATGACCACGGTCGAGAGCGGCGCCGTCACCGCCGGGTCGCGGTGCTTCTCCGGCTCGAACTTCTCTCCCCCCGGGAGCGCGAGACGCAGCCACAAGTTGGCCGGCTTGATGTCACGGTGCACGAGACCGGCGCGGTGGAGCGCGGCGAGCCCGGCGCACGACTCGACGACCACCTGACGAAGCTCGAAGAGCGTCATGGGTCGCGCCGACGAGTACTGCTTCAAGTCGGCGCCGATGAGATATTCGAGCACGAGGAACGGGATGTTCTGCTCGACCCCGCGGTCGATGATGTTGGCGACGTTGGGGTGGTAGAGACCGGCGAGCGCCTTGGCCTCTTCGACGAACGAATCCAGGATCCCCGCGCGCTCGGTGTCGCTCGCGTTGGCGAGGGCGTCGGCCTTGGGGATCTTGAGGACGAAGTAGCGATCAGCGCCGGGCTTCCGCACGAGCCACACCGAGCCGATGCCCCCTTCGCCGAGCGGCTTCACGAGCTCGTAGCCCTGGATGACGGTGGGCTCCTTCTTCTTCTTCACCGGCGGCGGCGGCGGCGACCGCTTGATGGCGCCCGACACGGCCCCCTCGAGGAGCGCCGAGACCACGGGTCCGAGCGAAGCGAACCACACCTCGAGCATCGAGGCGTCACGCGCGCGAATGGCGCGGCTCACCAGCGTCGCCACGCGCGGCGCGTTCTCGGTGGTCACCCGCTCGAGCGAGTCGTCGGCGACTTGCTCGCGCGCGGCGTGGAGCCCCTTCACCGGATCGGCGAGCGCGGCTTGGAGCCGGCTGCCCGCGAGCACGAGCTCGACGCAGAGCGGCTCGAGGTTCGGCTTGTGTCCCGCCGCTTGCGCGAACGACTTGAGCGCGGCGGCGAGACCGCTGAGCGCGTGCGCCAGCTCGGTCGAGCCCGCGTGGAGCGCGTCGAGCGCGGGGAGCGCCGAGGCCCCCCACTCCCCTTCGGGCCCGCCGGAGGCGACGGCGCTGCGCAGCGCATCGGCGTGCTCGCAGCATTTCGCGAGCGCCCCTTCGGCCATCATCGGCAGCGCGGTGGCGAGCTGGAGCAGCATCGCCGGTCGATCGATGACGAGCGCCCACCACGCGGCGAAGGGGCCGAGCCACTCGACGTCGTCGACCTCGCCGAGCGCCGTGCCGCGCGTCGTGTCGACGATGCGCCAGAAGAGCGTGCTGAGCGCGTTCTTCAGCGGCACCGGGAGATCGCGCGAGCCGTCGGCGAGGCCGTTGATCTTCCGGAGCCAGAGGCAGGTGTCGTGCGCCGTCGGGCCGCGACCGGGGCCTAGGCCCCCTTCGTCGTCGCAAGCGTCGAGGGCATAGCCGCCGAGGCGCACCGCCAGCACTTCGAGCGGGAGGTCCGCCTCGAGCGTCGCTCCTTCGATCTGCCGACGCTCTTTGACGATGTCGAGGATCTCTGCCGGCGCGCGGGCGATCGTCTTCCACGTCTCTCCGAGATCGGGCTCTTCGACCGGCTCTCCCGAGGGGCACGTGGCGAGGAGCGGGCTCCACAAGCGGAGGGCGATCGTCCGCGCCGATCCCTCGAGCGCGTTCACCGCGGCGGCGCGCTGGCGAAGGCGTCCCGCGCCCAAGGCGATGCGACGCGCTTCGAGGAAAGAAGGCGCCACCGCGCTGGCGAAGCGCGCGGCGCGCGCGTCGGCCTCCTCGTCGTCGTACTGCGCCGCCATGCGCACGAGGTTCTCGAGACCGAGCTCGAGGTCGAGCGGATCGCGCTCGGCGTCGTCGATGGCGTCGGTCACCGCCGTGACTTCGATCCAGCGGCGCGCGTCGTCGAGCGTGGTCGAGCGCGCGGCGCGGGCCATCTCGCGAAGTGCGCGAAGCGTCTTCTCGATGTCGCCGTGCTTCTTCCCGCGCCGCCACAAGCTGGCGAGCCCTCGCGCGAGCGCGCGGGCGGCGATGGCCCCGCCGTCGCCGGCGAGGATGCGGGCGGCGATCTTGTCCCAGAGATCCTTCCGCTCGAAGAAGAGGTACGGCGTCGCCGCGCCGACGGCGGCGAGGACCCCGGCGTCGGTCTCCGGGTTGACGATGATGGGGAGGAGCTGGCTCGCCAGCATCTTCAAGCGATCGGCGGGGAGCGACGCGAACGCCGTGACCGCGCGCTGCCGGAGGAGCGGCGATTCGCCCTGCATCCAGTCGAGGAGCGTCCCTTCGAGCTGTTCGAGGTTGCCGGTGAGCCGGCCGAGGGCGCGGGCCGCGTGCACCCAGACGAGCGGCTCGGGGTGCAAGAAGAGCGGTTGCAAGGTCTGCAGCGTCTGCCCCACGAGCTCGGGATCGGTCGTCGCCGGCATGCCCCGCGCGGCGACCTCGAGGCATCGCGCCGCGATCACACGCCCTCGGAGCGCGCCGTGCGCCGGCTCGGCGACCATCGCCTCGAAGGTCGACTTCGATCCCCAAATCCACGCACCGAGCTGGGGCACCTCGAGCGCGCTCGCCCCCGCCTCCCAGATCAGGATCTCGAGCCGCGAGCGAGCTTCGGCGTTCTCCGGCTTGGCGAGCTCGGCGCCGTCGCCGAGGAGAGGCGCGCACGCCAGGGCGTCGACGAGCGGTCCCTCGACGACGCGGTCGCGTGCGATGCCGCCGACACGCGCGCGGTACGGCGCTTCGGCGGCGGCGGCGGCGAGGAGCCGCGCGAGCCGTGCGTCACGCCGCCACGTGCTCGCCGCGAGCCACGTGAGGATCACCTCGCCGGTGGACTCGGCGAAGAGCGCACCGATGGCGCCGATGTCCCCCTCCGAAACGCCGTGCGTCCCGAGCCAGGTGGCGACGAGATCGGCTGGCGCGACGAGCTCTTCGGGGAGCTGCTCGGGGAGATCGGCCGCGGCCGCGCGGGCCCCTTTGCGCCAATGCGCGCGCAACGCCTGCGCGAGGGCCGCTCGTTCGACGAGCGCATGAGAGAGAGTGGAGAGCGCGCTTCGGACGGATTCGGGGAGCATCGAGATTCTCGAGCGTATCGCGAGATCGAGGCGCGCGCGCACGAAGGAGCGAGGGGCCCGACGCACGCCCCGCCGCCGAGCGCGGGCCGTGCGCGCGGGCCCTGGGGAAAACTTCGGCGTCGATCGCGCGCGCAAGCGATCTCGGAGAGAACCAGCGACGGGCACGCGTTCTGCTAGGGGGCGCGCGTTCGCGAGCCCAAGGGGGGTTCTGCGACATACACGCGGAGGCTCATCATGAATCGGCAGGAAGTGACTCGAGAAGTGCAGCAGGTGTTCGGCTTCGTCCCCGGTTTCCTGGCCAACGTGCCCGACAAGCACATTGGACCGCTCTGGGAGAGCATGCGGATGCTGCAGCTCGAAGACGGGAAGATCCCGGCGAAGTACCAGCAGCTCATCATGCTGGCGGTCTCGACCTATGCAAAGTGCAAGTACTGTACGGACTTCCACACGCAGGTCGCGCAGACGCTCGGCGCCACGCGCGAAGAGATCGTCGAGACGGCGCTCCTCGTCGGCCATACGGCGGACTGGAGCAACATCCTCGGCGGCACGCAGTACGACTTCGATCAGTTCAAGGGCGAGGTGCGTAAGGCCTGCGCCAAGATCGCGACCACCTCGCACGAGAAGCGGCCACCGGCACGAGCCTGAGCGTTCGAGCGCGCTCGGCTTCGGTCCGCGCGGGCTCGCGAAGTGTCCCCGGCGCGACGGAGCGTTCGTCCGTCGCGCTCGGGAGCGGGCTCTCGTACACTCGCCTTCGGGGGCGGATGCCGTTCGTCGGGCGAGAAGACCAACGAGAAGAGATCGAGCGTCTCTTCGACGCCACGCTCGCAGGGCGCGGTGCGTTCGCGCTGCTCGTCGGAGAGCCGGGGATCGGCAAGACACGTCTCGCCGACACCATGGCCGACGCCGCAGGGGCACGCGGATTCCGCGTCGCCTGGGGGCGCGCGTGGGAGTCGGGCGGCGCGCCCGCCTTCTACCTCTGGCTCCAGATCTTCGAGGCGCTGGAGATTCCCTTCCCCGACGCTTCGACCGCGGCGGACGCCGATGCGGCCCGCTTTCAAATTCTCCACGACGCGACACGGGCCCTGCGGCGCGCCGCTGCCCAGTCGCCCCTCTTGCTGATCCTCGACGACCTTCACGTCTCGGATCTTTCGTCGCTCTTCCTCCTCCACTTCGTCGCCCGTGAGCTTCGCACCATGCGCGTCACTGTTCTCGCCACCTGCCGTGACGTCGACGCTGGCACCTCGCCCGCCGTCGAGCACGAGCTCGCGCGCGTGAAGCGCGAGGCGACGACGCTGCATCTTCCACGACTCGGTCGCGACGACGTCCGCGGGATGCTCGCGGAGGTCGCGGGGGAGGCGGGCCGCGAGCACGAAGAAGCGGTGTGGAACGCCACGCAGGGAAATCCGCTCTTCGTCGAAGAGATCGGCCGGCTGCTCCTCGCGCACCACATGGCCGAGGGGGCCAGCGTCCCCATTCCGCAAGGGGTGCGCGGCGTCATCCGGCAGCGCCTCGGGCTCTTCGATCCCGACGAGCTCGGCGTGCTGGAGGTGGCGGCGGTCATCGGCGTCGAGCTCGACCTCGAGGTCCTGGCGCGCGCAGCCGGAGCGAGCCGTGATCTCGTGGAGCGGACGCTCCGCGCGGCCCGGCGCGCACTCGTCCTCGTCGACGCGCCCGGCGGTCGCCTCCGCTTCGGTCACGCGCTCTTTCGCGACGTCCTCTATTTCGATCTTCCGACGGAGCGCCGAGCCGCGCTCCACTTGCGCATCGCCGAGGCGCTCGAACGGGCGGACGGAGCGCCGGCGAAGACGGAGATCGCGCACCACGCCATCGCCGCCGGTACGCTCGGCTTGCCGCGTCTCACCGCGCGGGTGCTCGCCGCGGCGCGCGCCCTCACATTGGGCTTTGCCCCAGACGACGCGGTGCGACTCCTCGAGCGAGCCGCCCCCATCGTGTCGAACAACGGGAGCGAGGGAGAGCTCACCGAGGTCGAGTTCGAGCTCGGCCGCGCGAAGTGGCGGTCGGGCGACGCTGCCGGCGCGACGTCGACGTGCCAACGCATCGTGGACCGGGCACGCGCTGCGGGCGACGGCGTGCTCTTCGCGCGGGCCGTGCTCGAGTACGGGGCGGAGTTCACCATCGGTGTGACCGACGCGAAGCTGCACGCGCTGCTCGAGGAAGCGGTGAGGCTTCTCCCCCCGGGGAATCCCGGGCTCGCGGCGCGCCTCGAGGCACGGCTCGCGGCGAGCTCGCAGCCGGCGCCCGATCCTGCCGCTGCCGCCGATCGCGCGGTGCGCGCCGTCCGCGCCGCGCGCGCGCTGGGAGACGACGCGACGCTCCTCGACGTGCTCCACGCCGCGGGAGCGGCGCTCGGCGACGCGGCCTACGTGCCGGAGCGCGTGGAGATGCAGATCGACGCGGTCCGCCTGGCCACGCGGCTCGACGATCGCCCGAAGCTCCTTCGCGCCACGCTGCGCCTGGTGATGGACCTGATGGAGCACGGGGACGTCGCCGGCACCGACGCGTACATCGACGCGTACGAATCGGCGGCGCGGGCGACGCGCCAGGCACGGCACATGTGGCTCGTTCCGGTCCTCCGCGCGATGCGCGCGACGTTCGAGGGGCGCTGGTCCGACGCGATCGCGCTCGAGGAAGAAGCGCGCGAGACCCTCTCCACCCTCGGTGACCCGGTGCTCTCGGCGGTCCTCATGCACCACCGCTTCCACCGCTTGCGCGCACAGGGGGCGCGCGCCGAGCTCCTCGCCCTCGAGCCCGAGCTCCTCGCCGTGGCGTCTCGCTGGAACGCGAGCGAGGCGTACATCGCCTTCTTCAAGGCGACGGTGCGCGCCTCCGCCGGCGATCTCGAGACTGCGCGCGAGGCGCTCGCCCGCTGCACGCTCGACTCGGTGCCCGGGCGCATCCGCGTAGCCTTCAGCGTGATCGCCGAGACTGCGCTCCTCCTCGGCGAGACCGAGCGCGCCGAGATCTTCTACGAGCGCATGCTCCCCTGGTCGAAGCTCTTCACCGTCTACGGGTCGAGCGGCTTCGCCGTCGGGCCTTCGTACGCGCGCCTGCTCGGCGGCTTCGCCGCGTTGCGCGAACAGTGGGACGTGGCCGAGCAGCACCTCGAAGACGCGCGTGCACGCGCCGAGGCGACCTTCGCGCGACCCGAGCTGCGCCGCGTCCTTCTCGCCCAAGCCGATCTCTCGGAGCGCCGCGATCGCCGAGGCGACGTTCGTCGCGCGGCGGAGCTCCGCGAGCGCGCGAACGCGATCGAAGCGGAGCTCGCCAAGGTGCGCCCGAGCGCGCCACCGGAGGCGTCGCAAGTGGTCGCGACGCCCGTGCCGGCGATCGCTCCTTCGTCCCACGGGAGCGTCCGCCCCGCCGGACGAAGCCTTCGGGTGGAGCAAGAAGGCGACACGTGGTGCGTCACCTTCGGAGAGAGCACGTGCCGCGTGAAGGACAGCCGCGGAATGCACTACCTGGCCAAGCTCGTGGAGCGCGCCGGCGAAGAGGTGCACGCGCTCGATCTCGTGGGGACCTCCACCGACGTCGATCTGGGCGACGCCGGAGAGCACCTCGACGCTGCGGCGCGCGCCGCCTACAAAGCACGCCTCGACGACCTCCGCGAAGAGATCGCCGACGCCGAGCGCAGCGGTGACAGACCGCGGGCCGCGCGCTGCAAGAGCGAGGTCGAGTTCCTCGCCGCCGAGCTGTCGCGCGCGTTCGGCCTCGGCGGGCGCGCGCGCCGATCGGGGTCGGCCGCCGAGCGGGCGCGCGTGGCGGTCACGCGTCGCCTGAAAGAGACGGTACGGCGCATCCGCGAGCTCTCCCCGGAGGTAGGGACGAGGCTCGAAAAGGGGGTCAAAACGGGCACTTTCTGCAGTTATGAGCCGTAGGTAACAGTCGTTCCGAAGGAGGTAACGCCTCCTCGTCGAAGGCTCTGCGCACGTCGCGCACGGGCTCGTTCACGCGCATCCGCGCCAAGGAGATCCGCCATGACCACTCGACGCATCGCTCGCTTCGCTCCTCTCGCCTTCGTCTCGATCCTCGTCGCGTGCGGCGGCAGCTCGGCGACGAACCCGACCCCGAGCGCCCCCACCGGCACGACCACCACCACGACGGGCGGCATGGCCTCGTCGGCGCCGTCTTCGATCGACGGCAAGTCGTACGACATCACGCTCAGCATTCCCGGGGAGAACCCGGAGAAGGACACGCTCAACTTCGCCCAAGGGAAGTTCGAGTCGGCGGCGTGCACCCCGCTCGGGTTCCCCAAGTGGACCGACTACGCGGCCTCGCCCGAAGGGGACGGCACGACCTTCCACGTCACGACCCACCACCCGAGCGGCACCGTGATGGAGTGGCGAGGGACGACCCACGGCGATACCGTCGAGGGGACCGCGACGCGCACCATGAACGGCAAGACCGAGACCGGCACGTTCAAAGGGACACTCCACAAGTAGAGCGAACGCGCGGCCCTGGCGTCTGGACCCGGCTCTGACCGGCACGAGCCGAGCGTTCCGACGAGCACCTCGCCACACACGCCTCCCCGCACAAAGCAGCGCCCCAGGGCGAAGCGAGGCTGCTATCTTGAAAGATGGTGGCGTGCACGCGCTCGCGTGCGGGGGAGAAGAACATGTCGCGTGCACGAGGTGTGTGGGCGCTCGTCGTGGTGCTGGGGATCACGGTCGTCGTCGCTTGCTCGACGCCCGCCAGCTCGACTTCGTCCTCGAGTTGCCCCGCTCCCAACGCGGGGCAGGAGTCGTGCGGGAGCTGCGGGTCGCAGTGTTACTACTGCGCGACCGGGACCTGCCCCGCGGATCCGTGCACCGCCAAAGTCTGCGACGGCACCGCGCACTGCTCGACGACGAACCCCAACACCGCGCACTCGAGCTACTCGTACTGCGGCTCGTGCGCGTCGACGAACCAGTGCGTCTACTGTCCGGCGGGGACGTGCTCGTCCGACCCGTGCAGCTCCAAGTGCGACGGCAGCGGCGGCAACGGCCCGGTGGGTTCGGGCGGCGGCGGAGGCTCGAGCAGCGGTGGGACGAGCAGCAGCAGCGGAGGCTCGAGCAGCAGCGGGAGCGGCGGATCCTCGAGCTGTCCCGCGGGGTCGAACCTCCAGTGCTCGCAGTGGATCGCCTGTAAGAACTGCAGCATCCAGTCGTGCACTTGTTACGACAACAACGGGAACACCCCCTACTGCGGCATGTACTACCACGCGTCCGACGGGCAGATGTTCTGGTGCGGCAGCTCGTCCGACTGCAGCACGTTCAACTGCAACGCACAGGCGCAGAACGCCACGGCGCACTGCTGCCAGTGAGGGTCGAAAAGTGTCCGGTCTTTCGGACCTGAATTTTGACCTTGCGGAAGTGGAAGGTCGGGCCGATCTCGCTCCGGTGATTTCAAGCACTTGGACTTGGCACGGTTCGAGCAAGGAGTGTCTGCAGCGCGGCGGCGTGGTTTTCCCCCCCCCAGACCCGCCGCCGCGCTGTTTCTTTCTCCCCGATCGCCGTCCACGCACCGTCGGACGCCGCAGGTCAGAGGCCCCAAGGCCCTTCGCGCGTGCGCTCGCGACGGCATCCGCGTAGAAGAGCGCCGTGCTCGACACCGCTCTGACGCGCATGTTCGGTCTGCGTGCGCCGATCCTCGTCGGACCGATGACCGCGGTCTCGGAAGAGAACCTCGTCGTCGCCGCGGCCGAGGCCGGGATCCTCGCCGGGCTGCCACCGCACAACTACCGTTCGGTGAACGAGTTCGCCGCGGCGCTCGCGCGTATCCGTGAGCGCACGAAGGGGCCGTTCGCGGTGAACCTGATCGTGAACCGCGCGAACGTGCTTCTCAAGCGGCAGCTCGACGCGTCGCTCGAAGCCGGGACGCCCGTCTTCGTCGCATCGATGGGGAACCCGCGTGAGGTCATCGAGGCCGCGCATCGTCGTGGAGCGAAGGTCATCTGCGACGTGTCAACGCTGGCTCACGGCGAGCGCGCCGAGGCCTCGGGGGCCGACGCCGTGAACGCGGTCGTCGCCGGCGCCGGCGGGCACACCGGGCACATCGCGGCCTTTGCCCTCGTGCCGAGCCTCGTCGATCGACTCCGCGTACCGGTGATCTGCGCCGGCGCGGTGGCCGACGGGCGCGGGCTGGCTGCGGCGCTCGCGCTCGGCGCCGCCGGCGTGCAGATGGGGACGCGCTTCATCGCCTCCACCGAGTGCGTCGCGGCGCAAGGGTGGAAGGACGCGATCGTCGGCGCGACCCCCGACGACCTCGTCTTGACCCAGCGGCTCTCGGGGGTCACCGCGAGCTACCTCCGCACGCCCGAGCTCACGCGCATCGGCGCCGACCTCCCCTTGCCGCTGGCGGTTCTCTTGAGGAGCCCGCGCACGCGGAGCCTCACGCAGAAGGCGATGATGGTCCTCGCTTCGCGCAAGATGAACGAGGTGCGTCGCGGGGAGCGTGCGCTGTGGAGCGCAGGTCAGAGCGCCGGGCTCGTGGGCGACGTCGTTCCGGTCGCGACCATCGTCGAGCGCGTCGTCGCCGAGTGCGAAGCGACCCTCGCGCGCGTGGCCAAGATCCCCCGCGCATGACCGGCGGCGACGCGCGGTCACGCACCTCGCCCGAGCGCGCACCTACTCGAGGAGATCGCGACGCCGGTAGGCGCGTAGCTTCTGTGTCGCCGGGTACACGACGCGGAGATCGTCCAAGGTCCCGAACGTCCAGGGTCGACCGGGACTGTGACCGTTCTTCGTGAGGTAGACGTCGTCGGCGATGTGGACCGCGACGTGGAGCGGCGTGCCGTCGGCGTCCTCGAACACGACGAGATCACCGAAGCGCGCCGCGTCGAGCGGGGTCTCGTCGTAGTCACGGGCCAAGGAGGCCAGCGCCACCTTGGGACTCATGAACGCGTCGTCGGGGTGGTCGGACCAGAAGTTCAAGGCGGTCCACCAGCAGTTGTAGGGAGGCTCGCCCGGGACAGGGTACGTATGGATGCGCGCGCGACCGAGCGGCGGAAGGAGCGAGACGACCGAGATCGTGGCGCCGGTCTTCGCCCGCGCGGCAGCGTCGAGCAGCGGTCCGACGACGTCCCGACGGCGGCCGCGTCCCCAATATCCGAGGAGCGCCTCGCGATCGGTGTCCGGACGCACGCGAAGATGAACGATGAGGGAAGGCGTACGCACGAGCCCACGGGCCAGTCGCACGCGCTCGCCGTCGTCGAGCGTCGCGCACAGGGTCGCGCTGTCGGCGAACTCGGCGACGTCTCCGTCGAAGTAGAGCAAGCGCTCGAGCGCCTCGATCGTCCCGGGACGCAGCTCGGCGGCCTTCGCCCACTCGGCCACGCGCTCCCGACGCCGCGTGAACGGATCGTGCTGGGTGTTCTCCTCGCTCGCGGCCAGGTCGCGGTAGAGCGCGCCGCGGACCTCGGGCGACAAGCCGAGGACGACGTCGCGCGAAGGCTCGACGACGCAGGTGTGCGAGGCCTCGTCGCACGAGGTGCTGGCGACGAGCGATGCGCGGACATCGTCGCGCACGCCGTGGCCCGCGAGCTCGGCGTCGACGCCGGCGCGCGTCGTGTTGGGGAAATGCCAGCGCGGCGGTGCGGCGGGGCAGAACGAAGGCTCGACGTGCTCGATGGGCGGCTGGAACGTCACCGGCACCTTGTCGAGCTCTCCCCACGGCGCGGTCACGTTCGAAGGCGCTTCCCGCCGAGCCTCTCCTTCGGTCGACGTGGGGTGCGGCCCTCGACCGAAGAGCGCGATGCTCGAGGCGGCGAGCGCGGCCCCCGCGAGCCCGAGCACGAGGTCGCGAAGGAGCCTTCGACGCGCGGCGCGCGGCGGCGCATCCGCCAACGCCTCGCGTGCCTCGGGCGCCGACGCGGCGCGCGCCTCGGGGCCCTTCTCTCTCGGCGCCACTTGCGGGGCGCCTCGTTTGGAACGCTTCCCCAACGACTCCTCCGACACGCGGCAGACGCGACACTCGCCAGCTCGCTCGCGCGCCTCGACGTGTCGAATTTAGCAAACGGATGAGCCTCAAACCCCGGTTTTTCTAGGGGGATCGTGGTCAACGTGGTGACCACGCCGCCTCGGCAACGCGCTATACATGAAGGCGATGCGAGGGGCGGGATCGGCGAAGGAGCGGGAACGACGAGGGTTCGTCACGAACACCATCGTCCCCGTGTTCCTGCGTCACGTCCGGCTGGCAGGTCGAGATACCGGCCCCCTCCTCGCGCTCCTTCGCGCGCCGCCGGAGGTCGAACGCCAGCGTGAGGCGCGCGTCGCCATCCCCGATCTGCTTCGCTTCGTCGACGCGGTGGAGGATCTGCTCGGCGATCCGTTCCTCGGCGTGCACGTCGCAGAGTCGGTGGAGCTCGGCACCTACGGCCTCGTCGAGTTCATCGCGCGGACCGCGGCGACGTTGGGGGACAGTCTCCGTCAGTTCGTTCGCTACCAAGGGCTCGTCGACGACGTCGTCCGCTTCCGACTGAGCGAGCGCGCTGGCTTCGCCACCTTCGAGTACGGCGCCGACGGCATGCCCGAGAGCATGGGGCGTCACGTCAACGAGTACACGCTCGCGATCTTGGTCCGCGTCGCGCGGCTCGGCGTGGGCGAGAGGCTCGCGCTCGAGTCGGCGTACTTCGCCCACAAGCGTCCGAGCGACACGGGCGAGCTCGAGCGCGCCCTCGGAACGACGAACCTGAGGTTCGAGGCGCGCACGAACGGGACACGCTTCCCGGCACCGTTGCTCGAGCTCCCGCTACCACTCGCTGATCCGTCGCTGCACCAGTTCCTCGAGCTCCAAGCAGAGAAGGCGGCTCCGGCCGCAGCGAAGCGCCCCTTCAGCGATCTCGTGCGCGAGAAGCTCCTGGGCTCGATGGAGCGGGGCGACGTCGCCGTGGCCTCGGTGGCGCGCGCGCTGGCGATGGCGCCGCGGACGCTCCAGCGTCGCCTGCTCGAGGACGGCCTGTCGTTTCAAGCGCTCCTCGATCAAGTGCGTTGCGAGGCTGCGCTCGAGCTCCTCAAGCAACGCGAGATGACGCTGTCCGAGCTGGCGTTTCGACTCGGCTACTCGGATCTTCGCCCGTTCGCCCGCGCGTTCAAGCGTTGGACGGGCACGACCCCCGGCTCGTACCGCGCCACTTGAGCGTCGCCTGCCGCGCACTTCGCGCGGCAGGTTGCGAGACGAGTCGAGATCTAATACCCGCAGCGCTCGACGACGCGCTCGAGCGTGTCGCGGAGCTCTTCGACGCGCTTGCGCCCCACGGCTTCGGCCCACTCGGCCTCGACCTGGCGCACGAGCTCGCGCGCGATGCGACCGACGCTGCGGCCCTTGCGGGTGAGGCGCAAGCGCCGCGCGCGGCCGTCGTCTTCGTCGGCGACGCGCTCGACGTAGCCGGCGTCGACCATCGCGTTCACGAGCTCGGACATCGATTGCTTGGTGATGCCGGCGCGCGTGGCGAGGTCGGTGAGGCGCATGCCCGCCGGATTCTCCCCCAGAGGCTGCATCACGGCGCCACGCGGCGGGACGAGCCCGGCCTCGCGGAAGCCGCGGTCCACGTGGGACTCGACCGCGCGGTGACAGCGACGAAGCAGAGCGCCGAGCAGAGGCCCGCCGTCACCTTCCTTCTCGTGGCGTTCGCGGTCGGCGCGACTGGTCCGTGTCGATTCGGTTTGCTGCATGCGTGTGCGTCCTTGCTCCCTGGTCAGCTATACCTTACGATACGTCTTTCCGCAACCCTACCTCTAGCGAGGCTCGCAGAAGGGCGCCACCCCAGGTCGACATGATGACGTCATTTTCGTTCCACCCCGAGCTCCCCCGGGGGGTCCGCGCCGGCTTCCTGCGCCAGGACATCGGCGACGGCGCGAAGCTCGACGAAGCCCTCCGCGGCGGCCCTCCCCCCACCGGAGGGCGCATCGTCGTCGAGGTTTACCTCGAGCCGGAGGGGCGGTCGAAGTACCCGCGTTCCGCGCTCTTGAGCGGGACGCTCGAGCACCTCGAGGCCGACATGGCGACCGTGGTGGACGCGACGGTGGCCACGACGCAGGTGAGCTCGGATCTCATCCCCCCCGCGCTCTCCGAGCGTTATCGCCTCTTGCTCCAACACAACGCCGGAACCTGGGAGCTCGTGCGCCTGCACACGCGCCGCTGACCTCCGCCCCGAAGCGCGATACAACGCGGCCATGGCTCGCGCACGTACCCGCACCAAGGTCGCTTCCAAGAAGGTCCCCCGCTCCCGGCCGGCAAAGACCGCCGCGCGCCGTCCGGCGAAGACCGCGCGCGCGAAGGAGCGTGCGGTCGTCGTGCTCGTGGCCACGCGCAAGGGGGCGTGGCTCTTGAAGAGCGACGTCGCGCGCGGCACCTTCCGCCTCGAGGGACCGCACTTCCTCGGTCACATCGTGAACCACGTCGTGCTCGACCCGCGCGACGGGCGCACGATGCTCGCCGCCGCCAGCACCGGGCACCTCGGCCCGACGCTCTTCCGCTCGACGGACGCCGGCAAGACATGGAAGGAAGCGAAGCGCCCGCCGGCCTTCCCCAAGGTCGCCGAGACGAACGGCGAGAAGAAGGGGCGCGCGGTCAACCACACCTTCTGGCTGACGCCGTGTCACGAGAACGAGCCGGGCGCGTGGTACGCGGGGACGTCGCCGCAAGGGCTCTTCCGCTCGAACGACGGCGGCGACACGTGGGAGCCGCTCCCGGGGCTGAACGACGATCCGCAATACCGCGCGTGGATGGGGAGCCCGCAAGACGGCACCCCCGACGGCCCCAAGCTCCACTCGATCTTGGTCGACCCGCGCGACGCGAAACACCTCTACCTCGCCATGTCGAGCGGCGGCGTCCACGAGTCCAAGGACGGCGGCAAGAGCTGGGCGCCCCTCGTCGAAGGGCTCGAGGTGGTGGACGGCTTCGACGCAAAGAACATCGCCTTTCACGATCCGCACTGCGTGCGCTACGCGCCGAGCAACCCCGATCGGCTCTACCAACAGAACCACTGCGGCATCTACCGCCTCGACCGGCCCTCGACCACGTGGACGCGCATCGGCAAGCGCATGCCGAAGATGGTCGGCGACGTCGGCTTCCCGATGGTCGTGCACCCGCGCAAGGACGACGTGGCGTGGGTGTTCCCCATGGACGGCACGACGGTGTGGCCGCGCACCGCCCCCGAAGGCTGCCCCTCGGCCTACGTGACGAAGAACGGCGGCAAGAGCTGGGAGCGCCTCGACGCGGGCATGCCCAAGAGCCAAGCGTGGTGGACGGTGAAGCGCCAGGCGATGTCCGCCGACGCACGCGACCCGGTGGGCCTCTACTTCGGCACGACCAGCGGCGAAGTGTGGGCGAGCCGCGACGAAGGCAAGACGTGGCGCTGCATCGCCCGTCACCTGCCGGAGATCTACGCCGTCGAGGCCGCGGAGCTCTGGTGAAGGTCCTCATCCCGAGCCCGCTCCTCTCGTACACACGAGAGCGTGAGGTGGAGGCGGAGGGGGCGACCTTGGCCGCGCTGCTCGAGGATCTCGATCGGCGCTACCCGGGCATTCGCTTCCGCGTCATCGACGAGCAGGATCGGATGCGGCCGCACATGCGCTTCTTCGTGAACGGGGAGCAGGTGTTTCGCCTCGAAGCGCCGCTCGGGCCGAAGGACGAAGTGCAGCTCGTGCAAGCCCTGAGCGGCGGCTGATAAGCTCTCCGCGATGGCCGAAGCGCGGCTCGCCGAGATCCTCGGGAGCCTTTCTCTCGCGACCGAACGAGCGGCGGGTGTTCCCCGCGAAACGATGGCTCGCGTCGCCATCGTCGCCACGCGGCTCGCCGAGTCCATGGGGATGACCGCCGAGGAGCGGCGCGACGTCTACTACGCCGCGCTGCTTCGTCACCTCGGGTGCACGAGCTTCGCGCACGAGGCGGCCTGGTACGGCGCAGGCGACGACATCGCCCTCCAGCGCGCGCTCGCGCCCGTCGACCGCGCGAGCCCGAGGAGCGTGGTCGGTCACGTGGTGCGCGGCGCCGGCGTCGGGCACGGCGCGCGCGCCCGCCTCGAGAGCGTGGCGCGCGTCCTCGCCGATCCGGCGTTGACGAGCGCGCTCGCGACGGCGCACGCCGAGCAGGCCTCGCACCTCGCGGAGCGCCTCGGCGCGACCGCCCGCGTCGTCGAGATCCTGGCGCAGAGCTACGAGCGCTTCGACGGGAAAGGATCTCCCGCGGGGCTCCGCGCCGAGCAGCTTCTCCCGCTCGCGCGTGTCCTCCACGTGGCGCACGCGAGCGTGCTCCACACCTCGATCCACGGCGTCCAAGGTGGTCTCGACGTGATCCGCGCGCGACGCGACGCCGAGCTCGACCCCGTCATGTGCGACCGACTCTTCGAGCGCGCGGGTGAGCTCGAGCGCCTCGCGCGCGAGGCTTCGGTGTGGGACGAGCTCCTCGCCGCCGAGCCGACGCCGACGAGCCTCCTCCCCCCGGGCGAGATCGTCCGCGTCGCGCGTGCCTTCGCCCTCTTCGTGGACCTCAAGTCCCCCTTCACGCTCGGCCACTCGACCGGCGTCTCGCGCATCGTGGCGGCGGCGCTCGCGCGGGCGGGGCTGAGTGACGAAGAGCAAGAGCGCGGCCGCGTGCTCGGGCTTCTGCACGATCTCGGTCGCGCGGCGATCCCCAACGGAATTTGGGACAAGCCGGGCCCTTTGACGAAGGACGAGCGCCGAGAGGTCGAGCTCCACCCGCGGGAGACCGAGCGCGTCCTCGCGAGGAGCCCGCTCCTCGCCGAGCTCGGGCACATCGCCGGGATGCACCACGAGCGGCTCGACGGGAGCGGGTACGGTCGCGGCGTCCGCGCCGGCGAGATCCCCGAGCTCGCGCGCATCCTCGCCGCCGCCGACGTCTACCATTCGCTGCGCGAACAAAGGCCGCAGCGGCCGGCGCGCTCGCTCGAGGAAGCGGGCATCGTGTTGCTCGACGCGGCGAAGGCGGGACGGCTCGATGCGCGCGCGGTGTCGCGGGTGCTCGCGGCCGTTGGGCATCGTCGCGGGCCTGACCGGGTGCTCCCCGCGGGGCTCGACGAGCGCGAGGTGGACGTGCTCGTTCACATGGCGCGTGGCCTCCCTGCCAAGGAGATCGGGCGAAAGCTCTATGTCTCGCCGCGCGTCGCGAGCCAGCACATGGCGCGCATCACCGAGAAGACAGGGGTGAAGACGCGGGCGTCGGCGGCGCTCTTTGCCGCCGAGCACGAGCTCGTCACCCCGGCGAGGTAGCGCCGGGAGGAGGCGTGGGCATCTCGCGGAGCGACCCGTGCCAGTGAACCCAGCGCCAGTTGTCGCCGACCTTGTGCGCCACGATCGTCGCGCGGAACTTGAACGGCCCCATCGACTTCCCGCCTGCGGAGATGACCTGGTCGAACTCGACCACGCAGTAGCCGAAGGCGGCGTTCGCCGCGCAATCGTTCTTGGACATCGTGGTGGTGAACTTGAGGCCCTGCGCCTTCGCCCCCTGCTCGAGGCTCTGGAAGTATTTCGTCACCTCCGCTTTGCCTTGGTAGCGCACGGGGTGGTTGTTCTCGTCGAGGTCGAGGACGATGGCGTCGTCGTCGATGCGCGACGTCATCCCCGCGAAGTCCCCCCGATCGAGGTCGTGGAGCATCTCCTCCGGTTGGGCGCGGAGCGCGGCGGTGTCTTGTTCGTTCCACGCCGAGGCGGCGGGGCTCTGGGCGCACGCGGCGAGGGCGAGCGCCGGCGCTACGGCGAAAAGGCCTGTGAGTCGCATGACGAAATCTCCTTTCACGAGGTCTTGGACGAAGCGATCACGAGCTCGTGCGTCCGCGGGATCCCACGGAGCGCGCCGAGCACCATGTTCCGCGACACGACGTGGGCGTGGATCTTCTCCAGCGTCTCGCGCGCGGCGGGCGAATCGAGCGTGGCGACGAGGTGCAACGAAAGAAAGCAGGGCGCCGCGTCGGCCGGCGCTTCGAAGCCACCGAGGCCGTGGAACTCGCCGCGCGGATCGAAGACCCCCTCGACGACGAGGGTCGCCCGCTCGAGCGGCACCCCGAGGTGCGCGGCGATCATCGGGTAGTCGGAGCCGGCGCACGCGGCGGCGGCGAGGAAAATCTGCTCCCAAGGGAACACGACCCCCGGGGGATTCCCGCGGAGCGACTCGGGGCGCTCGAGGGTCGTCCCTGCGTAGGGGTTCTCCGTTCGTCGGGTCCACTCGTAGCGCGCGCGGTAGGTGCCGCGGACCTTCGCGCCGTGGGTGTGAAAAACGTCGACGATCTCCTGGATGCTCTGGGCCTCGCGGCCGAAGACGTTGGGCATGACGCTCTCCTCGGATCGGGTCTCACCGAGGAGGCGTTACAAGGGATGTAACGATCGTGACGCTGCGTCTCGATCGGCTTCTTCGGCGCGAAATGCGCCGAGCGAGGGCGTTACCTATGCCCCGCGAACGTCATCGCCGGATCGTCCAGGCGCGTGTGCCGGAGCATGAGGAGGTCGAGCAGGTAGTTCTGATGCAGCCGCCATGGGGCGACCGAACCTTGCTTGGGGAGCGCATCGAGAGCGCGCTGCACGTACCCCGAAGAAAAGTCGATGACCGGCACTTCGCGGACGTTGGGGTCGTGGCGCGGCATGCAGCGGTTTTGCCCGGTCTGGTCCATGTGGTTGATGAGCCGGCACACGTACTCGCTCGTGAGGTCGCACTTGAGCGTCCACGACGCGTTCGTGTAGCCGATGGTCAGCGCCAAGTTGGGGACACCGCTCAGCATCATCCCCTTGTAGAGGAGCCGCTTGCCCAGATCGACGTGGGCGCCGTCGACCTCGATCTCCGCGCCGCCGAAGAGCTGCACCTTGAGTCCGGTGGCGCTGACGACGAGATCCGCCTCGAGCTCCACGCCCGAACGAAGAAGGATCCCCTTCTCGGTGAAGGTCTCGATGTGAGAGGTGACGACCGACGCCGTCCCCGCCCGGAGCGCGCGGAAGAGATCCGAGTTGGGGACGAGGCAGAGGCGCTGATCCCACGGGCGATACGAGGGGGTGAAGTGGGTGGCGACGTCGACCTGGTCGCCGACCTGCTTCTCCACGAGCCCGACGAAATAGCTCTTCGCCCGATCGGGGAAGCGGCGGCAGAAGGTGTAGAGCCCCATGCCGAGGAGGACGTTCTTCCAACGCGTGACGGCGTAGGCGGCGTGCGGATCGATCTTGCCGCGCAAAAAACCGGCGACGGGATCGCTCTCGGGCGCGGAGAGGATGTACGTGGGCGACCTTTGCAACATGGTCACGTGCGCGGCGCGCTTGGCGAGCTCGGGGACGAGCGTGACCGCCGTCGCGCCGCTGCCGATGACGACGACGCGCTTCCCCTCGTAGACGATGTCCGAGGTCCACTTCTGCGGATGCACGAGCGTGCCGCGGAAGCGCGAAGCGCCGGGGAAGTCGGGCATGTAGCCGCCGGCGTAGTCGTAGTAGCCCGAGCACATCAGCAAGAAGGAGCAGGTGTAGACGTGCTCCTCGCCGCTCTTCGTGTCGCGGGTCGTCACCGTCCACTCTGCGCGATCGCTCGACCACGCCGCGCGCGTCACTTTGCGCGCGTAGTGGATTCGACGGTCGATCCCGTGCTCTTCGGCGGTGGTGCGGATGTACTCGAGGATCGACGGTCCGTCGGCGATGGCCTTGGCGTTCTCCCACGGGCGGAAGGAGTAGCCGAGCGTGTACATGTCCGAGTCCGAGCGGATGCCGGGGTACTGAAAGAGGTCCCACGTGCCGCCGAGCCGCTCGCGCCCCTCGAGGAGCGCGAACGTCTTCCCCGGGCAGCGCGTTTTGAGGTGGTACGCGGCGCCGATGCCCGAGAGCCCCGCACCTACGATGAGGACGTCGAAGTGATTCACGTCCTAGGTTGAAGCTCGTTCGAGCCCTGGCGGCAAGGGTCGAGCGCCGCAAAGAAAGCGCCACTTGCTCGGCGTGCCAAGCGACCCCAAATTGCGGGCACCTCGTGCCCCTCGATCTCCCCTCCCCCGACGCCCCCTTCGATCGCCTCTCTGCCGTCGAGCGCCTCGACCCTCGCCGCGCGCGCGTCCTCTTGCCCAATGGATGGCAACAAGGCCGCGGGCTCTTCGGCGGTCTGGTGACGGCGGTGCTGTCGCGCGCCCTCGAGGCGAGCGCCCCCGATCGCCCGCTCCGCAGCCTGACGGCGGAGATCTGCGGCCCGGTGCAGCCGGGCGAGGCCACCCTCGAGCTCGACGTGCTCCGCGAGGGGAACGCCGTCACCACGACGACCGCGCGCCTCGTGCAAGGGGGCGAGGTGCTGGCGCACGGCGTGGGGGTGCTCGGGCGCGCGCGCACGAACGAGCGGGACGGCGTGTTCGACGCACCGGCGCTCGCCCCGGCGTGGCGCGACGTCGCGACCATCGCGATCGAGCCGCCGCTCGGTCCCACGTTCGCGCGCCACTTCGAGTTTCGACCGATACGCGGTCTCCCTTTCAGCGGGGAGACGAAGCCGGAGGTCTGTGGGTGGGTGCGCCCGAGAAATCCGGGCGGCGCGCGCGACGTGGCGTTCCTCGCCGCCTGTGTGGACGCCTACTGGCCGGCGCTCTACCCGGTCGAGTCCGTGCCGCGGCCGATGGCGACGGTCGCCTTCACCTTCCAGCCCTTCGCTCACTTCGACGGGCTCGATCCCGAGGCACCGGTCTTCTACCGCGCACGCCTCCTCGGGGTCGACGCCGGGTACGCCGTGGAGCTCCGCGAGCTTTGGGGCGAGGACGGCCGGCCGCTCGCGTTCAACCAGCAGACGTTCGTGCTCATCAAGTAACGCGGCGGCCGCTGGCGGGCGCGTCGCGGTCAAGGCGCGGCGGTCGTGGTACGATCGCTCGTCGATCGACATGTCTGCTCCGCCGCGAGACGGCTCTTCGGCTCTGCCCCTCCTCGGAGACCGATATCGCGCGATCGAGACGATCGCCGCGGGCGGAATGGGGAGCGTGCACTTGGCGCGCGTCGTCGGGAGCGACGAGCCGCCGGTCGCGGTCAAAGTGCTGCACCCTCACCTCGCGCGCGATCCGGCGATCGTGGCGATGTTCGTCGACGAAGCGCGCGTGGCGACACGCATCGATCACCCGAACGTCGTCGCGGTCTCCGACGTGAGCCTCGTCGGTGACGACCTCGTCATCGTCATGGACTACGTCGAGGGGGCCCCCCTTCACTGGCTCCAGCGCGATCTCGCAGAGCGCGGACGGCAGATGGAGATCGGGCTCGCGGTGAGCATCGTCGCCGACGCGCTCGAAGGGCTCCACGCCGCTCACGAGCTCACCGACCCGGGCGGCGCTTCGGCGGGGCTCGTGCATCGCGACGTCTCCCCGCAGAACATCCTCGTCGGTGTGGACGGTGTCGCCCGCGTCACCGACTTCGGGGTGGCGATGAGCGCGGGTCGCTTGGCCAAGACCGCGCCCGACGCGCCGGTGAAAGGGAAGGTGCAGTACTTGGCGCCCGAGCAAGTACGGAGGCGCGGCGCGCTGGATCGTCGCGTCGACGTCTTCGCCGCCGGCATCTTGCTTTGGGAGTGCCTCACCGGGCGCACGCTCTTCGGCGGCGGGACCGAGGCGGAGGCCATCGCGCGCGTCCTTCGCGAGCCGATCGATCCCCCGAGCGTGCACCGCCCCGAGGTGCCCCCGGCGCTCGACGACGTGTGCCTTCGCGCCCTCGAACGCGACGTCGATCGCCGATTTCCCACCGCCCTCGCCTTCGCTGAAGCGCTGCGCCAAGCGGCACCGTCGATGACACGCGCCGACGTGGGAGCGACGGTGATGGAGGTCTCGGGCGATCCGATCCGCGAGAAGCGCGAAGCGCTGCGGCGTGACCTCGAGACGCCGCACGGTGCGCCGGAGGTCGAGGGCGCCGCCGCCCGCGACTCCTCGCTGAGCGACGCTGCTTCGCGCACGCGCTTCTACGCCGTCTCGGCCGCCGCGATCGTCCTCGCCATCACCGTGCTCGCCCTCGTGCTCCTTCTCCTCCGCAAGAAGCCCGAGGAGAACGTGTCGCTCGAGATCGTCGAAGTGCCGGTGAGCGCGACCGCCACCGACGTGTCCCCCACACCGAGCGCCAGCGTCGTCATCGCCGCCGGCGAAGCGTCCGGGACGATCGACGCCGGCGCGAGAGTCTCTCCCTCGCGCCCGCGAAGGGGCTCGAAGGACGGGAAGCCCCTCTTCATGCCGGGGCATCTCTAGGGCGAGCGGCGCGGCCGCGCGCGTAGGTGATACGCTCGCTCCCACATGCGTCACTCGGCCGTCGCGCTCGGAGCCCTCGCCGCGCTGGCGATCTTCGCGCATGCGCGCAACGCGGCCGCCGACGAGCCCGCACCTACCGAGAGCGAGGCGAACGACGCCTCGCGCCTCTTTGCCAAAGGCTCCCAACTCTTTCTCGCGCGCCGCTACGCCGAAGCGCTCGACGTTCTTCGCGCTTCGTACCGGGCGACGCCGAGCCCGAGCTCGGGCCTGCTCATCGCGCGTTGCCTTCGTCAGCTCGGCCGGCCGGTGGAGGCCTCGGAGATGTACGACGCGGTCGAAGCCGACGCGCGGCAACGGGTCGATCCCGACGGCGAATACAAGAAGACCGCCGACGCCGCCGCCGAGGAGGGCGCCATGGTCCGCGCGAGCCTCGCGTCGATTCACGTGCATGTTGCACACGCGACGCCGTCGTCGCGCCTCGAGCTCGACGGAGCGCCGGTGGCGCTCCCCGAATCGGGCGACGTCCTCCTCTGGCACGTGCCTGGCGCCGCGCGCGTGGCCTTGCGCCAAGGAGGATCGGGCCCGTCACGCGATCTGACGCTCCTCGCCGGAAGCGACGTCCGCGTGGAGCTCGATGCCGGCGCGCCGCCTCCACCCATTCTGCCCCCCGCGCCGCCGCCGACCACGCGAACAGATCCCGAGGGGACGACGCACGGCACGCGCCCCTGGGCGATCCCCGCGGCGCTGGGCAGCGGCGTGGTCGCTGCGGCCGGTCTCGGGATCTTCGCCGGCTTCGGCCTGACGTCCCACGCAAAGTTCGAGGATCTGAGCCGCGCGTGCGGTCCCCACGCCTGCGGGGACGCGCAGCGCGCCGACATCGCCTCGGGCGAGCGCCAGCAGCGAATCGCGAACGTCGGCTTCGTGATCGGCGCGGTAGGTGTGGCGGCGACCGCCACCTTCGTGATCCTGCACCTGACGGCCCCCCCCGAAGCGTCGTCGACGAGCGCGGCGCTCGTCGTGCACCCGACCGGCGCGAGCCTCCGCGGCACGTTCGAGTAATTCTCGGCTACGCTGAGCTACGCGTGCCCAAACCCACCGCACCGAAGCTCGGGGCCGAGGTTCCGACCGTCGCCCACGGCGAGGCCGCTCCGGCGGCCGTCAGCGAGATCCTCCGCCTCGAGGTCGTCGAGGGACCCGATCGGGGGAAGAGCTTCACGCTCGATCCGAACACCCCTTCCCGCATTCTCCTCGGCACCGGGCCGGCGTGTGATCTGAAGCTCACCGATCCGACGGTGTCGCGACGTCATGCGGGCTTCGATCTCGCCGGACGCCGATGCCGCGTGACCGACTTCGACTCACGCAACGGCACGTTCATCGACGGCGTGCGCGTGGTCGAGGCCTTCGTGCGCGGCGGCGAGCTCCTTCGCTGCGGCAGCACGGCGATGCGCATCGACGTGGCCAAGGGGGTCGAGCCCGAGCCGCTCACGAGCGCGATGCGCTTCGGCAGAATGGTGGGCGCGAGCCCGGCGATGCGGCGCCTCTATCCCTTGTGCGAGCGGCTCGCGCGCGCGCGCGTCCCCGTGGTCATCGAGGGGGAGACGGGCACGGGCAAAGAGAACCTCGCCGAGGCGCTCCACGAGGTCGGGGGGAACAAGGGCCCCTTCGTGGTGTTCGATTGCACGGCGGTCTCGCCGAACCTCGTGGAAGCGGAGCTCTTCGGCCACGAGAAAGGCGCCTTCACCGGCGCCATCGCCAGCCGCCCCGGCGTGTTCGAGCAAGCGAACGGCGGCACGCTGTTGATCGACGAGATCGGCGATCTGGATCTACCGCTCCAGGCGAAGCTCCTCCGCGTCATCGATCGCGGCGAGCTCCGGCGCGTCGGCGGCCAGCAGGCGATTCGTGTCGACGTGCGCGTGCTCGCGGCCACGCGACGCGATCTCGACAAGGAGGTCGCGGCCGGCTCGTTCCGCGACGACCTCTTTCACCGCCTCGCCGTCGCGCGCGTGGAGCTCCCGCCGCTCCGCGAGCGCCAAGGAGACATTCCCATCCTCGTGCGCCACTTCGTCGCCGCGCTCGGCGCGAAGCCCGACGCCATCGCACCGGCGACGCTGGCCCGGTTCGCGAGCTACGCGTGGCCGGGCAACGTGCGCGAGCTGAGGAACGCGGTGGCGCGTTGCATCGCGCTCGGCGACGACGAGATCGCCCAACGCGGCGGACGCGCGAAGGAGCCCCCCGCGAGCGGAAGGGATTGGCTCGACGGCGTCCTCGCCGCGCGTCTTCCGTTCGTGATGGCGCGTCGCAAGGCGGTCGAAGAGTTCGAGCGACGTTATGTCGAGCAGGTGCTGCAAGAGCACGGCGGCAACGTGACGCGCGCTGCCGAAGCGTCCGGCATCGCGCTCCGCTACTTCCACAGCGTGAAGGCGAGGAGCCTCAAAGGCTGACGATGAGCGGCCGCATCATGGAGTGATCGATTCGAGCATCCTCGCCTCGACCGCTCCTCCCTGCCGATCGGGCCTCGATCGACGAATCCTCGGTTATTTCCCTACTTCGAGCGTTCTTCCCCCCCTGGCACGGCGAGTGCTCATGGACCTGGTCGGAGGCCAGGCCATGCACATGAAGACGTCCTCGATGCTTTCGTGGTTCACGCTCGCGGCGCTCGCCGGCTTGGGTTGCTCGCAGGCGGCGACGGGGAGCGGGGGCGGAGCCGGAGGCGGCAGCGCGTGGGACTGCGGGAGCGTCCCCGTGCCGCTCGGCCAAACCACCGAGTGCACCTCGTCGACGCACGACGCCGTGACCTACGACGGCACGAGCTCGGACGACGGCCCGGCGTACTACTGTCCGCCCGACAGCACGAGCGCCGATTGTCCGCCGGTGTCGACCGCGGGCGGCGCCGGAACCCAAGACGGGGCGGGCGGCGCGGGCGGAGCTGCGACGGGCGGGACCGGCAGCGGCGGCACCTCGGATGGCACGTCCGGCGGCGGCGCTGCGAACGGCGGGACGACGTCCGACGGCGCGACGACCGGTGGCTCGAAGCCTGCGCCCACGCCCCCCTCGGACGGAGCGGGCGGGAAGAAGGCGCCGAGCGACGGCGGAGGCAGCACCACCGGGAAAGGCGGAACGTCCGACGGAACGAGCGGCGGCGGCGCCGCGAGCGGCACGTCGACCGGCACGTCGACCGGCACCTCGGATGGCACCGCAGGCGGGGCTTCGACCGGCGACGGATTCTACTGCACACGCGAGCTCGGCAAGCGCACGTGCAAGAAGGCGCCGACGTGCAACCCGGGCGCGCATCGCGTTCAAATGGACTGCGAGCCCGACGGAAGCTTCGGCGACGGCAACTCGTCGAACGAGAGCTGCTATCCCGGCGCGGGCGGCGGCGACGGCGCGATGCCCGGCGGTCACACCGACTGCTTCTACCCCTCGGGGGGCGCCTCACCGAGCGCGCCCGCGGCGACCGCGGAGTACACGCTCGAAGCGTTCAACGGCGCTCAGGTGCTCCACGTGCGACTCACCTTCACGCCGACCTTCGTCGACAACTCCTACGGCACGACCGCCGTCGGCTGGAGCAAGGGGCACGCGTTCTCCGAGCTCGTGGGGAGCGATCACGCCGAGCTCACCTTCCTCGACACCGCCGGGGCCGAGAAGCTCCACTTCAAGATGGACTACATCTCGAAGAGCGCCACCGCGCCCTCCGGCTACGCCTGCCTCGGCGTGACGGGCGGCGAAGGACGCATGATCCTCGGCGACGCGTCGAGCGTCGTCCGCACGAGCACCTCGCTCGACAAGAACCTGAACGATCGCGGCTACGGCTCGTTCATCGTCGACTCGCCGGCGACGAGCGCGAGCTACGCTCCTTCGGCGAGCGCGCCGGCGTGGGACTACCGGGTCATCTACGAGGCGTGGATCAAGAACGACGCGTTCGGGGCCGCGGGCTTCGGCAGCGTGCAGCTCGCCTTCGTGCACGCTTCGCCGAGCAAGCTGGGGACGAACACGCTCCCGGTCTCCAAGGGGACCTGCCCGCCGGATTGGAACGGAGCGAGCAGCTCGTCTTCGTCGCCGCGGTGACGTGGAACGGCGCGCTGCGCATCACCGCGCGGCGCGCCGTGTTCATCGACAGGTGTAGCGGTTCTCGACCTTCGGCTCGGTGCCGTCTTTGCACTTCATCGTGCCGGTGCCACCTCGACAAACCGTGTCGCGCGTCCCGACGTCGCCGCACGTACGGCACGAACCGCCGAGGCACACTTGGACGTCGAGCGGGCAGGTCGACGCCGTGGTGGCGCAGGCGCAGCCGCTCGGCGGGCACGACGCGGCGGGTGAAAGGTCCGGCGAGCAGGTCGAGACGAACGCGCCGCCGTCGCACGTCGTGCACGCGATGGGGCCGCTCGAGCACGAAGAACAGGTGGCGACGCAAGTGTGCGAGGCGGCGCACAGGACAGGCGCGCCGCTGCACTCGCCGCAGCCGACGACGAGAGCGCCCGCGTCGCCGCAAAGGAACGTCGGTGCCGCGGCGTCCCCGCCGTCGCGCGCAATCGAGCCGTCGGCCGAGCCCCCCTCGCCGGCGTCCGCGGGACCGAGGAGCGACGCGAAGTCGTCCGTGCAGCCGGCGAGGAGCACGAGCGAGCACGCCGCGAGCTTTCCTTGAACGCCGAACACCGTGTGTCGAAGCTACCACGGCCTCTGGCGCGCCCAATCGTGTCGGTTAGCCGAGCTTCTTCTGCCAGAAGAGCGCCGGGCCGGCCTCGGCGGCGAGCTCGTACGGCGCGAAGCCGAGCTTCGCGTAGAGCCCCTTCGCCGGTGTGTTGTTCTCCTGCACCTCGAGCGTGATCTTGCAGCAGCCCAAGGCGCGCGCACGCGCTTCGACGCCGAGCATGAGCGCTCGACCGATACCGGCGCCGCGGTGCTCCGCGAGCACCGAGACGTCGTGCACGTTCAAGAGCGGACGCGCAGCAAAGGTGGAGAAGCCGAGAAAGCACACCGCGATCCCCACCGGTTCCTCGCCCCGGTACGCGAGGAACACGAACGTGCCGGGGTGCGCGCGAAGGCCCGGCACGAGATCCCGCTTCGTCGCGTCGGGGAGCCCGTGACCGTTGGCCCCCGGACCACGCGAGTAGTCGTCGAGCAGGTCGACCGTCGCTCGGGCGTGCTCGGGGCGCGCGAGGTCGGCCTCGATCACGGTCACGTCGCTCGTCATGCGCCCGAGGCTACCCTGTGCGTCGGAGCGAAGGTATCTTGCGCGCCATGTCGAAAACGATCGTGGTGTGCGGATACGGAACTGGAATCTCAGCGGCGGTCGTGGACCGCTTCGCCAAAGAAGGCTTCTCCGTGGCCCTCGTCGCGCGCAACGCCGAGCGACTCGCCGCGGGGGTGAAGGCGCTCGAGGCCCGCGGGGTGAAGGCCGCCGCATTCCCCACCGACCTCGGCGATCCGGCGGCGGTGCGAGCGATGATCGGGAAGGCGCGCGCCGCTCTCGGCACGATCACCATCGTCCAATGGACCGCGTACGCCGGCGCTGCGGGCGATCTCTTGACCGCCGACGCGGCCGCTGTCCGGAACGTGTACGACGTCGCCGTCACCGGGCTCTTGGCCGCCGTGCAGGAGGCCCTGCCCGATCTGAAGAAGGAAAAGGGGGCCGTGCTCGTGACCAACGGCGGCCTCGGCTACTTCGATCCCAAGATCGACGCCATGGCGGTGGCGTGGGGCGCGATGGGGCTCGGCGTGGCCAATGCCGCCAAGCACAAGCTCGTCGGCCTCCTCGCCGAGAAGCTCAAGGCCGACGGCGTCTACGTGGGTGAGGTCATGGTCCTCGCCGCTGTGAAGGGGACCGTGTTCGATCAAGGCAACGCCACGATCGAAGCGAGCACCGTCGCGGAGCGGTTCTGGGATCTCTACAGCGCCCGGAAGGTGACATCGGTCGAGGTCGCGTAGGACGACGACCCCGCGGGTGCGCGGGTAAATGGAGCTCGAAGCGCGACATTAGGTCCAGCTAATATTGGCTCGGGGTAATATCGTGGGCGAGGGAGGGGCGCCCCCGCGACGGGCCTCCGCCTCGCCGCTCGCCCTTGGCCTCGCGCAGCCCTCATCGGCTTGACCCAGGGCGCGTTCAGCGTACGCTCCGTTTATCAGTCGAACGATAAATAACTGAGGCCCGCATGAACCGTCTGGTCGCTCGCCGTCTCTTCGCCCAAGCCTTCGGCCCCCTCCCCGGCTCGACCGCCGCGGCGCTCCTTGCGCCGCTCGTCTTCGTCGCGTGCCAGAAACCGGCTCCGACGAGCACGCGCTACCAGGGGGTCGTCGAGTACGAGGAGCGAACCCTGGCCTTCGAGGTGCCGGGTCGCATCGTCGAGCAACGCTTCGATCGCGGCGCCCAGGTCGACGCCGGGGCGCGCCTCGCCGCGCTCGACGACCGCGTGGCGCGGGGCGAGCGCGACATCAAGCAAGCCGAGCTGGCGGCGGCACGCGCCGAGCTCGCCCTGCTCCGCGCCGGGAGCCGGAACGAAGACGTGCGCACCGCCGCCGCCGAGCTCGAGTCGGCGCGTACCGACGAGGACATCGCGCGCCGCGGTCTCGAGCGCGATCGGGGGCTCGTCGCCAGCGGCTCGATCGGATCGGCGCAGCTCGACGCTCCGGAGCGCCAGCTCGCGCAAGCGGAGGCGCACAGACGAGCCGCCGAAGAGCACGCGCGCGAGCTCCGCGCGGGGGCGCGCGTGCAAGAGGTCGACGCCGCCGAGGCGCGGGTCCAAGCGGCGGAGGCCGCGCTCTCCACGGACGACGTGCGGCTCACCCGCTACTCGCTCGCCTCTCCGCTCGCGGGGCGGGTGCTCGACGTACTGCACCGCGAGGGGGAGATGGTCGGCGCGGGAGCACCCGTCGTCCGCATCGCCGACACGCGGCACCCCTACGTCGACGTCTTCGTCCCCCAAGGAGACCTCGCCGGGATTCGCATGGGCGCGGCAGCGCGGGTGCACGTCGACGCCTTGCCCGACGCCGTCACCGGCAAAGTGGAAGACATCGGGCGCGAGGTCGAGTTCACCCCCCACTACGTCTTCAGCGAGCGCGAGCGGCCGAACCTCGTCGTGCGCGTCCGCATTCGCCTCGACGACGCGGCCGAGCGTGTCCACGCCGGTGTCCCGGCCTTCGCCGAGGTGGACCGAGGCGCGCCGTGAGCCACGCCGTCGAGGTCGAAGGGATTTCGCGTCGCTTCGGCTCGCTCGTGGCCGTCCGCGACATCTCCTTGAGCGTCGAGGCGGGGGAAATCTTCGGCGTGCTCGGCCCCAACGGCGCCGGCAAGTCGACGTTGATCCGCATGCTCTGCGGCATCCTCACCCCGAGCGGCGGCACGGGGACGGTCGGCGGTCACGACATCGTGCGCGAGCCGGAGAAGGTCAAGTCGACCATCGGCTACATGACGCAGCGTTTCAGCCTCTACGACGATCTCTCGGTCGCCGAGAACCTGGATTTCTACGCCGGCGTCTACGGCCTCAGCATCCGTCACCGCGCGGAGATCGTCCGCGCGAGCCTCACACGCTACGGGCTCGAGGCGCGCCGCGGGCAAATCGTCGGCACGCTCTCCGGCGGGTGGAAACAGCGCGTCGCCCTCGCCTGCGCGACGATCCACGCCCCCAAGGTCCTCTTCCTCGACGAGCCCACCGCCGGCGTCGATCCCGTCAGCCGGCGCGAGTTCTGGGACGAGATCCATCGCATCGCCGCCGGCGGCACCACCGTGCTCGTCACGACGCACTACATGGACGAGGCGGAGCGCTGCCATCGCATCGCCTTCGTCTTCGCCGGCCGCCTCCTCGACCTCGGCACACCGGGGGAGATCGTCCAGCGACGTGGCCTCGCGGTCGCCGAGGTCGCGACGTCGAATCCGCTCCGCGCCGAGGAGCTCCTCCGCGGCGAAGACGGGGTCGAGGAGGTGGCCTTCCTCGGGTCCATCTTGCGCCTCGTGACACGCGGAGGGGTCGATCCGGCCGAGCTCGCGCGGCGCGTGCTCGTCGGCGAAGGGCTCACCGTGACGAGCGCCGAGCACGTGCGGGCGACAGTGGAAGACGCGTTCGTCGCCCTCGTCCGCCAAGGAGGGCCGTCGTGAAGGCGCGCTTCGCCTGGACCGCGCGCCTCCTCGCGCTCGTGCGGAAGGAGCTCCTCCAGCTGAGGCGCGATCGCCTCACGCTGGCGATGACCGTCGTCCTCCCGGTGACGATGCTCTTGCTCTTCGGTTACGCCATCAACACCGACGTGCGGCACCTCCCGACGTTGGTGCTCGACCAGGACGCCTCGGCCGAATCGCGCGCCCTCGCAGCGAAGCTCCAAGCGACGGGGATCTACGACGTCGTCGGCGCCGCGCGCGACGAAGACGACATCACCACGCAGATGCGCAGCGGCGTGGCGCGGGTCGGCGTCGTCATCCCCGCGCGCTACGGCGAGGATCTGGCGCGCGGGCGCACGGTGCACGTGCAGCTCTTGGTCGACGGCTCGGATCCGCAGACGGTGGCGGGCGCGACAGAGACCGCTGCGAGCTTCGCGGCGGCCGAGTCGACGTCGCTCCTGGTCTCCAAGCTGGGCGAGGCGGGGGCGCCGGCACAGCTCCCGCTCGTGGTCGAGCCGTCGACGTTCTACAACCCCGACGCGCGAACCGCCGTGTACATCGTCCCCGGCCTCGTGGGGGTGCTCCTCACGATGACGCTGGTGATGCTCACGTCGATGGCCATCGCCCGCGAGCGCGAGCGCGGGACGCTCGAGCAGCTCGTCGTCTCGCCGCTCGGCCGCTTCGAGGTCATCTTCGGCAAGATCCTCCCCTACGTCCTCATCGGCTACGCGCAGATGACCCTCGTCCTCGGCGTGGGCGGGTGGGTCTTCGGCATTCCCGTCGTCGGGAGCCTGCCGCTCCTCTACGCGCTCGCCGCGCTCTTCATCGGCGGAAGCCTCGCCGTCGGACTGCTCTTCTCGACCATCGCCAAGACCCAACAGCAAGCGATGCAGCTCTCGTTCTTCTTCCTCCTCCCGAACATCTTGCTCAGCGGCTTCATGTTCCCTTGGGAGGGGATGCCGGCGCCGGCGCGCTGGCTCTCCCTCGGGCTCCCTCTCACGCACTTTCTCCGCATCGTGCGCGGCGTGGTCCTCAAGGGGAGCTCCTTCACCGAGCTCGCGCACGAAGCGACGTGGCTCCTCGGCATCTTCGTCGTGCTCGTCGTCGTCGCGGCGAGCCGCTTCGACAAGAAGCTGGCCTGACGATGGCGCGCCCTCGAAGCGACATCCGCGAGCGCCTGCTCAAGACCGCGCGCGCTCATTTCCTCGCGCACGGCGTGGAGGGGGCCTCGCTCCGCGACATCGCCGCGCGCGCCCGCACCAGCATCGGCATGGTCTACTACTACTTCCCCACGAAGGAGGCGCTCTTCGAGGCGGTGATCGACGAGGCTTTTCCCAGCTTCGTGAAGGGCTTCGAAGAAGCGCTCCAAGACGACGTGCCCATCCCCGCGCGCATCGAGCGGCTCTTCGTGCGCATGGGGAACCTGACGAACGACGAGGCCGACGTCTTGCGCATCGTCCTCGCCGAGGTGCTCCGATCCAAAGCGCGCCGCGGTCTCGTCGTGCGCCTCGGGATGCGCGGTCACTTGCCGGCGATGATCCGCACGATCGCCGAAGGGATGGCGAGCGGCGAGCTCCGCGCGAGTGAGCCTCCCATGGCCATGGCGCTCGCCGTCTTCGCGCCGGCGCTGATGGCGCAGCTCCTGAGGCGCCTCGTCGGCGACAGCGCACCGAAGGAGCTCGACGTCCCCGTGGGAGAAGACTTGGCGAGGAGCCTCGCGCGCCTGACGCTCGACGGGATCCGCGCGCCGACTAAGCGAGCCTCGCGCACACGTCGCTGAGACGCTCGCCCACCTTGCCGCGCCACCCCTTGCCCATCGCCTCGAAGGCGAAGGCGTTCCTCGGGAGAAATCCGCTGTGCTCGAGCGTGAGCTCGGTGCCGCCGGAAGGCGAAGCGGTGAGCGTCCATGTCACCACCGAGTCGAGCAGCGACTCTGGTGCTCCGCCGCGCCACGAGTACGAGAGGCGCTTCGGCGCCTCGGCCTCGAGCACACGGCAACGCACGACGCCGTCCCACCCGGGCATGGGCGACGTACGGAAGGTGAACTCGTGCCCGACGACGGGACGAATGTCGTTCTCCATGAGCCAGCTCGCGACGAGCGAAGGCTCGGTGAGCGCACGCCACACTTTGGCCGGCGGGTGCGGGATCTCGTAGGTGACGCGGATCGTGCGAGCTTCTTCGGTCATTCGTCCATCTCGTCGAGGAGGTTCTTGAGGCGGTCGATGCGGTCGGTCCAAAAGGCTTGGTAGTGCGTGATCCAATCCACGAGCGGGCGGAGCCCCTTGGGATCGACGCGGTAGTAGACGAGGCGCCCCTCGCGGCGCTCGCGGACGAGGCCGGCCTCGCGAAGCGCGGCGAGGTGCTGCGACACGGCGGGCTGCGAGATTTTCGCGCGCGCGGTGAGATCCTTCACCGCCGCTTCCCCGCGCGTGAGGCGCTCGAACAGCGCGCGACGACTCGGGTCGGCGAGGGCTCGAAAGACTTCGGTCTCGCGCGTCATCGTCCGTGATTCATAAGCACTCACTTATTCGATGTCAAGGCACGCCGAGAGCTCCATGTCGACGCGCGAGCGCGGGCGACGGCTCCACCTGAAGCGGCATCGCCCTTGTTGGATCACCTCCGTTTGGTACGGTCCCCACCGAGTCGATGCGAGAGCGGTCGTGACGGCCGCCTCCCGCTTCGCCTTGGGAACTCGAAAGGACAGACCATGCGAATCGGAACGACCTCGGCGCTCGCCCTCTCGTTCGTCCTGGCGTGCGGCGCTGCGTACGCCGACGACAAGGACAAGGCGAAGGATCACCACGGCGACCACGGCGGTGGAGATGGCCATGGCGACGGACACGGTGACGGCAACGGCCATGGGCACGGCGACGGCCATGGCAACGGACACGACGACGACCACGGCGCGATGGATGGCGGCGGACAGCACGGCCACGGCCACGACGATGCCGACGACGACGACGGAGACGACGACGCCGGCACGGCGATCGACCCGCAGCGCACGCCGGCGCAGGTCGAGTTTCGTCAGAAGCTCCTCGAGCGCGAGCACGCGCTGGTCAAAGAGCTGACGAACCACCCCGGACGCTCGGTCACCCGTGTGGATCGCCAGCAAATCGGCGTGCACTGGCGCCACGTCATGCGGCTTCTTCGCATTCGCGAGCTCGCCGAGCGGGCCAAGGACGCGGCGGCGATGAAGCGCGTGGACGAGCTCATCGAGCGTGAGGACAAGAAATTCCGCGCGCGGCTCCTCGGCGCCGACGCGGGCACGGGAGGTTCGAAATGAAGCGCGTCGTCTCCGGCACTCTCTTCGTCCTCGCCTTCGCGGCGACGGCGTGTACCAAGGACAAGCCCGCCGACACGAGCGCGGCGGACGCAGGGCAGGCCTCGAACGCCGCGCCGAGCGGTGCCCCCTCGGCGAGCGCCGTGGCCAGCGCGGCGCCGGCGGCCGAGGCCCCGCTCCCGAGCGAGCACCGCGCCGACGTCAAGGCGGTGCAGGAGATCTCGACGAGCAACTACAAGGCGGAGCTCGACAAGGTCGAGAAGGAGATCGGCGCCCCGTGAGGAAGAGCGTCAGCCGCGGCCGACGGTCTTCAGCCACGTCGGTCGCTCGCTGACGCGACCCCACCAGGACGCGACGTGCGTGTACTTGGCGACGAGCTCCTTCGCCGGCGTCGCCATCAGGTACTCCAAGTACGGCATGAAGACGACGTCGGCGAGGCTGAAGTCTCGCCCGGCGAAATAGGGGGTCTTCGCCAGGCGTGCGTCCATGACGGCGAGGGCCGTCTCGAGCCCCCGCGTCGCTTGCTCGAGCACCGCCGGGTCTTGGGGGCGCTTGAAGACGTAGTGGTAGACGAACCTCATCGCGTGAGGCGTGAAGTTCGCGCTCTCGACGCTGACCCACTGCTCGGCCAGCGCGCGCCCCTGGAGGTCTTGGGGGATGAGCTTGCCGCCGCTCTTTTCGTTGATGTAGCGGCAGATGGCCCGCGACTCGAAGAAGCTGAAGCCGTCGTCGTCGATGGCGGGGATCTGCCCGAAGGGCTGACGTCCGAGATGTGCCGGCTGCTTGTGCTCCCCCTTGGCGAGGTCGATGACCGTGAGCTCGTAGGGAGTTCCCGTCTCGGCGAGGGTCATGAGCACTTTGCGGGTGCAGGTGCTGGCGGGGTTTCCGTAGAGGTGAATCATCTCGTGGCTCCTTGCTCGGGCCGGGCAAGGTAGCACGCTCCGCTTCGATCGCGGCGCGCGCCCTGCTCGTGGCGCACGCCGCAGAAGCACGTCGGCAGAGCTACTTCTTGGCGAGGTGATGCAGCGCGAACATGGCCCCCTGCGGGTCGATCATCTGCGCGATGCGCCCTCCTCCCGGAACGTCCATCGGGCCGTTCAACACCTTCGCGCCCATCTTGGTGGCGCGGGCGATCGACGCGTCGAGATCGCTCGTCTCCGCGTAGTAGGTCCACGCCGGCGGCATGGGGCGTCCCTTCGGCGCGTTCATCATGCCGCCGATCTGCTGCTCGCCCACGCCGAAGATGCGGTAGCTCCCCATCGCGCCCATCTCCATTTCGGAGACGAGCTTCCAGCCGAAGAGCTCGGAGTAGAAGCTCCACGCCGCGGCGCTGTCGCTCGTCGTGAGCTCGTTCCAACACATCTCGCCCTGCTTGGTCGTGTCGTGCCGCGGCATCGCCTGGCCGGGGGTGAAGACCGCGATCGCCGCCCCCTGCGGATCGGTGAGGACCGCATAGCGACCCACGGTCGGGATGTCGGTCGCTTCCTTGTGAACCTTTGCGCCGAGCTCCTTCGCCAGGGCGAGGGTCTTGTCGACGTCGTCGACCTCGACGTTGCCGACCCAATGCGGGGGCAACCCCGCGCGGAGCGCTTGCTCCGGCATCGCCGCCACTCCGCCGAGCGGCCCCTGGCTCCCGACCCACATCGTGTAGTGCGACCCTTGGCCGAAGGGCTGCGCCTTCCACCCGATCACTTCGGAGTAGAAGGCGATGGCCGCCTTCGGATCCTTGGTCATCAGATCGTGCCAAACGAAGTGTCCCTTGTTCGTGCTCGCCATGATGCACCTCCCTCGGCGCGAAAGCTCGCGCGCGCTCTCGTGCTCTCGAGAGGATGCGCATCGGGGGCGACGCGAGCAACGCGGCGACGAGCGCGCGCGGGGCAATTTCTTGCGCAAACGATGCGCATGGCGCGGCGGACGCGTCGTCGCGGCGGGACCAGACGGAGACAGAGCGGCGTTCGCCGACGAGGGGTAAGATGCCGCTCCGAAGGAGGTCACGGGGCCATGGAGTACCGATCGCTAGGAACCAGCGGACTGAAGGTCCCCGTGCTCTGCCTCGGAGCGATGACCTTCGGCGAGGCCGACGAAAAGTCGTTCATGCACAAGGTCGGCTGTGACGAGAAGACCTCCTTCGCCATCATGAGTCGCGCGCTCGAGCGTGGGGTGAGCTTCATCGACACCGCCGACGTCTACGGACAAGACGGGCTCTCGGAGCGCGTCGTCGGCGCGTGGATGGCGGAGACGAAGTCGCGCGATCGTGTCGTCCTCGCCACGAAGTTCCGCTTCCGCATGGGCGAGGGGCCGAACTCCACCGGGGCCTCGCGCTACCGCATCGTCCGCACCGTGGAAGACAGCCTGCGGCGCCTCAAGACCGACCGCATCGATCTTTACCAAATCCACATGCAGGACATCGAGACGCCGGAAGAAGAGACGCTTCGCGCGCTCGACGATCTCGTGCGCGCAGGGAAGGTGCTCTACCTCGGCGCGAGCAACTACGCGGCGTACCGCCTGACCGACAGCCAGTGGATCTCGAAGACCGAGCACCTCCACCGGTTCGTGTCGTTGCAGATGCAGTACAGCCTGATGGTGCGCGACCTCGAGCGCGAGCACATCCCGCTCTGCCAGAAGTTCGGGCTCGGCGTTCTCCCTTGGTCGCCACTCGCCGGTGGATTCCTCTCCGGCAAGTACAGCCGCAACCAACCGCCCCCCGCGGGGGTACGCCTCGAGAAGTGGAAGGAGCGCTTCGCCGGCTACGACACCGACCGCGGCTGGAGGACGATCGACGCGCTTCGCGACCTCGCGAAGGCCAAGGAGACCACCGTCACCGCCGTGGCGCTCGCCTGGTTGCTCGCCAAGCCCGCCGTGACCTCGGTCATCTTCGGGGCCCGCTCGCTCGAGCAGCTCGACGACAACCTGAAGGCCGCGGATGTGGCGCTCGGCCCCACCGACGTGCAGCGCCTGGACGAAGCGAGCGCCTTCGAGCTGGGCTATCCGTACGCTTTCCTAGGCAACATCCAGAAGCGCTGGTAAGACGGCGCCCCTTTGGCCTCCTCGTCGCTGGCGATCCGTCCGCTCCTTCGTGCCTTCGCGGCGCACGACTGGCTCCTCCTCGCCTACCTGACCGCGCTCTTTCTCCGTGTCCTCGCTGGTCACGGGGAGCGGCGCACCGTCGCGCTCGAGTGCCTGGCCTTCGACCTCGTGGTCTTCGCCTTGATCCTCGTCCTCATGCGGGGCGGCGTCTTCAAGAACGAGGTCGCCGGTGGCCTGGTTTACCGGGCCGGGCTCCTCTTGCCGATCCTCGGCTCGTTCTTTCAGCTTCAGTACATCCTCCCTTCGGCGAGCGGACCGCCGCTCGACGCCGAGCTCTACGCCTTCGACATGCGCGTCTTCGGCTTCGAGCCCGCGCTCTCGTGGGATCGCTTCGTCACCCCGACCACCACCGAGTGGTTCGCCTTCTTCTACTACGGCTACTTCTTCATCATCGCCGTGCACGTGCTCCCACCGCTCTTCTTCGGGCGCGACAGCCAGATGCTGCGTCGGCTGGCCTTCGGCTTCATGTGGACGTACTGCGTCGGGCACCTCACGTACACGCTGCTCCCGGCGTACGGTCCCTACGCGTACCTCGCGCCGCGGTTCACGCACACGCTCGACGGCTCGTTCTGGTGGCCGCTCGTCAAGCGCGCCGCCGAGTCGGTCGACGAGGGCTCGCGCACCGACGTCTTCCCCAGCCTCCACACCGCGGTGCCCACCTTCCTCACGCTGTTCTCGTTCCAACACCGCGCGCGGCTCCCCTTCCGCTACACGTGGCTTCCGCTCGGGCTCTTCACGTCCCAGATCATCCTCGCGACGATGTTCCTTCGCTGGCACTACTTCGTCGACATCTTCGGCGGCATCGCGCTCGCCATCAGCGGGCTCCTCGTCTCGCGCGCGGCGCTGCGCTTCGACGCGCGGCGCACGGTGCGCGCGGGGACCTCGGTGTGGCCGCCCCCCTTCCGCCCGAGCGGGCGCCCCGCAGCCGACGTCGAGTGAGCGCTCGCGCGCCGAGAGGCGCCGAAGACTATTGCGCGGTGAAGTGGAGCGTCTTGCCGGTGCCGGCGGTGCCGGTGGCGTTGACGTCGGAGTACGGCGTGGCGGTGAGCGTGTGGGCCGTCGCGGTGAGCGGCGGCGTGAGCGGGTTGTAGTCGCCGGCGTTGTCGCTCGCCAAGGCGTAGGGGGCGGCCCCTTCGATGTGGAAGTTGGTCGTGCCGTCGAAGTCGAAGGCGACGCTACCGATGGTCGTGCCGCTCGGCGCCGTGGTGTTGGCGCGGACGTTCAAGTTGGTCGGCAGGTCGGCGAGCGTGAGCGTGCTCCCTTCGGGGATGGGATCGTAGTTCGCCACCGGTTGATCGGTGTCCGAGTCGATGAGCGTGAAGCTCGTCACCGCCGGCCCGGTCGGCGCCGGAGGATTCGCGTCGGCCTTGGGGGTCACCGGGACGAGATCGGCGTCGCTCGACGTCGAGGCGTCGTCCCCCGAGCTCGAAGATTGCGACGACCCGGAGCCCTGCTGCGCGGGCTGCTGCGCCGCGGGACCACCGCCGCCGTTCTCGTCGCTCGGCAGTTGATTCGTTTGGTGCATCGTGCACGCAATCGCCAGCGTGCTGAGCAAGACGCCACCGGCAAGTTTTTGGACCAGGCGCTGCATGGTGGACCCCTCGGGGGTGAACGTCGCAAAGTCCAGGCCAGCGAGCGACCGGCGTGATTTCGCGCGCTTCCCTCGCCGCCGCACGCCCGCCCAGAAGCACCGACGATCCAGGGGAGCGCCGTCGCGGATCCAGGGGCGCGCGCGCTTCGTACGCTCGCGCCGGGCGAACGGAGAGCGCCGCTAAGCCCTGAGCTTCGCGTCGAGGAGCGCGAGCAGCGTCGTCCAGTGGCGCTCCGCGGCGGCGGCGTCGTACGCCGGCGTATCGCGGAAGACCCAGCCATGGCGCGCCGGATACGTCTCGATGGTGTGGTCGACCGAGGCCTTGGTGAGCGCGTCTTCCAGGCGCGCCTTCATCTCGTCGGTGAACGAGGCGTCCTCGATCGCTCCGGCCACGTAGACGTGCGCCTTCATCTTCGGAGCGAGGAGGTGCGGGCTCTCCGGCGCGTCGTTGGCGAGGCGGCCTCCGTGAAACGAAGCGACGACGGCGAAGCTGTCGGGATACGTGCCCGCGGCGGAGAGGGCGAGAAAGCCCCCCAAGCAGTAGCCGGTGGTGGCGATCTTGCCGGGCTTCACGTCGGGCGCCGACGCGAGGTACGCGAGGAACGCGGCAGTGTCGGACATGAGGTTCGCCTGCGTCGCGTGGACGAAGAACTTCTCCATCAGCACTTTGCGCTTCGCGGGATCGGAGAAGATCGTCATCCCGTCCATCGGCTCGTACGGCCCGGAGCGGTAGAAGAGATCCGGCAAGAGGACGAAGTAGCCGTGCTTGGCGAGTCGCTCGCCGATCTCGAGGACGGCGGGGCGAATGCCGATGCCATCCATGTAGACGAGCACCGCGGGCCACGGCCCGGCGCCGCTGGGACGAAAGACGTAGCTCGGGCAGGCGCCGTCGCGGGTGGTGAGAACGATCTTCTCCATGCGATCTTTTCGCACGTTTTCCGCCGAAGATGGCGGCTCATCGCGCCGCGTGAGACGCAGCGAGAGCCTCGGCGCGCGCGCTCTTTACTTGTCGACGCGGCGGAGCGTCACTTGTCGACGCGGAGGAACGTCGCCGTCGGCGTGTAGGCGTCGTCGATGCTCATCACGTAGGTGCGCATGATTTGGCCGTTGTTCTTCTTGTTGCTCACGCCGCCGGAGAACTCCCACGCCTGCACGCTCATCAGGGTGTCGCCCGCGCCGTTCGTGTAGAAGGTCGGCGTCCCCGGCCCGAACACGCCGGCGTCCGCGTCGGTCGCCAGCCACGGGCCGTTCGGCGTCTTCTTGGTGCACGGTCCGCCGATGCCCGGGCCGCAGTCGGCGTAGCCCACCGCGTACGTGTCGTCGCTCCAGGCGCGGCCCGAGTAGAAAACGAACCAATGCGGCTCGCCGGTAGGTGGCGCGAGCCGCACGACGCCGGCGTTCTCGAGCACCGGCTGCTCCCAGCTCGAGGGGGAGTTTTGGGTGGCTTGGATCCACGAAGCGCCCGGCGCAAAGCCGTCGGCGCTCGCGGTGAGCGCGCGGAGCTGGATGGTGTTGATGCCCCCCGGCTGGTCGATTCGGGCCGCGAGATGCCACGTCCCTTGCGCGTCCTTGACGAGGTACGGATCGATGGCCCAGAGCGAGGCCGGCTCGCATTCGATGGGGCCCGCGTAGTCGTCGACGAACGGTCCGTTCGCGCTCGCCGCGTGCGCGCGCCAAATGCACTTCTTCGCCTGCGTCCCTTGAAGCTGCGCGGTGTAGTAGAGCATCCAGTGCGTCGCGTCGATTTGCGCGGCGCCCGGGGCCCACACCGGGTAGTTCCCTGGCCCGTCGAAAGCCTGCGCCCCGAGGTGCGGGAGCGCTTCGCCGACGAAGGTCCACGTGCCGTCGGCGGTGAAGGTGGCGTGCGGAATGTTGTAGTGCGTCCCGTTGATGCGCTGCGCGGCGAAGTACGCGTGGTACGTCGTGCCGTCGCGCACGATGCTCGGCGAAGCGTAGGCGCCGATGAACCCGACGCCGCCGTCCTTGGGCTGGACGACGCCGCCGCTGCCGTCGTCGTCGGCGCCGTCGCTCACGTCGCTGTCGGCAGGGCTCGAGGCGTCGGACGTCGCGGCGTCGCCGAGATCGACGTCGCCGCTCGCGTCGGCGGGCCCGGTCGCGCTCGTGTCGCTCGAGCCGCACGCGGAGAGCGTGGTCGCGGCGACGAGGGAGGCGAGGAGCAGACCCGCCGCGAGGGAGCGGGCGACTTCGGAGCGAGGTGCGCGGGGAGAGCTCATGACGGCTCCTCGTGAGCTACCCCCGCGCGCGTGGGTGTGCCAGTGGACAGCTTCGCGTTCGCGGCCGTGAACGCCCGCGCGTTCAGGGCGCCGAAGGACGGACGAAGGCGAACCGCCCCTTCAACGACGCCGCGAACGGCGGCGCGCCCGTGCGGTCAGCGCCGCGGCGAGACCGAGGCCGGCCAGCGCGGCGACACCGTCCGACGAGCTCCCGCCGACGATCCCGCAGCTGCACCCGCTCGAGCTTCCGCCGCCCGTATCGCCGATGCCGCTGTCGTTGTCGCCGCCGGTGCCTCCGCCGTCCAGGCCGACGCTCCCGCCGTCCGAGTCGACACCGCCGTCACCGACGCCGGCTTCGTCGCCGGGGCTCGCCTGGCAGAGCTGCGTCGTCGTGTTGCACCGCTCTGTCGCACCGCAGTCGGCGTTCGTCGAACAGCCGCAGTGCGTGGTGGTGTCCGTCACGCAGCGCGAGCCGGTCGCGCCCGTGCAGAGCGCCCCCTCGTCGACCTGTCCGTTGCAGTTGTCGTCGAAGCCGTTGCACACCTCCGTGGTGGCGCCGATGAGCTGAGCCACGTCGTGCTCGGTGACCGTCCCGCCCGTCGATCCGCCGAGAACATGCAGGCTACATGAATTGAACGCCGCCACGAGCTCGCGCCGCCCGGTGGGGAGCGGGGTCGGATACTTGGACCAGGTCTGGGACGCCACGTCGAAGATGTAGACGTTGTCGAAATACGGCGAGTCACCGTTGCCGTATTCGGTGCTCCCACCGGCCACGACGAGGATGCGGCGGTCGGGCGAGGCGGCGAGCGCGAACGAGTTGATCGGCACCGGCGTCCCGCTGTCCGCCCCGCCGTCGGTCCCCGCGTCGGGATCGGCGACGACGAGCGGCGGGCCCATCGTCCAGGTGTTGGTGGTCGGGTGGTAGACGAAGACCGTGTTCTGCGCCTGACTGTTCTCGTCCTCGCCGCCGATGACGTAGATGTTGCCGTCGGAGCCGCGGGCCGCGCGGTGCTGCATCCGGCGCGCGGGCATGGGCGCGCCCAGGGTCCACGTCTTGGTGGTCGGGGTGTAGATGAGCGTGCGCCGGTTGACCGACGACGTGGCCCCCGCGTCGTCGATGTCGTCGCCCTCGCCGCCGAAGACGTAGAGCTTGCCGTCGGCGCCGAAGTCACCGGCCGTCTCCCAACCCGGCGGGACGCTGGCGTCGGCGATGTTGGCCGAGGGGAGCTGTGACCACCCGCCGTCGGTCCCGAAGGCGTAGAGCGAGTCGAGCTCGCCGTTGTTGTCGCTGTAGCCGCCGACGTAATAGATGACGCCGTCGGGGCCGGTCGCAGCGACCGCAGCGCGCGACGGGTCGAGGAGCGGCGCCGCGCTCCCCGTGCCGCCATCGGGGAAGAGGAGCTCATGGCTCTCGATCGTGTTGCCGGTCGTGTACCCGCCCATGAGGTGAATCGTCCCCGTCGAGTCGACGGCGACCGCCGCCTGCGCGCGCGCGACCGAGAGCGCTCCGCCGTCGGTGAAGGGGACGGCGGCCCGAGCCTCCGCCCCCGCGAAGAAGAGCACCGACGGGAGCAACCAGGAACGAAGTCGATGAAGGCGCATGACCATCCTTTGGCGCGAAAGCGAAAGACGCGCGCACTCAGCGTCGCGTCGATCGCGCGACCCCGTCAAGGACGAGGCTTGGGCGCGCGCGAGGGTCGCGTCCTTCGCGGCAAGCGCCGCGCTTCGGGCGGGAGCTCGGCGTCGCGGACCCGCTGCACCATGGTGCGGAAGACGCGGGCGAGCCCCGCTTCGATCTCCTTCGGTTCGCCGCACAAGGTGAGCGCGGCGGCGACCGATTCGAGCGTCGACACGTACTCGCGCCGCGGCTCGGCGCGGAGCTTGCCGTAGATCGAAGGTTGCGAAGGCTTCAGCGTCATGCGGTTCATCTTGGAGAGCCAAGGGTTCCGCCACCACAAGGTCTTCGCCTTGGACCACGTGCCGTCGAGCACCACGATCCCCTCGAGCGCGGTCGGATCGAGGACCGCGCCGCGTCGGCTCGCGACGCCCGGGCCCTGCGATTCGCGATCGGGGAAGAGCACCGCCCACTTGCGAAGGTCGAGCTCTTCTTCGCCGAGGGCGTGGGCGAGCCCGCGCCAACTGAGGCCGACGACGAGCTGGGCCTTGGGGAGGCTGGCCACGAGGATTTGTGCCGAGCCGAGGAGCGCGTCTTGTTCCTGCGGGTGCTGCAGGATGACGACGCGTCGCTCGGTCTCGTAGGAGACGATGCGGTCGCACACGCACGCCACCCGAGGGCGCCGGCAGGTCTCACACGTGGACACGACCGCGAGTTACCACGCCTCTTCGAGGCAAGCACGGAGATCAGGCGCGCTCAGACGGCTTCGCGGCAGACCGTGACCTCGGGGACGAAGACGGTGCGCACCTCGCCGCAGCGGCACGGGAGGTACACGCTCCCGACGAAGGGGCGGAGATCGCGGCGCACCTCGAGCTCTTCGCCGTTCGGGAGCTTCACGAGGAGCTTCCGTGCGCCGAAGGTGACGCCCATCCCTTCCGCTTCCCAGTGCCCCGCGAGCCTGGGGTGGTCGAACGCGCCGAGCACGGTGAAGAGCCCTTCCTCGCGGAGCCTCTTCCGCGAGGGGGAGCGGAGATGCCGCGCCAGCGAGAGGATCGGATCGAGCTGCGGGACGTCGCCGCGCGAGGGGAGCCGCTTCGACGTGCGGAGATCGGCGTCGGCGAAGTAGTGAATGCCCGGGCGGCCGTAGAGCCGGAAGAAATAGGGAATGTCGCCGCGCGCGAGCTGCTCCGCTTCGGCGTCGAGGAGCGGTGGCCACACCGGCTCGCTCCGCGCGTGCACGTAGACGTCGGTCCCGCGAAGGCAGACGCGGATCGGCGTCGCGTCGAGCGCGGGGACGCGGGAGAACACCTCGGCGATCGCCGGCGCGTGTCGGTCGAGGAACGCCAAGGTCGCGACGTACGACGAAGCGATGGTGACGAGCGTCGAGGCGTCGAGCGGCTTTCCAAGGTACGGCAGCACGCGTCGCACACCGGCCGCGTGACGACACACCTCGGCGTACTCGGGGTCGGCGTCGGGGAGGAGCTTCGTCTCGGTCGGCGCGGCGAGATCGGCGAGGATCATCTCCACGTCGAGCGGCGTGAAGACGATGTGTCCTTTCGCGTCGCGACCGAGGACGAGGTTCTCCCAGTGCAGATCGGAGACGCCGAACCAGCTCCACAGCGCGAGCGAGCGCCCGACGATGCGCGCGAGCTCGCGCTTCTCCGCCGCGCGAAGCGCGCCGAGAGGGCGCAAGGTGACGCGCTCGACCTCCCCTCCCCGCGCGGGCGCCGGCGCGACGAAGGCGAGGTCGGGGAGAAAGTCGAAGTAGCCCGGCGCGAGCGCATCCTCTTTTGCCGCGCGCGCGAGGAGGCGGCGAAGCGGGCTCTTCGCCGAGAGGAAGAGCCGCTCCCACGTGACGGCGCGCGGCTTTCGCACGCGCCCCGCGCGGAGCTCGACGCGCCGGCCGAAGTTGTGCGAATCGCCGAGATGGAGCGACGCGCCGGCGTTCCGAGTCACTTCACACCCAACTCCGTCGCCATGCCCACGAGCTTGCGCCTCTGCATTGAGTCGCCTCCCGCGCCGCTTCTCGAGAGCGGCGACGGGGGCGATGCTAAACGTTCGCGCGACGGGGTGCACCGGGTTCGAGCCCCCCCAGGCGCGAAGCAAGAAACCGCTGCTCGGCGGGTTGGCACGTGAGCT
>CAZHHD010000012.1:137847-189597 GCA_964531795.1 uncultured Polyangiaceae bacterium | reverse complement strand
CTCGCCTCCGGCGACTCGTGCTTCGCACGAGCGCGAGTCCGACGCGCCCAGCATTGGGGAGCCGCATTTTCCGCTTCATGGTGCGAGCCCAGCGAGGCCGTGCCAGGAAACGGCTCGTGCAGCGCACGAGCTCGCCGAAGGCGACGCGGGGGAGTCTCATCGCGAAGCGATGAGGGGGTCGCAGAACCCCACCAGGGTGGGCTAGGGGCCCGAGTCGAACGTTCGTCGGCATGCCGACGAACTTCAGACTCGGGACACTAGGCCGGCCGAAGAAGCGTCCTCTCCCGCCCGAAGAGGCGGGGCGGATCAGGGGAGGCAGACGCCGAGGTTCTTCCCCTTGGTCGCCATGCCCGTGCACGTGCCGCCGTCGCCGCCGCAGTCACCCTGCGCCGAGCACACCACGGTCTCGCCGGCCTGGCATCCGCCCACGCGGCAGCGCGTGCCTTGGATGGCCTGACCGAAGTGACCGCAGCTGTCGGCCATCACGTTGCCGACGAGGCAGCACGTGGCGACACCGTTGCAGTCGCCCGGCTCGTCGCACTCGAAGTCGGCGATGAGGCCGGCGTCGGCGGCGACGGTGTCGCACGCGGTCGCGACGTTGTTGCAGGTCGAGTCCTTGTTCGTCTTTGCCGGGTAGATGCAGCAGTGCTCTCCGGGCGTCGTCGGGCAGGTGGGGGTGCTTCCGTCCGCTTGGAACGGGCACACGACGCCGGCCGAGGGGGTCGCCGTGAACGTCGGAGGCGCGCCGCACTCCTTCGCGGCGTCGGTCGTACCGCCGTCGCTCTTGCCGGCGTCCTTCTTTCCCGAGTCCTTGGCGGCGTCTTGCCCGCCCGAGTCGCCGCCCGCGCTGCCGTCGTCGCCCGTGGCGCCGTCGTCACCGGTCACGCTGCCGTCGTCCCCCTGGCTGCTGCCGTCGCCACCCGCACCCGCGTCGTCGCCCGACGTGCTCGACGAGCTCGAGCAGGCCCACACGCCGGCGGCAAAGAGGAGGGGGAGAACGGTGGCGATGGCGAGCTTCGTCTTCATGGCGCGCGGAGCCTAGCAGTCGCCCGCCGCAGTTCAAGGCTTCGGGCGAGCCCCCGCGCTTCTGCTCACACGCCCCTTTCGAGATCCACGAATCGCACCTTCTCGAGGTCTTCCTCGTGCGCCCGGTCGAGTGCACGGAGCACGTCCATCGGCACGACCAGACCGGCGAGCGAGCCGTCCTCGTTCACCGCCACGGCGCGGTGAATGTGCTCGTGGAGCATCAGCTTCACGGCGTACCTCACCGGGTCGGTCACCCGCACGGCGTAGACGACGCGCGTCATCACCTCGCCGACGCTCACGGCCTCCGACGCGAGCCTCCGCGGATCGGCGAGGTCCGACATCGAAAGGATGCCGACGACGCGCCCGCGCGCGTTGAGGACCGGCGCGCCGCTGACGCCGGCGGTGTGGAGCTCGCGCCACGCTTCGGCGAGAGTCGTCTCGATTCCAAGAAGGACGAGCGCCTTGCTCATCACGTCTTGGACACGCAGGGTCTCCAGCAGCGCCACCTTCATGTTCGCCTCCCTGGAGAAGGCGGAGCGCCCTCGCCGCCTGTCCGTCACTGCATCATGCATACCGACGACGACCTCCCTGCGAGAGCCGCCGAAGCTCTGTCGTGCGGGCGATCCTCGCGGAGTTGCTCGGCGAACGAACGGGCGAGCGCCGCAGCTTTTGCGTCGACGGGTCGTGCGAGCCGCCGAGATCCCTTGGCGGTGGCGGAATTTACGGCTACGAATCTCGCCCGCGCTGAGATGCGCGGAAAACGCGCCCGTAGCTCAGCTGGATAGAGCATCGGCCTCCGGAGCCGAGGGTCAGAGGTTCGAATCCTCTCGGGCGCGCCACTCGATAGCGGTTACGAACTTTGGCGACCCGGGGCTCCGGAGGTCGGCGCTCGCTCTATCCCGCTTGAGACACTACGGGCTCGGCGCCCTCACTCGCCGAGCGGCGACGGCGCGGACTCCGCCGGTCGCCGCGAGCAGCGCGATGAGCGTTCGCCGCGCCTCGCTCACCACCTCGGGCCCGAGCTGCTCGACGAGCCGCGCCTCGAGCTCTGCGCGCGCGGCACGCGCCCGGCCGACGACCGTCACGCCCCGGCGAGTCAACGCCACGTGGCGAACCCGGCTGTCGGCCTTGTCTGCGAGCCGCTTCACGTAGCCGAGCTGCTCGAGCTCGACGACGACCTTCGAGGCGGCCTGCTGCGTCACCCCGAGGAGAGCGGCGAGCTCGCCAACCGTGCGCGAGCGAGCGAGCAGATGCTGGAAGACGTAGCCGTGCGCGTTTCGGACCTTCGCGTGGGTCGTTCCCCGTATCGCCTTCAGCAGGTGCTCGTTGGCCGATGCTCCAGCGAGCCACGCGAGCGTCGCGAGGTCGATGTTCTCCAGCTCCAAGGTGGACATGAGACAGGGTACATTGACAACCAAGATTGTACAACTATGGTTGTTCAATATCGCTCAGGGAGGCCGATCATGAAGAACGTGGACCGCGCCAAGGCATTCCTTCGCGCCATCGAGGCGCGCGAGGACACGACGGCATTCCTTGCGCCTGACATCGTTCAGCGCGAGTTCCCGAATCGCCTCGTCCCGGACGGCGCCACGCGCGATCTCGCCGCGCTGAAGCAGGCGAGCGAGCGCGGCAAACGAGCGGTCACGCGGGAGAGCTACGAGGTCGTCAATGCCGTCGAGCATGGCGACGAGGTCGCCCTGGAGGTCATCTGGACAGGGACCCTCGCGGTCCCTGTGGGCACGCTCCCCGCAGGCGGAACGATGCGCGCGCATTTCGGCGTGTTCATGACCTTCCGGGACGGCCTGATCGCGTCCCAGCGAAACTACGACTGCTTCGATCCGTTCTGAGCACGAGTGCCCGTGGCCAAGCACGACGCCGCGGTGGTGCCCGTGACCTGAGATCTGCACGTCAGAGAAAGTCGATGTCCTTGTTCTTCCGCAAGAGATCGACGGCCTCTTCGGCCTCCGTCGTTTGCGCCGAGAGGACTTCCTTCAGCAGCTTCACGTACGACGTGTAGACGACCTGCGTCGCGCCGTCGGTGACGACGAAGAACGGCGCGGCGTCGACCCCGAGCTCGGCGGCGAGGCGCATCCCTTCGGAGCTCGGGTCGCGCTCGTCGGCGATGACGATCGAATCCATGCGGTGCATGAGCCCCGCGCTCTCGAGGCGCGCCTCGACCTCGGCGCACTTGCGGCACGGGCTGCCGTCGGCCTTGATCTTCTTGATGAACGCGATCTTCATTTCGCGTCCGCCTTGGCGACGTGGAGCCCGCACTCCTTCTTCGTCGCCTCTTCCCACCACCAACGACCGGCGCGCTCGTGTTGACCTGGAAGAACGGGACGCGTGCACGGCTCGCAACCGATGCTGACGAAGCCTCGCTCGTGGAGCTCGTTGTAGGGGACGTCGTTGTCGCGGATGTACGCCCACACCTTCGCTGAGCTCCAGTTGGCGAGCGGGTTCCACTTCACGACGCGGTGCTCGGGGGTGGAGAACGCCTTGTCCTCTTGAACGACCGGCACGTTCGCCCGCGTGTCGGGGCTCTGATCTTTGCGCTGCCCGGTGATCCACGCGTCGAGCGACTCGAGCTTTCGCTTCAGGGGGACGACCTTCCGCACGCCGCAGCACTCTTGGTGACCGTCTTCGTAGAAGCTGAAGAGCCCCTTGTCGCGGACGAGGCGCTCGACCATCGCCTTGTCCGGCGCGAGCACGTCCAGCGTGATGCCGTAATGCTTCCGCGCCTTGTCGAGGAAGCGGTACGTCTCGGGGTGGAGCCGCCCGGTGTCGAGGCAGAACACCGCCACGTCCTTGCGAATGCGCGTCGCCATGTCGAGGAGGACGACGTCCTCGGCGCCGCTGAAGGAGACGGCGATCTTCTCGAAGTGCTCGAGGGCGACGGCGAGCGTCTCTTGGGGCTCGCGCGCGTCGTACTCGGTGGCGATTCGCGCGACGTCTGCAGGCGAAAGACCCTTGCCCATGTCACTTCAAAGTTAGACGAAGGCGCCGGGCCTCACAACTCTGGGGCCGGCCGCGCTCGCCTCGCGCCGCCCTTCGGCCCTGCGCCCGCGCCGAGCAGCTCCACGAAGCGCGCGGCGGCGGGGCTCCGCGACTTCCCTCGGAGCTCCACGAGGTGAAGGGATCGTCGGATGGCCAGGTCGGCGACGTCCACGGCGACGAGCGAGCCACTCCGTAGCTCGAGCTCCAGCGCCAAGCGCGAGACGACGGCGATCCCGAGACGCGCCCGCACCGCGCTCTTCACCGCCTCGGTGCTCCCGAGCGACATCACCGGCTCCACGCTGAGCCCCCTCTTCTCGAGCGCTGCCTCCACCACCTCGCGCGTGCCCGAGCCGACCTCGCGCATCACGAACGGGAGCTTGACGAGCTCCTTGGCCGAGACCTTCCCCCGCGCGAGGAGCGGATCACCCGGCGCCGCCACCACGACCATCTCGTCCTCGTCGAAGACGTGCACCAAGAGATCGTCGTCGGTGACGAGCCCTTCGGTGAGACCGAGCTCGACGCGCTGCTGCCGCACGAGCTCGTAGACCGCCGACGTGTTGCCGATCTCGAGCTCGAGACCGAGCTCGGCATGCGCGCGATGGAAGGCGCCGAGGACCCGCGGCACGAGGTAGCTCCCGACCGTGGTGCTCGCGCCGATGGACAGCCGACCGCGCCGCACACCGAGGAGCGCGGCGAGCTCCACCTCGGCGACGCGCTCGATGCCGAAGATGCGCGCCGCGTGCTCCGAGAGCGCGCGCCCGGCGCTCGTGAGGCGCACGCCACGAGGGAGCCGGTCGACGAGACGAGCGCCGAGCGCCCCCTCGAGCTCCCCGAGCTGCTTCGACACCGCCGGTTGGCTCACTTGGAGCGCGCGGGCGGCGCCGGTGATGCTCTCGGCCACGGCGACGGCGTGAAAGACGCGGAGCTGGTTCAAATTCATGGGCCGTGACCGCTCCTCAACATATGCTCAAAAGTTATATGTCGTATCAAAAAATAGTCTTTTGATTATCGTTAGGGGGGTCGATAATGAAGGGGTGCCCCCCTCGACCCACTGGATCGTCACCGCGAACTTCACCGACGACGGGGCCGTCGCCTGGCGCCGCGCGGACGGCAGCTGGGCGCGGAAGCTCGCCGAAGCGGGCTTGTTCGACGACGAAGCGGCCGCCGTCGCCGTCGCCACCACCTCGCGCGAAAAAGAGCAGCGCCTGGTGTGCGATCCGTCGGCCATCGAAGTGCGCGTCGACGGCGGCGTCATCGACCCTTTGACCGCGCGTCAACGCATTCGCGCCAACGGCCCCACCGTGCCGCTCAGGCGGCCCGACGGCGGGATCCGACGCTGACCGGAGAGACGACGCATGTACCAGTACGACGACTACGACCGACGAATCATCACCGAGCGCGCGCGTCAGTTCCGCGGACAGATCGCGCGGAGGCTCTCGGGGGAGATCACCGAAGAAGAGTTCAAGCCCGTGCGCCTGCAGAACGGGCTCTACATGCAGCTGCACGCGTACATGTTCCGCATCGCGGTCCCCTACGGTCTGCTCAGCTCGACTCAAGTGCGGCGCCTCGCGCACATCGCGCGAACGTACGATCGCGGCTACCTCCACCTCACCACGCGTCAGAACGTCCAGTTCAACTGGCCGAAGCTCGCCGACGTCCCCAACATCCTCGACGAGCTCGCGCGTGTGGAGATGCACGCGGTACAGACGAGCGGGAACTGCGTCCGCAACGTCACCGCCGATCACTTCGCCGGCATCGCCCCCGACGAGCTCGAAGACCCGCGCCCCTACTGCGAGATCCTGCGGCAGTGGTCGACGTTCCACCCCGAGTTCGCCAGCCTGCCGCGCAAATTCAAGATCGCCGTGACCGGCACGCCGAGCAACGACCGCGCGGCCGTGCGCTTCCACGACATCGGTCTTCGCCTCATGGAGAACACCGAAGGCGAGCGCGGCTTCGAGGTGATCGTCGGCGGGGGACTCGGCCGCACGCCGCTCGTCGGCGAGGTCGTGCGCGAGTTCCTCCCGAAGCGCTACCTGCTCTCGTACATCGAGAGCATCCTCCGCGTGTACAACCTGTTCGGTCGCCGCGACAACAAGTTCAAGGCGCGCATCAAGATCCTCGTCGCCGCGCTCGGCATCGAGGAGTTCCGTCGCCGCGTCGAAGAGGATTGGGAAGCGACGAAGACGCCGGAGCTCGAGCTCCCCGACGCCGAGGTGGCGCGCGTCAGCGCCTTCTTCGCGCCGCCGCCTTACGAATCGCTCCCGCCGAGCGCCGCCGCGCTCGAAGCGCTCGCTTTGGGGAGCGATCGTGACCTCGGCAACTGGGTGAAGAACAACGTCCTCGCGCACAAGGTCCCCGGCTACAGCGCGGTCGTCGTCTCGGTGAAGACCCCGGGCGTGCCGCCGGGTGACGTCACCGACACACAGCTCGACGCCATCGCCGAGCTCGCCGACCGCTACTCCTTCGGGCGGATCGTCGTCACCCACACGCAGAACCTCGTGCTCTCGAACGTGAAGACCTCCGAGCTCGCGCGCCTCCACGCCGAGCTCACCGCGCTCGACTTGGGGAAGGCCAACGCCGGCAAGCTCACCGACGTCATCACCTGCCCGGGGCTCGACTACTGCGACCTCGCCAACGCGCGCAGTATTCCGCTCAGCCTCGAGATCGCCGAGCGCTTCGATCGCATCGACTACTTGAACGACGTCGGCGACGTGAGCATCAAGATCAGCGGCTGCATCAACGCCTGCGGTCACCACCACGTCGGCAACATCGGGATCCTCGGCATCGACAAGCGCGGAGAGGAATTTTACCAACTGATGCTCGGCGGGAGCCCGGGGAACGACGCCTCCATCGGCAAGATCCTCGGCCCGGCGTTGCCGCAAGACGCCATCGTGGACGCGATCGAGAAGGTGCTCGACCGCTACCTGCAAGTGCGCGAGTCCACCGACGAGCGGTTCATCGAGACCGTGCGCCGCGTCGGCTTCGCCCCCTTCAAGCAAGCGGTCTACGGCGACGGCCCCTCCGCGGTGGCGGCAGATTGAGCACCATGCGCATCATCCGAAATCGCGCCCTCGTCGACGACGACTTCGTCCACGTGCCGGACGGCGCCGAGCTCCCCGCGAACGCCAAGCCCATCGTCACCCTCGCGCGCTACGTCGAGTCGCGCGCCTCGCTGCTCGACGCACACGCGGCGCTCGGCGTGCGCCTTCCGAGCGACAAGCTCCCGTCGGACATCCCCGATCTCGGGCGCCTCGCGCTCGTCGCCGTCGAGTTCCCCAAGTTCACCGACGGGCGCGGCTTCTCGATCGCGCGCCAGCTGCGCCAGCGCTACGCCTTCCAAGGCGAGCTCCGCGCGGTCGGGTGGGTGCTCCGCGATCAGCTCTTTTACATGGAGCGCTGCGGCTTCAATGCCTTCGAGCTGAAGCCGGGCAAGCCGCTCGAGAGCGCGCTCGAAGCGTTCGGTGAGTTCTCGGCGACATACCAAGCGGCTGTCGACGATCCGCGACCGCTCTACCGTCGTCGCTGACTCGGCGCGCTTCAGCTCTGCCGCGCGCGCACCAAAAGTCGACACCGAGTGCCCCGGTGATAGCGTGGAGAGATGACTTCACTCACCCCTTCGCGCGCTTCGAATTTGGCGTTCTATCTCGGTGTGGCCGTCGTCTTCTTCGCCTGCCATCCCACCGACAGCCCGAGCACCAGCGACGCTGCGGCGGGCGGTGACAGCGCCGCGGGCGGCGGCTCGGACGCGGGAGGCGACGCGGGGGCAGACTCGATCGCGTGCTACGTGGCGAGCCAGTTCCTCTGCCACGAGTACCCGCAAGCGACCGCCGATCAAAAGACGAACCTGCCGGTCGAGTGCTCGAGCGACAGCGGCGATCTCACGACCCCGGCGGCGTGCCCGACCGCCAACTTCGGCGGCAAGTGCACCGTCGGCACCGGGGAAGGCCGCGACGTGAAGCGCTTCTACACCGGCTCAGACCTCGCCTACGACCAGGACTTCTGCGTCAACACGGCGATGGGCGTCTGGTCGACCCAGTTCTGATCGCCGTCTCGCCTCCGATCGCGCCTCGCGCCGGCACCTCCCAGAGCGCGCGCGTCTCCTCGCGGAGCGCGGCACGCGCCTTCGTCCTCGCGCCCTCCTCCATGCCACTGTCGTGGCGCGGACCGCGCAGTCTGCGGACCGGATCACGATCCCCTGCAAGAATGGCTGGGGCGAGCGTGACCGGTCCCGGGGCGACGCGAGGCGGCGCACGTCAGCGCGTCGGGCAGATCCCGTTCGCGTCGGCCGAGTCGTAGACCTGCGTGAAGGCCTCGCTCATGCCCACGAACGAGCACCGGTAGGTGGGGCGGGGATCCTGCTGGCCGGCGAGCGTCGTCGCCGTGCACGTGATGCGACCGCCGGGAGAGACACGCGTCGTCTTGTCGAAGCTCTGATCGTACGTGTCCGGCTGCGCGACGTGGTGCTCGACCGATTGCGTGGCGCGTGCGAGAGATTCGAAGAGCGCCTTGGCGACCGCATAGCGTCGGGTTCCCATGGGGAACGTCGAGCTCGGGGTCGGGCCCGGATACGCCTCGATCACGGCGAGGAGACGCCCGGTCGCACGTGCGCCGTCGGGCGTGAGCTCGGCGCGCACGTCGATCCCTTCGATCGTCTGCGCGCTGTCGTAAGGGGACTTCGGCGCGAGCACCATGTCGAAGGCGCGCGGGATGACGACGTGCCGGTATTTCCCCCCGCCGTAGTCCTTCACGAGCTCGGGTGCGACCGACGCCTCGAGGTCTGCCGCGAGCCCCGGCGAGAACGTCAGCGTCGTCACCACGCACTCCTGCGACGGCCGCCGCCGTGACGCCGCGGGCTTGTCGGCGCTCGCCGAAGGGAGCGCCACCGCCGCCGTCGAGATCCCGAGAGCCACTGCCACGGCGCCACGCGAAAACCGAGTCGACATGGTTCACTCCGAAGAAGAAGAGGCGACCTCGACGAGCTTCGCGCAGCATGCGCGTTCACGTCTTCGCCTCTCGAGATCGTAGCAAGGGGGGCCCGCTCGACCAGATGGTCGATCTTCACACCGCCACATCGCCGCGCTTTACATCGGCGCGGCGCCCACGCAACACAAGCGCGCTTCGAAGAAACGTGCGTGCTGAACGCGGAGTCGAGCGCGCACCACGTGCGGTCGATCCGCCTCGCGTGCGCTCGTTTTGACGCGTGCTCATGCGTTTGACGCAGCGGCACAACCTTCGCAACGCAATTGTCCACCATGTCCGAAGCGGCCGGAGCGCGCGTCCTCGTCGTGGACGACAACGAACAGAACTGCGCGCTCGTGGAGATGACGCTCGAGGCCGAAGGGCTCGAGGTCGCCGTCGCCCACTCCGGCGAAGAGGGGCTGCGCGTCTTCGGCGACGTTCACCCGGACTGCGTGCTCCTCGACGTGCGCATGCCCGATCTCGACGGCACGAGCGTGTGCCGTCGCATGAAGAGCTCGGACACCGGCGCCGACACGCCGATCCTGTTCCTGACGGCGATGCGCGACATCGAGACCTTCGACCGCGCCATCGAGGCCGGTGGCGACGACTTCCTCACCAAGCCGATCCAGCCGCCCGAGCTCGTCGTGCGCGTCCTCTCGGCGCTGAAGATGCGCCGCCTCGGCGCCGAGCTGCGCGATCAGTTCGAGCTCGTGCGGCATCAGCGCGACGCCCTCATGCGTCTGCAGCTCCAGAAGGAGCGCCTCTCGGCGTTCATCATCCATGACCTCAAAAACCCGGTGAACGCCATCGATCTCCACGCGCAGTTCATGCTCCGCACGCGCGGTCTCCCGGAGACGACGCGCGACTCGGCGCGGCGCATTCGCGGAGAGGTGCGTTCTCTCATGCGCCTCATCTTCAACCTGCTCGACCTGGGGAAGGCCGAGGAGGGGCAGCTCGCGCCGTCGGCTGGCTCGGTCGATCTCGGCGCGCTCGTCCACGAGGTGCTCGACGCGCTCGCGGTCAACGCTCGCGACGCGCGCGTCACCTTGCGATCCGAGGTGCTCGCCACGCGCTGCCATGCCGACGCCGATCTCCTCCGGCGCATCCTCGAGAACCTGGTCGACAACGCGCTCCGCTACGCGCCGCGCGGGACCGCGGTCACGCTGACGACGAAGAAGACGGACGACGGGGGGGTCGAGCTCCGCGTGCGCGACGCCGGGCGCGGCGTCCCCGACGATCTGAAAGCGAAGATCTTCGAGCGCTTCGTCCAGGTGGAGACCGCGGGCCACGCCGAGCGCGAGAGCCGCGGGTTGGGGCTTGCATTCTGCAAGCATGCCGTCGAGGCCCACGGCGGGCAGATTTGGGTCGAGGACGGCACGCCGGGCTCGGTGTTCTGCGTGAGGCTCCCTCATGGCTCGTGAGCTCGCCCGCACGCCGACGAACGCCGCGTCGATCCTCGCGTTCCACTCGAACCTCCTAGCCAACGCGCCGGACGCGGTGGTGGCGACGGACCAGAACCTGCGCATCAGCTATTGGAACTTCGCCGCCGAGGCCATGTTCGGCTGGTCGGCGCACGAGGCGCTCGGTCGAGCGGTCATCGAGCTCTTGGGCGCCGTTCCTCAAGGTCGCTCGCAAGAAGAAGCGCACGCCTCGCTCCTCGCGACCGAGCGCTTTCAGGGCGAAGTGAGCTTCCGACGAAAGGACGGCACGTGGCTCGCCGCCGACGTGCGCGCCACCGTGTTGCACGACGCCGCGGGCGAGGTCGTGGGCTTCGTCACCTCCGCGCGCGACGTGAGCGACCGAAAGCGCGCCGAAGAGGCCGCGCGGCTCAGCGCCGAAAGGCTCGCGAGCGCCGTCGAAGCGATCCCCGAGCCGCTCTCGCTCTGGGACGCGAGCGAGAGGCTCGTCCTCTGCAACAGCGCCTACCGGCGTATCGTCGATCAGCTCGCCGAGGAGCGCGTGCTCGCCGGTGAAGAGCCGGCGCCCATCGAGGTACGCGCTGATCCGCTCTTCACCCTCGCGCGCGACACCGACCAGGAAGCCTTCAACGCGGCTCGGCCGCAACGGCGATCGGTCCACGGCGACGACTACACGATTCGCCTCCGTGACGGGCGGACGCTCCGCGTCACGAGCCGCCGCACCGACGAAGGCGGGCTCGTCACCATCGCCAACGATCTCACCGACGATCTTCAGCGCGAGTGGGAGCTCGAGCAAGCGCGCCGAGCTGCCGAGTCGGCGAGCAGCGCCAAGAGCGAATTCCTCGCCTCCATGAGCCACGAGCTCCGCACCCCGCTCAACGCGATCCTCGGCTTCGCCCAGCTCCTTCGGCGTGACCGGCGCGATCCGCTCTCCGATCGCCACGGCGAGATGGTCAGTCAGATCCTGAAGGGCGGCGAGCAGCTCCTTCGTCTGATCGACGACATCCTCGACTTCGCTCGCGTCGAGGCGAGCGGCGTCTCCATCGCCCCCGAGCCCGTGGACGCCGGCTTCGTCGTGCACGAAATCGTCAGCGCGCTCCAGCCGAGCGCCCGCGAGGCCCGCGTGGAGCTCCGCGTGGCCGACGTGCCCGAGGACCTCCCGATGATCGAGGCCGACGAGCAACGCTTCTCGCAGATCCTCATGAACTTCGGATCCAACGCGGTGAAGTACAACCGCCTCGGCGGGACGGTCACCTTCGTCGTCAGCGTGCCGGAAGAGAACACGGTGCGCGTGAGCGTCGTCGACACCGGCATCGGGATTCCCGAGAGTGAGCAAGACCGGCTCTTTCAGCCCTTCTTCCGTGCCGGGCAGGAGACCGGTCCCATCCAAGGGACGGGGATCGGTCTCGCCATCTCGCGCCGCCTCGCCGAGCTGATGCGAGGTCGCGTAGGGATGCGGAGCGAAGCGGGGAAGGGGTCGGAGTTCTGGGTCGACATGCCGGTCCACACGTCGCGCGAGCGCGTGAGCCGACCGGTCAAGCCCGCGCCGTCGTCGTCGTCGCAGCTCGTGGCCGTGGCGCGCGCGCTCGTCCTCTACGTGGAAGACAACTCGGCGAACGTGGCCTTCGTGAAGCGCTTGCTCGAGGGCTCGAAGCTGCACCTCGTCTCTGCGCCCAGCGCGGAGGTCGGGCTCGAGATCGCCAAGACGCAGCTCCCCGACATCGTGCTCATGGATCTGAACCTGCCGGGCATGGACGGCTTCGAGGCGCTTCGCGCGCTTCGTCACGACGAGCGCACGCGCAACATCCCGGTCATCGCCCTCACCGCCGCGGCGTCGACCGAAGATCGCCAGCGCGCCACCCGCGCGGGCTTCGCGCGCTACCTCACGAAGCCCGTGCGCATCGAGGAGCTCGAAGACGCGCTCCGCGAGGTGCTCGCCTGAGCGAGCCTCAGTTTTGCGCGAGCATCTCGTTCGGGGCGCGCTCCTCGAGCGTCGTCTCGAGCGTGGCCTTGGCGTTCACCAGGACCGCTTCGAGCTCGTGCTCGTTGAAACGAACGAGCACCGCCTCGGCGATACGACCGACCACCGGCGTGGGGAGCGAGTATGTGGCCTCGCACGTCACCACCGTGGTCGCGCCGCGGCCTTCGAAGGTCCAGCGGAACGTGCTGGGGATGCCGCTCTCGTTGTGCATCACCATGCGCTCGTTCTTGCGGATCTCCACCGGCGCGGCGTGGCCGTGAAAGCGGAGGCCGGCCATCTTGTAGGTCCAGTCGAACGCATTCCACCCGTCGGCGCGGCGCTGCACGTTGCGCACCTCCACCATGCTGGGCCAGATCCCCGGAAGGTTCTTTGGTTGCGTCAGAAACTCCCACACGCGCTCCAAAGGAGCGTTGATCTCCACGCTCTTCTTCACCTCTCGCATGGGCTCCGCCTCCTTCAATGAGCGCGCGCGCTCTTCGGATGCACGTCGATCCTGAGTCGACGCTTCGGAGTTGCATCGCGCGTGCCGCTCACGTCGCGTGCGCCACCACGTACTTTCGCAAAACAGGCGCGCACGGGCGGCGCGATCGCGAACCAGGTGCGGGCTCCGGGCGGCTCAGCGCGTGCTGCGCGGGCCGACGGGCGGGAGCTGACTCCCGCGGGAGGTCTGAGGCTCTTCGTCGAACAGATCGCTCGCGAGGAGCGAGCGATCGCCCCCCTGACGCTTCGCTTCGGCGAGCGCTTGCTCGGCGCCGGCGATGAGCCCTTCGGGGCTCGTGATCTTGGTCTCACTCACCGCGCACACGCCGAGGCTCAGCGTGAGCTGCGGCGTCGTGCCGTCGACCTCGAAGCGCTTCTGTCGCACGTTGACGCGCAAGCGCTCGGCGAGCTGGGCCACGCCCGAGGTCGAGACCCCGCGACAGATGACGCAGAACGCTTCGTCGCCGACGCGGGCCAGCACGTCTTCGGCGCGCACGGTCCACTGCACGCGCCGCACGAGCTGGGTGAGCGCTTCGTCGAGCGCCTCTTGGTCGTAGTTCTGCGCGAAGTCGCCGAAGCCGTCGATCTCGAACATGACGACGGCGAGCGGCGTGTTGTGCCGAAGCGCGAAGGCGAGCTCGTTCTCCAGGCGCACGTTGACGTAGGCCCGATTGAACAGGCCGGTGATGGGATCGCGAAGCGCCGCGGTGTGCATGCGCCGCTGGAAGGTCTCCTCCATGGCGTCGGCGTACATGAGCTTGAGGACCGTCAGCCCGATCTGCACGCGGTCGGCGTCTTGGAGCTGGCGCGGCGCGCTGACCGCCGCGCCGTTCACGAACGTGCCGTTGAAGCTCTTGAGGTCTTCGATGGTCACGTTCCCGGTGCCGCGCTCGACGGTGAGCTTCGCGTGCTCGCGCGACACCGCGCGCTCGTCGATGCGGAGGCCCGCTTCCCACCCGCGACCGATGATCGTCGTCCCCGGTCGCAAGCGATGCATCTCGCCGAGCTTCGCCCCGGCGATGGCCACGAGGCAGGGGCGCCCCTTCTCGTCGCGCGGACGTACGCTGGCGCGACCTGCTTCCGTGTCTTCGAGCGGCGGCTCCGTGTCTCCCACGGATCGATGATGCACCCTTGCAAGGTCGCCGCGCTAGAGCTGGTACCCCAGCGGCACCCCGCGCCCCCGCCACACGCGCGGCATGCGGCGTGGGCGCGCGAACGTCAGTTCTCGACCGCCGGACGGAGGGCTTCGGGGAGCGCGCCCCATCGCTCCGGCGGGACACGCAGCACGACGAATTTGGCGGTCGGATGCTCGACGGTGGTGACCGTCGCGGGCCGCTCGATCGTCCGGCAGTCGACCCGATCCTCGGAGCGCGTGCACTCGCGCTCGTGTGTTTCCGGGTGCACGAACTCGAACGTCTCGACGCCCCGCTCGGTCAAGACGACGTGGGTCCCACCGCTCGCCGCGGCGACACGCGCCGCCTTCTCGACCACATCCTCCTCGGTCACTCCGCTGGCCAGGCCTCGCGCGGCGATCGACCCGATCGGCTCGCCGCCGCCGCGCGCCACGACGTCGGCTTCTTGCTCGTTGCACACCACCGCTTGCTCGACCACCGGCGTGAACTTGCGCCCGGTCTTGGAATAGAAGCGCGCGCTCGTCGCGCAGCCGGAGCCGGCCAAGAAGAGAGCGAGGGGGAGAGCGAGACCGAGCGCGCGCGTGACGGACGTCATCCGAAGATTCCTTTCCCGGGGGGAGCGCTCGCCCCGTGCAACCCGCGGGCCGCGCGGAGCACCGGCAATTCCTCGCGCGCGGCGGGTCCGCCTCGCCCTGCCGTGGCGCGGCGTTCACGCCCCGCCGCTCGCGCCGTTCACGGTGTGGCCGGCTCGAGGCTCTTCGCGAGGTCGTCGGCGAACGTCCGCGCGACGGCGTCGACCACGCCGGGGCTGTCGAGGATCTCTCCGAGCTCGCGGTTGTTGCGAAGGCCGCCGTTGGTGAAGTTCTGCGAGCCGAGGTACACGGACCCGTCGGAGACGATCCCCTTCGCGTGCAGGTAGTGCAGACGAAGGTACGCCGCCTTGATCCCCGCCGCTGTCAGGCGATCGAGCGCCGCTTGGTTCTGCGGCGGCTGACCGCCGAAGCCCGGTTGGTACCCGAGCAGCACTTGCACGTCGACGCCGCGGCTCTTGGCCGCGAGGAGGCGCTCGACGAGATCGTCGTCGGTGAGCGACTGGTTGTAGACATAGAGACGCGTCTTCGCCGCGTCGATCAGCGCGGTGATGCGAGCGTCGGCGTTGTCCGGCGTCAGCACCAGGTTGGCGAACGTCAGCGTGCTCGTCGGCGTACGCGCCCAGTCGGCCTCGAAGAGCTGCTTGGCCTCGGCGACGACGCTGGCGCGCGCGTCTTCGACCCAAAAATCACGGTTGTCGTAGGCCGTCTCGGTGGCGCCGCCGAGCCCGCTTCGCACGAGATTGCCGGTGCCGAAGAGGAGCTCCTTGCCGTCGAGCACGGCGAACTTCGCGTGATCGACGTTGTGCGAAGAGTCGAAGGCAGGCGGCGTGGCCTGTACCGAGATGCCCGCGGCGGTCAGCTCTTTGCTGACGGCGTCGTAGTTGGCCGCGCCCACCGTGCGGGGCTCGAGCATCACGCGCACCGTGACGCCGCGCGCTGCTGCGCTCTTCAGCGAGCTCACGACGGCGCGCTCTTGCAGCTGGTAGATCTCGAGGTCGATGCTCGTCTTCGCTGCGGAGAAGAGATCCACCACGCGGCCCCGCGAGGTCTCGGGCATCGGCCGCACCGCGACCGAGCCGGAGCGCGCGAGCTTCGGCGCCGCCGAGGGCGCTCCGTCGAACGCGAGCACGCGGGTGAAGGCTTCGGCGAGCGACTGGGCGTTTCCGTCGTCGCGCTTCGTGCTCGTCGTGCCCGAGGCGAGGAGCGCCTCGTCGTCGGTGACGACCAGCGCGCCGGAGACGGGATCGTCGGTGCGTACGTCGACGTCGACGCCGCTCGACTCGAGGTGCTGCTGCAGCATCCACGAGCCGTCGAAGCTCGTCGGGGTGAGCACCACGTGCACGTCGACGCCGCGCTTGGCCGCGGTGATGAGCGCGCTCGAGAGGGTCGTCGACGCGCTCCCCTTCACGTTGGCGAAGAGCACCGTCTTCGCGTCACCGCACACGGCGGCCATCGCTTGCTCCGTCTTGGTCCCGCCGAGCGCATCTTCGGTCTCAGCGTCCGACGACGCGTCGCTCGCCCCGCACGCCGCGGTCAGAAGCAGCAGTCCCCCCAAGAGTCCGTCGCGCAAGCGCATGCGGGGAAATATGACCCATGTAGGACAGGGTGCTACCCAAAAGCGACGCCCGGGGCGAATTGACTGCCGAACCGCTTCGCCGCTGGGAAAAACGCGAGGGTAAGCTCGGCCCCATGGCGCCCGAAGCCCCCCCGCCGTCGAGCTCCGACGCCTCACTCCCCGACGACGCCGACGAGGCGGAGCGTGAGGAGGCCCGTTCCACACCGGCCAAAGGAAAGCGCCCCGCCAAAGAGCCTGTGCGATCGCGCGGGCTCTCGGCGAAGCAACTCGCTTTCGCCGTGGGCGTCGCCGGGCTCGGCCTGTGGCTTTTCCTTCGCGCACGCGGACCGGGATCGCTACCGCCGCCGCAGTTTCATCTCGACGGTCGTCGCGCGAGCTCCGAGCCGCTCGGTCTCGCGCTCGTCGTGCCGGCGCCGTGGACGTCGCTCGACTTGCCGCAAGAGCCGGGGCTCGACTTCGCCATGCAGCACCCCATCACGCGCGCGGTGATCATCGGCTACGGCCTCACGCCGGAGAAGAACAAGATCGATCTCGACGCCACCTTGAAGCTGATGCTCGAGGAGCGGGAGAAGAAGTGGGGCTCGGTGAGCGACGTGGCGTGGGGGAACGAGACGCTCGGCGACCTCGCGATGCGCACCGTGGCGTTCACGCTCCCGCGCGACGGCGGGCCGGTGCGGAACAAGATCTGGACGTCGCTCCGCGGCAGCTACGTGGTGGGGTTCACCTGCTCCGGCGCCGAGACGAGCTTCCCCATGGTCGAGAAGAGTTGTCGCGACGTGCTCGATCACGTGGAGACGCAGCCTGGCTGGCGCCCCCGCTCCTAGGCACTATCTTCCACGGAACAGGAATGCATCACCTTCGCTTCTCGGTTCTTTTCTTGATCGGCTTCTCCGCCTGCGCCTCGAGCTCTTCTTCTTCCGCGCCCACGAACGGCAACGGCGTCGACGACGTGAAGAAGGCCTGCGAGATCCGCACCTCGTGGACGAAGCGCAACGCCAACACCTGCGTCGAGTGTCAGTCGTTCGCCCCCATCGCCAAGTGCAACTGCCCGTCCTTCGCCAACGCGACGTACATGGGGCAGTGCCAGGCGCAGGGGGAGACGAAGAGCCACGAGGCCGAGTGCGACACGCAGCTCGACGACTGCGTGCACACTTGCCAAGACGACTGCGGGTGCATCGACGGCTGCTACGCGGGCAAGGACAAATGCCGCGCGGCGGCCGCCGCGGTCGACGGGTGCGTCGCCGAAGTCTGCGCTTCGTACTGCCAATGACGCGCACGGCGCCGCGCGCCTAAACACGGCGCGCTCGCGCGCGGCGACCTCGTCAGCCGCGGAGCAGCGCCGAGCCGGCGCCGTAGCCTTCGGGCATCTCGTAGTGCAAGCGACCGCGCACGTGGCGCTGCTTGTGGTTTGCGCACCAGAGCTCCTTGCCTCGCGTCTCGAACTGCTTCTCGACGCACGCCGGGCAGGGCGGCTCGATCTCGGGCGCGGCGAGCAGGTGGTTCTTCACGCGGGCCACGTACACGGGGCACCCGGCGCGCTGCACGACGTGACGCGAGACCGAGCCGAGGACGAGCTTCTCGACGGGCGCGAGATCGTGCGCGCCGACGACGATGAGATCGGCTTGAAGATCGGCGGCGAGCTGCACGATGGCTTTCCACGGTGTGCCGGCTCCGAGGTGGAGCGAGGCGCGCCCGTCGAGACCCGACTCGAGCGCGACCCGCTCGAGGAGGTCGAGGCCGTGCTTCAGCGCTTTGTCCGTATCGCGCCCGTCGGAGGCGTCGAGTACGTGGAAGAGATGCACCTCGCTCCCCGGGAGGGTGGCGAAGCGTGCAGCGGCGCGAGCCGCGTGGACCGAGACGGCCGAGCCGTCCACGGCGGTCAGGATGACGGCGCGTTCGGGCGTCGAGACAGGCGGTAGGGTGCTCATGCCCCTCGTCATTGCGAGCGCCGTGCCTCGCGCGCACCGAGCCTAGGGCACCTGGGTTTTTCGAGGATTTGCCGTCACCGGGCCGCGCGTCGTGGCGAGCGACGCTGCCGTTGCGCGTTCGGCGCACGGCGTGCGCGCCCCTTCGCCCGCATCTCGCAGGATTTCCCCACGAGACGAGCGCCAACCTCTGCGGGCGCGTCCAGTGCATGTCCCACGGCGTGGAGAATTTCCGCGCCGCCGATCTCGCACGCGTGCCGGGGCTCTTGAGCCTGTCGCGCATCGCGCTCGCCGTCGCGTTCCCCTTCGTGCTCCGCTCGCCGACGCTGGCGTTGCTCGTGCTGTTCGCCGCCGCCGCGTCGGACATCGCCGACGGCTGGTACGCGCGTCACTTCGGACAGGTGACGCGCGCCGGCGCCATCATCGACCCCATCACCGACAAGATCTTCGTGCTGACGGTGGTCATCACCCTCGTCGTGCGCGGCCTCCTCTCGCCGCTTTCGGTGCTCCTCCTCAGCACGCGCGAGCTCGGCGAGCTCCCGCTCGTCGTGTGGTTTCTCGCCAGCCGACACGATCGATCGGGCGAGTCGGCCAACGTCCCGGGGAAGCTCGCAACCGTGCTTCAGTTTCTCACCCTGGCGGCGGCCACCGCGGGGCTCGAGCACCTCGAGATTGCCCTCGCCGCCTCGGCCATCAGCGGGGCCCTCGCCGCCGTCCTCTACTGGATGCGCGCGCTTCGTTCGGCCACGGTGTAGGACCTCGCGCTCGGCCCAGCTTGCGCCGATGACGCAACGCGTTAGGCTGAGCGGGGATGTGGATCGCGGCTCTCGTCGTCCTGGCGCTGCTCGCGCTGATCGTCGCTGCTGCCGCGTCGCGGAGGCGCGGGCTCCCGCCGCCGCGCCTTCCCCCCGCGGATTCCGCGCAGCGTCCGTCCGAGGCGAGCAGCTCCGCGAAGACCTCACTCGTCCCTCTCACCCCGCGCCGCGGTCGAAGCGCGCCGCGCGATCCGGTGATCTTCGTGCACGGTCTCTTCGGCTTCGACACCGTGCGCGTCGCCGGGCTTCGCCAAGACTACTTTCGCGGGCTCCCCGCTTCGCTTCGCGCGATGGGGGCCGACGCTCGCTTCGCGCGTCTCGCGCCGGCGGCGAGCGTGCGCGTGCGCGGGGAACAGCTCGCGCGCTTCGTTCGCGAGCAAGGCGGCCCACGCGTGCACCTCGTCGCCCACAGCTTGGGCGGCGTCGACGCGCGCTACGCGATCTCGGCCTTGGGCCTCGGCGATCGCGTGCTCTCGCTCACGACCATCGGCACGCCGCATCGCGGGACGCCGCTCGCCGATCTTGGCGCCGGCGCGCTCGATCGTCTGCGCCTTCGCCTCCCCGCGGTGCGTGACCTCACGACGGCGCGCGCGGCCGCGTTCAACGACACGATCGTCGACGTGCGCAGCGTCATGTACGGCTCGGTGCTCGGTGTGGCCCGCGGCCTCGCGCGTGTTCCTCCGCCGCTCGCTCCCGCGTACCTCTACTTGCAGAAGAGCGCGGGCGCGAACGACGGCCTCGTGACCGCGGCTTCGCAGCGATGGGGCGAGGTGCTCGCCGTCATCGACGCCGATCACTGGGCGCAGGTCGGCTGGTCACGCCACTTCGATGCTTTCGACTTCTACGCCGAGCTTCTCCGCGAGCTCGCCGCGCGCGATCTCTGAGGGGCTCTCGCGGCGCGGCTTCAGCGATGCACGCGGGTTCCGCGGAAGAACACCGTGCTCGCGTGCGCCTGGCCGCACGCGCCGAGCGTCCCGAACGTGCGCTCGGTGACGATGTACCCCGACTCGCCGAGCTGCTTCGCTTGGTCGCGCCGGAACACGTACGCGACCTCGGGATCGCCCGCGCCGCCGGGCTTCCACTGCGGCTCGGCCCACGTCCATTCGGCCGGCGTCTCCGTGAGGTACCGGAGCGTGAGGTGGCGCTCGGTGTAACGCGGATCGACGAAGCGGTAGTAGAGCGCGACCTGACGTGACCCGTAGTCGGGGAATGGCGAGACGATCGTCGTCCCCTCTTCGGCCCCCTCGATGAGGCACGGCAGATCGAAGGGGTAGTTGTGGATCTCGTCGGTGTCGTGGGTGAGGTCGTCGACCGGCCGGTGCGCGAAGAGCGTCGGCGTGCGGAGCGCCGCCAGGAACACCGCGAGCCCGAAGACGACGAGGTCGGCGCGTCGGCCGACCGCGTCGGTGGCCGCGCCGGCCAAGAGCGCCGCGAAGAAGACCACGGGGAGCGCGTCGCCGAGCTCGTCGCCCGCTTCGTAGCCGGCGAGGAAGGCGAAGGGAGCGAGCGCGCCAAGGGCGAGGAGGAGCGCCACGCGCGGTCGTGTCCGCAGGTGATAACCGCCAATGCACGCGAGCACCGGCAGCACGATCCCCCCTTGGCGCCCGACGATCGAGAGCGCCCACCCCGATCGATCGAAGACGAGGAAGGAGAGCGTGCGATGGAACATGCTCTTTTGGTACTGCCGCGCGAGGAGATAGCCCTTGAACGCGCGCCAGGTGTGCTCGCCGTGGAACTCGGAGTAGGGCGCGTCGGGGATGCGCGTCCACATCCACACCATCGGCAAGAGGCCCAAGGCCACGGCCGCGACGGCCACGGCGAGGTTTCGCGGGCGAAGGGCGGCGCGCCGGTCCGTCGCGAGCACGAAGATCGCGAGCGCGGGGAGCGCGGTGATCATCATGTAGTGGACGCCGAAGCCCGCGGCGTAGGCCACGCAGAGGATCCAGAGGTCGCGATCGGCACGCGTCTCCGACCAGACCACCGCCCGGTGCACCGAGAAGGCGAAGAAGAAGAGGAAGGTGGCGTAGACCTCGGCCTCGGTGGAGAAGGTCCACATCGCCTCCGAGAGGCCGAAGAAGATCGCCGCGACCGCGGCCCCTACGAGCGACTGACCGAGCCTCCGCGCCGTCGCGAAGAGGAGCGCCACCGCCCCGGCCCCGGCGAAGGCGGAGAAGAGATTGACGCGCACCGCCAAGGAGAAGACCGGCAGCTTCCCCCAGACGTGCGTGAGGAGGATGTACAGCGGGCTCCCCGGCGGGTGGGAGAGGCCGAGGATCGACCCGATGTATTGCCACTTGGCGGCGTCGCCGCAGTTGTTCCGGCCGCCCACCCCCGGATAGAGGCTGACGAAGTAGACGAGGCAGGCGACGCCGAACGCCACCCACGGCCCGCGCTTGTTCAGCGTGGCGCCCAGGGACGACTCGCCCGAAAGTGCTCCCGCCACGGCCGGGCAACGCTACCATGCAACTCGATTTGCCCAATCTGTGAGATGATCCTCCGCGGAAACTTCTCGTGAGCACCGAGCCTCTGGACGAAGACAAAGAGTCCGCCGTACGCGCCTTCTTCGCTCGCGCGTTCAGCGATCTGGCGACGCGACCCGAAGGGGCGATCGCCGTGATGCACATCGACGCGCCGGTGGCGCCGCTCGAAGCGTTCCTCCGCGCCACGCCGCGCGACATGGGGCTCTTCTGGCACCCGCCGAACGGTCCTTCGTGCGCCGCCGCCGGCGTGTGCGCGCGCGTCGACCTCAAGGGCGAAGAGCGGCTGAACGTCCTTCGCCGTTGGGCGGAAGATCTCTTCTCGCGCCTCCAGCGCTTCGAGCTCTCCGAGGTCAAGGCCCCTTCGCCGCGCATCTTCGGCGGAATCGCCTTCGCGCCGCGCCGCAACGAAGAGACGCCCTGGGAGGACTTCGGCGACGGATGCTTCACGCTCCCGCGCTGGACGTACTCGATCGCCGAAGGACGCGCGCACCTCTCGCTCGCCGTTCGTCGCGAAGAGGACACGGGGCTCGCGTTCCAAGCGGGGCTCCTCTCCGAGCTCGATTCGATCTTGGAGGCGCTCGAGGGCGCGCAAGGGCGCCCGGCCATCGCCGCGCCGGCGGAGCGCATCCCCCTCGAGAACGCCCACCAACAGAGCTACGAGGATTGGAACATCCACATCGAGAAGATCCGCAGCGCCATCGTGGGCGGCGGCTTCGAGAAGATCGTGGCGGCGCGTCGCTGCGACGTCGACCTGCCGGCGCCGCTCGACGACGTCGACGTGCTCGTGCGCCTCTCCCACGAGACGCACACCGTTCGCTTCGGCTTCCGCCGCGAGCACTCTACCTTCCTCGGCGCTTCGCCCGAGACGCTGTTCGCCAAGGAGGGCGCGGATCTCGTCACCGAGGCGCTCGCCGGGACGATCCGTTCGCTCGGCTCGGACGTGCCGCGTCTCACCGGGCAAGCGAATCGCCTCCTCGGGAGCCACAAGGACCTCTCCGAGCACGCCTTCGTCGTGCGCGAGATCCGCGAGAGTCTGACGCCGATCGCCGAGAAGGTGGTGACGCACGAGAAGCCGCAGATCCGAAAGGTCCGCGACATCCTGCACCTCAACACCGCCATCTCGGCGCGCCTGCTTCCGACGACGCACGTCGCCGACCTGCTCGCCGTTCTTCACCCGACGCCCGCGGTCGGCGGCGCCCCCACGCGCCCCGCCGCCGAATGGATCGTCGACAACGAGAAGGCGGCCCGCGGTTGGTACACGGGCACCGTCGGATGGATCGACGCCGACGGCGACGGCGTCTTCGCCGTGGCGATCCGCTGCGGCGTCATCACGCCGAAGCGCGCCTACGTCTTCACCGGCGCGGGCATCGTCGAAGAGTCCGACGCCGAGGCGGAGTATGCCGAGACGTCGCTCAAGCAGCAGCCGTTTCTCCGTGCGCTGGGGGTGCTTTGAACAGCCTGCTCGCCGAGTGGTCGCGCGTTCTCTTGGGTAGCCTCGCCGACGCCGGCGTCCGCGACGTGGTCTTGAGCCCGGGGTCGCGATCGACTCCGTTCATGATCGCCGCCGCGCGCGAGCCTCGCCTTCGCTGCCACGACTCGCTCGACGAGCGCAGCGCTGCGTTCTTCGCGCTCGGCCAAGCGCGCGTGAGCGGGCGACCGAGCCTCCTCTTGTGCACCTCGGGGAGCGCGGGCACGCACTATCTCCCGGCGATCGTCGAGGCCAACGCGGCGCAGATCCCGCTCCTCATCCTCACGGCCGATCGCCCCGTCGAGCTCCAAGAGTGCGGCGCCGCGCAGACGATCGATCAGATCAAGCTCTTCGGAAGCCACGCGCGCCGCTTCTTCGATCTCGGCATGCCCGATCCCTCGCTCGGTTCGCTCCGCGCGCTCCGCCGAATGGCGGCGCAGGCCTCGCTCGCCACGCTCTGGCCGATGGCCGGCGCGGTGCACTTGAACGCCCGCGCGCGAAAGCCGCTCGAGCCGCACGCTCCTTCGACGGACGAAGAGCGCGCGCTCGAGGGGCGCGCCCGCGCGCTCCTCGCCGAGCCCATCGTGCACGCCGCCCCTCCGCGCCAGCTCCCCTCGATCGAGGCAGTGAAGCTCGCCGCAGAGACGTGCAAAGGGGCGCGTCGCGGCGGTCTCATCGTCCTCGGCCCCGCGCCGCTCGCGCACGCCGAGCACCGCGCGCGCATCTTCGCCTTGGCCAAGCGCCTCGGCTTCCCCATCCTCCCCGAAGCGCCGAGCCAGCTTCGCTTCTCCGGCGAGGTGCCCGCGGGCGTGGTCGTGGGGGACGCGTTCGACACATTCCTCCGCGCGCAGGCGTTCGCCAAAGAGCTACGCCCCGACGTCATCCTCGAAGCGGGGACGCCGACGTCCACCTCCTACGAGCGCTACGTGGGGACCACCACCGCGCGCCGCATCGTCCTCTCCACCAACGCGTGGACCGATCCGCCGAGCAGCGCGTCGATGATGCTCTTCGGTCAGTTCGAAGAGGTGGTGGACACGCTCCTCCACGAGCTCGGCAACGAAGCTCCGCGCGCGCCTCTCCCCGTCGCCGACCTCGTCGCGCGCGCCAACGAGCTCGCGTGGCGCGCGGTGGACGAGGAGCTCGCGAGCGCCGGACCTTCGCTCACCGAAGGACAAGTCGCGCGGAGCCTCGTCGCCGCCATTCCCAAAGGCGGGCACCTCTTCGTCGGCAACAGCCTGCCGATTCGCCACGTGGACGGCTACGCCGCCGGCAAGTCGTCGACCGCGCGCGTGCTCTCGCAGCGCGGCACCAACGGCATCGACGGGCAGATCGCCGGCGCGCTCGGGAGCGCCTCGCTCCTCGACGGCCCGCTCACGCTCTTCCTCGGTGACGTGAGCTTCCTCCACGACGTCTCCTCGCTCGCACTCGCGCGCGGCGCCCACGTCCCGGTGACGCTCGTCGTCACGCAGAACCGCGGTGGCCGCATCTTCGAGCAGCTCCCGCTTGCGACGTTCCCCGGCGTCGAGCCCGGCGTCTTCGCCCACGTGACGACGCCGCACGAGTTCGACCTCGAGCACGCCACCAAGCTCTACGGCGTCGGCTTCGCTCGCGCGACCAACGTGGCCGAGCTCGACGCCGCGCTCGCCGCGGCCTCTAGCGGCACGAAGGGGCGCGTGACGCTCGTCGAGGCGATGGTCCCACCGCACGGCGCCATCGAGCAGAACAAGCGCATGTGGGCCAGGGCAGAGAGCGCCATCGACGCCCTCGTCGCTGCCGGCACGTCGTGAGCGAGCTCTCGATCTTCGCCGCTGCACGCGAGGCGCCCACGCGCGTCGCCCTCGTCACCGAGGGGCGCGAGATCACCTACGCCGAGCTCGCCGAGCGCGTGCGCGGGGTCGTCGGGTGGCTCGTGGCCCGTGGCATCCACCCCGGCCGCGACACGCGCGTGGCCGTCGTCGCGCACCCCGATCCGCCGACCATCGAGCTCTTCTTGGCGCTCATGGAGCTCGGCGTTCCCTTCGTGCCGCTGCATCCACGCCTCACCGAAGGTGAGCGCGAGAAGATCGTGGACGACGCCGCTCCCGCGCTCGTCGTGCGTGACGTCGCCGGCGAAGTGAAGCCCGAGGGCGGCGCGCCGAACGAGCTGCCACCGGTCGATCCTCAGGCGACCATGGCGATCCTCTACACCTCGGGGACCACCGGGCGCGCCAAAGGGGCGATGCTCTCCCGGAGCGGCTTCGTCGCCGCCGCCGCGGCGAGCGCGAAGAACCTCGGCTGGCGTGAAGACGATCGCTGGCTCCTCTGCATGCCCATCGCCCACGTCGGCGGGCTCTCCATCGTCACGCGCTGTCTTTCGGCGCGCCGCACCGTCGTGCTCGGCGGCCCGCGCTTCTCGGTCGACACGGTCGACGCGGTGCTGCGACGCGATCGCGTGACGATCGCCTCGCTCGTCCCCACGATGTTGCATCAGCTCTTCGAGCGCGACTGGCAGCTCCCCGCCGGCCTTCGCGTCGTCTTGCTCGGCGGCGCGGCGAGTGGCGCGGCGCTCCTCGATCGCGCGCGGGAGCGTGGCGTCCCGGTGCTCACAACCTACGGACTCACCGAGGCGTGCGCGCAAGTCACGACGCAGCGCTACGGCACGCCGCCCGGCATCGACCAAGGCGCGGGCTCGCCGCTCGACGGCGTCGAGATCCGCATCGTCAACGACGAGGTGCAAGTGCGGAGCCCGTCGGTGATGCGCGGGTACTTCCCGCTCGGAGAGGTGCCGAACCCCTTCACCGAGGACGGTTGGTTGAAGACGGGCGACCTCGGTCGCCTCGACGACGAGGGGCGCTTGCACCTCCTCTCACGACGCACCGATCTCATCGTGACCGGCGGCGAGAACGTGTACCCCGCGGAGGTCGAAGCGGCTCTCGAATCGCTCCCCGCCGTCCAAGCTGCTTGCGTGTTCAGCGTGCCCGACGAGCGCTGGGGACAGGCCGTCGCCGTCGCGCTCGTTTTGCGCGAAGGGCACCGTCACCTCTCGCCGAGCGAGGCGCTCGCCGGTGCGCCGGCGAAGCTTGCAACCTACAAGCGCCCGAGATTCGCCACGACTCTCGACGCATTGCCTCTGAATCGGTCCGGCAAGATCGACCGAGTCGCGACGCGCACGCTCGCCGCCTCCGACCTCGTGGCGATCACGTACGCGTCTCGCGCACACTGAGCGCGGCGCACCGCGTCGTCGCGCGCTCGGGGTTCGCTGGGGTAACCGAGCGTCGGGAGCTGCTGTGCTATTGCGACACTCGAAGCAAAACCACTAATCTATCGTGTTGGAGGCTATGGCGCTGGATGTCGCGGCGCCAACACGACACATGAGCATTACCGCCGCGTACCAGGGGATCGAAGGCTCACACAGCCAGGTCATTCTCCAAGACCATTTCAAGAAGCGCGGCGCGGAGGTGGATCTGATCGGTGCCCCGACGTTCCGCGACGTGGCCGTCGCGGTTGCCACCGGGAAAGCACGATACGGCCTTCTCCCTCTCGACAACGCCATCTCGGGAACGTTCCGCGACGGCTACGATTTGATCGTTCGGTACAATCTCGCCCCGGTGCGCGAGATCGCGCGCCGACTCGACCAGAAGCTCCTCGCCATCGAAGGTGCGACCCTCGCCGAGATCCGCGAGATCCACGGTCACCCCATCGCGCTCGAAGAGTGCGGCCGCTTCCTCGGCACGATGATCGCGGCGACGCTCATTCCCGCCGTCGACACCGGCAGCGCTGCGCGCATGGTCGCCGAGCGGAAGGACAAGACCCTCGCCGTCGTTGGCCCCTCCGAAGCCGGCGAGCTCTACGGCCTCAAAGCGCTCGCCACCGGCCTCTCGGACAGCCGCGTCCACTTCACGCGGTTCGTGCTCGTGGAGATGGTCCCCGAAGATCAGCGCACGCCTCCTTCGGGCGGATCGCGCCGCACCTCCGTGCTCTTCCGCGCGCGCAACGAGCCCGGCACCCTCGCCAAGTGCCTGACGATCCTCTCCACCGCCGGCATCAACGTCAGCAAGGTCGAGTCGCGCGTGCGCCCCGGTCGTCCCTGGGAGCAGAGCTTCTACCTCGACCTCGACGCCGACCTCGCGATGCCCGAGGTGTTCGCTGCGCTCCAAGAGATGCGCACCCACTGCACCGATTTTCGCCCCCTCGGTAGCTACGACGCCGACGATGAGGCGACGGCGAGCGGCAACATCACCATCACGGGCGAGTTCCAAGCGCCGCTCACCGGCGAGTTCCAAGCTCCGCCGACGACGACGCGTCTTCGCACGATCGAGAGCCTCTCGGCGCGCCCGGCGGCGATTCACACGACGAAGACCAAGTCCGCGGTGCCGCCGCCCCAAGCGGCGAAGAACTGGCCGCGCGCCTCGCGCGAGCAGCGCCCGTGGGGGACGACGGTCAAGGTCGATCACGTCGAGATCGGCGGCGACGACTTCATCATCATGGCCGGTCCGTGCTCGGTCGAATCCAAAGACCAAGTCATGCGCACCGCCGAGTTCGTCCGCGACAACGGCGCGGTCATCCTTCGCGGCGGTGTCTTCAAGCCGCGCACGACGCCCTACGCCTTCCAGGGCCTCGGCTGGGAAGGGCTCGAGCTCCTCTCCGAAGCCGGCCGCACCTACGGCCTCCCCATCATCAGCGAGGTCATGAGCCTCGATCAGGTCGAGCGCATGGCGCGCTCGGTCGACATCCTCCAGATCGGCGCGCGCAACATGCAGAACTTCGATCTGCTGAAGGCCGTCGGGAAGGTGTCGAAGCCCATCATGTTGAAGCGCGGCCTCTCGGCCACGCTCGACGAGCTGCTCGCCGCGGCGGAGTACATCCTCGCGGAGGGGAACCCCGACGTCATCCTCTGCGAGCGCGGGATTCGTACCTTCGAGAACTCGACGCGCAACACGCTCGACCTCTCGGCGGTGCCCGTCCTTCGCGAGCGCACGCACCTCCCCATCATCGTCGATCCGTCGCACGGCGTCGGTGTCCGTCGCTGGATCCGCCCGCTCGCGCGCGCGGCCAAGGCGGTGGGTGCGCACGGCATCATCGTCGAGGTCCACCCGGATCCCACGGTGGCGAAGTCGGACGCCGATCAGGCGCTCCGCTTCGAGCAGTTCGCGGACATCGTGCGCGACATCCGCGCGATGCCCGACTTCGATTGACGGCGCGCGCGTCGTAGTCGGCTCCACGCGCTGCCGAGCGGCGTCGTGCGTGGCCTCGTCACCCCCGATCGGGCTTGCCGCGACCGGAGAGGCAGGCCACGCCCCGTACCAGGGCCGCGTGTCGCGGGCCTGCTTTCACGAGCCACGGTCACGACGTAGCCCATGGTTGAGATGGACCCTTGACCGACTCGCGGTCGCCGCTGACAATGAGAACATGCCTCGGAGTAGCTTCCCTCCTGAGGAAGAAGATGAGACGCGTATCGGGGAAATGCCCCAAGAGATCCTGCGCACCGCGCGGGACCGGGCGTACCTCATCGTTCTCGCCGGCGACGGCGTCGGCCAGATGTACCGCGTCGAAGCCTCGGAGACGCTGATCGGCCGCACGGCGACGGCCAACATTCGCGTCAACGACGACGGCGTTTCGCGCCGTCACGCGCGTCTCGTGCAGCGCGGCTCCGACGTCTTCATCGAGGACTTGAAGAGCGCCAACGGCACGATGGTGAACGAGGAGCCGGTCGAAGAGGCGCGCGCGCTCCACGACGGCGACAAGATCCGCATCGGGTCGACGACGATCCTCAAGTTCACCTACCACGACCACCTGGAAGAGAGCTTCCAGCAGCAGATGTACGAGGCCGCGCTCCGCGACAGCCTCACCAAGGCGTTCAACAAGAAGTACTTCATGGATCGCCTCGAGTCCGAGCTCGCCTACGCGCGCCGGCACAAGTCGCACCTGTCGCTCATCATGTTCGACGTCGATCACTTCAAGAAGGTGAACGACACCTACGGGCACTTGGCGGGCGACTACGTGCTCGCGCGGCTCGCCAAGCTCACCTCTTCGGCGGCGCGCGCCGAGGACGTCTTCGCTCGCTACGGCGGTGAGGAGTTCGGCATCATCTGCCGCGCCGTCGAGCTCGGCAAAGCCGGCATCTTCGCCGAGCGCCTCCGCATGCTCGTCGAGAGCTCTTCGTTCGAGTTCGGCGGCCAGCGACTCAGCATCACCATCAGCCTCGGCGCGGCGGCCACCCCCGAGGTCCCGGCGAACACCCCCGCCGAGCTCATCGCCGCCGCCGACGAAGCGCTCTACGAAGCCAAGCGCGGCGGCCGCAACCGCGTCGTCCTGAAGAAGGGCTGAAGCGGCGGCGTAGCCCGGCGCGGGCTTGCTTTTTCCGCCCCGTGCCTTCAAAACCCGGGGCGTGACGCGACCTCGCTTCACCCGCTTCGCCGCGGGGGTGCTCCTCTACAACGTGCTCGTCGTGCTTTGGGGCGCGTACGTGCGCGCGAGCGGCTCCGGCGCGGGCTGCGGCGCGCACTGGCCGCTCTGCAACGGAGAGATCGTCCCTCGCGCACCTCGCATCGAGACGCTCATCGAGCTCTCGCACCGTGTCACGAGCGGGCTCGCCCTCGTCCTCGTCGCCGCGCTCGTCTTCGCCGCCACGCGTGCCTTCCCTCGCGGCGCTCCCGCGCGGCGCGCCGCCTGGGCCTCGCTCGCCTTCGTGCTCGCCGAAGCGCTCATCGGCGCGGGCCTCGTGCTCTTCGAGCTCGTCGCTCACGACGCGTCGTCGAAGCGTGCGCTCTCGATGGCGCTGCACCTCGTGAACACGTTCTTCCTGCTCGGCGCGCTGGCGCTCACGCTCCTCTTCGGCGCGACGCAGGCGACCTCCGGTCTACGCCTCCGCGCGCGCCCCGGCGTCACGGTGGCGTTCGCCATCGCGGCCCTCGGTCTGCTCGTCCTCGGCACGAGCGGCGCGGTGGCGGCGCTGGGCGACACGCTCTTCCCCTCGGCGTCGCTCGGCGCAGGGCTCGCGCAAGATCTCTCGCCGGGCGCGCACCTCTTCGTGCGCCTCCGCGTGCTCCACCCGGTGCTCGCCGTCTTCGTGGGGGGGGCGCTGACGTTTGCCGGCTCCTTCGCGCGTTGGGCGGGGCTCTCGGACGAAGCGCGTCGCTTTGGCCGCATCCTCGGCGTGCTCGCCGGCGTGCAGATCGTCGCCGGCGCGGCGAACGTGCTCCTGCTCGCGCCGGTGGCGATGCAGATCGTGCACCTTTTGTTCGCCGACGCGGTGTGGATCGCCCTCGTGCTCTTCGCCGGCGCGTCGCTCGCGCCGGCCGATCAGAGCCCCATCATCTCCAAGAACGGCCCCGCGCCGAGCAGCGACGTCCCGCCGTCGACGAGCAAGGTCGCGCCCGTCACGTAGGTCGCCGCCGGCGAGACGAGGTACGTGAGCGCCTCGCAAATCTCGAACACCGTCCCCCAGCGCTTCAAGGGGACGCGGTTTTCGAGCTTGGTCTTCGCGTCACCGGGCGCGAGGCGGGTCATCCCCTCGGTCCCGGCGATGGGCCCGGGGGCGATGGCGTTCACGCGAATCCCGAAGCGACCCCACTCGAGCGCGAGATCGCGCGTGAGCTTCTCGATCCCCGCCTTGGCCGCGCCGGCGTGGCACTGGAGCGGCGTGGGGACGGCGGCCTGCGTCGCGGTGATGCTCACGATGTGCCCGCGGGTCTTCTCGAGGTGCGGAAACGACGCGCGCGCCGTGTTGAACGTGCCGCACAGGTCGATGTCGATGACCGAGCGAAAGCCGTTGGCGCTCAAGGTCGAAGCCGGCGCGAGGAAGTTCCCCGCGGCGCTACACACCACGACGTCGAGCCGGCCGTGCTTCTCCGCCACCGCGTTCACCGCCCCCTCGAGCGCCGGGTAGTCGCGCACGTCGCACGGGTGACACGAGGCCACGCCGCCGGCTTGAGTGATCTCTTGGGCGATCGCCTCGAGCTTTGCCAGCGTGCGCCCGAGGAGCCCGACCTTGGCGCCTTGCTCGGCGAGCCGCTTGGCGAGCCCTGCGCCGATGCCGCTGCCGCCGCCGGTGACGAGAGCCACTTGACCCTTCAAGAGCCCACCGCGAAAGACGCTGACCGATTCGCTCATGCCCCGGTGGTAGCACGGAGTCGCCGCGTCACGCGACGACGAGCGCGCGCCGATTCTCTCGAGCGATGCGCTCGCGCGCGACGCGGCTCAGTGCGGCGGGCGCCCTTCGCGTGCGTCTTCGTCCGCCACCTCCGCGAGCCCCGCGAGGTCGGCGAGCGGCAGTGGATGAAACGGCGGGCGCGGCGTGATGGGGAGGCTCGCCGTGCCGCCGCGCTCGACGAGGAGGCGCGCGCACAGCGCGACGCACGACTTCCCTTGGCACCATCCGGTGCCGAAGCCGGTGTAGCGCTTCAGCGACTCGAGATCGTCGTGGCCGCGCTTGATCGCCTCTTCGAGCTCGTGGAGCGTCACGTCCTCGCAGCGGCAGACCATCGCCTTGGACACGTCACGCCTCCGGGCCGGTGTATTCGCAGCGCGCGTCGCAGGTCTCGAAGAGCGTGACCTGCCGCAGCGAGGGGAGGTTCGGCACGAGCTTGTCCCAGATCCACTTCGCGAGGATCTCGCTCGTCGGGTTCTCGAGCCCGGGGACCTCGTTCAAGTAGTGGTGGTCGAGCGTGTCGTGGAGCGGCCGCCACAGATCGTAGAGCTCGCCGAAGTCGAGGAACCAGCCGGTCTCGGGGTTCACCGGGCCGGCCACGGTGATCTCCACCTTGAACGAGTGCCCGTGGAGCCGCGCGCACTTGTGCCCTTCGGGGACGCGCGGGAGGCGATGCGCCGCCTCGAACTTGAACTCGTGGATGAGACGGACGTGCTGCCCGGCGGAGGCGCGGGACGCCCCCTCGCGCGGGGTGTTCGAAGCCTTGCTCGAAGCCGACGACATGATCCGACGCTTGATAGCGGCCTTTTCCCGCCGCCGCCACCCCTGAACACGGGCGGAGTTGCGCTGGGGGGGCCCGGTCTGCTACCACCGGACCCCTTCATTTCGAGGTCCCCATGTACCTGGTCCTTTCCAAGAAGCCCCGCAAGACGAACCGCACCAAGACGAAGCGCTACCGCGCCAAGATGAAGGCGAAGAACAAGGGTCGTCGCGCGAGCCTCTTCAGCTGATTCTCGCGTCGTCGTGATGCCTTCTCGCGCTTCGGGCGCGGTGCCTTCTTTGGCGCTGCCCGGAGGGGAGGCCCACCTCCATCGGCTCGACGCCGAGGTCGAGGTCGACGACGCAGTCCTTGCAACCTACACGCGCTGGCTCTCCCCCGAGGAGAGCGCGCGCCTCGCCTCGCTGTCGCTCCCTCAGGTGGCGCGCGAGTACCTCCTCACGCGCGCGTTCGTGCGGGCGACGCTCTCCCGCTACGTGCCGGGGGTCGTGCCGAGCGCGTGGCGCTTCGTGGCCAACGAGCACGGGAGGCCGGAGATCGCCTCGCCGGCGGTCCCGTTTCCTTTGCGCTTCAACCTCTCGCACACCTACGGGCTCATCGCCTGCCTCGTGGTCCTTGGGCGTGACGCGGGGGTCGACGTCGAGGACGGCACGCGCCCCGGGCGGACGGTGGCCGTCGCCGACCGCTTCTTCGCGACGAGCGAGGTCGTGGAGCTCGTGGGCCAGCCGGAGGCGCGGCAACGCGAGCGCTTCTTCGAGTACTGGACCTTGAAGGAGGCGTACATCAAGGCGCGGGGGATGGGGCTCGCCATTCCGCTGGGGAAATTCGCCTTCCGATTGCCGCGCGAGGTGGTTCCCGCGCGCGGTGAGGTGGGCCCCGGGATCGTGTCGATCGACGTCGACCCGAGCCTCGGCGACGACGCGGTGAGCTGGCAGTTCACCCAAGCGCGCCCGAACGAGCGCCACTACCTCGCGACGGCGATCCGCGTGGCCCCGGGTGAGCGCGTCACGATCGTCGACCACCAAGTCGACGCCGCGGGACTCCACACCCTCCCCTGAGCGCGCGAGCGAAGGCGAGCGCGCGATTTGGGGAGGGTCGACGGCGCGTAGCGCCGGCGGGGTGGGGCACCCCTTCAGGGCGACGTCAGCCGCCCTTTTTGAGCTCGGTCAGGACCAGCTTGGCCACGGCCTTCAGCGTGTCGAACACGCCGACGCCGGTGCGGGCCACGGCTTCGAAGTCGGGGACGTTCGTCGGGTTGAGCATCTGACGAAGCTCCTCGACGCTCGCCACGTTCGGCAAGTCGCGCTTGTTGTACTGGATGACGTACGGGAGCTTGTCGAGCGAGTAGCCCTGCTCCGCCAAGTTGGTGCGAAGGTTCTCGACCGACTCGAGGTTCGCTTCGGTGCGCTCGATCTGCGAGTCGGCGACGTAGATGACGCCGTCGACGCCCTTCAAAATGAGCTTTCGCGAGGCGTCGTAGAAGACCTGGCCGGGCACCGTGTAGAGGTGGAAGCGCGTCTTGAACCCGCGGATTTCGCCGAGCGACAGCGGGAGGAAGTCGAAGAACAGCGTTCGCTCCGTCTCGGTCGCGAGGCTGATCATCTTCCCCTTGGCGTCGGGGTTCGTGCGCTCGTAGATGAACTGCAGGTTGGTCGTCTTCCCGCAGAGGCCAGGGCCGTAATAGACCAACTTACAGTTGATCTCCCTTGCCATGTAGTTGATGAAGCTCATCGCGAGATAGCCGCCTCCGTCGACATGCAGCTTTGCACGCCGACACGCGTGGACGCCAATTAGTCGTTGAAGAGGTTGTCGATGTCCTCGTCGGTGATCTCGGCGAAGGGCGAGTCGGCACCGGGCTCCTGCACCTTCTTGAGAAGCGTCTCGAAGATGTGATTGAGCTCCTCGCTCGCCTTCTTCACGCGCAGGCGCACGAGGCCGAGGCTCGAACGCGAGTCGAAGATGACGACGAGAATGACGCGGTTGCCGACGAGCTGGATGTGGATGTTCGCCTTCTCACCCTCGTGAAACTGGGTGGCGAACTCCTGCTCCTTGAGGAGCTTGGCCATGCCGCCGGTGGCGGCGATGTTGCCGGCCGTGAGCGACGCGAGGCTCGTGGTGTCCACGTTGTCGATGTCGCCGCTGGCGGCAATCAGCTGACCGTTCTTGTCGACGATGAAGACGACCTTGGCGTTCGCGTCACGAACCAGGCGGTCTACGACCGTCTGGATCTGATTGAACTCCTCCTCGTACATCACCATCTGGGGATTGGACATTCTCTGAGCCTCCGGCGGATCCCACCGCCAAGCCGTCTTCGGCTATCGGTGCACGAAGCACGGTTCTATCCGAAATGCGCCGCTTTCAGCAAGCTTGCGGCCCACTTCGGCAGCGGATTCTCTCGGCGCAATGCCCGTCGTCCTCACGACGCGCGGCAAAAACCCCGGATCGCCTCGAAAAGTGTCCGCAGGCCCCACGCGAGCCCCTGGACAGGGATGCGCTCGTCGTGCCCGTGGTACATGCGCGTGAAGCTCACGTCGTGCGTGGGGTCGAACTGTACGGGCGAGAAGCCGTAACAGTGGGATCCGAGCCGATGGTAGGCCTTCGCGTCGGTGAAGCCGGGGATGACGAAGGGGATGGGGGTCCCGAGCGGATCCTGGTCGACGATCGCTCGTTCGAGGGCCCGGTAGAGCGGCGTGTCGACGGGGGTGACGACCGGCGGCATCTCCTTCAGGACCTCGAGCTTCGCGTCCTTGCCCAGCACCTCGGCGAGCTCTCGGAGGAAGGCGTCGGTGGTCTGCCCGGGGAGCGTGCGGCCGTCGAGCTCGACCGAGGCACGCCCGGGGATGACGTTCACCTTGCCTCCGGCACGGAGCACGGTGGGGCTCGCGGTGTTGGAGAGGAGCGCGCCGAACGATCGCCGCTGCCCGGGATCGCGGATCAAGTAGTCGAGGATGAGCGGCGCCACCTGCGGCACCGACAGGCGCTTCAAGACCGCGCGTTGTGCGCGCGGTAGGCCGGCGGCGAGCGAGCTCACGAAGCTTCGCACTTGCTCGGTGGGGTGCGCGGGGAGGCGCGTCCTGCCGAGCCGCTCGAGCCCGCGCGCGAGGCGGTGCACCGCGCTGTCGGGATCGGGCATCGAGCCGTGGCCGGGCTTCCCCTCGTAGGTGGCGCGCACCCAGCACACCCCCTTCTCGGCGACTTGGATGGGATAGAAGCGGCGCCCGAAGAGGTGGAGCGAGAAGCCACCGACCTCGCCGACGACGTACTCGGCGCGCACTTCGTCCGGGTGCTCGTCGACGAGGAAGCGACTGCCGAGCGTGCATCCGTTCTCTTCGTCGGCCACGCCGGCGAAGATGACGTCGCGTTCGAGCTTGGTCTCCGCTGCGCCGCGCGCGAGCAGCGCGAGCACACACGTGCTCATCGCCGCCATGTGCTTCATGTCGATGGCGCCGCGACCCCAGAGGTAGCCGTCGTGGATTTCGCCGCCGAAGGGATCGCGCTGCCACGCGTCCTTATCGGCTTCGACGACGTCGAGGTGCGCGTTCAAGAGGAGCGGCGGCTTCTTCCCTGTGCCGCGGAGGCGCGCGACGACGCTGGTGCGCCCCTTCATCTTCTCGAACAGCTTGGGCTCGAGCCCCGCTTGGCGAAGATGCTCGGCCAAGAGCTCGGCGGCGGGGCGCTCGTTGCCGTCGCCTTCTTCGCGCGTGCCGAGGTTCACCGTGGGGATGCGGAGGAGCTCTTGGAGGAGGCTCACGCATCGGTCGCTCTCACGCGCCCAATCGATCCCCGACATACGGACGAGGCTACCACCCTCGAGGCGCGAAGCGCGCGGAGCGCTATTCGATGCGGACTTGCACGCCGGCGCCGAGGCCGAAGTTCGACGGGCCGTAGCGCTGATCGATGCGCGGCCAGAGGAACATGGTCTTGAAGTCGAGGAAGGAGAGCACCTGGTAGCCGAGGCCGAAGCCCGCCGAGAGGTGGCCGTGCCCGCCGGGGTTGTCGATCTCGAAGCCGGTGAGAGGACCGAGCCAGAGCTTCTCGTTCACCTGGAACCAGACGTCGACGGGCACGCTGATCGCGGTCACGGTCTGATCGTAGAAGAGGACCGGCACGTATGCGCCGGTGTCGAGGCGCACCGTGCTCCCCAAGTGGAAGGCGAGCGGCACGCCGAACATCATCCCGAAGCGCGATTGATCCTCGATGGGCATCCACACGCGGCCCTCGAGCGCGAGCTCGATGATCTCGAGATCGATGAGCTCGCCGCGGATGCGAAACTCGGGGTTCGCCGCGGTGTCGGTGCGCGTGCCGTAGGTCTCGCGATCGAAGAGCCGGCCGTAGTTGTCGGCCTGCGCCGCGCGCGCGTCGTTGCCGAAGCGGAAGCCGCCGCGAAAGCCGAGCTCGAGGTGGCGCACGACCGAGACCGCGCCTTCGAAGCTGAGGCCCGGCCCCGTGCCCGAAGCGCGCTGCCCGTTGGGGAGCGGGCCGAAGTCGTAGTGGCCGATGCCGAGGCCGCCGTCGAACGCCCAATCGTGCTCGGGGAGCGTGAGCCTTCGATCGACCCACGGCGGTGCAGCTTCGGCGCGCGTCGTCGCCAAGAGCGAAGCCGAGCCCACCGCGCCGGCGAAGAGCAGAGAGCCGCAGCGCAAGCGCACGCGGCGCGCGGTATCGAGAGAAGGGGTGCGTGTCACGCGACGCATCTTGCCACCGTGCGCGTGACCTTGCAGCATCCACGCCCATGAGCACACGGCTGGGCCACCGCCAAGGCGCTGTGACCACGGCACACGCCGCGGCCCTCAGCCAGCGTGCGCTCGACGCGCCGCTCGTCCACCCGGCCGAGCTCAGCGTGCTCACGTTCGACGATTTCGCCACGCTGCGTGGCGCATTTCAACGTCGCACGAAGAGCTCGAACGCGCGTGAGCTCACGCGCATCTCCGGCGGCGCTGCCGTCGACGTGGGGCCGGGGACGCTCCACGTGCTCCTCGCGCTCGAGCGGAGCGACGCGCTCACCGCGTGCCCGCCGGACAAGCTCTTGAACCGCTACGTGCGTCCGCTGCTCCGCGCGCTCACCTCCATGGGCGCGACGGCCAGCTACTTCGGTCGCGATTGGATCAGCGTCGGCAAGCGCCCCGCGGCGATCCTCGGCTTCGCCCACGACGCGACCTCGGGGCGCGCGGTGGTGGAGGCGTTCGTCGCCGTGCGTACGCCGTTCACGCGAGCGATGCGTGCTTCGTTTCGTGAGCGCGAGCCGGGGACGCTGGAGGAAATCACCGGCAAGACGTTCGTGCTCGAGGAGCTCGCGGAGCGCGTGGTCGACGAGTACCAGGCGACCTACGGTCTCGAAGGGGTGGCGCTCGGTGAGCCGCGCGGGCTCGCCGACGCGACCGAGCTCGCCGTCTCTCCGGCGTGGTCGGCCTCTGTCGAAGAGGCCATCGGCGAGGTCGCCGCGGGGCGCGACGCGGACGGCGCCCTCGTCCTCGGTGGGGATTTCATGGCCTCGCGCGACGCCGTGCAGGAGGTCGCGCGACGCGTGGCCGCCTTCTCCCCGGAGCTCCTCGCGACCGAAGGCCCGAAGGTCGCGGCGGCGATCGTCGACGAGGTGTTCCTCCGCCCCGGCGTGGCGATCGAAGGGGTCAAGAGCCTCGCCTCGCTGGCCGACGTGCTCGTGCGCGCAGCGCGGACGTGAGCCGCCGTCAGAACCGAGCTTGAAGGACGTTCGACAAGGTCTCGATTGCGCGATGGGGGACCCCCGCGCCGGGCGCGTGGATGTGATCGTCGGCGTGATCGACCTCGAGCATCCACGTGAGCGCCTTGGTGAAGTGGACCGCCGAGACGAACGAGTAGGTCCTTCGTAGGTCGTCGCCCTGTGCGGTGTCGGGGGCGTACGAGTCGTAGCGCGCGCCGAGCGTCAGCCAGCGCGTGACGTCCTGCTCGAAGCGAAACTGGAGGTTGCGCTCGTCTTTGCCGTCGACGTCGTTCCGCACGTCGCTCGGCACCGCGGGGAGCGCGAAGCCGTAGCGGACGCCGCGGTCCATGCTGTTCGCCATCGTGAACTCGACGAAGAAGCGGGTGGCGCCGAGCTTCTTCACGAAGGTGTGATGGATGCCCCCCTCGACCTCGACCGCCCATCGGGGGAACTGCTTGAAGCGGAGCGCGGCGGCGTCGACCCCTTGCCCTTGGCCGTAGTAGCCGCCGGCGCCAAGGTCGAAGAGGCCGAAGTCGTAGTTCACGTGGGCGACGAAGTCCTTGCCCTTGTTGAGATCGGGGACGACCGAGAAATTCCTCTCGCCGATCATCGTGCCGTTCACCACCGCCACCTGGGCGTTGAAGCGCTCGAACGCGGCGTGCGTGACGGCGCGGATGCCGGTGTCGAACTCTCCCGGGAACATGTTCTGCTCGCCGAAGCTCCGCTCGATGAACGGGCGATCGGCGTCGGATTCGATGATCTCGTGGGAGAAGGGGACCTTGAACATCCCCATCCCGAAGTCGGTGCGAACGTCGCGCGACCAGGGCACGCGCCCGATGGCTTCGACGTTCCGCGCGACGGTGCCGGTCGCGGCGTCCTTGCCACCGAGCAGGTTGGGATCGATCTCGAAGACCGCCGTGGCGTACTCGACGGGGGTGATCTCGAGCTTGAGGCGCGCGCGCCGAAGCCGGAAGAAATCCGGGTTCGTGGTGGTGCCGTCGCTCTTGGCGGTGACGTCGTTCGACGTGATGCCGTTCGGCAGCCCCGAGCTCCCGGCGTTGGGCGAGGCGGCGGCGTTGAACCACGACCACACGAGCTGCGGCTGGAGGTAGCCGCTCACCTTGATCATCGACAACCACGATCCGTGCTGGCGCTCGCGCTCTCGCTCGGCCTCTAGGATCGCCACGCGCTGCTCGAGCGCGCGAACGGTCGCGTCGCGATCGGCCGCGCGCGCGTCGCCCTGGCCTTGGCCTCCGCCGCCGAGGCTCGGGCCGGCTGTCGTGGGGACGAGCTCTGTACCGCTCGCCGAGGTCGGCGACGTGGCCCACGTCGACGACGCGTCGTTGCGAAACGGATCGGGTCCCGGCGTGGGATCGGGGAGCGGCTCGGTGGCGCTCGCCGGCGCGCGCTCGGGGGGCTTCGCCTCCACTTCGGCGGCGTCGTGCGGCGTCGTGGGCTTGGGGGCGTCTTTGGCGGGCTTTTGCGCGAGCGCCGAGGGGGACGCGAAGAGCGCCGCGGTGAGCGGCACGACGAAGCGCGCCCTCTTCGTCGAGCCCCACGGTGCGTGGCGTTTCATGCTGGCCGATCGCATCACAACGAACGACGCGCTGCGAGTTCTTTGCGGGTCAATCCACGCTGGCGTCGAGCGGCGCGGGGACCTCGGGCGGGAGCGGCGCGCCGTCGGGGAGCTCGGGCCACGGCCTGAGGGCGTGCGCCACGCGCCCGCCGGGGATCCCGGCGGCGCCGAGGAGGACCGCCGCGGTGTAGAGGGCCAGGCCGAAGAAGGCCACGAAGAGCCCGCGCCGCGCCTTGGGCGAGCTCCTCTGCTTCAGGACCTGCCAAGCGATGACACCGCCGATGGCCGTGAGCATGCCGATCGACGAGAGGACGAGATGGAACGCGGACTGCGCGGGGACGAACGAGACCGGCGGCGCGACGTCGAGACGAATCATCGAAAGCTGATGGACTGCGGCACCGACTCGCACTTCTCCCAGATACGCGCCTCACGGAAGATACGAACCAGCTCGACGTCGAGGTGGCCGTCCTTCACGCCGAACTCGAGGATGTCGAGCGCGCGCTCCACCGGCACCGCCTTCTTGTAGGGGCGGTCGCTGGCGGTGAGGGCGTCGTAGATGTCGGCGATGCTCATCATCTTCGACTGCAGCGGGATCTCCTCGGCGTGGAGCCGGTTCGGGTAGCCCGTGCCGTTCAAGCGCTCGTGGTGCGCGCCGGCGATGATGGGGACGCGGCGGAGCGCCTTGCCCCAGGGGATTTGCGAGAGGAACTTGAAGGTGTGCGAGACGTGCGAGCGGATCTCGTCGAACTCTTGGTTCGTGAGCGAGCCGCGCTTCACGCTCAAGCTCGTCACCTCTTCGTCGTCCAAGAGCCGCCGCACCTCGCCGCGGAGGTCCGTGTACGTCTCGCGGGCGAGCTGCTCGATCTTCTCGAAGTCGCCGCTGGCGAGCACCGTGGGCTCGTTGGCGTTCAAGATCGCCTTGTAGGCCTCCTCGAGCTCGGCTCGCCGCGCCACGAGCTCGCGATCGAGCGCTTCGATCTCGGAAAGAGGCGCGCCTCGCTCCATCGCGCGGAGCTTGCGCATCAAGACCTCCGCTTCGGTCGAGCGCTCCACGAAGTCGAAGCGCGCACGGATCATCTCCAGCCGCTCGTCGAAGAGCTTCTTGGCCTTCACGAGCACCTTCTCGCGCACGCCGATCTTCCCGAAGTCGTGGAGCAGGCTCGCGTACTCGAGCTCCCGGAGATCCTCGCGGCTGAAGTTGGCGCTCTGGAACGGACCGTCGCCCACGCCGTCCACGACCTTGGCGAGGTTCACCGTGAGATCGGCCACGCGGCGCGAGTGACCGCTCGTCGTCGGGTCGCGCGACTCGATGGCCTCGACGCTCGCCTTCACGAAGCCCTCGAAGAGCTGGCGAATCTCGTCGTAGAGGAGCGCGTTCTCCAAGGAGACGCCGGCTTGCGCCGCGAGCATGCCGAGCAGCTCCTCGCTCCTCTGATCGAAGGGGATGACGTGCTCTTCGACGTCGGCGCGCCGGCCGAGGCGATGCGAAGCGTCGGTCTTCTTGTTGATGAGCTGGATGACGCCGATGACCTCGTCCCGCTGCGAGATGAGCGGCATCGTGAGCATCGACTTCGTGACGTAGCCGATCTTCTCGTCGAAGCTCTTGTCGAAGCCGAAGGGCGAGCCGGGGGGGAGGTTGTAGACGTCGGCGATGTTGACCGCGCGCTTGGTGAGCGCGGCGTTGCCGGCGATCGACCGGTTCGAGATCGGCATCACGAACTCGCGCGAGTCGAAGGTGACCGAGTCGTTCTGCGTGAGCTTGAAGCGGAGGTGCGGGTGCTTCTCCGAGCCGGCGGGGAGCGTCTTGGCCGCCTCTTCGACCACGTAGATGCTGCCGGCGTCGGCGCCGGTGATGAAGCGGCTCTTCTCCAGAATGACGCCGAGGAGCTTGTTCACGTCGCGCTCGGTGGTGATGGTGCGCGCGATGTTCACGAGCTCGGCGAGCTCGGTGCGGTACTGATCGAGCGAGCGACCGCGGCTCTCGGCGCGGCCGCGGGCCTCGAGCAGCTCGAAGGCGCGGTGCGCGGCGACGTAGATTTCGTCGGCCGAGGGATCCTCGGCGAGGATGGTCGCGAGCCCTCGGTGGAGCGCTTGGCCGATGTCCTCGTCCTTGGGCTTGCCGAGCAAGACGAGCATCGCCGTGCCGTTCGAAAAGCGCGGGACGAAGGGCTTCAGCACCTCGCGCCCGCGATCCCACACGCTGGCGTGGGCCACGATGACGGCGGTCTCGCCGTGCACCAAGAGGAGCAGCAAAGGGTGCGGTCGCGTGACGGTGGTGTCGCCGAAACGACCGCTCGTCGCGAGCATCTCCGACAGGCGCGACATGCGCGCGTCCATCCCCGCCGACGGCGGCGGCTCGCTCGGTTGACGGCCTTCGTGCGTGCTCATCGTTCAGTTCCCCTCACGTTCCGGTTTCAGCCCGAAGGCTAGCACCTGGTGCCGTCAGCCGAGCATCCCCCGCGCACGGGCGACCCGCTCGATGTCGGCGCGGCGGCGCGCCAGCTCTTCGTGGTCTTTCACCGGCAAAAAGCGCGATTCGACCCCCTCGCGGGGGACCCGCACGTAGATCGCCGAGAGGGCGAAGGTGAGCTCCTGCAAGAGCCGCTCGAACTGCACGGCCACGCGCCCCTCGACCTTCTTCTCGACCTCGAACCAACTCCACGGCACGTCGACCGTCTCGAGAGCGTCGGCGCGCACGAGGAAGGTGTTGGTGTTGAAGACCGACACGCTCGTGGGATCGAACCCGGGCGGCAGACGAAACTCTTCGAGCACCTGGAGGCGGCCTTGCGCGTGCACGGGAATGCCGCCGCGATCGCCCACGACCTTGTCGCAGACCTCCACCATCATTTCCGGGCTCGAGGCGAGGAACATCCCGAGCAGCACCTTGTCGATGCCCGCGCCGAGGTTGTCGAGGTTGGCGATCCACACGTACTTCCCGCCGGCCTTGCGAAACGAAGCGAGGAGCCCCGAGCGGCGTAGCGCGTCGACGAGATCCCCGTGCCCCGGCGCGTACGAGCTCGGCGCTCCGTGCGCGTCGCGAAAGAGCTCGCCTTCGGGCGTGAGCCGCAAGCTCATGTCTTGCTGGAAGGTGGCGACGTGCGGCGGCGCGTGCGCCTCGCGGAGCGCGGCGACGGTAGTGTCGTGCGTCGCCTCGCTCGTCATGAGCCACAAGGGGATGGGTCGCCCGGCGCGCGCGCTGGCGCTCGCGTTCTCGCCGAGGCGCAGATCGAGGAACGTCTTCTTCTCGACGGCCTCGACGAGCGCCTTCACCACGCCGCCCATGCGCGTCGCCATGCCGCCGGCCATCACGCAGAACGCGAGCTCCCCTCGCTTCATCGCCGCCTCGCCCATCGCGCCCAAGCGCTCGGCCTCGGGGCTGCCGTCGCGCGCACGGACGAGGATCTCGTCCTCGCTCGGGGCCCGGACCTCGCCGCGCACACGGTTCCGTCGTGCGCGCCGCTCCTCCGCCGTCGCACCCGACTCGCGCAGGGTCGAAGCGAGCTGAAGCAAGCGGGGCGCGTCGAAGCCGTGCGCTGCGAGGCGCGCGCGAAGGTCGTCGGGGAGGTGCTCTAGATCGTCGGCGAGGCTCATTCGCTGCTCCGTCTCGTCGTCGCTTTGGCGCCCCGAGCCCTCGGTCGGCGCACATGTGGCTCCACGGTGGCGATCCACGAGGGATGAAAACGCCGGCCGCGGGCGTACGACATGCGGTGGGGATGCTATCTTTCGAACTCGTGAGACGTCGAGGGGGAGCATCGAAGGCGACGCGTGCGTCGCGCCGCGCGGGCCACGTGCTCGCGTCGTGCGCCGCCATGGGTCTCGTCGCGCTCTTCGCGTCGACGAACGTCGCCTGCGTCGCCACGGCAACTTCCCCCCCGCCGCGCGGCGTCGTGGTCAACGGCCCGCCGCCGCCGCCCGTCGTCGAAACACGCGGCGCGCCGCCCGGCCCCAACGCCACGTGGGTCGCGGGCTACTGGCACTGGGCAGGTGCACAATACATGTGGATCCCCGGCCACTGGGAGAGCGCGCCGCCCGGCGCGACCTGGTACGCGCCGAAGTACGTCGCCGCCGAGGGGACGTACTACTACGAGCCCGGCGGCTGGCGGAACGACGGCTCGGCCGCGCCGCCCGCGCCCCCGCAGGGCACCGCGAACGCCCGCGCCCTCCACTGACGCGCCAAAGATCGCCGTCGCTGGTACGTTTCACGTAGCGCATGCGTGTCTCGAGGCAGCTCTTGCTCGTCGTTCCGCTGCTCGGGCTCGTGCTCGCGCCGCCGGCGGGGGCGAGCTCGAAGGCGGTGCTCCACGAGCCCATCCCGCCGGACGCGCGCGACGACATCGCGATGCACGTGGTGCTCGACGGCCAGCTCCCCGCGGCGCTCGAGACGCCGAGCGGCCTCGTCCGCGCCCCCGATCCGCGCAAGGCCACGTCCCCGGGCGATCCGGCGTACGGCGCGCAAGGACAGGCCGGCGCCGGCGGCACCGTGCCGAGCGACACGTTCCTCCCCGACCGCGCCACCGAGCGCCCCGACGTCCTCCCCTACGAAGATCCTTTCACCCCTTCGACGGCGCCGTTCAAGCGCGTGTCGGCGTTCGACAGCGTGGACGCGGACTACGCCCTCCACGTGCGCACGCCGCGCCTCGAGCGGATCCCCACCGACGCCGTGGTCGCACGCGACGGCTCGGAGGAGCAGTTCTTCGCCGATCTCGTCGTCGATCTCACGCCGCACGTGCCGGTGCGCATCCCCAGCGTCGGCCCCGGGGCGCGGGTCGTCCGCGCGCACCTGGCCGCCGGCACGCACGACGTCGGCTTCGTCCTCTTTCGTGACGGCGCCGACAACTGGTTCGTCGAAGGCGCTCAGGCCACGCGCGCGCGCATGGTCATGGAGGTGACGCTCCCGCGCGCCACGTTCGGCGGCCAGTTCGGCGATCCCGAATGGGCTGCGCTCCCCACCGTCCCTCCGCTCCCTGCGCGCGCGGCGGCTTCGGCGTCGAAGGTCGCGCGCCGCATCGGCGTGAGCCGGGCGATGCGCCCGCGCGAAGCGGTGTCGAAGCTCGTCTCGTATTTTCGGTCGTTCGCCGACTCCGAGGAGCGACCGAAGGACAGTGGCGACGTCTACCTCGACCTCGCGCTCTCGCAGAAGGGGGTGTGCCGCCACCGCGCGTTCGCCTTCTTGGTGACGGCGCTCTCGCTCGGTCTCCCCACGCGCATGGCGCTCAACGAAGCGCACGCGTGGGTCGAGGTGTACGACGGCACGCTGTGGCGACGGGTCGATCTCGGCGGCGCCGGGCGTACCCTCGGTGACCCGGGCCCCCCCAAGACGGCCTACGCGCCGCCCCCCGATCCGTTCGCCTGGCCCGTCGACGCCACCCGCGGCGAAGACCTCGTCCGCGGGCGAAACGCCAGCAACGCGAGCAGCGGTGGAGCGAGCGGAGCCAACGGAGCGAGCGGCGCCACGAGCGGCACGTCCTCCGGCGCGAACGGCGTCATTCCCGGGGCGAGCGGCTCGGCGTCGGCGAGCGGTACGGCGCCCGCCGGCATGTCGAGCACGCTCCCCGCGCCGAGCGCGAGCAGCGCGTCCACGTCGTCGAGCGAGCCTCTCGACGAGCGTCCGCGGTCGATCCTCTCCGTCGCCGTCGACGAAGGGGACGCGCGTCGCGGCGGCGCGCTGCACGTGCGCGGGCGCGTGACGGCCGACGGCGAGCCGTGCCCCCACGTGGTCGTGCGCATCGCCCTGCGATCGCTCCGCGCGCGCGACGACGTTCCTCTCGGCGCTCTCGCCTCGGACGAGGAAGGAAGCTACGCCGGGACCCTCGTCGTCCCTGCGCGGGCTTCGCTCGGCGACTACACCGTCGTCGCGAGCACCCCCGGCGATCTCCGCTGCGGCGCGAGCAAGTAGGCGGGCAGGGTCGCCGGCGATTCGCCCGGCGCGTGAAGTAGCGCCGCATCGGCCCTATACTCGGCAGGGGAGCGCTCGGCGCCCCTCGAAGCCATGTTCGTACCGTTTCTCTTCGAGCTCCGCGCCAAGAAGATCAAAGTCGGCGCGCAAGAGGCCATGGCGCTCGCCCGCGCGATGTCGCTCGGCCTCCACGACAGCTCGCTCGACGGCTTCTACCACGTGGCTCGGGCGCTCTGCGTGCACCGCGAGGGGGACCTCGACGCCTTCGACGAGGCTTTTTTGCGCCACTTTCGCGGCATCGAGGGGAAGAGCATGGAGCTCTTGGACGAGCTCGAAGAGTGGCTCAAAGACCCCAAGAACCGCCGCGAGATCACCGACGAAGAGCGCGCGCTCCTTCAATCGCTCGACATGGACGAGCTCCGTCGCCTCTTCGAAGAGCGCATGAAGGAGCAGAAGGAGCGGCACGACGGGGGCAACCGCTTCATCGGCACCGGCGGCACGAGCCCCTTCGGCGCCCACGGCGCGCACCCCAGCGGCCTCCGCGTCGGCCCGGCCGGCGGTGGTCGCAGCGCGATGGGGGTCGCCGACGCGCGGCGCTACAAGCCGTACCGCTCCGACCTCGTCCTCGACGTGCGGCAAATGGAGGTCGCGCTGCGGAAGCTCCGCGCCCTTCAGCGCGAAGGGGCCGATCTCGAGCTCGATCTCGACGAGACCATCGCCGAGACGGCGAAGAACGCCGGAGAGCTCGAGCTCGTCTTTCGCCCGCCGAAGCGCTCGAACGTGCGCGTGCTCCTCTTGATGGATGTGGGCGGCTCGATGGATCCGTACGCGCAGCTCATCTCGCGGCTCTTTTCCGCGGCGAAACGGGCGTCGAACATCCGCGAGCTCAAGACCTACTACTTCCACAACTGCATCTACGGTCGGCTCTACGCCACCGAGCAGTTTCAGGATCCCATCCCCGTGCGCGACGTGCTCGACGCGTGCGGTCCGGAGTGGAAGCTCGTGCTCGTGGGCGACGCGGCGATGCACCCGGCCGAGCTCCTCGGCGGCGGCGACTGGGAGTACTACCAAAGCGGCGGCGCCCGCGAAGAGGCGATGCCGGGGATCCGCTGGATGCAGCGCATCGCCGATCACTTCCGCCGAACGGTGTGGTTGAACCCCGAGCCGCCGAACTACTGGCGGGGTGGGACAGCGCAGGCCTTGTCCGACATCTTCCCCATGTTCCAGCTCACGCTCGACGGGCTCGGCGAAGCGGTCGGCAGCCTCTCGCGTGGCGCGCCGCGGCATCGCGGGCGGAGCTGAGTGTCACGCCGCTTCGCGCGCGCTCGCGGACATGTAGGTTTGAACGGGCCGTTCACACGGGACGACGAAGTGGACAATCCGTCCATCGGGTCTGAGGAGCGCTCGTCCACAAATTGGCGATTCGAGATGCCGGTCTTCTAAAATCGTGGGAGATTCGATGGGCCGGGTTTCTCCGGCTCTTGGCAGGGCGCTTGCTTTAGTAACAATCGTACGGACGACGACGCGAAAGCGAAGACGACGTACCCAAAAGCAGTACCAACTCACGACAATCAAGAAAGCGAGACCGCTATGAAGAACATCAAGAAGTTCCTGAAGGATTCGAAGGGCGCGTCGATGGTCGAGTACGCCCTCCTCCTCTTCGCGGTCCTCATCGTCGCCGCTGTCGCCATCAAGTCGATCGGCCCGAACGTCTCGGCGGCCGGTACGCAAGCGGCCGGCCAGCTCGGCACCTGATTCGCACCTGAAGTCGCAAGACGCCCTCCTCGGTTCGCCGAGGGGGGCGTTTTCGTTTTTGTCGCGTGCGATGCGTGAACGAACGAGCCGAGCGTGACGCGGCGGCGCGCGATGCGCAGGCGCGAGGACCTGTCCGACGGCGAGAGCCCCGCCTCAGAGCCGCACGTCGACGTAGACGCCGCGTCGAAGCTCTTGGAGCCACGCTTTGCGCTGACGCTCGATGACCTCGCCCATGGCGCGGTCGCGCATCGGCTCGCGCACCTCCTCGAACAAGGGGACGCCCGGCGGCCGCGCGACCTGGATGACGAGCACCGCTTCGCGGCCGAAGGTGACGGGCTCGGCGACCTGCCCCTTCTTGAGCCCGGCGATGGCGTCGGCGATGGGCGCGAGCAGGTTCACCACCTGCTGGAGACCGCGCGAGCCGCAAGTGGCTTTGGTCGAAGGGTCTTCGGTGTACTGCTCGACGAGCTTGCAGAAGTCTTCCCCGTGGCGCGCGCGTTCGGCGAGCTCCCTGGCGAAGGTCTCGGTCGCGGCCACGTCGGCGTCGGTCGCGCCCTGCGGCACGCGCCGCGCGAGGATGCGCACGTCGACGACCGCCTCGCCCCCTTGCTCCTTCGACTCCTTGAGCCAATGCGCGTACGCAGCGCGCGCGTCTTCCTCGGTGACACGCACGCGGCTCATCACGCGGAGCTGCACGAGCTTCCCTTCGAGCACCTGGCGACGGATCTCGTCGCGGTAGTCGGACTCGCTGAGCCCCTGGCGCTTCGCCTCGGCGAGGAGCTGGCGCGTGCTCAAGTTGATGCTGTCGGCCTTCTGCTTGATGCCGCGATCGATCTCGTCGGCAGTGACCGTGAGGTGCGCCTTGTCCGCCGCCTGCTCTTCGAGCCGGTCGTCGATCATGCGGTTCAGGACCTCGCGGTACATCTCGGTCTCTTGCGCCGCCTGCTGCGTCGGGTTCTGCGTCGAGCCGTAGATGTGAAAGAGGTACGGCCGCGCGCGGTGCTTCAGGTCGGAGAGGAGGATCGACCGCTCGCCGACCACGGCGACCACGCGCTCCACGATCATCGCTCGAGCCGGCACGCTCGCCGCGACGAGCGTGCCCGACACGGCCAGCGTGGCGAGGGCGCGCGCGAGCCAGCTCGTGCGCGTGCGCTTCAGGGGAGACCGGCGGAGCTTCACAGCGTGTTCTTTACCACACGGGCAGCCCGCGGGAAGCCGCCCCTCACGGGACGTAGAAGGTGCCGACTTCGAGCCGATCTTCCGACACTTTTACGTTCCCCGGCTCGGTGACGGGGATGCGCTTGCCGTCGCCGCGCACGCGCCACACGCCGACGTAGATCGTCCACATCTTCCCTTTGGCGTCGTCGGGGATGGTGACGTCGACGACGTCGCGGAGGATCTTGTCGGTGGGCGCCTTCTCGATCTCGAGCACGTCGGAGAACATCACGTGGTCGGCGCGGAGGTCGTCGCCGGTCGACGGCACGAGGTGCACGAAGATGCCAAGGCGTGTCTCCACGCCGGGGTCGACCTTCCAATCGAGCTCGAGCGAGAGGTTCGACTCGGGGGGCGGGTTCTGCGACGTCTGGTGGAAGGCGACGAGCGAGAGGCCGGCGCCGAATTTCGCCCCCACCGCGTGGGCTTCGGGCGGCGGCGCGTCGGCCACGACCGGATCGCCGTGCGCCGTCACGAGCTCGACGCTCGGGACTGCGGGCTCGTGCATGAGCGCCACGACCGCGAGAAACGGCACCGCGGGGGAGAGCGCGAAGAGCGCGAGACCGCGCGCGTCGAGCGGCTTGCCGCGTCGCTCGCGCAGCGCGAGAAATCCGGCGGCGAAGAGCGACACGAGCGTGACGAGCACGCCGCCCACCGCCGCGCGCGGGAGAAAGCGCAGCGTGACGTGCTCCTTGCCCGCCGGGAGATCGACGGCGAGGAGCCCCTTGTCGCTCACCACGTCGCCGAGCGAGCTCCGCCAGCCGGGGTGCCAGTTCTGGTTCACGAGGAGCCGCGCCGGCTTGTTCGCGTCGACGTCGAGCTCGATGCGGTTCGGCGTCCACGCCGCGCGCTTCACCGTCCCGGCGGTGGGATCTTGGAGGTACTCCTCTTGAGGAAGATCGCCGCGGAGCAGGCGCGACTGCGGGACAGGGTACGCGTCGTAACAAGAGAGCACCCCGCGCGACATCGGCTCGTAATAGGCGAGCGCCCAGCGTGTGCCGCGTGCCTGGCGGAACTCGCCGTCGATCTTCGTCGGCGGCGGGCCCATCGGTCGGCCGTGCGCCGCCGCTTGGTGGTTGGCGACGAGCGGGCCGACGTTGCCGAGGAGGAGCCCGGCCGCGAGCATCGCCACCCCCGCGGCCCACGCGCGCTTTCGCCCGAGGGCTTGGAGCTTCGTCATCCCCAGCGCCGCGAGGACGCACGCCGCGAGGGCGAAGAGCACGAGGAAGCGCTCGGGGAAGCGCAGCGTCGAGTAGAGCGGCAGGCGCTTCAGCGCGGCGAAGAGCGAGAGCTTGGCCGAGTACCCGGCGGCGAGCCAGAGCGTGCAGAGTGCAACGATTGTGAGGGGGATGGCGCGCTTCCGCGTCACGCCGGCGCCCACGGCGAGCGCCGAGAGACCGCCCACGAGGAAGGTGCCGCCGATGGCGAAGTCGCCGTGCTCGTCGGGGCGGATGCGACCGAGGAGCGCGCGCGAGATCCCGAGAGGCCCGGTGCCGGGCGTCCCGCCGATGATGCGCGGAGCCATCATCAAGGTCTGCGCCGTGGGCCACAGCTTCACCGCGGCGATGCCGAGGGCGAGCGCGCCGGTGACCGCCGCCATGCCGAGGGCGACCTTTTGCTTTTGGCGATCCCTTCGCGCGAAGAACAGAAACTCGAACACCTCGAAGGCGCACCACAAGGCGGCCATCGGCGCCGGGTAGGTGCCGCCGAAGCCGACCGTCCAGCCGAGCGCCAACGCCGCGAGGGCCGCGCCGCGCGCGCTCCCCTTCATGGCGAGACGCAGGCCGAACGCCGCCCACGGCAAGAGCTCGAAGCCGAAGAAGTTGTACCAACCGAGCGCCGGAGCCACGGCGAAGAAGCCGGACAACGCGAAGGCCGGCGCCGAGAGCCCGGCACCAAGCGAGCTCGCGCCCCGCGACCGCGCGTAACGGAACGCCCCCTCGAGCCCGAGGAGCAGCATGAAGAAGGCGACGAGCGGCTCGGCGCGCAGCGTGCCGAAGACCAGCGTGAGCAAGAAGCTCGGCGACGCGAAGCGGCTCTGCGGCGTGCCGAGCCCGTCGAGACCGCCGCAGTAGTACGGATCCCACAAGGGGAACTGACCGAAGTCGATCACCGTGTGGCGCGCCGCCTCCTCGTAGTGCACGAGCGGATGCGAGTCGCGGTACGTGTTGAGCGAGCCCGACGTCGCGAGGAGCGGCCACGTCGCGGCGAGGGCGAGCGCCGCGTAGAAGACGAGGCGCACCGGCGTCTTCGCGAGCAAGCGCGCGACGGTGGCGAGCGCGAGGTTGCCCGTCTTGGTCAGTGAATCGGGCGCGGGCGGCACGGGGGCACGGTGGGGTTCTGCCAGACGCCGGGAGGGCGCGGCCAATCGGAGCGATGCATGCCTTCGTCGATCGCCCAAAGGACGTCGGCGAAGCGCACGCCGCGAGCGCCCGCGAGCTGCTTCGCTCGCTTGTACTCGAGGTTGTGGAACGCGTCGTCTTGCGACCACGCGTCGGCGGGGAAGTCCTTGGCCGCGTCGCGGCGGAACTGACGCTCGTCACCGGCGAGCGCGAAGAACATCTCCTGCTTCTGGGCTTCGGTGGCCGGCGGAGGCCCGGAGATCGGCGTGGCGGTGGCCGCGCGTCCGATGGCGATCGTCAAAATGAGAGCGAGCGCGCCCCACGCGAGACGTGTGTTCCGCACCTCTTCGGGCGAAGGACCACGTGCTGCGAGAGCGCGCTCTCCGTCGGTGACACCGCTCTCTTTCGAAGCAGGCGGTTCCACCACGTTCCGTGACGATCTCAGCGCTTCGAGTACTGGAACCGCTTGCGCGCGCCCGGCTGACCGTACTTCTTGCGCTCCTTCTTGCGCGCGTCACGCGTCAAGAAGCCCGCGCGCTTGAGCGCGGAGCGGCGCTCCGGATCGACGATGCAGATGGCGCGCGAGATGCCGTGGCGCATGGCCTCGGCTTGCGCCGAGTGACCGCCGCCGGTGACGGTGGCCCACACGTCGTACTGGTCGAGCGCTTCGATGAGCTCGAGCGACTGACGCACGACCATGCGCGAGGTCTCGCGCTCGAAGTAGAGGTCGGCGGTGGTGCCGTTGACGGTGATCTCGCCGGTGCCCTTCTTGAGCCAGATGCGGGCGATGGCGGTCTTGCGCTTGCCAGTGGAGTACGTGCGGTCGTTCGTGGTGGCCATGATCAGGACTTCTTCGCCGGGGTGGTGGACGGGAGGGGCGAGGGCTTCTGCGCCGCGTGCGGATGATCCGGCGTCGCGTAGACCTTCAGCTTGGTGAACATCTGGCGGCCGAGCACGTTCTTCGGAAGCATCCCTCGCACGGCCTTCTCGACCGGGAACGTGGGCTTCTTCTCCATGACGTGACGAGCGCTCTCGGCGCGGAAGCCGCCGGGGATGCCCGAGTGACGGTAGTAGAACTTCTTGTCGAGCTTCGCGCCGGTGAGCTTCACCTTGTCGGCGTTCACCACGATGACGAAGTCGCCCGCGTCTTCGTGCGGGGTGTACGTCGGCTTGTGCTTGCCGCGGAGCACCGAGGCGACCGCGCTCGCGAGGCGGCCGAGCGGCTTGCCCGTGGCGTCGACGACGAACCAGGCGCGCGAGGCTTCGGCGCTGGCAGGGGTCGCCACGAAGGAGCGCGGCGAGTGAACCCCCTTGCGGGTCGTGGTCTCGGCGGCCTTTTCGGCCTTCTGGGGAGCCTTCTCGGACATCGGAGGAGAGCCTTTCACTCGAGCGGAAAAACGTGCGGCAGACCCTCGAGAAACGCGATCAAAAGAGACACGCAGGCCTCGGGGGGGCGCGGAAAGTACGAGGCGCGGGCCCCTCTGTCAAGCGAGGAGGCGCTATATCGGGCAAGGATCGGGCACGCCGGCTGGCGA
>CAZHHD010000012.1:0-137747 GCA_964531795.1 uncultured Polyangiaceae bacterium | reverse complement strand
TCTGTCAAGCGAGGAGGCGCTATATCGGGCAAGGATCGGGCACGCCGGCTGGCGAGAATGAGCCGTCAGCCCGGGTGACAGCGAAACAAGGTAGCGGCTCGACTCCATCCTTTTAGGCTGCCAGATCCGGCGCCCTGTGCCTTTTTCGCCCTCAACCCAGAAGGGACATGACTCGGCCGACTTCAGCAGCCCGTAGGGCAAGGTCTCCGGCCCCCGTAAGGAGCGCGACGTCGACGATGCCGTGAAGCGTCGCCAAAGGGAGCCACCGCGGCGGGCGTGCGCCGGTGGTCGCGCCAATGCCCATTGCCAAGGCATCGGCGAGGCCGGCGTCTACGAGCTCCGCCGCAGCTTCCAAGCTGGGAAACGTCGACCATGGGGCCAGCTGCGCATGAAACATCGCGCGATAGCGGGCCGGCGACGTGGAGGCGAACGAGAGATAGACCAGAACCGCGCGATCGAGAGTGGCACCCGGCTCACGTGCGACCTCGGTGAGCGCCGCGGCGAGCTCGCGAAATCCCTGTTCAGCCACGGCGGCGAGGAGCTCGCGGACGTCGTGAAAGTGGTGGTAGACGGCGGCCGGGCTCACGCCGACCGACTTCGCGACCGTGCGGAGCGACACGGGTCCCGGGCTCGATTCGAGCAGCGTGACCGCGCCGGACACCAGCGCCGCCCGCAAATCCCCGTGGTGGTAGCGATCGGGTCGCGCCAGCGCGGGGAGAAGCCCGGGAGCTTTCTGCTTGGCCATGGGCGAGGGACCTTCCTACGCCAAATCCAAACGATGTCAAAATCGACCGGACCGAGCGGCCGTGCTCCCTGAAGCGGCCCGCCGAGCCCACGAAGCGCGCGCCGATGGTTGCCACTCGAATGTTTCGCACGTAAAAGAATTTCATGATCGCCTTCACCCCGAACGAAGATCAGGAGCTGATGCAGCGCGAGCTCGCGGGCTTCGCGTCCACCTTGCGCGCGCGCATGCGCGACGCCGAGAAGGAGCGCGCCGTCCCCGAGGACCTCCGCAAGCAGGCGTTCGAGCGCGGGCTCGCGCACGTGGCGATCCCCGAGTCGGCGGGAGGCGCGGGGCTCGGACTCGTGACGCAGGTGATCTTGGAAGAAGAGGTGGCCGCGGGAGATCCCGGCGCGCCCTTCGCTTTCGGAGGCCCGGGGAACTTCGGACGCGCGGTGCTCGAGCTCGGGACGGAAGCGCAAGCGACCGATCTGCTCGCGAACCTCGTCGGCTCGGACGCGCACGCGCGCTTCGGCGCCGTCGCGTGGAGCGAGCGTCATCCGCACAAGGACCGCGCCGGCATGACGACGCGCGCGGTGAAGGACGGCGAGGGCTATCGCCTCGACGGCGCCAAGGCGTTCGTGCTCAACGGCGATCGCGCCGAGCGCTTCGTCGTGTTCGCCCAGGTCGACGAGAGCGCCGGCTGGAACGGCCTCGGCGCGTTCGTGGTCGATCGCGGCGCATCGGGGCTCAAGATCACCTCGCGCGAGACGACGCTCGGCCTCGACGTGGCCAGCGTGGCGGGGCTCGAGCTCACCGGCGTGAAGGTCCCGGCGAGCGCACGGCTCGAAGGCAACGGCGATTTCGCCGGCGCGCTCCTTCGCTTCTTCACGAAGAGCGCGCTCGTCGTCGCCGCGCGCGCCGTCGGTCTCTCGCGCGCCGCCTTCGACGTGACGCTCGCCTACTGCCAAGAGCGCAAAGCCTTCGGCAAGCCGGTCGGGCACTTTCAGGCCATCGCCTTCGCGCTCGCCGATCGGGCGATGGACGTCGACGCTTCGCGCGCGCTCGTGTGGCGCGCCGCTTCGGCGTGGGACACGGGCGACGCGAAGGCGCTCTTGCACTCGGCCTACGCGATCTCCTACGCGCTCGAAGCGGCCATGCGCTGCGGCGACGACGCGGTGCAGCTCCACGGCGGCGCGGGCTTCATGCGCGACTACCCGGTGGAGAAATTCATGCGCGACGCGAAGCAGCTCCAGCTCGCGGTGATGACCGCCGAGCAAGCCGATCAGCTCGCCGCCGCGCTCGTCCTCGGACAGAAGCCGAGCCTCGAGCTCGTCCTCCCGCACGCCGAGTCGCAGAGCACGATCCTCTGATCGCTCGCGCCGCGTCTTTCATCTCGCCTCGCCTCGAACGACTGAACAGAGGAACGACCCCATGAGCATCGAGTTCACCCTCAGCAAGCGCCAGCACGACATCAAAGAGGCCATCCACGGCTTGTGCGTCTCGGTGATTCGTCCGCAGAGCCTCGCGTGGGATCGGGAGCACGGCGTCCCCGAGCCGTTCATCCACAACCTGGCGATGCTGGCGAACAACATGGGGAGCCTCTCGCTCAGCACCTCCAACGAGGCGCTCGACGACCGCAAGCAAGGCGGTGGCGAGAAGAAGAAGGGCTCGGTCAACGTCACCACCGTCGTCGCCGCCGAGGAGATGTGCTGGGGCGACGGCGCGTTGCTTCTTTGCCTGCCCGGGCCGGGGCTCGGCGGACCGCCGGTGCGCGCGACCGGCACGGCGGAGCAGAAGGAGCGCTTCTTCGGCGTGTTCAAGGATCAATCGATCCTGAAGTGGGGCGCGTACGGGCTCACCGAGCCGGGCGCCGGCAGCGACGTCGCCGGCATTCGCACGAGCTGCCGCAAAGAGGGGAAGCACTGGGTCCTGAACGGGCGAAAGTGTTACATCACGAACGGCGCGCGCGCTTCGTGGACGGTCATCTTCGCCACGATCGATCCCGCGCTCGGGCGCGCCGGGCATCGCGCCTTCGTCGTCGAGAAGGGGACGCCGGGGTTCTCGGTCGGTCGCCTGGAAGACAAGATGGGCCTCCGCGCGAGCGAGACGGCCGAGCTCGTGCTCGAAGACTGCCACGTGCCGGAGGAGAACCTCCTCGGCGGCGAAGATCGCTACACGTCGAAGGAGGGCTTCATGACCGCCATGAAGACCTTCGACAACACGCGCCCCATCGTGGCGGCGATGGCCATCGGCATCGGCCGCGCGGCCTTCGAGTACGCGTGCGACTACGTGAAGGACAACTACGTCCTCTCGCGCCCCATCCCGCGCTACGCCGCGATCGCCGAGCGCCTCGCGCGTGTCGGTCGTCAGCTCGAAGCGGCGCGCCTCGTCACGTGGCGCGCGGCGTACCTCGCCGACCAAGAGCTGCCGAACGCCAAGGAGGCGAGCATGTCCAAGGCCATGGCCGGGCAAGCGGCCATCAAGGCGTGCACCGAGGCGATCGAGATCTGCGGCGCCGAGGGGACGCTTCAGAGCCACGCGCTGCTCGAGAAGTGGTTCCGCGACATCAAGGTCTACGACATCTTCGAAGGCACCGGGCAGATCCAGCGCATCGTCGTTTCGAAGCGCTTGATGCCCGAGCTTCGATCGTTCTGACGGCGCGAGAGGGCGGCATGTCGGTCCTCGGCGCGCTCGCCTTCGGTCTCGTAGGCGCGCTCGTCGTCGCGCTCGCGACGCGGCGCCGCCCCGAAGCCGACGCTCCGTGGTCGGCCATCGTGACGCTCGGTACCGGCGCCTACCGGCAGCAGGACGTGGAGCGCGCGACGCTCGCTCCGGCGCGCGTTCGCCTGGCCGTCGTCGTGGCGTGGATCGCGATCGGGATCACGGCGCTGCGCGCTGCCGTGCTCGTCCTCGAGATCCTCGCCACCGAGCGGATCGCGGTCGCGGGCTACACCGACTGCGCGGAGCTCCCGTGCACCCCCATGACGCCGCCTTCGCCCTCGGTCGACGTGACCACGCTCACGACCGCGACCTTCTATCTCGTCGCGCTCGGCGCGCTCTTCGGCGCGCTCGGGAGCTGGGCGATGCACGCGCGAAAGAACGTCCTCGCCGCGCGAAATCCGGCTCCGATCGCCTGGTGCGGTCTCGTCGTCGTGCTCGCGCTCCTCCACCTGTTCGCGAACGGCGAGGGACACGACCGAGCGTGGCTAGCCGGGATCACGGCGGTCCACGTGATCGTCCTGGTCGTCAGCGCGGCGTGTCTCGCGGACGCGCGGCGCGCGGCGGCGCCCCCGGCAAGCCAGCCTTAGAAGAGACCGATGGCGAAGTGGAACGCGCCGAAGTCTTCGTAGGCGGTGTGGCGCGTCAGGTTGATGCCGTAGTCGAAGGCGAGCGGGCCGATGGGCGTTTGGTAGCGGATGCCCGAGCCCACCGAGGCGCGCACCGGGAAGCCGTGGGTGAAGGGGTAGAGCGGATCGACCCAGAGGTTTCCCACGTCGGTGAAGAGCGCGGTCTCGAACGGGCCCTTCACCGGGATGCGGAGCTCGAGCTTGGGGTTGACCATCAGGTTGCCGCCGCGCACGGCGATGCTGTTGGCGGTGAACTTGGGGTTGTTCGGATCGTTGTCCGGCTTGCCCGAGTCGGCCTGGATGCGGTCGACGTAGTCCTGGGGGATGAACGAGTCCTGGAGCCAGCCGCGCATCGAGTCGACGCCGCCCAAGAAGAAGAGGCGGTCGGGGTAGGTGTGCGAGTTGGGGGTGACCTGCACGTTGGTGCCGACGCGCACGCCGGCGGCGAGCGTGATCTTCTTCGTGATGGGGATGTAGCCGACGAAGGTCTCGGTCAGCCTGAGGAAGTGCCCCTCGAAGTTCTCGGTCGCGTCGCCGGAGTCGAAGGTCGACGAGTTGACGATGGTGCTCGCCGGGTACCAGTCGACGTGCTCGACGCCGCTCACGAAGTACGTGCCGGTGTGGGCGTTGAAGGAGTTGTCGCGCCGATCCCAGGTCACGATGAGGCGCTGCGAGTAGGCGTTCGAATCGCCGTCGGGGACACGGAGCAGCGTGGCGATGTCGCGGCTCGCGCCGCTCGCTTGGAGCTCGCGCAAAAAATCGTCGAGCGAGAGCTTCTGAAAGACCTTCACGCTGTTTCGCTCGACGGTGGGCGAGACGGTGAACTGGAGCTCGCGCATCGGGCGGTAGATGAAGCTCGGGATGGCCGCCGCCTTGAGGAGCACGAAGTCGCGGTTCAAGGTGCGCGCGAGCACGCCGTCGACCCCCATGCGGACGAGCGGGCCGAGGCCGATCTCCGGGAAATCGCCGCGTACGGTGATGCGCCCGGCGATGCGCTCGAGATCGGTCAGCGTGCGGAAGTTGTCGCGCACCTGCGGGTCGAGGATGAACGCGTCGGGGAGGTAGGAGATCTGTAGCCGCGTGGAGAGCCCGATGGCGGTGCCGTAGAGGTTGCGATCGCCGAACTCGTTCGTGAGACGAATGCCCTCTCCGGTGGAGAAGCCCGGGCGGATCTCCACGTACTTCGGCAAGACCTCGCTCACGGTGATGACCACCGTCTTGTTCTTCGCCGGGACCTCCGGATCGGAGAGGCCTACGTTCACGCTGGAGAAGACGTTCAAGGTCGCGATGCGCTCTTGCGTCTTGCGCACGAGGCTCGCGCGGTAGGGGCGGCCGACCTCGAGGGCGATGCGCCTCCTGATGACCGAGTCGAGGGTGAGGTCGTTCCCTTGGATGACGATCTGCCGGACGATGACCTGCTCGCCCTCGGCCACGTCGAAGTGGATGCGCGCGCGGGTGTGATCGAGCGACTCTTCGATCGTGTACTTGATGTCGGCGAACGCGTAGCCCTCCTCCTTGTAGAGGTCGAGGAGCTTGCGTCGCGCTTCTTCGATCTTCACCGCGTTGGCCGGATCGCCCATCTTGAGCTGAGCGGCGGCGAGGAGGCGTGAAGGGGCGAGGGCGTGCGTGCCGGAGAAGCCGACGTCGTACACGCTCGTGCGCGGACCGAGGCGCACCGGCACGCGGAGCGCGATCGACGCTTCGCACGTCACGCCGTGCGCCGGATCGGGGACGCAGGTGTAGCCCGGATCGAGCGGCTGCGAAGGGAGCGGGAGGTTCGTCGCGTCGTAGGCGCACGTCGAGGGCGGCGGCGCGACGAAGGGCTCGGGGATGCACTGCCCCGCGGGCGAGCGGGCTTTGCACCTTCGTCGAAGGAGCTCGGCCGGGCCGACCTCGGCGTGGAGGAAGCCCTCGTTGCGATAGAGCTCCTGCACGTGCGCGAGCGCCCGATCGTACGTGTCGGCGACGTAGGTGCCGTCGGGATCGAGATCGATCGGTACGGCCCGCGCGCCTCTCGGCGTGTCTCCGCCGGGCCCGAGCAGCGCCTCGGCGCCGCGCGGATCGGGGCTCTTCAAGAGGTCCGCGCCGGGGAGCTCCTCCTCCAAGTAGCTGTCGATCTCGCTCCCGATCTGCGAGGCGCTCGTCGGACCGCCTTCGTTCAAGTGGGCGATCTCGTATTCCTTGAGACACGGGTACGAGCGGGCGACCACGGTCACGCGGCGATGCTCGAGCACGTGGAACACGAGGTAGTGCACGCGGTCCTTCGCCGTGCCTCGCTCTTCGAAGGTCACCTCGGCGTCGAGGAAGCCGTGCTTCCGGTAGAAGTCGCGCACCTTGTCGGTCAGGTGCGCGGGGGTGAAGTCGCTGTCCGTCTCCGAGGCCAGCGCGCCGGTGAGCGCGGTCTCGTCGTAGTGATCGTTCCCCTCGAAGCGCGCCTCGTAGCGCTTCCCCGTCACGACGCGCACGCGCAAGAAGACCTCGGTGCCGTGCTTCACCACGTCGTGGCTGACTTCCGCCTTGTGCCACCCGCTGGTGTGAAGGCGCGTCTCCAGCAGGTTGTCGGCGGCGTCGAGCTGGGTCTCGTCGGCGCGGTCGCCCGACTTCACCTTGTAGACGTCCGTCGCCGAGCGGACCTCTTCGGGGGTCGCGTCGTAGACGAAGAAGACGCGTCGATCGAGGATGCGCGGCGTCTCGGGGTGGACCTCGAGCAAGACGACGACGCGCAGAGGATCGTCGGTGACGCGCGCGGTGAGGCTCACCGTGGCGTCGGGATAACCGTGGCGCGCGAGGAAGGTCTCCATGCGCTCTTGCTTGTCGGCGAGATCGGCGCCGACGAGCTCGCCCCCCTCGGCGAAGTCGGCCTCGTGGAGGAGCTCTTCGCGCTCGACCTTGGCGCCGCCGAGCTCGACTTGGAGCGTCTCGATCAATTTGCGGGCGACGACCTTCACCGTGAGCCTGCACGCCGAGCCGTCGGCGCTGGCCACGACTTCGGCGCGGGCGAAGCGCGACGTGTCGAGCACCTCGGCGAGCGCGCGACGAGCCACCGCGGGGGTCAAGGTGTCGCCAGGTCGAACGCTTCGCACCTCCGGCAAGTGGGTCTCGCCCCACGGCTCGCCGGCGAACTCGACGGTGACGCGCGAGATGGGGCGACCGAGGAAGGGACCGAGGCTCCTGGGCGCGGAGAGGGTCGGCGTCGTCTCCGGCGGCGGCGGCTCGGGCGGTGGCGCGAGGACGGTGGTGGCGACTCCGGCGTCGCTCGGCTCTGCGTGTGCGCGGGCCGGAGCGAAGAGGGCGAGGGCCGCGGCGAAGAGGGCGATGCGCGTGCGGGCGCCAGAGCGTCGGGCCGGCGCCCCGCTACTTGAACTCCAGCCGCCAGCGGAGATCGACGCCCACATTCCCGACGGTCGAGGAGGATACGTCATTGACGTTGTCGTAGGAGCCTTGAACGCTCACGCGCTGTCCGAGGCGCCACTCGATGTTCGATCGGAGCTCGCGATCCTCCGACAAGCCGGTGGTCACGTTGGCCCGCACGTCGTCGGTGATGCGCTTCCCGAGGGTGACCTGCGGCTCGGTGCGCCCGGTGCGGCTCGAATACCCGCTGCCGAAGCGGAAATCGTCGATGACGGGGATGGCGCTCTTCACCGCGCGATCGGCGCCGCTGACGGTGGCGAGCGCCTCGAGCGCCGCCCCCGCGCCGAGCGCGCCCGTCTGGAGCTGATCGACCTCGGCGCGCGTCATGCCCACCGTGAGGAGCAGCACGATGTCCTCTTGGGAGAGGGGCGGATCGCTCGTCATGTCGAGCCTTAGGTTCTCGGTGTCGCCGTAGGCGTGCACCGTGATGCGCCAAAAGCCCGCTTGGCGGCCGGTGGACGCGGAGGCCGCCGTCCCCGCCGAGTCGCCGTAGCGCCGGTACTCGGTGATGGCGAGCACGTCGACGTTGGGGGCGATGCGCGTGGGATCGTCGAAGCGAATGAGCGCTTGGCGGATCTCGAACTCGCTCGAGCGCAGGTGGAAGCGGCCGCCCTGTTGGGCGCGGAGCTGGCCGCGGAGGCCGACGCGCTGGTTCGTGCCGGTGACCTCCAGGGTGCCGGAGTCGATGCCGAGCTGCACTTCGACCAAGTTGTTGCGAATGCGGAGCGGCGTCCGCGCGTGGACGTGGAGATCGATGGTGATGGCGTCGCGCGAGGGATCGTAGCTCTCGACCACGGTGCGCCGCGCGCGCACGCCGAGGGCGGAGAGATCCGTCGTCAGGCTGATGGGTCGCGTGTACTCGAAGGCGGTCACGTACACGTCGCCCGTGAGGTGGGGGAGCGAAGAGCGTCCCTCGCCGCCGATGGCGCTCAGGTTGAGCGAGAGATCGGCGTCGACCCCCACGCTGACCCCCTCTTCGGGCGCGAGACGAATGCCGCGCGCGGCGAGATCGATCTCGCCCGCGCCGGTGGTGAAGCCGCGGATGGGGACGCGGCCGGTGAGCGCCAAGGTCCCGCCGGCGAAGCGGCCGCTCCCTTTGGTGATGCGCACCTCGTTGGCGTCGGCTTGCACGTCGACGTTCACCTCGGTGATGGGGCCGGGGGCGCCGTGCACGACGAACTCGCCGCCGCGCACCGTCAAGAAGCCGCGAATGTCCGGGCCGCTGGCCTTGCCCGTCGCGCGCACCGATCCGCTGAGCGTACCCACGGCGCGATCGAGCTTGGGGACGATCCCGACGAGAATTCCGAGATCGATCGGCAGGAGATCGGCGCCCAACGCGAGCTCGGGCGAGGACGTCACCTTGTGGACCGCCCCGTACACCGTCATCGTGCCTTGCAGGCCGTTGCCCGCGGAGATGTCGAAGACGAGCGGCGGCACCTCCACCGAGTCGTTGGCCAGCGCCAGCACGGCTTGCGTCTTGCGCATCGTGAGGCGCTCGCCCCCGCGCGAGGCCATGAGCGCGATGGGAGAGAAGCGAATCGCTGCGTGCGCGAGGTCGCTCCGCACGAGGTTCTCGATGTCGATCGTCGCCGTGACCTTCCCGTCGATGTTGGGCGCCGCCCCGGTGTCGTCGTCTTCCGAGTCGCTCGGGGGTGCGGCGATGCGCGCGACCGCGCCGAGGTCGAGGTCCTTGAGTGAGATGCGACCCTTGGCGTGCTGATCGGCCTGCCGCGTGATGCTCACCCCTTCGAGCTTCACCTGACCGCCGAAGAGATCCCCGTCGACGAGGTACTCGCCTTGCGAAGAGGTGTCCTTGAGGTACGCGTCCTTGTCGAAGGCCGCGGAAATAGGGCCCCCGCACCGCGTCTTTCCCACGGGCTTCGCCGTCGGCGGGGTCTGGGTCATGCCCAGCTTCACGTGCGAGCTCCCGAGGCGCGTCCCGCGCACGAGCACCGGTGTGACGTCGATGTCGCCGTCGACGCGGTAAGCGTCGACGCGCCCCGAGACCTGCGCGATGCCCGACACCGCGCCGTCCACCTCGCGCGCGAAGGGGCCGAGCGCCTGGATGCGGGAGAGCGGGATCCCTTGCAGCACCACGTTGGCGGTGAGCGCGCCGTGATCGAGCTTCGCCGAGCCGAGCGCGGTCCCCACGGCGCCGCCGCCCGCCGAGCGGAGCTTCCGTAGCGTGGCGGCGTGGACGTCCACGTGGGCGCCGTCGATCCCCGCGAGGCGATCGTCCCATTCGTAGTCGAGGTCGAGATCTCCGTCCTCGAACTCCTCGCCGTAGATCTTCACGTCCTTCAAGTGGGCGCGCGCGTCCACGTCGATGAAGCCGCCGCCGCACTTGTCGAGCGGACCGCCGAGCGCGACGCGCACGTTCGACCGCGTGGTGAACGTGCCGTCGATTTCGGTGAAGCGCGGGTCCTCTTCCATCTTCCACAAGGAGAAGAAGTCGCGAACCGAGAAGCCCGGCGAGGTCACGGCGGCGTCGAGCTGGAAGCTCCCCTTCACGCCGAAGTCGATCTTCCCTGCGGGCACCTCGTAGAGGCTCTTCCCCTTTTGCGCCTTCACCCCCTTCAGCGAGACCACGAGCCCGTCGAGCGACACGTCGCCGCCGGTGACGTCGCCGAAGGGGATGTCGGCGAGCGTGAAGCCTTCGATCTTGGCGATCTGCCCTTCGACGTGGGGGTCGTTGAAGAGGCCGGTGACCTTGGCGCTCGCCTCGGCCTTCCCCGACAAGGGAATGCTCCCGAGCGGGCCGATGTCGGCGAGCTCCACCTTCGCGCTCGGTACCTCGACGCGCAGATCGTCGTGGAAGCCGATCGACACGAAGCCGCCTTCGATGAGCCCGCGCGGCATCACCGCGCGCACGCGCGCGAACTCGAGCGCCGCCGGACGCACGGCGACGTGGGCCGCGAGGTCGGCGTGCGTCACTTGCACCGCGCGAGTCTTCTCCGCCGCGGCGACGTCGGCGTCGTACACCGCGAAGCTCCCGGTCTTGGCGGTCATGTCGCCGTCGAGCTTGAGCGGATCGAGCGTGCCGGCGAACTCGGGGACGTGCACCTCGTCGAGGTCCCACGTGACGTGCGGGTGTTGGCTCACGCCGAGCTCGCGCATCAACTGGGCGAAGCTCGCGCCGGTCACGTCGACCTTGGCCTTGATGGGGATCCCTTTCTTGAAGGGCTCCACCGACACCTTGGTGAGGATCGCCGTCCCTCCGGCGATGTGCACTTCGGTGCGCGGGCTCTCGATCACGTTGTTCTGCGTGACCACCTCGGCCTTGATCTCGCTGGCGATGCGGTAGCGCAGGATCCGAAACTCGTGGACCTCGACCCGGCCGTTGGCTTCGGGGAGGTTCATCCCCTCGGCGAAGCGCGCCTCCACGTCGACCGCGACCCACCCGTCGTTGTCGGGCATGGGGACGCCGCGATCGGCCAGGCCGATGGGGAGCCGTCCCACGATGTGCCCGTCCACGTGCGGCATCTCGCCCTTTTGCTCGGGCATGCGCACGTGCACGTGACTGAGCTCGAGGTCGACGCGGCGACGATCGGTCTTCGGAAGATCGCACGCCGGCCGTGTCCCCTCCGCCGGATCGAGATCGGCGGAAGCGGCGAGCGAGAGGTGATGCACCGTGACCGCCTTGGGCTCGATGCGCACGCGTCCGTCGACAGCGCAGAGGGCGTCTTCGTCGTGATGCGTCGTCTCGGTGCCGTCGCTCGCTTTGCGGCTCCACGTGCGATCGAAGTGCGTGATCCCGGTGCGCACCGCGATCTCGAAGGAGGAGCCTTGCTCGGGATCGTCGTCGGCGGTGACGTCGAGATCGACCCCCACGCCGGCCACGTGGAGATCGTCGATGGTGACGTCGAGCTCGCCGTCGGTGATGGCGAAGACTTCGAACGGCGCGTGGAAGGGCTTGTTGTCGCTCTTCGACTCGGGGAGCTTCACGCTCAGGTTCTTGAGCTGGCCGTCCTTCACCACCACGCGTGCGCGCGGGGTGTCGACGTCGATCTGGTCGATGACGAGCTTGCCGGCGAGCAGGGCGAAGAAGCGCGGGCGCACGCTGGCGCGCACCGTCGTGAGGAACGGCGCGCCGCCGTCGCTCGAGGCCACGCGCACGTCGTCGAGCTCGACCGAGAGGGGCCAGAGGTGGATTTGCACCCGGTAGGTGGCGTCGACCCCCTGCTCGTGGACGATGCGCTCGGTCTCTTGGGTGGCCCACCCTTGGGCCCAGCTCGATCGCACGAGCAGCGCCAAGAGGACCGGCAAGATGCCGAGCACGGCGAAGAACGCACAGACGATGCGCGCGACGAGCCGTCCCCAATCGCGGCGCTTTCGCCGGGGGGCCGGGGGGAGCCGGGTGCTCTCGCGGTCGTTCATCATCGGAAAGCGGACAAAACGCGGAAAAATCGAAGCTCCCCCCCTCGTCGAGGAGCGGGCTTCGTCCGTTTGACGTAAAAAGAGGGGCGGTCCTCACTCTAGCCGCGCCGCCCCGATGGGGCGATTTTCCCACGGTTTTTGCGCCCCCCCCGCCTACCCGCGGCCCGACCGTTCCCCGCAGATCCGCCCCTCACGATGCGCCGCCGTACCCCCGGAGCTCAAAAAACCGAGGAATTTCTCACAGGTCGCCGCGCGCGCTGCGTCGAGGAGGATCCGGCGCGCGTCATCCAGGCGCTCGAGCCCTTCGTGGCCGATCGGCGAAAAAAACGGCTCCTCGAGGTCATCGACCGGCGACTGGCCTCGGTCTCGGTGATCTTCGAGGCGCCGCACGACCCCCACAACGGGGCGGCGGTGGTCCGCACCTGCGAGGCCTTCGGCGTGCACCGGCTCCACGTCATCGAGTCGAAGGAGAGCTTCCTCGCGGCGGCCTCGGTCGCTCGCGGCGCGCAAAAGTGGGTCAACGTGGTGCGGCACGACGACGCCGAATCGGCCATTGTCGCGGCGCAGGCGCACGACCTCACGCTCGTCGCCGCCCACCCCATGGGGGAGATGCAGCCGCGCGACCTGCGCGACATCCCCCGGCTCGCGGTCGTCGTGGGGAACGAGCGCGACGGCATCAGCCCGCGCCTCGCCGCCGCGTGCGCGCACACCGTGCGGGTGCCGATGCGCGGCTTCGTCGAGAGCCTCAACGTGAGCGTGACGTGCGCCATCTTGCTGCACGAGGCCGTCTCGGGGCGCCCCGGGGATCTTTCGGAGGAGGACCGCCAGCGCCTCTACGCGCGAGGGCTCTACCTCTCCTCGACGCACGCCGACGACCTCCTCGCCGGCCTCTTTTGATCGGCGCTTCCGTCGACTTGCGGCGCGCGGGCCGTTGAGCCCCGGCGGAAGATTGTGTACTCACGAGGGGTGACCGACGAAATGAACGGCAAGCCGTCCGACGCCGACAGCGACGATCCCGTGAGCGGCGAGAGCCGCGAGTCCGAGGGGGGCGCCTCGGAAGCGAGCACCGATCCGCTCAAGGAGGCGCGCGCCGAAGCCGCACGCCTCAAAGAGACGTGGATGCGCACCGCCGCGGACTTCGACAATTTCCGCAAGCGCGCCCGACGCGAGGTCGACGACGCACGCCGCGGCGGGCGCGAAGACTTGCTGAAGGAGCTCCTCCCGGTGTTCGACAACCTGGAGCGCGCCCTCCAGAGCGCGCAGCGCGCCACCGACGTGAAGGGGGTCGCCGACGGCCTGGGGATGGTCTTGAAGCAGTTCGAGGCCACGCTCGGGAAGATCGGCATCACCAAGGTACCGACCTTGGGGAGCCCCTTCGATCCCGCGCTCCACGAGGCGATCCAACAGATCGAGACCGACGAGCACGCGCCGGGGACGATCGTCGCCGAAGTGCAGCCCGGCTACCAGCAGGCCGAGAAGCTCGTTCGCGCGGCGATGGTCGTCGTGGCCAAGCCGAAGGCCGAACAGTCGTAATAGGCGCACGATGGGCAAGGTCATCGGCATCGACTTGGGGACGACGAACTCGTGCGTCGCGATCGCCGAGGTCACGCCGAGCGGCAAGGTCGAAGTCCGCATCATCCCCAACGCCGAGGGGGCGCGGACCACGCCGTCGATCGTCGGCTTCTCCGCCGCCGGTGAGCGCCTCGTCGGGCAAGCCGCCAAGCGCCAAGCCGTCACCAACGCGGCCAACACCGTCTACGCGGTGAAGCGCCTCATGGGGCGCAAGTTCGATCTGCCGGAGGTCGCGCGCCAGCGCTCGCTGGCTCCGTTCAAGATCGAGCAAGCCCCGAACGGCGACGCGTGGGTGCAGGTCGCCGGGCGCGACATGTCGCCGCCCGAGGTGAGCGCGATCATCTTGGCGAAGATGCGCGAGATCGCCCAAGCCTTCCTCGGAGAGGACGTCACCGAGGCGGTCATCACCGTCCCCGCGTACTTCGACGACGCCCAGCGCCAAGCGACGAAAGACGCCGGCAGGATCGCCGGCCTCGACGTAAAGCGCATCATCAACGAGCCCACCGCGGCGGCGCTCGCCTACGGCCTCGAGAGGAAGCAAGCCGAGCGCATCGCCGTCTACGACTTGGGGGGTGGCACGTTCGACATCTCGGTGTTGGAGATCCTGAGCGGCGTCTTCAGCGTGAAGTCGACCAACGGCGACACACACCTCGGCGGCGAGGACTTCGATCAGAAGCTGGTCGATCTCCTCGCCGACGAGTTCCACAAGCAAGCCGGCGTCGACCTGCGCAAAGACCGCATGGCGCTCCAGCGCTTGAAGGAAGCGGCGGAGAAGGCCAAGCACGAGCTCTCGTCGTCGCTCGAGACCGAGGTGAATCTCCCCTTCGTGGCGGTGAACTCGAAAGGCGAGCCGCAGCACCTCGTGCGTACCGTGACGCGCTCCGAGTTCGAGCTCCTCACCCAAGACCTCATCGAGCGCACGCTCGAGCCCTGCAAGAAGGCGCTCGCCGACGCGAAGATGGACCCGAAGGAGATCGACAACGTCGTCCTCGTCGGTGGCATGACGCGCATGCCGGCGGTGCAGAAGGCGGTGAAGGAGTTCTTCGGCAAAGATCCGCAGCGCGGCGTGAACCCCGACGAGGTCGTGGCCGCCGGCGCCGCGCTCCAAGGGACAGCGCTCACCGACGAGCAGGTCGAGGTGCTCCTCCTCGACGTCACGCCGCTCTCGCTCGGTCTCGAGACCGGCGGCGGCGTGTTCACCCCGCTCATCTCCCGCAACACGACCATTCCCACCGAGAAGAGCGAGATCTTCACGACCAGCGTGGACAACCAGGCCTTCGTCCCGGTGCACGTGCTCCAAGGCGAGCGTCAAATGGCCGCCGACAACCGGAGCCTCGCCCGCTTCGAGCTCACCGGCATCCCGCCCGCGCCCCGCGGTGTCCCCAAGATTCAAGTGACCTTCCGCATCGACGCCAACGGCGTGGTGAGCGTCGACGCCAAGGACATGGGGACGGGCAAGATGCAGCAGGTGAAGGTGCAGCCCACGAGCGGCCTGAGCCAAGCGGAGGTCGAGCGCCTCGTCACCGAGGGCGAGCGCTTCAAGGACACCGACGCAGCGCGCAAAGAGCTCGCCGAGCTGAAGAACCAAGCGGAGACGCTCCTCTACACGACCGACCAGGCGCTCGAGGGGTACGCGGACCTCGTCGCCGCCGAGCTCCTCGCCCAAGCGAAGTCGCACGCCGAAGAGCTCCGCGCGCTCCTCGCGCAGGGCTCCGACCTGACGGCAATTCGTGCGGCCTACCAGCGTCTCGAAGCGCTCACGTTCTCGATCGCCGAAGCGATGTACGGCGGCATCGAAGAGAAGTGACGCTATAGTTTCGGTATGAGCGAGGACGCGTTTCGGCCGGGGGCCCGCGCCGACCAGTACGTCTACGACTGGAACGAGGTGAACCGCCGCGGTCGCCTCATCCCCGGGACGTTCACCTTCTTCGACGAGACCTTGCGCGACGGGCTGCAGAACCCGAGCGTCACCGATCCCGGCATCGAGAAGAAGCTCGAGATCCTCCACTTGATGGAAGACCTCGGCATCCACGAGGCCGATGTCGGGCTCCCCGGGAGCTCGAAGCGCGCCTTCGACGACGTGCTTCGCATTTGTCAGGAGGTCGTCTCCTGCAAGATGAAGATCAAGATCGCCTGCGCCGGTCGCACGGTGGTCTCGGACATCACGCCGATGATCGAGCTCTCGCAGCGCGCGGGGCTCCCGGTCGAGGTGTACGCGTTCATCGGCTCGAGCCCGATTCGTCAGTACGTCGAACAATGGGACCTCGCGCTCATCGCCAAGCGCAGCGTGGAGGCGGTGGACGTCGCGGTGAAGGCGGGGCTCCCCGTCGTCTACGTTACCGAAGACACGACGCGCTCACGCCCCGAGGTGCTCGGCACGCTCTTCAAGGCGGCGATCGATCACGGCGCGGGGCGGCTCTGTCTCTCCGACACCGTCGGCCACGCCACGCCCGACGGCGTGCGCAACTTGATCCAATTCACCAAGAACCTGCTCTTGAGCTCGGGCGCGGCGCACGTCGGGATCGACTGGCACGGGCACAACGATCGCGGCTTCGCCCTGGAGAACGCGATCTGGGCGCTCGAGTTCGGCGCCGACCGCGTGCACGCGACGGCCCTCGGCATCGGCGAGCGCGTGGGGAACGTCCCCATGGAGCTCCTCTTGATGAACATGAAGCTCTTGGGCCAGCTCCGCGACCAAGACCTCACGCGGCTCCTCGACTACGTGCAGGCGGTCGCGCACGCCGTCGACTGGCACATCCCCATCAACTACCCGCTCGTGGGGCGCGACGCGTTCCGCACCGCCACCGGTGTTCACGCCGCCGCCATCGTGAAGGCCCTCGCCAAAGAAGAAGACGCGTGGCTCGCCGACCGCATCTACAGCGGCGTCCCCGCGGGGATGTTCGGTCGCTCGCAAGAGATCTGCATCGGCTTCATGAGCGGCGCTTCGAACGTGAGCTACTGGCTCAAAGAGCGCGGCATCCCCGGAAGCGATGCCCTCGTGCAAGAGATCCTGAAGGCCGCCAAGGGTCAGGATCACATCATGACCGAGGAAGAGGTCCTTCGCGTCGTCGAGCGCGTGCGAAGCGAGAAGGGGGCCGTCGCGGCCCCCGCCGAATAGCGCGCGCGAGAGGCCGCCTCGTCAGAGCCCGAGCCAGGGGCTCGGCGGGAGCGTCTGGCTCCCGTGACGGATCTCGAAGTAGAGGAGCGGGCCTTGCCCCTCGTCGCCCACGGTGCCGAGGCGCTCGCCGGCGGAGACCTCGTCGCCGACGCGCACGTCGACGCTCGCGAGGTTGCCGCTCACCGTGTAGTAGTGCTCGCCGTGATCGACGATCACGATGCGGCCGTAGGAGCCGTAGCGATCGGCGAAGGCCACGCGTCCGGCGTAGACCGTGCGCACCGCGGTGCCGAGCTTGGTGTGCATCTCGAGCGCGAGCCCCTCGATGCCGTCCTTGTGCGCCTGCTTCACGTCGGCGGGGCCGAGCAGCGGGAAGAGAAGCTTCCCCCGCGCCGCGCCGAAGCCCGAGCCGGCGCCTTCGTCCGGCCCGCCGCCGCCCACCTGGACGAACTCGCTCGACCCGGTCGAGGTCTGGAACGCGCGATCGAAGGCCTCGCGGCGCTGCGCTTCTTCTTCCATCGCCACGCGCGCCGCGTCCATCGACGTGCGTTGTGTGGCGAGCGCTTGGCGATCCTTGGCGACGCGATCGAGCGAGCGCGCGAGGTCTGCGCCGTGCGCGCGTAGCTCCCGCTCGTCGGCGAGATCGGCGGCGAGGGCGCGGCGCACGCGCTCGACGCGCATCGCGTGGGTGACGAGCGCGTCGAAGCCGCCGCCCAAAGCGAGCATGCCGGAGCGCGTGAGCTTGTAATAGGCGCGGCCGCGAGAGAGCGCGCGCGCGTGCGCGTCGGCGATCTTGGCGCCGATCTCACCGAGATCGCGCTTGCTCGCGATCTCTTCGGCGTCGAGATCGGCGATGCGACGATCGAGCGCGGCGAGGGCCAGCGCCGAGGCGCTTGGGGGCGCGGCCAGAGCAGGAGCCGAGCGCGCGGGGAGGAGAGGCTCGGGGGGGACGACGTCGCTCGTGTCTTCGCCGGCGCCCGCCGTCGTGCTCGCCGAAGCCGCGTGATCGGCGCCGAGCGTCGCCACTGCGATCGCGAGGAGCGCGCGCCCGAAGAGCCCCGAGCCCGATCGAGCGAGACGTGCGCTCATACCTCCACCAAACGACGGAGGCCGAGGGCCGCGGCCGCCGCGCCGAGGACGGCGCCCACGCCGACCATGCCGAGCGCGACCTGCCAAGGGAGGAAGCTCGGATCGATGCCTACGAGCGTGGCGAGCTCGCCGTCGAGGCGCCCGCGGATCACGAGGAACAGCGCGGCGAGCAGCACGATGGCCCCCGCGGCGCCCAGCGCTCCTTGCGCGCTCCCTTCGAGGAGGAACGGCCCCTTCACGAAGCGATCGGTCGCGCCGACGAGCCTCAGCACCTCGACCTCGGTCTTGCGACGCTGGAGCGCGAGTCGAATCGTCGAGCCGACGACCGCGAGCACCGAAGCGAAGACGACGATCGCGAGGAGCCCCGCCGCCGCGACGCCGCCGCGCATCAGGCGCGTGAGACGCTCGGTCCAGCTCTGGTACGTCTCCACGTCCTCCACGCCGGGGAGGAGCTTCAACTTCGCGACCATGTCGCCGATGTCTCGGTCGGTCACGTCGGGGCGCACCTGCACTTCGAGCGAGGCGGGGAACGCCTCCACCGGCATCCCGGAGAGGCCGTTTTGCCCGTCGATTTCGTGCATGCCGAAGTCGGCCTTGGCCTGCCCGCTCGAGACGTAGCGTACGTCGGCGATGCCCGGCACCTGGCCGAGCGCGGTCTTCAGCGCGGTGACGTCGTCGGTGGGCGCGCCGTCCTTCAAGTAGATCGAGATGCGCCCGGCGTGCGACCAGCGCTCTTCCACCGCCCGGAGGTTCGTGAGCACGAGGAGCGCCGCGCCGAGGCACACGAAGGCCACGGCGAGAGAGAAGACACTCAGCGCGTGCAAGCGCCACTCGCGCAGCATTCCGCGTCGAGCGCGCCGGGTCGTGCCAATCGAGACGTCGAGCATGAGATCTCCGCGTCGCGCGTGGAGCGCGACGATGAAACGCTAGTGAGGGAGCGACGCCGGCATCGGCTCTTCGAGGGCGATGCCTTGCCGCACGTCCATGGCCTTGCCGTCGTCGAGCACGATGACGCGACGCGGACGAATTTCGAGGAGCGAGCGATCGTGGGTGGCGAAGAGCACCGTCGTGCCGGCGGCGTGGATCTCCTCGAAGAGCCCGAGGATGTCGATGGCCAGCTGCGGATCGAGGTTCCCCGTCGGCTCGTCGGCGAGCACCAGCGCCGGCTCGCCCACGATGGCGCGGGCGATGGCGACGCGCTGTTGCTCGCCTCCGCTGAGCACGCCGGCGAGGCAGCCGCCGCGCCCGTTCAGCCCGACGCGCTCGAGCGCTTCGCCCACGCGGCTCTTCACGAGGCGCGCGGGGAGCCCGAGCACCTCGAGGGCGATGGCGACGTTCTCGAAGACCGTCCACGAGGCGACGAGCTTGAAGTCTTGGAAGATGACGCCGATGTTGCGGCGCAAGAAGGGCACCGACGACTGCGTGAGCCGCGCGATGTCGCGCCCCATGAAGAGGATGCGGCCGTCGTCCACCGTCTCGGCGCGGTAGAGGAGGCGCAGCATCGTGGATTTCCCGGCGCCGCTCGGCCCGGTGACGAAGACGAACTCGCCACGCTCGATGACCAAGTTGGTGCCGCGGAGGACGGGCGCGCCCGGCCGATACGACTTGTAGACGTCCTCGAACATGAGGATCGGTCGTGATGCAGCGTCGCGCGCGAAGCGTGAGCCCGCGCGCAACATCGGGCGGAACGGCCCCCGTCCGTCGGGGAGGTCGTCCTCATCGTGCAGGGCCATGGTCCCACGGCTACCAGGGCCGTGGAACGAGCTACAAGTTTTCGGCCGACTGGAGCGCCGGCTCGGTGCGCGGCTCGGAGAGGCGGCTCGCGACCTGCTCCACCGCCAGGACAGCGCGCGCGCCGTCCACCCCGGTGGCGAGCTCTTCGGCCAGCGGATCGACCGGGCCGAAGCCTTGGCCCAAGGCGTGAGCGAGGGCGCGCATCTGGAGCACGACCGGCTCTTCGGTGCCGAGACGCACGCGCTGGGTCTCCCCGGTGGTGAGATCGGTCACGTCGAGGCGCGGCTCGAGCAGATCCCCCTCGAGGCGCATGCTCGCGGTGGTCAGCGTCAGGCGCCGTTCGCGAGATCCCGAGGTGCGGGCGACGTGCACGCGCGCTTCGGCCCGCCCGGCGCGGACGGCGATGTCGGCGCCGTCGCCCGAGGTGCGTGCCCAAAGGACGCCGAGCTTTCCCGGTCCTGCCACCAACGTGCGATCGCCTCGCGTGAGGTATGCGGCGAGGTCGAGATCGTGCACGCCGAGGTTCAGGACCACCGCGCGCGGCCCCGCGGCGTGCTCTGCGCCGCCGAGCCTTCCGCCCCGGCCCGCCCGCGAAGGGGCCGTCCGCCGGAGGGCGACGCTCTTCACCGGCTCGTCGCCGAGGATCTTCCGCGCGGCGCGGACCACCGGGTTGAAGCGCTCGGAGTGGCCGACGAAGAGGCGCCGGCCCGAACGCTCGGCCATCTCCACCAAGGTCCTGGCCTCGGCGAAGGTCGCGCCGCTGGGCTTCTCCACGAAGACGTCACGACCGGAGGCGAGGGCGCGAAGCACCGGCTCGGCGTGCGCCTCGATGGGCGTCGCCACGACGAGGACCTCGGCTTCGGCTACCGCTTCGTCCAGCGAGCGGAGCCGCGCGAGATCGAGCCGGGCGGGCGCGCTGGGATCGAGATCGAACCCGCCGACCAGGGTGAAGAGCGAAGGGGCGGCACGCAGGGCGCGGGCGTGAAGACGCCCCATGGCGCCACATCCGACGAGCGCCACACGGCGCGGCCCTGCGATCGACATCGAACCCAACGCTTAGCGCGGCTGGGCGACGCCCGCGACCGGAATCGCCTCCGGGTAGCCGACCATCTGGCCGAGCTCGGTGTCCCAGAGCTTCTGTCGGAAGCAAGCGATCACGTCGCGCGGCGCGAGCGAGGTGGTGGGCGGATTCGCGAGCTCGGGGATCGCCGCCATCGCCTCGGGCAGGCGATAGAACGGGATCATCGCGTTCAAGTGGTGCACGTGGTGGTAGCCGATGTTCCCGGTGAAAAATCGCATCACCGGCCCCATCTTCATGTAGCTCGACGACTCGAGCGCGGCGCGCGTGTAGTTCCAGGTCTCGCGCGGCTGCACGTGGATGTCGGGGAAGTTGTGCTGGGCGTAGAAGAGGTAGCCGCCCGTGGCCGAGGCCGTCGCCACCGGCAAGAAGAGCCCGAAGAAGAAGGTGTCGAACCCGAAGCGCCACACGAGGAGCGCGGTGAGCACCCAGTTGACGACGAGCGCGAAGGCCGAGTCCCAGTTCTTCCTCGGCGAGCGGAGGAACGGCGAGACGCACATCCCGTACATGAAGAGGGTGAAGTACCCGAACAGGATCGTCAGCGGGTGACGGATGGCCTTGTAGACGAGGCGCTGGGCGGGCGTGAGCTTCTGCCACATCGCCGTGGTGAGCATCGCGTACGAGCCCACGTGCGAGCCGACGATCTTCGCCGTGTGCGCGTGGTGGTAATTGTGCGTCTCACGCCAGACGCGCGGCGGCGTCATCACCAAAATGGCGTACGGATAAAGGATGCACTTTGCAGCGAACGACTTCCGGAGGAGCGCTCCGTGCAGGTGGTCGTGGTAGAGGATGAACATCCGCACGGCGGTGAGGCCGGCGACGATCGACGCGGCGGCGCGCACCGCGACCGGCAGGTGCTGGACGGCCACGGCCACGAGGGCGATCTCGAGCGCTACGGTCGAGAGGAGCGCGAACCAGCTCTTGGCGCGGTCCTCTTTGGCGAACGGGCGCGTCGCGTCGATGAGCTCTTTGTCGGTGCGCGGGGTGGGGGATGTGCTGTCCACGGCGAGGGACCTATACCTCAGCTCGGCGAAAACGCCCTCAATTCGTCGACGATCGGGTCACGAACGGGTCGAAAATCGTCGGCGCGAAGAGCTTTTCGCGCAGCCCTTTCGCGGGCGGCGCCCTACCCGCCGACGCCGAACTTGAAGGGGAACGCGACGGTGCTGGGGCCGTCGCTCGTCGGGAAGTGCCAGGACTTCACCTGGCGGACGACGCAGCCTTCGACGCGTGGATTGCCGAGTGACGAGCTTTGCACCGACGCCGTGCTGACCGTCCCGCCGGGATCGATCTGCCAGCCGACGGAGACGCCGCCTTTGAGGTTCGGGTTTCGCTGCGCTTCCATTTCGTAGCAAGCGCGGAGCGCACCTTGGTGCGCCATGACCACGCGACGGATCTGTTCGGGGGAGAGACCGCCGTGCGCCGTCGGGGTCCCCGCGCCGAAGCCGACCTTGGCCTCGCCCGGGCCGTTGCCCGATCCGGTGCCGGTGCCGCCACCGCCGCCCGAGCCGCCGCGTCCGTTGCCGCCGCTCCCCGGTCCGCCCGGTCCGCCACCGCCCGCGCCGTAGCCGCCGCCGTGGCCCGCGCCCCACCCGGTGTTGAGCGTGCCCGATCCGAACGCGACGCCTGCGCCGGTGCCGCCGCCGCCCGAGCCGCCGCCGTGAAGGCCGGTGCCGGTGCCGCCGCCGAGGACGACGTTGTTGGAGTTGATGCCGGCGAGCGCGTTCGACACGGTGTCGATCGTCTTCAGCGTGTGTTTGATCTCTTCGCCGGTGTCGCTCGAGAGGACCTCGCTCAAGCCGCCGTAGTTTTGCGTCGGCTTGATCTCGCCGGGGAGCTCGGTGTGGTCTTCCTTCCCCTTCATGCCGAACTTCCCCTCGGCGCCGGCGATCTTCTGTCCGCCGCCTTGGGGCTTCTTGTCGTGCGCGCCCGGATCCTTCACGCCGCTGCCGCCGGACTTCTCGCCCGGCGTGGGCTCGGGGGGCGGCGGCTCTTCGATGACCGCGCGATGAAGACCGAAGCGCGCCGCGTACTCCTCGGCGCTCGTGAGCTCGAGCGGCTTGGCGATGGGCGGCGGCGTCAGGAGCGCGCGCAGGAGCCCGAGCACGCCGACGTGGAGGATCCCGCTCGAGAAGAGCGCGAGGATGACGAGCAGCTCGAGCCCGAACTCGCCGGAGATCTGATTCGGCGGCGTCGTGTACTGAAAGAAGAGACCGAAGAGCCCGTACTGCAGGAGGCCGAAGTCCCCGGGGACGACCGGGATGGGCACGCCGCTCCGCGCGACGCTGATCGGATCTTCGTCGCGACCGCGGAGGCGCAGCATGCCGCCCATCGCGCCGCGCGCGTCGATCTCCCAGCCTCCCGGGCCGCCGCGGAAGGGGAGCTGCGACATCTCGATCCCCTCGGGGATCGGCGCGCGCGCCCCCACCACGTCGCCCATGACGAACGACTCGCCTCGGGTGAGCGTGTGCACGCCGAGCACCGTGGTCCCCCACACCGCGGCGACGCGAAGGACTTGGGGGCGGCTCGGGGTGACGACGGCGGCCAAGGTCTCTCGAGTGTAACCGAACTCGCCGTCAGGCGTCGAACGTCACCACCGTGCGAATCGACTCGCCGCGGTGCATCAGATCGAAGGCCTCTTGAATGCGCGAAAGGGGGAGCGTGTGGGTGATGAGGTCGTCGATGTTGATCTTCTTGTCCATGTACCAGTCGACGATCTTCGGCACGTCGGTGCGCCCGCGCGCGCCGCCGAAGGCCGAGCCCTTCCACACGCGGCCGGTGACGAGCTGGAAGGGGCGCGTCGAAATCTCCTGGCCGGCGCCGGCCACGCCGATGATGACGCTGACCCCCCAACCCTTGTGACAGCACTCGAGTGCTTGGCGCATCACCTTGGTGTTGCCGATGCACTCGAAGCTGTAGTCGGCGCCGCCGCCGGTGAGCTCGATCAAGTGACCGACGAGGTCGTCGCCGTGGTCCTTCGGGTTCACGAAGTGCGTCATGCCGAAGCGCTCGGCGAGCGCGCGCTTCCCCGGGTTCAAGTCGACACCGACGATCTTGTTCGCGCCGACGAGCTTGGCCCCTTGGATGACGTTGAGGCCGATGCCGCCGAGGCCGAAGACGACGACGTTCGCACCCGGCTCGACCTTGGCGGTGAAGATGACCGCGCCGATGCCGGTGGTGACGCCGCAGCCGATGTAACAAATCTTCTCGAACGGCGCGTCGCTCCGCACCTTGGCCACGGCGATCTCGGGGAGGACTGTGTATTCTGCAAATGTCGACGTGCCCATGTAGTGGTGTACGGGCTTGCCCCCGAGGGAGAAGCGGCTCGTGCCGTCGGGCATGAGGCCGCGCCCTTGCGTCGAGCGAATGGCTTGGCAGAGGTTGGTCTTCGGGTTCAGGCAGAAGGAGCACTGCCGGCACTCGGGCGTGTAGAGCGGGATCACGTGATCCCCCTTCTTCACCGAGGTCACGCCGGGGCCGACGTCGACCACCACGCCGGCGCCCTCGTGGCCGAGGATGGCGGGGAAGAGCCCCTCGGGATCGTCGCCCGAGAGCGTGAACGCGTCGGTGTGGCACACGCCGGTCGCCCGGACGTGGACGAGCACCTCGCCCGCCTTGGGGCCTTCGAGATCGACCATTTCGATCGCGAGCGGAGCTCCCGCCTTGTGCGCGACTGCAGCACGGACCTTCATGGCTCTCTCCTCAGAAGTTGGGGTCTTTGCGCGTCTCGGAAAGCTCGAGCATGAACGAGCGGTGGCCGAGATCCCCGGCCGCGAACTCGGCGCGGACGCGACGGAGGAAGTAGACGATCTGCGGGCTACGGAGCCGCCCCTCGATGTCGACCTCGCCGAAGCGGAAGACGCGCGTTCCGCCGTCGCCGCCGCCACGCACCTCGACCACGCCGGCGTCTTCTTTGCGGCGCGCGCCCTTGTCGCTCGGGGGCGCGGCGGGGGCCGACTCGCCTCGTTGCGTGAGGGGCGCCGACGCGTCGAAGGCCGCCTCGCTCGACTTCGGCGCCTTGCCGCGAGGGGACGCGCCGCGCGGCTTGTGCCCCGGCGTCTGCGCGAGGGCGATGGCCGCGCAGAAGAAGAGGCTCGTGAGGACGGCGAAGAGGAGCGGGCCTCCTCGGGATCGGCGAAGCCGCTTCATGGCTATTTCCCTCCCCCCGGCTTGGCCGGCTTGGCGCCAGCGGGCGGTGCGGCGGCCGGTGCGCCCTTGCCCGGCGCGGCGGCCGGCGCCGGAGCCGCAGCGGGCGGGGGCGGCGCAGCAGCGGCGAGGTTCTTCAAGTAGCGCTCGGCGTCGGGGCGCGCGACGTGGCTCGAGGGCGCTTCGTCGAGGAAGCGCGTGAGGAGCGGGCGCGCCGCCTCCGGGCGCTTGAGAAAATCAATGTAGAGTACAGCCAAGTTGAAGAGCGCGCTCGTCTGGTGCGGATCTTTGGCCAGCACCTTCTCCAAGATGGCGCGCGCCTCTTCGTGCTTCGCCTGCCCGCGGAGCGCAGCGGCGAGCCCGACCTCGGCGTCGATGTCCTCGGGCGAGACCTGCAAGATGGCGCGGTACTGCTCCTCGGCCTTGGCGTAAGCACCGGCGCGAAGGAGCACGCCCCCCATGTTGAGGCGCGCGGTCGTGTCGCGCGGATCTTCTTGCGTGGCCTTGGCGAAGGCCTGGAAGGCGAGCGCGTCGTCACCGTTCGCCAGGAGCACGAGCCCCATCGCGCGCTGCGCGGGGGCGCTCTTGGCGTCGGCGTCCACCGCTTGTTTGGCGAGGAGCGCTGCGGTGTCCTTCTCCCCCTTGGCAAGGTGGCAGAGGGCGAGCTCGGAGAGCGCCGACGCGTCGCCCGGCTTCTTCACGAGGAGCTCGCGCGCTTGGCCGATGGCCTTCTCCACTTGCCCCGAGGCGCGGAGCGCTTGCACGTAGAGCGTGCGCGCTTCGACCGACTGCGGGTGCGTCGCCAAGAAGTCGCCCAGCACCTCCGCCGCTTCCTTGTGCTCGCCGCGTCGGCGCTCGACCTCGGCGAGGGCGATGACCACCTCGGGCGCGTCGGGGGCGAGCTTCTCGGCGGCGCGGAGCTGCTCTTCGGCGCCGGCGAGATCCCCCGAGTTGGCGAGGACGACGCCGAGGTCGTAGCGCGCCTCCCACAAGTTCGCGTCGATGAGGATCGCCTCTTTGAGGAGCGCGATGCCGCGCTCGCGGAGCGCCGGATCTTTCGCCGCCGTCACCCCTTGGACCATCTTCTCGACCGCCGCGGGGTTCGCCGGCGGGAGCCCGGCTTGCGCCTGCACCGCCGGGCCGTGCGATCCGCCGCCGCCGCACCCGGTGACGAGCGCGAGCGCGAGCGACGAAGCGGCGAGCGAGCGCCACGTGAAGGGCGCGCGACGAGGGAGCGAAGCGCGCGCGATCACTTCTTGCCCCCCTTCTTCGGCTTGGCGGGCGCGGGCGTCGGCGTCGCCAGCGGCGCGGCGCTCGCGGGGCTCCCCGCGTTGGCCGGTGCGCTCGAAGCGGGCGTCGCGCTCGGCGCGCCACCCGGGCCGCCGCGTCGCGGCGTCTCGAGGAGCGGCGGGAGGGGCGCGGGGGCGGCGTTGCGCACGTCGAAGCCCGTCTCCTTGAACGGCGGATAGAGCTCGGCGTTCAAGCGACCGAGCGCCTCGCGCATCTTCGCCGTCCACTGGTTGTAGATGCCGAGCTCGACCGCCTTCTTCCAGCCGTTCTCGTAGGCGTCGAGGCTCCGCTCTTCGATCGGCACGACGAACTCGTCGATCTGCGTTTGGTAGACCTCTTTGTCGGCGTCGGGGAGGCCGGCCGGCGCGGGGGCGTCGCGGAGCGCCTTGGCGAACGACTCGTAGGTGTGACCGATCTGATAGAGCGCGGCGGTCGTCCACTCGGCCACGCCGAGCGAGACGGTGTCGAGGAAGATCTGCGACGCCGACTTGAGGAGCTCCGCCTTCTCTTTGAGGCGCTTCGAGAGCTGCTTCACGTCGCCTTGGATCTGGATCTTGTCGAACTTGTCGAGGACGCGCTCGCCCTCCATGTAACGCGCGCGCGCGGCGGCGTACTTTCCGTCGGGGCCGAGCTCCCCCTTGCGCTTGCCGAGGGCGACGGCGGCCTTGAGCGAGTCGTCGGCCCCCTTCTCGTCGCCCGACTTGAGCTGGGCGAGGGCGAGGAGCACGTAGCCTTGCGCCTTGTGATCGGCGTGGCGGGTCTTCGCCACGTAGCGCTTGTAGAGCTCGATGGCCTCTTTGGTGCGACCGGCGTTCTGGTGCGCCTTCCCCATCTGGAAGACGACCTCGTCGGCCTCGGTCGCGCTCCCGTAGCTCGCGAGGAAGCGGTTGCCGTTGGTGACGGCCTTGTCGTGCTCGCCGGTCGCTTCGCGGAGGAGCACGGCGTTGTAGGCGGCGTCTTTGCCGTGCTCGAACTTCTGGTAGTGCGGGTAGTTCCGGTCGGCGGCCGACTGCGCGATGGCTTCGTCGACGTCCGCCGCCTCGCTGAAGAGCCCCATCGCTTGGAACGACGTGGCGGCGATCCACGCTCCTTGCGGCGACTCCGGCTTGTCCTTGTAGTCACGGCCTACGACGAGCGTGGCCGCTTCCTTCAGCGTGGCGGCGTCGCCGGCCTTCTGCGCCTCGAGCTCGGCGTTCACGCACGCCTGCGCGGCGCGCTGATCCTTGGGGAACTCCTTGGCCGCGCGGAGGTACGCGAGCCCAGCAGCCGCGTGATCGCCGGCGAGCGACTTCTGCTCCCCTTGCTTGAACACCGACTGCACGATGAGCGTGTCGAGCTTGGCCTGGAGATCGGGCTTCTGGAACGAAGGCGCCGTCTTCAGCCTGCGCGCCCACGTCTCGATGTTGTCGTAGTTCTTGCTCTTGTTGAACGAGTCCAAGATGAGCTCGCCCGCGCCTTGTGCGTACTGGCTGCGGGGGAACTTCTCGAGGAGCGCGCCCCAGATCTTCACCGCCGGATCGAAGACGCCGTAGTCGTAATAGAGCTTCCCCTGCCGGAAGAAGAGCTCGGGGAGCGAAGGGTCGTTGGGGTAGAGCTGCGCGTAGAGATCGAGCGCCTCGGCGAACTTCTTGTCGCTCTCGGTCTCTTGCGATCCGGGCTTCCCCTTGCGCGCTTCGAGCTCGGCGACGCGTGTTCGCTCGAGGGCGGCGATGGCGTTGTAGATCGCGTCGTGCCGCATCGTCTTGAGCGGGTCGCGCTGCGCCTCGGCGTCGGGGATGCCTCGCGCCGCGGCCATGTAGTGCACGCCGGCGTCGGTGTTGCGATCGAGGTGGTAGAAGTCGATTTCCGCCAGATAGAAGTGGATCTGGTAGGCCTTCGGCTCCTTGTCGAACTTCGAGAGGTAGACGTCGTAGAGCCCCGCGGCGCCCTCGTACTCGGCGCGGCTCGTCTTGTCCCGCTGCGCTTTGCCGTGGAGGTTGATGCCGTCCTGGCGGAGCTGCTCTTCGATCTTCGCTTGCGTCGCTTTGACGTTCTCTTGGTCGCCTTGCGTGCGCGCCCACGTGCCGCCCACGGTGTAGCCGGCGAGCGCGCGCTCGTAGGTCGTCTTGAGGTGCGGATAGTCTTCGAGCGTGGCGTAGCCGGCGGCGATCTGCAGCACCCAGCGCCCGGCTTCACGGTTCGTGGGGTCGAGCTTCAAGAGGAGCTCGTAGGCCTCGATGCCGCGCTCGTAGTGCGCTTGATCGTAGAACTGCTCGGCCAGCGCCTTCACCACCTTGCCGGCGAAGCGGTCGCCGCCGATCTTGGTGAGGAACTTGTAGACGTCGGTCGCGGTGTTCTTGTCGTCCTCGGTGAAGATCTCGACCAGGTACTTGAGCGCCTCGCCTTGGAGGGCGTCGAGCTGCTTTTGCTGCGCGACGTTGGTCGCGCCCCCTGGCGTCTTGGCCGCGGTGTCGGTCACCTCGAAGACGCTCACGAAGCGCTTGGCCGCCTCTTCCGAGTTGCCGAGGCGCCACTCGCACCACGCGCTCTTGAACAGCGCGAGGCCGTACAGGTCGCTGTCCTTGAAGCGCATCACCTCTTCGTATTCGGCGAGCGCGGCTTGGTAGTCGTACTTGCCGTTGAAGAGCGACTCCGCCTTCGCCATGTGGGCGTCGGGGGTGAAGCGCGAACGGGGGAACTCTTTGAGGATGCGCTCGAAGCGCGCCGTCGCTTCTTCTTGCTTCCCCTGCTCGGTGGCGAGGAAGCCGTCGACGTAGAGCGCGAGATCGTAGTCCTTGTACCAAGGGTAGTCGCGCAGCACGCGGCCGAAGAGCTCGCGCGAGGGGCCGTAGTTGGGATCGGGCGCTGGGCCGCGCTGGTCGACGGGGCGCGACTCCCACGCCTTGAAGCGATCGACGAAACCTTCGCGCTCGACCTCCCACCTGAGCTCGCCGAGTCGCATGAGCGCCTCGGGCATCTCCGGCGACTCGCGCGGGCTCTCTTGCACGAAGGTCGTGAGCAAGCCCACCGCTTCGCCGCGGAGCGACTTGATGTTCTTCAGATCGCGATCGACGCGCTGATCGAGCTGCCTCTGCATTTGCGCGCGGAGCTCGGGGGGGAGCTTGGGGCCGTGGATCGCCGGGCGCGATCCCGGGCCGGCCGCGCCGGGCGATCGATTGGCGCTCCCCGTAGGCTTCGGCGTCGCGCCTCCGGCGATGGCGCGCTCGCTCGCCGGCTTCACTTGCGAGGTCTCGCCGGCGGCGGCGGGCGTGGCGGTGGCGAGGCTCGTGCCCCCCTTGTCGGGCGCGGCCTCCACGTGGCTCGCGAAGAGGACGAGCGCGAGCGCCGGACCCGAGAGCCGGAGGATCGACCCGCGCCTCACTTCGTGTCCTCGCCGCCGACGTACTCGTCGGGCCAGTCGTCGCCCTCGAAGGGCCAATACTCTTCGTTGTCTTGGAGAAAGCGCGCGGCGTCGAGCGAGTCGAGGGCGCTCGCCGGCAAGTAGCCGTTGTTGATGGCTTCGATCTCCACCTCGAGCGCGCGCTTTCGACCGAGCACCGACTCGATACGCCCGAGGCGCGCCCGGCGAAGGAGGCGCGAGAGGCGGAGATCGAGCCGCTTCAGCGTGTCTTTGGCGAGGACCGACTCTTTGCGCGCGAGCTCGGCGCGCGCCGTCTCGAGCGAGGGCCCGAGGGCGACCGCGGTCGCGCCGTCGGCGCGGAGCAAATCGGGGAGGTCTTTGCCGCGCGCCGCTTCTTCGGCGAGCACCGCGGCGCGATCGGCAGGGGCGATGCGCTGCTCGAGCGCGGCGAGCTCCTGCCGAAGCCCCTGAATCTGCGCGCCCGAAGCGTGTGACGCCTCGAGGTCGTCGAGCTGGCGACGGAGCCCGAGGACCTCCTCTTTCACCCGCACGCGCTTGTCGTCGACCGTCTCGTCGTCCAGCACCGTGGGGCGCACGCCGCCGGTCTGCGCGAGGCTCTTTTGCAGGTCCCCGAGCTGGCCCTGCGCGAGCCTCAGGCCGCTCGCCTCGTGCTCCAGGATGGCGCGCCTTCGCGCCACGCCGGCGTACTCGGGATCGAGCCGCACCAGCGCCGCCACCGCGCGCATCTGGTCGGCGCTCACGCTCGCGCCGCCGGTCTCCGCCGCGCCGGCGTCGGTCCCCGAGCGGACCGAGGCGAGGAGCGCGTTCATCCCGCGCTCGTCGCCGCCGAGGCGCCGCACGGTGTCTCGCACCGGCTGGTACTTCGCCAGGAAGGTGACGAGCTTCTGGTCCGCTTGGGGAAACTTGCACTGTGCAAGATCGATGTACGCGTCGAGGATCCATGCCTCGTCTTCGTACGGGTGGTGGACCCCGAGCGCTTTGAGCTCGTCCAAGAGCTCGCGCGCGCCTTCGTAGTCCTTCTTCTCGTAGCGCGTCGTCGCCGACTCGTAGAGCGCCTCGGCCAGGCGATCCGAGTCGCGCGGCACGAGGTAGTAGTAGTAGCGCGCGTCGTCGAAGCGTCGCTGCTCGTGGGCCACGCGCCCGAGCGCGAGCCGCGCGAGATCGCGCACCGCGAAGTAGTGCTCGTCGGCGAAGACCGGCGTCGTCTTCGATTGGCGGTTCGGGTCGGCGACCTTGCAGAAGAGGTTCTCGCCTTCGCGGAGGCGCCCCTGCTCGACCTGGATGAGCCCCATCAAGTACGTGGCCTGCGCCCAAAAGCGCGAGCGCTGCGTGACTTGCGTGTACGAGGCGTAGGCGCCGCTCGGATCGCCGTGCGCTTCCTTGGCGCGCCCGCCGAGGTAGGCGATCTCGCCGCGCGTCTCTTCGGGCACGGTGGGCGGCACGTCCTTCACGTCGGCGAGCCCGTCGTCCAAGCGATCGCTCTCCATGGCGATCTCGACGAGGCGGCGCACCGAACGACGCGCGTAGGTCGCGTTGCCGTCCCACGCGCCGCGGGTCGTTAGCACCTTGCGGAGGTAGCCGCGCGCAGGCTCGTACGCGCCGGCGGTGGCGAGCGCGTCGCCCAAGAGGTACGTGGCCGCGCGCCCTTCCAGGTTCTCGGCGAAGGCGCCGAAGCGCGGGTGCTCGACCAGGGCGGCGAGCGTGGCGATGGCCTCGTCGACGCGACCCACGCGGAGCTGGTCCTCGGCGTCGGCGACCTTCACGCGCACGGTCTCGACGCTCATCGGCTCTTGTGAGCCGAGGCGGCGTGAAGCGAGCGCCGCGTGGTAGTCGCGCATCTTGTCGCCGCGGGTCGGGTCGGTGGACGCGGGCGGCGGCGCGCTCGGCGCGGGGGCCGCTTCGGGGGCTGCGGGTGCCGAGGCCTTCGCGGACGGCGCTGTCGCCGGGGCCGAAGCGGCGGCGCGCGGCTGCGCCCCGGCGTGCGTCGCGCCGAAGAGCGCGAGCGCGACGAACAGAGCGCCGAGGTGTGCGGCGGGGGCCCGCACGTTCACCTCTTCAGGGGATGCGACGCGGCCTTCACTCGGAGGCGCATGTCGTAGCTCCCCTTGTGATCGCCGGGGAAATCGGCCCCCATGGCCGAGTCGTCGATCACCTTCACCTCGACGTCGAGCTGCTCGCCCTCCGGCACCTCCACGATGAAGCGCGAACGTTCGGCGTTGCGGAACGCGTCGTTGCGATCGTCTTTGCGCTCGACGTCGACGGTGACGGCGTGGCGACCGGGGGCGACGGCGTGGCCGTAGACCACGGTCATGTCGTCGGCGTGGAAGTTGGGCTGGCCGCTGTAGACGACGCCGTCGTCGACCGAGACCGAGAAACGGAGCACCTTCGCGTGATCGCCGTCGGTCTTCACCGAGACGGCGAGGCGCGAGTGAAACAGCGTGTCTCCCACCGCGGCGACGCGCGCGCGGAGGGCGGCGATGTCACCGAGGAGGCGATCGTAGTCGACCGTCGCCGCGCCGGCGTCGACGTTGCCCGAGGAGAACTCGGCGGGGGCCGGGTTCAAGGGCGAGGCCTTCACCCCGCCGTCGCCGAGATCGGGTCGCGCGACCGGCGCGGGGACCGGGCCGAGGCCACCGTCGTCACCGGCGGGGAGCAGCGTCGCCCTTTCGTCTCCCGGCTCCTCGCTCGCGCCGGCGTCGTGCGCGGCGGTCGGCTTGGGCTTGGGCTTCGCCCCGTGACGCGGCTGAGCGCTCGCGCTCGAGGCGAGGACGTATCCGGCGAAGGACACCGCGAGGAGCGTCGCTGCCGCGAAGCCCGCGCGTCGTAGCGGCTCTCCAAGGAAGGGCGCCATGGCTCGGATGCTATCACCCTCCGAACGGGATGAAGACGCTCGCGCCCAGGGTGACGACGATGTCGTTCACCAGGTGCTCCTCGCCGACGAGGGCCTCTTTCAAAAGGTGGTCGCGCACGTCCCAACGGAGGGCGAACCACTTGCCGAAGTACAGCTTGGCGCCGAGCCCGGCGCTGCCGGTGATGCCGCGCGCCGTGGAGTCGTCGGTCACGCCGGCGCCGAGCGCGGCGTTGAAATCGAAGCGGCTGATGCCGCCGCCCATCCAACGGAGCTTGCCGTAGGCGAAGGACCAAATCAGGTGGCCGAAGTAGAGCCGCCCCGGCTTGTCGGTGCGATCTTCGATCTGCACCTGCGGATAGCGCCGCTCGTAGGTGTCGGTGACCGCGGTGCGGAAGCGTGTAAGCTGCATGCTCGCTTCGAGCGCCAGGTCTTCGGAGAAGTGGAACGTGTAGGCCCCGCCGGCCACCCAGTTCGACGAGTAGAGATCGGCGGCGTAGTAGCCGCCCATCACCGAGAGCTCGTGGCGGTACGCCTTGGTGAAGAGGCGCTCCTGGACCCCGCGGTAGTGGCGGCCGCCGACGAGCTCTTGTTTGAGCTCTTCGTCGACGCATTGCGCCCGAGCGGGCGCCGCCCACGTGAGGGCGAGGGCCCCGGTGGCGCAAGCTGCGGCGAGTGCCAGCGGAGACGCGCGCATACGGTCTTCGGAGGTACCAGAAGAAGGCGTCTACTGGAAGCGCGCGGAGAACGACTGGTCTTCCGAGACGGGAAGATCGACGTAGGTTCCGTCGGCGCTCGGGGCCACGCTCTGGCCGTCGACGGCGGCTTCGACCACGTGACCGCCGTTCGGAGCGCGGATCGTGAGGATGCGCGGCGCGGTCCCTTTCCCCGGGCGATAGCGCCCTTCGAGGAGCGCGCCGTCTTGGTGGAGGTCGATGCGCTCGGTGGCCAGAGCGAAGCGCGCGCCGGGGACGTGCGGCGTGAGTGAGAGCCCGCGCGCCGTGGCCTCCACGCCGGCGACGCGGAGCGCCGCGAGCAGCGGCATGGCGTGGGCATTGGCGTTCATCGCCGGAAAATCGGTCATGGGGGTGACGGGGCTGAACCACGCTTCGCCGGGGCGATCGCCGACCGCCCCTTCGAGGCCGTCGGGCGCAGTCCAGATGCCGTACCAAATGTTGGGGAACGCGTGGGCGTGGGCCGCCAGCGTGTTCCGCGCGAGGTGCGTCCACGCGCGCTCGTCGTCGGAGAGCGCGTAGCCCCACGTGAGGAGCCCGGAGATCGCCGGCCACACTTGGCCGCCCGGCGTCATCGTCGCGCCGGTGGGGGAAGGGTCGTCGAGCTCTTTGCCGATGGTGTCGACGAGCGTGGCGCGATCTTCGGGGGACGCGAACGTGCCGCCGATGAGCCCCCACACCTGCGCTTCGAGATCGATGCTGCTCGACGACGTGAGCTTGCCGTCGCCGAAGTAGGCGCGCCCGAAGAACTTCCCCGTCCACGCGGCCTTGGCCGACTCGGCGAGCATCGCCGCGTTCACGCGCGTCTCGGTGGCGAGCACGGGATCGAACGAGGCGACGAGGTCGGCCACGCGCGGGAGCACGGCGGCGGCCATCTGCGTGTTGGGGACGCTCTCCCCCTTGGCGATGGCGAGCTTGCGATCGGGCGCCTCGAAGACGATGCCGTCGCTCCAATCGCCGTCGCCGAGCCGCACGAGCCCGTGCTCGCCCGTCCCCACGACGTCGAAGAGGTGGCGGAGCGCGCCGCGCACGTGGTCCTGCACCGTGGCGTCGGGGGCCGCCTCCTTCGGATAGAAGGGGGCCTTGGCGTCGAGGAAGGCCAGATCGCCGGTCGCGCCCAGGTACTCGGTCACCGCCAGCAAGAAGAAGATGTCTTGATCGCTCGGCTGGGCGTGGATGCCGAGCGCGTCGTCGACCATGCCGTTCCCCTGGAGCGCGTAGGAGAACGCGTGATCGCTCGCGCGCTGGACGCCCATCATGAGGAGCAGCTCCTCGCGCGCCAAGGCGGCGTCGGTGTAGACGAGCGGCATCGCGAAGAGCGCGAGGTCGCGCGCCGCGCCGTCGGCCCCGTGCAAGTAGAGGTACGCCGAGCCTTGCGGCACGGTGTGTCGGCCGAAGTACTCGCTGTAGCCGACCGAGGTCTCGAGCGCCGCCGCGTCCCACGCGAGCTCGCGGTGGAGCGAAGGATCGCGATCGCTTGCAAGATACAAGAGATGCGTGCGCACCGCGTCGGTCGCCTCGCGTCGCAGGTCGGCCGCGGGATCGCGCCAGTGAGGATCGACGGCGAAGGGCTCTCCCATCGGCGCGTAGCCGTACGCGAAGCGGAGCGTCTTCTTCTCCCCCGGCGCGAGGGTCACGTCGCTTCGCACGACGAACATGCGCGGCTGCCCCGCGCCGCTCGTCCCCCCCTTCGGTCCTTTGGGCCCCGCGGCGAGCCCTTCGCCGGCGGCGCGCGCGCGGACCGCTTGCGGCGCGCGAGGCCCCTCCTCGCCGAAGAACGCCGCGTCGTCGGTGTAGAGGTCGCTGGCCTCGCCGACGAGGACGGCCAGGTACGGATCGCCCGGATAATGATCCACGGGATCCGGCGCTTCGCGCGGCGGCACCGAGCCAGGGTGGTGCGTGCGCCGTAGGCCGAGCACGAGCGCGCCCGGATCCCAGCTCACCGCTTCGTCGAAGAGCTCGTTTCGCGCGTCACGGGTCTTTCGTGCGGCAGGCGCGAGCGCGGTGCCGGTCATGAGCCAATTGATTTCGACAGGCCGCCGCGCGACGTCCCAATACTCGTAGTGCTTGAGCGTCTTGGGGGTCGTGCCGCGGTTCACAAGCGTCACCTCGTCGATGACCGCCGGCGCGTCGCCGGCAGGGGAAAACACGCGACGGAGGACGGTCACGTCGCGGTGGGTCGTCGACGACTCGGCGTAGCCCATGCCGAAGCGCCGCGTGGTGACCGCGCTCACCGGGCGCCATTTGTAGGCGCTGTTCCACACCGCTTCGCCGTCGTCGACGAAGGAGAAGCCGCCGGAGTACGCCGACGCGTCTTCGTCGTGCACGTTGAGCAAGGTGGGCCCACGGTCGCGCGTGGTCACGACCACGTAGCCGTCGTTGGTCACGAGCGAGGTCACGCGGTGGTTGCCGATCTGCGCCCAGTGGTCGCGGCGATCGAGCCGCTCGGTGTTGAAGAAAGCAGCGCGCGCGTCGGCGTTCTCGTCGAGGCCGTAGTCGTAGGCGGGGAGGCCGAGACCGTCGACGTTCCACGTGCCGAACACACCGCCGCCGGCGTTGCACGCGGGGAAGCCCATGGGCGCCGTGGCGCTCGCCGGGGTGCACGACTCGGGCGGCGGGACGTACGGCGGATCCCCGGGGGTGAGGTTCGACGCGCTGTCGTCGGTGCACGCGGCGATCCACGCTCCGACAGCAAAGAGGAGCGCCGGCGCTCGCACGCGAGCGAAGAGAGCGAGCGCGCGACCCGTCATCGGCGGTAGCCTGGCGAGCATGCCGGCGAGGGTCAAGGCGCGCGTCGCGAAAAAGTCGTCCAAGCGCACGGCGTGCGAAGCGTACCCCTGCGCGCTCGCCGTCGGCGGGCTCGACCCGGGAGGCGGCGCGGGGATCGCCGCGGATTTGCGGGCGTTCGGTGTGGCCGACGTCTTCGGCGCTGCGGCGGTGGCGCTCCTCACGGTGCAGTCGACCGGCGGGCTTCGCGCCGCGACGTCGGTCCCCACGCGGTTTCTCCGCGCGCAGATCGACGAGGTGCTTCGTCACCAGAAGGTCGGCGCGGTCAAGACGGGCGCGCTGGGGGACGCCGCGAACGTGCGCCTGCTCGCGCGCCTCGCGGCGAAGCACCCGACGCTCCCCTTCGTCGTCGATCCGGTGATGCTCCCGACGCGGGGCTCGAGCCGACTCCTCGCGACCTCGGCGCTCCGCGCGCTCATCGAGGAGCTCGTCCCCGTGGCTTCGCTCGTCACCGCCAACGCCATCGAGGCCGCGGTGCTGGTGGGGGCCAAGGTGGAGACGGTCGAGGAGTGCGCCTTCGCCGCCGAGCGCATCTGCGGCCTCGGTCCTCGCGCCGCGCTCGTGAAGGGGGGACACGTGCCGCGGGGCCCTGCGCGTGAGGTGGTCGACGTCCTCTGCGTCGGCGGGCGCACGCTCCTTCTTCGTGCGCCGCGCCTCGCTCTCCCGCCGCTTCACGGTGGCGGGTGCACGCTCGCGTCGCTCATCGCCGGGCGGCTCGCGCGCACGACGCTTCAGGGGGAAAAAGAGCTCGACGACGCCATCGTCCACGCCGTGGCCTGGGCGCGACGCGCGCACCATCGTCTGCTCGAGCATCCGCGCGACGTCGGCGGCGTGCTCGCCGTGCTCGCGCGCTGAGCGAATCGCCCTCGCGCGCGATCTCGGTGTGGTGCGCGGGCGTGCTCAGGTGAAGTCTTCGATCGGTCCGGCCCCTTCGCGCACCACCTCGGGCGGCGTGGTGGTCAGGTCGACGACCGTCGTCGGCACGATGCCTCCGGCCCCCGCGTCGAGCACCAGCGCGAGGCCGGGGAACGCGTCGCGGAGCTCGTGCGGGTCGACGTGCGGCTCCTCTCCCGTCCTTTGCGCCGTGGTCGAGATGATCGGGCGACCGAGCTCGCGCGTGATGGCCTGGATGACCGCGTGCTTGGGGATGCGGATCCCCACGGTCTTGCGCTTCGACTGCACGAGCTTCGGCACCTCGCGCGTGGCCAAGAGGACGAAGCAGTACGGCCCGGGCAAGAAGCGGCGGAGGATTCGGTACTCCTGCTTCTCGACGATGGCGTAGCGCGCGATGTCGCCGAGGTCGTGGCAGATGAACGCGAGCTGGTGACGCCGGTCCATCCCCTTGATGGCGTAGAGGCGATCGATGGCCTTCTTGTTGAAGAGATCGCAGCCGAGCCCGTAGACCGTGTCCGTCGGGTAGGCGATGACCTCGCCCGCTTCCAACGCCTCGACCGCTTGGCGCACCTTGCGCGGCTCGGGGTGCTCGGCGTGGATGTCGAGGAGCATGCGTCCGGATAGCGAAAACCGCGCTCTTCGTCATCCTCTACTTTTTCGCGGCGTGGAGCGCGGTCGACTACCCTTGACGTCGATGCGCCTCGACGAGCTCCCGATCTCCTTTCTCCGCGGGGTGGCGATCCCGTTCGGGCTCATCTGGGGGAGCTTCTTGAACGTCGTCATCTACCGCGTGCCGCTCGAGATGAGCGTGGTGCACCCGCCTTCGCATTGCCCGGGGTGCGGCAAGCCGGTGAAGGCGTACGACAACGTGCCGGTGCTCTCGTACCTGTGGCTCCGCGGTCGCGCGCGCTGCTGCGGCACGAAGATGAGCCCGCGCTATCCGTTGGTGGAGCTCCTCGGCGGCCTGCTCTCGCTCGCCGTGCTCGAGGTCTTCGTGCGGAGCCTCCCCGGCGGCACCTCGGCGCTCACCGCGGTGGCGCTCTACCTCGTGTACTTCGCCCTCGCGCTCGGCCTGCTCGCGGCGGCGTTCATCGACGCGGAGCACATGTTCCTCCCCGACTCGATCACGCTCGGCGGCACGGCGCTCGGTCTCGCCACCGCCGGGCTTCGTCACATGGGGTACGCCGAGTCGGTGCTCTCCGCGGGCCTCGGCTTCCTCGGCGTGTGGCTCCCGTTCATCCTGCTCTACAAGGCGGTGCGCGGCCGCGCGGGGATGGGGCTCGGCGACGCGAAGCTCCTCGCCTTGGCCGGCGCGTGGCTCGGTTTACCCGGCGTGCTCTTCGTCCTCTTCGGCGGCGCGACGCAAGGATCGATCGCCGCGCTCGTCGTCTACCTCGTGCGAGGGAAGATCGACGAGCCCGAGGCGATCCAGAAGGACCGCGCCGAGCTCGAGCAGCTCGCGAAGGACGGCGACACCGACGCCGCGGCGCTCCTCGCCGAGGATCCCGCGTTCGCGTCGAACGACGAAGGGGTGGGCAAGGCGCGCATCCCCTTCGGACCGTTCTTGATCCTCGCGATCTACGAGTTCATGTTCTTCGGCGAGCGCATCGTCGCTTGGTTCGAAGCGGCGATGACGCCGAGCTAGTGTCCCGAGTCAGGCCTTGCGCTGAGCCATCGGCACGTAGGCCTGCTCGTTGTTCCCCGTGTAGATCTGGCGCGGGCGCCCGATCTTGGTCGAGGTGTCCTCCATCATCTCCTTCCAGTGGGCGATCCACCCGGGGAGACGCCCGAGGGCGAAGAGGACGGTGAACATGTTCGTGGGGAAGCCGAGCGCGCGGTAGATGATGCCCGAGTAGAAGTCGACGTTCGGGTAGAGCTTCCTCTCGACGAAGTAGCTGTCTTTGAGCGCGGCCTCTTCGAGGCGCTTGGCGATGTCGAGCAGCGGATCGTTGATCCCCTTGCCGCCGAGGACCTGGTCGGCGCACGCCTTGATGATCTTCGCGCGCGGATCGAAGTTCTTGTACACGCGGTGACCGAAGCCCATCAGGCGGAAGCCCGAGTTCTTGTCCTTGGCCATGGCCACGTACTTGGAGACGTCGCCGCCGTTCTTCTGGATGGCCTCGAGCATCTCGATGACCTCTTGGTTCGCGCCGCCGTGGAGCGGGCCCCAGAGGGCGCAGATGCCGGCGCTGATCGAGGCGAAGAGGTTCGCCTTCGAGCTGCCCACGAGGCGCACCGTGGAGGTCGAGCAGTTCTGCTCGTGATCCGCGTGCAGGATGAGAAGGATGTTCATCACCTTCTCGATGTCCGGATCCACCTCGTAGGGCTCGGCCGGCACGCTGAACATCATGTTGATGAAGTTCGCGCAGTATTTCAGCGAGTTCTTCGGATAGACGAACGGCTGGCCGATCGACTTCTTGTAGGCGAAGGCGGCGATGGTGCGCACCTTGGCGAGGAGGCGCGCGATGGTGATGTCGATGAGGTCCGTGTTGTCGACGTCGAGCGCGTCCGGGTAGTAGCTCGAGAGCGAGCAGACCATCGCCGAGAGGACGGCCATGGGGTGCGCCGTCGACGGGTAGCCGTCGAAGAAGCGCTTCATGTCCTCGTGGATGAGCGAGTGGCGCGTGAGGAGGGTGCTGAAGCGATGGAGCTCGCTCTCGGTGGGGAGGTGCCCGTAGATGAGCAGGTAGCTCGTCTCGACGAAGGTCGACTTCTCGGCGAGCTGCTCGATGGGGATGCCGCGGTAGCGCAGGATCCCCTTCTCGCCGTCGAGGAAGGTGATGGCGCTCTTCGTCGACGCGGTGTTCATGAACGCCGGGTCGATCGCCACGAGGCCCGTCTTGGCGCGCAGGTTGGCGATGTCGATCGCTTTCTCGTTCTCCGTCCCCGTCACGATGGGGGCCTCGAACGTGGTGCTGCCGATCTTGATCTCCGCCTTCTCGCTCACGATGACCTCCGATTCGCTTGGTGCCGACAGGGCTCACCCCCGTGGGCTTCCGTCGCCCCCCAGGGAGGCGACGGTTGCGCGCTGCGTCGAACATATAGGTCGAAGCGCCCATGGAACCAAGCCTCGCCGTGAACCCCGGAATCCTTGCCGGCCCGGGCGGGGTCACGTAAGCCTCGGGGCCCGCGAGCTCCTCGGAGCGTGGGGGGGGCCAGATGAGCTCGGAACCAGGGAAAAATCCGCAAGACGACGATCTGCGCCGCGCCCTTCGGGCGGGGGCGGCCCTCGTGTGGATCCTGGTGGTCATCACGTTCCTGGCGAACGCCCCCGGGCGTCACGCCATCGCCCTCCGTGAGGCCGGCTTCGGGCGGCCCGAGTGGCAGTTCTTGGTGGGCGGCTTCGTGGGCGATTTGGCGGGGGTCATGCCCCTGCTCGCCGTCGTGCTGGTGGCGCACTTCGCGCTGGAGCTCCTCGTGGCGCGGCTGCGAAAGCGCCCCCCCGCGCCCCTCACTGCGGCGCGCGCGTGGATCGTGGCCGGCGTCTTCGGCGTCGCCTCGATCGCCGCGTGGCTCACGTCGGTCGGCGCCTCCGAGTTCAAGCTCGAGCGCGGCAACTACCCGACCCTCTACGAGACCAAGCTCGGGATGACCGATCCCACGTTCGTCACCGGCGAGCTCCCGACGCTGACGATGGATCGCTACCGGGCGGGGAACATCGTCTTCCTCATCGGGCTCGCTGTGTGCCTCGTCTTCCTCGTGCGGAGCTTGCGGCGCCCCGAGGCGACCCCTTCGACCTCCGTCCTCAAGGGCTTCGCCGCTTCGACCCTTGGCGTGTGGCTCCTCTCGGGCGTCGTCTTGCTCGGCACGACGACGTTCTTCCCCGCGATCGACCACCGTCGCGTGCTCTATCCGCCGGTCGTCACGCTCTTCAAGGGGATGCTCGCCCAAGGGAAGACGTCGGTCTTCCGCGGCCTCCGCGGCGTGCTCGTCAACGCCAAGCTCCCCGACGAGAAGGCGAAGAAGGGGGCGCGCCTCCTCGGCTACAGCGCGGCGCAGGGCGAAGCGATCCTCCCCGAGGCGCCGATCGATTGCGCGAAGCACCCGCTCGCGCGTCCCATCCCCGGGCTCGAGTCGGAGGCCGAGGGCACAGCCCAGCGCACGCCGCTCGTCGCCGCGCTCGTCGATCTCTCGAAGGCGCTCTTCGCCGGGCGAACGACGAACCTCACCTTGTGGCACGTCGCCATCGAGAGCTACCGCGGCGACGACGTCTTCGCCTTGAACCCGGCTTCGGCTCCCGAGGTCACGCCGTTCACGAGCTCGGTCTACGACGCGGCGGCGAAGCCGGGCGCGCGCGCCATCGCCTTCCCCCACGCCTTCCAAGGAGGCATGCGCACCTCGCAGGCGATCTCCGGGCTCATGTGCGGCCTCGGCGCGATGCCGTTCAACCTCGCCCTCTCGCGTGACCTTGGCTACGTGCCGCTTCGGTGCTTGCCCGACGTGCTCTCCGACGCGGGCTTCTCCACGCGCGCGACCTACGCTTCGGATCTGTCGTTCGACAACATGCTCGAGTTCTTCCGCTACCACGGCGCGGCGACGACGCAGAACGTCGACTTCCCCAAGGGGCTGCCGAAGGGCACGTGGGACGGCGTGACCGATCTTCCGGTGTACGAGTACACGCTGAAGCGCGCGCTCGCCGACGAGGGCTCGCAGTACCACTTCATCCTCACCCTCGCGGGGCACACCCCCTTCGAGCGCCCCGAAGATCTCCCGAAGGACGTCGAAGAGCGCATGACGAAGGGGGCCAAGGCGAAGCTCCCGAACCTCGGTGAGGACGATCGCAAGCGCCTCGCGACCATGGCCTACGCCGACTGGGCGATGGACTCGTTCGTGAAGGAGCTCGAGGCGTCGCCCGAAGGGGCGCGCAGCTTGCTCGTCGTCTCTGCCGATCACTCGACGGGCGATCCGTTCGTGTGGAGCTCGGGCGACACGCTGCGGAGCGAGTCGCAGATCCCTTTCTACATGTACGTGCCCGAGGCCTTCGCGAAGGGGGCGCAAGATCCCGAGGCGGTGCGCGCCAAGATCGACGCGGTGAACGCGCTGGCGGCGACGACGCCCATCTCGGCGAACGACGTCCCCACGTTGCTCCTCGCGCTGCTCAGCGCTTCGCACGAGCTCGCGTCGCTCCCCCAAGAGTGGCGCTGGGCGACGCTTGGCGGCATGGCCACGAGCCCGACCTTCGAGCTCGACGGTGTTCCGAGCGCGCGCACCTGGGGCATCGCCGCGAGCGCGCGCCTCTTCTCGGTGCCGAACGATCCGCCGATCCCGGTGGGCACGAACGAGACGTGCGAGCTCTTCAACGATCCGGTGCAAATGCGAAGGCTCGGCCCCACGCTCGGCGCGGCGGCGGCGTTCACCTCCGACTTCATGAAGGGCTACGGATCGAAGTGCTCGGGGGCGGAGCACATTCGGAAGGGCGCGAAGAAGTAGGGTCACGGAGCTCGGCGGCGCGCGTGCGCTTGAGCTTGGCCGCTTTGCGTTGACCCGCTCGCGCGTGGCCCGCGAAAGTAAAGGTGCGCGTCGATGCCGCGCGCCCCCCACTCCGTGAAACGATTCGTTCCCGTCATCGCCTTCATCCTCGCCTCGACGTCGATCGCCTGCGGCCCCACGCGGTCTCGTCAGCTCGTCGTGCCCGAGCTCGTCGCGACGCGCGTGGCGCTTCCGTTCCGGACCGAGGAGTACCGGCTGCCGAATGGACTCCGCGTCGTCCTCGACGAAGATCACACGTCGCAATCGGTCGCCGTGTGCGTCACCTATCAGGTCGGTAGTCGCGACGATCCCGCGGGCCGAGCGGGGCTCGCGCACCTCGTCGAGCACGCGATGTTCGAGGGGTCCGAAAACGTGCGGCCGCAGGAACACCGCAGCCTGCTCGAGGACGCCGGCGCCGCGACCATCAACGCATTCACCTCGCCGGACCGAACGCAGTACGTCGAGGTCGTGCCGCCCAATGCCCTCGAGCTCGTCATGTGGCTCGAGAGCGATCGCATGGCGACGGGCACCAGCCGACTCGGTCAGGCGGAGCTCGACAAGGTTCGCCGAATCGTCGAGGAGGAGCATGCCCTCTACTTCGATGAGGGAATCGTGAGCCACCAGGCCGAGTTCGGCGCTCTTTTCCCCCCGGGTCACCCGTATCACCGCATCGTCGTCGGGGAGATGACGGATCTGGAACGGGTCACCCTGACCGACGTTCAAGCACTGCGCGCCGCGTACTACGGTCCGTCGAATGCGACGTTGGTGCTCGTCGGCGACTTCGAGCGCGCACGGGCCCGCGGGCAAATCGAAAGGTGGTTTGGCTCGCTCGCACCCACGCATGCGCATCCCGATCGCTACGGGACGATCCCCCCGCAGCCGCTCCTCCCCGCGGAGCATCGCGAAGTGCACATCGACCTTCGTGCCAACCTGCCGGCGGAGGTTCGAGTGGCGTGGGCCGTACCTCCAACGCTGTCCCAGCGCACCGCTGCGGTGGATGTTGCTCTCGCGAAGTTGCGAGACGACGCCGAGAGAAAGCTGGAGCAGCGCGGACACGCGACGCGCGCCACCACCTTTCAATTCTCGGGCGATCTCGCCGGGCTCGCCGAGCTGCGGTTCGAGGCCCGGCCGGGCCTCTCGCTCCAGGAGATCCTCGACGCGCTCGAGCAGACACAGGAGGATCTCTATGGTTGGGACGAAGCGATGGTTTCCCGCTCGAACACGAGCGCGGTGACGCGTGTCCTGGCCTTCGAGCCCTTCGCGCAAAGGTCCATGGCTTATGCAGAGGCGAGCCAAATCGCGGGGAGCGCACAAGCGCTCCCCCGAGCCTTCAATGTGCACCTCGTCGATGCGGACGACGCATTCGAGGCGAGGAGAACCTATTTTGCGACGTCCTCGCGCGTCGTCGTTCGCGTGGCGAGCGATCCGACGGCGCCTCCTTCCGGTCGTGTTGCGAGGACCTGGTGACGCGGCTCCCGGTCGTCGCGGGCCTCCTCGCCGGGAGTCTCGTCGCCGTGGCGGCACTTGCTGGCGCGGCTCCCTTGGACCGGAGCGGACCGCCGCCCCTCGGACACCTCGTTCCACGGAGTCGGACGATCGTCGAGACGCACCTCTCCAATGGTGTGCGCGTCCTCGTTCAAGAGCGTCATGACGCGCCGGCGGTGGCTATCTCGATCGTTTCCGGCCCGTGGCAGGACGCCCGTTTTCCCCCCTCACTGGTCACCCGGGCTGCCCTCGGAGGGACTCGGAATCATCGCTTCTACGTGTACGACCTGGCGAACTCCGGCACCTTCGTCGAAGACGGAGCAACGCCCGATGCCGTCGTCCTCCGCTTCTACACGGTCACGCCGGCGCTTCCGGACGCTCTGGAGCTGGCCGCCGAGGCGGTCTCGAACGCTTCATTTCGAAAGTCCGCCGTCGCAGACGCGTGCACCGCGCTCCACAGTCGCTTGAACGATGCGGCGGACGATCCCTCGGCCTTCGTTCGTCGTCTGCTCTTTGCGCCGGGCCATCCGTATCGCCCGCTGGACGCGAATTGGATCGACTCAGCGTGTCTCGACCCCGAGGCTCTCCGCGCGCGCTGGAAGGAGGCATTCGATCCAGCGCACGCGACGATTGTCGTCACGGGAGACACACGAGCTCCCGTCCTTCTGCCCCTCCTCGAGAGGAACTTTGGAGCGCTCCCTCGACCACTCCAAGCGCCAAAGAGCGTTGCCAGACGCCCTGCCCCAAGTGATCCCGACAGGCTCGTCCTCATCAATCTTCGCTCTCCGCGCGGCGCACGAATCGCCGTGGGAGGTCTTGCTCCGCCGGATGGATCAGCTGACGCGGCCCTCGTCGACTTGGTGGGCGACCTCGTCGCCACCCGCGCGCAAGCCATCCTGCGCACCCAACTCGGTCTTACGTATTATGTGGCGTTCACACGCTCTCCGCGACGCGGCGCAGGGGCCTGGGAGCTCTCGACGCATGCGCCCACGGACCACACCGCGGAGGCGCTCCGTGTTCTGCAACACGAGATGGACCGGCTTTGTGACGAGCTCGTACCGGCGGCCGAGCTGACGCACGATGCCGAGAGGGTGCTCGCTCAGCAAGCAGCCTCGTCGGACAGCACGGCGATCATCGCACGACCACTGGAGCTCTTGGCCATCGAGGAGCTGCCACCGACAGACCTCGCGCGCCGCGATCAGACGCTCGTCGGCGCAACCCCCGAAGACGTGCGGCGTGTCGCTCGCGCGATGTTCGACCCGAATGCCGTGCGCCGTGCAATCGCGGGTGACGCTTCAGCGCTCGCTCCGCAGGTGTCCAACCTCGGCTTCGGCAGCCCCAAAATCGTGACGCTCGCTCCGCGCTAGGGCGCCGAGGCGCGCCGGCGCTCGGCGTGGACGCGTGCAGCTCAGTTCCGCCAGAACCGGCGCTCGTCCGCTTGGCCGAGCGCGAGCCTGCGTTGCTCTTGCACCAGCGCGCCGTACGCCGAAGGGACGCGCGTGTCCTGCGCGAGGCGATAGAGCACGAGGAGCGCCGCTTCGGCGTCGTCGCTGGCGCGGTGTGCGTTCTCGAGCTTCACGCCGAGCCGCGTGGCGACCTCGCCGAGCGCCTTGCTCTTCTCTTCCTTCTGCACTTCGCGCGCCCACACGAGCGGATCGATCCAGTCGACGTCTTTGCGGAGCGCGGGGGGGACGGCCCCTTCGCGCGCGCCCACGCGGCCGAACTCGTTCGCGAGGAACATGCGGTCGAACGAGGCGTTGTACGCGGCGGGGATGCACCCTTGGAGCGCGGCGGCGATCTCGTGGGCGATCTCGGCGAAGCGGGGCGAGTCTTTCACGTCGGCGTCGCTGATGCCGTGGACCGCGCGCACCTCTTCGGGGATCGGCACGCCGGGGTTGATGAGCCAGTTGTAGCGAGCGATGACGCCGTCGTGGCGGCCGACGACGATGCCGACCTCCACCACGCGATCGTTCGACGCGTCCCTGCCGGTGGTCTCGAGGTCGACCAGCGCCACCGGCACGTCGCGCCAGGCGATGTCCGCCGCGAACTCGTCGGCGAGCCCGCGCACGACGGCGCGGAGCAAGTGGGCGATGCCGGCGTAGTGGCGTCCCGTGGGGAAGCAGCCGCAGCCGTCCGCGATGCCTTTCATCGCGAGCCGCTCGCTCGGTGCGCCGCCGCGAGCCGCATCACTTCCGCTTGCCTGCGTCGAGCAGCACGGCGCCCGCGTCGGCCGACGTGGTGGTGACCGGCGCGGCCTTGCCGTCGCTCATCGAGAGCTCGAGGTTCAGCCAGTCGTTGAGATCGCTCTTCGGATCGTATTCGCGACCGTTGATGTAGATGGTCGGCGTCCCTTTGACCTCGAGCGAGTCGGCGAGCTTCCGATCCTGCGCGATGCGATCGGTCGCGTACTGCGACGCCGCGTCGGCCTTGAACTTCGCCACGTCGAGGCCGAGGTCCTTCGCGTAGCTCTCGAGATCGCTCTGCTCGAGGTGCTCGCGGTTGGCGAACATCGTGTGGTTCATCTCCCAGAACTTCCCCTGGCGCCAGGCGGCGATGCCGGCGCGGGCGGCGATCTCGCCGTGCGGGTGACCGGAGAGCGGCATGAACTTGTAGACGAAGAGGAGCTGCGATTTGCGCTCGTCGCGGACCTTCTCGAGGATCGGCGCCATCATCGCGCAGAAGGGGCACTCGAAATCGGCGAACTCGACCACCACCAGCGGCGCCGACTCGGGCCCCGTCGTGGGCGAGCCGTCGATGGGCACGCTCTTGATCTTCGAAGCGTCGAAGCGCCCCTTGTAGCTCTTCTCGATCTGCTCCTTGGAGAGACCGTCGCGCACCCCCTTCAAGAGGAACTTCGCCGCCGAGACGCAGCGCGAGCAGCTTCGCTTCTCCTTCACGCACTGGGCGATGGGGACCGGCGTGTCGCTGCACGGCGAGAGGAGCTCGCTCACGTACGACGACCACTCGCTCTTCTCACGCGGGGTGAGGGAGCTCGTGTCGATGCCCGGGAGGTCCACCGTCGTCGCGGTCGCCGAAGAAGAGGCCGCGGGGTCCTGCTTGGCGACGTCGGTGCTCGAGGACTGGTTGTGGCAGGAAGCGCCGATGCCCGAGCTCGCGAGAGCTAGGACGAGGAAGGAGGCTTTGAGCTGGGACGCCATACGGAAGGGCGGCAGCTTAGCGCCGCTTTGCAGGGGTCGGAAGGGCAAGCTACTGTCCGCGGTGCTTGCGCAGCATCGTCTACCGTTTCGACCGCTGGGAGGCCTTCCACGCGGCGCTTGCCGGCGAGGACGCGGAGCTCTCCATTCCCGACGAGGAACCGCTCGAATCGGAGGGGGGGCCCGTGAGCTCGCGGGCGAGCGTGGCCTGGGTCCTTGCGGTCTTCGAGATCGACGGGGGGCGCTTCGGAACGGCCTCGGCGGCCCGCCTCGTCATCCGTGACGGGCTCCCCAAGCTGGCCTTCGAGGAGCGCGATTGGGAGCGCCTTCAGGCCTTCGGGGAGGGCGAGCTCCCCGACGCGCCGCCGACCGACAGGACCCTGGACGACCTCGACGACGCCCCCCCGACCGAGCGCATCTCACGGACGGCGATCCAAGGCGCCCGGCTCCTCCTCGTCGACGAGGACGCGGCCTTCCGCGAAATGATGATCACGATGCTCGAGGCCATCGGCTTTTCGGCGCGGGCGGTGGGCTCGGCCGAGGAGGCGATCCCGCTCCTCACGCGCGAGTCCGTCGATCTGGTGGTGCTGGACTGGATCCTTCCCCAGATGAGCGGTATCGAGCTGTGCAGGTCGATTCGACGACGGAGCGATCTCGCCCACGTGCCCATTCTTTTTCTGAGCGCCCACTCCTCTTCGTCCGACGTGGTCCTGGCGTTCGCGGCGGGAGCGGACGACTACGTGTCGAAGCCGTTCCGTGCGGCCGAGCTCGGGGCGCGCCTCTTCGGGCTCCTGCGTCGCGCGAAGAGCAACGTCCCCGCAAGCGAGCGCTGAGGAGCTCCCCGTGATCGACGAGAGCGAAGTCGACATCGAGGTCGAGCACGAAGAAGCGCCGGCGAGCATGCGTGGCGCGCATCGGCTCGTGGCCATCGGCGGCGGTCGCGGCGGCGTGGGGAAGAGCGTCCTCGCGCAGAACCTGGCCGTCTACTTCGCCCAGCTGGGAAAGTCGGTCGTCCTCGTCGACGCGGATCCCACCGGCGCCAACGTGCACGCGCACTTCGGCCTCGGTGCCGCGAGCGAAGATCCCTCGCTCGATCCCGCCGACCCCGACAGCCTGGTTCGCGCCTTGGTCCAGACGAGCGTGCCGGGGCTCAAGCTCCTCCCCGCGCCGCACGACGCGCTCGACATCCCCTTCCTCTACCGCGCGGGGCGAAAGGCGCGGTGGATCGCCCGTCTTCGCGCGCTCCCCGCCGAGTACGTCGTCATCGACGCCGGCCCGGGGCACGGTCACCTCGCGCTCGACTTGATGCTCACGGCCGATCTCGCCATCGCCGTGACCGTCCCCGAGCCGCCGGCGATCGAGGCGACGTACCGTTTCCTCCGCGCGGCGTATTGCCGACGCCTTCGTCGCCTCTTGGCGCGCGATCGCTTTCGCCTCCCGGTGCTCGAGCGCGGCCTCGCCGAGATGGGCGCGCTCCCCGCGCCGGTGGATCTCGTGCGCGCCCTCACCAAGACCGATCCGGGGCTCGCCGAGCTCGCGTGGACCGAGGCGCATCGCATGCACATGCAGCTCGTCGTCAACCAGACGCGCGTGCGCACCGATCTCGAGCTCGGCACGTGGATGAGCGGCCTCGCGGCGCGCCACTACGGCGTGCCGCTCGACGAGCTCGGTCACATCGAGCACGACGACACCGTGTGGCTCACCGTGCGGCGCAACAAGCCGCTCCTCGTCGACAGCCCCACCTCGAAGGCGGCGAAGAACCTCGAGCGCATCGCCCGCCGCGTGCTCGCCCTCCTCGCTGCCCGCGCCGAGAAGGGGACCGTGCCGCCGCCTTTGCCGCGCGATCCTTCGCTCTACGCCGCGCTCGGCATCGCTCGCACGTCCAGCGACGAAGAGGTGCGCCGGGCGTACAAGCGCCAGCGGGAGATTTACGCGCCCGGCGGGCTCGCCACGTCGTCCCTCCTCACCGAGGCGCAGCTCAAGACCGAGCTCGCGCGCCTCGACGAAGCGTACGACACGCTGCTCGATCAAGTGCGCCGCCGCGCCTACGACCTCTCCACGTTCCCCGAGGCCGATCAGCCCGAGGCGCTCTCGGCGCGCGCCACGCGTCCCGCGCTCGCCGCCGAGCTGCTCATGCTCCAGAGCGAGCTCTCGCGCGAGATCGGCCCCGACACCGAGTTCACCGGCGCGCTCTTGAAGAAGGTGCGCGAGTCGCAAGGCGTCGACATCGCCGAGATCAGCGCGCGCACCAAGATCGCCAAGGCGCACCTCCTGGCGATCGAAGAAGAGAACTTCGTCGCGCTGCCGGCGGTGGTCTACGTGCGCGGCTTCGTGAACGAGCTCGCCAAATTCTTGAAGCTCGATCCCGCGCAGGTGCAGAAGACCTTCCTCCGCCGCCTCCGCGAGGCCGAGCAGGCGCGAGGGACCGGCCCCGCGTGAGCGCGGTCTTGGCCGCGCCGGGGGGCGACGGGGGAGACAGCGCGCGCCCCGACGCGCGTGTCACGTCGCGCGACGCCGCCTTCGCCGTGGTGCTCTTCGCCGTCGCCTTGGCGCCGCGGCTCTACGTCGCCCTCGCGTGGGCGGGCGAGCCGGTGTGGGACGGGCACTACTACGATTTTGGCGCGCGTCGCATCGCCGCCGGGCTCGGCTACTCCGACGACATCACCTTGGCCGGTCAAACCGTGTGGCACGCGTGGTGTCACTACCCCGTCGGCTACAGCGCGTTCCTCGGGCTCGTGTACCGCGTCTTCGGCGCGAGCCTCGGCGTCGCGGCCGCAGCGAACGCGGTCGTCGGCGCGCTCCTCGCCGTCGTCACGTGGGCGCTCGCGCGTCACGCGCTCTCCGAGCGGCGCGCGCGCTTCGCCGGAGCGATCGTGGCGCTGCATCCGGGGCTCGTGCTCTACGCCGCGCTGGTGATGACCGAGCCCCTGGCGGCGCTCCTCACGCTCACCGCATTTTGGATCGCCGTGCGCGACGCAAAGGCGCTCCGCGGCTTCGTGCTCGGCGCGCTCGTGCTCGGAGTCGGCGCGCTCGTGCGTCCGCAAGCGCTGCTCTGCGCGCCGTTCTTCGGACTCCTCGCGGGCGCGCGCGGATCGTGGCCTCTTGCGGCGAAGTGGCTCGAAGATCCCGCGCCGCGCGAGGGGCGCGTGCCGCTCGTCGCGCGCGTGCTTCCGCGCGCTGCTCCGTTCGTTCTTCGTGCGGCTCTCGCCTGCGTCCTCGCGCTCGTGCCGGTGCTCCCGTGGACCGCGCGCAATTGCCGCGTGATGGACGGCTGCGCCCTCGTCAGCACCAACGGCGGTTGGAACCTCGCCATCGGCGCCTTCCCTCGCGCCACCGGTCGCTTCGAGACCCTGCGCTCCTCCGACGGCTGCCGCGAGGTCACGGGCCAAGTGCAACAAGATCGCTGCTGGCTCGCCTACGGCGTCGCGCAGATCCGCGAGCACCCTGGTCACTGGCTCGCGCTCGTCCCGGCGAAGCTCGGCTACACGTTCGACCACGAGTCGTTCGCCGTCGAATACCTCCGCGAGGCGCGACCGGGCGATTGGCCCGAAGCGCGCCGCGTCGCCGGACGCGAGCTCCTCACCTTCGTGCATCGGCTGCTCACGCTCGCCGCGGTGTTCGGTGTCGTCGCTTTCCCGCGACGCGGCCAAGGCGGTCGCGTGCAGGTGGGGCTCGCCGCGCTCGTCCTCTTGCTCGCCTACTTCGCCTTCGACACGCCGCTCTTCTGGCCGCTCGTGCTCGTGGCGTCGATCGCGCCGTGGTTGCCGCTCCCCGGCGCACCGCCCGCGCCCGCCGCGCTCTTGCTCCCGGTGGCGCTCCTCGGCACGACGGTGCTCACGCACGCGATCTTCTTCGGCGAAGATCGCTACCACGTGGTGGTCGTGCCGGTGCTCGCGCTCCTCGCCGCCGCCGCGCTCCGCGCGCCTCGCGATCCACAAAAGCGAACGGCGCGAGCGCCCTCGGCTTGAGGGGCCCGCGCCGCGCGCGATTCGCTCTGGGCGAATTACTTCTTCTTCTTCTTGTCGGCCTTGGGGGCGCCGGCGTCCGCCTTCGCGTCCGCGGCAGGAGCCGCGCTCGCCGAGGCCGCGGGGGCCGCGGAAGCCGCGGGGGCCGCCGAGGGAGCCGCGCTCGCGGCGGGGGCCGCCGAAGCCGCGGAGGCCGCGGTGTCGGCCGCGGGGGTCGCGCCGGCGTCCGTGTCCATCGAGGCCGGCGGGGTCACCGGCGGCGGGTTTTCCTTGTCACCACCACCGCACGCGACAACGGCCGCGAAGGGGGCGAGCACCACGAAGAGCTTGAGGGTTCGCATGAGGTTCGTTTCTCCGGGGGCGCGTCGTAGTGCAACGGTCCCCGATCGAACAAACAAAAAGCGACCCAAGCACCAATCGCGACAAATTGTCTCCACAGAGGTGGCGCGTCGGGAAGCCCCTCCGTGGCCCCTCCCCGCAAACTCGCAAAAGGCTAAAACTACGGAAAGTATTTGCGACACGACGACCCCCGATCGATGCGGGCGCGGTCGGAGGGGAGGGGCACATAGCCCCACGCCGTCGTCTCGACGCGGCGCCGCCTGGTTGGTAGGTTCGCGGCGTGATTGGACGCCTCACCGGCCGCGTGACGGGAGAGGACGAAGACGGCGCCATCGTCGTCGACGTCGGCGGCGTGGGGTACGAGGTCTTCGTTCCGCTCGGCACCGTCGGGCGCGCTTCGCCGGGCGCCGGCGGCGAGACGACACTCTACGTGCACACCCACGTGCGCGAAGAAGCGCTCACCCTGTTCGGCTTCGCCACGCTCGACGATCGCACCGCCTTCCGCACGCTCATCAGCGTGTCGAACGTCGGACCGAAGACGGCCATCGCCGTGCTCTCGGCGCTCCCCGCCGAGGAGCTCGCCCGCGCCATCGCCGAGAAGCAAGCGACGAAGCTCGCGGGGATCCCCGGCATCGGCAAGAAGACCGTCGAGCGCTTGCTCCTCGAGCTCCGCGACAAGCTCCCGGTGAAGGGAACGCGCGCGCCCGGAGCCGCCGCGGCCGCCGCGCCGTCGTCGCCGCAAGGTGCGCCGCTCGCCAACGCCGAGCTCGTCGTCTCGGCGCTCACGCGCATGGGGTATCGGCCCGCCGAGGCCGAGCGCGCGGTGGCCTCGCTCGGTGCGCGCGTCGCCGACGCGAAGCTGCCCGATTTGGTGCGTGAAGCCCTGGCCCTCCTCGCGAAGTGATGCCATGGTCCGCGCCCCGCAATGGATGACGTCCTCTCGTACATCGATCACAACCGAGCTGCCTTCGTCGACGCCCTCGCGACCTGGGTGAAGATCCCCGCCATCTCGTCGGACCCCGCGCACGCGGCCGACGTGGTGAAGAACGCCGAGCACCTCGCCTCGGTGCTGCGCGGCCTCGACGCCGACGCCGTGGAAGTGTGGAAGACGCCCGGTCACCCCGCCGTCTTCGCCGAATGGAACCACGCGCCGGGCAAGCCCACGCTCCTCGTGTACGGCCACCACGACGTGCAGCCGGTCGATCCGCTCCCCGAGTGGAAGAGCCCGCCGTTCGAGCCGAGCGTGCGCGAAGGGCGCATGTGGGGCCGCGGCGTCGTCGACGACAAGGGCCAGGTCTACATCCACGTGAAGGCGATCGAGAGCTTCCTCCGCACGAAGAAGAAGCTCCCGATCAACTTGAAGCTCATCGTCGAGGGCGAAGAAGAAGTGGGCAGCGTGCACCTTGACGCGCTCATGAAGGAGAAGGCCGCGCGCCTCACCTCGGACTTCGTGTGCGTGAGCGACACGGCCATGTTCGGTCGCGGCATTCCTTCGCTCTGCGTCGGCCTCCGCGGGCTCATGTACCTCGAGGTCACGGTCGAAGGCCCGTCGACCGATCTGCACTCCGGATCGTTCGGCGGCGGCGTGGTGAACCCGGCCAACGCGCTCGCCACGATCCTCTCGCGCCTGCACGACGAAGACGGCAAGGTCACCGTCCCCGGCTTCTACGACGACGTGGTCGAGCTCACTCCGGAAGAGCGCGCCGAGATCGCGAGCCTCCCCTTCGACGAAAAGGAGTGGCTCGCCTCCACCGGCTCACCGGCGGTGAGCGGCGAGAAGGGTTACTCCACGCTCGAGCGCGTGTGGGCGCGCCCCACGCTCGACGTGAACGGCATTTGGGGTGGCTTCATGGGCGAAGGGGCGAAGACGATCGTCCCCGCGCGCGCCTCGGCCAAGCTGAGCTGTCGCCTCGTCCCGCACCAAGAGCCCGACGTGATCGCCAAGCTCGTGGGCGCGCACCTCGAGCGCCTCGCCCCCAAGGGGGTCCGCGTGAAGGTGAAGTTCCTCCACGGGGGTCGCCCGTACCTCGCGCCGACGAACCACCCCGTCTTCGAGATCGCCAAGCGCGCCTTCGCCAAGGCCTTCGGCCGCCCCACGGTGTTCATCCGCGAGGGGGGGTCGATCCCCTTCGTGCGCACCATCGCCGACGCGACCGGCAAGCCGTGCCTCCTCATGGGCTTCGGCCAGCCGGACGAGAACGCGCACGCCCCCAACGAGTGGATCGATCTCGAGAACTACCACCTCGGGATCAAGAGCGCGGCGTACCTCTACGACGAGCTGTCTCGTTTGGGGTAAGGTGGCGCCACCATGGCCAAGATGAAGAAGAGCCAAAAGCGTCGCGAACGGCGTGAGCGGCGGTTCTTCCCCCAAAGCTCGACCAACCCGATCCTCCTTCGCGTCGTCGGCGGCGCAGGCGCCGTCCTCATGGGCGCCGGTGCGTGGGGCCAGTTCGGCTCCTCCGCGCCCGAGCCGGTGAAGAGCGCGAAATGGCTGCTCGCCGCCGGGGCCGCCGTGTTCGGCATGGCGATCTGGTTCGGCACCAGCGGCGATCCGGTCGTCATGGTCGGTGACGGCGGCGTCGGCGTCGACCGCGGCCTCGTCCAGCGCATCCCCTGGCACGCGATCCAAAAGATCTCGTTCGACGGGAAGAAGCGCGCGCTCGTGGTCGAAGGGGTCGACGAGCAGGACAAGACGCTCACCATCGCGATGCGCCTCAAGTCGCACGCCGCGGCGTGCGCGTGGCTGGTGAAAGAGGCGGAGGCGCGCGTCCCCGACGTCATCGAGCTGACCGAAGGGCTCAAAGAAGAGATCGGCTCGGCCAAGGACGGCGACGGGCAGATCGTGACGCTCGATCCGATTCAAGTGGTCGGCAAGCGCTGCGCGGAGAGCGACAAGGTCATCGCCTACGAGCCCGACGCGCGCGTGTGCCCGCGGTGCGAGCGCATCTACCACAAGGCTCACGTGCCCGAAGAGTGCGCGTGCGGCGAGGACCTCACCACCCTTCGCGCCAAGAAGAGCGAGGCGAAGAAGGACGAAGAGGCCGAGGCGTGAGCGGCGCGGCGCCCGAGCCGACCTCTCACGAAGGCCCGCTGGCCGTGCTCGGCGCGGGGACGATGGGTCAAGGCATCGCCCAGGTCGCCGCCGCCGCAGGTATCACCACCCGCGTCTTCGACGCCGTCCCGGGGAAGGCCGAGGCCGCGCTCCGAGCGATCGACGCGCAGCTCGCAAAGCTCGTGGCCAAGGGAAAGCTCGACGAAGGGGCGAAGGCCGCGACCCTCGCGCGCCTCGCGCCGGCGTCGGACGTCGCGCGTGCGTGCGAAGGGGCGAGCGTCGTCATCGAGGCGGCGCCGGAGCAGATGGACCTCAAGGTCGACCTCCTCAAGGCTGCAGCGGCGAGCGCCAAGCCCGACGCGCTCCTCGGATCGAACACGTCGTCGCTCTCGCTCACCGAGCTCGGCGCGCGTCTCGCGGCGCCCGAGCGCACCATCGGCCTCCACTTCTTCAACCCGCCGCCGGTGATGGAGCTGCTCGAGGTCGTGCGCGGCCTCATGACCTCCGAGGCGACGATCACGCGCGCGCTCGATCTCGCGCGCGTCATGAAGAAGACGCCGATCCTGGTGAAAGACAGCCCCGGCTTCGCCACGAGCCGCCTCGGCGTCATCCTCGGCGCCGAAGCGATTCGCATGCTCGAAGCGGGCGTCGCCAGCGCTGCCGACATCGACCGCGGCATGGAGCTCGGCTACCGCCACCCGATGGGCCCGCTCAAGCTCACCGATCTCGTGGGCCTCGACGTGCGGCTCGCCATCCTCGAGCACCTCCAGCGTGAGGTGGGGGATCAGTTTCGCCCGCCCACGCTCCTTCGCACGATGGTGCGCGCGGGCAAGCTGGGGAAGAAGACCGGCGAGGGATTCTACGTCTGGAAGGACGGCGTCGCCGTCGCCAAGTAGCGGCGGCGCGCACGGCGGGGACAACCCCTCGTCGGCTGGACGACTTCGTTCTACCCTGCGCCCGACATGAACGCGCTCCGCCCTGCGTACCTCGTCGACGCCGTCCGCACGCCCATCGCTCGCTACAAGGGCGCGCTCGCGAGCGAGAGGCCCGACGACCTCGCGGCGCTGCTCCTCATGCGGCTGGGCGAGCGGAATCCTGCAGTCTACAAGCGTCTCGATCAGGTCATCTTCGGCGCCACGAACCAGGCGGGGGAAGACAACCGCAACGTCGCCCGCATGGCGGTGCTCCTCGCCGGGCTCCCCTACGAGGTGCCGGCGGTCACGGTGAACCGGCTCTGCGGCTCGGGGCTCGAGGCGGTGACCGACGCGGTGATGCGTGTGTGGACCGGCGACGCCGACGTCGTCGCGGCCGGCGGCGTGGAGAGCATGACACGCGCTCCTTTCGCCATGCGCAAGGCGGAGGAGCCTTTCGCCCGGACGCCCCCGGCGATCTTCGACACCACGCTCGGTTGGCGCTTCGAGAACCCGAAGATGGCGGCGCGCTTCCCGCTCCTGTCGATGGGCGAGACCGCCGAGAACGTCGCCGAGAAGTGGAAGATCGAGCGCGCCGAGCAAGACGCGTTCGCCCTCGCCTCGCAGGAGAAGGCGGCGGCGGCGGTGACGGCCGGCGCCTTCTCGGCCGAGATCGTCCCCGTGCGCATCGAGCAGAAGAAGGGGGCGGCGATCCAATTCGACAAGGACGAGTCGCCGCGCACGACGACGCTCGAAGCGCTCGCCAAGCTCCCCGCCGTCTTTCGCAAGGGAGGCACCGTCACCGCGGGGAACAGCTCGCCGCTGAACGACGGCGCGAGCGCGGTGCTCGTCGTGAGCGAAGACGTCCTTCGCGCCGAGAAGCTCGAGCCCTTGGCGCGCGTCGTGGCCTTCGCCACCGCCGGCGTCGACCCCAACTTGATGGGCGAGGGGCCGATTCCCGCGGGGAAGAAGGCCCTCGCGCGCGCCGGGTGGAAGGTCTCGGACCTCGACCTCGTCGAGCTCAACGAAGCGTTCGCCGCGCAGTCGATCGCTTGCATCCGCGGGCTCGAGCTCGACCCTGCGAGCGTGAACGTCAACGGCGGCGCCATCGCGCTCGGTCACCCCATCGGATCGAGCGGTGCGCGCATCCTCGGGACGCTCGTGCACACCATGAAGGCGCGCGGCAAGAAGCGCGGCATGGCGGCGCTCTGCATCGGTGTTGGTCAAGGGATCGCCATGCTCGTGGAGCGCTGACACGCGATGCGGCGATGAAGGGTCACGCGCCCCCGCCCGAGGGGCCGCCTTGGGACGTCGCCGTCGGCGATGCTCCGCTCGCCTTTCTCGATCTCGAGATGACCGGGCTCGACGTCTCGCGTGACCGCGTCGTGGAGATTTGCATCGAGCGTTACCGCGGCGACGTGCGCGAAGGGGGCCTCACCTCTCTCGTGGCGCCCCCCGCCGACGTGGCCGGCGGCGCGGCGCACGTGCACGGCATCGACGCTGCCGCTTTGGCCTCGGCCCCGCCGTTCGCCGAGGTCGCCGACGAGGTGCTTCGCCTCCTCGACGGCGCGATCCTCGTCGCCCACGCCGCCGAGTGGGACTTGAAGTTCTTGGCGATGGAAATGGAGCGGGCCGGCCGCGTGCTCGGCGTGACGCACTTTCTCGACACGCTGATCCTCGCGCGGCGCGCCTTCGCCTTCCCCAGCTACTCGCTCGACTCCTTGTGCACCGCGTTGACGATCGATCGCGGCCAAGCCCATCGCGCCGCGCCCGACGTCCTCGCCATGCGCCACGTCTTCGCGCGCTGCGTGGAGATCCTGAGCCCCAAGAGCGTGCGTGACCTCTGGGAGGTGCGCATCGCCGAGAGGGTCGCCCGCGCGGCGATCGTGGGGGCGTGCGAGGCGGCGGTGGAGCACGCCTCCCCCGTTCAGGTCGTCTATCGCCCGAGCCGCCGCGGCGCCGAGCCGCTCCTCATGGTCCTGACCGAGGTGCGCGCCGATCTCGACCCCCCGCGGGTGATCGGCTATCAGCTCCCCGGGCGGGGACGACGTGAGCTCCGGGCCGACCGAATTCTTCGCGTGGAGCCCCCCCCGCACTCTGGAGATCCCTCATGAAGCGTAGCGCCGCCATCCTCTCTGTCGCCGTTGCGACCGCCTCGGCCGCGTGCGGTGGCGGCGACGCCAACGTGCCCGACCGCAGCCCGCTCGCCGACAAGTGGCTGACGCGCGCGCGCCAAAGCTACAAAGCCGGCGACTTCGAGGACGCCGAGCACTCCGCGAGCGCCGCGCTCGACGCCTCGCCGCAGGACAACGAGATCCGCATCCTGAACGCGCGCATCGCCCTCGCGCGGCTCGAATACGCGAAGGTCCTGAAGCTCACCGAGGGGCTCGACGGCTCGGACGCGCACGGTCTCCGCGGGCGCGCGCACTGGTACGCCGGCGACCTCGAGCAGACCGCCGACGAGCTCGAGACGATGCTCCGCGATCCGAACGTGAAGGATCCGTGGGCGCTGCAGATCTCGGCGCTCGCGCGGCGCGGGGTGGGGCGGCACCCGTTCGCGATGGAAGGCTCGCTCGTCGGCGCGGTGGAAATGCCGCAAGCGGGCCCGGCGATGATCGTCCCTTGTGACCTCGAGGGAGAGCACATCCTCGCCATGATCGCGACGGCGAGCGGCGAAGTGATGATCGACTCGAACTTCCGTCACGATCCGGCGTGGGTGAACCTCTCCTTCGGCGACGTGGAGGTGAAGGACGTCCCCGCGCTCACGCAGGATCTCAGCGGCATTTCCCGGCAGCTCGGAGCGCCGGTGAAGGCGCTGCTCGGCGTGAACCTGCTCCGCCACTTGCACGTCACCTTCGATCGTCGCGGCGATCAGTTCGTCGTCCGGCAGAAGGATCCGGCGACGCCGCCCGACGCGAGCCGCGTCCCGCTCTGGTACGTGCGCGGCGGCGGCATGATGATGCGCGTCAACGTCGGACCGAAGCCCGACGCGACCGCGCTCTTGCTCGTCGACTCGTCCCAGCCCTTCCCCTTGGCGCTGAGCGACGCCTCGTGGGCCAAGGCCGGCGTCGACGTGCGCTCGCTGAAGTCCGACCCGAGCCTCCCCGCGCCCATGAAGGCCGGGATCGTCCCGCAGCTCCGCCTCGGCGGGTTCGATCTCCCCGGTGTCCCCGCGGTGGGCGGCGCGCCGATGGATCCTTTGCAACAGAACCTCGACATCGATCTCGGCGGCGTGCTCGGCGCGGGGCTCGTCTCGGCGTTCCGCGTGACCTTCACCGACGGCGGGCGCTACGCGTGGCTCGAGCCCGATCCGACGATGGGGCTCGGCGGTCGCCCCGATCCGCGCGCCGCGCAGGGGGCCGATCTTCCGCCCGACGGCATCGCCCCCGAAGAGGGGCCGCTCACGCTCCCCGGCATGCCCGCGGGACCGGGGATGAACAAGCCCGGCGCGGGGATCCTCGCGCCGCAGCCGGAGGCCCCGCCGGCGGCCAAGCCGGGCACGAAAGCCGATCCGAAGGCCGATCCCAAGGCGGGCACGAAGCCGCCGAAGAGCGATCCTTCGGGCGCGCCGAAGCCTGCGGGTGGTGCGAAGTGACCGCGCCCCCCCACGCGGCCGTCGCGCGCCTCGCGGTGTACGCCGGGAGCTTCGATCCGGTCACGCTCGGTCACCTCGATCTCATCGAGCGATCCTCGGCGCTCTTCAGCGACGTCATCGTGGGCATCGGCGTTCACCCCACGCGCCACCCGCTCTTCACCGCCGACGAGCGCCTCAACATGGTGAAGGAGGTGACGCAGCACCTCGCGAACGTGCAGGTCGAGTTCTTCTCCGGCTTGCTCATCGACTTCTGCCGCGATCGCGGCGCGCGCGTCATCGTGCGCGGCCTTCGTGCGGCCACCGACTTCGAGTACGAGCTGCAGATCGCCCACGCGAACGCCGACCTCCACCCCGAGGTCGACACGATCTTCCTCCCTACGCGCACGAAGCACGGCTTCGTCTCGGCGTCGCTCGTCCGCGAGATCGCCAGTCACCACGGCGACGTGAGCCGCTACGCTCCCAAGGCCGTCGTCGACGCGCTCCGCGCCAAGTTCGCGAAGCCTACTTCGTGAGCCCGTGCAGGCTCACCGACGTCTTGAACACCACGACGTTGTAGGGATCCCACGTCGAGACGAAGAACGGGATCTCGAGCGTCGCGTCGTCCGGACCGGTGCTCTTCACCTGAATGCCCGGGAGTAGGTACGCGCCGTAGAGCCCCGCGCGATCGCAGTGGAGGATCTGCGCGGGCGCGCAGTCGGTCGCGCAGCAGTGCTCCGCTTGAAACGCCGGATCGGCCATGTCGAGGATCGTCAGCGCCTCGGTCCACGGCCCTTCGGGGCTCACGGCGAAGCGGGCGACGACGCGGTTCTCCACCAGCGCGCCCGAGTGATCGTGGATCTCGCGCTGGTAGAGCAGCACGTAGGTCTTCGCCGCCTCGACCCACGCCGCCGAGAGCTCGCCCACGCCTTGGGTCTCCGCCGTCGGCGCGATCGTCGGGCGCTCCACGAGCGGCACCGAAGTGATCCCCTTCCACGCGCCTTGCTGCGGATCGTAAATCTCCTCGCCGGTCGCGGGAGCTACGCCGGTGATGGCGTCGAGCGGCGCGCGCGCGACGTAGATGCCGGTGCGTCGGTAGTCGCCGGTGCCGAAGAGGACCACGGTCTTGTCGCGCACCACGGGGGCGACCTGGATGAAGTGCCCGCCGAGCTCGCCCTGCTGGAGCGCGTCGAAGCGGCGGAGGATTTGGTACACGGGGATGCCGCTCCCCGGCGTGTCCCAGCGCGCGATGTACGAGATGCGCATCTGCGGCGCCGGGTTCACCACCGAGTAGCCGGCGTAGAAGAGGTACGCCTTGCCGTCGGCCGCGAGCCCTCCCCCCGGCACCTCGAAGGGCCCGGGGATGTTGGCGAAGCTCCCCGCCGGCTCTGCGATGTACGTCGAGATCGCCTCGCCTTGCGGCGGCAGCATGTACGCACCGGCAAAGTCTCGCTCCACCGTCGGATCGGCGCCGTGCGCCACGCTCGGATTGGCGTCGGTCACGTAGAAGCCGAGGCTCCGGCACACCGCGCTCGGATCGGCCGTCACGCTCGCGAGCGGAATTCGCGCGACCGAGTCCGGCCCCTCGCCGTTCGTCCAAATCTGTTTGTAGCCGAGCGTGTCGCCGAAGAAGACGTGGAGGTCGCTCCCGGTGACGACGGGGATCCCGAGATCGGCGCCGGCGACGTTGAAGTGCGTCTGCACGTGGTTCGCCGTGGGATCGCCGAGCCCCTTCTCGTTCAACACCTTGCAGAGAAAATTCACGTTGGTGCGCTGCGCGGCGTAGGCGAAGACCTGCGGAGGCGGGGCGCTGTCGTGCGTGCCCGCGTCGCCGCTCGTCGTTGCTCCGCCGTCGCTGGCCGCGGCGTTGGCGTCGGGGATCGCTTCGCCGGCATCGCTCGCCGTCGCGCCATCACTCCCCGAGGAGGAGCACGCGAGCAGGCTGGTCACGAGCGATGCGACGAAGAGGGACCTTGTCGAAACCATGGCCCCGGCGTCGCACGAGGCGCGGTCGCGCGCATCGAGATTCGACGTCTCGTGCGCGCATCGGAGGCCGAATTTGCCGGGTGGTGCGCGCGTGATCCCACGCGCTCGTGGAAATCTACGACGGCGCTCCACGGGGCGCGGCCAAAGCATGTAGTCTGCAGTCTATGGTGCTCGTGCACACGCCGCGTGGCCCCGAGTCGTGGCACGAGGCGACGTTGGTCTCCGCCGTCTCTGCGGGCCAGCTCCACCCCGAGACCCCCGCTTCGTTCGACGAAGGACGCACGTGGATCACTGTCGGCCTCGCTGCGGCACGCCTTCGAGACCGCGGGGATGCGGGCGTCGCCTTGCTCGTCCCGATGCGTACCGAAGGGTGGAGCACGGGCGCGGGGTACGTCGCGCTCTTCTCCCTCTTCTTCTTCGGTGGACCTCTGTGCTTCGCCGCGGTGGTGGTCGGCTACGACGTGCACACACCGCCGCTCGTGCGTCTCGGCTTCGCGCTCGTGGCTCTCGTCTTTGGACCGCTCCCGCCGGCGCTCATGGCGTGGCTCGGCTTCCGAGCTCTCGCTCGTGATCCCACGCTCCGAGGCAAGGGGCGCGCGATCTTCGCCTTGGTCCTCGCCGGTCTCATGGCGCTCTCGTGCATGGTGGCCGCTTTTGGGATCCTCTTCGTGCGCTGAGCCCACACCCGCTCGAGGACGGCGCACGATCCTCCGCGCCGACGGCGGCTGCTTTTTCGGTACGCTGGGGAGATGAAGCACGGCTCGCTCCTCTTCGCCTCGTGCCTCGCGATGACCTCGGCCGCGTACGTCGCGTGCGGAGGAGACGACACCGCTCAGACCTCGGGCCCCGACGCTTCGAGTGACGGCACCACGACGAGCGACGGCGCGTCGAGCGGCGACGCTTCGAGCGGTGACGGCGGATGCTCGGGCACCACGTGCGGGAGCGCCGCGTGCGTCGACCTCGCGACATCCTCGGCGAATTGCGGCGGGTGCGGCCACGACTGCGGTGGCGGCGCCTGCACCGCCGGCGTCTGCCAGCCCGTCGCGCTGGCGAAGAACCTCGGCTCGCCGGCGAACTTGGCGACCCTCCTCGGCGGCCTCTTCGTCACCGTCTACGACGACGGTCACGTGCTGCGCATCGATCAGGGCGACGGCGGGGTGACGACCATCAAGCCGAACGTCGTTCACCCGTGGGGGATCGCGCCCGGCCCCGGCGGCGTGAACGGTCTCATTCACTTTGGCGAAGCGAACGGCGGCGGCGCCGCGGGCGTGTGGGAGGCGATCTGCGATCTTTCGGGATGCGGGAACGCCGCGCCACCCACGACGAGCGAAGACTTCGTGCGAGGCCTCGTCGACGACGGGAGCGGGAACGTCTTCTGGACTGACGAGACGGGCGACGCGGGCGCGCGCATTCGCTACCACAACTTCAACAAGGGGACGCTCATCGACGTCACCACCGGCGAGCCCGGCGCCTACGGCATCCTCTACGCCGGCTTCAACAGCAACGGCTACCTCTTCTTCACGCGCAGAGAGGTCGCAGGTCGCGTGCGCCAAGTGCGTCGCGACGGCGTGAACTCGGTCGACTACATCACCAACCTGGTCAGCCCCGAGGGGCTCACCGCCGACATCGACACGCTGTGGGTCGCGGACACCGGCGGGAATCGCATCGCTAGCTGCCCGCTCGTCGCTGGCTGCAGCCTGAGCGCAGCGACCTTCGCCCCCGCCTCGCACCCGCACACGGTGGTCGTCGACGCCGACACGGTCTACTGGACCAACGGCGAGAATCCCGGCGGATCCATCCAGTCGTGCCCCAAGAAGGGATGCCCTGCGGGCGGACCCACCACGCTCGTCTCCGGGCAAGCCAACCCGCTCGGGCTCCTCGTCGACAAGAGCTACGTCTACTTCACGACCAGCGTGCCCGGTGGCGCGGTGTACCGCGTACGCAAGCCGTGACGCGCTTCACGGGCACGCAGCTTCCCCCTCGCGGTGGGTCGTGTGCGTCGCGTGGCCGGTCTTCGTGTCGACGACGAAGCGCGCTCCTCCGCGCACGTCGATGACCGCGCGGAGCGGCGAGCAGTAGACGACGGACCACCACCGCGCTTCGCCACCGTCGCGATTCAAACCGCGCGGGATGGAAGCGACCTTCACGCGCGCACCGTTCGGCGTGGGACGGCTGAAGTAAAGGTCGAGATCGGCGCGGTCACCGTCGTGTCCGGCGAGGGCGAAAGGGCTCGTGTCTTCTTCGATGCAGCTCGAGTCGTCGGGGGCGACGACGCCGACGCACGCCGTCACCTCGTCGCGGAGGTTCTTCCACACGCGTGAACGGCCGTTGCCGTACTCGACGAGGGTCGCCTTGGGCGAGAGTTGAAAGCATCCGGGCGTCGCACCGCCCGCGACGCTCCCCGCGCTCGTGACTTTGGCGACGAGCTTCTGCGTCACCGCGTTCCACACTTGGCACTCGCCGCGCTCGCTCGTGTCGCCTTCCGCGGCGAGCGCGAAATCACCTTTGCGATCGATCCACGTGTAGCCACGCGGTGGAGCGAAGGACGCGAATGGCGCGGTCGCCCCGGGCGCCTTCGTCGCTCCCTCGGGCGCGCGCGCCGCGGGAGCCGCGGGGTTCGCGCTCGCGCTCGGCGCCACGCTCGTCGCGGGCGACGCGTTCGTTGCGAGTGCCGCCGGGCTCGCCGCGCTCGCGCTCGTGCTCGCGCGAGGGGGGTCGGTCGCATCACTCGCCGTCGGGGATGCGGACGGCGTGGTCGCGGGGGAGGAGGCGCCTCCGCACGCGGCGAGGGCGAGCGGCGCGACGAAGACAGCGAGACGAGCAGCGAAGATCGTGGTGGTGCGCATGGGATCTCGCGAAGGATGTCACGAGAAACGCCGCGCGCGCGGGATCGATTCCCGCCTCAGCCGCCACCGTCGGCCGCGTCCGAGGCTCCGCCGTCCCCTGCGTCGGGGGCCTCGCAGGCGATCTCCGACTGACTCACGTGCCACGCTCCGTTGACGCACGTCGCGCTGCTCACCGAGCCGTGCCCGTGCGCGCAGTCGTAGTTGCACTGTTGCGACGGGCCGCCGCAGCTCGGTGTGCACGAGTCGCCGTTGTTCGGCACGTCGGTCGGACAGATGAACGCCGGGCTCGCGCCTCCGCCGCTGGCCGCGGAGTAGCGCTCCTCCCACTTCCCTTGCGAGCAGATGTAGCTCACCACGGTGCTGCCGCAGCACGCGCAGCCGGGCGTGGCCTGAGGGTAATTGTTGCACTCTGCACCATCTGCCAGCGCGCACGGTGCCCCCGGCGTCGGAGGCGACGTGGGGCACGTCTTGTCCCCGGTCGACGCGTCGCCCGAACCTGTGTCGGTCGAGCTCGAGCTGCAGCCGCTCGCCGAAGCGAGCCCACTGGCGGCGAGCCCCACGAGCGCGAGCGCACCCACGAAGCGACGAGGGGAGAGGATCATGCGGAGTCCTAAGAGCAACGGCCGGTCCATGCGGAGCGCGGCGCGACGCCCTCGCGCGTCGCTGCCTTTGCCTCCACGTTGGCCGCCAAATCCTCGACGATCGCCGGCTCGTGGCGCGCACCGCGGCGCGGGGAGACCCCCTGGTCGCTCGGTGCTCCGGGGCCCCGCGTACACGGCTGGCACACCTCGGCCCAGATCAGTCGCTGACGACGCTTCGGAGCGTCGCCTCGAGGCGCGCGGCGAGCGCCCGCGCGTCGTCGACCTTGAGCCCGAGACCGGCGGCGAGCGCCGAGTCGTCGCGCGCCTTGGCCGAGCCGACCAGCGTGATCGCGCGCACCGCCTGCTCGCCCATGCGCTCGATCGCGCGGCTCGCGTCGGCGCGGTACTCGGGGGAGCGCATGACCCGCTCGATCACGTCGCTCAGCCGATCCACGCTGGAGATCTTCCCCGCGTCTTTGCCCCCGAAGAGGGGCAACGGATCGTCGTCCTCGTCTTCGTCGTCGAGATCGTCCACGTCGTCGAGGCTCGGCTCCGAGGCGGGCTTCGGCTTGGCAGCGGGCGCAGGCTTCGCGGCCATGGGGCTGGCGACAGCGGCGATCTTCGCCGGCTTCTCTCCGGGGAGGAGCTCGCGCACCACCTCGCTGAAGGCGACGAGCGGCACCTCTCCGAGGGAGAGCGGCTTCCCCGCGCGCGCGAAGCTCACGCGCTCGGCTTCGATCTGATGCGGCGACTCGTAGTGCGGCTCGATCCCGCCGCGCATCGTGATCTCGTGCGTCCAGGTCGCCAAGATCCCCCACGCGGGGAAGGCCTTCTCCGACTCCCAGGCGGTCGCGTCCCAGTCGTCGTCGTCGAAGATCGGATCCCAGCCTTGAGCCCACATGGGGCCGGCGCGTCGCGGGGTCGCCACCGGGATCTCGAAGGTCTCGAGCCCGCGCTGCTGCGGAGCAACGCGGTACGTCGCGCGGGCGATCTGCTCGAAGGGCTGCGCGAGCTTCTTCTCGGCGAGAAGCGCCACGAAGGCGCCGAGCGACTCGGGCGTGAGCTGCGCCGGATGCACGAGCGTCACCTTGGCCTCGCCGTCGAGGGCGATGGCCGCGCCTCGCGCGCCCCAGGCTTCCCGCGCGGTGACGAGCGCCGCGACCGGCACCTTGCCGGCGTCGGAGCGGACGAGCAGCGCCGCGTCGCCGAGGAGCGCGCGGACGACGTCGAGTCGTACGGGGCGCGCGCGGAGCATCGCCTCTTCGAGGTGCGCGCCGCGCTCCCTGGCCAGAGGCCCGCGCGGGTCGCGTTTCACTTCGGCCACGAGCTCGCGATCGATCGTGTCGTCGAGGAGCGGCGCCGCTTGCGCGAGCCTTTCGAGGTGCGCGCGACACTCGTTGCGGAGCGCCTTCGCCGCCGCCGATCGCGCGAGCGACGCGATCCACACGCGGCCCGCGGGGGCGCGCGTCAAAGCGTCGAGGAGCTCGCGCGCCTTCGCGCGTCCACCGCCGGCGTCCCACTCCACGGCGATCGCGCGGGCGAGCTCGGCAGGATCGCTCGAGCCGTTCCCCTCGTGCGTAGTCGCCGAAGCTTCGGGCGACGCGGCCTTCTGCGCGGCTTTCCCAGCTCGCGCGGTGGGCTTCTTCTTGGGCGCTTCGTCGGTCCCGCGCGCCGCTTCCGCTGTCTTCGCCAGCTTGGTGAGCGAGCGACGCAACGTGGCCGACTTCTCCTTGGCGGCGGCGCTGGCGATGGCCTCCGCCGCCGGTGCGATCGCCGATGCCGGTGCCGCCAGGAGCAACGTGGTCGCGGCGGAGCGTAGCGCCGCGTCCTTCTCCGCCAAGAAGGGGAGCAGATCGCCGGGAATGTCGAGCGCCTCCACCGCGCCCAGCCACGCGAGGCACGCTTCGCGCGTGTCGAAGGGGTGAGCGAGCACGACCTCGCGCAGCGCCTTCGCCAGCGGAAGCACGCCGGCGCCGCGCGCGTCGAACATCGGCTTCACCTTCGCGAAGAGCGACGACGGGCAATGCACGAGTAGGCGCAGCGCCAACCAGTGACGCAGCTCGCGCGTGGGGAGCGAGCCCAAGAGCTCGAGCGCCGCATCGATGGCCGGCGCGTCGAGGCGCGCGCGTCGCGCTTCGAGCCACGCGGCGAACACGACGCACGCTTCTTCCGGAGGGAGGGCCGCGGCGCCTTCGTCGGGGGCGGCGTCGAGCTCGGCGAAGTGGCGCGTCAACCGCTCCGACGAGAGCCGCTTCTTGGCGGCGAGGACGATCTCGTCGCCTGCCATCCGCGGAAGGGGGAGGGGGCTCATCGCAACGGGCCAGAGTAGCGCGTTTGCGCCCGCCCGCGAGCCTCGCCGTTTCTGGACGGGCACGGGCGGCCCGGCTTCGCCCGGTGATAGGCTCGTCCCATGCGAAGCCGCACCGGTTCTTTTCTGCCTTCTCGTGCTTTCTCGGCCGTCCTTTCGCTCCTCGCCGCGACCGGCGTCGTGGTCGTCCTCGCGGCCTGTGGATCGGGGAGCGCGTCGGGGACTTCGACCACCGACGGCGCGGTCGACGTCGCGACCTCGTGCCCGGCGGTCGCCGCGTGTGGAGGCGATCCCACGGGGACATGGGACGTCGTCCACGGGTGCGCCGAACAAGACACGGCCGCGTGCGCCACCGGCGGGAGCGGCAGCATCAAAGGGCACTTCACCATTCAGAACGGCACGTACGATCTCGAGCTCGACACCAAGGTCACCGCCTGCGGCACGACCGACAGCGGCAGCGACGGCGCCGGCGGGAGCGCGACGGTGAGCGGCAGTACCATCACCTTCGGCGGCGGCGACAACTACATGTTCTGCGTCCAAGGGACGACGCTCTACCTGCTTCGCTCGGGGGCGAAGGCGCCGAAGCTCTCGGTCATCACGCTGCGCAAGAGCGCCGGTGACGGCGGCCTCGACGCGAACTGACGACGCGCATACCGCCGGGCGAGCGGGCGAGCCGCGCGCGTACGGTCAGAGCGCTTTGAGCGCTTCGAGCACCGCGCGGCTGTCGAGCACGTCGGCCCACTCGGTTCCGCCGCCACGCGCCACGCGCGCGTCGCTCGGCACCTTACCGGCGCGGAGGCCACGCGCGATCTGATTCGCCGAGACGGGGCCTACCGGATCGCTGCCGTCGACGGAGACGTACCACTCGGCGATGGCGATCGCGTCGTGTGTGTCGAGGAACGGGTTCAACGTGCTGTCCATGAGGTTGCCTCGCGAGGACGAAACGGTCCCCCGATTCCCGAGGTCGAGCAAGGCGAGCTCCCGCCCCATTTCCGTCTCGCTTTCTCCGCGTGTCTGCGCGGAGTGAAAAGATCGTCCTTGAGGCGAGCGTTCTCCCACCTTCACCTTCTGCTGCGGGGGCGAGAGCGGGGCGCCTTGGCCGATGGGTGCAAACTGCACTCCTCCGGCGCGATTGGCTATGATCCCCGAAGATGTCTGCCTCTTCCGCTTCCTCCGGCGCAAATCCCCACGGATCGGCGCCTTCTTCGCTCTCCTCGCGCGTCGACGAGACCGTCCGCGCCGTCCGTGCGCGCCTCGCCGTGACCCCCAAGGTCGGCCTCGTGCTCGGCAGCGGCCTCGGCGCCTTCGGGGACACCCTCGAGGGGGTGCAGAAGGTGCCGTACGCCGAGCTGCCGCATCTCCCGGCGTCCAAGGTCATCGGTCACGCGGGGAACTTCTGCTTCGGCAAAGTAGGCGGCGTCGAGGTCGCGTGCATGCAAGGGCGCGTGCATCTCTACGAGGGGCACAGCCCCGAGACCGTGGTCCACGGCGTGCGCACGATGGCGCGCCTCGGGGTTCGCGCGGTGCTCGTCACCAACGCCGCCGGTGGGCTCGACCCGAGCTGGTCGGCCGGTGACTTGATGCTCGTCACCGATCACTTGAACCTCACCGGCACCTCGCCGCTGCTCGGTCCCAACGACGACACGCTCGGTCCTCGCTTCCCCGACATGAGCCACGCGTACGATCCCAAGCTGCAAGCCGCGCTTCGCAAGGTCGCCGCTGAGGCCAAAATCCCGCTCCGTGAAGGAGTCTACGCCGGCCTCCTCGGCCCCACGTACGAGACCCCGGCGGAGGTGCGGATGCTCCGCGGGCTCGGCGCGCACGCGGTCGGCATGAGCACCGTGCACGAGACCATCGCGCTCCGTCACATGGGGATCGCCGTCGGCGCGATGAGCTGCATCACCAACCTCGCGGCGGGGATCCTTCCGCAGCCGCTCGACCACGCCGAGGTGGAGGCGACGGCGCGCGCCAAGCGAGACGACTTGCTCACCCTGCTCCGCGGGTGGACCGTCGCGGCAGGTGCAGCGTGACGACGCGTCGCGGAGCGCACGCTGGCACGCGCGCCAAGATCTCCACGCCGGCGCGCAAGCTCGATCGTCGTCACAAGGTCGACGCGGCGCTCCTCGCGCGGCTCGTCCTCGAAGCGAAGCGTGTGCGCGAGCGCGCGTACGCTCCCTACTCGAACTACAAAGTCGGCGCCGCCATCGCCACCGCCAGCGGCAAGGTGTTCACCGGCTGCAACTTCGAGAACGCTTCGTACGGCGCGTGCATTTGCGCCGAGCGGAACGCCATCGGACAGATGATCGCCGCAGGCGAGCGCGAGCCCGTGGCTTGCGCCATCGTCACCGGTGGAACGACCCCCGGCTCTCCGTGCGGCATCTGCCGACAGGTGATGGTGGAGTTCGCGCGCGACCTCCCCATCGTGCTCGTCGGTTTGCACGCCGGAGGAGAGGTCCGCCGCGAGACCACGCTGGCTGCGCTCCTCCCCGACGTGTTCGTCTTCCCCAAGTAGCGCGCGCCGCTCTCTGTCCTCGGCGTCGTCAGCGTCGCACGGGGGCCGGCGTCGCGTGCGCGGTGGTCGTCCCGTCGCCGAGCTGTCCGCCCGCGTTCGATCCCCAGCACGCGACCGCCTTGGTGGCGCCGTCGATCATGCAGCCGAAGTCGTCGGCCAGCGCGAGCTTCGCGACGTGACCCAGGCTCGGCATCGCTTCGCGCACGCACATGTGCTCGGCCCCTTCGCCCGCACCGTGCGGCTTCACGCAGGCGACGGAGCCGCTCTCTTCGACCCCGCACGCGCGATCGCCGCCGGCGGCCACGCTCGTGAGGTGCTCGAGCCCTTCTACCGCGGCCGGCTTCACCGCCACGACCCGCCCCTCGGCGTACGCGCCGGGCACGCACGAGAGTCCGCCGCCCCAACACATCGCCGCGCCCGTCGACGTGAGCGCGCACGTCGCGTCGCGCCCCGCGCGAAGCTCCTTCACGCCGCTGAGGTCTTTGACCTCCGAAGGGAGCCCGCGATCGGCGACGCGAGGCACGCCGAGCTGACGTAGCGCGTTGTCTCCCCAGCAGCGCACCTGTCCGTCGGGGGCCACGACCGCGCACGCGTGGTGCGGTCCGACGGCCACCGCAGTGGCTTGTGCGAGGCCGAAGACCGGAAGCGGCGTGCGCACCGGGCTCCCGTTGCGATCGCCCCAACAAAGCGTGACGCCGTCTCCCTTCACCGCGCACGTCTGCGCGCCGCCGGCGGAGAGGCTCTTCACCTCGGCGAGCTCGGGGACAGCGATCGGCTTCGTCGACGAAGCGCTCTGTCCGGTGCCGAGCTCGCCGTGCTCGTTCGTACCGAAGCAGCGCACGGTCTCGTCGACCAAGAGCACGCAGGTGTGCGCGTCTCCCAGCGCGATGGCCTTCGCCGCCGGGAGGCCCGGCACCTCGGTCGCCGTCGGGTGGCTCGTCGTCGTCCCGTCGCCGAGCTCGCCGTGCGCGTTCGAGCCCCAGCAGAGGACCTTCCCCTCGGGGGTGAGGGCGCAGGCGTGGGCGCCGCCGACACGAACGTCCGCGGCGATCACCGGCTTGCCCGAGGACGCGCCCGTCGCGTGGGTTTCGGGCGTGCGTACAGGCTCGCTCGCGCCGCCACACGAGGCGAGCGCGAGGAGCGCAAAGAGCCGGAGGGGAAAAGCTGTAGAGTGCACGAGAGAGGAGCGGCCGCCGTTGCGCATGGCGCGGAGGATACGCCCCTCGCCTCGCTCCGCGTGCAGCTTCGCGCGCGTGGCCCTCGCCCGAGGAGCGTCAGTACTGCGCGTGAAGCGAGACCGTGTACTCGGTGTACTGCCCGTTGCCCGTCGCCGCGTACACCTTGCCGCTCGAGAGCGCCTGGAGGCACGAGTCGGTGATGTTCTTTTGGTAGAACGATTGGTAGTTGCCGGGGCTCGAGAGCCAGCTCCCCACCTCCACCGAGGCGTTGTTCAAGCGCGGCATGCGGAAGTCGAAGCTGGGCGTGTCGGTCATGTTCGTCGACGAGCCGAGAGAGAAGCTCGAGTTGTCGAGACCGATGGCGATGGCGACGCTGCTCGAGCCGACGGTGAGGTTGATCGGACCTGAGGCAGGCACCGAGACGTCCACCGGGTTCGACGTGTAGTAGCCGTTCGACCCGTACGTCACCGTGTAGAAGGGGAGCTTGGTCGAAGCGTTCCACGCTTGGCAGCCGGTCTGATCCTGGCACTCGCGCTGGCGCCCTTCGAGCGTCACGCGCCCGAGCGAAGCCTCGGTCGCCGCGGGGGCGAACTTGGAGAGGATCTGCGAGCGCGTGATCGCCGGGCCCGAGCACCACGTGGGATCGAACACGTCGCCCTTGGGGGTGACGGGCTGCGGATCGGGGGTCTTTGCCGCGTATTTTCCGGCGAGCGAAGCGCTGTACTCGACGTAGCGGCCGTTGCCTTGCGGGTCGTAGACCTTGCCGCTCGAGAGCGCTTGGACGCAGGTGCCGGTGATCTTCTTTTGGTAGAACGACTGGTAGTTCCCCGGGCTCGAGAGCCAGCTCCCGATCTGCACCGACTGATTGTTGACGCGCGGCATGCGGAAGTCGAAGGCCGGCGTGTCGGAGCTGTTCGTGCTCGACGAGATGTCGAAGCCCGAGGCGTTCGCCAGCGCGAGATCGATCCCCATGCTCGAAGAGCCGACCGAGATGTTCGCGCTCCCCTTCGCCGGCACCGAGAGGTTCGTCGGGTTCGACGTGTAGTAGCCGTTCGATCCGTAGGTCACGACGTAGAACGGAGCGCTGGTCGCGTCGACCCAGTCTTGGCAGCCGGTTTGGTCCTGGCACTGGCGCTGGCGCACGCGGAGCGTGATGTCGCCGAGCTTGGCCGTCGTCTCCCCCGGAGCGAAGCGCGCGAGGAACTCGGCGCGGCTGATGGAGGCGCCGGTGCAGTAGTTGGGGTCGAAGGGATCGCCGTCGGTCGGAGGAGGCGGCGGCGGCGCGGCGCTGGTGTTGAGCGCGACGTGGAACGTGGCGTCGTGGCGCGCGTACTCGCGGAACACGATGAGGTACGAGCCCGCCTTCTTCAGCGTGGTCGCGACGTGGGTCGCGTGCTGCCCGCCGTGGTTCGCGTCGCCCGTCGCCACGTAGCCGTAGGTCGAAGAGAGGAGCCACGCGAGCGGCGCGCCGTCGTTCGACGTGACGGTGAAGTCGACCTTGTCCCCGGCGGCGCCGTCGAAGGTGTACGCGCGGTACGTCGGCGTGCTCGTGTACGTCGCGTCGCGCGCTTCGCCGTATGCGATGGCGCCGAGGTTCTGCATCGTCGATCCGGAGAACGCGTCCTCCGAGTCGGAGGTGTCCGACGCGTCGTCACCTTGCGCGACGCACGCGACGTTGCTCGCGGCGAGGGGGAAGAGCGAGAGAAGAGCGAAGGGGAGAAGGCGCGAACGGATCATGGGGATGGGCTCCTCGGGACTGGAAAGGTCCTCGTGAGCTACGTCGCCGCGATGCGCGATCTCCCCCTCGTTGCGCACATCGCATCACCTTTCGCCAAAGTGGCTCGGCGGAGGTCCACCGGCACGGCGGTGAGGGGACTCGCCCCCAGGCGCCGGGGGGGCTACCCCGCCTTGCGCGCCCCGCTCGATCCACGAACCCGCATGATTTCCAGGGTCCGCGCGCTGGATCGGGGCGTGCTTTGCCCTTCACGCAGCTTGGACCCGGCGACCGTCGCCCCCACGCCTCGCACCGGAAGGACCAGAGAGATGCGAAAGCCGCTCACCGCCCTCGCCCTGACGCTCGCCCCCATCGTGGCGATGGCTCTCCCCGCCTTCGCCGTGACCGGCTGCGGCTCGTCGGGCTCGAGCGAGTCGACCGACGTCGGCGTGAGTCAGATCATCTTCATCAAGCGCGCGCACACGATCGTCGACGACAAGGGGGCCGTCTCGATCGACGTCTCCGGCGGCAACGGCCAAGTCATCGACTACGAGCGCTACGTGCCGGGCGGGAGCTTGAACCTCCTCGCCCCCGCGCGACCCGACGGTCAGCTCCACAACCTCACCGCCGACTTCCCCAAGGCCGACTTCAACGGCGTGGATGTCTCGTTCGACGCGAAGCAGGCCGTCTTCTCGATGAAGAAGGACGACAACGACCACTACCACATCTACACCGCGCAGCTCTCGCCCGGCGGCGACGGCAAGTACGAGCTCCACCAGAAGACGAGCGGCGACTACGACGACATCAACCCGATCTACTTGCCCGGTGGTCGCATCGCCTTCGTGACGAACCAGATGTACACGGAGATGGGGACGCGCGCGGACGAGTACGAGCACGGTCGCGTGGTCACGCAGCTCGCGACGATCTCGGTCGACGGCGGCGACGCCGACAGGCGGCTCTTCTCGCAGAACCTCTCGCACACCGTCGCGCCGTTTCTCCGCTTCGACGGCAAGCTCGGCTACTCGCGCTGGGAGCACTTGGGCGACACGAACGACGTGAAGCTCTTCACCGCCAACCCCGACGGCACCAACATGATCGCCGTCGGCGGGCAGCACGGAAAGCCGGCGAACTCGCTCTTCAGCGTGCGCGAGATCGCCCCCAACGTGATGATCGGCATCGCCACCACGCGTAACCGCACCATCCACGCCGGCGCGCTCATCAAGATCGACGCGCGAAACAGCGCCGATCCGATCTGCATGAACGACAAGATCCTCGACAAGACCGGCCACGCCTGTCTGAACGAGGAGAAGAAGATGGAGGAGATGTTCACCATCCTCTCCACCAACGTGCCGACGGAGAACGGCCCCTCGCCGGTCGGTCGCTACCGCGAGCCGAGCGCGCTGCCGGACGGACGCCTGCTCGTCTCGTGGGCCGACGGTCCTGTGAACGATCTCTCCGAGCAGTCGGTCACGCCGCCCGACTTCGGCATCTACGTCTTCGACCCGGCGACGCAGAAGAACCAGCTCGTCTACAACGACCGCAACATGTGGGACCTCGGCGCGATGGCCGTCGTCGCCCGCCCCGAGCCGCCGGTCATCGGCGACCTGCAGCGCATCCAAGACTCGTCGCAGCCGGTCCGCATCGGCTCGATCGACGTCACGCAGACGAGCCTCGACGAGCAGATCAACGGCGGCGGCATCAACAACGCCGCGCTGAAGGACGCGCTCCACGGCGCGGTCGCCGTGCGTGTCATCGAGGGCTTCTCCAGCGAAGCCGCCAAGGGCGTCACGATGTTCGGCCTCACCATGCACGAGGGGGCCGCGGTCCTCGGTGAAGCGCCGGTCTACAACGACGGCAGCTGGCTCGCGAACATCCCCCCGTACGTGCCGGTGCACCTCCAGCCGATCGACAAGTACGGCATGGCGATCCGCTCGCAGGGCCTCTGGATCCAAGGCATGCCCGGCGAAGACCGCCGCTGCGTCGGTTGCCACGAGAGCCGCACCGGACAAGGCGTGCCGCGCTTCGGTCAGAACCCGACCGTGGCCGAGCAGCGCCAAGCGCAGAACTTCATCGAGCCGGTCAGCCAGCGCTACGAGCAGCCCTGGGACAAGAACGACGACGCCACCAAGCCGTACGTGCAGAAGCTCCTCACCGAGAAGTGCGCGAGCTGCCACAACGCGTCGACGACGACCTACTACACCGTGACGCGCACCGATCCGGTCACCGGCACGAGCACGAACTACCAGATCCCCTCGCTCGACCTCTCCGACACGCCGGTCACCGTGTACTACGACCGGCAGGTCAAGACGTGGAACGCGTCGTACGTCTCCATCTTCTACGCCTCGGCGATGGAGATGGGCGGGTCGATGGTCACCTCGGGCACGCCGCCGGTCATGTACGGCGTCCCCGGGAGCGCGCGTCAGTCCAAGCTGATCGAGAAGGTGAACTTGAGCGCCGCCGACGGCACGACGGCGTGGCCGACGCCGAAGCACCCCGAAGACAAGGGGGTCAACCTGACCGACGAAGAGCGCCGCATGCTCGTCCTCGCGATGGACCTCGGCGGTCAGTACTTCTCGCGTCAGAACACCGGCTTCACCCCGTACTCCGGCGGCGACCCCACCGCGCCGGGCAAGCAGTGAGGAACAAGGAGAACGCCATGCGTACGAACAAGCTCCTCGCCGCGACCCTCGGAATCTTTCTCGGCTGCGCCGCCCTCATGAACGGCAGCGAAGCCAAGAGCGACGGCACCCAAGTGGGGAACGCCGCCGCCGTCTACGGCGCGAAGTCGCCGGACCAGATCGAGTTCCTCTCCTCGCCCGATCGCATCTTGAGCGTCGTGTCCTCCGGTGCGCCGTCGGCCATCTGGGAGGCGCTCGAGCACGGCGAGAAGGTGGAGTGCCTCCAGTGCATCCCCGCCGTCGCCCCGCTCCTCTACGACACGCACTACGCGGAAAATCGCGAGATCGCCGCGTGGTGGCTGCGCCGTCGCGTGTTCGGCGTGTTCGGCCCGGGCGAGGTCTACGAGCAGACGATCAACACGTTGAAGAGCGATCCCGATCCGCAGAAGCGCGCGTACGCCGCCTCGGCGCTCGGCGAGTTCCTCGTGGCGCCGGGCATCGGCGCGACGGCGACGGCGATCCAGACGGACGCAGACCCGCGCGTTCGTGCGGCGGCGGCCCTCGCGCTCGGTCGCTTGAACGACGACGGCGGCGGCGCGCTCTCGAAGGCGCTCGGCGACGGCGATTCGTCGGTGCGTCTCGCGGCGCTGAAGTCGGCCGGTCGTATCAACGCCTTCACCGACACGCAGGCGGTCGCGCGCCTCGCGGGCGACCCCGACCCCAAGGTGCGCAAGCGCGCCATGGAAGTGCTCGACGACATGCAGGCCAAGGACGCGGTCGCCAGCGTCGTCGCCGTGGCCAAGAACGACTCCGACCCCGAGGTCCGCGTGGCTGCGTGCCACGCGCTCGGCAACTTCCACGACGCCTCGGCGAAGGACGTCTTGAACGACCTCGCCGCGCACGACCAGAACGGCTTCGTGAAGGACATGGCGGCGATCGCGCTGCGGAAGCTCTGATCGAGAAGGCCGGGGGCGTGGGAGCGAGGCCTCCGTCGCGCGGACCATCAAAAACGCGTCAGCGGCGCGCGCATCCTCTACGATGAAGGCTCGACCCATGCGCCGCTCTTCCCTTGCGATTTCGCTCGCGGTCACCGCCTCGCTCGCCCTCGCGCTCGCTCCCAGCGCGTGCTCGAAGAAGGACTCGACCGACTCGACCTACTTCGACCGCACGATCGCGCCCGTGCTCACCACGTCGTGCGTGCGCACGAACACCGGCGCCGCTTGCCACGTCTCCGATCCCAAAGGGAACGCGTTCGGCAACCTCGACACGTCGACCTTCGACGGGGTGAACCACCGGCGCGATCTGCTCGCCGACTACGGGCCCTACGGGCAGCCGGCGTTCCTCGTGAAGAACATCCCCCCCTTCGCCGTCGACGTGCAGACGTTCGACGGTCAGAAGGTGGCGATCACGACCGACATCAAGCACGCCGGCGGGCCGATCCTCGATCCTACCGCGAGCGCGTACCAGGTCCTTCGCCGGTGGATCGAGAACGGCGCCACCGCGAACAACACCGGCGCGCCTCCCAGCAACATCACGCGCCTCCCGTGCGCCACCGCGATCCCCGGCGCGCAAGGCTTCGACCCCAACGTCGACCCGCCGCGCGCCGACTTCGGCACGTTCCGCGATCGCGTGAACCCGGTCTTCAAAGGGACGTGTGCCGCCGGCAACTGCCACGGCAACACGGCGAACGATCTCTACCTCACGTGCGGCGACAGCCCCGAGCAGGTGCGGTGGAACTACTTCACCGCTTCGCAGTACCTCGCGCAGACGGCGGAGGAGAGCGAGCTCACCCGTCGGCCGCTCGCGCCGGCGCAGGGCGGCTCGTACCACGAGGGGGGGATCATCTTCACCTCGGTGAACGACGACGGCTACCAAGGCCTCCTTCAGTGGGCCAAGGAGCACGGGCCGCCCGACTTCGGGAACATCGATCCGAACTTCGCCTTCTTCGCCCACAAGGTGCAGCCGCTCCTCGTGAAGAAGGGCTGCATGATGATCCAGTGCCACTCGGCTTCGCAGTTCCACGACTACAAGCTGCGTGGCGGCGCGGGGGGGAGCTTCTCCTTCAGCGCCACGAAGAAGAACTACCAGCTCTCGCTCGACCAGCTCTCGCTCGAGAGCGAGGACGTGAACGCGAGCCGAATCGTACGAAAGAACCTCTTTCGCCCCGAGCTCGCGCAGGGCTCGCCGGGCATCACGCACCGCGGCGGCCCCTTGCTCGAAGACTTCGGCGCGGGCCTCGCCACCGGCGCTCAGTGCGACGGCGGAGGATCGGGCGGCGGAGCGGACGGCGGGACGGCCGACGGCGGCGGCGCTCCCCCGAGTGGCGGGGGCGGCCCGTACGACTACGACAACGGCGACGTCGACAAGATCCCTGCATATTGCATCATTCGCGAGTGGCACCGGCGCGAGCGCGCTGCGCGGAACCTCGCGCCGCTCTCGGCCATCGTCTACGTGAAGCGCAGTACCCCGGCCGCGGGCAAGGACCGCGCGCAGGACTTCGACGTCTACGCGCCCGGCGCCGATCTTCACCTCGCCACCGCCACGCTCTCCGCCGACGGCACGCCGCAAGTGACGGGCGACAAGTCGGTGACCGCTTCGTGCGCGCTCGATCCCGCCGGCGCCGACATCCGCCGCCCCGCGGTCTCGTGGGACGGAAAGAAGATCGCCTTCGCCGCGCGCACGAGCGCCGGTGAGCCTCTTCAGATCTACGAGATGAACGCCGACGGCACCGGCTGCGTGAAGCACGCCGAGATCAACGCCGGTCCGCCGAGCGCGAACGGCCTCCTCGTCCACAACTTCGATCCGGCCTACAGCCCGCCCGACGCGACCGGCGGCGTGCACCTCGTCTTCGCCTCGACGCGCGGCAACCTGGCGAACCCCGGCCCCTACGACTACTCGGGCCCGCAGAGGACCCCCGCCGATCCGCAGAAGCCCAACGCCAACCTCTACGTCTTCGAGCCCGATCCCACGCGGCCCGGGTCGAACCGCGTGCGCCAGCTCACCTACCTCCTCGACATGGAGCGCGAGCCGAGCTTCATGCAGGACGGTCGCATCATCTTCACCGCCGAGAAGCGCGCGCCCGGCTTCTACCAGCTGGCACTGCGCCGGCAGAACGTCGACGGCGGCGACTACCACCCGCTCTACGCGCAGCGCTCGAGCATCGGCTACCACGAAGCCACGCAAGTGGTGGAGCTCTCGGACAAGACCTTCGCCGCGATCTTCAGCGACCCCGGCGCCGCGCACCAAGGCGGCGCGCTCGGTGTGTTCAACCGTTCCATCGGCATCGACTTCACGAGCACGAACCCCGCCGACTACCTCGTCGACTCGAGCGTGATCGATCCCAACGCGCCGGCCTCGCCCGAGCCGAGCTTCTTCCTCCACTCGCTCAAGCTCCCCGACCTCTCCGTCTCGGGGAGACCGGGCGCGCCCACGTCCGGCGTGTACACGTCGCCCGCGCCGCTCCCCGGCGGCAAGCTGCTCGTGAGCTTCGGCGCGGCGAGCGACGCTGGCTCGTTCAACGGCGACTACGATCTTTACGTCCTCGATCCCACGACCGGCCAGAAGGCCAAGCTGCTCGGCGACGCCGGCGCGTCCGAGACCGAAGCGGTGGCGGTCTACGCGCGGGCCGATCACGGGCTCTTCCGCTCGATCCCCGACGAGCCCAACGCCCACACGAGCATCCACGACAACGCCGCCGAGGCGGACATCCACGTCCTCGACATGAAGGTGCTCGCGACGCTCCTCTTCCAGAACACGCCGACGGGGCGCACGATCGAAGACGACGTCTCCGACTTCGAGGTCTACGAAGACATGCCGCCTCCGCTCGACATGACGAGCCTCGCGCCGGGCGGCAACGTCGCGCAGGACGAGTTCGGTCTCGTCTTCGTGAAGCGGCGCCTCATCGGTCGCGTCCCCGTCGCCTCCGACGGCTCGTCGCACTTCCAGATCCCCGGCGGCCTCCCCATCGTCCTCAAGCTGCCGGACACGAAGACCTCGCTCGAGAAGAAGCTCCCCCGCTTCCAGCGCGAGGAGATGCAGTTCTCCCCCGGTGAGTACGCCAGCCAGTCGTTCAAGAAGGAGTTCTTCGACGGCCTCTGCGCGCAATGCCACGGCTCGGTGAGCGGGCGTCCGACGGACGTCGCCGTGCAGCCCGACTTCCTCACGCAAGCCTCGGCGACGTTGTCGCGCGACAACCCGCCGGCGAACTTGAACCTCGCGCCGCCGGCGCGCGGGCAGCCGCAAGGGCCGTGATCGACGAACGTCTCGGCGCCGAGGTCGACGGGAGGTCACCTTGGCCGCGACGTGGGTGTCAGGGGGGCGAGGCGGCGAGGCAGAGCTAAAATCCTGCGATTTGCCGTCGATTCGGCGCCGGCGCGCGTGGTACGCGGCGTGCTCTAGGATCTCGTCGGACTCCGCCAAGAAGGATCTCGCATGAACCGTTGCTCGACGTGCCGTGGCTTCGTCACCGCCTCCTCCGACCGATGCCCCAACTGCAGCAGCAAGGTGCGTCGCGTCGCCGCCGCGGCCTTCACCGCGCTCGCCGGAGGCTCGGTCGCCGTCACGTTGATGGCTTGCTACGGATGTCCGGGAGGCCAGTGCATGGAGCCCGACAAGTACTGCCCGGCCACGTCGAGCTACGTCGAGCGCGACGCCTCGTGCCCCGACGCCGACACACCCGACCACGACGTCGCCGAAGCGTCGGTCCAGGACGACGCGTCGGAGGGCGACGCCTCGGAAGGCGACGCCAGCGACGCGGGCAGCGACGCCGCCAAAGACGCCGCGCACGACGCCGACGCGGGCGCCGATTGAGCCGCGCGCCGCGCGACGAGCCCGCGAGGGAGCGCACCTCGCGCCGCGTCTCGCTCACCGAGCGTCACCGCCCGGTGTACGTGGTGTGGGAGCTCACGCTGCGCTGCGATCAGCCGTGCACCCACTGCGGCTCGCGCGCGGGGGACGCGCGCGAAGGCGAGCTCGACACGGAAGCGGCGCTCGACGTCGTCCGGCAGCTCGCCGAGATGGGCGCGCGCGAGGTCGTGCTCATCGGCGGCGAGGCCTACCTGCACCCTGGGTTTCTTCCGATCGCGCGCGCGCTTCGCGACGCCGGTATCGAGCCGACGATGACCACCGGGGGGCGCGGCATCACCCGGGAGCTCGCGCGGGCCATGGCCGATGCAGGTGTTCTGCAAGTATCGGTCAGCGTCGACGGTCTCGAGGCGACGCACGACACCATGCGCGCCGCGCGTGGCAGCTTTCGGTCGGCGCTCGCCGCGCTCGCGTGGTGCCGCGAGGCCGGCATGCGGATCACCGCCAACACCAACGTGAACCGCTACAACCACCAAGATCTCGAGGAGCTCTACGGCGTGCTCCGCGAGGCGGAGATCCGCGCGTGGCAGCTCCAGCTCACGACGCCGCTCGGCCGCGCCGCCGACCGACCCGACATGGTGGTGCAGCCGTACGATCTGCTCGAGCTCTTGCCGCGCATCGCTCGACTGAAAGAGCGCGCGTTCGGCGAGGGTGTGCTGCTCATGCCGGGGAACAACCTCGGCTACTTCGGACCGGAGGAAGGGCTCCTTCGCTCGCAGCGCCCGGAGGGGGACGACCACTTCTCCGGATGCATGGCCGGTCGCTACGTCCTCGGCATCGAGAGCAACGGAGCGGTGAAGGGCTGCCCTTCGCTGCAGACGGCGCACTACGTCGGTGGCTCGCTCAAGAGCACGTCGCTCCGCACGATCTGGGAGACGACGCCCGAGCTCGCCTTCACCCGCGCGCGCACCGTCGACGATCTCTGGGGCTTCTGCCGCACGTGCGACTTCGCCGAAGTGTGCCTCGGCGGTTGTACGTTCACGGCGCACGCGCTCCTCGGTCGGCCGGGGAACAACCCTTACTGTCACTTTCGTGCGCGGAGCTTCGCCAAGCGCGGGCTTCGCGAGCGCCTCGTGGCGGTGGAGGCCGCGGGGGGCGCTCCGTTCGACAACGGCCTCTTCGAGATCGTGGTGGAGCCGTCGGAGAGTCCGGAAGCCGTGTTCGACGTCCCCGCGCATCGCTTGAAGAAGCGCCTGCCTCTCTTTCGCGAGAGCTGAGGCGCGCGCACGCCTCGTCGGCAATCCGCTTCGCTTCGCCGAAGGAACGATTGTCGACCGCCCCGCCTCTATGGCACAAGCGAGCCCATGCGCGCTCGACTCCTCGCTCTCGCCGTCCTTCCGCTTCCGCTCGTCGCCTTCGCCTGCGGCGGCGCCGCTTCGCAGCGCGACTACGCGCCCCCCAGCGCGCTCACCCCGCCTCCTCCGAACGTCCCCCCGCCCGACGCGTCGGCCTCCGCGCCCGCACCGGCGGCGGCGATGACGTACGGCGTCGACGAAGCGGCGATGGATACGAGCGTGAACCCCTGCGACGACTTCTATGCCTTCGCGTGCGGCACGTGGATGAAGAACACGCCCATCCCCGACGACCAGCCCGATTGGATGCGGAGCTTCGACGTCATCTTCGAGCGCAACGAGACCATGTTGCGCGGCATCCTCGAGAAGGACGCCAAGGGCCAAGGCGGCGCCGAGGCCTACGCGCAGAAGCTCGGCGACTTCTACACCTCGTGCATGGACGAGTCGGGCATCGAGCAGGCGGGGGACACGTCGCTGAAGAGCGAGCTCGCCAAGATCGACGGCCTGAAGGACGCGTCGACGCTCGCCGTCGCGCTCGCGCACCTCCACGGCGAGGGGCTCTCGGGCGGATTCAACTTCAGCTCGGGCCAGGACTTCAAAGACGCGACGCAGGTCATCGGCATCATCGAGCAAGGCGGCTTGGGGCTCCCCGATCGCGACTACTATTTGAAGGACGACGCCAAGTCGAAGGAGATCCGCGACAAGTACGTGGCGCACGTGGCGCGCATGCTCGAGCTCGCGGGGGAGCCGGCGGCTTCGACGAAGGGGGAGGCGGCGGCGATCCTCGGCCTCGAGACGACCCTCGCCAAGGCGAGCCTCACCAAGGTCGACCTCCGCGATCCGAAGAAGATTTATCACCGCATCGAGCTCGCCGGCCTGAAGAAGACCGCGCCGGATTTCCCCTGGGAGACGTACTTCAAGGAGATCGGCGTCCCCGGCATCACCGCGCTCAACGTCGCCGAGCCGAAGTTCTTCGCCGCGCTCTCGCAAGAGACGCGCGCGCTCGCCTCGCCGGTGAAGGTCCCGGGCTGCGGCGCGAACGACGCGTGCCCCAAGACGCACCTCGAGGCGATGCGCGTCTACTTGAAGTGGCACACGCTCCACTCGGCGGCGCGCACGCTCCCCAAGCGGTTCGTCGACGAGGACTTCAGCTTCAAGAGCGCGCTCACCGGCGCACCGAAGATCCTCCCGCGGTGGAAGCGCTGCGTGCGCGCGACCGACGCGGCGATGGGCGAAGCGCTGGCCCAGCCCTTCGTGAAAGAGACGCTCGGTCGCGAAGGGAAGGCGACGACCGAGGCGATGATCGCCGCCATCGAGGCTTCGATGCACGCGAACCTCGAGAAGCTCGCGTGGATGGACGACGCCACGAGGAAGAAGGCGCTGGAGAAGCTCGGGCTCATTCACAACAAGATCGGCTTCCCCGGCGTGTGGCGGAACTACGACACGCTCGACGTGAGCCGCGCCTCGTACTTCGACAACGTGCTCCACGCCGACGCCTTCGAGACGAAGCGCCAGCTCGCCAAGATCGGCAAGCCGCTCGACAGAAGCGAGTGGCAGATGACCCCGCCGACGGTGAACGCCTATTACGACTCGTCGATGAACGAGATGGTCTTCCCCGCGGGGATCTTGCAGCCGCCGTTCTACGCCAACAAATCGCCGCTCGCCGTGAACTACGGCGGCATCGGCATGGTCATGGGGCACGAGCTCACGCACGGCTTCGACGACGAGGGGCGCCAGTTCGACGGCAACGGCAACCTCAAAGAGTGGTGGAGCCCGAGCGTGGGCAAGGACTTCGACAAGCGCGCCGCGTGCGTGGCCGGTCAGTTCGACGAGTACGTCGCCGTCGACGACGTGCACGTGAACGGCAAGCTCACGTTGGGCGAGAACATCGCCGACCTCGGCGGCGTGAAGCTCGCGTTCGCTTCGTTCAAGGCGGGCCAAGAGCCGACGCCGAAGAGCCAGGCGAGCAAGTGGAACCCCGACCAGCAGTTCTTCCTCGGCTACGCCCAGGGCTGGTGCGGCAACATGCGCAAAGAGATGCTGCGCTTGCTCGTCACCACGAACCCGCATTCACCGCCGAAGTTCCGCGTGAACGGCCCGCTCTCCAACTTGCCCGAGTTCGCCCAAGCGTTCTCCTGCAAGGAGGGGAGCGCGATGGTGCGCGGCAAAGACAAGCGCTGCGAGGTGTGGTGAGGGGGTGAGCTAGCTGCGCGCGCGACGTCGTGCGAAGGCCGCGAGGCCGAGGAGCAGGCCGAGCACGCCGTCCAGCTCGCCCGAGCCGCCGTGCGCGCGCGCCACGTCGCACCCGCCGCCGCTGTCGTCGCTCGCTTGATCTCCGGCGCCGCCCGCTCCAGCGCCGCCGCCGTCGCTCGCGCCGCCCGGATCGCCTTCGTTGGGCAAGCCGCCGGTCGCGCCGGTGCCCGCGTCTTGTGCGCCGGGCGTGACGTTCAAGTGCACCGCGAGGAACGTGTCGGCAGGTCCCCCGCCGAGCGTCGCGTCGGCGAACCACGTCACGCCTTCTTCGACGAGACCGAAGTGGTAGACGTGATCGCCGAGCTCGGTCGGCGCGAGCTTGAGCGGGAAGTGACCGATCTGGCCAGGGGGGACCGGCGCCGCCACCGTCGACACGCGCGTCGGCGCGAGCCATCCGACGCCGCCGGCGCCCGAGGCCTTGTCGCGCGGCGTCGGCGCGAGCTTGGTCTTGCCCGGCGTCCACGTCGAGGTCCCCATGTTCTTGAGCTCGATGTAGCCGTCGAGCTGTTGGCCGAGGCCGAGCGGGATGGGCGCCGCGGTGGCCGCGGGGAAGGACTGCTTCACGAAGTCGCCCTCGTACACCGGTACGCACATGGGCGAAGGGCCGGTCCCCGCGGCGATGAAGCCGACGTGATCGTTCACCTGGCGACCCGAGGTCACGATCTGTCCGCGCCCTTGCACGTAGAGCTGCGACGAACCGCCGCCGTCCATGTTGGTCGCGTAGTCGACGGGCGCAGCGCCCGCTTCCACGGCCCACGCGAGCATGCGATCGACGAGCGTCTGCGCGGTGATGGCGTCGCTCGTCGACGCGAGGTAGGCGGTGCGTCGATCTTTGGAGATGCCGAAGCCGGTGCGGTTGTGGAGCGTGTTCAAGAGCGCGCCGTCGTTCGCCGGCGCCCACGGCCCGGTGGTCTTGCCGTTCATCACGATGACGTTGTGTCCGCCGACGATCTCGGTGACCCCGGCGCGCGGCGCGGCCGAGGATCCAACCGCGACCCAATCGGCGATCTTGGGACCGAACTGCCAGTACGGGCGGTCGGGCTCTTTGTTCTGGTCGCCCGCCGGCCAATCCTCCCCGGCTCCGCGCGCGCGACCGATGACGTAGGTCCAGCCAGGGAAGTCGAAGAAGTCGCCGTTCGTTGCAGCCTGCACGTTGTGCGCGCTGGCCCACTCCTCGGGGGTCGCCTTGCGCTCTGCATATTTGGTCACGCGCACGCTTGCCCCGGGGGCGCAGAGATCCATCACCACCATCGCCCCTTGCCCGGAATGTTCCACCAGCTTCATCCCCGGGTGAGGGGCGCTCACCTGCGCGCGTGCGGGAACAGAGGCGATCGCGACGAGGGCGAACGAGCCGAGGGCGAAGAGGAAAGGCCGGTGAATTCGCACGAACCCACATGAAGCACGATGTGGGCCGACAAAATCACCGGGTGGACGCGCGCGCGTTCACCGGCGTGTGTTCACGTTTCGGCGGCGGGCCAGACGACGAGATCGTCGCGGTGCACGACCTCGGCGAGCGAGGCGTACTCCTCGGTGAGATCGGTGCGCGCGCGACCTGCCACGAGCGCCGCGTCGGCGGCAGCGCATCGCGCGAGACCGCGCCCGAGCTCACTCCCGTCGCGATCGAGGATGCGCACGGCGTCCCCCGCGCGGAAGTCGCCGCGCACGCCGAGCACACCGACCGAGAGCACGCTCTTCCCTTTGCCGACGACCGCCGCTGCTGCACCGGCATCGAGCACGAGATCGCCGCGCGGGCGGAGCGTGAACGCGATCCAATGCTTTCGGGCGGTCATGCGATCTTTGGCCGGCAGAAAGAGCGTCCCCACGTCTTCGCCGGCGAGCACCGCGGCGAGCGTCCCTTCGGCGCGCGCGTCGGCGACGACGACGTTCGCGCCGGCGAGCGTGGCGCGCCGCGCCGCTTCGATCTTGCTCGCCATGCCGCCGGTTCCAACGTCGCTCTTCCCCGGGCGCACGAGCTTCTTGGCCTCCATGGCGTCCGTCACGATCGGCACGCGACGACCCTTCTCGTCGAGGAGCCCCTCGACGTCGGAGAGCAGCACGAGCAGCTCGGCGTCGACGAGCGGCGCGACCATGGCCGAGAGTTGATCGTTGTCGCCGAACTTGATCTCCTCGACCGAGACCGAGTCGTTCTCGTTCAGGATCGGCACTGCGCCGGCCTCGAGCAGCTCGAAGAGCGCGGCGCGCGCGTTGTTGGCGCGCACGCGATCGGCCAGATCGGCGTGCGTGAGGAGCACCTGCGCCACCGGGATCGCCTCGGCGCCGAAGGCCTCTTCGTACGCGCGCATGAGGAGGCTCTGCCCCGCGGCGGCAGCAGCTTGGAGCTTGGCCATCTCGCGCGGACGCGACTTGTAGCCGAGCTTCTTGGTGCCGAGGGCGATGGCGCCGCTCGAGACGAGCACCACGTGTCGGCCTGCGCTCCTCGCGCCGGCGATGTCCCCCGCGAGCCGCGCGTAGACCCCCGCGTCGGCAGCGAGGGTGCGCGAACCGAGCTTCACGACGACGCGGCGCGCGCGCGCGCACGCCGGACGAGCCGCGGCGGTCACGCGCCTCCGATGCGCTCGTCGAACGCTGCGTTCAAGCGGCGCACGATCCAATCGGGCATGCCCGCCGCGCCGATGATGAGACCGTCGAGGAGCTGGGTCGTGGAGTCGCGTAGATCCTCCGGAGCGGCGAAGCGCGGGGCCGGCTCCACGGGGAGCTCGGTCCGCCACGCCGAGATCAGCGACTCGTCGATGGCCAAGCGCACGCGGCGCGCCTCTTCGGCGTCGATGCGAATCGAACCGTCGTCGCGCTTCATCTCCAGGTAGCGATGAAGAAGGTGACCGAGCGCGAAGACCTGCGTCGCCGTGCGAAGCGGGAGGAGAAATCCGAGCGGCGTAAAGCGCGCGAGGAGCTTGGTCGTCACGAAGCGAACAGCCTGCCCCATCATGCCGCGGGCACCGGGGATCGGCTCGGGCTCGGCGAAGACGGCGCGCGCCTCCGACGTGAGCGAGAGCCCGTGGCGTGCGGCGACGTCCTGCGCGAGCGCGCCGCGGATGCGACGGGCGATGCTGTCGGGAACCCACGGGAGCGGCACCACGCCGGTCACGGCGCCGAGCGCGGTGTACACGCCGATGCGGCCGGGCCCGAGCGCGTTGCGCTTCTCGGCGAAGGTGATTTCCTCGGTGCCGCTCTTCTTCATGGTCTCTTCGTGCACGGTTCCTCCGTCAGCGCGAACAGCGCGAAGCTCGCGCGCCGACCCACGTGGTCCTCAGCCAAACGCTCGGGCGATGGGGGCAAGCTCGACGATCGTCGCGTGGGTCTCGTGCGCGATGTCGAAGAGCCAGGTGCTCGGCGCCGCGCCGGCTTCGGCGCCCTCGAGCTCGACGGTGAAGATGGCTTCGCTCGCGTCGCCGGTGCTGGCCCCCGCGGTCACACGCGCTCCGCGCGATCGCGCCACCTCGGCGAATCGGGCGCCGTCCCCCAGGACGCGAAGCGAGAAGGCGTTGGCCGCCGCAGCCAGGACGGCGGGCCGCCCTTGGGCGACCACGCTCGACCCGTGGACGACGAGGGCGACGTCGGCGCGTGAGGCGAAAGGATTTTCGATGGAGGTGCGCCCGCCGAAGAGGACCCACGTGTGACCGGCGAGCGCCTCGAGCACGGCCGCGGCGAAGGGGCGCGCGACCGGCGCGGGGAGCCCCGCGAGAGGATCTTCGAAGACGAGCGTCGACGCGCCGGTGGCGAGCGCGCCGGCGAGGACCGCTGCGCGACGCACGTGCGGCGGAGCGACCTTGAGCGCGCTCGTCGCCGTGCCGAGCGCTCCGAGCGCGCGGAGGCTCGCTTCGGCGCGCCCCTCGGCCTCGCTCTTTCCGTGGCCCGAGAGCCGCGCGCGCCACGTGGCGTAGTGGAGCGAGGTCCAGGCCTTGGGCATTTCCGGATCGAGCGGCGCGCCGGCGACGAGCCCTTCGCGGAGCGCCTCGGCCGCCGGGGTCCCGAGGACCAAGAGCGAGCCCCGCGCGATCGCGCGCGCGCCGGAGGTCGCTTCGAAGAGAGCACGCGGCGCGCCGAGCACGATCGCGCGCTCGCCGTCGGCGCGGAGCGCGAGCCCGTCGACGCTCGGTGCACCGCCGGCATCGACGCGGAGATCGTGGGCGTGAAGCAGCGGCGAAACCACGGCGACACGCTACCACAGGGGGCGCGGCGCGGTCCTCGCCGCGCTACTTCTGGGCAGCGCCGAGCACGCGTCGCGAGACGCGCTCTTGCACGAAGGCGACGACGTGCGTGCGCGCGCCAACCGCGACCGCTGGGAGCTCGCCCTCGAGCGTCCCCTCTTCGCCGTGCAGCTCGCCGAGGCGGACGAGCGCGCGCACCACCGCGTCGTGCTCCAAGCGGCGCCCCGCGTTCTCTCCGCGAGGCACGTCGACGACGAGGCCGTCTTCCGTCCGCGCCAGCCACACCTCCGCAGATTCGCCGGCGCCGACGCTCGGCAGCGAAGCCACGTGAACTCGGTGACGGGTCGCTTGCGCGCCGAGGGCGTGGAGGTCTTCGATCTGCACCTTCGCGTGCGGACGATCGCGCGCGCTCGCCAGCTCGAGCTCTGCGCGGTCCTCGTCGCTCCCCACGAAGTGCACCGCGCCGTCGACGATGGCCTCGGGGGTGTACACGCCGCGCTGGCCGAGCGCGGCTCCGTAGACCCGCTGACGCGCGGTGAACCGCTGCGAAGAGAATGGATCCGGCCAGCCGAGGTCGTTCCAATAGTCGACGTGAAAGGCGAGCGGGATGACAAGGACTCCGGGCACGGCGCCGGCCGCGGACAAGCGACGCAGGGCGGAGTCGGCGGGGGGGCAGCTCGAGCACCCTTCGGACGTGTAGAGCTCGAGGAGCACGGGCGTCGGCGGCCCGGCGGGGACGGTGCGCGAGGCGGCCTTCGCCCCGCGTGGGCCTCGGCCGAAGAGCGCCGCCGCGAACGCGATCACGAGCGCGGCCCCCGCCGTACGTCTTCCGAAGTGCATGCCCGGGAGTACGCCTCGCGAGCGACGCGGTTTCGCCCCTCGCGGGCACGCCTACCTCGCCGCATGCGCCCCTCCACGCAGCGGATCTTCGCGGTTCGGCACGGCAGTCGCTTATGCTGAAGGACAAGAGCCCCGCCCCCATGAATTCCCGAACAAAACTCCGTGGACTCCGGGGGACCTCCCCCCACGGCGCGGGGATCGCCCCCCACCGCGCGCCTCGCGTTCGCTTCGCTGCCTCGGCGGTCGCCGTCGTGCTCGCGACCGCGCTCGGCTGCGCCAACACTGACGACAACCAGGTCACCCAGCCGACGGTCGTGGGCATGAGCGACAAAATCGGCCCGATGTACAGCGACGGGCAGACCACGATCTACCAAGTGAACGTGCCGGTGAAGCTCCCGATGCGGCGCCCCACGCCCGACGAAGCGAAGGCGCTGGGCAAGGCGGATCCGTACCCGCACGCCCCCTTCTTGCTCTCGAGCGACGCGCGCATCGAAGTGCGCTTCACCCTCTCGAACCTCGACGACAAGCCGCACGCGGTGGAGCTCCTCGTCGATCCGTGGAACGAGTTCGTCCGTTACCACCCGGCGATCGAGATCGTGAGCGACGAGCAAACGACGCCCGACTTCAGCGGGTACGATCGCTTCTACCTCCTCCCGCCCAAGTCGCGCGTGGAGGGGACGTTGACCTCCGACGACATGAACGAGCTCGCGGTCGATCTGGCGACGGTCGAGAACCTCCTCCTCAAGAACCCCGCGGGGGCCAACTTGAACGGGATGGTGAATCACGTCTTCAACCTCCAGAACCGATCGACCGAGCCCGATCCGCTGATCGATCCGTTCATCCCCAAGATCATCCCCGGCCTCGTCGGCTTCGACCTCGGCCTCCGCAGCTACGAGCAAGGGAACGTGGCGGTCGAGATCATCATCGACGTGACCGATCAGAACGGCGATCGCGTGGTCCCGCAAGGGGACGCGACCAAGATCTTCGGTCAGCCGGGGACGACGATCCAACCGCCGCCGCCGGCGACGATGAACTAGGGCGCATCTCATAAGCCCCTAGCCCACCCTTGTGGGGTCTTGCGACCCCCTCATCGCTTCGCGATGAGGATCGCGAAGGGAGCGACAGCGACCGAGCGAGGGGGAGCGCATGCTCCCCACCAGGGTGACCTAGTTCCTGAGTCAGAAGGCTCGGCGCCGAAGGCGACGAACCTCGGACTCAGGACACTAGGCAGCGCCCTAGAGCCGCCGCGCGGCGCGGGGTCGCGACAATTCGTACGACCCCCAGAAAATAGGCGATTCGCGCCGTCGAGTGTCACTCCGAGGCACGGTGGCTTCGTTCACGCGCGCCCCTCGCTCCCGCGCACGCGAAGCTCGCGCGCGGCCTTTCCGACGCTTCGTGCGCCGAAGGGATGTGCGGCACATCCAGTGCTAAGGAGGGCGCCATGCAACGGACTCGCGCGCGCTTCGCCTTCGCCTTCGTGGCTCTTCTCTTTGCCGGCTCGGGCTGCGAGGACAACGACAACCTCCGCACCGACGTCCTCCTCTGCGAGTCGGCGGTCGCCCACTTGAAAGAGTGCTGCGGCACCACACCGGACATCTCCTGCACCTACGCGTACAAAGATCCTTCGCCGCTTTGCATCAGCGAAGGGTGCGACCCGGCGACCGAGACCTTCCCTGATCTGCACGAGGCCGACAGCGAGAACATCCGCAACGCGAGCTGCGCCTCGCTCGTCGCCCAAGGCGCTTGCAAGAACGGCGGGAGCCGATGAGCACGCGGCGCGTCCCTCGAGGCGTCCTTGGGCGGCGCATCACGGCGACCAGCTTGGCGTTGACGATCCTCGGCGCGTCCCTCGCGCCCTCCACCCCCGCGGCCGCGGAAGAAGCGGCGCCGCCCCCGGGTGAATCGACACCTCGCCACGAAGACACGAAGCCCCCCTTCGTCCTCGACCTTGGCGCCGTCGGCGCTCTCGAAGAGCTCCGCGTCGCCCGCGGAAACTCGCACATCGACAAAGCCGACTTCATGGCGCTCGGCTTCGCGTCCGACGGCGGCGGCCTCACGCTCGGCGCGGGGATCGCCCCGACACGCGCCGGACAGTTCGGCGCGATGCTGCGCGCGCGCTACATCTACACACGCCCGCTCGATCTCGCGGCGCACTTCGTGTCGCTCGGGGGCGAGGGGAATTTCGCCGCCACGCGCGCGGTGCACCTCGTGGGCGGCGGACACCTCGGGTGGCTCGCGCTCGTGCGCGCGACCAACGGCGAGCTCGTGCAGCACTGGGGGATCGGCGCGACGCTCGGCGTCGAGCTCGTCCCCCTCGAAGGATCGACGAGCCTCTACTTCCGCCCCGAGGCGACGGCGACGCTCATCCCCCACGCGCTCGTGAACCCGTGGTCGCTCGCGTGGGGCGGCACGCTCACCGCGGGCGTGCGCTTCGCTCTCTGAAGCGCACGCCTCGTGCGTTCACTTCGCCGGTGCCGGAGGCGGCGGGAAGAACTGCGGCCACGCGCTCGGCCAGGCCGAAGGGATCTGCCACGCGCCCGGCGGTTGCGACGAGCTCGCCGGCGGCGGCGCCTGGCCCGGCTGTGCGGGCTGCCCTGACGGCGCGGGCTGCGCTTGCGGCCATCCGGGGATCGCCGGAAGCCCGGGGATCTGCCAGCCGGGCGGAAGCGGCGGCAAGGGGAGCGCTTGCGGAGGCGGCGCGGGGCCGTTCGGGCACTGTCCGTTCACCGCGCGCGATTGATCGGGGCAGATGCCGACGCACTTGCCGCTCGCCGCATCCATCACCTGATCGCCCGGGCAATCTTCGTCGGTCTTCGGCGGCACCGGCGAGGTCGGCGAACCGGCGTCGACGTCCGTGCGGATCTTGTAGCCGAGGTGCATCCACCGCGAGACCATCGCCTGACTGATCCACGCGTAACCGCCGTCGCCCCACTTCGGGCCCCAGCTGTTGTGCACGAGGAACTGCAAGCCGCCGTTCACGCGGCGGTAACCGGCGAGCACGAGCGCGTGGCCGCCGTCGGTCACCGACCAATCGGGGATCACAAAATTCTGCATTTTGCGGCTGACCCACACGCTGGAGTCGACGTCGAAGCCGGCCCAGATGTCTGCGCCGCTCGCCAAAGTCGCCACGATCTCGTCGATATTTGCAGGATGCACGTCGAGCTCTTCGTAGGCGATGACACGGTGCCCGCCGGTCGCGTCGGCGGCGCGGAGCTTCTGTTGAAGCTGCGCGTCCCCCTGCGCCGTGTTGGGCATCACGCCGTACGTCTGACCGCAGTCGTCGGTGACGTCGCGTTGGATCTCGCACGCCTCGCGCCCGCTGTAGGGGAGGATCTCGAAGGTGGTGATCCCCTTGTTCAAGTTGCCTTGCGCCGCGTCTTCCATCGTCGGCGTCGCGTAGTGCGCCCACACGTGCTCGGGCGAGGTGGTGATGTTCTGGTTCGCGCGGCGGAGCGCGTTGTCGATCACCGACGAGAGCGCGAAGGCCGTGCACGCGCCCACGTCGCCTTGGTCCTTCACCGGCCCTTCGAGCCCGTTCAAGCGATGGTCGACGAGATCGGGCACCGGCTGCGCGTCGCTCGGCGCCGTCACCGCGCCCATCGGCAAGCCGAACGCCAGCGTGGAGCCCCCTTCGCCCGGCGCGGTGTCGCGCATCGAGTGCGGACCCACGCCGCGCTGGATGTTCTGCCGCATCGCCGAGTTCCAATGGAGGCGCCCCGAGCGCGCCATCGCCAGCTTCAACGCGGAAGCGTGCTTCACCGCGATGGGGATGCGTTGGTACGGATGACAATCGACGTGGACGAACACTCCGTCGGCCACTTCGAGCGGCACGTCGCAGCGTCGCGGCATGCGCGCCGCCAACTGCAAGTGCGAGACGTTCACCCGCTCGACGAGGCTCATCGCCGGCGGCATGCGCAGCGCCGGTGCCGGCGCGGGACCGCCTTGGCTGTAGAACGCATACCCCGGGTGCGCGAACGCCGAAGGCGGGGGCACAGCTTGGGGGTTGAACGCTTGCGGCGGAGGAGGAGCCGAAGCGGGGGGAGCGCTCTGGCCCGGGGCCGAGCACGCCGCTGCGACGAGACCGAAGATTGCCAAGCGAGCCACGTTCTTCATCGAGCGTTTCCTCCGAGTGCCTGCGCCTCCGCGAAGGCACCCCCACGTTCTTGGACGAAGCCCACCGGTCGGGGCTTCACTTGGCGACACGAATCTCCACCTCGGGATCCGCGGGATTTCCTGCAGATTCGTAGGGGAGAGGGATCTTCACCTTGTAGGTGCCGGCCGCGAGCGGCCCCGCGGCCGCCGGCTCGACGTGAACGATGCAGCACCCTGGGGGCGGGGTCGCCGGCCACTTGGTCTTCACCGCCTCCCACCCCACACGCGCGTGTGCCTTGCCGCCGGGCGCGAGGAGCACGTGCGAGGCCTGGCGGCGGCAGTCCTTGTTCTTGCACGCCGGGTCGCTCGCCTTCGGTGCCTCGCCTTGTGGCGGTCGCACGCGCGCGCCCTTCGCGTCGCTCACGACCGCGTCGAGCGTGAGGTCGCCGTCGAAGTAGAGCGGGACGGCTTGCGCACCGCCGTTGGCGATCTCGAGCGTGAGATCGACGTGCCCGCCCGGCGCGACCTTGGTGATCGAAGGGGTGAGTGTCACCTTCACGTCGTGGATCGCGCTCGCCGGCGTGGGGGCGGCGTCGCGGCTCGGGCGGCATCGCTTGTTGGCGAGCACGGCGAGGAGATCGACGTCGCTCCCGCCGCACGCGGGATCTTCCGGCGGATCGCCGGCGCTCGCCGCGGGCGCGCTCGCGTCCACGGGAGCGCTGCTCACCGGGGCGGCAGAAGGCGCGACGCTCGCGTTGGGCGTCGCGCTCACCACCGGGGGAGGCGGCGGCGCGGTGTCCTTGGTTCCGCTCGCGCATCCGAGCGGGCCGAGGCACGCGAGACCGATCATCGTCAGCGAGAGGAGACACGTTCGGGCGCGTCGCATGACGAAGGAGCGTACCGCGGCCGGGCGTAGCTCCCACGCCATTTCCGACGAGCCGGCGGCGCGTGCGCTCACACGGGGCGCGCGGGGATCGTCAGGTCTTTCCGCTCGTCCAGGACCGTGTTGCGCAGGTAGGCGTAGGAAGCGGGGACGAAGACCGCGCCGGTGACCGCGACGAGGATCGGCGGGATGAGAAAGAACACGATGCCCGGCACGGCACCTGCTGCGCACGCCGCGAGGAGCGCGCGCCCGCCGCCGATGCCCCGCGCCGCGTCGCCGCGAAGACGCGCGAGCTTCCGCGCGAAGTGAAGCCCCATGAAGGCGAGCACGAGGTGCGCGTGGCCCACGATGGCGAGGCTGACGAGGATCCACCGATCGTAGTCGGCGAAAAAATCCCCCGCGGGCGCGGTGAGCATCCACGCCACCGGCATGTGCAAGGACAAGGGGGCCACGAGCGCCGAGCCGACGAGCGGCCACGCCACGCTCTTCCGCTCCCACGCCTCGGCGAGGCTCGCCGCGCGGTGCGCGTTGTCGAAGCGCGCGAGGCGCTCGAGATCGCGATGCACGTCACGCGTGCGCTCGAACGACTGCGCCATCGCCCGCGGCAGGTGCCACGCGGCGAACACGCGCGCCGCCAGGTACGCGAGCGGCGTGACCGCCACGGTTCCGAGGAGCAGCGCCGTCAGCGAGGGGTGTGGCTCGTGTCCCTCGAGCGCCGGCGTCCCGGCGCGCGACGCCGCCGCCACCGCAACGACGAACGCGCACAAGGTCGCGGTCGCGCCCGCCACGCTCCGCGCGACGCGTCGTCCGTACACGCGGCGTAGATCGTCCGAGACGTGCGCCCCCTCGGCGGCGAGCTCCTCGAGCCGCGCCTCGCGCTTCGCGCACAAGAATTCCTCGGCCGTGCGGTACGGCGAGCCGCCCGCGGTCTCGATGGACCCGTGCATCGCTCCCTCCTGACGCTCTGCATGTAAGGAACAATCTCGCTGCGACAAGTCTTGGGTCGCAGAGGCGAATGCCACCTGTCGGGCAACGGCGTGAGACCGCGCCTGCCCGCGGGAACGCGCGAAGGGGGCGCGAGATATCGCCCCCCTCGTATACTCGACGCCGCCCGATGAGCGCCGCGCGCCGCCCCACCCGTGAACCGGCGATGCGCTTCGTCGTCGAACGAGGACCCGATCTGGCGACGACGCGCCGCCAAGATCCGTGGCCCACGCTGCTCTTCCCCCTCGGCACGAGCGCGATCACCGTGGAGGGGCTTCGCGGTGTGACCCACCTCGATCGCGCGTCGCTCGCCCTCGTCCCTGCGGAGACGACGTACCGCCTGGCCGCGAAGGGCGCGCTCACCGAGCTCCTCACACTCGCCCTCGGACCGAGCGCGCGTGCCCGCGCGTCTCGCGAATACCGCGGAGACATCGATCCCGAGCGCCTCGACGCGCTCTTCGCCAAGCCGCGCCTCCTTCCTCGCACGCGCTGGGTCGACGAGGTGGCGCACCGCTACCTCTTCGAGCGCGAGGTGTGTCGCAAAGAGAAGAGCCTCGCCGCCACCTTCCTCGAGGTCGAGATCGTCAAGGAGCTCTACTTCCTTTGTCGCGAGCAAGACGCGGCAGAGACTCGCGCCAGCGTCGTGCACGAAGAGGACGACGTCGCGCGGCGCGCGCGGACGTGGATCGACGAGCACCTCTTCGAGCCCTTCTGCGTGCGCGACTTGGCCAAGCGCTCGGGCACGAGCGAATCGACGCTCCTCCGTGTCTTTCGTCGCGAGGTCGGCACGGCCCCGGCGTCGTACGTGCGCGAGCGAAGGCTCGACGCCTCGCTCCTCCTCCTGCGCTCGGAGCGCTACTCGGTCGGCGAAGTGGCGGCGCGCGTCGGCTACGCGAGCCTCGCCGCGTTCACCGCGGCCTTCGGCAAGCGCTTCGGCGAGCCGCCGTCCTCCTTTCGACGCGTCGACGCCGACCTCGCACGCCTGCCGCCGCACGGCGAAGCCCCGCGGGCGACGGAAACGCGCAAGGCTTTGACGCGTCCGCGCAAGGCACGCCGCCGCGACGGGTGATAGCTCTCTTCGCATGCGACGGAGCACGCTCTCGGCGAAGGTGGCGCTCTTCGGAGTCGTGGCGCTCGAAGCGTGCGGCGGCGCGGTGGGCGACGGTCCGCACGGCGCGGTCTTCGGCGACGCTTCGTCCGACGCCGGCACGAGCGACGGTGACGGTGCGGTCGGGAGCGACGGCGGAGCCCGCGAGGCGGGGGTCGACGCCGGCGCCGCGTATCCCGCGTACTTCGGTGCCAACGTCGAACCGGCGGGGGTCGTGTTTCGCGTGTGGGCTCCGAACGCGACGGCTGCGCGCGTCGTGGGGGACTTCGCGCCGCAACGGGCGCCGATGTCCGCGGTGGGTGGCGGCGTGTTCGAAGCGCACGTTCAAGGAGCGCACGCCGGCGGCTCGTACGCCTTCGAGCTCGACACCCCTTCCGGCACCGTCCGTCGCGTGGATCCCTATTGCCGCGAGCTCCACGGTGACAGCTGCCTCGTCGTCGACCCCGCCGCGTTCGTGTGGCACGACGCTTCGTTCCTCCGAGCGCCGCGCGCAAACACCGTGGTCTACGAGCTCCACGTGGGGAGCTTCGCCGTCCCCGCCGGCGCTCCCAACGGCACCTTCGCCTCGGCCGAGGCCTTGCTCCCAGAGCTCGCCGATCTCGGGGTGAACGCCGTCGAGCTCATGCCGCCGCTCGACTTCGGCGGGAGCGCGCGAGGCTGGGGCTACAACCCCGAGCTCTACTTTGCGCCGCACCCCGGCTACGGCACCTCGGACGATCTTCGTCGCTTCATCGATCACGCGCACACGCTCGGCATCGCCGTGTGGAACGACATCGTCGTCAACCACTGCGACGGCTGGGCGAAGGCGCCGCTCACGTGCTTCGACGGCGTGTGCCCACAAGGGCAAGCGGGGATCTACTTCTTCCCCCAAGGACCTTACGCCTCGACGCCTTGGGGCCCGCGCCTCGACTACGCAGAAGGGCGCGTCGCTCAGATGGTGCTCGACGCCGCCACCGCCTGGATGACCGAACTTCACGGCGACGGCTTTCGCTGGGACTCGGTCTCCAACATCCGCGCCCTCGACGGCAACGGTACGACGCCGGGCGGGCGCGATCTGCTGGTCAGGGTCAACGAGCGCACGCATGCTCTCGGCGGGATGAGCGTGGCCGAGGACTTGAAGGGCTACGCCGCCATCACCCGTGCGACGACCACCGGCGGCTTCGGCTTCGACGCGCAGTGGGACGGCTTCGGCTACGACGTCGCCAACGTCCTCGCCCCCGCGTCCGACGGAGGACGCGACCTCGGGACGATCGCCACGGCGATCCAAGGGGGCTACGAGGGCGACGGCTTCGCGCGGCTCCTCTTCACCGAGAACCACGACACCGTCGGCAACGGCGGTACCCGGCTCCCGAACCGCATCGACGCGGCGAACCCCACGAGCTACGCGGCGCGGAAGCGTTCGATGCTGGCGGCGACGCTGCTCCTCACCGTGCCGGGGGTGCCGATGCTCTTCATGGGGCAAGAAGTGCTGGCCACCGGCACCTTCGCCAGCCCGCCGAGCCCCTTCACCGCCGATCCCATGCATGGCCAAGAGGTGCGTGCATTTTACAAGGATCTGATCCGCCTCCGTCGGAACCTCGACGGCGGAGCGGGCGGCCTCGCCGACCTTCACGTCGAGCTCGTGCAACGAAACGACGCGGGCAAGGTCGTGGCCTACCGCAGATGGGGTGCTTCGGGCGAAGACGTCCTCGTCGTCGTGAACCTGATGAACAAGGCGTACACCGAGTACGACGTCGGCGTGCCCGACGCCGGCCCGTGGCGCGTGCGCCTCGACACCGACGCGCAGAAGTACGGAGCCGACTTCGCCGCCGCGGCCCCGGCCGGGCCCATCGTCGCCAAGACCGGCCCGAAAGACGGAAAGCCCTACGCGCTTCCGCTCGTGCTTGGCGCCTACAGCGCCATGGTGCTCACCCATTGATGCAGCGCGATCTCGGGCGCACCGGCCTTCGCGTCGCTCCTCTCGGCTTCGGGGCGGGCCCTTTGGGTGACGCGCGTCTCCGCGACGCCGATGCCGAGCGTCTCGTGCGTCGCGCCGTCGAGCTCGGGATCGATCTCTTCGACACCGCGCCGAGCTACGGGAGCTCCGAGACGCGGCTCGGTCGAGCTCTCGCCTCCGTGCGTGACCGCGTGACGATCGTCACCAAGGGAGGCTACGGCGTCGCCGGCGTCCCCGACTGGACGCCGCTCGCGATCGCGCGTGGCATCGATCAGGCGCGCGCGCGGCTCGGTGTGGAGGTCCTCGACGTGTTCCTCCTTCATTCGTGCCCGCGCGAGCGGCTCGCCCGCGGCGATCTGTGGGAGCCGCTTCTTCGCGCGCGCGAATCGGGGGCGGTGCGCGCGGTCGGTTACTCCGGCGACGGCGACGCGCTCGTCTACGCCGTACACCACGAGCTCGTCGACGTGGTCGAGTGCTCGGTGAACCTCGTCGACCAAGAAGCGCTCGACACGGCGCTCCCCGCGGCGCGTGCGCGGGGCCTCGGGGTGATCGCCAAGCGCGCCATGGCCTCGGCGCCATGGGCTCACGAAGGGCGCCCGATGCGCGACGACGCGGCAGTCTACTGCGATCGCTTTCGCGCCATGCTGCCGGCGCTCGAGGACGCCACGCCTTGGGACGACGTCGCGGTGCGCTTTGCCGCCTTTGCCCCCGGCGTGGCCAGCGCGCTCGTCGGCACGACGCGCGTCGAGCACCTGGAAGCCGCGGTGCACGCGGCGGAGCGCGGCGATCTCGAACCCGCGCGCCGTCAGGCGATCGACGCGGCGTTCCGCCAGCGCGCCGCGGGGCCCGGCGTCGTGTGACGTTCTACGAGCGTGCTTCGCGCCGTGCGCGTCACGCGTAGCCCTGCGCCTGGAGCTGGAAGAGGTGTGCGTAGCGGCCGCCGCGCGCGAGGAGCTCGGCGTGGGTTCCTTGCTCGACCACCTGTCCGCCGTCGATGACCAAAATGCGATCGGCCATTCTCACCGTGGGGAAGCGGTGGGAGATGAGGATGCTCGTGCGCCCCTGGGTGAGCCGGCGAAAGCGCTCGAAGACGGCGTGCTCGGCCTCGGCGTCGAGCGCCGCCGTGGGCTCGTCGAGCACGAGGATGTCCGCCCCCTCGCGCATGAAGGCGCGCGCGAGCGCCATCTTTTGCCACTGACCGCCCGAGAGCTCGGTGCCGTCCTTGAACCAACGACCGAGCTGCGTCTCGAGCCCGCTCTTGAGCGAAGCGATGACCCCCTCGGCCCCGCCGCGATCGACCGCGCGCGTGATGCGCTCTCCTTCGGCGAGGTGCTCCACACTCCCCATGCCCACGTTCTCGCGCGCGGTGAATTGGTACTGGTTGAAGTCTTGGAAGATGACGCCGACGCGCGCGCGGAGCGCTTCGTCGCCCCACTCGGCGAGATCCTTCCCGTCGAGCAAAATGCGCCCCTCGGTCGGTGTGTAGAGCCGGGTGAGCAGCTTGATGAACGTCGTCTTCCCCGCGCCGTTGCTGCCGACGAGGGCGATGCTCTCGCCCGCCGGCACGAAGAGGCTCACGTGGCGGAGCGCCCAATCTTCGCGGCCCGGGTAACGAAAGCCGACGTCGTCGAAGCGGATCCCGCGCTCGGTCGGCGCCGGCGCGTGATCGTGGGGCGCGCCGTTCGCATGTCCGTTCGTCAGCGCGCGCGCGGGCTCGGTCGTGACGTCGTAGGCGAGGAAGTCGAACAGGTTCGACATGTAGAGGTTGTCCTCGTACATCCCACCGAGACCGCCGAGCAGCGCTTGAAACGCCTGCTGCCCCTGACGGAACGACGCCATGTAGAGCGTCATCGCGCCGAGGCCGAGCGCACCGGCCGCGGCGGCGAGCGCCATGGCTACGTAGCAGCCGTAGAAGGCGAGGGTGGCGAGGAGCGAGAGGCCGTAGCCCCAGCTCGATCGCTTCACCGAGAGGGCGCGGTCCTCTTGGAAGAATTGCTCGCCGAGCTTCTTGTAGCGCTCGAGGAGCAGCGGCCCCAAGCCGAAGAGCTTGACCTCTTTCGCATGGTCGTCGTTCGCCAGCACGTACTCGAGGTAGAGGAGCTTGCGCGTGTCGGGGGAGCGCCAGCCGCGCATGCGGAACGCCTGACCGGAGAAGCGCATCTCGGCGATGGTCGCGGGGATGGCCGCGAGCACGAGCCCGCCCACGGCGAGCGCGCTGTAATGAAAGAGCATCGCTCCGTAGCCCGCCAGCGTGATGGCGCTCTGCACGAGCTGGAAGGTGCGCGTCACGACCGAGAGCGGGCGCGTCGAGGCTTCGCGCCGCGCCTTCGTGAGCTGATCGTAGAACTCCGAGTCTTCGAAGTGGCGGAGCTCGAGGGTCAGCGCCTTCTCGAGGATGAGCACGTTGATGTCGAGTGAGAGCCGCGCGCCGATGACCGTCCGCACGAACGACAGCGCCGACTGCACGGCGCCCATCCCCGCCACGAGCCCGAGCTCGGCGAGCACCCACACGAGCGCGGCGTGACGGTCACGGGCGACGACGGCGTCGATGATCCCTTTTCCCGCGAAGGTGATTCCGATGGGAAAAAGCGCAGAGAACAGCGTGAGCCACGCGAGGACGAGCGTCCCCGTCCGGGAGGTCTTCCAAACGAGCCGTAGCGTGGCGGGGGTGTGCGCGAAGCTCGTCTTGAACCAGGCCGGCGTGAACATCGACCCGGACAATGTAGACACGGGCGCGCCGTGCGCACGGGGGGGAGGCTTCACGCGTGAGAGGCCCGCGCGCTCCGAGGGAGCGAGACGACGCTCAGCACCCGCAGCTCGAGACGCGCGCTTCGCTGGCAGAGAGGCGCCCCTTGGCTTCGGTGCAGCGCGGATCGGCGTCGCCGGCGAGGCGGCAAATGGCGCGGACGGCGTTGCGCATCGAGGCGATGGCGCGGCACGGCGTCTGGCACGGGCTCGGCGCCGAGTCGCTGCTCATCTCGTCCGACTCGGCGTGGACGTCTTCGCGGGGGGCCTTGGTGGTGGGAGCTTCGGTAGCTCCGGCCGAAGCGGGAGGTGCGGCCGAAGGCGGCGTGGCGGCGCTCCCTCCGGCGCTCGTTCCCGCGGGCGCGCCCCCACCGAGGTCACGCTCGGCGGCAGCGAGCTGCGCCTCGGCCTCGTCCATCGTTCGCGGCTCGGGGGCGCTGTACGAGCTCGCCGGCTCCTTCGAGGCTGCGCCGCACCCGACGAGCCACGTCGACGCGACGACAGCTAGAAGCGCGGCGCTCGGGCGAACGACCCGCCGCGCGACGCGCGAAGAAGAGAAGGACATGCGCGCATTGTCCTTGAGATGGCGCGGCCGGTAAAGCGGGGCGCGCGGCTCCGCGCGCGTGCCCCGCGCTCACACGTGGGCGAGGCGGCCGAGGACGCGGAACGGCAACTTGACGATCGACAAGACGATCTCGAGGGCCGCGTGCACCGTCACGCCGACGATGCGGAGCGGGAGGAGCACGAGCCACACGATGGGGTAGAGGACCAGCGCGAGGAGCGCGAGCGGCCAGCACACCACGAAGAGCAGGCACCAAAGGAGGAACGTCTTCATCGAGAGGCTCTTCGTGCGAGGCGGCGTCGAAATTTCACTGCCGCGGCCGTTTGCTCGTAACTTCGCGGATATGCGCAAGAAGACCTTCGTCATCACCGGCGCGTCGAGCGGCATCGGCGAGGCGCTCGCGCAGGCGTTCGCCGCGCGGGGGGAGCAGCTCGTCCTCGCCTCGCGCCAGGCCTCCGAGCTCGAGCGCGTGGCCGAAGCCTGCCGTCGCGCGGGCGGCGAGGCGCTGGTGGTCCCTACCGACGTGACCGATCCCGAGGCCTGCCGCCGACTCGTCCTTGCCGCAGTCGCGCGCTTCGGCGGTATCGACGTGCTGATCAACAACGCGGGCGTCGCCATGTGGGCGCGCTTCGCCGAGGTGACCGACCTCACCTTGTTCGAGCGCATCATGAAGGTGAACTACCTGGGTAGCGTGTATCTTACACATTTCGCTCTGCCGCACCTCCTCGCGCGCCGTGGCCTGATCGTCGCCGTCTCTTCGCTCACGGGGAAGACCGGCGTCCCCACGCGCACCGGTTACGCGGCGAGCAAGCACGCGATGCAGGGCTTCTTCGACTCGCTCCGCGTCGAGCTCTTGGGGACCGGTGTCGACGTGCTCGTCGCCTCTCCGGGCTTCGTGCGAACCGGGATCCGCGAGCGGACGCTCGGACCCGACGGCAAGCCGCGCGAGAGGAGCCCGCGCGCCGAGGGCGACGCGACGACGATGAGCCTCGAGACGTGCACGGCGATCCTGGTGCGCGCCATCGACCGACGCGAGCGCGACGTCGTGATGACGACCCTCGCCAAGGTCGGCATGTGGGTGAAGCTCGTGGCCCCCGGGCTGGTCGATCGTATGGCGCTCCGCGCCGTGCGCGAGAAGTAGCGCCACGCCGAAGGGCGCAGGGTGACGCCCGCGTGAGCGCGCGCCTCTCTACACCAGCGCGAAGATCGACCGCGGCCCGCGCTTCACCGTGAGCCCGCGGACGCGGGCGAAGGCGTCCACCGCGCGCACGAGGCCGGGGTGCTTGTCGTCGTAGTCGTGACCGGCGAGACGGCCGTCGTCCGCGAGACACGCGCTCCACGCGACGAGATCTTCGGCCACGCTCGCCTCGTCGTGACTTCCGTCGAGGAACACGCGGCCCACGCTCTTCGGCGCGAAGGTCTTCGCCGCTTCGACCGAGGGGAGCACCACGAGCTCCACCTGGGCGTCGAGCGCGCGCATGTTGGTGCGGAACGTCGCCTCCACGTCCTCGGCGTCGAGCGCGGTGCGGTAGCGATCGGCGAGGCCGTCGTGCGAGCCCCGGTAATGATCGACGCACACGAGGCGCGTGCCGTTTTCGCGGCACACCTTCGCGATGAACGACGTGCTTCGCCCTTTCCACGAGCCCACCTCGACGAAGGTGCCGCCCACGAGCGAGCGAGCGAAGCGCGCGTACCAGCGCCCCTCGTCTTCGGAGAACCACCCGTCGATGCCGCGCATGCGCTTCAGTGCCTCCGGCGAGCGCGCGCGCTCAGGCGGTGGCGAAGGCGAGCCACTCGACGAGAGGCGCCGCGAGCTTCACGTGCGTGACGAGCCAGGGCGCGAGCTTCGGGGACGCGAGGATCCCTTTCGGCATGTCGGGGAACCCGACCGTGAGCCCCTTGCGGACGAGGTGCGCCGCGCGCGGATGCTCGGGATCGAATCCTTTCGGCACCCGCTTGTAGACGTCGTGCGAGTCGACGGAAAACCCCTTCTTCGTGAGGCCGGCGAGGATCTTGTCGAGCGCCTTGCCTTGCGCTTCGTCCACGACGGCTTTGCGGAATCCGTCGAGCGCGCGCGCGTCCATCATGTGGTGACCCGAGGCGCCGAAGCTCCGTGGCATCCCCACGTGAAGGTAGAGGGCGATGGGGACTTCGTGACCGCCGCCCTTCCGCGCGAGAGGGATGAACCCGCCGACGTGCGTCTTGTACGGCGACTTGTCCTTGGCGAAGCGCACGTCGCGGTAGATGCGAAAGACACGCGGCGGCGCGAGATCGCAGTGAGGAAACGCGGCGTCGATCTTGGCGGCGACCTCGTCGAGGAGCGCCTTCATGGGCGCGTCGTAGCCCTCGTCGAACTCGGCTTTGTGCGCCTGAAACCATTCGCGCGTTTGGTGCTTGGCGAGCCGCTTGAAGAACTTGGCGTCGGCGTCGGCGAAGCCTTGAAAGCTCATGGCCGCAGCATACCTTCGTGGGAAGCGCTCAGGGGCAGCCGGTGTCGGCGTAGTAGGGGATCTGCGCGGCGATCGCGTCGCACACCGAGCCGCAGCTCGCGCCGCAGAACTTGATCGCCGGCGTCGCTGGGCACGTCGGTGGCAGCTGCCAGCAGATCCCCGCGGGTGTCGTGCAGTTCGTGGAGATCGTCACCATGCCGCACTTGGCGCTGCCGCCGCACGGGTCCATTTGCAGCCCACCGCAGACCTTGGTCGCCGAGTCGTTCTTGGCGCAGACGTTCGACGACCGGATCGACACGCCGTAGGCGACGGCTACGGAGGGATTGAAGTACGTGATCCCGTCGCACCCGCAGACGGGTGAGTACTGGTTGTTCGTCGAAGGGGAAGTCGGTCGACAGCTCCCCGCGCCGCACGCGGTCGAGTCGCAGTAGAAGCCGGTCGCGCACGGGGCGAAGGGATTGCACGATGCGCCGAGCCCGCCGCCCTCGCCCCCCGCGTCGCCGCCGCCACCGCCGTCTTGTCCGGTGACGCCGCCGTCACCCGCGTCTCCGGTCGCGGCGGCGTCATCGCTCGCCGCGCCGTCGCTCCCTCCGTCCGAGTCGTGCCCGGTCGCGAACCGATCGGCTGCACAGGCAGTGAGCGCCGCGACGGCGAGCAGTACGGTGAAGGCCGAAGAGCGCATGTCCCCCGCCTCGAGGATAGGAGGATCTCACCCGCCACGCACGACGCGAAGGGCGGGGCGAGTCCTCGGCTCTTCTTGGATCAGGGCGCGGCGCAGTAGTCGATCGCGCAGGCGCCGTTGTCGCAGCCCCAGTGGGCGCAGCCGGTGCCGCCATCGTCGCAGGTCTTACACGACTGCGGGAGGAAGCCCTTGCAGTCGGCGGCGGTGTTGCACGCAGGAGCCGCGGGAGTCTTGGTGCAGGTGCCGGTCGCATCCGGGTGGTTGTCGGTGATGACGCAGTCGTAGCCGCTCGGGCACTGGATGTCGGCGATGCCGCCGCAGACCTTCGCCGCAGGCTTCGGCGTGCACACGCCCGTCGCGTCGGGGTACTTGTCGGTGATGACGCAGTCGTAGCCGGTGCCGCATTGGATGTTCGCGATGCCGCCACAGGTCTTCTCGCAAAGGCCGGTCGCGTCGGGATGCGTGTCGGTGATGACGCACTGGTCGCTGCCGTGGCAGCCGATGTTGGCGATCCCGCCGCAGACCTTCTTGCACGTCCCGCTCGCGTCGGGATGCGAGTCGGTGATGGCGCACTCGTAGCCCGCCTTGCAGGCGAGGTTGGCGATGCCGCCGCACGCGCCGCCGAGCTCGTCGGCCGACTGCGAATCGCTCGAGCTGTCCGGCGTGGACGCGCAGGCTGCAGCGAGGAGGGCGACCGCGAAGGCGAGGGGGGCGAGGGCTCGGTTCATCATGACGCACGCCTCTGCAGCGCCTATGCCACATGTGGTTTTTGATGCGACCGCGGTGAAATGTCGCGGCCGCTCGGCGAGTAATCTCGTAAGATATTGAAAATACGTGTTGTTCGCGTGGGGGGCTGGCGACCCCGTGCTGGTCCCTGGAGGTGTCAGGCGGTGGATCGGTCATGTCCCGATGCGTCATAAACCGGACGCCCATCGTCCAGGTCCCGCGCGCTTCTCGTGATGACGCGCCGCCAGACCGCGCGGGTGAGATCCTTCACGGCGCCGCCCCGTACCGAAGGGATGCGCTGCGCTCCCTTCGCGTTCTCCCTCTTCGCCTTGGTCGCCGCCCTCGCGTCGGCGGCGTGCACCGAGCCCGCGCACGACCAAGCGCCGGAGCACGCGTGGCCTCCGACCACGACCGTCGTTCCCGAGGTGAAGAGCGCGTCCGAGGCCAAGGCGATCGCGCGCGCGTGCGCAGCGTCGACCCCCAAGGTCTTCGCCACGGTGTGGGGGACCGCGCCGCTCTTCGAGCGCGCGACCGCGAGCACGAGCGGCGACGGTGACTGGCTCGTGAGCGTCCCCGAATCCGGGCTCGACGACGAAGGTCGCCCTCATGTGCTCGGTGCACCCCGCGGCGTCGACATCGTCGTGCGACGATGGTCGCGCGACTGCGTCCGAGCGCCCATGGACTGAGGCTCTGACCACCACGCGTGGGTGCTACCGTTTCCACATGGGCTTCGCCCCGTACCGCGAAGCACCGATCCGCGAGCGCGTCGACGAGCCCCGCGACGAGCTGTCGATGCTCGGATCCCTCCGCTCGACCCATTTGCCATTGCCGCTCCTCCGCGCTCTAGCACCCGCGATCGCTGTGGCCGTCGTCCTCGCGCTCGTCTTCCTCAGCGTCGCGAGGGATCTCGAGATCCTTGCGCTGCCGATCCTCCTCGCGTTCGTCCTCGTGATCTTCTCGGTCGTGGCGCATCCCCCGCTTCGCCGTCGGCACGTGAGCGTCGACCTCCACACCGGAGGCGTGGTGGTGCGGGGAGCGAAGCGCGCCGAGGTCGTTCTCTTCGCCGACGTCGACGAAGTGTGGATGGAGATCCAGCACGGACCGCCGGCGCGTACCCTGGCGATCCGCTTCGTGCTCCTCGATGGAACGAAACGGACCGTTCCGCTCACAGTGCGAGAGGGGCACGAGATCTACCGCTGGGCTCTGCGTCAATGTACCGAACCACTCCACCGGCTCGCGTCCGAGGCGCTCCGCGCGGGAGAGCAGCTCCACTTCGGAAAGCTCGCGATCGATCGCGACGGCATTCGCGGTCCAAAGTGGGCGGCGAAGTGGACGGAGATCACCCTCGTCCGCCAAGCCGGTGCGCGGCTCGCGCTCTTTCGACGACAGACGATCTTCCCCTGGCGCACCATCGGCCTCGACGACGTGCCGCACCCAAGCCTCTTCCAAAAGCTCGTCCTCCAGCGCGCGCCAAAGAGCGAGATCGACGAGCTGGTCTCAGGCCCGCTTTAGTTGCACCGCCCCCATGCCTTCACAGAGGCGTAGGGTGAAGGCGAAGAAGGTAGCCGCTCGCGTCGTGACTGAGAGAGACCCCTTCGAGCAACAAGAGGTCGCCTGCACGGGTGAAGATCATCCCGCCGGGGACGGCGACTCCGTCGAGCACGGTCGTCGGTGCGGCGCCTTTCGTCAGCTTCACCACGCGGTCGCGGCCGGGCGAGTTGAAGATCTCGCCGACCAAGACGGCGCCATCGGGCGCGGCCAGGACGCCGTACACGTGGTCGAAGCCCTCGGCCACGATCTCCGCGGAGCTCGCGTCGCCGCTGCCGCTGGGGAAACGAAGCACGTTGGCCGGGCCGTTGCCGCCGCCTCCCCTCGTCGTCCACTGCGCCACGACGAGCGCGCCGCTCGGCTCGAAGTAGAGCCCCTCGGGGACATAGATGCCGGTCACGCGGTCGGCGATCGATGCACCTCCGTCGGGCTCGAGGGTCAACGCGCGGACGCTCCCCGGATGATCGAAGTCGGGGAAGCTCCCGACCAGCGCAGCGCCGTCGGCGGCGAGCGTCATGTCGGTCGCGTAGCCGAGGTTGGTCGCGACCCGCGCGCTCGTCCCCGTCTTGGGATCGACGCGCGTGAGGGCATGACCGACTTCTTCCACGACCAGCAAGGACCCGTCGCCGAGCTCACGGAGACCGAGCGGATGATCGAGGCCGCTGGCCACGGTCACGAAGCCCGCGTCGGTGAAGCGTGAGATGCGCCCACCGGTCCACTCGCTGACGTAGAGCGATCCGTCGTGCGCTTCGATGATCTCGCGCGGGCCTGCGAGGGGGAACGGATAGCGCGTGCACGTGAAGCCGGCTCCTGGTGTCGCTACCGTGACGCGTGGGTCGGCCCCCCCGGGCACCTGGCACGCCGTTGCCGAGATACTCGCGTCGGTCGCGCCCCCCTCCGGCGCTCCGCCGTCCGCCGGGGCGCTCGTCGACGTCGAAGTGCCGCACGCAACGAGCGCCAGGCACGCGGCGCCGACGACGCCCGCGCACGATCTCGGCGATGCGAGCCAAAGGAGTGCTGGGTTCATGAAAGCCGCCTCACGAGACTAGAGCGCATTTCATATGCTCTGTGCACTCGTGACGCGCTTCGCGATCTCCGGCGGGGGACGAACCTAGCTCGACAGCACGATGCCCACGTGATTTCTTCGGCGGACGATGGCTGACCCGATCGTGATCGTAGGCGCGAGCCTCGCCGGCGGCCGGGCCGCGGAGCATCTTCGCAAGAGCGGCTGGACGGGGGGCATCGTCCTCGTCGGCGAAGAGCCGCTCGCTCCGTACGATCGGCCACCGTTGTCGAAGAAGTTCCTTCGCGGGCAGCTCGCCGAGGACAAACTCTTCTTCCGCGCCCCCGCCTACTACCAAGAGCACGCGATCGAGCTCGTCCTCGGTGCGCGCGCCGAGCGCCTCGTCCCCGCGGAGAAGACGGTCGTCCTCGCGGGGGGACGCGCGATTCGCTACGAGAAGCTGCTCATCGCCACCGGCGCGCGCGTTCGAAGGCTGACCTGCGAGGGGAGCGATCTCGCGAACGTCTTCGTGATGCGAACGCTCGACGACTCGAAGGCGCTCCGAGCGAAGCTCGCGCCAGGCGCGCGGATCGTCGTCGTCGGCGCGGGCGTCATCGGGGCCGAGGTCGCCGCCGCGTGCCGCGACGAGGGGTGCCACGTCACGATGCTCGAGGCCGAGAGGACACCGCTCGTCCGCGCCTTCGGCCGCGAGATCGGCGCGCTCTACGCTTTGATCCATCGCGAGCACGGCGTCGATCTCCGCCTCGGCGTCACCGCCACGCGTCTCCTCGGCGACGAGAGCGGAGCGGTGCGCGCGGTGGTCGTCTCCGACGGCAGCGAGATCGCCTGCGACGCCGTGGTCGTGGGGATCGGCGTCGTTCCCGAGACGACGTGGCTCGAAGGCTCGGGGGTGAAGGTCGATCGCGGTGTGCTCGTCGACGTGCACTGTCGAACGAACGTCGACGACGTCTACGCGGCAGGCGACGTCGCGCGGTTTTGGTCCGAAGCCGCGGTCGGGTACGTCGCGGTCGAGAGCGTCGACAACGCGCAGACGATGGGCGCCGTCGCCACCGAGCACATGCTGGGGCGCGACGTGGCGCACGTCCCGGTGCCGTACTTCTGGTCGGATCAATACGATCTGAAGCTCCAGACGGTGGGCTTCGTCGGCGACTTCGATCACGTCGTCTACCGCGGAAGCACCGCGAAGAACGAAGCCGGCAAACGCGCGTTCGCTGCGTTCCATGTCGCCGAGGGCAAGCTCCGTTTCTTCGTCGGCGTGAACCGCCTGAAAGAGATGGGGGCCGCGAAGCGCCTGATCGCCGCGGGGGTCTCGGTCACCGACGCCCAGCTCGCGGACGAGACGTTCGCGCTCGGGTCGCTCGTCACGTCGACGTGAGGTTCAATCTCCTGCTTCGCTGATGCGCCGTCGCGCGTTCGGGTGACCCGTCGCCAACGACTCGTGGAGTCGCTCTTGGGTCGTGCCGGTGCTGCTCGAGAGCTTGGTCTCGGCGTGCGGATTGTCTTCGCGCACCACCGAATGCCGTTGGGCGCGATCGGCCCTCGAGGTGCTCACCGGGTGCCGGCTCCCCGGCTTTCCCCGCGCGACGGTGTGATGCCATTCCACCCGAGGCGAAGGGTAGTCGAGAGGCGCAGAAGGAGCTTCGGGCGCTTCGAGGAGCTCCGCCACCGCCGGCGGAAGCTCCCGCTCGAGGCGTGCTCGGAGCTCGCGCGGCACGAGCTCGCCCAGGGCTCGACAAACGACCTGCGCATGCTCGCGGGCGAACCCCTCGCTCACCCCTTCGCGGCGGTGCACCACGTGGAAGAAGTCCTTCAGCTCCAAGGGGTGCGGTGCACCTACGCCGAGACCACGCCGTAGCGACGGCGGCAGCGCGTCGTGCAGGATCCTCCGCTCGCGCGGGGAGAGCTGCTGCCCCAGCGCCGAGAGCGTCGCTCGAATCGCGCGATAGGCCTCGTCGTCGCGCGTCAGCCCCCCGAGCGCGCGCACGCGCTCCACGAGCGCAGCTCCGTCCACCACGAGAACGCTGTTCATGGTGACGGGCATCGCAAGCGGCGTGCCCGCGGGCGGGGAGGACCACCTCGCGACGTGATCTGCCCGGCGCACCGCAGAGAGCATCGCTTCGCGTGTCTCCTCGCGCGCAAAGCGAGCGCGCGCGCGCGATTCGTGCAGCGCGGACAGATCGCACCCGAGCGCGCCGAGCAGACCGAAGGTAACCGTCGTGACGAAGAGAACGAACGAGCGCGGCACGACCTAAGGCGCCCTCCCTTCCGCGGGTGTCGCAGAAGAAGCCCCGGCTCACGCTCGAGGAGCCAGATCCGGGCCGCACGGCGGAGAGCCTCGACCGACTCTGCAGCGGGGCGCTGGCGCGTCCTGCTCCCGTGACCCGTGATACCGTCGTGGAAGTGGGAAGCTTCACTTCTTCCCGCGAGGCGTTCGTGCAGGGTCGCACGAGTGCCTAGGGGCTGCCCCGGGTTGTCGATGGTGGGCCAGCCCACATCCTCCCGAAGGTCGGCCTCGTCGACATCGGCGTCTTGCACGCCGTGAGGTAACGCCGGGATGGGGATGCGCGTCTTGGTCGGGGTGATCGTCGTGGCGCTGCTGGCGCCCGCGTGCTCGCACGAGAAGTTCACGACGTCCGCGTCCGACGGGGGCGCCGTCGCGACGCGCGACGTCACCGTCGAGGTCGACTGGCCGTCGTCGACGGCGCTCGACCCTTACGCCGACGCGCGAACCGCCGCGATGCGCGTCGTCGTCACCGACGCGACCGATCCTTCGCGTACCGCCACGCAGAAGCCGGCGAAGCCGTCGCGTGGGCCGTTCGTCTTCCCCGCCTTCACCACGGGTAGCCTCCTCGACGTCACCATCGAGCTGCGCGGCGCAGACGATCGGCTCCTCGGCTACGGCGAGCAGCGCCGGTGGGATCTCGCGAAGAGCACGACGGTGCCGGTCGCGGCCCGCGAGCGAATCCTCTATTTCATCTCGAACGACCGCGGCCCCGGCACCCTCCGCGCCTTCGATCTTGCACCCAATGCGATGGCCGAGCCCGGAATGCAGGAGCTCGCTCCTCCGCTCGACTCGCTCGCGAGCCCGACCGGCCTGCTCGTCACGCCGGACGGCCGACTCCTCGCGGAGGCCGGCCAGGCGCTGCTCGCGGATGGTGGAGGAGGCGGGGGCGCGGTCGCCGTGTTCGAGACGGGGACGCACGCGCGCACGAGGTCGATCGACCTCCCCTTCGCTCCCGGAGCCATGGTGTCGCTCGGAGGCACGCGCGCGCTCGTCGCTCCCGCGTTGACCGCGCAGACGACGACCCTCGCCGCCGTCGACCTCGCGACCGGCGACGTGAAGCCGGTCGCCACGGGGCTCCAAGGCGGAGCGCTCGACGTGCGCTCCATGGGCTCGAGCGCCGACCTGACGCACGTCGCGATCGCCGCGCGCTACGTGCAAGCGAACACGACCACGCCGGCCTTGCTCGTTTACGACGACGGCGCAGAGGACAAGCACGTGACGCAGGTCGAGGTGTCTGACCTGAGCGGCGTGAGCGGCGCGCGTTACGCCGACGACGGGACGCTCGTAGTCGGCGGCTACGACAGCGCGTCCACAGGTCAGGTGCGGGTCCTCGACGCGTCGCTGAAGTTGCTTGCCACCACGACGATGACGGCCGGCGAGACCGCGGTCGCCAACCTACTCCTCCATCCCGCGGGCTTTGCGTACGTCGGGCTCGACGAACAATTCACGGGATCGTCTTCGTGTTGCGGCGACCTGCGCATCGTCGACCTGCACCAGAAGAAGGAGATCTACGCCGCAGGTATGTCCGCCGGCGGACCGAACTACGATCTCCTCTCCGCCGTGCGCTTCCCTTACGAGCCCCATCGAATCTTCGCCGGGCAGAGCGACAACGGAAACAACGTCCACGGCGCGTTCGTCGACATGACCGACCCCGGAAGCGCCCCGGTCGAGATCAAGTACATGCAGAACGACGACATCGGCTCCGCCGTGGAGCTCGCCACGCCGTTCGGCAAGCGGCTGTGAGTCAGGCCGCGGAGGAACCGGAGGTACCCTCGAGTCACGGTGACGGGACGCCCCCTCGCGTCTCGAGCGGCGCCGGCTTCTGCAGGAGGTCGAACTCGTAGACGAACAGCGCATACGAGAGCGATTGTACGAGCCCGACGCGATCGAGTGGCATGTCACGCTCGTAGGCGAGGTGCACCTCGAAGGGGGGGGCGCGCCCGATGACTTCGTACGTGAGGTCGAGCTCGGTGGGGGCCAACGGATCTCTGTTTCTTCGATCCGTGAAGTAGGTGGTGTCGAGCCCGAGCGAGAGGCGGTCATGCCACACCGAGAGCTCGACGTGCGCGGCGTAGCGGAACAAGGCGTTCCCGGTGTTGTCGGGGCGCGCCGCGTAGGAGGGGTTGAAAGCGAACCAGCCCAGCGTTCCGTAGCCTGAGATGTCGCCGTCGACGAGGTCGCGCACGAGTGAAGGCCAGAGGCGCGCGAGCGAGTAGAGGTAGCGCGCGCGCACGTCCCCGTAGGTCTGCGTGAAGATCGAGCCTCCGGGGCCATGGAGTTGGTCGATCGGCCGATCGTGCTCGAGTCTCGCGCCGAGCTCGAAATCGCCTGGGCCGAGGGGGCGCGTGGTGGTGAGCCCGCCGATGAGGTCGAGCTCGGTGGGCACGAGGATGCGGGCGCCCGGTCTGTCGCGGTCGGTGAAGAGGTTCACGTCGAGAGGGATGGACAGGGAGCGCCCCAGAAGGTCGACGTCGACGTGCGCGGCGTAGCGGAAGAGCGCGTGCCCCGTGTTGTCCGGGCGCGCGGCGTAGCTGGGATTCGTGATCGCCGTGCCGAACGTAAAGGCTCCGGACACATCGAACGGCTGGTCCTCGGCGTCGGAGCTCACGGCGCCGCCGTGCGCGCTCCCCTGTTTGTCGAGCGCCCGCGCCGGGCGCACCGCAACGAGGAGCGCCATGACGGCGAAGCCCACCCGTGTCGCCGCTTGCACGCTACCGGCGGTATCACGGGTAGCCCCGCAACGCCGCCCCTACCGGGCGTCGCTGCCGCGAGAGCCGCGACCGCGGCCCGCGTCCTCGCGCCGGCGGTCAGAGACCGATGGGGTACATGCGCCTGTGCTCGCCCCTGCCTCCGCGCGTGCGCTTGCCCGCGTCGCTCGCCGTCGACGCGTCGGTCGCCGCGAGAGCTGCACGTGGTTCGGGCTCCGGAGGTCTCGGCGTGCACGCGCTCCCCACGTCACGGCACTCTTGGCGTGCGACAGTCGGGTCAGGACACAGCCACTTCAGGTGCGTGCCGATCGGCGCGTTCTTGGGGCCACACTCCGCAGCAACGGGCTGCTCGGCGCAGCACCCGTCACCCACCGGCGTGTAGCACTGCGGCGGAGGTCCGTCGCACGAAGCGGTGGGCGCGATCTCGGCGGGCGCCTTGCACGCGTACAAGAGGCCCACAGCAGCGAGCACGCTCGACGCGCGAGCGAGTCGCTTCACGACGGCTTTGCCGGGAGCGTCGCGGTCCTTCGGCCGTAGCGCACTTGCGCCGCCTGAGCGCGACGTCGTCGTTCCCACCGCGCTCGATCGCGAACGCAAGGAAGCGCGTCGACTGCCCTCTGGATGTCGGCGCGCCGACCGCGCGAGGCTCCACAGGGGAGCGGCGGAGAGAAGGGGATTCGAACCCCTGGTACCCTTGCGGGCACACCTGATTTCGAATCAGGCACCTTCGGCCTCTCGGTCATCTCTCCGCAGCGGAATTGAGCGAATCTGCAGCGGGTTGTCAAGGGTCCCCCTCGTCCGCCCCGCGTCCGCCGGCGCACGGGTGGGCGCGCCGACGTTCGCGGACCGCGCTTCACTCCGGTAGCAGCGTCCCCGAGCCGCCCATCTCTTTGGGGAAGTCCTTCTGCTTCGGCAGGCCGTCCTTGATCGAGAGCACGCTCTCGCCGTAGTTCACGTGCAGGCCGGCCTTGAAGGGGAAGGTCGGGATCGTCGCCGCGTAGACGTCGACGAGGCCCATCGGCGGGTGGTCGGTCATCACGTGGCCGCCGCACGACGTGCACCACTTGCGAAAGCTGTTCGGCGTCTTGTTGAAGGTGGCGACCTTGTCCGCCCCCTTCGTGATGGCGACCGAGCCCGGCGGCCAAAGCGTGAAGGCGTTCACCGGGCCGGCCGACCACTTCCGGCACGACGAGCAGTGGCAGTAGCCCATCCCCGCCGGCTCACCGGTGACCGTCACTTCGACCGCGCCGCAGAAGCAGGTGCCCGCGTACTTCTTCTCGTTGCTCATGTGCTTACCCCCGGTACCGAGCTCGGTACTCGTTCACGATCGCCGGCCGCGCAGCTCACCGTGGGCTGCGGGGTCGCGATGGCGTGCGGCGAAGGTAGCGCCAGGGGCTCGAGGACGACAGCGGAGAGAGAGGGATTCGAACCCTCGGTACCCTTGCGGGTACACATGATTTCCAATCATGCACCTTCGACCACTCGGTCATCTCTCCCGGGACACGTTCGAGACACGCCGGTCCGGTGGAGCCGCCCCGACAGGAACCGGGGGAGCGCGCCGAAGCGGCGATCGAGGCCCTGAATAGCAGGAAAAAACGATTGCGTCTCGCGGGGTGTTGGGTCAGTTCCTACCCCATGAATTCGGATCCGATCGCCCCCCCGGCCGCCCCCGCCCGCCGTTCGCGGCGGAGCGTCTCACGCGGCGAGCTCCTTCGCATCGGCGCGATCGTCCTTCCGTGCGTGGCCCTCGCCTTCGCGGCCCCCGCCTGCGGGAGCTCGGGCGACGGCGGAGCGAGCGGCGGTCCGGCCACCGGGAACGACGCCGGCACCGGGACGGACGACGCCAGCTCGGGCGGCGGTGACGACAGCGGCGGCGGGAACGAAGGCGACGCCCAGAGCTCGACGGGGCCCATTCCCATCAAGCACGTCATCGTCATCGTCAAAGAGAACCACACCTTCGACAACTACTTCGGCAGCTTCCCCGGAGCCGAAGGGACCACGCAGTGCAAGACGTCGAACGGCACCATCGCGTGCCCCCACGCGCCCGACTCCACGCCGCGTGATCTTTGCCACGAGCACCAGTGCGCCATCGACGCCTGGCACGCCGGCGCCATGGACGGCTGGGACTCGGTCAGCACGACGACCAAGAACGGCGACAACCTGGCGTATGCACAATACACAGAAACCGACATCCCCAACTACTGGGCGTACGCGAGGAAGTTCACCCTCGCCGATCACTTCCACGCCAACGTCCTCGCGCCGAGCTTTCCCGGGCACATGTTCGTGCTCGCGGCGCAGTCGGGGTGGAGCTGGGGGAACCCGACGACCGAGTACTACAAGCCGTACTGGGGCTGCGATCAGTCGCCGTTCGTGCGCGCGCCCATCCAGAACCAGACGACCTGCCAGGAAGACAAGGTCTTCCCCTGCTTCAAGATCCCCTCGGTGCCGGACATCTTGCCGAGCGGTGTCGATTGGAAGTTCTACGGCTCGAACTTCTACGTGCTCCCCGAGGTGTGGTCGATGTTCGACGGCATCGACGCCGTGAGGAACGGTCCGGGCTGGAGCAAGGTCGTCACCGCCGATCAGTTCGACAAGGACGTCGATGCCGGGACGCTCCCCGCGGTCTCGTGGCTCGTGAACCAAGACCTGAACGACGAGCACCCGAACATCGGCGGCGTCTGCAAGGGAGAGAACTGGACGGTCGACCGCATCAACAAGGTCATGGCCAGTAACCTCTGGCAGGACACCGCCATCCTCTTCACGATGGACGATTGGGGCGGTTGGTACGATCACGTCGCGCCGCCGCGTCAGTACGGCTGCGACAAGGCGAACCCCTATGGGCTCGGCTTCCGCTTGCCGCTCATCGTCATTTCTCCCTACGCCAAGCCCGGCTTCGTGTTCCACGAGGTGTCGGAGCAGGCGAGCATCCCGCGCTTCATCGAAAAGGTGTTCGGCGCCACGAAGACGCTCCACGACATCGACCCGGCGGCGCAAGACGCGCAAGCCAACGATCTGATGGCGGCGTTCGACTGGAAGCAGAAGCCGATCGCGCCGTTCGTCCTGCAGACGCGCACCTGCCCGTAGCTGTCCAAGCTCGCGCGCGCGCCGAGCGCGCGAGCCTTCGCGTCGCGATCTCTCCTCAGCGACCCCAGGCGCGGAGCGCGGCCGTCGTGGCCGGGTCGAGCGTGAGCGGCTCGCGCGGCGCGGCGGGGGTGTCCTTCGTCACTTGCCCCGCGGGCGTCGTCGCGCGTGTCATCTCCTGGTAGCGCCGCGTGATGGCGTCGAGCGCGAGGGGATGCGTCGTACGAATGTCGGCGACGCACGAAGCCTCGAGCGACAGATCGCACAGCTCGCCGCGCTGCCCTTGGCGCCCGGCGAGAACGAAGTTCCCCCACGCGAGCGCGAAGTGTCCGCCGTGCGTCGTCGCGAGGCGCGGGCGTCCGTCGGGCGCGCCGCGAGCCGCCGCGAGCCGCAGGTCCGTGCCGGAGAAGAGCGACGACGCCGAGAGACCGAGCGCGCCGAGCACCGTGGGTGCGACGTCGAGATCGGCGGTCGGCGCCGTGACGCGCGTGCCAGCGCCGGCGTGCGAGGCTTCGCGGAGGACGAGCGGCACCGAGAGCACCGCTTCTTCCGGCGGATCACCGTCGCCGTAGGGCACGCGCGCCGCTTCGTTCACGCCGAAATCGGAGGTGACGAGCACCGTCGTGTCCTTGTCCCTGTCGGCGGCGCGGAGCGCGCCCAAGAGCCGGCCGAGCGCCGCATCGTGCGCGAGGATCGCCTTCTCGTAGAGCGCCGCTGCACGGGCGCGATCGGCGTCGGTGAAGCGGATCATCGGCGGCACGTGCCGCGCCTTACTGAGGAGCTCGGCGGCGTGCTTGGGATCGAGCCCTCCGCCGTAGTCTTCGGGCGGCATCCCTTTGAGCTCGTCGTTGGTCACGTCCCACGGCGGGTGCCCACCGCGCGCGTCGACCACGAGGAGAAAGCGCTCGCTCTTGTGCGCGTCGATCCACGCCGCGGCGTCGTCGAACACGCGCACCGCAGGCCCGTCCTCGGTGGGAAGATGCTCGACGAACGTCTGCCACGAGCGACCGAACCCGAACGCCGATCCGGTCATCGGGTTGGCGGTGAAGTACCCGGCCACGACCCCCGCTTGCCGCGCCATGTCGCTCAGCGTGACGGCGCTCGCGGGGAGGCGCGCGTCGTCCTCGTCGACGTGGGAGACACGGGGCGGCTGACCGGTGAGGAGCGTGGCCATCGCGCCGTTTCCCAGCGTGCTGCTCGCGCGATGCGCCTCGAACACCACGCCGTCCCGCGCCAGGTTCGTGAGCTCGGGCAACGAAGTCTTCCCGCCGTAGAGCGCGATGGCCTTGGGCGCGAGCTCGCCGAGCACGACCAGCACGACGCCCCGCGCCGGAGGCGAGAGCGTCACCGCCTCGGGAGCTTTGGCCACGACCTTCGGCTCACCGAGCAACACACGCGCGTTCTTCGGGCCGTTCGCCACGATGAGCTCGAGCGCGCCGAGCGTGCCGCCGCGGGTGACGTCGCCGAGGGGGAGCGACTCGTTGGTCCACCCCCCCGCGCCGCTCACGTGCACGCGTTTCAACACGACCGGCTCGGCGCGATCGCGGAGCACGCGCACGTCGACGTCGGCCTCGCCCGCACCGGAGAGCCCGACGGCGACCTCCACGTGACCTCCTTCGGGGAGCCACCCGGTGCATCGCACGAACGAAGGCGCGCGCATGGACAAGGATTGCTTCGCCACGCCGCCGAGCGTGGCGCTCGTCTGCGCGTCGAGCCGCGTGGGTGCGCTGTAGCTGGGATCGGGATCGCCGCCGCCCACGTGGATCCAATCGACCTCGGCGAGGGCGTCGGTGCCGCGGTTCTTCATGGCGCCGCGGAAGCGCAGGGTGAGCTCGTTCGTCCCTTCGACGAGGAGTGACCCGCCGGCAGGTCCGCGCACGCCGACGATCGTGTCTTCCCCGCGTTTGAGGTTCCACGTCGCCGCCGGCTTTCCGTTCACGTAGGCCACGACCGAGCGCGCGCCGAGACCGCGCACGCGCGCCTGCACCAGCGTAGGATCGGCCGCCTTCACGTCGTCGGCGGTGGCGAAGAAGGTCACGCTCGCCGTGGCGTCGTGGAAGCGGACCCAGCTCGCCCCTTCGCGCTCGAAGGTCTCGGTGCGCGTCTCGTCGCGTGGCTCCACGCGACCGCGGAGCGCCGGCTCACCGAGGTCGAGGAAGAGCCCGTCGTGCCCGAGCACGCATCCTTCGGGCGAGAGCAGCGGATCGATCGTCGCCGGCTTGATCTTCGCCGGCGCGACCGGCGGCGGCGCGCCGAGGGTCGGCGCCGTCGTGGGGACGGGAGGGAGGTCGCGCTTCTCGTCGCCTCGGCACGTGCACGAAGGCAAGACCGCGGTCAGCGCCAAGGCGCCGACGACGAGAGGCGCGAACCACTTCACGGCAGATGCGGCGCGCCTGCGTCTCCCAGCGTCGGCGTGAGGTGGCCGGCGTCGACAGCGGGCGTGGCGACCGGCTCGATCGTCGCCGAGGTGAGGCTCGGATCGGCCGTGGCCGGCTCGGGCGTGGGCTCCGGCGCGGCAGGCGCGGCCGCTGCTGCCGCCGGGGGCGCTTCGGCGCTGAGAGGTGATTGTTGCATGATCCCCACGACGGCGACCGTCAGGCCGAGGGTAGCCGTGGCCGCGAGCCACTTCTTGGCCGACGACTTCTTCTTCGCCGGGGGGGCTTCGCTCTTGCTCGCCACCGAGGTGAGCGGCGTGCGCGGCGCTTCCTCTTCGCTCGCGACGTCGTTCTTCGTGCGCTGCGACGCGGAGAGCGCGGCGTTCTCCTCGGGATCTTCGCCGCCGATGATGGTGTCGTCGTCGATGTCGCCGACGTCGGGGAGCGCCTTCGCCGCGGGGAGCGGCTCGACCGAGGGGGTGAGGCGATGCAGCTCGTAGACCGCGTCGACCTCGGTGGCGGCGTGCACGCCTTCGCCGCGACCTTCGGGGGGGAAGCTCGAGCTCGGTCGGAGACGCAGAGACCCCGGCTCGACGAGCGGCGGAGGGTTCGACGAGCGCTCGCGAAGCTCGCGCATGACCGCGTCGGCGAGCGAGGAGGCGGACCCCTCGTGGCCGGTGAGGTTCGCTTCGATCTCACGGGCGACCGCCTCGGACGGCGGCACCGGCGTGCGCGACGCCGTGGACGGCGGCAACGGCGTGGCCGCGGGGGCCGGGCGTACGGCGGCCGGTCGATTCGACCGCGGCGAGCTCGCCGCCTGAGCACCGCGACGAGGCCCCCCCTTGAGGAGCGCGAGCGCCTCTTCGAAGGCGCCGTGGAGGAGATCTTCCGCGTTCGCTCCGTACACGCCGGTCACGAGACCGCGCGAAGCGAGGTCGGAGAGCACCTCGTCGAGGAGGAGCGGATCCACTTCGCCGTCGAGGAGCATCTTGCGCGGCGAGGCGCCCTTGGCGATGCGCTCCACCAAGCCACACGCCGGCTCGGGGGTGGCACGGAGGTAACCGTCGAGCGCCGCATCGGCGAGCTCGACGCGCTCGGCCTTCGAGGCCTGCGCGCCGCAAAGGACCTGCGCCGAGGCGCGCGCGCGAGCGATGGGTCGCTCGAGCACTTCGCGCAGCGACTGCGAGAAATCGTGCTGAATCGCCCCCTCCGAGGCGCTCACCGCGAAGCGCGCCGCACCCACGCCGAGCGCCGAGGCCAGCGCCGCTTCCCCGGACGCGAAGTCCTTGTCGCTCTTCCCCGAGCGCGTCGCGCGCCGCGGGGAGCCGCCGCGGATCTCGATCTCGTAGTGGTAGCTGGCGTCGTTCAAGACGATGCGCGAGTTGGGTCGCGCGGCGCACGCGAGCTCGAGGAGCGTGCGCACGCTGACGCCGTCGAGCCGGCCACGCACCTCGGCGTCGCCCACGAGGCGTCGCTCGAGACGCGCGCGCCCCCAAAGGGCTTCGCGCACTCGGGCGACGATGGCCCGCGCGTCGCTCTCCTTGCGGAGGTACGCGGCGGCGTTCCCGCCGAGCTCGCGCACGCGCTGGAGGAGGTCTTCCTTCCACGAGAGCAGGATGACCGGCGTGTCGCGGAGGGCGACGTCGCGCTTGAGGATCCGCAAGAGCCCGAAGCCGTCGAGCTTGGGCATCAAGATGTCGCTGATCACGAGATCGGGCGAGAGCTGATAGCAGAGGTCGAGCGCGCTCTGCCCGTCGAGGGCTTCGTGCACCACGCACCCCGTGCTGCGGAGCAAATCGGCGATGAACCAAGTGACCGCCGGATCGTCGTCGGCGACGACCACGCGACGCCCCTCGAGGCGCACGTCGGCCGCGGCGCCGCGTCCTCGCGCTTGCGCCCGCTCGGCGCCCGCCGTCTCCGGCGCCATCCACGGCGCGAAGGCGATGGCCCCCTCCGGCCCTTCGCCGGAGAAGCGAACCACGCCGCCGGTGCGGGCGGTGACGACCTCGCGAACGCGGGCGATGGCGCCCCACACGGCCCCGAGAACCTCCGAGCCTTGCCCCAAGGGGATGCGGGACGAGCGCAGGGCTTCATCGACCGCGTCGACGAGCGCGCGGCGCACCTCGTCGGCGAGACGCTCGCCGAGCTGCTCCACCGTCGGCTCGCCGAGGGCGATGCGCATCGTCTTGGCGGTGCGCTGATCGACGAGCTCTTCGCATGTAAAGTGCAAGTGTTCGGCGGCGACCGGCTTCGGCAGCGTGCGCGCCACGCCGAGCGCCACGAAGCGCGCGGCCTCCTCGGTCTTGGTGAAGCGCCCGAGCACCACGATGGGGATCGGCTCCGTCACCATCTCGTCGAGCAGGGCCTCGGTGAGCTCCGGCGCCCCTTCGAGATCGCCGTCGAGGACGATGACGTCGGGGACGATGGCCCGGGCGCGGTCGAAGGCGAGCTGCGTGTCGGTCGTGTGCTCGCAGGCGAAGCGCGCCGCTTCTCGCGAATCGGGCACCTCGGCGAGCGCGGTGGCGATCTCCTGCTCACCGACCACGAGGGCGGTGAAGGGGGTCACCTCCACGGCGGCGGGTCGATCGCTGGGCTTTCGTTGATCGGGATCGGACCAGGCGAGGCCCGGGAGATCGTCGAGCACGCGCGCGAGGCGATCGAGATCCTCCGCGGTCGCTTTGCCCGCTTCGGCGGCTTGATCGAGCAGCGCCTCGGCCTTCGCGAGCTCGCTCCCCATCGCCTCGAAACGCAGGAGACGCGCCCCCGCGCCGAGCGCGTGGAGCTTTCGGCGAAGCTCGTCGCGAGGTCCGCGGGACGCAGGCTCGCGCGTGAGCGCCGCGAGCACGTTGCGCGCGTCGGCCGCGCGTCGTCCGAGCGTGGCCACGAAGTCGGCGCGAGCGCCCCCGAGCCGTCCGCCCTTCCCCTCATCCCGAGCGGAGGTTTCGTCCCCCGCCGACTCCGGCTTTTCGGTCTGCATGGTCTATCTCGGGCCCTATCAGAGGGGCGCCGCATTAGACCACTTTCCTGCAGGGTATGCTCCGGACATGGCCGCGCCCCTCGAGATTCGCGTCGCCCGCGAGGACGACCTCGACCGCCTGGTCGAGATCCATGCTGCAGCGTTTCCCGACGCGCGGAGCGACGCCGAGCGTCGGCGGAACTTCGAGCACAATCCCTTCGGGCCGCTCGCCTCCTTGCACGTGGCCGTGCGCGACGACGTCGTCGTGGCCCACGCCTTCCTCTTCTCCTTCACCGCTTCGTTCGGCGGGTCGCCGGTGCCGGTGGGTGGCATCGCCTCGGTCGGCGTCGCCCCCGAGGCTCGCGGGAGCGGCGTCGCCACGGCGCTCCTTCACGACCTCCACGCGAAGGCGGCTGCACGTGGGGACCTCGCGACCGTCCTCTATGCGTTCCGTCAGGGCTTCTACGTGCGACTCGGGTACGCGCCGGTCGCGCCTTCGCGGCGCCTCGTCTTTTCGCCGAGCTCGGTCCCCGCTGCGTGGCGCGATCAGGGAGCGGACCTCACGGTGCGCGGCGCCCGCGGCGAGGACCGCGCGGCGATCGAGGCGCTCCACGCGCGCATGGGGGCCCGCGCCACCGGGTGGCTCACGCGCTCCTCGGCGGTGTGGGAAGCGAGACTCTTGAACGAGCGGCGCGCGTACTACGTGGTCCAGCGGAGCGGTCGACCGGTGGGCTACGTCGCGTGGCGGATGGTGCAGGACGAAGCGCACGCCGCCGTCGATCTCGTCGTGGACGATCTCGTCGCCGACGACGACGAGGCACGCTGCCGTCTCTTCGGCCTCGTCGCGCAGCAGCGCGATCACGTGCGCGCCGTCCACCTCTTCGTCGACCTCGAAGATCCGATCGACCACGCGCTGCTCGACGCCGATCGCTTTCGCCACGGCGACGCCGCGGTCGAGCACCCCTTGGGTGAACTCGTCGGTGGACCGCTCGTGCGCCTCGTCGATCCCAGACGCGCGCTCGAAGCACGCGGGTACGCGCACGACGGGGAGCTGGTGGTCGGTGTGCTCGCTTCCAGCGATGCGCCGACGCCCGAGGCGACGCTTCGTGTGGAGGTCGCGAACGGACGCGCGCGCGTGACCCCGGCACCCGAGACCCCCTGCGACGTCACGACCGACCGCGCGACCCTCGGCGCCGTGGCCTACGGCGGCATTCTCCCTTCGCGCGCCGCCCGCTTGCGTCTCTTCTCCGAGGCGAGCGCGGGGGCCCTTGTCCGCGCCGACGCCCTCCTCGCGCTCCCACCGTTCTTCAGCATCGATCCGTTCTGAAGGACGAGTAAGCTCCGCCCCGGATGCCCACCATCCCGCCTCCCGCCTCGCTCCCTCCGCCGCCGCCCGACCAGGCGGTGCCGCGACGCCAGCGCCTCGGCACGGCGCTCGGCGCGGCGCTGGGCGCGTCGACGCTCGCCGCGGGCCCTGCGGCGCTCCGCTTGGCCGGCGCCACCGAGACCGGCGCCGCGTGGGTCGCGCTCGTCGCGCTCACGCTCGCGCCCATGTTCGTGGCCGTGCTCGTGCTTCGGCAAGCGCGGGTGAGCGTCGCCGCGTTCGGTGGATCGCGCGCTCACTTGCGCATCGGCGCGCTCGCGCTCTGGCTCGGCGCATCGTTCGCGATCCTCGCCGTCCTCGGCGCCGTTCTCCGCGCGACGACGCACCATCACCCGCTCGCCGGTGTGACGTTCGCGCTCCTCGGGATGCTCGCGGGGATCGGTCTCGTGCCGGTGTGTCTGCGAGTCTCGGCGATCGTGCAGCGGTCGACGACGAGCCGGGCCGGCTTGTTCGTGCTCTTCGCCGTGTCGTTGCTCGTGCCGCTCCTCTTGATGCAGCGCGCCCGCGCCGGTCTTGCCCCTTCGTCGTCGGCGACGTGCGTCGATCTTCTCGCCTTCGGCATGGCGGCGCTCTTTGCCTCACGACCGGCGCTCGCCGGTCGCCGGCGCCTCGCGCTCTCGGGACCGCCGCTCGCGCTCTTGGCCTTCGCGCTCGGGCTTTACCAAATCTTCGCCGCGCATCCGCCCCTCGATCTGCTGAACGAGCGTGCCCCCGCGTTCGCCTGCCTCGCCGAGCTGCTCGTCCGACATTGACGCCCACGCGGCGCGGCTTAACTTGGGGGCGATGAACCGCCCCGCTTTCCGGCCCGAGCCGCCGTGGTCCGCGCAAGGGACCGCGTTCGCCGTGCGCGGCCCTGTCGCCGTCGAAACCGCGGCCTACCTGCGCAAGGTCTACCTCCTCTTCACCGGGGGGGTGTTCGCGGCCATCGGTGGCGCGCTCGTCGCGCTTCACGCCGGCACGCCGGCCACGCTCGGCATGGGCGAAGGCTCGATCACCGTGCCTCCGGTGGTGGCCTTCGGGCTCCAGCACGCGTTCCTCGCGATGGCGATCTACCTCGCGGTCTTCTTCGGTGCCTCGTTCGCGCGTCGCGTCCCCGGGCTCAACGTCGTCGCCCTCTTCGGCTACGCGTTCGTCACCGGGCTCTTCGTGGCCCCGGCGGTCTTCGTCGCGCAAATCATGAGCGCGCACTCGCTCGATCCGAGCCCGGTGCGTGACGCGTTTCTGCTGACCGGCGCCGCGTTCACCGGTCTCACCGGCTACGCGCTCGTGTCGAAGAAGGACTTTTCCTTCCTGCGTGGGGCGCTCGTCACCGGCCTCTGGGTCGTGATCGGCGCGTCGCTGCTCGGCATCTTCCTCCATGCCGAGGTGTTTCACCTCGCGATCGCGAGCGTCGCCGTCCTGCTCTTCGCCGGTTTCATCCTTTACGACACCTCGCGCTTGCTCCGAAGCGGCGACCGCTCGGATCCGGTGGGGGCCGCGCTCGGGTTGTTCCTCGACGTGGTGAACCTCTTCGTGAGCCTCCTCCGCATTCTGTCTTCGGCGCGCGATCGATGACGTTCACACATCGACTCGCCGCGCGCGTGCGGCGAACTCCGCGGCGCGTGTCCACCCGCCGCATCGCAGCCCTCGGCGCGCTGGCCGCGTGCGCCGCGCTCCCTGGCGGGACGCGCGCCTTCGCCGCGCCCACCGGCTCGACCCCTGCGCCCAGCGGTGAAGCGCATCACGGTCTCGGGCTCGCGGTGCTCGCGCAAGGCGACGCCTCGGACGCGCCGCGCGTGGCCGAGGTCACGGGGGCCACGTGGTCGCTCGCGCAAGAAGTGTATCGCCGTCCGGCGCTCCGGCCGCCGCTCGTCGACGAAGCGCGCGCGCGTGTCCTCGCGGGAGAGCCGCCCGCGGCGGGCGCGTCGCAGGTGCTTCGCGATCTCGCCGACACACGCGCGGCGATCCACGGCGACGACGCCCCTTCGCGCCGCCTGCTCACCGCGCTCGCCGGAGATCTTCACGTCCGCGCGCTGGTGGTCGTCAGCATCAAAGACGAAGCGCCGCCGCTCGTCACCGTCGCGCCTCCGCCCGAAGCTTCGATCGACGGCGGCACGCGCGTCGACACCGCGCCGGCTCCGCGGCACGTCCCCGTGGCGCGCGTGTTCCTCGCCGAGACGGGCGCCTTCGACGCCGCCGAGTACGCGCCGGACGACGCGCCGACCACCACGTGGCGCGCTACGGCGCAATCGCTCGAGCGCACCTACGCTCCGCCCGCCGCACCTCCTCCGCTCGCCGTCGCCGCCGGGGCCAAGCCTCACCGCCGCGCCCCGGTGGGCGAAGGGCACGACGCGTCGCATCCTTTCTACGCCTCTCCTTGGTTTTGGGGGGCGATTGGCGCAGCGGCGTTCGGCGCCACCGCGATCTACTTCGCCACGCGGGACAACAGCGACGGGACGATCCATCTTCAGATGCAGGTGCCGAAATGACGGGCCTCGCTTCTCTCCCACGACGCGCGCTCGCTGCGCTGCGAGCCCACGTCGCGACCTTCGCCGTGCTCGTCGCGATCGTCGTGGCGTTCCTCGGCGGGCCTCGCGCCGCGCGCGCTGCAGAGGCGAGCGAGCCCACTCCGGTGGAGACGAGCCCGCGTGACGTCCCCATCGTCATGCAGCCCTCGGCGATTCGTATCCCCGCGCCGCCGGCGAGCTTCGTGCACGAAGATCACGGATGGCTGGTCGTCGACTACGACCCCGCGGCGCGCGAGCGGCTCGAGCCCGCGCTCCGCGAGGCCGACGAGTTCAAGGCCCAGCTCGAAGACCACTTGGGGCAGGCGGTGCTCTCGCGCGTCGAGCTCCGTGTCGCGCGCGACGCCGATGCGATGGCCGCGCTCGCCCCCGAAGGGCTCCCGCCGCCGGCTTACGCGAGCGGCGTGGCCTATCCGCCGCTCCACCTCGTGCTCCTCACCCTGCGCGGACCCGCGGCGAGCGACGACGCGCCGGATCTCCCCGAGGTCTTTCGCCACGAGCTCGCGCACGTCGCCCTCGACGACGCGACCTTGAGCCACCACGTGCCGCGCTGGTTCAACGAAGGGCTCGCGGTCCACGAGTCGGGGGAGAGCCGCTTCGCGCGCACACGCGTGCTCTGGGACGCCACGCTCTCACGCACGGTGCTCCCGCTCCACGAGCTCGACCAAGGCTTCCCCAACGACCGCTACGAGGTGAACATCGCCTACGCCGAGTCGGCGGATTTCGTGCGCTACCTCCTTCGCGGCGACGACAGCGCGCGCTTCGGATCGCTCATCGAGCGCGTGCGCAAAGGGATGGCCTTCGACCGCGCGCTCGGCGACGCCTACGGCACCGACCTGCGCAAGCTCGAGTACCAGTGGCGCGAAGAGAACTCGCACCGCTACACGGTCTTGCCGCTCGTCACCGGCGGGTCGTTCCTTTGGGTCGGGCTCTTCGGCGCCATGATCTTGGGCTGGGTGCGCCGACGCAAGCGGAGCAAGATGATCCTCGCCCGCTGGGAGCGCGAAGAAGCGCTCGAGGCGGAGATGCGCGCGCGTCTCGAGCGCGCCAAGCTGGTGAACGACGAAGAGCACATGAGCGTGCCGCCGCCCGCGCTCCCCAAGGTGGAGCACGAGGGGGGCTGGCACACGCTGCACTGAGGCGAGGCGCGTCGGTCGCGCGACCACCTGCCGGCGCGCGGACCGCGCACTACTTCGGCGGCACCGTCGGACATCCGGCGATCACGCGCAGGTTGAGCACCTGCCCCGAGAGCACCTTCGAGCACGCGTCGCCGAGCAGCGTGACGGTGTCGCCTTCGAGCTTCCATCCGTTGACCGGGTCGGGCGGCACCGGGACGTCGTCGAAGTAGACGTTGACCCGATTGGGATCGGGCGGGCTCGGCGTGAGCGGGAGCACGCATGACGCCGTGATCTTCGCCGCGATCTCGCTCAGCGCGAGCGTCAGCCCCGACTCTCCCGGCGAGTCGACGCGGAAGTACTTCGGCGAGCTCGCGCGCGCCGTTCCTCCCGCGGTGGCGAGCTGATCGAGCAACCCGGAGTAAGGACCGCTCCCGGGGACGCCGATCACGTACGTGGGGACGCCGGCGTTGGCGAGCGCGGTCACGGCGTCAATCGTCGGCTGGGTGTCGAGGCAGTTCCCTGGCCCGGCGAGGCTCGGATCGCAGCAGTTCGGTCCTTGCGGCGAGCAGCCGCCGGCGGACTCGATGTTGGGGATGCACGAGCTCGCGTCGCACGAGCCCGAGGTGTCGCAGTTGGGACCGCCGTCGGTCGCGAGAATGACGAAGGTGCGGCCGCCGAGCGAGGTGATGCGCGGCAGCAGCGCTCGCAGCGTGGCCGCCGTCGGCGTGCCGCCGGCCGCCACGACGTTCGTCGCCCCGATGAGACCGAGCACCGTCGGGCCGGCCTTCCCCGCCGGGCTGTCGCCGCGCTTTGGAGCGAACACCTCGACCCCCGCGCTGCATCCGTCGGTCACGTGGGGATCGGGAAAAATGGCTGCGCCGAACGTTCCGCGGGGGCCGAGCTGTTGCACCACCTTGGCCATCACCACGCGCACGCTGGTCAGCTTGCCGTCTTCGTCCATGCTCCCCGAGCGATCGAGGACGAAGTAGAGGTTCGGCACGTCGCTCAGGAGCGAGAGCTCGAGACAGCCGCACGGACCGCCGTCCACGTAGGTCTCGCACTCGGGTTTCGTGGTGGTGTCGGCGAAGCCGCCGCTCGCCCCCCCGTCGAGGTCGAGCGAGTTGTCCGACGTCGGCGGGTGCTTGGCCCCGCACGCCGAGCCGAGGGCTCCCGTGGCCAGGAATGCCGCGACCAAGGCGCGTGCTCCACGAGGAGGAGCGCCGCGCGCCGGGCTTCTGCCGGTTCGGCCCAAGATGAATCATCGTAGCATCGATGCCCGTGAGCGCGTGGAGCCGGCACCTCGAGCCCGTCGGGGCGAAGATCCTCGCGGTCTTTGCTCGCGCGCTGCTCGTCGTCTTCTTCGCCACGATCCCCGGCGCGCGCCTCCGCCCGCTCGAGATCGAGCGGGTCGCGCCGCCCCTCCCGCGTGAAGTGAAGGAGCGCGACGGCGCGCTCGTCGTGCACGTCCTCACGGAGGGTCACGTGCCGCTCGAGGGGGCGCGCGTCCAAGCGCTCGCGGTCATCGACGGGCGGGTGCACCTCGCCGACGCGGCTTCTTCGAGCCGCGCGGGCACTGCCCAGCTCCTCCACCTGCCTCACGCCGACCACTGGATCGTCGCCGACGCGCCGGGACGCGCGCGGGCAGCGACACGGCTCGCCATCAGCGCGGGCTCTCGCGAGATCGAGCTCGTCCTCCCGCCCGAGCACCATCTCGTCGTCGACGTGCGGGACGAAGGCGGAGCGCCGCTCGCGGGCGCGGAGGTCGAGGTCTCGGGGCACGATCCGCTTCCGCTCGGCGCACGTGTCGATGCTGCAGGGCACGCCGACGTCGGACGACTCGGGGAAGGGCCGTTCTTCGTCACTGCACGCGCGCCGGGCTTTGGCGCCGATACGCAGCGCGGCGCCCACCCCGGCGACGTCGTGACGTTCCATCTGAAGAAGCTCGGCACCGTGATCGCCCACGTGGTCGACGCGCACGAAGCACCCGCCGCGGGGGCACACGTCCAAATCGCCGGCGCCGCGCTGTGGCCTGCGCGATCCGCGACGACCGACGCCGCGGGCGTCGTGCGCATCGGCGAGCTCGCGACCGGCACCTACGCTCTCCGCGCGACGCGCGGCGCGGAGGCGAGCGCGATCGAGCTCGGCGTCCCGGTCCACGGCGGCGATTCGCGCGACGTCACCTTGCGACTCGCGCCGGGGACGTTCGTCGCCGTACGCGTCGTCGACGGCGAAGGGGGCGGCGACGTACCGCGCGACGACGAGCCACCGATCGCCAGCGCCAAGGTCACGCTCGCCGAGTCGGGCCTCTCGCCGTTCCCCCTCGAGGCGGTCACCGACAAAGACGGACGCGCGCGACTCGGCCCCGTCGCGCCGGGTGCGGCCACGATCGACGCGCTCGCAGACGGCTACGTGGGCCGCGCCGTCGAGGTCGCCGATCCGCCGCCCGCCGTCGTGCGACTCGCGCTCGAGCGCGCGGGGAGCCTCGAGGGGCGTGTCGTCGACGCGCGTGGGTTCCCCGTCGACGGCGCCACGATCGAAGTGGTCGGCACCGACTTCCACGGCGGGCCCATCGACGAAGACCCGCGCCGCCAGACGTTTCGCGCCGCGCACTTTCGCGCGACGCTCGCCGGCCCTGCGCCCCTGATCTCTGCCGGTGAGCTCGGCGTCGTCCCCGGTCCCGTACCGGCGATCCCCCACGGCCCGCTGCCGATGGGCAACGACGCGCCGCTCGGCTTCGCCGCGCCTACTCTGTCCTCCGCCCCGCCCGCGGAGCCGTGGGTCACGCGTGGCGACGGCACGTTTCACCTCGCGCCGTGCCCTCCCGGTCGCGTGCGCCTCCTCGTGCGTCATCCGCAGTACGTCGAGGCGATGACCGACGTCGTCACCCTCGCCTCGGGCGCTACGGCGAAGATCGACGTCGTGCTTCACGCCGGCGGCGACGTGGAAGGGCGCGTCGTCGACGTCGACGGTCGAGCGGTGGCGGGCGCGCGCATCTTCGCTGCCGCGGCGCGCGGCTCGCTCGAACGCACGACCCGTTCGGCCGACGACGGGAGCTTCGCCTTTGCCGCGCTCCCCGAGGACGTGCTCCTCAGCGTGGCCGACGCCGATGACCTCGCGCTCGTGCGCGCGCGTGTCGCCGTCCACGTGGCCGAGGGGGCGCGCCAGCGTGTGACCATCACCCTTCCGAAGGCGCGCGAGCCTCTCGTCGTTCATGTGAAGAGCGCGCGGGGCGCGCCGGTCCCCACCGCGCAGATCTCGGCCTCGTCGCTCGATCCGGCGTCGCCGCTCCGCGCGACCGTGTTCACCGACGAGCGAGGAGAAGCCAGCGTGCCTTCGTCTCGCGGCCTCGCCCTGCGGCTCGAGGTCATGGCGCCGGGCTTCGCTCCGCGCGCGTTCCTCGTCGAGGCGGGATCCGATCCCAAAGACCTCGTGCTCGCGGCCGCGTCGAGCCTCGACGGTGAAGTTCGCTCGTCGCGCCGCGATCCCATCGCGCACGCCGAAGTCGTCGTCTACACCGATCTTGGCGCGCGGCGTGCGACGACAGGCGAGGACGGAGTCTTCCACCTCCAAGGGCTCGGGTCGGGGCCGGTGCGTCTCCTCGTGCGGGCGTCCGGCTTTGCTCCGGCCGCGCGCGATCTCAAGCTCCCGGCCGACACCGGCGATCGACCCTTCGACGCAGGGCGCATCGAGCTCGTGGAGGGGGCCGCGGTGGAGGGCGAGGTCACGGACGAACGGGGGGATCCTGTGCAAGGTGCACGTATTGCCCAAGACCGTGTTCCCACCTACCTGGCCGTGGGCACCACGCCAAGAGGGGTCGCCGTGACCGACGCTCGTGGGCGCTTTCGTCTGGGAGAGCTCCCCGAAGGGAGCCTCACCCTCGAAGCGTACGCGCCCGATCTCGGACGCGCGCGCGTCGAAGGGGTGCGGACGGTGGCCGGACGCACGACCGACCGCGTGCGCTTCGTCCTGCGCCGGACCGAGGCGGCGCCGAAGAGCGCCACCCCGCCTGCCAGCGGCGGCGTGGCCGTGACCCTCGGCGTCGACAACAACGACGCGGTCGTGCTCGTCGCCGTCGCCGAGGGAAGTGCTGCCGAGCGAGCCGGTCTCGCACCCGGCGACGTCCTGCTCGAGATCGACGGCGCGAAGATCTCGGACATGATCGACGCTCGCGCGCGCCTCAGCGGATCGCTCGCCGACGACGTCGTCGTGCGCGTGCGCCGCGGGGACCAGGTCAGCGCGCTCCGCGTTCCGCGCGAAGCGGTGCGGAGGTAGCGCACGCGACGTGCTTCGTCGCCTGCGCAGCCGGCGCGCCTCTATTCCTTGTTGAAGGTGATCGTCTTCCCGTCGAGGACCTGCCACTTCATGGTGTGGTCGTCGGAGAAGACGAACGTCTCTTCGGCCTTGGGCCCGTCGGCGTCGGTCACGATGACGGTGCTCGCCTTGTCCTCGCGGACGACCTTGAACTTGCTGTCCTTGCGGCCACGCGGGGTGCGAACGCTCAAGACCTCGCCGCTGAACGACACTTCGGTGTCGAGGGCGAAGGTGTTGGCCGCTTGCTGCACGTCGGCCGCGACCCCCTCGGCCTTGGACCCGCGCCACACCCCTTCGAGCCGCGAGCCGGGCTTCTTGCACGCGGCGAGCCCCGAGAGGCCGAGGAGCGCGACGACGGTAAAGGCGGAGAGGCGCACGACCGAGAGTCTACTCACAGCGCGCGGCTCGGGGCGAGTTCCCCGAGATCTCCGCGGCCGATCCACGCTTGGGCCAGTGGCCGCTGCCTCGCGAGCTCACCCGACCTCGCCCGCACGAAGGACCTTTTCCACGTCGTCGGGGATCTTCTTCAGCGCGTGCCGTTCGTCGACGCACGCGAGCCGCGTGAAGCCCTCGGCGAGGAGGGTGGCCCCGCGAACGAGCCGGTACTCGAAGCGGAGCGAGTGGGACCGCAGCTCGGCGAGCCGCGTCTCGACGTCGAGCTCGTCGTCGAAGAGCGCCGAGACCTTGTACTTTACACCTACCTCGACGACGGGGAGGTGAATGCCTCGCCGCGCCCAATCGGCGTACGTCACACCACGACGGCGCAGCCACTCGACGCGACCGGCCTCGAAGTACACGAGGTGGGTCGCATGATGAACGATCCCCATCAAATCGGTCTCGCAGAAGCGGGCTCGAAGACGGAGCACCGTCACGTTCGAGTCCACCGCCGGCTTCTCGCGTGTCATCCCCGCATCATGGCGAACGCGAAGGTCCGCGTCGACGACAGAGGAGGGCTATGCTCGGCGGTGGTGACGAAGCGCAGGCTCCCCGTGCTCTCGACGGCTTCCGAGCCGACCGAGCCGCCGCGCCCTTCGTGGCAGTGGTCGGGCTTCGGGGCCGCCGCCGTCTTCGTCGCGTGGCTCCCGCTCGCTTCTCTCGCCGAGTGGGTCAAAGGGCGCGCGGTCACCGCGTTCCTCGGCCCGACGTCGAGCGCCGAAGAGACCGCGGCGCGCATCGCCGCGCTCGAGCCCGGAGATCGCGCGCGGCTCACGGTCATCGTGCTCGGGCTCCCCGCCGTTGCGCTCGTGGTCGGCGCCTACGCGGGCGGCTACCTCGTGGGTCGCTTCGGCGACGGCGTTCGCGCGCGCCATGGCGCGGGGGCAGGGGCGCTCGCCGGCCTCGTCGCCGCGCTCCTCGCGTGCGTCGCCGCCGGCCCTTCGCTCGCCCCCTTCGCCGCGGTCCCTCTCGCCGCGCTCCCAGCGGCGGTCGGCGCTCTCCACGGGCTTCGCACGCGCACGCGCTCGCGAGGAGCAGGGGAGAGCGGGTAGACTCGAGCCGATGTTGTGCCTCAAGGTGGCGAGCGACCCCGCGTGGGCCAAGGAGGCCGTCCTCAAGCTCGACGACGTGCTCCTCGATCACGCGCAGTGTGAGATGAAGGCGGCTTCCAACGCGCTCTCCCTCGCCGCGCGGCACCCCGAGGACATGGCGCTGGTGCGCGCCCTGACCAAGCTCGCCGCCGAAGAGATCGAACACTTCCAACGCGTGCTCGACTTCCTCGAGCGCCGCGGCCTCCGCCTCGGCGCCCCCGAGGTCGACGACTACGCCAAGGAGCTCCGCGCCGCCGCCGCTCGCCTTGCCCCCGCGCGCTTGCCACGCGCCGGGCTCGTCGATCGTCTCCTCGTCGGCGCGCTCATCGAGGCGCGTTCGTGCGAACGCTTCAAGCTCCTCCTCGCGCGCAGTGAGGTCGTCGCCGACGCCGAGCTACATGCATTTTACACGGAGCTCTTCACCGCCGAGGCCCGTCACTACCGGACGTTCACCGATCTCGCCGTCGCCGCCGCGGGTGGAGACGAGAACGGAGGCGGGCCGCGCGTCGCCGTGGATGCGCGCCTCGAAGCGCTCGCGGCGATCGAGGCCGAGGTGGTGACGCGCCTCGCGAAGTCGGCGCCGCGCCCCACGATCCACGGCTGACGATGCAGGATCTCGCCGGTCTCGACGTCGATGTGGAGCGCGCCTTCGTGGCGTGGACGCGCTTTCGTCGCGATCTCGCGAGGGACCCCGAGGCGCACGCCGACGTGGACGTCTTCGCTGCGCGGCGCGTGACGGCCAACAAGTCGACGCGCGACGCGCTCCTCGCCGCAACCCCCTCGATCGTCGAGGTTCCTCTCCGCGACGCGCTCGCACGGTGGGTCGCGTTCCTCGTGGTGGCACGCCTCGGCCAAGCCGACGACGTCGCGTTCGCCCGCGCCGCTGCCGAAGAGCACGGGGTGCTTCACATCGAACCGGTCCGTCGCGTCAGCGCGCGCGAAGCACGTCGCGCGCTCGTGGCCGCCTCGGCGCGCTCGCGGGCCGAGGCTTCGTTGTGGCTCGACGCGCTCGCCGAGACCGGGCCGCTCCTCGCGCCGATCGTCCGCGAGCGCTCTGCGCGACGCGCCGAAGCCTTCACGCGCCTCGGCCTCGAGGGGGCGGCACCCCTCGCGCCCGCGAGCACCCACGCGCTCGACGCCTTGGCGCACGCGATCCTCGACGCGACCCGCGACGTGGCGCGCGAGGCGCTCCGCGATGCGCGAAAGCGCGCCGACCTCACCGCCGAAAGGCCCTCTCCCGTCGACGCCGTGCGAGCGGCCCTCGCGCGTGAAGCGGGCGACGGCTGGCCCGCGCGCCTCGCCAAGCGCTGGCTGGGCGAGCTGTTCGCCAAGGACACGCGCGGCCTCGCGCTCGACTTCACCGTCCCCACCGCGGCGCTCGGCGCCTCGAGCTTCGTGCGCGCGCTCCACGAGTTCGGCGCGGCCCTCCGGCGGTCCGGCGCCCGCGGGAAGGGGGCGCGCTTCGCCTTGCGCGCCGATCCCGAGCCGGTCGACGCCTACCGCGTGGGGGGAGCCTTCGCCGCGCTGGGGGCCGCGAGCGCGTTCCATCGCCGCGCCCTCGGGCTCGGCGCACGCGTGGCCGCGGGACAAGCGCGCTCGCTCGGCGCGACGCTCCTCTTCGAGCTCAGGAAGCGCGCCGTGGCGTGGCTCCTCGCGCGCGATGCGTCGCGTGGGACGTTCGAGGAGCTGACGACCGAGCTGTTCGGCGCGCCGCTGCCAGCGACGCTCGCCGGCGCGTGGCCCTTCCCCGAGGACGACGTCGCCTCGCGCCTGCTCGGTGCCGCCGACGCGGCGCCCCTCGAAGCCGAGCTCCGCGAGCGCTACGACGAGGATTGGTTTCGCAATCCGCGCGCCTTCGCCGAGCTCCGAGCGCGCGCGTCGTTGCCGCTCTACGAGCCGCCGCACGAGATCGACGCGGCGGCGGTCGCGCGGAGGCTCGCCGCTTCGGCCGAGGCGGTGCTCGGGTGAGCACGCGCGCGCTCGGCGGGGCGCTGTTCGGCGCTCTGCTCCTCGCCGTGGCTCCGCCCGCGCCGGCCGCGCTCCCTACGCCGGCGCCGCCCCTCCCCATGCTCCCCAGCGTCGCGCGCGTGCGCCTCGAGGTCGCGCGGGCACACGTGGTGGTGCACGAGGACATCTCGCTCCCGCGCGGCGCCTACCGCGGAGGCCCTCTCGAGCTCTTCGTGGCCTTCGCCGCGCCCGGCGCGCCGCTCGCGTTCGACGCGCATCTCGTGCCCGTGCCCGACGGTGCTCTCGAGGCCGAGCCCGACGCCGCGGGGGTCGTGGTTCCGTTCACGCGCGCGCCGCGAAGGCCGGCCGCGGTGCACGCGATGCTCGGTCCCGAGACGATGTCCGGCGTGGTGCTCCACGTGTCGGAGTCGGACTTCGTACACGCGCTCGCCCCGGGAGGCATGGCGGTGCTGCGCCTTCGCTACGTCGTGGCGCTCCCTGAAGAGGCGGCGGACGGCGGGCGCGAGGTGCTCGTCCGCCTGGGCGCATCGGGGAGCACGCCGCTCACCCTCGGACGCTTGCAGATTGCATCCAACGACGCCCCCCTGCGTCGCGCCGAGGCGCGTTTGTGCGGGCCCGAAGCCGACCCGTATCCGCTGGCCATCGCGCGGAGCGACGCGGCGAAAGAGAGCAGAGGCGCGTCGGAGGCCGAGCGCGCACCGCTCGCTCCGGTCCTCGCCGTTCGTCACACGAGCGACGATCTCTGCGTGCGCTTCTGGACGACGCCCCGCGCGAAGTGAGCGGGGCGCGCGCCGTCACGTCGTTCTACCGGCAGACCAAGCCTCACGACTCAGAAGTCGGTCCCGTTCGGTCCGTCGTCGGACGATCCGGTCTCGTAGAAGTAGCGGAGGCCGGCGGCGAAGAGCGTCATCGGATGATCGGCGATCACGTCACGCCGGCCGCTGACCTCGAAGCTCCACTTCTTGTCGACGTAGCCGAGGCCGAGCGAAGCCGCGTGCGCGCGCTGCCCGTCGTCGTAGCGGTAGCCGAGGCGAATCGGAAAGTGATCGGCCACGAAGACCTCGCCGCCGAGCATCAAGCGCGGCCGCACCTTGTGCCAGGTCGTGAAGTCCGCCATCGCGTCGCCTTCGAAGGAGACGATCGACGCCGTGTAGCCGATGCCGCCGACGAGCGTGGTCGGCGCCAGCGACGTCCCCGGGTTCGTGAGGTTGTGGCCGGTGAGCCCGATGTTGAGCCCGGTCGTCGGCACGACGGTCACGCCCGCGTCGAAGGTGAACGCGTTGTAAATCGGATCGTCGCGCGTTCCGTCCGACGCATAGCTAGGGCCGAAGGGGCCGTTGGCGACCGACTGACTCGCGCGCAGGTAGCGCCCGGTGAGGCCGACCGAGATCATGTCGCCGAGCGGGTAGGCGAGCGCGAGACGAAGATCGGTCCATTGGCGCCGCGCGCCGTCGGGATCGACTTGGTTCCACGTCCCGCCGAAGCCGCCCGCGAGCTTGCTCGTCGACGAGTCGGCGACGGCGCCGCCGTAGCTCTGCCGGCGGGCGTCGGGTGACACCGCGGCGATCGCTTCGAAGTGGTACACGCGGGCGATCGCGAGGTTCGCCGGGTTCAGGTAGATGGCGCTGGTCGAGATGCCCGTTGCGGTCTGCGCTCCGCCCATGGCGACGGCGCGCGGGCTCTGGATCTCGCCGAGGTCGTACCCTTGCTCGGGCGATGTGCTCGACGGATCCGCGGAGGCGGTCCGCGCGACGAGCGCGATCGCCAGGGCGACGGTGGCGGCTTCGCGAACGGTCCTGAATTTCATGGAGAAGGAAGACCTCGGGGCGGTCCATCCCCCCTCAGGGCGAGGGCTAGGCGGGGACCGACCGCGACCCTAACGAGCGTCCGCCCGGGGGTACAGTTTTCGGCTCCCCCCGCTGCCGCGAAAAAGCGTGCACAGCGCAAATCGGCTCGATCTTGCGGAAAAATCAGGGTTCCGCCCTGTCTTGACACCGCGATCCCCCGAGATTTCCACAGGGGCGCCCCTACGGAATTTTGCGTCCGACCCAATTCTCGAACGCTGTCGCAGACTTGCCATCGAACTGAGCTGTTCTCGCCTCGAAACACGCAAGACGGCTCCAATTTCGTGGTGCTCTACAATCAAAAAACTTGCGCCGTATCATGGACCTACTGCGTTTCTGCAGATCGCCGTGGACGACGTAGGAATAGCGGTGGTAGCTCCTGTTCTCTCGCGTCGACGTCCCCCTCGGACGCTCCTCGGTCCCGCAAGGAACCAGGGGAGACAAGGGGTGGAAGGTCCTCGCGGGTTGAGCTTTCCCCGTGTCGGTCCCGAAGCTGGTTCCGGTCACGTCGGGGTCTCGTTTTCTTGTTTTTTCGTGAGTGAAGTCGGTCGTTTCGCTCTCCCCTCGCCACCTTCGGGTGGTCGCGGGCGGCGGGCGACGAGCGAAGCCCCGTAGAAGTGCGCGGGGAGGGAGCTCGAGGGTCGTCGGGTGCTCTCTCGTCCGCCGTGCGTTGCACGTCGGGGAGGGTCGCCGCGCGATCCGGTTCAGGGTCCGGGGGCAAGTGCGTGCGCGGTTCTCCACAGGCTGTGGAGAAACTGTGGAGGCTTCCATCCGCGCGACAGGGCCGTCGTGCCTTTGTCGTGCAGGTCTTGGCGTTGAGGGAGTGGGCAGAGTGACGGTGACACGGAACAACGAGCAGCTTTGGCAGCAAGCGGTCGCGTTCACGCGCGAGAAGTCCCCCGCGAGCTTCGACCAGTGGTTCTCCGGCGTGCAGTTCGACGGACTCACCGACGGGATCCTCGGCCTCCGGGCGCGCGACGAGTTCGTGCGCGAGTGGGTCGACGAGCACTTTCTTCCGACCCTCACCGATCACATTCGCAGCGAAACCGGGTGGAGCATCCAGGTCGCCTGGACCATCGACGACGCGCTCAACCTTCCGGTCGCGAGCTCGCGCCAGCCTTCGGAGAGCTCGCAGCCCGTTCGTCCGCGCCCCATCGCCTTCACCGCGCCGTCGTCGGTCGAGCCGCCGATCGAAGTGCGCGAGACGCCGACGGAGGGACGCCTCCGCGCGGTGCCGGCCCCCATCGAGGGGCTGAACCCGAAGTACACCTTCGGAAACTTCGTCGTCGGTCCGTCGAATCAGCTGGCGCACGCGGCGTCGATCGCGGCAGCGGGCGGCGGCGGTCGCCGTCACAACCCGCTCTTCTTGTGCGGAGGCACCGGCCTCGGCAAGACGCACTTGGTCCACGGCGTCGCTCACCGCGTGCGCGCCGAGCGGCCGAACGCGCGCATCGTCTACATCTCCGCCGAGCGCTTCGTGAACGAGTTCGTCCAAGCGCTCCAAGAGCAGAAGATGAACGAGTTCCGCGCGAAATACCGCGAGCGCTGCGATCTTCTCCTCGTCGACGACATCCAGTTCCTCGCGTCGAAGACGCAGACGCAGGAAGAGTTCTTCCACGCGTTCAACGCGCTTCACCAGGCCGACAAGCAGATCGTCGTCACCAGCGACAAGTATCCGCAGCAGCTCGAGCGCATGGAAGAGCGCCTCATCTCCCGCTTCACGTGGGGGCTCGTGGCCGACATCCAGCCGCCGGAGCTCGAGACGCGCGTCGCCATCGTGAGGAAGAAGGCGCAGATCGAAGGGATCGAAGTCCCCGACGACGTGCTCCTCTACATCGCTCAGGTCGTGCGCTCGAACGTGCGCGAGCTCGAAGGGACGCTCATCCGCCTCGCGGCGAAATCGTCGCTCCTCGGCCGCTCGATCGATCTCGAGTTCGCCCGCGCCGAGATCGCCCTCTCGGCGAGCGCGAAGCCGATGGAGGCGAGCGTGGAAGACGTGCAGCGCGTCGTCTGCCATCACTTCAAGTTGAAGAGCGGCGATCTCCTCTCGAAGGATCGTCACAAGAGCATCGCCTTCGCGCGTCACGTGGCCATGTACCTGTGCCGCGAGCGCTTGAAGTGCAGCTTGCCCGAGCTCGGGCGCGCCTTCGGCAACCGCGATCACACGACGGTGATGAGCGCGGTGCGCAAAGTGAAGGCGCTCCGCGGCGCCGATCCGGAGGTGCGCGCGCACCTCGAGGCCATCGAGCGCAAGCTCGGCAGCGTCGACTGAGTCGGTCCGGCCGTCGCGCCTCGCTCGCCCGGCCTCACGGCTCGAAGGTCGACGCCCAAAGGTAGAGCATGTAGTGCCCGCCCCACGCGCCGTAGCGGGCGACGCGCCGATCCAGATCCCCCTCGGTGGTCTTTTCCCCGTAGACCGACGACATCGCGTCGAGGAGCCCGGGGTGCGCCGTCGGACGCCCGCGGAAGCGACCGAGCCCGCGAAAGAGGACGAACGCGGTCGTGAAGTCGCCGACGCCGTAGATCGACGAGAGCCACGAAGCCACCTCTTCGAGCGGACCCTCTTCGAGGAAGCTTTCGTCGACTTCGGCGAAGGCGCGCGCCGCCGCGGCGATCGCGCGTCCTTTTCGCTCGTTCTTGAGGAGGGCGACGAGCTCCTCCTCGTCGCACGCGGCGATCGTCGCGGCTTCGGGGAACGCGTGGCACGCGCGCCCGGCGATCTCGGTCCTGCCGAAGCGGCGGTAGAGCGACTCTTTCATGTGACGCGCGACGGCGCGCGGCACCCTCTGGTTGATGAGCCCCCAACACGCCGCCTCGAAGGGCGTGAGGAACCGGACGTGATGAAGACCGTGGAGCTCGCGGAGGCGCGCGGCGAAGGGGGCGTCGCTCGCCGCCAGCGCGTAGAACCCCGCGAGATCCTCGTCGGTGCTCAAGAACGCGCGCACGCGGCGGATCACCGCCCGCGCGAGGTCGTCGTCGATCGCGACCTCGGAGACGAGCTCGTAGGAAAGCTCCCCCTTGCCGGCCGCGCGCACGGTGAAGAGGACCGGCTGACCGCGGTGGAGGAGCCCTTTGGTCACCGACTCGGCGAAGACCTCCTGATCGCCCACCATTGGGCCGAAGCCGCGGAGGAACCGGAGCGACCACGCGAAGTCGAAGGACGCGCGGCAGGCGATGCGCCCCGAACGCGCGGTGGATTGGAGGAGCGAGGCGCCGGGCGCGGGGGCCTCGGAACGGGAGAACGCAGCTGCGAGCATCGGGAACCTCCTCGGATCGGCCTCGATTGGCCAACCTTCGTGGTAGCGCGCGAGGGTGTCAGCATTGTGTCAGGTAT
>CAZHHD010000011.1:0-207514 GCA_964531795.1 uncultured Polyangiaceae bacterium | reverse complement strand
GGCGCCCGGGGACGAAGCGCTCGCCGCGGCGGGGCGCGCGGCGACGGGTGCGGGCTTCGGCCGCTCGGACGCGGCGCGCGGAGGCGAGGATCCGGGGCGCGGCGGAACCGACGAGGGGCGCGCGGGCGCGGCCGCAGCCGCAGCGCGCACCGCAGCCGCTTCTTTCTCCGCCTTCAGGCGCACGGCCAGCATGCGCATCTTCGATTGGCTCGCGCGCGGCGGCGTTCCAAAGCCGCGCGGTGCGCCGTCGGTCGCGGAGGGCGCCACGCTGGCCTGGGGTCCGCTCGCCGCGGCGGCGGCGGCACGCGCTTCGGGCGCGAGATCGGGGGACGAAGGGGCGCGTCCTCCCGCGGGCGGCGCGGGCGGCGCGGGCGTCGCGCGGGGAACGGGCGGCGGCGTGCGGGTCGCCGGCGCGCGCATCGGTCCGGGCGGGGACGACGTGAGCACGTCGGCGAGCTGCTCCCCGAGCTCGCTGAAGTCCTCGGTCAGATCGAACGAGGTCGGCCCGTCGTCGACCTCGCGCCCGCGCTCGCGCTCGCGCTTGTCCGCTTCGAACTTCGCCTTCGCGCGCTGCACGTCGCGCTTGTACGTCCCCTCTTCGATCTGGCGCGCGATGCGAATCCAGTACGACTGATAGGTGTTGTACTTCTGCAGCATCATCTGGAAACGGAAGCGCAGCGCCGTGTTCCGGATTTGCTCCTTGCGCATCAACTGGAAGCGACGCTCGACGTCCTTCCTCGGCACGAGCGGCTCGAGGCGCTCGATGCCCATGAAGTACTGCTCGTAGAGCGCACGAAGACGGTCGAGCCGGGTCTCCAGCTCTTTGATGTGCTCTTCGATCTCCGCCGACTCCACGCGTACTGCTCCGAGAAGGAGAGTCTACAGCGAAGAGATGGGCGTCACCCGCACGTTGTCGAAGCAGACCTTCGCTTCCCAGTCGTTGAAGCCGAAGTGGTCATGCCCCTGACCGATCAGCGGGGCGCGGTCGTCGTACTGGAGCATCTCGACCCCGTTGACCGACCACTTGACCGTCTTGCCGTCCGAGCGCTCGACCTTGAAGTGGTAGATTTGCCCGCGCACCACCGGCTTCTCGCGGGGATCGTCCGACTCCGGGTCGACCTTGATCTCTTTGCGGTCGTCGCCGTGCTCGTTGATGCGGGCAAGGACGTGGAACTTGTTGTGCCAGCCGCCGAGGATGGTGAGGTAGCTCGTGGCGTTCGTGTAGGAGATGGCCGTGGCGGCCGAGTGGCCGTCGCCCCAGAGCTCCGCCTTGAGATCGCCGTCTTGCGCGTCGCTCTTGGCGTCGAACTCGATGCGGGCGTTGACCGGGAGCACCCGGTTCAACCACACGCCGTGGTTGTGGGCGCCTGCGCCGCAGAGCCAGCCGTTCTCGATGTGCCAGGCATCCGTCCCCGCTTGGGACCACTCCGACCCGAGCAAATCCGGCGCGGCGGCCTCGCCGCTGTCGCTCGTCGGCTGGGCGACCGCCCCGTCCTTCGACGTGTCGGCGTCGCCGAGCGGGGGAAAATGGCTATGCGGCGCGAGCCCCTTGATGCCGGTGCGCTCGAAGTTGTCCTCGAACGGCGCGGTCATCACGTGCGCCGAGGGGTGGAACGTCGCCGCCGCGGGGGTCGCCTGGGTCTTCGACCCGGCGTCGCTCGGCGTGCTGTTGCCCGCCGGCACGCACGCCGTAGGTGCGAGGGCGAGGACCAAAGGGGAAAGAAGGAGGTGACGCCGCACGAGCCCTTCCTACCACACGCCCCCGCGGGCGCGGCACCCCCGACGCGCCCGGCCGGCCTCGCCGAGGGTCCTCGGTTGGGCGCAAGGCGGGATTTTGTGTATGACTCCGGTCCGGCGGTGTTTCCGTTCGCCCGCCGAACAGACTTTCGAAGGTCGCAAAGCCATGCATCCCATCCTCTTCAGCATTCCCCTGCCGCATCGCCCCCTGAAGCTCTGGTGGGCGCTCGCCGCCATCGCCGTGGTCTCAGCGATCTACGGCGCGGTCACGTGGAAGAAGGAGCGCGCGACGGCGCAGGTCTCGCTTGTCGCCGCCGTCGCGCTCGCCGCCGGCGGGTACTTCGCCCGCGGGATCGAGTTCAACGCCGAGAAGCTCCCCATCTACTCCTACGGGGTGATGCTCGGGCTCTCGCTCGTCGTCGGCTGGTACTTGACGCTCGGCTTGGCCGATCGCGAGGGGCTCCCCAAGGAGACGATGGCCAACTGCTACGTCTTCACCGCGCTCTGCGCCATCGCCGGCTCGCGCATCCTGTACATCGCCACGAACCTCGAGGAGTTCACCCCCTTCGAGGTCTCGAGCATCTTCGCGCTGAAGCGCGGAGGCCTCGTCGCGTACGGCGGCTTCATCGGCGGCTTCCTCGGGAGCTGGGCCTTTCTCGCGCGTCACAAGCTGCGCCTCATGCCCTGGGCCGACGTCGCCGTCCCCAGCCTCGCGTCCGGTCTCTTCATCACCCGCATCGGTTGCTACCTCTTCGGCTGCGACTTCGGCACGCGCCTCAGCGACACCGCGCCCGGCTGGCTGAAGACGCTCGGCACCTTCCCCCATTGGGACAAGGGGACGCTCGACGGCGGTGACGGCTCGCCCGCTTGGGTGCGCCACCTGGACGAGTTCCGCAACACCCCGACGGGGAACGAGCTCTTGAAGCTCAATCACTCCTTCCCCGTGCACCCGACGCAGATCTACGAGTCGCTCGTCGGTCTCGCGCTGCTCGGCCTGCTCCTCTGGCAGAGGAAGCACCAGAAGTTCCGCGGGCAGATCTTCTTCACGTTCGTCTTCGCTTACGGCTTCGCCCGCTTCCTCATCGAGATCCTCCGCGACGATCCCGAGCGCGGCTCGTACGGCCCCGCGATGCCCGAGCACGTGCTCCTCCCCGGCGCGCTCCTCTTGATGTCGCTCGCCTTCGTCTTCGGCATCGCGCTCGGCATCACCAACCCCCGCGCGCGAAGCGTCGCGCGTGTCGTGGCGTTCGTCCCGCCGATCGTGGCCTACGCGCTCCTTCGCCCGGTGAAGTTCGGTGACACGCTCACCGTGCAGCTCTCGACGAGCCAGCTCATCGGCCTCGGCACCGGCCTCCTCGTCGCGCTCTTCTACGCGAAGAGCTGGAACGAAGCGCGCAGGAACCCGCGCGCGGCGATGTCGGCGGCGAGCCTCGGCGAGCTCCCCGACGAAGAGGGCGAGACCTCCGGCTCGGACGAAGAAGAAGAGGACGAGACCGAAGACGAGGACGACGACGCCGAAGAGCGCGTCACCTCGAAGGGCAAAGGAAAGAAGAAGGGGCTCAAGGCCAAGCCGAAGCCGGTCGAAGACGACGAGGCCGACGACGAGAGCCCCGCCGGCGATCCGGCCGAGACGTGACGTGCGCCTTCGCGCCGCTGCTGCCGCGCTGACGTTCGCGCTCGCGACGTCGGTGAGCTCGTCGGCGCTCGCCGACAAGGTCGCCGTCCTCGCGTTCGGACAGGCCAGCAGCGCCGGCACGAAGGAGCAGGTCGACGCGGCGCGCGCCGCCACACGGAGCGCCGTCACCTCTTCGGGCCACACGCTCCCGAGCGACGCCGAGATGCTCACCGCCGAGATGGCGGTGAAAGACGGCGTCCCCGACACGAGCGACGAGTACCGCGCCGCCGGGCGCGCCTCCGGATCAGCGTGGACCGTCTCGGGCCGCGTCGAGCCGCGCGCGTCGGGGCGCTACCGCCTCGAGCTCGAGGTCTGTCAGGTCGGCGGCGGTCGCGTCGAGTCGCTCGCGCGCGAAATCGATCCCGCCGTCGCGCCGCAGCAGATCGGCGAGATGCTGGCGCTCCTCGTTCGCCCCGAAGGGCTCGGGACCTCCGACATTCCCTGGGAGCACGCCGCGCCGCCGCCGCCCGCGCCCCCCGCACCGCCGCCCCCTCCGCCGAAGCCGGAAGCACCGGCAGCTCCTCCTCCTCCTCCGGCGAAGCCCGCCCCGCGTCACATCTACGCCGAAGGTCACCCACTGCTCCTCGGCGCCAGCCTCGAAGCCATGGGGGCGATCGCGCGTCCGAGCAACGCGCAAGGAAGCTCGGCGTCGCTCTTCCTCGGCGGCTCGCTCGGCTACGCCCTGGACGCCGTGCCCGGCCTCGAGCTCCGCGCCGATGTCGCCGGCGCCCTCGTCGGTCCCCAAGCGCTCCTCCTCGACGGCGGCGCACGCTACGCGTTCATGCTCGCCCCCAAGACGACGCGCCTCTATGCGGGGCCCGAGGTCGGTCTCGGTGCGTTCGTCACCCTCGGCGCCGACAAGACGGCGCGCTTCCTCGGCCGCGGCGGCGGAGTCGTCGGCATGGGCCTCGGCCCGCAGGCGGCCGTCGAGCTCTTCGCCGATCTCGACTGGGCTCCGGGTGGCGCGGGCGCGCTCCTCCTCGGCGGCGGCGGTGCACGCGGGATCGTCCGCTTCTGAAGCTGTGACACATGCAGGATACACCCATCGAGCGACGCCTCGCCTCGCGGCGCGACACCGTCCGCTTGGGGCGCGCCATGGGAGAGTTGCTCGAGCCGGGCGACCTCGTCCTCCTCACCGGGGATCTGGGAGCCGGCAAGACCTTTCTCGCTCGAGCGCTCGCGCGCGCACTCGGTGTCCCGCACGACGCGCCGATCGCCAGCCCCACCTTCGCCTTGGTGCAGGAGTACGCGATCCCCAAAGGGACGCTGGTCCACACCGATCTCTACCGACTGCTCGACGCGCCGTCGGACTTCGATCTCGAGATCGCGCGGCTCGGGCTCCGCGAGCAGCGGGCCGAGGGGGCCATCGTCGTCGCCGAATGGGCCGAGCGAGCCCGCGCGCGGCTCGGCGGTGACCCCGCCTTCGACGTGCGTCTCCGCGTCGCCGGCGAGAACGCGCGCGTGGCGACGATCGCCGGCAGTCGCGCAGCTTCGCTCCTCGCACGGCTCGCGCCGGGAGCCTCGGCGTGAGCGCGCCGATGCTCGGGCGCGTCGTCGCCGTTGCCGCGCTCTCGTCGTGCCTCGTCTTCGGTCTCACGCGCGGGCGCGCGAGGCGACCGCTCGATCGCGGACCGCGTTCCTCCTTCGTCGGCGCGGTCGGCGGCGGGCGTCTCGTCGGCCAGCACACGACGTTCGCCGTAGAGCTCGGCATCGGCCGCATCACGGCGCGTGCGTCGGACGCGCGCGAGAGCGTGGCCTTCGACCTCGCGGCGGTCGTCGACGGAACGGCGCGCCCGCTGGCGCTCGGGCGCTTCGAGCCGCGTCCGGGGAAGGACGGCCTCACGTCGCAATTCACCGTCGACTTCGACGACGGCAAGGTCGACGCCGAGCTCGTCGTCGCCCTGGAACCGGAGGACGATCGTCTCCTCCTCGAGCTTCGGGTGAAAGATCCCGAGCACCTCGGCGCGCACACCGTGGGGCTCGGCGTAGATTTCGCGACCGAGGGGCGCCCGCTCTTCGTCTCGGGCAAGGGAGACGTCGCCGACGGTGTCGAGACCCAGGGTGGCGTCGTCTTGCTCGACGAAGAGCCGCACCCGCTCGCCTTCACGTCGCTGCGCGGTGCGCTCGATGTCGTGGCGCGCCTCGACCTCGGCCACCGCGCCGTCGGGCTCGTGCACTTCGGTAGCGAGGCGGAGAAGAACGCCGCGGTCCGCGACGCCGGCGCTCCCGACGCCGGTCCTACGCACGAGCCCCCGAGCGACGAAGACGAAGGAGACGCCGGCGCTCCCGAAGCGAATGAAACGTCGTCGGTCGACGACGCGGGTGCGGCGCCCGCGCCAATCGGCGGGCGTCCGCCCGATGCACGGCCTCGTCTTCACGTCGCCCTCGCGAGCCCGAGGATCACCCGCGAAGCACCGGCGGCGAGCGACGTGCGGGTCGTCCTCGGTCGCTCGACCCAAAGCGTGTGGGGCGCGCTCGCGCGAGGAGCCGGCGTCCCCTCCGCCGAGATCCACGGCGTCGTCACCGGGGCGCGCGGCGCCTCACGCATCTTCGGTCTCGACGCCGAGGGGGCTCCGCGCGTGCGCGCGACCGTGAGCGCCGACGGCCGCTTCTCCCTCGTCGTCCCCAAATCGGTCACCGAGTGGTACGCCGCGCTCGACCCCGCGCGCACCAGCGCCCCCGTGACCTTCGAGCCCGGCACGCCGTTCGACTTGCACCTCGACGTCTCGCCCGGCGGCGAGCTCCACGCGCGCGTCGTCGACGCCGACACCGGGCGCCCCATCACCGCGCGCCTCGTGGTGCACGGGATCGACGGCACCCTCGACCCCAGCTTTGGACCGGACTTTCGCGCTTCCGGGGCAGGGCCGCTCATCGACGCGCTCCGCGGCGAGATCACGACGCCGCTCCCCGTGGGTCGCTACCGCGTGGCCGCCACGAAGGGGATCGAGTGGAGCGTCGACGCCAAGGTGATCGAGATCGCCTCCGGTCGATCGGTGAGCGTCGATCTCGCGCCGCGCCACGTCGTCGCAACCCCCGGCGTCGTCGGTTGCGATTTGCACGTGCACGCGCGACCGAGCTTCGACACGCCGGTGTCGGTCGAGGATCGCGTGCTGTCCTTGGCTGCAGCGGGCGTCGACTTCGCGGTCCCCACCGAGCACAATTTGGTCGGCGACTACACGTCGGCGCTCGGCACCCTCGAGCTCGGCGGCGAGGTGGCGAGCGTGCCCGGCGTCGAGGTCACGACCTTCAGCCCGCGCCTCGGCCACTTCGGCGTGTTCCCCTATCCGCTCGACAAGAAGGTCCCCCCCTTCAAGCACACCAGCGTCGCGGCGGTGTTCAACGCCGCGCGCCGCGGCGATCCGAACCGCGTGCTCGTCGTCCACCACCCGCGCCTCGTGAACGGCATCGGCTACTTCGAGCTCATGCACTTTCACCCGGCGACGGACAAGATGCCGCTGCGCATGCGCACCGACTTCGACGCCATCGAGATCTACAACGGCTACGAGATGGCGAGCCAAGAGCGCGTCGACCTCGTGCTCCGCGACTACTTCGCGCTCTTGAACCTCGGCTTTCACTACGCCGCCACCGGCAGCAGCGACTCGCATCGCATCCAGTACCAATGGGCCGGCTACCCGCGCACGCTCGTCGACGTGGGGGCGAGCGCCGACGGCCCGGCCGACGCGCTCGACGTCGGCGCCGTCGTCCTTGCCGTCAAGCACGGGCGCGCCGAGGTCACGACCGGCCCGGTGGTGGAGCTCGAAGCGCGCGGCCCCGGTCTCGCAGGGAGCGCCGCACCCGGCGGGGAGCTTCACACCTCGGCCTCCGAGATCACCGCGCACGTGCGCGTTCGGGTCGCGCCGTGGATCGATCTCACGTCGATCGAGATCGTCGCCGGCGGACACGTCGTCCGCACCTTCCCTTTGCCCAGCCAACCGACGAAGCTCGGCCCCGAGGCCGGCACGCTCGCCGAAGCGCGCGCGCGGACGGTGCGCTTCGATCAAGACGTCGTCGTTCCGGTGGCGGAGGCGGGCAACACGTGGATCCTCGTCGTCGCCCGCGGCACGCGAAAGCTCGACGACGTCCTCCCGTTCATGCCGCTCGCGCCGATGGCGATCACGAACCCGGTGTGGATCGTCCGTCCGGGACGATGAAACGCGCCCCCCGAGACCCGTCCGACCGCGCGTTCACGCGACTCCTCGTTGCGCGGCAAACGCATGCGGTGCGCGATGGAGGGCGAGTGCGACAACCCGCGACAGATCGCCCGTCGAAAAAGGGAGCAGCCCCTCCGTGCGGTGATAGGTTTACGCCGCTTCGTACGGGGGAACAGCGTTGGGAATCGTGAGCACCACCTTCGGTCGCTACCGTCTCCTCGAGCGCCTTGGCCAGGGTGGTATGGCCGAGGTCTTCAAGGCGAAGAGCTTCGGCGTCGAGGGCTTCGAGAAGGTCCTCGTCATCAAGAGGATCTTGCCCGAGCTCGCCCGTAGCAAGGAGTTCGTGGACATGTTCGTCCACGAGGCGAAGCTCGCGGTCCGCCTCTCGCACGCGAACATCGTGCAGGTGTTCGACCTCGGCATCGCCCCCTCGAACGAGCGCGCCAGCGAGCCGCCTCCTTCGCTCACCGGCGGACCGTCGAGCGGCCCCATTCACGGCGCCTACTACATGGCGATGGAGTACGTGCACGGCTTCGATCTCGCGACGCTGCTCGCGCGATGCCGTCGCGCGCAAGCCACGCTGCCGCTCTCCATGTGCGTCTTCATCGCCGCCGAGGTCGCCAAGGGGCTCGACCACGCGCACCGGCGGCGCGACGAGCAGCTTCGCCCGCTCGGTATCGTGCATCGCGACGTGTCGCCGCAGAACGTCCTCCTCTCCTTCGAAGGCGAGGTCAAGGTCACCGACTTCGGCATCGCCAAGGCGCGCGGCGCGCTCGACCAAGAAGACACGCAGCGCGGTCGTCAGCTCCACGGCAAGTTCGGCTACATGAGCCCCGAGCAAGCGCGCGGCGAGAGCGTGGACGCGCGGAGCGACCTCTTCTCGCTCGGCGTGGTGCTCTACGAGTGCATCGCCGGGGTGAACCCCTTCAGCGCGCCCACCTCCTTCGAGACGCTGCGCCGCGTCAAGGCCTGCGAGTTTCCGCCCCTCGAGCTCCTTCGTCCCGACGTCCCGCCGGAGCTCGTGGAGGTCGTAAAATCGGCGCTCGGCGCGAACGCTTCGGATCGCTACCCCGATGCCGGTCGCATGTACGAGGCGATGCTCGCCTTCCTCTACACGCAAGGGAGCCGCTACGGCGCGCACGACCTCGCCGAGTTCTTGGTGCGCTTCCGAGCGGAGGAGGCCCCTTCGCTCTCCCCCGAGGGCTTCCTCGAAGGGGCCGAAGCGGGGAGCGCCACCGCCGAACGGACGCCGGTGGAGGTCCCGCTCACGCGGAGCTCGATCCCCACCCCCGCGGCGCAGGGGAGCGCCGACGGCAGCGGCGTGCGCTTCGTCGGCATCGACCTCACCGCCGATCGCGGCGAGCGTCGCGAGGTCACGGCGCTGGTCATCGAGTTCCCGCGACGCGACTCTTCGCTCCTCGCCGACAAGGCTGCGGTGCTGGTGACGCGCTACGGCGGGCGAATCCTCGCGCGCGAGCCCGAGCACCTCTCGGCGCTCTTTGGGCTGGGCGACAGCGACGGGCGCGACACAGAAGTGGCGACCCGTTGCGCGCTCGTCACCTTGCGCTCGCTCGACGTGGAGCGCCCGCCGAGCGCCGGCATTCACACCGGCAGGATCCACGTCGGCCCCGACGGCGAGCCGACGGAAGACGAGCGGCTCACCGGGCTCGTCCTCTCGGCGCGCGAGTTCGCTCGCGCCAGCGCCGGCAAGTGCGCCATCTCCGCCGCGGCGATGCGCCAGGTGCGCGGGCTCTTCGAGCTCGAGCCCTTGAGCGAGGGGGACCAACCGCGCACCGGGCTCACCGGATCGATCGTCCGCGACGTGCGGAGCCCGAGCGAGACGTTCGGGCGCTTCGTCGGTCGCAAAGAGGAGCTCCGTCGTGTGGGCGAGGTCCTCGCCGCCGCCACCAAGCGCCGCGCGCGCATCGTCACCTTGCGCGGCGATCACGGCGTGGGAAAGTCGCGCCTGCTCTACGAGGTCGACCGTCGCCTGCAGAAGGGCGGCTACAACGTCGCCTTCTACGCAGCCACGTGCCCGCCGCGCGGGCGCGAGCTCCCGCTCTCCGGCATCGCGTGCATGATGCAGGTGTTGTGCGGCGTCAGCGACGGCGACTCGCCCGAGCGCATCCTCGCCGTCCAGCCGCGCCTTCGCGCGCTCGGCCTCCGCGACGACGACGTGGCGGCCATCCTCAACGCCATCGGCGCCTCCGTGCCGGCCTCCAGCGAGAACGCCAAGGCCGCGCTCACCCACGCCTTCACCCGCATGGTCGCGAGCCTCTCCGAAGACAAGCCGTACTGCTTCGCCTGGGATGCCGCCCACTGCATGGACGAAGACAGCTTCGGCGTGCTCGAGTCGGTGCTCCAGCGCTTGCCCCAAGCGCGCATCGTGCTCGGGCTCTCGGTCCGTGCCGGCTTCTCGCACCCGCTCGAGAAGAACGACGCTCACACGCTCGTCGAGCTCGGCGACCTCGCCCCCGACGACGCCGAGCGCCTCGTGGCCGCACGCCTGGGGGTCGATATCGTTCCCGACGACTTGCTCCGCTTCGTGCGCGAGCGCGCCGGTGGCCACCCGCTCTTCCTCGAAGAGGTGCTGAAGGCGCTCCTCGACGCGGAAGCTGTGCTCGTGGCCGACAGAAAGGTCGTCGGCACGAAGCTCGTCGGACAAGAGCTGGCTCTCCCGAAGACGCTCCGCGGCCTCGTCGCCTCGCGCATCGGTCGGCTCTCGGCGCTCGACCGTGGCGTGCTCGCAGCCGCGGCGGTGCTCGGCGATCCGATCGACTCGGCGGTGCTCGGGCACATGGTCGGTCAACCGATGGGCGTCCTCGAGCGATCGATCGCCACCCTCGAGTCGCGCGAGCTCCTCGTCCGCACCGGCCCCTCCGAGCTTCGCTTCACGTCGCCGGTCATCGGTGAGGTCGTCGTCGACTCTCTGACCCACGACGTCGCGCGGCAGCTCCACGCCGTGGCCGGCGCCGCCTACGAGGAGGTCTTGGGCGACAAGGCATGGGAGCAAGCGGCTCGGATCGCGCCGCACTTCTACGAAGCGGGCGATCGCAATCGCGCTGCCGGCTATTTCGCCAAGAGCGGCGAACGAAGGCTCGAGGCGCGCCAGCTCGAGGCCGCGGCCCGCTCGCTGGCTCGCGCGATTGATCTCGCCGATCCCGAGAAGCGCACCGCCGAAGAGCTCGGCGCGTGGCTCCGCGCGCTCGTCGACGCGGTGCGCATGGTCCGAGCGTGCCCCGAAGCGGCGGAGATTTGCACGCGTGTCCTCTCGCGCACCGACGCCCAGGGCTCGGCCGCGCTTCGTGTGCGCGCTCGCGTAGATGCGGGGGTCATGCACGTGGCTCTCCACAAGTTCGACGTCGCGTGCGACCACTTCGCCGAGGCGGAGCGCATCGCCGATGCGGACCCTGCGTTGGCGAAGCTCGTGCTCTTGGCCTACGCCGAGCTCGGTTCGCGTCAGGGGGACTTCAACCGCGTGTTGGCGATGCTCGAGCGCCTCGAGCGCATCGCCACGGAGGCAGGTGACCGCCAAGAGGAGCACAAGATCCTCCTCCACCGCGCGCAGGCTCACGCCGGCCTCGGCGATCGCAAGTCGGCCTTCGCCGCCCTGGCGCGCGCGGCCGAGCTCTTCCCCGACGACGCGGCGGCGGCGTGCGAGCGCCAGAAGCTCCGCTCGCTCATCGAGTACTTCACCCGCGAGTTCCGCGCGGCGGTGAACGAGTCGGAGCGCGCAGTGCGCCTCGCGCGTGACCTAGGCGTCGGCTACGAGGTGGCGATCAACCTCCACAACCTCGGCGACTTCCTCGTGCGCGTGGGGGATCTTCCCCGCGCGTACGGCGCGATCCGACAGAGCATCGAGCTGTGCGAAGAGGCGGGCTTCGAGCGGCTCGCCAGCCACAACCGCATGTTCCTCGCGTTCCTCGACGGAGCCGCCGGCGACGAAGCCGCCGAGCCGCTCCTTCGACAAGGTATTCGCTACGCCGAGGCGCACGGCTACACCTGGGACGCGGTGAACGGCCGCGCGCTCCTCGCGCAGCTCGTGCAGCGGCGCGGCGACCTCGAACGCGCCCGCGTCGAGTACGAGCGCGCCGGCAAGATCGCGCGCGAGAGCGGCAATCGCCTGCTCGCCGACGACTGCGAATCGGCTCTCCGCGCCATGGCTTCCTGATCGCACCGCTCCCCCTGGTACGCCGTTCGCAACGTCGTACGCTGGGAGGGGAGGGAGCGATGGGGATCGGTCGTGCTCGAGTTGGCGTCCTCGCCGCCGCCGCGCTCGCGCTGGGGGCCGCGGGGTGCGAGCGCCCGATCCTCGCGCGCGACGGAACCCTCGTCTTCTCCGAGCCCGGCGCGCGCGGCGCAGCCGTCCTCACGGCCAACGGCGTGGAGTTCCACGACCGAGAGGACATCCCCGCACGTGTCGTTCATCGTGACGCCGACGAGCCGTGGCGCGCGCCGATCGGGTTCATTCTCCCCGCTTCGGGGCGCTTCACCGCGACGAGCCGTCCCACGGTGCTCGCCACCACCGGCCTCGCGCTGGCCATGCGTCCCAGCGACACGCGCGTCCCCTCGTGGGGAGGCGAGGTGCTCGTGCGCATCGACGTGATCGCGCCCGCGCCCGAAGGGACCGCGCGCATGGGCGAGCGCGTCGTGATCGTCTTGGCCGGCGCAGGAGAAGACACGTCTCTGCTCGTCGACGCCGCGCTCGAGCAGCTCGCTGCGCGCGACCGCGCCGGGATCGTCGACGCCAACGGAGGCGAGGTGGTGGTCCCGATGCTCCCCGCTTCGCATCGCACGCTCCTCGGAGCTTCGGTCGAGCGGCGGATCGACACCGCGCCGTGCGCGCCGGGATCGGCCGGCTGCATCCCCGAGCGCATGAGGAGCTCCCACAAACCGCGCAACCTCGCGCGCGCGCTCCATCTCGCCGGCGAGCTCGCCGAAGCAGGGAGCGGCGCCCGGCGCGTGCTCGTCATCGGCGACGGCGCAGCCGACACGATGCTCCCCGAGGTGCAGCGCGAGGTCCAAGCGCTCGCCTCGCGCGGTGTCGCCGTGAGCGCAGTCGGCTCGAGCGCGCACGCCGACAGCAACGGCGTGGCGTCCATCGGCATCGCCGGCGGCGGCGTCGTCGGGACGAGCGAAGACCTCGGCGCGCGCATCGCCTCGGTGCGCACCGCGATCCCCGAGGCTGGGCGCGTCGCCTTCCGCGACGTCGTCCTCACCTTCGAAGGGACGCCGGCCCCCTCGCACGTGCTCGAAGCGTCGGGCTCGCACGTCGCGTGGCGCCTCGACGCCGGACAGCTCCTCCTCGGCGACGTGCACGCCGGCGAAGGGCGGACCGAGGTCGTGCGCGTCACCGTCCCCGCGTGGGTGCCGGGCGAGCGCTTCGCCTTCACGGTGCATGCAAACTACAAAGAAGAGGCCACCGGCCTCGACCGCGAGATGCACGCCGAGCTGGCGAGCGTCTACGACGACGACATCGAACGTATCGCCGAGTCACGGCACGGCGACGTCATCGCCTACGCCTCGGCGCTGGCGACCTTGCGGAGGCTCGACGCTGCCTTCGCCTCGGGGAGCGTCCGTCGCGCCGGGGGGATCGAGCGGCTCGCGCGCATGCACGCCAAGAGCATGGCGCTCCTCGCACGCGACACGTCCGATCCGGCGATCATCGAACAGGCCGAGGTGCTCGGAGCCCTCCTCGACGTGCACTGAGGGGGTTCGCAGCACAAGCGTAGGGTCGCGGCGCGCCGAGATCGCCGCGCTTGTCAGCGCACGCCTTCGTCATCGATCCTGACAAGCGTGTCCCCGGTTGCCGCCGAGATTCGCGCCCCCGCTGCATGGAAGCGCGCGGCTCTCTCGGTGGCCTTGTTGGTGGGTTTTTACGTGCTCGTGCTCGGGGTCGCGCTGACCCTCTTCGCGATACCGGTGCTCTTCTGGTGGGTTCGCCGTGCGCCGCAGATCCTCGTCTGCATCGTCTGTTGGATTCCGGCGTGGGTCCTCTTCTACGCGCTGTTCGCCTCCAAGGTCCCTGCCTTCGAACCTCACGGCCAACGCCTCTCCGAGAGCGACGCACCCGAGCTCTTCACCATGTTGCGAGAGCTCGCGGCCGCCGCGGGGACAGAGCCGCCGGGTGAGATCTACCTCACGCAAGGGGTGAACCTCGCGGTCACCGAGACGCGCCGATGGGGAGGTCGACCCACGCGCTACCTATTCGTCGGTGCGACCGTGCTCATGTGTGCGTCCGTCGACGAGCTGCGCGCCGGTCTTGCGCACGAGCTCGGTCACTACGCCTTCGGCGACACGCGGCTCCTGGGAATCGTCGGATCGATCCACGCACGCTTTCGCGCCGTCCTCGAGGAGACGCAGAGGAACCGAGTGGGAGGGCTCAGCGCCGTCGGCGTCGGCTTTCAGCTCGCGAGGGGGCTCGGCGAAGGAATCGTAAAAGGCTACGCACGGTTCTTCTGTTGGCTCACGCGTCCCAGCGACCGCCGCGCCGAGCTCGCGGCCGACGAGCTCGCGGCGCGTCTCGTGGGCGCGGAGCCGACCAAGCGGCTCCTCGAGCGTCTCGAGCTCGCGTCGCCGCTCTACCATGCGTACCTGGACCTGCACGTCACCTTCGCGCTCTCGGGCGGTGGCATTCCCAGTGACCTCAGCGCCGGCTTCGCGACGTTCTCGTCGCGCCTCGCCGAGCGCGGGGTGACGCGCGAGTTGGAGTCTTTGACTCGCCAAGCGAAGACCAAGGACTACGACACGCACCCCGCGCTCGCCGATCGCCTCGCCGCGCTTTCGCGGGAGGGGCTACCTGGCGGACCGGAGCGCGCCGACGCCCGGAGCGCCGTCGTGCTCTTGTCTTTGGACATCGATCGGTGGCTCGCCAACGAAATCCTCACGGACGCCTCGCGGCTGCTCGCGCCCGGACGCGCTCTTGTCACTTTGCCGTGGGCCGAGCTCTGCCGGGCCGTCCTCGCTCCGAAGATGCTCGAGCTCGCGAGGGCCGCGGCTGGCCTTCTATTCCCGTGGCACCCCGAGGCGCGCACCTTGGGGACGATGTTCGCCGCGATCGTTCGAGCCCTCGAGCAAGGCCACCTCCACGGCGTGGCGCGCGTGGTGGAACCGCGGATCGCAGGCGTCCACCCGGCCGCCTACCCAGAGGCGGTACAGATCGTGGCCGCTCGCACGGTCTCACGCCTCTTGACCGGCGCGCTCCTCGAGCGCGGAGCCGAGCTGCATCCCTCGTTGGGAGAGCAATCGTTTCGGCTGACGTTTCAAGGAGCTGACGTCTCGCCTGGCGTCATCGCGCGCGACGCGATGGGAAACGAGGAGGCGCGCGACGTGCTCGGCCGATGGGCGGCGTGGTTCGAGGGGGAACCACGGGGCGAAGAAGCGCTCACCAAAGACCCGCTAGCAACCTAGTGCGTTCTACGGAGCTACCGACGTTGGATCCCCCAACGTCCGCCTCAGGCGAGCTCGCGCTCGGCACGAGCCGCAGGGTGGGCTACCTCGTCGCCGCCAACGCGTCGACGAGCGCTGCGTGCACGAGCCCGTTGGTCGCGACCATCTGCGCCACGCGCGTGCCGTTCTCACCGAAGCGCACGGGCTCGCCGACGTAGTCGGTGATGCGCCCTCCGGCAGCGAGCACGACCGCCGCGCCGGCGGCGAGATCCCACACGCGGAGCTTTCGCTCCCAATAACCGTCGTACGTGCCGTCGGCGACGAGGCACATGTCGAGCGCCGCCGATCCGCACCTGCGCACGGCTTGGCACTTCTTCTTGATGGAGACGAAGGCGTCGAAGTTGTTCTCTTCGCTGACCGCTCGATCGTAGGGAAAGCCCGTGGCGAGGAGCGCGTCGCCGAAGCTCGGGACGGCGCTCACGCGGCACGGCTCGCCGTCGCGCAGCGCCTCGCCCACCATGGGCTCGCCAGCGGCCCGCTCGGCGACCCACCCCGTCCACTCGGTCTTGAGCGCCGGCGCCACGACGACCCCCGCTGCGGGGAGGCCGTCGACGACGAGCCCGACCGACACGCAATAGAAGGGGTGCCCGTGCACGAAGTTGGTGGTGCCGTCGATCGGATCGACCCACCAAATCGCTTCGTGCGAAGCCGCTCCGCCCGTCTCCTCGCCGACGACGGGGAACGGGGTGAGCGACGTGAGCCGCGCGCGCAGGTGCTCTTCGCTCGCGCGATCGAAGGCCGTCACGAGATCCATCGCCGAGCCCTTGTGCTCGACCTCGGGGGCCTTGCGGTAGCCGCGGTGGGCGATGGCTCCCGCCTCGCGCGCGACGGTGGTGGCGATGGCGACGAGCTCCCGGCGACCTTCGATCGATCGCGGATCGATCACGCCGTGCTCCCGCCGCGCGCGGCGAGGGCGTCGAGCAGCCGCCGGTGGATGCCGCCGAACGCGCCGTTGGAGAGGACCGCCACGGTGTCGCCCTCGTGCGCTTCGGCGAGGATGCGCGCGAGGACATCGTCGACGCTCGTCGCGAGGATCGCGCGGGGGCCGATCTCGCGGGCCAAGCGTGCGAGATCGAGCCGCTCGGTCTCGGGGATGTTCGTCCTGCCGAGCGGCGCGAGGATGACGCGATCGGCCGCGTGGAACGCCCCCACGTACGCCTCTTGGTGGAGGCTCCGGCACGCGGTGGCGCTCCGCGGCTCGAAGACGGCGACGAGTCGGCCGCCGGTGTGCTTCGCTCGAAGCGCGGCCAAGGTCTCGTCGACCGCGGTCGGGTGGTGGGCGAAGTCGTCGTACACGCGGACGCCGGCGGGCGCGCCGAGCAGATCTTGCCGCCGCTTCACCCCCTCGAACTGCGCGAGGGCCGAGCGTGCCTTGGTGACCGGGACGCCGAAGCCCTCGGCGCACGCGGCGACGGTAGCGATGGCGTTGCGAATGTTGTGTGCGCCGGGCACCTTCAAGGCGAAGCGGCCGCACGACATGCCGCCGACGAAGAGGTCGAACGGCTGCATCCCCGCGTCGTCGACGGCGACCTTCGCGCCGAGCCAGGTGGGGGTGACTTCGCCGGTCTCGTCGCCTTCGAGCGCGTAGAACGCGGTGCGCGCGCGTGCGTGGTCGCGCACGATGCGCGCGGCGTCGGAGATGGTCTTGCCCCGGCTGGAAGCGCCGAGGCTCGCGTCGCACACGATGAGACCGTCTTCGGGCACGCGGGAGACGAGCTCGACGAACGCCGCCTCGTAGCTCGCGTCGTCGGGGTAGATGTCGATGTGATCGTGCTCGACGCTGGTGACGATGACGACGTCGTCGGCGCCCACGCCCACGTAGTCGAGGAACTTGGGCTTCTTGTGCCAGTAGACGGCGTCGTACTCGTCTCCCTCGATGACGAAAGGAGCGCGCGTCTGAGGCGCTGCGCCCGCCGGCTCAACGCCGAGCTTGCCCGAGGCGAGCCGACGACGTCGCGAGCCGATGGCGGCGCCGCGCGGGAGCCCTTTGGGGAGGCCGCCGATGAAGTACCCCGGCTCGAGCTCGGCCCGCGTCAGCACCCACGCGCACATGGAGCTCGTGGTCGTCTTGCCGTGCGTTCCGGCGACGACGAGCGGCCTTCGCCCGCTGAGAAAGTACTCGCGGAGCGCGCCGGACATGGAGAGCGTCGCGAGCCCGCGCTCCTTGGCGGCGGTTGCCTCGGGGTTGTCGCGGCGAATCGCGTTCCCCACGACGACGAGATCGGGCGCGCTGCTCGCTTCGCCGCCCTTGGTCTCGCCGAGGTGCGCGGGGTCGTAACCCTGGAGGCAGGCGATCCCCGCCTCGCGCAGCGCGGGGCCGATCGGCGGATCGAACGAGACGTCGCTCCCCGTCACGTCGTGACCGTCTTCACGAAAGAGCATGGCGAGCGCACCCATGCCCGTACCCGAAACGCCGATGAGATGTACGCGCATGCTGCTCTCTGGGCCGTCAGCCCTTCTCGAAGACGAACTCGTCGCCCTTCACGTCGACCTTCACCGTCGTGCCGTCGGCGTACCCCTTGGAGAGGAGCGCCTCGGCCAGTGGATCTTGCAGGTTCTTCAGGATGGCGCGCTTGAGCGGCCGCGCGCCGAAGGCCGGCTCGTAACCGAGCTCGACGAGGTGTTGCTTGGCGCCCTCGGTCAGATCGAGCTTGAGCTCGCGATCAGCGAGGAGCTTCTCCAGGCGGACGAGCTGAATGTCCACGATGCCGCGGAGATCCTTCTTGGTGAGCGGCCGGAAGATGACCACGTCGTCGATGCGGTTCAGAAACTCGGGGCGGAGGAAGTTCTTCAGCTCTTCGCGCAGCACGTCGCGGAGCGCGTCGATCCCTTCGGCGCTCTCGAAGATCTTCGCGTCGGTCTCGAGGATGCGGAGCGAGCCGATGTTGCTCGTCATGATGACGACGGTGTTGGAGAAGTCCGCCGTGCGCCCGCGCCCGTCGGTGAGGCGCCCGTCGTCGAGCACCTGGAGGAGCAGATTGAAGACGTCGGCGTGGGCCTTCTCGACCTCGTCGAACAAGAGAACGCTGTACGGGCGCCTTCGCACCGCTTCGGTGAGGAAGCCCCCTTGTTCGCTGTCGACATAGCCCGGCGGCGCGCCCACGAGGCGCTGCGCCATGTGCTTCTCCATGAACTCGCTCATGTCGAGGCGGGTCATGGATTGCTCGTCGTCGAAGAGGAATTCGGCGAGTGCTTTCGCGAGCTCGGTCTTCCCCACGCCGCTCGGTCCGAGGAAGAGGAAGCTCCCGATGGGCTTCCCCGGATCGCGGAGCCCCACGCGCCCACGACGCGTCGCGCGTGAGACGGCGCGGACGGCCTCCGCTTGTCCGACGACGCGCTTGCCGAGGCGCTCCTCCATCTTGAGGAGCTTGTCGGCCTCGGACTCGAGCATGCGAGCGACGGGGATGCCCGTCCACTCGCCGAGCACTTGGGCGATGTCCTCTTCGCCGACGACGTTGCTCGCGAGGGGGGCCCCCTCGCGGTTCGCCGCGGCCTCCGCTGTCTCGAGGCGCTTCTTCACGTCGGGGAGCGTGACGTGCTCGAGCTCGCCGAGCCGCGCGAAGTCCTTCTTCTCGCGGGCCTCTTCGAGCTGCGCGTTCAAGCGCTCGAACTCGGCGCGGAGCGCGTCGCGTGCGGCGAGCGCGCCTCTCCGTGACTCCAGCTTTTGCCGCATCTCGAGGACAGTCGGCTCGAGCGCGGCGATCTCCTTGTCGATGCGGTCGCGCGTCTTGACGCTCATGGCGTCGAGGTCGTCCAGGAGCCCCTGCTTCTGCGCCTTGAGCGAAGCGAGCCGCCTGATCGCTTCGTCCACCGGCGTCGGCACGCCGTCGATCTCGACGCGCTTTCGCGCCGAAGCTTCGTCGAGCAGATCGATCGCGGTGTCGGGGAGCGCGCGGTCCTGCAGGTAGCGCTTGGCGAGGTGCACCGCAGCCACGATGGCCGGATCGCCGATTTGTACCTTGTGGTGCGCTTCGTACCGCGTGGCGATGCCGCGGAGGATCTCCACCGCTTGATCGGGCGTCGGTGGCTCGAGTTGCAAGACGGTGAACTGGCGCAGGAACGCCGGGTCGCGTTCGGTGAGCTTGCGAAGGCCGTCGGGCGTCGTGGCCGCGAGCATGCGCACCTCGCCGCGCGCGAGGAGCGGCTTCAACAGATCCCCCACGCCGCTCCCCGCTGCGCCTTGGCCGAGGAGCGCGTCGATGGCGCTGATGTAAAGGAGCGTGTCTCGGCTGCCCCCCTCTTTGACCGCGCCGAGCACCTGCTTCAAGCGCTCTTCGATCTCGCCGCGGAGCTTGGCGCCGGCGACGAGCTGTCCCGTCTCGAGCTCGAGGATGCGCAGGCGCGTGAGGTTCTCGGGGACGTCGCCCGCGGCCACACGCATGGCGAGCGCGCTGACGATGGCGCTCTTGCCGACGCCGGGCTCGCCGACGAGCAGCGGGTGGCTCTTGTTGCGCCGCTCGAGGATCTTGAGCAGTCGCCGCACTTCCATGTCGCGGCCGATGACCGGATCGAAGCCGCCGCTCTTGGCGCGCTCGATGAGATCTTGCGTGAAGCGACTCGTGGCCTCGCCGGAGCTCATCGTGGGGGCGCCGCCGGCGTCGCGCGGAACGCTACGGAGCGCCGCCATGTGAGGGCGAAAGCTCCCCGGGCCGAGCGCGAACGCTTGGAGCACCACCGCCGCCGCGCCGCGGATCTCTTGCGACAGGGCGTTGAGGAGGTTCTCGACTTGCACCGTCTGGCCGCCCGCCTCTTTCTCCGCGCGACCCAAGAGGTCGAGCATCGCGCTCGAGAGGTAAGCGAGCCCGCTCGACGTCTTGCCGATGCGCGAGAGCGCCCCTTCGGCTTCGACCGCGACGTCCGCCGGATCGGCTCCCGCTTTTCGGAACACCTCGGCGACGCCGCGATCGCGATCGATCCCCCGCGCCAGGAGGTGAATCGGATCGACCTGAGCGTGCTTCCGCTCGTCGGCGAGGGACTGCGCGCCGGCCACCCAAGCCTTGGCGTCGGCGGCATAGCGTTCGAGGTGAATCGTCTGTTCAGCGGGCATGTCGGAGCCCACGAGGCTACCACCCCTCCCCCCCCGTCGACAGCCGCGGTGCCGTGATTAAACTCGAAGAAGTGAGGGGGAGGTCGGGAGCCTCGCGACGATGATCGACGTGAAGATGTACACGACGGACTACTGTCCTTTTTGCGTTCGCGCGAAGCACATCCTCAAGAAGCGCGGCATCCCTTACGAGGAAATCAACGTCAGCGGCGACCACGCGAAGCGCGCGTGGCTCGTGCAGGCGACCGGCCAGAAGACCGTCCCCCAGATCTTCATCGGCGGCGAGTCGATCGGCGGATCGGACGAGCTTTGGGAAATGGATCGCTCGGGCGAGCTCGCGCGTCGGGTAGGGCTCCCGCCGACGTCGTGAGGTCGTCGGTGACGGTGGCGCGCTCGACGCCGTCGAGTCGAAACTGACGATCTTCGTTCTTGTCGAGGTCGAAGGTGTTGAGGCGCGTCTCCGTGCGCTCCATGACCACGCCCTTCAGACGGACGTGTCGCTCGCTGACCTCGCCGCGTCCGCTCCGGTACACGATGCGTAGAGGTCGACGCTCGAACAACGCCGTCTCGATCGCGCGGCGCACCTCGACCTTCGCCGACTTTGCCGGCACCCCCACGAAGGAGAGCTCGCGTTCGAGCCGCGCGAGCTCGCGTTGGCCGCTCGGGGGGAGGGCGGCGCGCACCTTGTCGAGCGCTCCGGCCAGCGTCTCGTCGAAAGGGACGACGCGGAGCTCGGTGGCCCATCGGCCGAGGACGGCGAGGAGCGCAGCCTCGCGCGGCGTGAAGTTCACGGGCGGGAGCGAGTAGCTGCGATCGAGCGCGTAACCGCCGCCGCGGCCTCGTTCGGCATGAAGCGGCAAGTCGGCCACGCGGAGCGCGTCGAGATCGCGGTACACCGTGCGCACGCTCACGCCAAAGCGATCGGCGAGCGCCTCGGCGGTGATGCCGGTTCGCCGTGCGCGGAGCGCCTCGGCCAGGGCGAAGAGTCGTTCGGTCCTTCGCATACGCGTGCCTATCGCTTCAGGGTCGCCGCCAGCGCGAGGGCGTGCGCGACCTCCGCCTCGTCGAGCCCGGCGCGCGCCGCGATCTCGGCGCGAGTCGGCGTGCGTCCGAGCTCTTCGCGGAGCACGCGAGCGGCCGCGAGGACGCGCGCGAGGTGCTTCTCCCCCGGCGCGAGCGCACCGGTGCGCGGGCGCGCATCATCGCCCGCGGCGGCCTCCTCGTGTGTCGGGGCTCTTGCGTCGCCGACGACGCGCCCTTTGGCTTCGAGCGCAGCGATCATCGCGTCGATCTCGGTGGCGTCGACCTTTGCCGTGCCGATGGCCTCGCCCAAGGCGTCGAGGGAGACGTGGGCCCCTTCGGGCGTCTCGGCGTGAAGCCTCTCCACCAAAGCGACGAGGGCGGGCCTTAGGGGCATCTCGGCGAAGCTACCAGGTCGTGGATGCCGAGCCACGTCGGGTGGCGCCGAGGACACGCGCACGCCCGGTCTCCTTCCCAAAGCCCCACGACAGGCCGGAAATCATGCGGCGCCCGCGATCGTGCGCCAAGGCGAACGGTGGCAAGCCCCTTGCGATGCGAGGGGTCATGCGTGTCTCCCGTGTGTGCTTCGTCGCGTGCATGACCCTCGCCGGCCCCGCCTTCGCCGCGCCGCCGCGTCCCCTTCGCATCGTGCCGATGGACACCGAGCCGCCGGAAGGTCGCGCGCGCCCCTCGGACGCGGAGATCGAGCATCTCAAGAAAGACGTCGCCGACGCGCCGGAGGACCGCGCCCGTCGCTTCGCGCTCGTGCGGGGCCTCGAAGCCGCGGGGAAGCTCGACGACGCCGTCGAGGCAGCCCGCGCATGGCGCGCCCACGACGCTTACAACCTGGTGGTGGTGCGCCTGCTCGGCGACCTCTACACCGAGCAGGGGAAGAAGACGGAAGCGCGGCGGGCGTACTCCGCCATCGTCGAGCTCTCGCCGAAGGACGCCGAGTCGCAGCGCGCGCTGGCGACGGTCCTGAAGCAGTCGGGCGATCTCGACGGTGCGGCGGATCGCCTGGAGAGCGCGCTTCGCATCCATCCCGACGACGTGCGCCTCGCCTTCGAGCTCGCCGACGTCGAGCACCGACTCGGGCGCGAGGCCGACGCCGAGAAGCGCTTCGCCTCGATCGTCGAAAAGAGCGACGCGCCCGCCGCCGTCACCTACCCGGCGAAGCAACGCCTCGGGCAAATCTACGCCGGCGAGGCGCGCGCCGCCGAGGGGCGCGGTGCCAAGAGCGAGGCGGCGTCGCTCGAGAAGAAGATCGACGGGCTCGCGCTCCACGGCGGCACGTCCAACGATCTGAAGGCGTACCTCTCGTGGGACACCGACCGCACCGACATCGACCTGTGGGTGGAGACGCCGTCGAAGGAGAAGGTGTTCTACGGCCACAAGAACGGGAAGGGGGGCGAGGCGCTCTTCGACGACGTGACCACCGGCTACGGCCCCGAGAGCTTCACCGCCGCGCGCGCCGCGCCCGGCACGTACCTCGTCAAGGTGAACTACTACGGCACGTCGCGGCAGACCTTCACCGAAGCGCGCGGCGAGGTCATCGTCATCGTCCACGAAGGGACGGCCGCCGAGCAGCGCGTCGTCCTCCCGTATCGGCTCTTCCAGCGCGGGCAGACCGTGACGGTCGCGCGCGTCGAGGTGGGCTCGTGAAGCGCGCACTTGGTGTGCTGGTCCTCGCCACGGCCCTCGGCGCGTGCGGTCACGGCGCGGGGAGCGCCTCGCCGCACGGAGCGCTCGCCCCCTTGTCGGCGCCGCTCACGCTCGTCGCCGCAGGGGGCGAGGTCGACGCCAAGACCGACGGCGCCGGCTTTCTGCCGCGCACGCCCGGGCAAACGCTCCTCCATCCGACGGCGCTTCGCGCGCGCGGCGGCAGCGCGACGTTTCGCATCGGCGATGCCGCGAGCCCGCGCGGCTCGGTGTGGCTGAAAGACGGGGCGACGGTGGAGATCGGCGAAGACGAGACCGGTGCCATCGTCGTCGTCGCCGAAGCCGGGCAAGCGCGCGTGCGGGTCGACGACGGACGCGTGCGCGTGCTCGCCCGCGAGGGGACCCCTTCTTCGAACGATCTCCTCGTGTGGCATGACGAGGGTGGCTCGCGCGCGGCCGCGACCGCCGAAGATCTCGCCGCCGCCGAGTGGTCGTTCGCCTTCGACGCGAAGAAGGAGCCCGCCGGCATCGGCTCGCTCGAGACGCGAAGCGACGACGGCGCGGTGACGAAGCTCCGCGTGGCCAAGATGGACGTGACGGCGAAGAGCCTCGGCGACTACGCCGAGACCGAGGTGAGTGAGGTCTTCGTCAACGACGGCGATCGTCGCACCGAAGGGACGTTCCGCTACCCGCTCCCGGAGGGTGCGTTCCTCGTCGGCCTGGCCATGGAGATCGACGGTCGTCTCATGGAGGGGGAGCTCGTCGAGCGCGCGAAGGCCGAGAAGGTCTACGAGTCGGTCGTCGACTCGATGCGCGATCCCGCGCTCCTCGAGTGGGAGTCGGGGAGCGTCTTCAAGCTGCGCGTCTTCCCGCTCGAGCCGCACGCCGAGAAGCGCGTGGTGCTGAGGTACGTCGCGCCGCTTCGTCGCACGCCCACGGGGCTCGAGCTCGCGTTCCGCACCGCGTCGAACGACGGGCCGCGCGCCCCCTTTGCGCTCCGCGTGAGCCTCGACGGGAAGTCGGTCTTCGACGACAGCGCCTTCGTCCCCGGCCGCGAGATCGACGCGCCCGCCCTTCCGGCGCCCGCGCGCCTCCGCGAAGTGCGGAAGGACGGCGTGTACACCGCCGCCGAGGTGCGCCCCGATTGGTCGAAGGTCCCCGCGCCCCCCAAGGTCGCGCAGCGCGACGTGGTGGTCGTCGTCGACACGTCGCGGAGCACCCTCGAAGAGCGACCGCTCGAGCTCGACGCGCTTCGTCTCGTCTTGGGCGAGCTACGCGCGCAGGATCGCTTCCTCGTCGTCGCCGCTGACGTCGAGCCGCGCGACCAAGCGAGTGACTTCGTCGCCGCCACCCCGCGCACGGTGGACGCGGCGGTCGCTTTCGTCGCCGCGACCGAAGCGGACGGCGCGAGCGACCTCGGAGCCGCCCTACGTCATGTCGCGGCGCACGTGACCCGCGCGAAGAGCGCCGGCCGGAAGCCCGAGGTCATCTACCTCGGCGACGGCGCGGCCACGTGGGGCGAGACCGATCCCGACGCGCTGGCCAAGATCGCCGACACGTCGCTCGGCGATGCGCCGCTCCACGCCATGCTGCTCGGCGCGGGCGCCGACGTGGCCGGCATGCGTCATGTGGTCGGCGCGCGCGGTGGGCGCCTCGGTGCGCCGCGCACCGAGCTCGAAGCGCGCAAGCTCGCCGTCGGCATCGCCCACGCCTTCGAGCTCCGTCGTATCGATCATGCGCGCGTCAGCGCGGGGGACAACGCCGCGCTCTTCCCCGACGGCGAACGCACGATCTTCGAAGGCGAGCCGATCGCCGCGCTCGTCCAGACGCCACCCGGCGCGCCCGAGCCCACCGCCCTTCTTCTGTCGGGTACGGCCGGAGGTGCCGAGGTGCATCAGAGCCTCGCGCTCCCCGCGACCGGTCGCGACGTGGAGCGCGTGGGGCAAAGATGGGCGCGCGAACGCATCACCGCCCTCGAGGCCGAAGGACCGACCAAGAAGGACGACGCGGTGAAGGTCTCCTTGGCCTTCGGTCTGATGAGCCACGACACGTCGTTCTTGGTGCTCGAGAGCGAGGAGCAGTACGCGCGCTTCGACATCGAGCGAAAGAACGCGAAACGCGCCGCCGACGGCGCGCCCACCGTGACCGGCGCCGATCTCGAGTCGCTCTCCGGCGACCGCGCGCGGCTCGATCCCGATCACATCCAGCCCGGCGATCCCGAGGTCCGCATCTTCGCCCCCGAGGACGCGCGCGCCGTGGTGGTGACGCTCCCCACCGGCGAGACCAAGCTCGCCGAGCTCGAGCCCGAGCTCCACGCGTGGACCACGCGCTTCCTCATCGACAAAGACACACCCGACGGCACCTACGACGTCGGCGTCCGCGTCGTGCGCGCCGACGGCACGGTCGAGAACGAGACGCTGCACTACGTCGTCGACACGCAGAAGCCGAAGGTGACCGTCAAGCTTCGCCGGTCGAGCACGCGCCCGGGGAGCTACGAAATCTCTGCGACCCAAGAGATCAGCGAGGGGGAGGTCGCGCACGCCGTGGCCCCCGGGCTACGCGGATCGAGCCTCGCCGACGACCGTCTCCGCTTCGCCGAGATCCTCACCGACGCGCAGCACGTCGAGGTGGCGCTCCCCGACGGGCAGACCGTCGCGCTCACGGCGATTCGCTTGGGTGAGTTCCGCGGCACCTGGACACCGCGCGGCCCGTACACAGGCTCGGTGCACGCCCGCGTCGTCACCACCGACCGCGCCTTGAACCAAGACGTGCGCGAGATGGATCTCGCACTCCCGTGAGCGCGCTCCGGTTGTTCGTGACGGTGGCGGTGCTCCTCCTGACCATGGCGCATGCGCGCGCCGCCGAGGTCGTCACGGCGATCGTCGACGTGCGCGCGTGCGTTCCGCTCGACGACGGTCGCGTCCTCGCCGCCAGCGCCGGCGGGCTCGGCGTGGTTGCCCCGAACGACACGGTCGAGCGCGCGCTCACGTCGGTGGACGGACTCCCCGACACGCGGGTGAACGCGCTTCTCGTCGAAGGCGACGTGGCTTGGGTGGGTACCGACCGCGGCGTCGCCGAGGTCGCGCTCTCCCCGCAGCTCGTCGTGCGCCGCACGTTCGTCACCCCCCCCGTGCGCGCGCTCGCTCGCCACGACGGGGTGCTCTACGCCGGCACGTGGGGCGACGGGATCCACCGCGTCCTCCCGAGCGGCGCGTCCCGCGTGTCGAAGCGGGCCCTGCGCGTCACGTCGCTCGCGAGCTTCGGCGGCGAGCTCTACGCTGGCACCGAGGGCGAGGGGCTCGTGCGTGGCCTCGACACTGCCCCCGTGGTCGGCTCGCCGCACACCGTCGCTGCGCTGGCGGTCCTCGCCGATCGCCTCGAGGTGGCGAGCGTCGAAGGGATCGACGCGATCGACCGTCGCGGCACGAGTCGCCGTCTCACCTCGCTCGATGTGCGCGCGCTCGCCGTCCGAGGCGACACGCTCCTCGCCGGCACGCTCGGCGCCGGCCTCACGCGCTTCGGCGCGCCGCCCTCGCGCGAGCTTGGCGACGCGCCCCTCGTGCAGGCCGCGGGTGCACGGCTTGGTGTGACCTGCGCCGCGAGCCCGACCGAGCTGTACGTCGCGCGGGGCGGCGCTCTTCACGCGGTGAATCGCGGAGGGCTCGCGTCGAACGACGTCAGCGCGCTCGCAGGGGACGACGCCCGCGTCTTCGTGGGGACGTTCGATCGCGGGCTGTTCGTCGTGTCGATCGGCGCCGCCGAGTCGGTCCGAGCGGTACCCGTGCAGGATGCAAGCATCGACCGAAGGATCAACGCGCTCGCCCTCGACGCCGGCGGCGCGCTCTGGATCGCGACCGCACGCGGGCTCGCGCGCCGCGAGGGTGACCGACCCGCGCGTCGCTTCACCACCGCCGACGGCCTCCCCTCCGACGAGGTCCACGCCGTGGTCGCGCTCCCGCGCGGAGGCGTGGTGGTCGGGACGTCGCGCGGGGCGGCGCTCGTCGAGGGCGATGCCGTCGTAGCTCTCGGCGAGAAGGAGGGACTCCATGCGTGCGCGGTGTGGGCTCTCGCGATCCTCGACGATGCGCTCTTCGTCGGGACGAGCCACGGCCTTTGGGTCGGCCGGGGTCGCGGCGCGTCACGCACGTGGCGTCGCCTCTCGGTGGCCGAGGGGACGCTCGCCGAGGACTGGGTCACGGCGCTCGCTGTGCACGGCTCGGATCTCTTCGTCGGAACGTACAGCCATGGGGTGCGTCGCCTCGTCGACGCGCGCGCGCTGCAGCCACGGACGGAGGACCTCGGCGGTGGCTACGTGAACCTGGGCGGCTTGCTCGCGGTCGCTTCGGACGATCGCCTCTTCGCAGCGACGATGGACGGCCTCTTGGTGCGGCCGATCGGTGCCTCGGGGGCGACCTCCTGGAGCCCCGTGGGGAGCCTGCCGGGGCGAAATGTGACGGCCCTTGCCGCGCGAGGGACTCATGCGGTCTGGGCGGGGACGCGCTCCGGCTTGGCGATCGCGAAATAGAAGCTCAATAAAAACATTCACATAAGTCGTGTGGGACAAAAACTGACAAAGGCGTCCTTGTAGGTCTCCGGTCGCATGCTAGGAAGTTGTCCGCGCCCGTTTCCGTACATCCACCTGCCTCGGCGCACCTTTCGAAGACGCACTCCCCGACCCCGGAGCCCACCATGACCCGCTCGCTCTTCGCCCCCGCTCTCCTCCTCACGATCGTGACCTCGGCCCTCGCCGGTTGCAGCAGCAACGCCAGCGACGACGCCGATCAGAGCGACGGCAAGTACTCGAGCAACCAGGCCACGCTCCTCACGTTCGAGTTCGACGGCGAGCTCTACGGAAGCGGCGGGTTCTTCAACGACGCGAAGAGCCTCATCGACGACCAGATGCTCTACACGATCGGTCACTTGAACGGCGATCGCTCGGTCGGCCGTCTCGACAAGATCGATCTCTCGAACATCAAGTCGACGACCGACGCGAGCGGCAAGATGCACGTGACGTATCACGCCAAGCTGCCGGTCTCGTGGGGGAGCAAGACGAACCTCCCGAGCAAGTACGACTTCACCTTGCCCAAGGACGCGAGCTTCGACGGTCAGCAGGCCTTCACGACGAAGTACATGAAGTCCTGCGTCGACTTCGGCGCGCACGACGTCGACTCCGGGAGCATGTGGTACTACTTCCGACCGAACAAGTCGGGGTGCTCGCTCGCGCAGGACGACGTGGTGAAGCTCACCGCGACCGTGACGCGCTCGCAGGAGAACACCACCGGGAAGTACCCCGAGTACGACAAGGTCTGGGACGACAACGAGCTCCACGTCGTCTCGATCTTCGGAAAGTTCGAAGAGGGCGCGACGACCGACGTCGGCATCGACGGCTTCAACAACTTCGTCACGGCGGTGAGCGCGGACCTCCGGAACTTCGGCCTCACCACCACGCCGGCCAAGGTGGCCTCGAGCCCGCAGCCGACCGACGTCACGATGAGCGCGACGCTCCCCGACGGGAAGAAGGTCGTCGTCACCGCGCTCCTCGTCGAGAAGATCACCAGCGCGCCGGAGAGCTTCTGGCAGCGCTACGAGTCGCTCTCCGGCTCGGCCGACATGATCGCGTACAACGGCCACGCCGGCCTCGGTCAGAACGTGCGCGCCCTCGCGCAGCGCGGCACCTGGGTGAAGGGGAAGTACGTCGTCATCTTCATGAACGGGTGCGACACCTTCGCGTACGTCGACGGCTCGCTCGCGCAGACGCGCGCGGCCATCAACCCCGACGACCCGACGGGGACGAAGTACATGGAGTTCGTCACCAACTCGATGCCCTCGTTCTTCAGCTCGATGCCCTACGCGTCGATGGCCCTCGTCCGCGGCTTCCTCGGCTACGCGCAGCCGAAGACCTACGAGCAGATCTTCGAGAACATCGACGACGCCGAGGTCGTGCTCGTCACCGGCGAAGAGGACAACACCTTCACGCCCGGCACGCCCATCGGCCACTGAGCGCATTCCCTGACGAGCGCGCGCTCGCCGAGCTCCTCTCGCGCGTCAGTCGGTGCAGGGGATGTCTTCGCACATCTCGTCGAGAAGCAAGTCGTCGCTCTCGCGATCGGTCTCCGGCACATCGTCGACCTCCGGAAGCTCGGGGGTGCTGGTGCGCGTGAGAGGGGCGCCGAAGATCGCGTGCTCGTGGATCATGATGACCTACCGTTTCAGCAAGGGGCGTGCCTCGACGTGAGCGTCGAAAGGTCGCCGCGAGAATTGACCCGATGCTGCGCCAAGCGGCGCGAAACGGGCAAGAAGCCGCTGAATTCGTCAAAGATTGACGCGCTCGGACGCGCACGAGCCTTCGCAGCGGCCGCGTGATCGGCGTCGCGCTTTGCGCGTCACGTGACTCCGTTGCGTCGCCTCTTTACGCCCGGCCCTCTCCGTGGAATCGCGGAGTGGCTGTTCAGGTCGTCGCTCGCGCGGTTTCGCCCCCGCGCACCACGACGTCAGAGGAAACGCTGGAAAAACTGGCTGCGCGTGAAATGGCAAAGCCGCGCGTTCCATCTTCTTGACGGACTGAACATGCATGCAGTACATCTGATCTCCCCCAACGCCAACGCCTCACCCATTTCCGAGGGATCACTCATGGACGACAAGAACCGCTCGAAGGCCATCGAACTCGCCGTTGCCAGCATCGAGAAAGAGTACGGCAAGGGCTCGATCATGCGCCTCAAGGAGGGACAGACCCTCCACCCCGAAGTGCCCGTCGTCCCCTCGGGGTCCATCGGTCTCGATCTCGCGCTCGGCATCGGCGGTTACCCGCGCGGCCGCATCATGGAGATCTACGGACCGGAGTCGAGCGGCAAGACCACGCTCACGCTTCACGCGATCGCCAGCGTGCAGCGCCAAGGCGGCGTCGCCGCGTTCGTCGACGCGGAGCACGCGCTCGATCCGACCTACGCGCGCAAGCTCGGCGTGAAGACCGACGAGCTCCTCGTCTCGCAGCCCGACTTCGGTGAGCAAGCGCTCGAGATCGCCGACATGCTCGTGCGTTCCGGCGCGGTCGATCTCGTCGTCGTCGACTCGGTCGCCGCCCTCGTCCCCAAGGCGGAGATCGAAGGCGACATGGGCGACAGCCACGTCGGCACCCAAGCGCGCCTCATGAGCCAAGCGCTCCGGAAGCTCACCGCCACGGTCGCGCGCTCGCACTGCCTCCTCATCTTCATCAACCAGATCCGCATGAAGATCGGCGTCATGTTCGGCTCGCCGGAGACGACGACCGGCGGCAACGCGCTCAAGTTCTACGCCTCGGTGCGTCTCGACATTCGCCGCATCGGCGCCATCAAGGAAGCGGCCGCCGCCAGCGACAAGAAAGACCCGATGGTCGTCGGCAACCGCACCCGCGTGAAGGTCGTGAAGAACAAGATGGCCCCGCCGTTCCGCGAGGTGGAGTTCGACATCCTGTACGGCCAGGGGATCAGCCGCTCGGGCGACATCATCGATCTCGCGACCGACATGAACCTCGTCGAGAAGAGCGGCGCGTGGTTCTCGTTCCAGGGCGAGCGCATCGGCCAGGGGCGCGAGAACGCGAAGACCTACCTCGAGCAGCACCCGCAGCTCATGGAGAAGCTCGAAGGAATGATCCTCTCGAAGCACGGCATCCAGCGCGGCCCCGCGGCCGTCGCTCCTGCCGCTGCCGACGCACCCGCCGCCCCGGCGGACGAGAAGAGCGCCAAGGCCCGCCCGGCCAACGGCGCCGTCGCCACCAAGCCGGCGAACTGATCTTCGCCGAACGCGTCGCGCGGACCCTCCTAACCGCGCGACGCGTTCGCGTCTTCGTGTGCTGCACACGAAGACCAAGGTCGGTTACGCTCGATCGGCGTGAAGCTCTACATCATGCGTCACGGCCCGGCGGAGGACGACGCGCCCTCCGGACGTGACGCCGACCGCGCCCTCACGCGCTCGGGCCGCGAGCGCGTGCGCGACGTGGCGAAGCTCCTCGTGCGCGAGGGGGAATCTCCGCGCTTGGTCGTCTCGAGCCCGCTCGTGCGCGCTCGCGAGACCGCGGAGATCGTCCACGAAGTGTGCGGCGTCGAAGCGGGCATCGTCTTCCGCGACGAGCTGGCCTCGAGCGGGCGCGGTGTCCCCCTCGTGCAGGAGCTCCTCGCCGCGGGGAAGAAGCGCGTGATGCTCGTCGGGCACCAGCCGGACTTGTCGATCCTCGTCGCCGACCTCGTCGGGCTCACGCTCGAGATGCAAAAGGCGATGGTCGTCAGCCTGCAAGTGAGGGAAGGAGAGCCGGCGTCCCTGCGCTTCGTCCTCGACCCGAAGCCCGCCACCCTCCGGCGCTGATGGCCAAGATCCGCATCGACTCGAGCGACCGCGTCTTCGACGCGCCCGAGGGTGAGGATCTCCTCGAGGTGCTCCAATCGAACGGCTATCCGATCGCGACCTCGTGCGGCGGCGTGGCCTCGTGCGGGCTTTGCCGCCTGACGATCGTTCGCGGCGCCGAGCTCCTCTCTCCTCTCAAGTCGCAGGAGGTGCAGCACCTCGGCACCGTGGCCAAGGTCCTCGGCCTTCGCCTCGCGTGTCAGTCGCGCATCGTCGGTGAGGGGGAGATCGTCGTGCGCGTCCCACCGGTCGACGACGTCGAGGATCGCAAGCGGCGCAAGGCGGAGCGCCTTCGTGCGTCCATGCGTCGCGACGTCGGTCCCCCTTCGTCGCGCGGCGAGGGGACGCCGCGTCCGGTCCCGCGCGCCAAGATCGAATGGCGACCGCGCGTCCTCGCCGCGACGCCCGGTCCGCCGGGGGCCGCACCGCCCCCCGCGTCGTCCGGGCCGAGCGCATCCCCTGCGCCCCCCGCGCCGGAGGCCTCGCCGGCGTCTTCCGCGTCGTCACCGACGGCCGCGAGCGACGCCGACGATGAGCGAAAACCGGGCTGATCGAACGCGGCCGCTACCCCATGCGGGGGGGGCTTGCAAGCTCCTCCCCCCGAACGACCCAACTTCGTCTTTTGTCTACAAAGACCTACCCGAACCTACGCCCTTTGGGGGCTCTCGACCACACGCCTAACCTACGGACTTCACGTCATAAAATGCCGTTCCTTGACAAGGGGATCCCCATCTCCTAGTTCGCGAAGAGAGACATTTTATGGCCGCCCGAAGCAGCGTCCTGACACTCCACTCGACCGCGGGACCGCGGGGGCTGGGGTGGTACGCCGGGCGTCGTGGCGCCGGGGGGGCAAAGACCCTCGGTCGACCCATGGGGGCGGTCGCGCTGCGCGTCCCCGAGCGCCTCGGCGTCGCCCAGATCGTCTCCACGCGGCACCCCCTCCTCTTCGTCCACGAAGGGGCGCGGCAAGCCCTCGAGCGTCGCCTGAGCGCGGCGTTCCCCGGCCCGGTGAGCCTCTCCATCACCGACAACCGGCACTCGATGATCTCGCACTCGTGGCGGCGCGGGATGCTGCTCGCGCGGATCCACCACATGTTCCTCGATGCGCCGCCCAGCATCGTGCACGCGCTCGTTCGCTACGTCGCCCACAACGACCGCGAGGCGAGCGTCCGCATCGGCAACTACATCGAGGCCAACGGCGACCGCCTCACGCGGCGCGCGCGCAACCTCACCATCGTCTCCTCCGGCAAGCACCACGACCTCTATCGGATCTTCCAGGAGCTCAACGAGCGCTACTTCGACGGCGCGGTGAACGCCCTCGTCACCTGGGGAAAGCGCGCGCGCGCCAAGAAGGGGACGCCCCGGGCGAAGCGCCAAACCATCAAGCTGGGAAGCTACAGCGCCAACGAGCGGTTGATCCGCGTGCACCCGGTGCTCGATCGACCGTGGGTCCCCCGGTACTTCGTCGCCTACGTGCTCTTTCACGAGATGCTCCACCACGTCATCCCTGCGCGTCGCGGCGACGAAACCACCGGACGTCGCGAGCTCCATCCGCTCGAGTTCCGCGAGCGCGAGCGCGACTTCCGTCACCACGATCGCGCGGTGAAGTGGGAGTCGCAGCACATCGGGCGCCTCCTCCGGAGCTGACCGCGTGCGCTACAGCACCCGCACCGCGGTCGCCGCGGTGACCTTCGGCGCGCTCTCGGCGTGCAGCAGCCCCGCACCGCAGTGCGACTGCGCCGAGCCCAACGTGCGCATCGCCGTCCCCGCCGATCTCGCCGCCGCTGCACACGCCCCGACCCCGAGCGGAGCGTGCGCCGGGGGTGCCGTGAGCTGCACGCAGCAGGGGACCGCGGGCTGCCTGGCGTACACCGTGACCCCGCGAACCGCCGGGACCTGTCACATCGACGTGGACTTCGACACCGGTCGCCGCTTTTCTGCCGACGTGAAGATCATCTCCGCCACGGGCTGCTGCGCCGGCCTCTACCCCGACCCTCCGAGCGCAGGGGACATTGCCATTCCCGCGGGGCCCGATGCCGGCTGACCACGACGCAAGCCTCCTCGCGCGACGTCGCGCGCAGAGCGTTCTCCTCACCGCGGCGCTGCTCGGCGTGGTCTTCGCCGGTGCGCACTGCAGCGGCGGGAGCAAGGCGCCCGTGGGCACGTACCTCGCCTCCTCGGCGACCGCGGGCGACGGCGGCGCGCCCAAGAAGCCGCGCCCTCCCACCGGCCCGCTCGAGATCCCCAAGGCGCTCCCGACCCACGGCGTGGCCATCGTCCCCGACAAATCGATCGGCCCGTACTTCGCGCGTCGCAACGATCGCGGCGTTGCCGTGTACGTCGCCCCCACCGAGCCGAACGCACGCCAAGTCATCGCCGTGCCGCTCACCGCGCGCGGCGAGCCCAAGGGACAAGCGCGCGTCGTCGCTGCCGCTCCCGGCGAGACCAACGCTCTTCTCGTGCGCGCGACCGGAGGCGAGGGCGCCGGCTTCGTCGCCGCCATCACGGCGCTCACCGACAAGGGCGAGGCGCTGTCGGTCGTCGGGATCGCCGACGACGGTGCGTCACGCGGCGCTCCGGCGGAGATCGCCCGCGGCGCCGACGACATCGTGTGGACCGAGATCCTCCCCACGCCGCGCGGCGCGGTGTGTCTGTGGACGGTGGAGACCAAGGACGGGACGGCGAACGTCCTGGCGGTGCCGCTCGACCCGTCGGGGAAGCCGCGCACCATGCCGAGCTACGTCGCGCGCGGCGTCGTCGGGTGGCAAGCGGTGACCACGTCGCGTGGGCCTGCGCTCGCCGTCGTGACGTCCAGCGGGCGCCCGCACGCCAAGGGGGGCACGCTCTCGCTCCTCACGCTCGACAGCGACGGTCGCGCGCTCGGCGCACCGCTCGTCGTGACGACCGAGCCCACGGTCGGCGGCGACTTCGACGTGGTTCGGAGCGGTGACGAGCTCGTCTTCGCGTGGACCGATCGCTCCGGCTTGGACCCTGCGCTCACGGTGGTGAAGCTCGACGCGAGCTTCGCGCCGGGTAAGCCCGTGCACCCCTTGCCTCCTTTGGGAGGCTCGGAGCTCACCGGGCTCGCCGGTGGCAAAGCAGGAACGCTCCTCGCTTGGGACGAGCCGGGGAAGCGCGCGCACGCGCACCGACGCGTGCACTTTGCACGCTTGTCGGGCGACGCCGCCGAATCGGGCCCCACGCTCGAGCTGCAAGGCGAAGGGCCGCCCGAGCTCGCCGCCACCGACGACGGCTTCGCCGTCTTGGCCCGAGCGCGCGCCTGCATCGTGCGTGAGAGCGAGCCCTCGTGCGCTCGCACGCCCCCGATGCCCACGGTCGTGCGACTCGATGCGAAGCTCTCGCCGACCTCGGTCGAGGCGCTGCGGCTCCCCGATCTCGAGCCTTCGGCCCTCGCGTGGGGGCTCGATTGCAGCACGACGCCGTGTGTGGCGCTCGTCTCTGCGAGCGGCGCGCCCATGCCCGTGAGCTTGGTCGAGCTCGCGGCGCGCCCGAGCGCGTACCGACTCCCCGCGAGCGGCGTGCCCGATCCCGCCGCCCCGCGCGCTCTCTCGATGGTGACCTTGGCGGTCGGTGAGCCGTACGCCGAGATCGCGACGGCGCGGGTCGCGACGTCGACGCTCCTCGCGCTCATCACCTCGGCGGTCGACGATCCCTCGACGCCGCATCGCGGCCCTGGCTCGGGGGCGAAGCTCACGGTGCGTGAGGTCGACGCCCAAGGCCACGCGGCAAAAGAAGAGACCCTCACCACCCGCGCGCTCAGCGTGGGCGGCGTGGCCATCGCTTCGGCCGAGAAGCCCGAGGACGGCGCGGCGCTCGCGTGGGTCGCGCGCGAGGGGGGCGATCCACAGGTCCACCTCACGCGCCTCGACCGTCACGGCAAGAAGACCGGCGACGTGCTCGTCACTACGCAGCCTGGTGACGCGAGCGACGTTGCGCTCGCCGCGGTTCCTGGCGGATGGCTGGTCGCGTGGGTCGACACGCGCGACGGCAACGGCGAGGTCTATGTCGCACGCGTCTCCAAAGATCTCCGCGTAGCCCCGCACGAGCGCGTCACGAAGGCGCCGGGCGACGCGAGCGACCTGGCGCTCCTCGTGCGCGGCGAGGTCGGATGGCTCGCGTGGGCCGATCCGCGCGAGAGCCCGAGCGACGGCTTCGCCGACATCTACGTGGCGCGCGTGCGCACGACCGACGGGCACCGACTGGGCGACGACGCGCGCGTGCTGGCGACGGCGGCGCACTCTCGGTCACCGGTGCTCGCCCCCGCGGGGGCTGGCGTGGCGGTGGGATGGATCGAAGAGGCTGCGTCGGGGAGCGAGTCCGCGAACAACGCGACCCAAGGCGCGATGGTGGCGTGGCTCGACGCCAACGGCCGTCCCCTGCAAGAGCCGACGCGCGTCCTCGGCGCAGGCGAGGGGGTCCCGTCGGCCATCGCTCTGGCACCGGCGACGGGCGACGCGCTGCGTGCCGTCCTCGTGCGCGCGACCCGCGAGGAGCTCGTCCTCGACGCGCTCGACCTCGGCCCCACGACGCCGCCGCGCGTCTCGCCGCTCGTCGCGCTGCTCGGGCCTCCGACCCTCGACGTATCGCTCGTCCTCGACGGCGACCTCCTCTACTACACGGACGGTGGCCCCGAGGCGTCGGACGACCGCGCGCGGCGCCTCAGCCTGGCCTGGCGCGGCGCGAAATAGCGCGCCCCCACGCAACTCGCGGTGGGGGATGGCCGATAGGGGAATACGGCTCGAAAGCGTCATCCCCTACGAGGTCATCATGGACAGCAAGATTCCCAGCGCGAACCCGCAGATCGTCGCCGCGACCACCGCGCCGCGACCGACCCCGACCCCCGTGCGCGTGAAGTTCTCCGAGGTCCTCGGACGCACGGCGGGGACGTTCGTGCGCGGCGCCGAAGCGGCGATGAAGTCGCTACCCGGATCGCCGCTCATGGCGGTGGCGGTGCGCGGCGGCGCCGTTCCCGTCCCCATGAATCCGATGTCCCACGCCGGCGGCTTCGGCGCGACCGCCGAGGGGCCCGGGGGCAACACCACCGCTCCCGGCGCGGCGTTCGGCGCCGCGGCCGCGGGCGCCGCTGGAATCGGCGGCGTGGGCGGTCCCCTTGGCGCCTCGGCGACCGGCACCGGCGGAGCCGCCGGCGGCGAGCCGGGCATCGAAGGGTCGCTCGCGCAGGCCCAGGAGATGAACCTCTACTACCTCCAGATCCAGGAGCAGGTGAACGCCGAGAACCGCACGTTCAGCACGCTCTCGAACGTGATGAAGGCGGAGCACGACACGGTGAAGACCGCCATCGGTAACATTCGCTGAGCGGCGTGCGCTTCGCGTGGTGCACACCGTGCGCAGCGAGAAGAAGCGCACACGGCGCGCGCGCCGCAACGAACGCCTGGCGGCGCTCGCCGCATCGTGCGAAGTTTTGGAGAGGAGCGAGACATGGGCATCGATCGCATCGGCAAAGGGGGTCCCGCGGGCGGCGCACAGCCGCCGGTCGAGATCTCCAAGACGAAGCAGGCCGAGCGCCCCTTCGAGGTCGGTCGCAGCGAGCGCAAAGAGCCCTCGACGCACGTCGCCGGGGCTGAGGCGACGCAAGCGAAGACTCCGCTCGAGCGGCTCCGCGCCGGCGAGGTCGACCTTCCCGGGTATCTCGATCTTCAGGTGGAAAAGGCCACCGCTCACCTTGCGGGGCTCGGCCCGGCGCAGCTCGACGTCATCAAGAAGACGCTGCGCGCGCAGCTGGCCTCCGATCCGGCGCTCGTCGACCTCGTGAAGCAAGCGACCGGCGCCGCGCCCCCTCCTGCCGACGACTAGGCGCGTGCTGACCCGTCGCGAGCTCCTCCTCGCCAGCGCGTTCGGTCTCCACGCGTGCACGCGACGCGACCCACCTGCGCCGAGCGCACCGCCGGCAACCTCGCCTCCGCGCGCCCCTTCGGCGAGCGCGGCGCTCGCGCCCACCGAAGCTCCCGACGCCGAGCCCTCGCGCGTAGTCGTGGCGCTCGAAGAGTGGCGCCTCCCCGCGCCCATCGAGCGCGCCGTGCTCGTGGTCCCCACGCTTCCCCAAGGACATGCGCCGCTCCCGGTCGTCGTCGCGCTCCACGGCCGCGGCGAAGCGATGAAGGGGCCCGAAGAGGGCTCGCGCGGCTGGGCACGCGACTACGCGCTCGTGCGCGCGTACGAACGGATCTCGTCGCCGCCGCTCTTTGCGCCCGACTTCGAAGGGCTCGTCGAGCCGGGCGAGCTCGCGAAGATGAACGCCGCGCTCGCCGCGCGCCCCTTTCGCGGGCTTGCCGTGCTCTGCCCGTACGTGCCGGACATCGACCTCGACTCTCCGAAGGACCAAGAGGCCTACGGCCTCGCCCTCGTGCGTACGCTCCTCCCGCGCGCCCGCGCCGACGCGCGGCTCCACGTCGCTCCCGAGACCACGGGGATCGACGGTGTCTCGCTCGGCGGGGCGATCGCCCTTCGCGCCGGGCTCGGTCACCCCGAGGCCTTCGGCGCGGTCGCGGCGCTGCAGCCGGCGATCCGCGAGAGCCAGACGCCGTCGTGGGTCGCCTTGGCGAAGAGCGCGCGAGCGGCCCGCCCCGGCGTGAAGCTGCGCCTCACGACGAGCCACGAAGACTACTTCCTGGCCCCCACGCGCCGCGTGAGCGAGGCTTGGCGCGCGGCGGGGATCGAGCACGACTTCGCCGAGCTGCCCGGGCCGCACGACTACATCTTCAATCGCGGCCCCGGCGCGATGACGCTCCTCTTTTGGCAGGACCGCGCCCTCTCCGGCGCGTGACCTTTGCGCCGCCTCCTTCGCCAGGGGATACGAGGCGCGAACTTGTAGTATTCCCCTCCCATGGCCACGTGGCTCCAGTCGGTCGCGGCGCTCGCCAAGAAGCGCAACGGCGACGATCCGCGCAACGCGGGGGGCAAAGGAGCGCGTCTCGTTTGGCTGACGAAGAACGGCTTCGCGGTGCCGGAAGCGTGGGTGATTGGCCCGCAAGCGTTCCAAGCGGTGCTGCGCGAGCTGCCGCCGGGATGCGATCCCAAATCGCTTCTTCGCGCCGCCGGGGGTCGCGGAGGATCGATGCGCGCCGCCGAGGCACGCCAAGAGCTCCTCCGCGCGCCGCTCCCCGCGGGGCTCGAGCGCGAGCTCGCCGACTTGTGGCGCGAGCTCTCGCCCACTTCGCGCTGGGGGCTCGCCGTGCGCTCCAGCGCCACCTGCGAGGACGGCGCGATCGCGTCGATGGCCGGGCTCGCCGAGTCGCGTCTCGCCGTCTACGGCGCCGACGATCTCGCCGACGCCGTGCGCGCCGTGTGGGCTTCGATCGCCTCGGGGCGCGCGCTCTCGTACCTCGCTGCGCGCGGCGTGCGCGACGTCGCGATGGCCGTCGTCGTACAGCGCATGGTCGAATCACGCGCCGCGGGCGTGATGTTCACCCACGTGCCGCAGCGCGGAGCCTCACGCGACGAGCGCATCATCAACGTCGGTGTCGGTCTCGGTGCGCCGGTCGTGGACGGGGTCACGACGCCCGACATGCTCCGCGTCGACACGCGCGGCCGGCTCGTCGAGTCGGTCATCGCCCACAAGGAGCACGCCACCGTCGTTCGTGATCAGAAGCTCGCCGAGGTTCCCGTCCTTGCCCCCGACGCGCCCGCGCTCGATCGCGATCGCGTCGTCGAGCTCGCCGAAGTGGCGTCGCGCCTCGAGCGCCTCGAGGCCGGCGCGTGGGACGTCGAGTTCGCGTGCGACCAGGACAGGACGTGGATCGTTCAAGCGCGCCCGGTCACCGGCCACGGCTTCCCCGAAGGGGGCGACGCGGAGACGGTGTGGAGCAGCGTGAACGTGGGCGAGTCGATCCCCGGCGTGGCGACGCCGCTCACGTGGTCGGTCGCCGGCACCTTCAGCGAAGCGGGCTTTCGTCGCGCGTTCGCCGCGCTCGGCTGCAGCGTGCCGCGTCACGCGCGGCTCGTCGGCAACGTGCACGGGCGCTTCTACTTGAACCTGACGCAGTTCATGCGCATCGCCGCGCAGGTGCCGTGGCTCGACCCGCGCACGCTCGTCGAGCTCGGCGGCGGCTCGGGGGGCGAAGAGCTCGCGCATCAAGTCGAGGACGTCTCGCGCAAGGGCTTCTACGCGCGCTTCCCCCTCACCGCCACGCGCCTCGTCAAAGAGCAGCTTCGGCTCGACGCCGACGTGGCGCGCTTCGAGAGCGAGGCGGAGAAGGCGCAGAAGATCCTGGGCGCGCTCGATCTGGCGATCCTCCCCGACGAGGGGCTCGCCCGCACCGTCGGCGACGTACAAGATCTGCTCGAGCACACCGGCACGGTGATGCTCACCTGCGCGTCGAGCGCTCTCGGCACGCACCTCGCGCTCAAGGCGCTCCTCTCGCGCGTCGCGCCGATCGGCGCCGAGCGTCTCGCGCAGGCGCTCACCGCCGGCATCAAAGACCTCGAGAGCGCGCGCCCAGCCATTGGAATTCTTCGCGTCGCCGAGATCGCCCGGGGCGAGCCGCTCGCCCTCGCCGCCCTCACCGACGAAGCGACCAGCGGTCTCGACGCGCTCCCCGACGGGCCCACGCGCCGCGCGCTCGCGAGCTTCCTCGAGCTCTACGGCGACCGCGCGGTACGCGAAGCCGAGCTCTCGACGCCGCGGTGGCGTGAGGACCCGCGCCCCGTCCTCACGATGCTGCGTGTGGCCCTCCGCGGCGAGGGGCGGCCGCTCGAGCCCGCGCTCTCGCGCGCCAAGGTGCAGGCCGACGCCGAAATGAACCGACTCTTGCCGCGACTCTCGCTCCTCGAGCAGACGGCGGCGCGCCACCTCGTGGCCCGCGCGCAGCGCGCCTCGCGTCTCCGCGAGCGCATGCGCACGTGGGTCACGCGGGTCCTCGGCATGCTGCGCGAAGTGTTCCTCGACGCCGAGCGGCGCCTCGTGCGCCTCGCCCCCGAGCTCGTCCACGAGCAGGGCGCGCTCGTGGCCAGCGGATCGCCGGTCGCGCAGATCCCTCACGTCTTCTTTCTCACGGTCGAGGAGCTCGTCCACGCGCTAAGGAGCACCAGCGTCGATTTTGCGCCGCTCGTTCGCGCGCGCCGCGCCGAGTTTGCCCGCGACCGCGCGCGCCCCGATCCACCGGCCACGTTCGTCGGCGCGCCGCCTCCGGTTCGGTTGCCCCCCTCGGGCGGGCGCGTGCTTCGCGGCACACCGGCGAGCTCGGGGCTCGTCGAAGGGCGCGCGCGCGTGCTCTTTCACGCTCACGAGATGGGGACCCTGCTCCCCGGCGAAGTGCTCGTCGTCCACACCACCGACGTCGGGTGGACGCCGCTCTTCTTGCTCGCCGCCGGCGTCGTCACGGAGCTCGGCGGGCCGCTCTCGCACGCGGCGGTGGTGGCGCGCGAGTTCGGCGTCCCCAGCGTGGTGAACGTGGACGGCGCGACGCGCGTCCTTCGCACCGGCGAGATGCTGCGCGTGGACGGCGATCGCGGCGTCGTCGAACGGCTGCGCGAGGGCGAGTGAGCACGCGCGCGTGGGTCGTACGTCCGGGGGACGGAGCGACCGTGAACGACGTGCTCCGCGCGCTCGAAGAGCCAAGCTCGGCGATCGACGAAGGGCGCGTCTTTCTCGGGCGAATGCGCGTCACGCACGGGGAGACGCCCGTCCGCGTAGGCGACGAAGTGCTCGTCTCCGAAGCGCGCGCGTCCTTCGACGTGAAGATCCTCGCGCGCACGAGCGATCTCCTCGCGGTGGAGAAGCCGGCGGGGGTCCCCACGATCCCCGATCACGTCGGGAGCTCGCACACCCTCCTCGCCGCCGCGGCGCGGGCCGTCGGGCTCGCCGAGTCCGACCTCCACCCCACGTCGCGTCTCGATCGCGATGTGAGCGGCGTGGTCGTCTTCGCCCTCACGCCGCGAGGTCGCGAGCGCCTCGGCGCGGCCCGCGAAGCGGGGACCTACGCGCGTCGTTACGTCGCACTCGCGAGCAAGGCGCCTTCGCCGGCACACGGAACGTGGACCGCGCCGATCGGTCGCGCGAAAGATCCGCGGCATCGCGCGGCGAACGGACGCGACGCGGTCCACGCCGAGACCTCGTACAGCGTCGTCGCCGAAGCTTCGGGCGTGGCGCTCCTCGCCGTCGCGCCGCACACCGGTCGCACGCACCAGATCCGCGTGCACGCGAGCTTTGCAAAGGCGCCGCTCCTCGGCGACCGCACCTACGGCGGCCCGACGCGCGTCACGGTGCGCGTGGGACCTACCGCCGGCCACGTGATTCCGCTTCGTCGGATCGCGCTCCACGCAGCTCGCGTCACCGTCCCCGAGGCGCGCGGCCCGCTCGAGGCACGCGCCGAGGTGCCGGAGGATCTTCGAGAGATCTGGTCGGCGCTTGGCGGCGACCCGCGGGCGTGGGATACCGCCATATCGTGCGACATCGCTTGATTCTTGGACGTATCGCCTCTGCTTCGCTCCTCGCGCTCCTCGCCGCCGGCGCGCTCGTCTCGGTCGCGTTCGCCGCGCCCTCCGACGCGGTGAGGGCCGACGCCGGCGCGCATCACACGGCTTCGCGTGACGGAGGCGCGGGGACGCCGCTCTCGCGCACGCCTCCCGATCCCTCGCCGCTGACCGAGCGGAAGCAGTGGATCTTCGACCTTCGCTACGACAAGGGGGACATCTACCTCCTCGCCGTGCACGGCATGGATCTCGGCGCGCCGCAGACGACGCCCCGCGCGATGGGTCGCTTCGCCATCGAGCTCTACGAGGGCCCGGCGCTCGTCGAGCGCGTGCGCTTCGACTTCCCCTTCCTCCAGAGCGGAGATCTTCCGCTCGCCGCCGACGCCGGTCGCAAAGAGAGGGACGACGCTCGCATGCTCGGCCCGCTCGACAAGAAGCTCACGACCCGCATCGGCGTGATGTTTCCGGCCACGAGGAAAGGGAATCGCCTCGAGCTCTGGGACCGCGCGACCGACAAGCGTTGGCCGTTGCCGTGGCCGCCGACCGAGGGGAGCGCCACCGCGCGCGGAGCGAACGGCGCTACGATGGACGGAGGAGGGACGCGATGAAGCGAGACGTCGTGCGCGGCAGGTTCTCGGGGCGAGCGGGCGCGCGCCTCGCCGGCGCTTCGTTCCTGAGCGGTGCGCTCGGGCTCGTGCTCTTCGCTTGCGGCGGCGGCGACAGCGGCAAGCCCGCATTGCCGACCCCCGACGACTTCCTCGGCGACATCCGCAACAACCAGTCGTGCGCGCTCAACTGCGATCCGGCGTGCGTCGAAGCCGACAAGCCGTGGAAGTGCCCGGCGCTCGACGACTGGTCGAACATTCCCCACGCGCCCGAGTGCGGCACGTTCGACGGCAAGACCTTCCCCGCCGTCGTCCCCGGCAAGTGCAACGCGACCGACCCCGCGGGCGAGGCGATCGTGAAGGCGAACATCGCCGACGCGCTCACCATCCTCCCCGACGGTCGCCGGCTCCAAGCGGCCGGCGCCGAGTGGGTCTTCAACGAGCCCGACACCGGGGGCGGCTTCCCCGCGTCGATCCTCCTCGTCCCCGGCACCAAGTGGGCGATCATCAGCGACGACGGTTACAAGACGCACACGCTCCGCGTCGTCGACACGGTGATGCTGCGCGCGAAGAGCGGGAACCCCGTCGCCTCGCTCATCAAGTATCCGGCGCCGAAGGCCTTGAATTACGGCCTCGCGTGGCGTGACGCGTCGAAGACGCTCTACGCCTCGAGCGGGAATCCGGACTCGAAGATCTACGCGTACGACCTCGACATGACGACGGGCGCCGCCACCGAGAACGTGGCGAAGACGATCAAGCTGAAGGACGGCGCCGTCCCCCAGGGCATCGGCGTCTCCCCCGACGGCAAGACGCTCGTCGTCGGCCAAGCGAAGGACTCGAAGCTCCTCGTCTTCAGCTTGGAGGACGCCACCTACGGCACGCAGAAGGGGGCCATCGACGTGCGGACGAGCGACGTCTTCGCCGTCCGCTTCGACCCCGACGACACGACGAGCAACACCGCTTACGCGACCATGTGGACGTCACCTTCCGATCCGAAGGACGCCACCAAGATGCGCCTCCTTCAGATCGACGTGGCCGGCCTCGCCGCCAAGACCATCGCCGTCGGCAAGGCGCCGGAGGAGATGGCGTTCCTCGACGCGCGCTACCTCGCGGTGGCGAACAACCTGGGCGACTCGATCTCGATCGTCGATCGCGTGGCCTCTTCCGTCGTCGGCGAGGTCTCGGTCGGCGACCACGGCGAGGGGCCGGGCGCGCTCGCCTACGACCGCGCGCGCAAGCGTCTCTACGCGACGCTCGGCGGCTCCAACGGACTGGTCGCGTTCGACGTCGAGATCCCCGCGAGCGGACCGCCGACCTTGACCCCCGCGGGGACGCTCCCCACCGGCTGGTGGCCGACGGGTGTGGCCGTCGACGACGTCGACGGCGCGATCTACGTCACCAACGGCAAGGGGCACGGCGCGGGCACCGATCAGAAGGCGCCGGTCTCCTTCTCCGACGGCTACATGAGCGATCACATGCGCGGCTCGGTGCAGGGGATCGAGTTCCCCGACGGGCAGACGCTCACCACCGCCGCCGCCGCGTGGAAGGCGCAGAACGAGGTCGGCGCGCTCCCCGGGTACTCGACCGTGCAATGCAACGGCGCCCCCTACGACTTCCCCATTCCGCAAAAAATCGAAGACGGCCCGAGCCAGAAGATCAAGCACGTCTACTTCATCGTCCGCGAGAACAAGACCTTCGACGACATCATGGGCGACATGCCCGGCGTCGACGGCCAGCCCGCGTTCGTCATGGCGCCGGGGCACATGGACGACATCTGGGGGAACGCGCGCGCCATCGCCGCGCAGTTCGCCCACATGGACAACTATTACAACGACGCCGAGCAATCGATTCAGGGGCACGAGTGGACGGTCTTCGGCCGCAGCACCGACTACGACGAGCGTCGCTGGACGGTCATCTGGGGGCGCGGGGAGTTCGGCGTGACCGACGTCGCTGGTCTCGGCGAGACCACGACGCCCGCCGAGGGCACGCTCTTCACCTCGCTCATGAGCCAAGGGGTCTCGCTCGACAACGACGGCGAGCTCACCGGCGGGCTCGCGGTGCGCGACACGCAGTGGCCCGGCGGCTCGACCGACTCGACGACGCCCGACACCGTCGGCGCTTGCTACATCGCCGCGCGCGCGCGCGTCACGTGCAACCCCAAGGACTTCACCTACGCCTGGCTGAGCAACGACCACACCTTCGGGCTGGCCGAGGGGAAGCCGAACCCCGCGCTCATGATCTCGACCAACGACGAAGGCACGGGGATGCTCCTCGACGGCATCTCGCACTCGCCGTTCTGGCAAGACAGCCTCGTCATCGTCATCGAGGACGATCCGAACACCGGCGGCGACCACGTCGACCAGCACCGCACGATCGCGCTCCTCGCCTCGCCGTGGATCAAGCGCAAGTACGTGAGCCACGCGCACTACGACGTGGCGAGCCTGCACAAGCTCATCTCCCACGTGTACGGCAAGCCCTACCGAAACGTGCAGATTGCACGCGCCGGGTTGCCGCTCGACCTCTTCACCTCCACGCCCGACTACACGCCCTACGAGTACAAGCCGCGCGCGTACAAGGATCTCTCCTGCAACCCCGGCGGCACGACCGGCGCGCAGGCCGCCTCGGCGTGGGACTTCACCGAGCCCGACGATCAGCCGGGGCTCGACCAGCAGGTCTTCGAGACCGTGCGCGGGCTACCGAAGGTCATTCCCACCCAACGAGCGGGCGCACCGACCCGCTGAGGCGTCGACCGGCTACGCAGACGTTCACCTCTCTCGCCGTCTCCTCGGAGAAGTGCGAAGATGTAGGCCGGTTTCGCCTCTTCCGCGGGCGGAAGATCCTCCCCCGGGCTTCGGACGTCGATAACGTAGGACCTCTAGATGGACTCTCCCAACCAGACCCCCGATACCTCCGGGCTCATCGGCCAGACCCTCGGCGGCCGTTACAAGATCGTGAGGCTCCTCGGCGAGGGGGGAATGGGCTCGGTCTTCGCGGCTGAGCAGACGCTCGGCGGCACCGTGCGCAAGGTCGCGGTGAAGACGCTGCACGCGCACCTCTCGCACGATCCGAAGATCCTCGCGCGCTTCGAACGCGAGTGCGGGACGGTGGCCGAGCTCCAGCACCCGAACACGATCCAGGTCTACGACTTCGGCAAGACCGACAACGGCCTGCTCTACATCGTCATGGAGTTCGTCGAGGGGCGCAGCGTCGCCGAGATCCTCGAGCAGGACGGCCCGATGGAGCCGAAGCGCGTGCTCAAGATCATGGAGCAGGTGTGCGGCTCGCTCGAAGAGGCGCACTCGCACGGCATCATTCACCGTGACCTGAAGCCGGACAACGTCGTGCTCTGCGAGCGCGCCGGGCAAAAGGACTGGGTCGAGGTCTTGGACTTCGGCATCGCCAAGCGCTCGAACGAAGAAGACAAGAACGAGCAGAAGCTCACCCAGCAGGGGATGGTGCTCGGCACGCCGCCGTACATGAGCCCCGAGCAGTTCACCGGGAAGCCGGTCGACGCGCGCAGCGACATCTATTCGCTCGGCGTGATGGCCTACGAGATGCTCTGCGGGCGCTTGCCGTTCCAAGGCCACACCGCCTGGGAGTGGGCGACGCAGCACATGACCGCGCAGCCGCTCCCGCTCGAGACGCAGCCGATGGGCGATCGCGTGCCTGCGCCCATGCGCCACGCGATCGAGAAGGCGCTCCACAAGATCCCCGAAGAGCGCTTCACCTCGGCGACGAAGTTCTACGAGGCGCTCGCCGGCACCGCGCCAATCGAAGCGCCTCCCCCACGCCAGCAGACCGCGGCCGCTGTTCCCGTGGCGATAGCCGCAGGCGCGCCGCAAGGTGGGTCGCAGCGCGGCAAGACCGAGGTCGGCGCGCCGATCGATCCCTCGGCGTACGGCGGCGCGCCCGCGTACGGCATGGGGGCGAGCAATCCGGGCATGGGCCAAGGCATGGGACCGAGCATGGGCGGCGGCATGGCGCCGATGCCTGCGCCCGCGGTGTCGCCTTACGGCACTCCGGCCAGCGGCAACCAAGCCTTTGCCGGCCCGCCGGCGTACCGAGCGCAAGACGACGGTGGCAAAGGGGGCAACAAGACGGGGCTCATCATCGGTGCGCTCGTCGTCGCCGGGCTCCTCTGCGGCGGCCTCGTGCTCGTCGGCTCAGGGGTCTTGAGCGGCGACAAGAAGACCGGCGACACGAACCTCTTCGGATCGACCACCACGCCGACGACGCCCACCGAGACGGCGGCCCCCACGACTCCGCCGACGACGGCCGAGACGGCGACGACACCGCCGACCGTTGCGCCGCTCAACACCGGCGCCGCGCCGCACCCAGTCACGCCGACGACCCCCAAGGCCGACGCGGGGAAGACCCCCACCACACCGCCGACGACCCCGCCGACGACGCCGCCCACCACACCCCCGACGACGCCGCCGACGACGCCGCCCACGACACCCCCCACCACACCGCCGACGACGCCTCCCACGACGCCGCCGCCGGCCGGAGTGCCGGAGTGCGTGCAGTACCACTCGCTGTGCGGGAGCCCGGGACCGGCGCTCCGCGCGACCTGCTCCCAGCTCAAGATCACCTGCATGCAAAAGAACGGAGGGCACCTTTGATTCTGCGTTCGACGCACCTTCTCGTGGCGCTCTCGGCGTCGCTCACGCTTTGCAGTCTCGCGTGCAACAAGCACGTCGATCCGTACGCGTACGACGCCGGCGGTGCCGCGACGGCGGCCCCTTCCGCGGCCGACTCGACAGCAGCAGCGGCCAGCGCCGCGCCGTCCGCGCCCGCGGCGGCCGACACCGGCGAGATCGCTCCCTTGAACAGCGGCGCCGCGCCGGTGGCTGCCGCGAAGCCCAAGGCCGCTGGCTCCGCCGCGGCGACCAAGCCGGGCGTCATCCCCGAATGCGAGACCGCAAAATCGTCCGCGTGCGCCAACCCGACGGGCTCGGTGCTGCGCGCCAGCTGCGCTTCGGCGAAGGCCACGTGCGTGCAAAAGGGCGGCAAGCTCTGACGGCGAGCCTCGAGCTGGGCCTCCGCCTCGTCGGGGGCGGCGAGCCGGGCTACCCTTAGTCCCATGGCCAAGGACGACGACGCCCTTGCGGCGACCGTGGCGGGTGCCACCGGGGAGCTCGCCGTCACGTCGGGAGTCCTGGGCTCGCGCGCGCCCTCGTCGCTCACCGAGCGTCTCGCCGGCCGCTACGAAGTGTTGGGCCTCCTCGGTGTGGGCGGGATGGGAAGCGTGTATCGTGCACGCGACATCGAGCTCGACGAGATCGTGGCTCTCAAGGTGCTCGCCGAGGGGACCGACGCCTCGTTCCTCGACCGCTTTCGCCAGGAGGTGAAGCTCGCGCGGCGCGTGACCCACCGCAACGTCGCGCGTACGTACGACATCGGCGAGCACGGCACGATGCGCTTTCTCACCATGGAGCTCGTGGAAGGCGAGGCCTTGGCGAAGCTCCTCGAGCGCGAGCGTCGCCTCCCGGTGGGGCGGACGCTCCTCCTCGCCCGCGAGCTGTGCCACGGGCTCGCCGCCGCGCACGCCGCCAACGTGATCCACCGCGACCTCAAGCCGGAGAACGTGCTCCTCGGTCGCGACGGTCGCGTCGTCATCACAGACTTCGGCATCGCCCGCGCGATGGCCGACGCTCCTTCGCGCACCCAAGGGATGATCCTCGGCACGCCCGCGTACATGGCGCCGGAGCAGGTCGAGGGGGCCGCGGTCATCGACGCGCGCGCCGACATCTATGCGCTCGGCGCCATCCTCTACGAGCTCGTGACCGGGCATCGCGCGTGGGAGGGCGAGTCGCCGATCGCCGTGGCCACGGCGCGCGTGCTTCGTCCGCCGCCCGATCCGCGGCTGCTCCGCCCCGACCTTCCCCAAGGCGTGGCCGACGTCATCCTGCGCTGCATGCAGCGAAAGCCGGACGCGCGCTTCCACGACGTGCACGAGCTCGAGCTCGCGATCGATCAGCTCCTCGCGACCACCGTGGCCGAGACCGGCGCGTATCCCGCCCCGAAGGCGATTGGATCGAGCTCACCGGCGCTCTCGCACGCTCCGAGCGACGTACGCATCGCGTCGCCTTCGGGCCTCGTAGGGACGCCGCACGCCGAGAAGACCCTCGCTGTGCTCCCGTTCCGAAACGGCGGTCCCCCCGAGGACGAGTACCTCGCCGAAGGGCTCACCGAAGATCTCATCGACGGCCTCTCGATGCTCCCCGACCTGCGCGTGCGTTCGCGCGGCGCCGTCATGCATCTGCGCGGAAAGACCGGCGATCCGCGCGACCTCGGGCGCGACCTCGACGTGCGCGTCGTGGTCGACGGATCGGTGCGGCGCGCGGGGAGCTCGGTGCGCGTCTCGGTGCGCCTCGTCAGCGTGGCCGACGGCTTTCAGCTTTGGGCCAAGCGCTTCGAGCGCCCCGCCGGTGACGTGCTGCTCATCGCCGACGAGGCCGCCGAGGCCATCGCCGCGGCGCTCACGGTCGAGCACAAGCAGCGCGCGAGCCCCGCACAAGATCCCGAGGTCGTGGACCTCTACCTCCGCGCGCGCCACGAGTACCACCTCCACTGGGCCGGCGGAAATGCTCGCGCCGTGGAGCTCTTCGCCCAAGCGGCGGGTCGCGCGCCCCAGGACGCGCGCGTCCTGGGCGGTTACGCGCTCGCGCTGATGCGCCGCTTCAACCTCGATCAGATCATCCACGAAGACGCCGCCAGCGCCGCGCGTGAGATGGCGGCCCGAGCCCTCGCCATCGAACCGAACGCCGCCGAGCCGCGGGTCGTGAACGCGGCCGTGGCGTGGGGCTTCGGCGACGGGCCCACCGCAGCGCGCGAAGTGCTCGCCGCCTATCGCGGCAACCCCGGGCTCCCCGAAGCGCACGAGTACTACGGGCGCCTCTTGCTCGAAGCGGGCCGGATCGAAGAGGCCATCGCGCGGCTCCAGGTGGCTGTCACCATGGAGCCCGAGATGCACACGGTGCGGAGCGAGATCGTCCGCGCCTACGCGCTCCTCGGCGATCGCCCGAAGCTCGACGCAGCCATGGGCCCACCGCCCAAGGAGCCCTCGTTCTTGAACCTCTACTGGCTCAGCAAGGTCCGCTTCACCATGTGGTGGCGCGACCAGGACGCGATGTTTCGCGCCGCGGAAGAAATGATGCAGGGGCCCGCCTTCGAGATGCGGCCTGTCGCGCTCGGCGCCTGCCAAATGTACCGCCGACGTCAGCGGCCGGCGTCGCTGCTCGACTTCTTCAACATGCGTGCCAGCGCCGACGCCCAGTCCGCACGGCGGCGCGCCTTCGCCGCGCAGCTCCACGCCGAGATCGCCATGCTCTACGACGAGCCCGACGAGGCGCTCAACGGCATCGAACGCGCCGTCAACTCGGCCCTGATGGACGTGGCGTGGCTCGACCACTGCCCGCTCTTCGAGACGCTCAGGAAGGAGCCGCGCTTCCTCGCCGCGCACGCGATCGTGAAGGCACGCGCCGACGCCGTGCTCGCGATCCTCCCCACACTCTGATCTCGACCTATTTTCCCAGGCGATCGGCGAACGCACGGGCGAAGAGGTAGGCGTCGCCCGGCCACCGCGCCGAGACGTAACGCCCGTCCTCGACGACGAACGCCGGCGCGTCGTCGGTCGCCGTGCCGCGCGACGTGCCGAGCGAGAACGGGCCGCGGACGAACTGCACGTCGGGCGCGTCGAGGGCGGCGCGCACCTCCTCCTCGACGTACGCCGGATAGGTGCGGTAGTAGCGACCGAGCTTCCAGAACGTGAGGAAGTACGCCGAGCGCTCCATGTACTTGGGGAGGCAGGTGGTGCGCGCGCCGGCGAGGACACTCTTGCCGTCTTTGCCTTTGCTCCGCGCGAGGAGCAGCACGCCGTGGCAGATGGCGCCGACCGGTCTCTCGAGCGCCCAGAACTCCGCCACCTTCTCTTGGAGGAGCGCGCTCCCCAGGTACTGCCGCATCCCCGGCGCGTGGCCTCCGGGGAGGAGGAGCGCGTCGTAGTCGGACATCCTCAAGTCGCTCCAGCGCTCGGGCGCGGCGAACCGCCGATCTTGCTCGAGCTCGGCGTAGAAGGCCTTCGGCTCTTTCGTGGCGCCGAGCTGACCGAAGAGCACGCCGCGGAGCAAGAGCGGATCGGCGGAGGGGCGCGCGCCGACCTCGGTGGCGAAGACGACGTCGTGCCCGCGATCGCGGAGCACCTTCCACGGAACCGCGACCTCGGTGACGTCGAAATCCTTGTCGGGGAGGGGGACGAGGACCTTCTTGGGCATCGATCCGAAGCTTACTTCATGCACTTCGAGAGCTCCGCGAGGAGCGACTCGGCGTGGGTCAAGCCGTTCCCCGGGGCGTCGTTCGGCCCGTCGAATCGCCGTGAGAGGCGCATGTCGGGGGTGAGGCGGTAAGGGCTCCGCGGCGCGCGCACGAGCTCGAGGATCTTCTTGGGATCGAGCGGTGTGTCTTCGCGGAGGTGGAGCGTCACGCTGCGGCTGGTCGCCTCGCACCCGAGCGCGCGCAGGCGGCGCAGCTCGGTCTTGAGGCTCATGAGCTGCACGAGGCGACGCGCCTCCTCGGGCGGGGGACCGAAGCGGTCTTCCATCTCCTCGGCGATCTCGGAGACGTGAGCTTCGTCGATGGCGCTGGCGAGGCGCTTGTAGAGCGAGAGCCGCACGCCGACGTCGCCGACGTACTCGTCGGGGAGGAGCGCGGCCACGTCGAACGAGAGCTCGGGATCGACGTCGTGCACCACCGTCTCGCCGCGGAGCTCGTGCACCGCTTCGTCGAGCATCTGGCAGAAGAGATCGAACCCCACGCTGGCCACGTTGCCCGATTGCTCGCCGCCCAAGAGATCGCCCGCGCCGCGGAGCTCGAGGTCGAGCGAAGCAATCTGAAAGCCGCTGCCGAGCTCGGTGTGACGCTCGAGCGCTTCGATGCGCGAGCGCGCTTCGTCGGTCATCGCGTTCTCCGGCGGCACGACCAAGTAGCAGTACGCGCGCTCCTTCGATCGGCCCACGCGTCCGCGGAGCTGGTAGAGCTGCGCGAGCCCGAAGAGATCGGCGCGGTCCAAGATGATGGTGTTGGCGCGGGCGATGTCGAGACCGCTCTCGACGATGGCCGTCGCGCAGAGCACGTCGAACTTCCCCTCGACGAAGTCGAGCATCACCTGCTCGAGCGCGCCCGTCTCTTGCGCCGTTCCTCCGCGGCTCATTTGTCCGTGGGCCACCGCGATGCGCGCTTGGGGGACGAGCTTGGCGAGCCGCTCGGCCTTCTCGTAGAGCTGCTCCACGCGATTGTAGACGTAGAACACCTGTCCGCCGCGGGAGAGCTCGCGCTCCACCGCCTCGCGCAGCACGTGCTCGTCGAAGCGTGTGACGAGCGTGCGCACCGCGCGCCTGTCCACCGGCGGTGTGGTGATGAGCGAGAGATCTCGGAGCCCGCTGACGGCCATTTGCAGGGTGCGCGGGATGGGCGTGGCGGTGAGCGTGAGCACGTCGACCTGCGCGCGGATCTGCTTGATGCGCTCCTTGTGCGCCACGCCGAAGCGCTGCTCTTCGTCGACGATGAGGAGCCCGAGGTCTTTGAAGTGAATGTCCTTGGAGAGGAGCCGGTGCGTGCCGATGACGATGTCGACCTTCCCCTCCTTGAGCTGAGCGACGGTCTCGTCCTGCTCCTTCTTGGTCTGGAAGCGGCTCATCGCCCGCAAGGTGAGCGGGTAGCTCTGCATGCGCGCCTCGAAGACGCGGAAGTGCTGCTGCGCGAGCACGGTGGTCGGGCAGAGAAGCGCCACCTGCTTGCCGGACATGGCCACGCGGAAGGCGGCGCGAATGGCCACTTCGGTCTTGCCGAAGCCGACGTCGCCGCAGACGAGGCGGTCCATCGGACGCGCGGTCTCGAGGTCCTTGTTCACCTCGGCGATGGCGCGCGCTTGGTCGGGCGTCTCGTCGAAGGGGAACGTCGCCTCGAAGGCGCGGTACTCGTCGTCGGCGGGGGGGAGCGCCGCGCCCGGCTGCGCCTGCCGCTCGGCGTAGAGGCGAAGGAGCTCGTCGGCCATCTGCCGAACGGCCTTTTTTACGCGGGATTTCGTCTTCGCGAAGGTCGAGCCGCCGAGCCTGTCGAGCTTGGGCGCCGTGTTCTCGCCGCCCGAGTACTTTTGGATCTGATTGAGGCGGTAGACGGGGAGGTAGAGCTTGTCGCCGCCGCCGTACTCGACGACGAGGAGATCGACGGTGAGCCCCGCGACCTCTTTGTGCGAGAGGCCCATGTAGCGCCCCACGCCGTGCTCCACGTGCACGACGAGATCGCCCACCGCGAGGTTCCGGAGATCTTCGAGGAAGGGGCGCGTCGGATCGCTCGCCCCCGCGGCGCGCCGCTCTTTGCGACGATGGGCGCGCGCGCCGAAGATCTCCTCCTCTGTGACGAGCACCACGCCGTCGGCGGGGAGCACCGCGCCGCGCGCGAGGGGGCCCACGACGATCTGCGCCACGCCGCGCATCGCCGCACGCGTGGCGTCGTCTTCGCCCGCGCCGAGCCCGAGCCACGCCGGATCGAACGGGCCGAGACGGGCCCGGCACTCGACCCCTTGGTGCTTCAGCAGCGTGGTGAGTCGCTCGGCCTGTGTCTCGGCGCGCGCCGCGAGGAACACGCGGAGGCCGTGCGCGTGCCAGAGACGCACTCGGAGCGCGAGCGGCGTGAGCGTGCCGGCCTTCCCCTTGGTGGCGCGTGAAGCCTTCACCGCGCGTGTGAGATCCTCGTGGTCACGCGCCGCGAGATCGATCGCGCTCTCGCTCACCTCGTAGCGATCGAGCCCTTCGCCTTCGGGCGCTCCCAAGACGTGCGTGCGATGCAGCGCCACGACCGTGCGTGCGCCGAGCGCCTCGACCACCTTGGCCTCGTCGACGAAGAAGGAAGGGGGGAGAAAATGCGGCTCGCTCCCCTTCGAGGCGAGATCCTTCTCTGCCCCTTCGCGATCGGCCCGCACCTCGCGCGTCACCGCCGGCGGATCTTCGAGGACGAAGACGGTGCGCTCGTCGAAGTAGGAGAAGAGCGGGTCGAGCTCGGGGTAATACGCGGGGAGGAAGCCCTCGGCGCCGAAGAACGCGCGACCGGTGCTCACGTCGTCGGCGAGCGCGCGCGCCTTGGTCGTCGGCCAGTCGATCATCTCGGCGAGCTGCTGCACGCGATCTTTGGCGCGGGCGACCACCTCGCGCGAGAGCACCGCTTCGCGGGCGGGGGGGAGCCACAGCTCGGTCACCGTGGACTCGACCGTCTCCCCGGTCTCGGTGGTCTTCTTCTTCGTGCGCTGCTCGTAAGGATCGAACTCCTTCATCGAGAGGACGAGGTCCCCGTAGAGCTCGATGCGCACCGGCTCGGCGCGATTCGGCGGCCACACGTCGAGGAGCGCGCCGCGCACGGCGAAGGAACCGGGATCTTCCACCACCGGCACGCGCAGGTAGCCGGCGTCGCTCAACCGGCTGACGAGCGCGTCGCGATCGAGCTCCGATTCGGCCACGACGCGCGAGGTGTGTGTCCGGAGCACGGCACGCGGCACCACGCGACGCGCGAGCCCCGCCGCGGGGACGACCAGCACCTGCCACGGCAAGTGGGCGAGGTGGAAGAGCGTCGCCATGCGGCTCATCGCCGCGCGTCGATCGGGGTTCACGTCGGCGTAGGGTGAGGACTCGCTCGAGGAGAAGAGAAGGACCTCGCCCTCCGACGTGTCCTCGGCCGTGGCCTCGTCGATCGCGCCGCGGAAGAAGAAGCCGAGGTCCTCGGCGGAGCGGCGGGCGCTCTCGAGATCCGCGGTCACGAAGACGACGCGCGATCCCGAACGGGCGAGCTCGGCGGCGAGCGCCGCCCCCGCCGAGCCACGCGTCCCCGAGACGTCGATGCGTCGCGCTTCTTTGGCGCGCTGCACCACGTCGCGAAGGCGCACCGCGACGACCCCTTCGGGAGGGAGGATCGGCTCGATGCCGCTTGCTTCCAGGGGCTCGTCGCTCACGGGGGCTAAGCGCTCTAGCGCGCCTTGTCCCCGAGCCGCAAGCCCGCTGGCACGACGAGCAGGGCGGAGACGAGCCCCAGCGCCGAGCCGAGCGCACCGACGGCGCCCAAATCGACGAGCCCCTCGAAGCGGCACGCCAGGAGCGCGGCGAAGCCCGCGGCGGTGGTCAGCGCGGTGGAGGCCACGAGCGGCCCTTGCTCGCGGAGCGCCTCGGCGATGACGACGTCGACGCTCGGCTCCTTGGCGCGTTCGCCGGCGAGGCTGTCGGGCGCGGCCTTGGCGTCGCGGCCGGCGGCGTGGAGGAGAAACATCGACTCATCCATGGTGATGCCGATGAGCACCGGTAGAACGAGTGCGTCATACACATGCCAACGCACGTGCAAGAGACGCATGGTCAGCGCTACGGCGCCGATCTCCACCGCGATGGTCGCGAGGGCGATGAGCACGTCACGGCTCGTCTTCAAGACGGCCCGAAGGGCGACGATCACGAGCAAGAGCGCGACGAGACCGACGCGCGGCAGATCGTGGGCGAGCGCGGCGCGAAGCGCGGTCTCGAGGTGGTGGTAGCCCGTGACCACCGCCTCGGGATCGGCGGCGGCGATGGCGGCGAGGGCGCGCGCGTCCTTGGCGGGGTCGCCGGTGGGGCGCACGTAGCTCACCGCGAGCGTCCCTTGGCGGTCGTCGGCCACGTGGCGCGAGACGAGGAAGGCGAGGGGACCGCGCGGGTCGATCGCGCGCACAGTCTCGTCGGGATGAAGGAAGGCGTCGAGCGCCGGCGCGCACGCCTCGGCGTCGAAGCCCGCGTCGCGGAGCGCCGCCGCCAGATCGTCGCGGCGCGCCTCGAGGTGGAGCGCGTCCCGCGCGTCGAGGCGTGCGCGCTGCGTCGCCGGTGCCGGCGCGAAGTGAGCCAGCGCGTCGAAGCCCGCCACGTCCCCCGCCTGGTCGAGACGCTCGAGCGCCTCGGCCACACGATCGGCGCGGGCCATGGCGTGGTCGCGATCGCGGTCGGCGCTGACGACGAGCCACTGCCCCTCGCGCCCGCCGAAGATGCGGTAGATCGACTCTTGCGTCACGAGCGGCGCGAGCGCGCGCGGGCGGATGGCCACGAGGGCGTCGCTCGCCGAGGGCCAACCGAGCACCAAGAGCAGCGCGATGGGGAGAAAGCACGCCGCGAGCACCGCGCCGGCGCGCGCGCGGGTGCTCGTGAGGGCGAGGGGAATGCGCGTCCAGCGCGGCTCCGCGGCGGGGCGCGGCGTCTTCTTCTCGAGCAGCGCGCCGAGCTCGGGGGTGACGAGCAGGATGCCGAGCGCCGTCAGCACCTCCCCGGCGCCGCACAAGAGGCCGAGCTGCCGCACCGCGAGCAAGTCGCTCAGCGCGAGCGAAGCGAAGGCGAGCCCCGCGGCGGTGGCCGCGAGCATCGTGGGTCGGAAGGTGGCACGTCGTGCGTAAGCTGCCGCCTCGATCGGGGGCAAGCCGCGCCTTCGCCCGTCGAGGAGCGCGGCGTACACGTGCACGCCGGTGTCGACGCCCACGCCGATGACGACCGCGGCGAAGGCGGTGGCGATGGCGCTGAGCCCGGTGGGGAAGAAGGCGGCGACGCCGGTGGTCCACAACGTTCCGAGGCCGAGCGGCGGGAGCACCGCCAGGAGCGCGCGCGCGCGACGGAACGTGAGCAAGAAGACGACGCTCGCGAGCACGGTGGAGAGGATGCTCGAGACGATGATGTCGCGACGGAGCATCTCCGCGGTCGCGACCGCGATGGCGTGGCCGCCGGTGAGCTCGCAGTGCACGCCCGGGTGGTGTGCTTCGGCGTCGGCCATCACCGCGCGCGCGTCGCCCACGAATCTCGCGGCGTCGTCGCCGTCGAAGGCGCTCCCCTTCGGCTCGGCAGCGACGAGGCGAGCGCGCCCTTCGTCCCCCACGAAGAGCCCGCCCGATCCGACGCGGAGGCCGGCCGCGAGCTCCACCGAGCCCTCCCACGGCAAGGTCGCGAGCCGCAGAGGATCGCGGGCGAGCCACGGCTCGACCTCGGCGGCGCCAGGCGCGAGCAAGAGCTCGCGTGTTCCGGCGAGGCGCTCGCGCATCCCCTCGGGCGTCAGCGCCTCTGCCAGTCGCTCGCGCGCGCGTGGTCCCGCGTAGGACCAGGCGAGCGTGGGATCGAACCCGTGCGGCAGCGGCGTGTCCTCGAGGACGCGCGTCACCGTCGGCTTCGACGACAGCCCGGAAGCGACCTCGGTCGCCGCCGCCTCCACCTCGCGCGGATCTTGGCCGCGGACGAGCACGACGGCCACGTCGCCTCCGCCGAAGGCTTTGAGAAAGCGCGTCAGCATCGTCGCTGCGCCGCCGCGGGGGAACAGATCGGTCAGGTCCGACGAGAGGTGCAGATCGCGCGCGGTGAACCAGAAGGAGAGCAGCGTCACGCACACCATCACGGCGCGTGACCAGCGGAGAGAGCGGAACGAGGCCTTGGCCACCTACGCCTCGGCGGGCGGGAGGAGAATGCGCACGCGCACGCGGGTCACGCGCCTTCGACTCACCGCGCTGACGAGCGCCACGGCGTTGTCGGAGAGCACGACTTTGTCGCCCTTCCGCGGGAGGCGCCCGAGCCGCCGCAGCATGACCGCGCCGATCGGCTCGGTGGCGTCTTCTTCGCTCACTTCGAGCCCAGTCACGCGGAGCTCGTCCATGCGCACGCGCCCGTCGACGTCCCACGCGTCGGCTTCGTCTTTTGCCTTGGTCAGCGTGGGGAGCTCGACGTCGAGCTCGTCGCGGATCTCGCCGACGATCTCTTCGAGGAGATCCTCCATCGTCACGATGCCGCTCGTGCCGCCGTATTCGTCGACCACGACGGCGATGGGCGTCTGCTCGTTCTGCATCGAGCGGAGCACGTCGAGGAGCCCCATGGTCTCGGGGACGAAGAGGACGTCACGACGAAGCTTCGTCAGATCGGGGTCGGCGAGCACGCTCTCGTCCAGGAGGACGTCCTTCGTGTAGAGGTAGCCGGCGACCTCGTCGAGCGAGCGCTCCCTCGTGAGGAGCACGCGCGAGTACTGCTGGCTCCTCAAGTAGGCGAGCGCGTCTTGCACACTGGTGGTCAGGGGGAGCGACGCCACGTCGACGCGCGGCACCATCGCGTGGCGCGCGGTGCGCTGCGAGAAGCGAAGCACGCGCTCGAGGAGCTCGCCCTTCTCTTTCCCCTTGGGGCTCCGCGCGGTGTTCGCCGCCAAGATGCCCAAAATCTCCTCCTCCGAGAGGCTCCCCTCGGTCGCTGCGTCGGCGGAGAGCCCCATCGTGCGAAGGAGCACGCCCGACGCGTGCTCCAAGATGAAGAGGAGGGGGCGGAAGGTGAAGAAGACGAGCCTGAGGGGCGAGGTCGAGAGCAGCGCCATCTGCTCCGAGCGTTGAATGGCGATGAGCTTGGGGACGAGCTCGCCGAGCAGCACGTGCCCGAACGTGAGCACGGTGAAGGAGACGACCACGGTGACGACGTGCAGGACCCCTTCGTGCGGTGCGCCGAAGCCGAGAGCCACGGTGGCACGCTGGAACATCGCCTCCACCGCGGGCTCGCCGATCCATCCGAGGCCGAGGCTCGCCAGCGTGATGCCGAGCTGCGTGACCGAGAGGTAGCGATCGAGGCGCCCGAGGATCTTCTCGAGCGCAGCTTCGCGAGCGCCGAGCTTGCTCGTGCCACGGTTCGACCCGTGGATGGCGTGCATCTTCACGAGGGCGAACTCCGCCGCCACGAAGAAGCCGTTCAAGAGAATGAAAAGCGCCGCGAAGAGGAGCCCGATCACGTTGCGCCTGCCGGCTCCGGTCGTAGCAGATTAAAGACCGCAGCCCGCCGGCAGAATGAAGACGAGGCCGAGGACGAGCCCGGCGATCGCCATTCCGCGTCCGCGCTGGCCCGGCAAGATCCCCGCGCGCTGAATGCCGGCGATGCCGAACCCGATGGCGAGGATGCACAAGATGAAGCCCACCCAAAAGGGGATGAGGCCCAGCGCGCCGCACACCAACGACACGGCGGCGAAGTTGTTCTCGCGCGCGAGGGGGAGCGCAGCGGGTGCGCCCATCCACCCTGGGCCGATGGGCCCGGCGCCGCGAGCTGCGCCGAAGCCAGACGGACCCGCAAAGGGCGCGCCCGGGGGCGGGCCCGGCGGCGCGAAGGGGGGCGACGGGTACGGTGCGGCCGGCTGCGTGCCGGGGGCGTAGGCGTCGAAGCCGCCGAGCGGGGCTTGGTACGCGGGCCCTGCGCCGGGGACCGGCGGCGCGCCCGCGGGGGCGCCACAGACGATGCACGCGGTCATCTCGGGGAGGACCTCACGATGGCACACCGCGCACTGCACGCGCTCAACGTAGCCAGAGGACGCGCGAGGGCAAGTCCGCGCGCCTCAGGGGTTTCGCGCGGCCTCTTCTTTCGCGAGCTTCCCCAGCGAGAGATCGAGGCGGGGCACCGCCGATTCCCCTCCGCGGAGGAACGCATAGCGCGCATAGTTGCCCATCACGCGCACCACGTACGCGCGCGTCTCGGCGTAGGGGATCTGCTCCACGAAGACGTCGAGCTCCACGTCGCCTTGCGCGGGGCTCTCGTGCGAGCCCGCCCGTGCCGCGAAGCGGGCGAGCCATCGCTCCACCGCGTCGGGCCCGCCGTTGTACCCGGCGACGGCGAGCGGGACCTGACCGTCGAAGCGATCCACGAGATCGTGCAGGTAGCGCGCGCCGAGGCGGAGGTTCTCTCCCGGCTCGGTGAGCGAGGGCGCCGCGCCGGCGTCGATGATCTTCGCCGTCTCGGGCATGAGCTGGAGCAGCCCCACCGCGCGCGCCGGTGACACCGCGTCGGGATCGTAGCCGCTCTCCTGGCGCATCACCGCGTAGAGGAGCGCGGCCGAGAGCTTGGTCTCGTTCTCCTGGCGGACGACCTCGTCCTCGTAAGGTGCAGGATACAAGCAATCCCACGCCCACCGGGTGCGCCCCGAGGGCGCAGTGCTCAAGGTGGCCGGGGGGATCTGTTGGGCGACTTGGTAGCGCCGCTTGGCGCGCCCGAGGAGCCCGTACACGCCGCACACCGCTTCGACGCCGCGCCCGCCCGAGGCCGCGCCGCTCACGACGCTCTCGCGCTCTTTGACTCGCGCCTCGGCGTCGCCGTCGAGCCCCACGCGATGCAGCACGTCGGCGGGCGGTGGGAGGCCGAGGGCGAGCGGCTCGCTCGTCTCGTTCGTCGGCGGGTCGATGGCGGGAGGCACGGGCGCCCCCGCCTGCGCGAGCCGTGCACGCGCCACGAGCGCCGGCCAGGTGAGGGGACGCGTCCGCGCGATCTCGGTCCAGCGCGCCAGAGCGTGGGTGCGATCGCCGTCGCGGAGCGCCGCGAGCGCGCCGAGGTCCACCGCGGTCGCCGCCGCCAGCGGATCTCCCGGCTCGTCGGCCACTTGTTCGAAGAGCCGCCGCGCCGCCTTCACGTCGCCGGCGAGGAGGTGTGCAAGCGGGCGAAGGCGCGCGGCCTCGCGCCGCTCGGCGCCGCTGGGGAAGCGCTTCACGTACTCGTCGAGATCGGCGCTCGCCTTCTTGTAGCGCCCGTGGAGGAGCTCGAGGCGCGCGGCGAGGAACGTCGATTCGTCGGCCCACGACGTGTTCGGATAACGCCGCGCCACCGCGCCGTAGCGCTCGATCGCCTCGTCGTCGTGGTCGGCACGCGAGAGCGCGCGCGCCGCGTGGAACGCGTCCTCGCCGGCGGCGGGGCCTCCGCGGCGTGCGCAGTCGTCGTACACGCGCGAGGCCTCGAGCGCGCGCCCGCGCGTCTTGAAGAGGACGTCGGCCTTGGCGTGGAGCCGCGTGAGGAGCGGCACCGCGCGCCCGCCGGCGGTCGCGGCGCGGTCGAGCGCGCGAAGCGCCTCGTCGGTCATCCCCGCTTCGGCGAAGAGGTGCGCGCGCCGCACCCAATCCTCGGCGCCGAGCGGGTGCGCGGGATCGAGGCGCCCGAGGAGCTTGAGCCCTTCGGTCCCCTCGGCGAGATCGGCCGCTTCGATCGCCAACCAGCGCGCGTCGGCGGCGTCGTCGCCGGCGGCGCGACCGCCGAGCGAGATGCGCAGCGCGCGCGCCGCGGCTTCGTGGGCGCGCGTTCGTTTCTCGCTCCCCAGCACGCGATCGCACGCCGTGCGCGCCCGCGCCTCCTCTTTGGCCTTGGCGAAGGCCTCGCAGGCGTGGAGCCAGCCCGAAGGGGTGCCGCGCGAGAGGAAGTACTCGCCGGCGTCGAGGAACGGTCCCACGCGGAGCTCGGCGTCGGCGCGGCGTCGCGCGATGTCGTCGGCGAGGAGCGGCAGATCGCGCTCGAGACCGTCGAGGAGCGGCAGGGCGCGCTTCTCGTCGTGGCGCTCGAGGGCCACGCGCGCGGTCACGTAGCGCACCTCCGGGCGTCGCTTCTCGTCCGGGGGGAGCGCGTCGAGGCCGCGGTCGGCTTCACTCCAGCGCGCGAGGCGCACCGCCTCCGCCCAAGGATAAGGAGGGAGCGGCGGCGCGAGCACGGCCCCCGCTTCGCTCGCCGTGGGGGCGACGGCGGCGTCCGAGAGCGCCGTCTCTCCCGGGTGGCCCGCGGGCTCGTGACGCGCGCACGCGCCGAGAGCGAGGGCGAGCGCCGATAGGTGAGCTCTACACCTAAACGTGAACGCCAAAGCCGCCGCCTCCTCGCCAGCCGAGCTTCTCGGTCACGCCGTAGGGATCTTCTCCTCGGATCACCCGATCGAGGCGCGGCACGCACAAGTCGTCGAGGGTGGCGCTCGACTCGATGCCGACCCAGCGCCGCCCCATCTTGTGAGCGACGGCGGCGGTGGTGCCGCTGCCCAAGAACGGATCGAGCACCCAATCGCCCGGCTCGGTCGTCAGCGCCAGCACCCGCTCGAGCAAGCGCTCGGGCTTCTTGTTGCGCGTGAAGGTGACGCCGCCTTCGCGGGCGATCCCTTGAAACGGCACGTCGTCCCACACGTTGGTGAGAGGCTCGGCGATGACGCGCTCGCCGTCCATCGACCTCACTTTGTCGGCGAGGAAGAGGAGGCGGTTGCCCCCGCGCAGGATCATCGGCGAGTAGCCCGGTCGCTCGAGCACGAAGACGCGCGAAGGCTCGAGGCGCGACTTGTCGATCGTGCGTCGCGCCTCGGCGCTCACCGCCTCGTAGCGCGGCTGGGCGAAGCGGACCACGCGCTTGGCGCGATCGATGGAGAAGCGGCGCACGGCGCGCTCGAAGCCCTCGACACCGAGGGCTTTGGTCGCCGCGCGACGCCCGACGTAGCCGAGGTGCTCGGCCACCGCGCCGCCCAAGGGGACGAAGCGCCACGCGTCCGGGCGCGCTTCGGGGTTCTCGAGGTAAAGCCCGTACGCCGGGTCGCGCCCTTCGCGGCGGCGGTAGAGCGCGTTCGGGCGGAAGGCGCGACGATCCTTGGCGTAGAGCAAGAGATAGTCGGCCACGTTCACCGGGCCGCGGTTCACCGCCTTGTGCCCGGTGGAGGCGCTCCGCACGATCGTCACCGTCGAGACGCGGTTCTCGCGGCCGAGCGCTTCGTCGAGGAGCCCGAGCAGCGCGCCGAGCTCGGTGTCGTCGATCTCCACCGCGACCGCGCCGTCCTCCGCCACGAGCGGCACGAGGGCGTCGAGGCGCGCGCGCATCATCTCGCGCCACGCCGCGGGGGAGAGCGCGTCCTTGTACTCGCGGAACGCGCGCCCGGTGTTGAACGGCGGGTCGAGGTACACGCAGCGAAAGCGCCCGCGAAATGAGCTCGCCATGCGCGTGAGCACGTCGAGGTTGTCCCCGCGAAGCAGCATGTTCTCGGCGTCTTCGTCCCCGTAGGCCGCGACCTTGGGGAAGAGAGCCTCGTCATGCGTCGTCAGGGTCGCACGAGCGGTCCGTCGAGCCACGGGGCCGTGATCCTCTTCCAGTTACCGCTCGCGCCGAGGCCGGCGAGCACGCTCCCAAGCCCCCACTGCAGGCGGTTCACGAAGGTGTGATCCGGCGGCATGTGAATGGGCTTGGGCAAGTTGGGGAGCTTGTCGTCGGGGCGGAAGACGAGCTTCTTTCCGTGGCGTACCAGGTAGTGCACCGCCTCGCGCGCGTGCGCGTGGGTGAAGGTGAACTCCTCGTCGAGGAGGAGCGGGGTGAGGACGAATTTCGTGTAGCCGGTGTAGAGCGGCCAGCCTTCGGCGTCGGTGGGGTCGTAGCCGAGCACCTCGACGCAGGCGCGATCGAACTCGTCCCAATCGCCGGCTTGCGCCGCCTTCACGTAGCGCTTCATCCCCGCCACGAGATCGGGCGGGAGCACCTTGATGCAGCCGAAGTCGAGGAACGCCACCTTGCCCCCGCCGAGGAAGCGGTAGTTGCCCGGGTGGGGGTCGGCGTACAAGACTCCGTGCTTGTAGAGTGCACGAAACATGAATCGCCAGATCGTCCGCCCCGCCGCCGAGCGCTCCTCTTGCGTCGCGCTCGCGCAGAAGCTCGCGTAGTCCTGCCCGCCGACCAGATCGCACGTGAGCACGCGCCGCGTCGTCAGGCTGTGATGCACGCGCGGGATGGTGACCTCGGGATCCTCGGCGTGGATGCGGCGGAACATGTCACCGTTCTCGGCTTCGCGCGAGTAGTCGAGCTCGGCGAGAAAGACGCTCTTCACCTCGTCGAGCGCCTCCTTCGAGTGGTAGCGGCGCCCCACGGGGGCGATCATCGTCTCCAACATGGAGAGGCTCTTGAGGTCGTTCTCGATGGCCTTGTCGATGCCGGGGTACTGCACCTTGACGGCGACGCGGTCGCCGCCGCGGGTGACGGCGCGGTGCACCTGGCCGATGCTGGCCGCGGCGAACGGGTCGGCCTCCCACTCGAGGAAGACGTTCTCCGGCGCGGCGCCGAGCTCCTCGGTGATGACCTTCACCGCCGCCGAGCGCGAGAGGGGCGGCGCTTTGGCCTGGAGGCGCTTCAGGACCTCTTGGAACTTCTCCTCGTAGCCGGGCGGCGCCAGACCGTCGATGTACGAGGCCATCTGCCCGAGCTTGAGCGGGAGCCCCTTCATCTCGCCCAAGGTCTTCAGCATCGCCTCGGCGGTCTTCTTCGCCGAGGCGCGGAGCTCTTGCCGCTGCTTCTCGACGGAAGCGGCGTCGTCGGGGCGTTTCACGCCGAGACCGCGCTTCATCGCCTCGGTGGCCAAGGGGAGCGCACGCGGCGCGAGCGCGGTCAAGCGCGCCAGACGGCCGAGCCGCGACGTCGGCGGCGTGCTGGGCCGCGCGCTCGGTCGGGTGCTGGGCCGCTTGTCGTCCGCCATGTGCGCATTCTAACGTACGCCCACCATGGCAGAGAGCCGACCCCTAACCCGCATTGCGTTCGCCGTTCTCGTCCTCGGGCCGTTCGGCACCGCGGCGTGCGACCTTTTGAAGTCCAAGGCGGCGGATGCCGGCGCCGAGCAGCCCGCGGCGACCGCCACCGCGGTAGCGCCGACGACGACGGCCGCCGCGCCGCAAGAGACGACGACTCCGCTCGTTCCGGCCACCGCGCCGGCGCACGTACCCACCAAAGTGGTGAAGTTGGCCGACGGCGGCACCGCCACGATCCCCGTCACCGGCTTCGACGCCGCGGCGTTTCCCAACCTCGGCGCGTTCGATGCGGCAGCCGTTCCGCCGCTCACCGTGCCTGGTTTCGACGCTTCCGCGCTCCCCAAGACGCTCCCCACCACCTTGCCCTCGGGCTTCCCCACGGCGCTGCCGGGGTGGCCGCCGCCCGCGTCCACGGCTAAGTAGTCTCTTCCCATGCACCCCGAGCCACGCCCTTCGGACGCACCGTCGTCGGGAGGGCTGCGCACGCTGCCGAGGAAATTCGGCCGCTACATGCTCTTCGACCGCATCGGTCAGGGGGGCATGGCGGAGATTTTTCTCGCGCGAACCAGCACCGAGCTCGGAGGCGCGCGCCTGGCGGTGGTGAAGCAGATCCTCGTCGAGTACGCCGATCACGCCGAGTTCGCCGACATGCTCACCTACGAGGCGAAGCTCGCGGCCCGTCTCAGTCACACGAACGTCGTGCAGGTGCTCGACCTCGGGCGTGAGGACGGACAGCTCTTCATCGCCATGGAGTACGTGGAGGGCTTCGACCTCAACGCGCTCCTTCGTCGCTGCTCGCAGCAAAAAGTGCCGCTGCCGGTCGAGTTCGCGCTCTACGTCGTGGCGAGCGCGCTCTCGGGCCTCGACTACGCGCACCGTCGCACCGACGAGTCGGGCAAAGGGCTCGGGATCGTGCACCGCGACGTGTCGCCGTCGAACCTGCTCGTCTCCTTCGACGGCGAGGTGAAGGTCTGCGACTTCGGCATCGCCCACGCGAACGATCTCGTCGCCGGCAGCGTGAGCGCGCCCGAGGCCATCAAGGGCAAAGCCGGCTACATGAGCCCGGAGCACGCGCGGGGCGAAGCGCTGGACGCGCGCGCCGACGTCTTCGCCGCGGGGATCGTGCTCTGGGAGCTCTTGGCCGGGCACCGCATGTACCGCCAGGATCAGAGCCGCGATTCGCTCCTCGAGCTCGCGCGGAAGGCGGAGATCCCCGCTCTCCCCGAGCGCGGCTTCGTCCGCGAAAAGGAGCTCCACGCCATCGTGAAGAAGGCGCTCGCGCGTGACAAGGCCGACCGCTTCGCCTCCGCCGGCGCCATGCTGCGCGAGCTCGAAGCGACGATGGCCGCGGCCGGACAGATGGTGAGCCCGATTCGCATGGGCGAGTGGCTCGTCCAGCACTTCGGCGAAGAGATCATCCGCCAGCGGCGCACCCGCGAACGCGCGGCGGCCGCGGTGGCGCTCGGCCCGCTCGTGCAAATGACCCCCATCGGCATTTCGGAGCGCGCGCTCAAGGCCGCCGATCCATTGCCGTCGAAGCCGGCGCCGCCGCCACCGGAGAGCCACGTCCCCTCATCGCTCGTGGCGACGACGGTCGACGTGGACGACGATTCGTCGCGCGCGCTCGCCGAGGTGCCGGAAGAGCGCTCGCGCCCGCTTCGCCGCGAGAAGAAGGCGACCCCGGCGGCGCGCTTTGCCGTCCTCCTCGTCGTGGGGGTGGTGCTCGCGCTCGTCGTGAGCCGTCTCGCTCAATGCACCGGGGGTTGAGCCGCGTCGCATGCTCCTCGCCGACGTCGCGCTCCCCGTTCCCCTCGCACACGCCTTCACCTACGCGGTGCCCGCCGAGCTGCGCAGCGGCGTCGCCGTCCCCGGCGCACGCGTGGTGTGCCCTTTCGGATCGCGTCGCCTCGTCGGCGTGATCCTCGCGCTTCGTGAAGGCGAGCCGGCGAAGGGGACGAAGGCGCTCGCCGCGGGGCTCGACCGCGAGCCGACGATCCCCGACGAGCTCCTCCACTTCCTGAACGACCTCGCCTCGTACTACTTCGCCCCCATCGGTGAAGTGATGCGGCTCGCGCTGCCGCCGGAAGAGCGCGCCGCGGCGCGCGAGGTGGAGGAGCCCACGCTCTTCGACGCGAAGAAGGGGCTCTCGGCGCGCCGCGTGCAATGGGTCTTGCCGCTCGCCGCCGAAGGGGCGGACATCGCGCGTCCGATCGCCGGACAAGCGGCGGCGGTGCTCTCGCACGTGCGCGCCACCGGCGAGACTCCGCTCGCGCGCCTCGAAGAGCGCTGGGGGAACGCGCGCGCGGCGGTGAAGCGCCTCGCCGAGATGGGGCTCGTCGCGCTCGAATCGCGCGAGGCTCCGCGCGATCCGTTCTTCACCGAGGCCTCCGAGCGCGACGTGCCGCCCGAGCTCACCGAGCCGCAGGCGCGCGCCACCGAGATGATCGAAGAGTCGCTGACGCTCGGCGTCGGCACCACGCTGCTTCTTCACGGCGTGACCGGATCGGGCAAGACCGAGGTGTACCTGCGCGCCATCGTCGCCGCGCGCAAGGCTCGTCGCGGCGCGATCGTGCTCGTCCCCGAGATCGCCCTCACGCCGCAGCTCGTCTCGCGCTTTCGCGCGCGCTTCGGCGACGAGGTCGCGGTGCTCCACTCGGCGCTCACGCCACGCGAGCGCCTCGACATGTGGACGCGCCTTCGCAAGGGCGAGCTCGACGTGGCCATCGGCGCCCGCTCGGCGCTCTTCGCGCCGGTGAAGGATCTCGGCCTCGTGGTCGTCGACGAAGAGCACGATCCTTCGTTCAAGCAAGAAGAAGGGGTCCGCTACCACGCGCGCGACATGGCGATCTTGCGCGCCCACCGCGTGCACGGCGTGTGCGTCTTGGGGAGCGCGACCCCTTCGCTCGAGAGCGAGCAGCTCACGCGGAGCGGAAAAGCCACGAAGCTCCTGCTCCCCGATCGCGCGCGGGCGCAGGCGATGCCCAAGGTCGAGATCATCGATCTTCGCCGCATGGGCGCCGGGCCCACGGGCGACAAGAGACTGAGCCTCCCGCTTCATCGCGCCCTCGAAGCGACGCTCGCCGCCAAAGAGCAAGCGATCCTGTTCTTGAACCGCCGAGGTTTCGCCCCCAGCGTGCGCTGCGAAGCGTGCGGCGAGCTCGTGTCGTGCCCCTCGTGCTCGGTCGCGCTCACGCATCACAAGCGAGGCTCGGCGCGCGCCGGCGACGAGGGCGCGCGCGCTCGAGCCGACATGCTCGGCGTCGCCGATCCCCTGAGGTGCCACTACTGCGACTTCGAGATGCTCCTTCCGCCGACATGCCCCAAGTGCAAGGCGCCGGCGCTCGCGCTCGAAGGGCTCGGCACCGAACGGCTCGAAGAGACGCTCACGACCGCGTTCCCCGAGGCGCGCGTGGCGCGGCTCGATCGCGACGTGGCGACGGGGCGCACCGTCGACACCATCCTCGCCAAGGTGCGACGCCGCGAGGTCGACATCCTCGTGGGCACGCAGATGGTCACCAAGGGACACGACCTCCCCGACGTGACCTTGGTCGGCGTCATCAACGCCGACGCCGCGCTCTCCATCCCGGATTTTCGCGCCGCTGAGCGCGCCTTCCAGCTCCTCGTGCAGGTCGCCGGCCGCGCTGGTCGCGGCGAGAAGCCGGGCAAGGTGCTCGTGCAAACGTACGATCCCGAGCACTCGGCGATCGTCTTCGCCACGCGCCACGACGTGCAAGGCTTCTTGAAGCGCGAGCTCCAAGATCGCGAAGAGCTCTCCTACCCGCCGTTCTCGCGCATGGCGCTCGTGCGCGTCGACGCGGTGGAAGAGCGCGCGGCCCGCGAGGCGTCGGTCGTCCTCGCGCGCGCCGCGAAATCGGTAGCTTCGTCGCCCGAGGTGCGCGTCCTCGGGCCGGCCCCCGCGCCGCTCGCTCGGCTCCGCGGGCGATTCCGCTATCGCGTGATGATCCGCGCGCCTCTCCGCTCCGAGCTACGCAAGGTCCTTCGCGCCGTCGACGCGGCGCGCGCCGACCTTCCGCGCGAAGTGCGCGCGAGCATCGACGTCGATCCCGTGCAGCTTCTCTGACGCGTCACCCGCGCGGGACCTCGTGCTACCGTCCAACGCGTGGGGCAGACGAGCCACGTCCCTTCGTCGCGTGTTCGTCTGGAGACGCCGCGGCTCGTTCTTCGGCCGGGTCGTGCGTCGGACGTCGGCGCCCTTCTGACCGCGCTGCGGAAGAACGCCGAGCACCTTCGCCCCTGGTCGCCCTTGCCCGAGCCTGCCGATCGCCGCCCTTCGTTGGCGAGCGCAGCCCGCGAGATCGCCCGCTGGCGAGGGCTCTGGCAGAAGGACGACACCTACGCGCTCTACGTGTTCGCGCGCGATCGCGCGGAGCGGCCGCTCGTCGGGCGCCTGACCTTGGGGCGCATTTCGCGCGGCGTGTTCCAGAACGCGTACCTCGGCTACTGGATGGACCACGAGCTCCAAGGGACGGGGCGCATGACCGAAGCCGTCGCTGCGGCGCTCGACTTCGCCTTCGGGCCGCTCGGGCTCCATCGTGTTCAGGCGGCGATCATGCCCCACAACCCCGGGAGCATCCGCGTCGTGGAAAAGTGCGGCTTCCGGCGCGAAGGCTTCGCCGAGAGATACTTGCAGATCGCAGGTAAGTGGGAGGACCACGTCCTCTTTGCCCGCACCGCCGAGGAGCACGCCGCCGCGGCCGTCGCGCGCGCAGAAGGACGGCAAGAGCGCCCTGCGCAACTTCCTCGAGGGCGCGGACGATGAGTCGTCATGCTCTCCGTGCTCCTTGGACTCGCCGCCGAGGTCCTTGCCCCTTCCTGCTGCGCCGCATGTAGCGTCCGCGTCCCTGCCGGACGCGCCTTCTGCCCTCCGTGTGCGAGCTCGGTCGAGCCTCTCGCCGGCGATCCTTCGTGCGTCGCGGTGGCGCGCTACGGAGGGGCGCTGGCTCGTGCCGTGACGCGCTTCAAGTACGAGGGCGCGATGGACGCGGGGCGCGTGCTCGGGCGTCTCGTCGCTCAGAAGGGGGCCTCGCTCGCCGGCGTCGACGTCGTGGTTCCCGTCCCCTTGCACCCGAATCGTCTCGCGCAGCGCGGCTTCAATCAAGCGGCGCTCCTCGCGCGACCCCTCGCGCGCGCGCTTCGTCAGGAGCTCGCGCCGTGCGCGCTCGTGCGGGTGAAGGACACCGAGCGGCAGGTCGGCCTCCCCAAGCGCGCGCGTCTCGCGAACGTGGCCGACGCGTTCGCCGTGGGCTCGCCCCGGCTCGTACGCGGCAAGAGCGTGGTCCTCGTGGACGACGTCCTCACCTCCGGTGCCACCCTCGCGGCGTGCGCCCACGCGCTCCTCGGGGGCGGCGCCGAGCGGGTCCGTGCCGTCGTGGTCGCGCGTGCGACCGAGGCGGACTTTTCCCCTCTGTAGCGCGCTGCCGCCGTTCCGCTCGGCTGCGGTCGGTGGGTCCTTGGCCGACAATGACGCGTCCTTCGCGAGTCCGGGGTATCATGGTCTCGAAGGGCGACCAGCTTGAGCGACGAGTGGCGTTGGGCGGATCCACAAGGGCAGCAGCGGCTCGTTCGCACGGACGAGCTCCGCGCCGCGCTGGCCAATGGGATCATTCCGCCCAATGCACCGGTTTGGCAGAAGGGCTGGACCGAGTGGCGCGCCGCCAACGACGTCCCTGAGCTTCAGTCGGGGAAGAACGGCACGGCCCCCGCGGCCCCGGCGCCTGCCGCCGCTGCGAAGGCGCCCGACGAAAAGCCCGGCGCGGGCGAGCAGCCCCCTCCGCCACCGCGCTACGTCCCCGCCGCGGGGAAGGTGCAGCCGGCGACCGACATCCCGGCGACGGCCTCGACGTCCCCGGCGATGGTCGCAGCGCGCGCCGCACGCGCCGCAGTCTCGAAGAAGACCGTAATGGGGATCGCCCCCGCGGGGCCCGGAGCGAACGCGCCGCCCAAAGCGGGCCCCGCTCCCGTGCTCCCGTCGCTCGCGGCGAAGCCTCCGCAGACCTCGGCCTCGCGCGCCCCCTCGCCGCCGAGCTCGGCGTCGGACGCGTTGAAGCGCGCGCTCCCCGAGTCGGCGTCGCGTGCGCCGCAGAAGGCGGCGGGCGCAGCCACGGTCGTCGGCGTGCCGGCCATCCCCGATCCGCGCGACCCCGCCCCGGCTCCTGCCCCTTCGCCCGCGCCCGCGGCGGCCTCGCCCGCGCCCGCCGCGGCCTCGCCGGCGCCCGGGGCGACGTCGCCCTCTCCGCGGCCGGGTGCGATCGCCGAGCAGCCGCAGAAGGACAAGTCAGGCAAGCGTCAGACGCTCATCCTCTACGGAGGTGCGCCGCAAGACGACGAAGCGCCGGCCGAGCCCCCCGCCTCCGCCGCGCCCGCCGCGCCGCCCATCGTCGTCCCCGCACCCGGCGCGCAGCCGGGGAAGAACGCGGTCACGCAAGCGCCTCCGTGGGGCGAGGGCGCCGTCGGTATCGGCCCGGAGATCCCGAAGAGCGCTCCCACGCCGCGCGTGAAGCAAGACAGCGTCGAAGAGATCAGCGGCTCCGTGCTGGTCGAGTCGGACGACGACGGGCCGGTCGCGGTGGAGCGCGTCGCGCCCGGCGCGACGTCGGCGAGCTTCCAAGGTGGAACGCAGAAGCCGCCGCCGTTCCGACCGCGCAGCGTGCCGCCGCCGGTCCCCAAGCGCCTGAGCGCGGGGGGCGGAGCGGACGAAGCGAGCGTCGAAGGGGGAGGGCGCGCCGCGCCCACCGTGCCGCCCGCTTCGGCCGTCCCGCGCGAGATGCGCGAGCCCATGCCTTCGGAGACGAACGATCGTCCCAAGGCCACCGACACGTTCCCGTGGATGGAGCCGGTCCTCGATCGCTTCCCGCAGCTTCGTCGTCTGCAAGAGGGGAAGCCGAAGCTCTTTCTCCCCGTCGTCTTCGGTCTCGGCGCGTTCGTGCTTCTCCTTCTCTTCGCCAAGGGCTGCTCGGCGCTCTTCGGTGGCGGCGAGACGACCACGACGACGAGCACCCATCCGAGCGCGACCCCCTCCGCGTCCGCCGCACCGCCTGCGAGCGCCACGTCGACGACGCCGACGGCGGCCGCTTCGGCCAGCGCCGCTCCTCCGGCGACGCCCGGCCCTGCCACCGCGTGCACCGTCGTCGGCGAGCCGCGCAGCGTCGGCGCGCACGCGCTCGTCCCCAGCGGCGTCGAGGTCTTGGCCGCGCCGAACGGCATCGCGCTCGGCTTCGCGACCGGCCCGAAGGACGCCGTCGTCGAGCTCGTCGATCCCACGTCGCTCGCGGTGACGTCGACGGCCAAGCTGCACGCCGTCGACACCCTCAAGCGCGTCACGCCGCTCGTCAGTGCCAAGGGGCTCGCCGTCGCCGGCGATCTCGATCGACGCTCCGACAAGCTCGCCGGGCGCCGCACGATCGCCGACGAGAGCCCGATCGACGTCGGCGTCGCCGACAACGGCCTCGCCGTCGCCACCCACGGCAGCGACAAGACCACGCAGCTCTGGCCGCTCTCGGGCGACGGACCTGCCGAAGCGCTTCGCGGCGTCGCCGTCCACGACGCCGAGGGCTTCGCCTACGCCCTCACCTTCCGGCGCGGTGGCGCGATCTGGCTCGGCTACCTCGCGTCGGGCAAGCCGCCGAAGGCGAGCGGCGATCTCGCGGGGGTCGCCGGTCTCGGGCCGGTGGTCGGCTCGCCGTCGATCGCCACGAGCGGCGATCAAGCGCTCGTCGTGTGGGCCGATCGCGCGACGAGCGACGAGCCGTGGGGCCTCCGCTGGCAGCGCGGCAAGCTGGGCGCCGCGCCTTCGCCGGCGAAGCCGTTCACGCCGCCTGCGGGCGGGCTCGGCGCGCCGTTCATGTCGCCTTCGGTCGTCGGCCTCGGCCACGGCCGCTTCCTCATGGTGTGGACCGAGGGCGAGGTCGCGAGCCACCAGGTGCGCGCGCTCACCGTCGACGAGCAAGGCAACGCCGTCGGCACGCCGCTCGTCGTCTCGACCGAAGGGCTCAACGCCGGCCAAGGCCAAGCGGCCGTCGGTCCCGACGGCAAGGGGCTCATCGCGTACCTCGCGGCCAACGGGAAGGGCTTCGAAGTGATGGCGACGTCGATCAGCTGCGCTGCCCGCTGAAGCGCGCGCGCCTCGCCCCGGAGCGGATCCCGCCGGAACGTGGTATGCGTTTTTTCATGTCCTCTCGAACGCGGCGCCTCGAGATTGCCCGGCCGATCGTCGCGAGGTTTTCCCCCGCGCGCGCCTCGGCGCTCCCGCTCCTCGCGATGCTTGTAGGATGCAGCATTCTCAGCGGCTCCTCGAAGGTGAAGTCGGGCGAGCTCTACGAGACCGGTGAGGCTCGCTACGACGCCTACTTCAAGGACGTGCACGACCTTCAGGTCGCGGCGGTGGGCTGGGACGACGAGCGCAAGGCCGCGTGTCGTCCGCTCGTCGACGTGCTCCGCCTCTCGCCCGACGCGGCCGACGTGAGCGTGGTGCAGGAGACGCACGAGCGCGTGAAGGCGGTCGCCCGCGACGTGGGCCCGGTGAAGCTCGACATCTCGGGGGACGAGGTCATCTTGAGCGCGGGGAACCCGGCCAAGGTCGACGAGCCGACGCGTGAGCTCTTCAAGTCGGTGGAGCTCTGCGCCCACGCCGAAGTCACGCGCGGTAGGGAGCTCCACGCGGTGCCGCCGAAGGTCGACGTCCTCGTGAAGTCAGGGCGCGAGCTCGAGCCGCACGTGCGCGAGGACTTCGCCAAGCGCGGCGGGCGTATCCCCGCCGAGGTACAAGAAGAGATCAGCGCCTCCTACGAGGTGCTCGGCGACGTCTCGCGTCGCGCGCGTGAAGGGGCCCGCGAGGCCGAAGACTTCGTCGCCGATCTCGGGCGCGCGGTGCTGAGCGAAGCGCCGGCGGAAGAGACGAAGCCTGATCCGAAGGCCGCCAAAGGCAAGCCGGCGAAGCCTGCAGCGAGCACCCCGCCGCCGCCCCCTGCCGCGAAGCCTCCCGCCCCGCCCGAGAGCAAGCCCGAGCCGAAGGTCGCGCCGCCCCCGCCGCCGCCCGCGACCGCGAAGCCCCCGCCGCCCCCCGCGGCAAAGCCCAAGCCGAAGTCGGACACCGGCGAAGTCTTCAACCCGTGAAGAGCGCCCCGTGCGCGGAGAGGTGACGTCATGAGCGAAGAGCGCGACGAAGCGGAGAACGACACGATCGCTCACGAGCTCGTGACGGTGGCGACCTTCCACACGCCGATCGAAGCGGAGCTCGCCCGCACGCGGCTCGAGGCGGCGGGCATCGCGTCCTTCTTGAGCAACGCGGCCTCGGTCGGGGTCATGCCCTTCCTGGGGAACGACCTCGGCGGCATCGGCCTTCAGGTCTCGTCGACCGACGCCGACGCCGCGCGCGAGATCCTCGGGATCGCGTGAGCCCCTCGCGCACGCGCGTCCCCCGCTCGGGGACGGCGAGGCGCGTCGCGAGGGCTCAGACGCTCAGTTCACCGACTTGATGGCGGCGGCGAGCTTCTCCGGCGGGACGAACTCGTTGTAGCGGACCTTCTCGGCGCCGCTCGAATCGAGCACGATCACCGTCGGCAGACCGACGACCTTGTACTTGGTCTGGAGGCGCTTCACCTCCGGATCCTCGTCGTCGGTCGCGTCGACCTTCACCGCCACGAAGCGCGAGCCTTCGTTCCGCACGCGCGGATCGGGCCAGGTCATCTCCTCGAGCTCCATACAGGCTTTGCACCAGGTGGCGCCGAAGTCGATGATGACCGGCTTCTTCTCCGCCGTGGCTTGCGCGAGCGCCGGGGCTTCCTTCGCCTGCCACACGATGGGGCCGGCCGCCGGCTTGCCGGGCTCCGCCGCCATCGCCTCGGGGATGGGGCTCACCTTGGGCATCTGCGCCCAGGAGATGAAGAGGAACGCGCCGGCGATGGCGGGGACGATCGACGCCAGCTTCATCGGCTTGGAGAGGTGCGCGATGGGCGACTTACGACGCTCGGCCATCACGTGGATCGTGCCGAGCACGAGGCCCACCGCGAAGACGATGCCGGTGACGACGCCGAAGACGTTCGACGGGCTCAGGATCTTGTGGATCGCGGGGAAGCCGTCACGCAGGTACGCGAGCGCCATGTAGGCGAGGGCCACGCCGCTCCCCCACTTGATGCCGAGCATCCACGCGCCGCCCTTGGGCAGGTTCACCGCGAAGGCCCCGGCGAGGAAGAAGGGGACGCCGAGGCCGAGCGCGAACATGAACATCGCGCTCGAGCCGAGGGCGATGTTCTTGGTGGTCGCGAGCCAGGTGACCATGCCGGTGAGGAACGGGCCGGTGCAAGGCGCGGCGACGAGGCCCATCACGAGGCCGAGCACGAACGCGCCCTTGAAGCCGACGCCGCCGACGGTGGAGAGGCGGTTCGTGAGGCTCGAAGGGAGCGTCATCTCGAACGCGCCGAACATCGACGAGGCGAGCGCGATGAAGAGGATGGCGATACCGCTCACCACCCACGGATTCGACAGCGTGCTCCCCATGAGCGTTCCGGAGAGCGCGGCGAGCACGCCGAGCGGCGTGAAGAGCGCCGCGATGCCGAGCACGAAGGTGGCGGAGAGCGCCGCGCCGCGTGCGCGCGATTGCGCCTCGGTCGCGCCGAAGATGGCGACGGTGATGGGCACCATCGGGAAGACGCACGGCGTGAGGCTGGCGACGATCCCGAAGAAGAACGAGGCGCCGAGCGCCATGAACATCCCTTGACCCGCGTAGCGCGAGAAGGCGCCGGTGTCGGAGCCGTCGGCGGCGCTCGCCAGAGCCGGCGTGAGCAGCACGGCGGCGAAGAGCAGGGCGACAGCGAGACTTCGGTAACGAGTGCGCACGGTGTTTCTCCTTCGAACGTGTCCCCCGGTCATCCTAGCAACCTGCGCACCGCGCGGGGCTCCCCGTCCGACTGGCCGCGGGGGGGCGCGGCGCTTCGAGCTTGAGATATTGTAATGACCGGAAATTGCTTGGCAATGTGGGGTCGGCGGGTGCCCTTGGCCGATTTTGGGGCTAGCGGCGGTCCCGTGGGGCGCTCCTTCGAGCGGATCCTTCGGGGACCAGGGGGCGCGTCCATCCGGACAGCCCCACGTTCTCTTTCGCCGGCAGCGTCGCCGGTGTTCCCGACAACGCGTCAGTTCGCCCGCATCTTGGCGAGGGTCGCGCGCGCCATCTGAAGCTCCCCTTCGAGCGCGATCTCGAGCGAGAGCTTCCCTGCTTCGGTGCGCTTCACGAACGCGTCGAGGTAGCGCTTCGCCGCGTTCCACTCGCCGGCGGCGTACGCCAGGTGACCGAGGAGAAATCGCCCGTAGCCCTGACCGCACGGCGCGGCGGCGAGCTCGTCGATCGTGGCCTGCAGATCCTCTACCGCCTCACCGGCGGCGATCTTCGCCAGCGCGAGGTGCGCGCGGTAGAGAGGCTTGTCGCGCGTCCCCCATCGCGTCGCTCGCGTGAGCGCGCTGATCGCCTCGGCGTAGCGCTGCGCGAGAAAAAGCGTGCTCCCGAGCGTCCAAAGGTGGAAAGGTCGCCGCGAGGCCGGGCCGCGCCGCGCCGCCGAGCGCAGGTGAAACACCGCCGCCTCGACGTCGCCGTGGGCGAGCGCCGCGCGCGCCGCGTCTTGGTGGAGCACGTCGGCGAGCACGTCGAGCTCGATGGCTTGGAGAGCGATGGTGCGCGCCTGCTCGAAGCGCCGTACCTCGAAGTACGCGAGGTAGAGCTGCCGAAGCAGCATGGCGTGGGTCGTGCGGTCGAGGGGCGCGCGCGCCGAGAGCCCGCGCTTGGCGAAGCGAGCGCGCGAGGCGGGACTCCGCGCCGCCATCGCCTTGCGAAGCAGGTCCTCCGGGGTCGTCAGGGCCGAGCGTGCCGGCACCTGAAAAGTGTAGCATCCAAGCAATCTTCGGCCAAAAGCGCCGCTTCCGCGCCTCGCCCGAGTGGAGTAGAGAGAGGGGGCATGCGCGTTTCCCCCCTCGCGGCGTTCTCCTTGCTCGCGCTCTCGGCGCTGGCCGGCTGCGGCCGAAAGGCCACGGAGGCCGACTGTCAGCTGATCGTCGACCGCAACGTCGACGTGCAAATGCGCGCGATGAACATCACCGACCCCGCGGCCATCACCAAGAAGCAGGAAGACCTCCGCGCGGTGATGAAGGACTCGCTCAAGGATTGCGTGGGCCGCCGCGTGACCGACGGCATGATGGATTGCGTCAAGGAAGCCAAGACCACCGACGAGATCAACGCGTGCATTCGTTGATCTCGCGCCTCGCCCTCGCCTCCGTGGCGCTCGCCCTGGTCGCGCTCCCGTTCGCGTGTCGCTCGCGCAACGCGACCGCCGCCGACTGCGATCGCGTGCTCGATCACTACGTGACGTTGATGTTCGCCGAAGAGGCGAAGGACGCCTCGCCGAAGGAGCTCGACGAGCTGAAGAGCTCGGTGCGCGAGCGCGCCAAGACCGAGCTCGGCCCCGGCGTGTGCGAGCACGACATCACCCCCGAGCGTCGCGACTGCGCGCTCCGGGCGACGACGACCGACGCCGTCGAAAAATGCATGGAATGAGCGCGAGCGCGGCGAGCAGGTCACGCGGCTCGCCCCCGGCTCCTCCCCAACGTCCGACCGCGCATCCGCTGGAGCTCGCGGCCGCAGGGGGCGCCGCTCCACCGTCGTCGGCCGCGTCGGCCGCGCCCGCGTCGGGGGGGTCCGCCGCCTCTACGTAGCCGTCGATGAAGTCGGTGTAGACGTCGACGCGGTCGTCGTAGCCGTTCTGGTCGCACGAAGCGGCGTCGATGATGAAGTGGATGCCGACCACGACGTCCACGCCGTTCTGATTCATGAACGTGGGCCCGCCCGAGTCGAAGAGACAGATGTTCGGCGTCCCGCTGATGGTGAGGCTCGACGAGTCGTAGGCGGCGATCGTCGTCGCCCCCTCCATGCGACGACCGAGCGAGTTCGCGTCGCTCCCCGACGTCTGTCCGAAGCCGACGATGCGCACAGCGCGCCCCACGTCGCTCGCCGAGATCTTGGTGCGATTGATCGGCGTCGCCGGTCTCGGGATGGGCGCAGACGTGATGAGCACGCCGACGTCGTTCAGGTTGCGCTTCGAATCGTAGCGGGGGTGAGCGTGGTGCTCGACGACCGGGATGTAGTTGTCCGTAGCGGCTTGCGCCGCCCGATCGTTGAAGTCCGGTCCGACGAAGATCGCGTACGTCGCGTCCATGGTCGAGCAGTGCCCCGCGGTGAGGACGACGTGCGGCGACACGACAACGCCCGAGCAGTAGCCCGTCTGCCCCTTCACCGTCGCCTTGATGAAGACCGCCGACGTGTCCGCGTCGTCGGCCGTCCCGGAGGTGATCGCCGACGAGCCGGCGGCCGTCCCGTCGGACGCGCGCCCTCCCGAGCTGCATGACGTGGCACCGAGGGCGGCGAGAGCGACGAGCGTCGCGTGGACGAAGTGACGACGAGCGAGCATGCGCGGGAACTTGGCACGGACCGCGCGCCGGACAATGGATCCTTTTCGGACATCCGATCAGCGGGCATCTGCCCGCGCGCGGAGCAAGTGCTCGCGAACGAGGCCTGGCGGCGGGAGGCCCGCCTTTGCGAAGGCGCGAGCCAGCGCGTTGGGCGACGCGTAGCCGACCTCCTTGGCCACGGCGGCCACCGTCGTCTCGCGGAGGCTCAAGAGAGAGACCGCGAGCTGCACGCGCCATCGATTGCGCGTGTCGCGCCAGTTCCCCGCGTTGAATCCGTAGCGGAGGTTGAAGTCCTCCACGATGCGATGAACCTGCCGCTCCGACAGCTTCATCACGTCGCCGAGCTCGATGGTCGTCGCGCGGCTCGCGAGGTGCGCCATCTGATGCTCCATCGCGCCAGCGAGCTTTCGATCCCGCTCCGAGGGCTCGCCGTCGAGGGCGTCGACGTCGAGCTCGAGCGGCGCGCCGAGCGAGCGGAACAGTTCGAACGCGCTGGCGAGCGTCCTTCGCTGGTCGGCGCTACGCGTCCCCAAGCCCTCGACGACGCTCGACACCTGCTTCATGTTCGGAGCCCGGAGCAGCTTGGGCGACTGCGGGAGCAGCTCCGGCGCGACGTTCCACGTGATGTCGAGGTAGACGACGTCGTTCCAACGCGTCTTCGGGAGGTACGAGATGTCGAAGAGCACGGCTTGCCCGGGCAGGACTCGGGTGAGCGCGCCTTCGTCGCCGACGTCGAGCACCCCTTCCAGCATCACCGCCGCGAGGAGGCGCGACGGGTTCGTGACCAGATGGAAGGGGCGCGCGAGGAGCGGTCCGTCGACGAGGATCTTTCGGTACGTCGTCGCTCGGAGGATGAACTCCGGGCGCCTCAGCGAGGCGATCGCCGCGACCAGGCCCCCGGAGCTCGACTCGTAGCGGTGAAGAAAATGAAGCGCAGGACCCAGTGGCTTCCCGTGCTTACTGCTTGGCCAGCGTCAGCACCGCGGTCACGCCCTTGGTGGTGACGATGAGATCGAAGCCGCCGTTGGGGATCCCGGCGTCGGCGTTGGCGGTGCGCGCGGTGAAGCCCGCGCTCGTGCCGGTTCGGCCCGAAGGGCACGTGGGCGTGATGGTGAGCGAGGTGCCGGACACGGTGAAGGTGTCGGTCTCGGTCGTCACCTTGCCGTTCGACGTCTGCGTGACGTTCACCGTGGTGCCTTGGACCTGCATCTTGGTGTCGGTGGTGCCGACCGTCGAAACGCCCGCGTCGGCCGCGCCGAGATAGATGCCCGCGGCGGCCACCGCGTAGGTGCCGTCGGAGATGCTCCCGCCGGCCGGGGTCGGGATGGTGTCGTGGCGGACCATGATGGGGACCGGCGTTGCGGGCGTGAGGTTGTTGCAGACGGTCGGTGCGGCGTCGCCCCCGCCCGAATCGGTACCGCCGCCGGAGTCACCCCCGCCGCCGCCGCCGTCTTGGCCGCCGCCCGAGGCTTCGCTGGAGCCGCCGTCGTCGCCGGAGCTGGTGGTGGACGAGTCGTCGCCCGAGCAAGCGGGGACGGCGAGCGCCAAGGGCGCGAGGAGAACGAGAGCCAAACTAAAGCGTGCAGTATGCATATAAGCCTCCAGGGATGAAGAGAGGCGAGAAACGTAGCACGCGTGGCGTCGCGGTCACCCCGCGCGGGATCAGGAGCCGGCGTCGGCTGCGTCGCCCGCTTTCGGCGCGTCCGCTTGAGCCTTGGGAGCGCGCGTGTGCGCGGCGCGGCCGTGCCACTCGTAGCGGAGGCCGTTCTTCTGCGGCTTGTCGCCGACGCCCCAGACGACGTCCCCGCCGAGCCTGCACACTTCGTCTTTGAGCGTGCGCTGGCAGTCGGCTTCGCTCACCGATTCCTCGCAGCTCGCCGAGACCGGTCCGATGTTGTCGGTGCGACCGAGAGGTGCCTCGGGGTAGATCGTGACGTCGCAGCCTTCGTCGCGCGGCGGGTACTTCGAGGGCTTGCCGCCGCCGCACGCGACGATGCTCGTGGCGACGAGCGCGCCCACGGCGACCACGATGCGTTGCATGTGGCTCACGCGTGCGCTCCTTGCGCGGCGCCGGAGCTCGCGGCCTTCGCCGCCGCCATCGCGAGGTGCGCGTCGCGCGCCGCCCCCTTGAGGAGCGGGAAGCCGAGCGCCTCGCGCTGCGCGTAGTACGCCTCGGCCACCCCCTTGGCGATGCCACGCACGCGACCGATGAAGCGCGCGCGCTCGGTGACACCGATGGCGCCACGCGCGTCGAGCACGTTGAACTGATGCGCCGCTTTGCAGACGAAGTCGTACGCCGGGAGAACGAGCTTCTTTTGCGGGTCTTCGGAGAGCGCCAGCAGCCGCTTGGCCTCCGACTCGTATTGATCGAACGCCGCAAAGTGCGCCTTCACGTCGGCCTGCTCGAAGTTGTACGTGCTCCATTCCCACTCGGCACGCTTGGCGATCTCGCCGTAGGTGATGCCGGGGGCCCACGCCACGTCGTAGATGGTCTCTGCATCCTGCAAGTACATGGCGATGCGCTCGAGACCGTAGGTGAGCTCGCCCGAGACCGGCCGGCAGTCCATGCCGCCCACCTGTTGGAAGTAGGTGAACTGACTGATCTCGAGCCCGTCGAGCCACACCTGCCAGCCGAGACCCCACGCGCCGAGCGTCGGCGACTCCCAGTCGTCCTCGATGAAGCGCACGTCGTGCGCCTCGGGCTTGGTGCCGATGGCGCGGAGCGACTCGAGGTAGAGATCCTGAATGTCGAGGGGCGACGGCTTCAAGATGACTTGGAACTGGTGAAACTGCTGCAGGCGATTGGGGTTGTCGCCGTAGCGGCCGTCGGTCGGTCTCCGCGAAGGCTCCACGAAAGCGACGTTCCACGGCTCGGGGCCGATGGCGCGGAGGAACGTGGCCGGGTTGTACGTCCCCGCGCCGACCTCCGAGTTGTACGGCTGGACGAGGACGCACCCGCCGCCAGCGGTCGTGCCGTCCGCGCGCTTTTGTCCGCGCACCCAGAACTCCTGGAGGCCCAGGATCATCTCTTGGAAGTACATTCGCGCGGCAGTATCGCGTAGGCGTGCCCCGAGTGAAAGAGCATGGCGCGTCGCGTCAATCGAGGCTAACTTTTCCCGCATGTGCGGCCTTGGATTCGTGGCGGAGCTCCGCGCGGGGGCGCGTCACGCCACGGTGCGTGACGGGATCGAGATCCTGCGTCGCCTGACCCATCGCGGCGCGACCGGATCCGACCCGCTCACCGGCGACGGCGCGGGCATCCTCCTCCAAGTCCCCGACACGCTCCTGCGTGCGACGTGCGGCTTCCCGCTTCCGCCGCGCGGCGCCTACGCCGTGGCGATGGTGTTCCTGCCGCGCGACGCCGAGCGTCGACGCATCCACGAGCAGATCCTCGAGCAAGCGGTGCGTCACCACCGGCAGAAGCTCCTCGGCTGGCGCGACGTGCCGGTCGAGCCGCACGCCCTCGGGCCGCTCGCGCAGACCACGCAGCCGGTGATTCGTCAGCTCTTCGTCGAGCGCACCACCGCCGCCGAAGACTTCGAGCGCACCCTCTTCATGATCCGGAAGCGCGCTGGACGCGTGGCCCATGCGATGCCCGAGGGGCAGCGCGACGCGGGCTTCTACGTGGCGAGCTTCTCCGCCGAGACCATCGTCTACAAAGGGCTCATGCTGCCTGAGCAGCTCGACGCCTTCTTCCTCGACTTGGGCGACGAGCGCACGACGAGCCAGCTCGCGCTCGTGCACTCGCGCTTCAGCACCAACACGTTCCCCACGTGGGACCGCGCGCACCCCTTCCGCAGGCTCGCCCACAACGGCGAGATCAACACGCTCCGCGGCAACGTGAGCTGGATGAAGGCGCGCGAAGGGCTCCTCGGCCATCGGCAACAAGAAGAGCACCTCGACGATCTCTCCCCCATCGTTCGCCCGGGGGCGAGCGACTCGGCCTCGCTCGACAACGTCGTCGACCTGCTCCTCGCCGGCGGGCGATCGCTCCCGCACGTGATGATGATGCTCGTCCCCGAGGCCTGGTCCGAGGACGACGCCTCCATGTCCGAGGCGAAGCGTGCATTCTACCAGTATCACGCCGGGGTGGCGGAGCCCTGGGACGGCCCTGCCGCGCTCGTCTTCACCGACGGCACGCAGATCGGGGCGATGCTCGACCGCAACGGGCTGCGCCCGCTCAAGTACGTGGTCACGTCGACGGGGCGGGTCATCGCCGCGAGCGAGCTCGGCGTGCTCGACGTCCCCGAGGAAGAAGTGACGCACCGCGGTCGTCTCTCGCCCGGGAAGATGCTCCTCGTCGACACGCGCCACGGGCGCATCGTCGCCGACGACGAGATCAAGAAGATCGTCGCCGGTCGCCGCCCTTACGGCGACTGGGTGCGGAAGAACAAGATCGATCTGGCCAAGCTCCCCGACATCCCGCGCATCTATTCGCTCTCCCGCGAAGAGCGCGAGAGGCGCCTCTTTGCCTTCGGTTACTCGCGCGAAGACCTGCGCCAGCTCCTCGCGCCGATGGCGGCGAAGGGCGAGGAGCCCACCGGCAGCATGGGGAACGACGCGCCGCTCGCGGTCCTGAGCCACAGGCCGGCGCTCTTCTTCCGCTACTTCAAGCAGCAGTTCTCCCAAGTGACGAACCCGCCGATCGATCCGATCCGCGAGGCGCTCGTCATGTCGCTCGTCACCTGCGTGGGAGGCGAGGGAGATCTCTTCTCCGAGACGCCCGAGCAAGCCCGCCTCCTCGAGCTGCCGCACCCGATCCTGACGAACCGCGAGCTCGCCAAGATCGTCGGGAGCCCGCTCCCTTACTTCCGCGCCAGCCGCCTCTCGATGACCTTCCCCGCCGAAGGGGAGAACGGCGCGACCGATCTAAGGCGCGCCCTCGAGCGGCTGGGCGACGAAGCGGAGCGCGCGATCGACAGCGGTGTCAGCGTGCTCGTCCTCTCCGATCGCGACGTCGACGCCTCGCGCGCGCCGATCCCGAGTCTCCTCGCCACCTCGGCCCTGCACCACCGCCTGCTCGCCGCCGGCAAGCGCACGCGCGTGGGGATCGTCGTCGAGTCCGCCGAGCCGCGCGAGGTGGCCGACATCGCGCTCCTCATCGGCTACGGCGCGAGCGCGGTGAACCCTTACCTCGCGCTCGAGGTCGTGGGGGAGATCGCCCAGAACCCGCGCTACGAGCTCGGCGAAGTCTCGGGCGATCCGCTCCTCGCCACCAAGAACTACGTCACCGCCCTGAAGAAGGGGCTCCTCAAGGTGATGAGCAAGATGGGGATCAGCGCCGTCTCGAGCTACCACGGCGCGCAGATCTTCGAGGCCATCGGCATCGGCGCCGACGTGATCGAGCGCTACATGCCCGGCACCTCGTCGCGCATCGGCGGCATCGGCCTCGGCGAGATCGCCAAAGAAGCGCGCACGCGTCACGCCACCGGCTTCGGCAAGGAAGCGCACCTCGACGCCGATCTCGACGTGGGCGGGACGTACGCCTTCCGCGTGGGCGGCGAGCCGCACCTCTGGAACCCGACCACCGTCGCCAGCCTGCAGCGCGCGGTGCGACTCGAAGACGCCAAGTCGTACGAGGAGTACGCGGAGCGCATCAACGAGCAGGGCGAGCACCCGGTCACCTTGCGCGGCCTCTGGGATCTTCGCCCGGGGCACCGCCCGGTGCCGCTCGCCGAGGTCGAGCCCGCGGCCAAGATCGTGCGGCGCTTCGCCACCGGCGCGATGTCCTTCGGCAGCATCAGCAAAGAGGCCCACGAGAACCTCGCCCTGGCGATGAACCGCATCGGCGGGCGCTCGAACAGCGGCGAGGGCGGTGAAGACGAAGCGCGCTACCTCCCGCTCGAAGGCGGCGGCTCGAAGCGAAGCGCCATCAAGCAGGTCGCCTCGGCGCGCTTCGGTGTGAGCGCGCATTACCTCGTCAACGCCGACGAGATTCAGATCAAGGTCGCTCAGGGGGCGAAGCCGGGCGAGGGGGGGCAGCTCCCCGGCCACAAGGTCGACGCCGTCATCGCCCGCGTGCGCCACGCGACGCCGGGGGTGACCCTCATCTCCCCGCCGCCGCACCACGACATCTATTCGATCGAAGATCTCGCGCAGCTCATCTTCGACCTGAAGTGTGTGAACCCGCGCGCGCGCATCAGCGTGAAGCTCGTGGCCGAGACCGGCGTGGGCACGGTGGCGGCGGGCGTGGCCAAGGCGAAGGCCGACGTCATTCTCATCGCTGGGCACGACGGCGGCACCGGGGCGTCGCCGCTCTCTTCCGTGCAACATGCAGGTACTCCGTGGGAGCTCGGGCTCTCCGAGGCGCAGCGGGTGCTGGTGGAGAACGGTCTCCGTGCTCGCGTGCGGGTGCAGGTCGACGGACAGCTCAAGACCGGGCGCGACGTCGCCTTCGCCGCGCTCCTCGGCGCCGAGGAGTTCGGCTTCGCCACCGCGCCGCTCGTGGCCTCGGGCTGCATCATGATGCGCAAGTGCCACCTCAACACGTGCCCGGTGGGCATCGCCACGCAGGATCCGGTGCTCCGCGCGCGCTTCAAAGGCGAGCCGGAGCACGTGGTGAACTACTTCTTCTTCGTGGCCGAGGAGCTCCGCCGCTTGATGGCGAAGATGGGCTTCCGCACGGTGGACGAGATGATCGGGCGCGTGGATCGCATCGCCCTCCGCAACGCGCCCCACGAGAAGGCGCGCACGCTCGATTTTCGCGACGTGCTCGCCCCCCAGATCGGCATTCGCCGCTGCACCGAGACGCAACGTCACGACCTCGACGACGTCGTCGACCGCGTGCTCCTTACACGCGCGGCCCCCAGCCTCGATCGCGGCGAGCCCACGCGCATGGAGGTCGAGCTCACCAACGCCGACCGCACCGTGGGGGCGATGCTCGGCGGTGAGGTCGCGCAGCGCTACGGCGCCGCCGGGCTCCCTGAAGGGACGATCCACATCGACGCCACCGGGACCGCGGGCCAAAGCTTCGGCGCCTTCGTCGCCCGCGGGATCACCCTCGCCCTCTCCGGCGCAGCGAACGACTACGTCGGCAAGGGGCTCTCCGGTGGCGTGCTCGTCGTGCGCCCGCCCAAGGTCGTGGGCCGGCGCCGCGCCGATCCCGCGCTCTTCGGGGAATCGGGCGACGTCATCGTCGGCAACACCGTGCTCTACGGCGCCATCGAGGGGCGCGCGTTCTTCGGCGGTCGCGCCGGCGAGCGCTTCGCCGTGCGCAACAGCGGCGCGACGGCGGTGGTCGAGGGGCTCGGCGACCACGGCTGCGAATACATGACCGGTGGCGTCGTCGTGGTGCTCGGCGACGTGGGACGAAACTTCGCCGCGGGCATGAGCGGCGGCATCGCCTACGTCTACGACGAGGCCGGCCACTTCGCCGAGCGCTGCAACAAGCAGATGGTGGAGATCGCTCCCCTCGTGCGCGGTGGCGCCGAAGAGGAGAAGCTCCGCGCGCTCGTGGAAGAGCACGTCGCGCGCACCGAGAGCGAAGTGGGCGCGCGCCTCTTGGCGAGCTGGGAGGAGGCCGCGGCGCGCTTCGTCACCGTCGTCTCGCCCGAGTTCCGACGTGCCGTCGCGGCGGCGAGTGGCCAGCGCGAGGCCTCGCCGGCCGCCGCGTCGTCACCCCCTGCTTCGCAGCGCGTGCCGACCGCGCGCGGCTCACGCCCCACCGGGCGAGGCGGACCTCATGTCTGATCCGCGTGGCTTTCTCAAGGTCGTGCGCGCCGAAGTGCCGGAGCGGCCGGTCGAGGAGCGCGTCCGCGACTGGGACGAGCTCGCGCTCTCCTTCTCGGACGCCGAGCTCGCCGCTCAAGCGTCGCGCTGCATGGACTGCGGCATCCCCTTTTGCCACCAGGCGACTCCGCGCGTCGGCGCCCACGGCGGCGGTGGTTGTCCGCTCGGCAACTTGATCCCCGAGTGGAACGACCTCGTGTACCGGGGCCGGTTCGACGACGCCGCGCACTCGCTCCACAGCACCAACAACTTCCCCGAGATCACCGGGCGCGTGTGTCCTGCGCCGTGCGAAGCGTCGTGTGTCCTCGCCCTCGACGGCGAGGCGGTGAACATCAAAGCGATCGAGAAGGCCATCGCCGGCCACGCGCTCGAGCGCGGCCTCGTGCCGGCGGTCCGCGCCCCCGCGAGCGGGCGCCGCGTCGCCGTCGTGGGCTCGGGACCTGCGGGGCTCGCCGCGGCCCAAGAGCTCACGCGCAAGGGGCACGAGGTCACCGTCTACGAGAAGGACGATCGCGTCGGCGGGCTCTTGCGCTACGGAATCCCGGATTTCAAGCTCGATCGCGCGGTCCTCGACGCGCGCCTTCGCCAGCTCGAAGCAGAGGGGGTTCGCTTCGTGACCGGCGTCGACGTCGGTGGCGCGATGCCCTTCGAAGAGGTGCGCGCGAGCTCCGACGCCGTCGTGCTCACGTGCGGCGCGCGCGCTCCGCGGGATCTCGCGGTGCCGGGGCGCGATCTCCAAGGCGTGCACTTCGCCATGGATTTTCTCACCGAGCAGAATCGCGCGGTCGCCGGCGACGTCGCACCGCGGAGGATTCTTGCCACGAACAAGCGCGTGGTCGTCCTCGGCGGCGGCGACACCGGCGCCGACTGCGTCGGCACCTCGCACCGGCAGCACGCCGAGAGCGTGCTCCAACTCGAGCTCCTCCCGCGTCCTCCGACCGCGCGCCCGCACGACAATCCGTGGCCGGCATGGCCGCTCGTGCTCCGTTCGTCGTCTTCGCACGAGGAAGGTGGCGCGCGCGACTTCTCGGTCCTCACGAAGCGCGTCCTCGGCGAGCGCGGCGTCGTGCGCGCGCTCGAGACGGTGCGCGTCGAGCTGAAGGACGGGAAGCTCGTCGAGCTGGCGGGGACCACACACGAGATCCCCTGCGACCTGCTCCTTCTCGCGATGGGCTTCACCGGTCCCGAGCCCAAGGTGGCAGAGGCAATGGGGCTCGCGCTCGATGTACGCGGCAACGTGGTGACCGACGAAGGGGGGCGCACGAGCGCGCACGGGGTCTACGCCGCCGGCGACGCCTCGCGCGGACAATCGCTCGTCGTATGGGCCATCGCCGACGGACGTCGCGTGGCCGCCGCCGTCGACGCGGACCTGCGCGCCGCCCTTCGCGCGTAGCGCGCGCGCACCGGCCGGGCGACCGGCTTCGTGCTCAGTGGCCTTGAAGCGAGGCGAGGAGCTGCTTCGCGCTCTCGAGCGTCGGGTCGTCGTCCACCGCGCGGCGGAGGAGCAGCACCGCCTTCTTGGTGTCGCCCTGGTGGTGGGCGATCTCGCCGAGCTTTTGGTACGCCACCGCGCGGGGGAGCGGCGCGGGGACCTTGAGCATCGTGACGGCGCGGAGCGCCTTGGTCGCGAGATCGTAGTGCCCCTGCTGGAGCGCGCATTCCGCGAGCTCGGAGGCGACGAGGCCGTTCTGGCCGTCCATGTCGAGGGCGCTGGAGAGCCAGGTCATCGCCCCGGCGGGATTGCCGACGGCGATCTCGAGCCGCGCGAGGCGGTGGTGGAGGATGGCGAGGTCACGAGAGCGACGCCCCTTGTGCGTGGCGAGGCAGCCTTGAAGGACCTCGACCGCGGCGCCGCGCTGACCCAGGAGTACGTGCGCATCGGAGAGGAGCGCCGTCGCTTCGATGTCGTTCGGCCGCATCGCGTGCGCCTCTTCGAGGGCCGCGAGGGCGACCACCGGCTCACTTCCGCTGCCCACGAGAATCGACGCTCCGCGAACGAGGTGCGAGAAGCGCTGCTCCGGGTCCTCGGTCGCGCGCGCCTCGGCGAGGCTCATCTCGGCGAGCTCGCGGTACGCGCCGATCTTTTCGTACACGTCGCGGAGCCTCGTGCGCACCTCGACGTGGGTCGGATCGGCGCCGAGCGCTTGCTCGAGCCCGAGACGCGCGCGCGGCAAATCCCCCGCGCGCTCGCACGCGGTGGCCAGACGCAGCGCCGTCGCCGTCAGCTCGGCGTTGTCCTCGAGGGCGACGAGCTTCGACAGCGCCGCCGCCGCCGCCTGCCAGTGCTCGAGTGACTCTTCGAGCGAGGCCAGTCCGCGGAGAGCATCTCTGTGCGAAGGATCGCGCGTGAGGAGGGACGTCAAGTGCTCGCGCGCTTCGTCGACGCGCCCCACTTGGCGGAGGAGCGCCGTGAGGCGGAGAACGAGGGCGCATTCCTTGGCGGTGTCCCCCGCCTGCTCGGCGCTTCGCCTTAGCTCCTCGAGCTGGCCCTTGAGCGCCTCGAAGTAGGAGGTCGGATCGAGCGCGTAGGCTCGCTCGAGATCGTAAAGCGCGCCGCCGTGGTCACCGAGCGCCGCGCGGAGCGATGCGCGCTGCGCCAAGAGGCCGGCGCGACCGGGATCGTTCTCCGCGAGGTGCGCTGCGGCGGCGGTCAGCTCGCTCGCGGCCGCTTGGTATTGCTTCGACTCGGTCAACGCCGCCACGAGCTCGGAGACGATGCTCGTGTCGTTCGGCGCCGCCGCCCGCGCCTCCTTCAGGAGCGTCGCCGCGCGTTCGGCGTCGGAGAGTCGCTCGCGATAGAGCTGCGCCGCAGCGCGGAGTAGCGTGGCGCGCTTGGCGGGATCCTCCACCCCTTGGGCCTCGACCGCGGCAAGCTCGGCGAGCTTCGCCCAGTCGTTGCGCTCGCGGTAGATGGTGGTGAGTCGATCGCGCAGCGTGGCGCTCGTCGGGTGCGCGCGGTAGCCGAGGGCGAGCGCACGCTCCACCCCCTCTTGGTCCCACGCCTCTTCGCGGACGGCGGCGATCTCGAGCGCCAAAGCCTCGGCCTCCGGCCCTCGTACGACCTCGAGCAAGCGCTCGACGACCTCGGCACGCTCGGCGGCGTCACCGTGCTCCCCGAGCAGGATCAGGAGCGAGCGGAGAATGTGCTCGTTCGAAGGATCCCAGTCGAGCGCCGCACGGTAGACCTCGATCGCATCGGTCGGAGAGCTCGTCTTGAGTAGCGCCCCGAGGCGCCGCGAGATCGACGACACCGTCACCGGATCTTCGCGATCCTTCGCGGCGTCGAGCAGGCGGCGGAGGAGCTCGGTGAGCTCGGCGGTCTCGCCGCGGCGCTCGAGGAGATCGGCGAGCAGCATCGCCGCTTCCTCTTGCGAGGGATCGTCGTCGACGATGCGACGAAGCGTCGACGCGGCTTCGTCCTCGGCCGCCGCGTTGCCGAGCAGGATCTTCGCCCGCGCGAGGAGCAGGCGAGTTCGCTCCTTGTCGTCGTCGACGGCATCCACCACTTGGCCGATGAGGGCCGCGAGTCGATCCTCACGACCCAGGCGAGGGTAGAGCGTGAGGAGCGGACCCCACGCTGCGCGATCCCCCGGCGTGCTCGCGAGAATGGCCTCGTACGTCGAGGCAGCGGTCTCGAGATCGCCGTGGACCGACTCGGCCTCGTGCGCTGCCTCGAAGCGGAGCTTCCGCGCCTCTTCATCGCTCGCGAGATCGGCTGCCCGGAGCCGCAAGGTGAGGGCTTCGCGCCCTTCGCCGCGGGCGGTGAGGAGCGTGGCAAGAGCCAAGTGCGCCCACACCGCGTGCGACTCCTCGCCGTCGTGGCTGCTCGCCACTTCGACGTAACGGCGGAGGAGACGCTCTTCGGTCGCTGTCTCCCCGAGCGCGTGGGCCAGCTGGATCGCTTCGCGGAGCGCTTTGGGCGGCGGAGCCGCGAGCTCGGCGCGGCGTCGAAGCGCGTCGAGCAACACGCGATCTGCGCCCGGGCGCCGACCGACGCGCTCGTAGAGGGCGAGGATCGCTTCGCTCGCGGGGTGCTGATCGGCCGCGCGCTCGAGCAGCGGGGCCGCTCCGGGCGCTCCGGGGTCCTGCTCCAGCGCCCGCGTGATGACCTCGGTCGTGGCGTCCACGTCACCGTCGGCGAGGCGCAGACCGGCGAGACGGAGGAGCGCGTCGGCGATCTTCGCCGGCTCTTTGGTGTGCCGCTCTTGCTCGAGGGCGACGAGACGTTCGAGGACCTCGCCTTGGCGGACGCGATCGCCCAGGCGCGCGTGGATCTCTTCGAGGGCGCGGAGGACCTCGCCCGAGTCGGGCGCGAGGCGCTCGGCGCGCTCGAGGTGTCCGACGGCCCGTGCGTCGTCGCCGAGCTCCTCTTTGACCGCCGTCCCGAGACGGAGGTGCAAGCGCGCCGCGAGGGTCACGTCGCCGCCCTCTTCTTCGGCGCGCCGCGCCTGCTCTTCGACCGTCTCGACGTAGCGGAGAACGGACGCGCCGCCCCCCTTCTTCACGTAGGCGAGCACGGCGTCGTGCGCGGCGTCCGAGCCCGGCGCGTTCTGCACCGCGCGAAGAGCCACCGCCAGAGCGTCTTCCGGACGCCCGAGCTTGTTCCCCACCACGTCGGCGAGATCGAGGAGCAGCGACACGGCGCGCGGCGAGCTCTCGTCCTTCGCGAGCCGGAGCTCGAGCGCCTTGGCCAGTGTCGCGTAGTCGTTGCGTTCGCGAAGCGCGCGTTCGAGGCGGGCCGCTTCCACCGGATGCCCCGCGGCGGCTTCGAGCGCCGATTCGCGGATCTCGTGGGCGCGCTCGTTCTCCCCTTGGCGCGCGGCGATCTCCGAGAGCTCGAGCAGCACTTCGCTCCGGACGACCGGCGCGCTCTCCTCGGGGTCTTCTTGGCGACGCACCACCGCGAGCAACGCGCGGTACGAGCGCTCGGCGCGCTCGAGCTGTCCGTCGTCGCGGGCGAGCTCGGCGAGGGCGCGCAGGATCTCCGGGTTCGCCGGATCGATCTTGGTCGCGGCCTCGAGCTCGCCGAGCGCTTGGGCGCGATCACCGGCGCGCAGATCGAGCAGCGCGAGGTGATAGTGAACCGGCGCGCGCTCCTTCGGCCGTCGCCCTCCGAAGCCGTCGATGAGCGTACGGAGGAGCGCCCGCGCCTCCTCGAGACGTCCGGCGGCGCCGAGCGTGTCGGCGAGCGTCAGTTGGATCGCGCGGTCGTTCGGCTCCACTTGGGCGGCACGCTCGAGGAGCGGCACCGCCGAAGCGGGCATCTTGCATTGGAAGCGGAAGAGATCCGCCGCCTCACGGAGGCGCGTGAGCTTCTCGCGGTCGTTCGCCACGTGATCGGCGCCGCCGGCGAGGAGCGTCGCCAGCTTCACGAACGCCTCCTTCTGCCGATACACCTCGGCCAACCGCGCGCGGATCGGCTCCGCCGACGGATCTTCGGCGATTGCCTGCTCGAGGCGCACCTCGGCGGCGTCGTCGCGACCCGCCGCGGACAGCGCACCGGCGAGCCGCAGCGTGACCCCCACGCGCTCCTCGCGCGGCGCGCATTCACGAAGCTGCGTGAGGTATTCGGCGGCGCCGGTGAAATCGTGGCGCGCGGCCGAGAGGCGCGCCAGCGCGTCGAACGACGCCGCGTCGGGCCCGAGGCGGACGACGCGCGCGTGGTAGCCGATCGCTGCGCCGTCGTCTTTGATCTGCTCCTCGGCGATCTTGGCCGCGCGACTCCAGAAGCTCCCCGCGGCGGCGAAATCGCCGGCTGCCTCCGAGAGCTCCGCCTGCTCGGCGAGCAGCCCGGAGAGCTCGAGCGCCTCGCCCTTCGCGACGAGCAGGCGCTCGAGCGCGGCCACGGTCTCGACGTGACGCGGCTCCTCTTTCAGGTTCGCGCGAAGGGTCGCGCGCGCCTCCGCTTCGCGCCCGAGGCCGACCTCGAGCGAGGCCACCTCGAGACGAAGCGCCAAGCGGCGCATCCCGGCTTCGGCGAGCTCGACTTGGCGCCTTCGCAGGGTGAGGAGCGCTTCGTTCCGGCCGAGCCCTTGGTACAGCTCGGCGAGCCGATCGGCGGCCGACGTGTCGCTCGAGTCCTCTTGGAAGAGCGCGGCGTAGAGCGCGATGGCGCGCTCCGAGTCGCCGAGGCGATTCTCCGCCACGCGCGCCGCTTCGTGACGCATCGAGCGACGCGTCTCGGCGTCGAAGGGGAGCCGCGACGACTCCACCAGGAGATCGACGATGCGCTCGGCGTCTCCCTCTTCGTTGTGAATGCGCGAGAGCTCGGCGATGGCCCAGCGAATGTAGGCCTCGGGCGTGGTGCTGTTGCCGCCGGAGGTGACGATCGCGTCCTCGGCGCGATCGCTCCCCAGCCACGCCTCCGTAGCCGACTTCATGAGTCGCTCGAGGATCGACTTCGCCAGCGCGCGATCGGCCACCGCGCCGGTGGCGATCTCGGCGGCTTCGCGCAAGAGCTCGAGATCGCCGCCGGTCGCCTGAGAGAGGCGCAGCAAGCTGTCGACGAGCGGGCGCCCCTTGGCGCGGCGCTGCAGTTGGGCGAGCGCGGCGAGGATGTCGGCGTTCAGCCCGTCGTACGAGAGCGCCCGGGTGAAGGCGGCCTCGGCGGCGTCGGGATCGCCGCGGCGATCGCGGTGCCAGGCGGCGACGCGTGCTTCGAGATCGCGCGCGAGAGGGGCGGGGAGGTCGTCGCGCTCGGCGATGGCGTTGGCGAAGGCGCCGGTGATGCCGTCCCACGCCGCCGGGCTCGTGGCCACGGACTCGAGCGTGGCGAAGAGCGCCTCGTCGAGCACGCTGCTCGAGAGCGCGTACTGCAGGATGACCTTGGCGGCGGCGTCCCACCGCATGTTCGGGCCGGCGACGCGGACCGCGGCTTGCGTGGCCAAGAGATCGCGCGGGGAGTCGGCGACGGCGCGGAGGTACGCCGAGAGCGCGCCGCGCGGATCGTCGAGGCGGAGCTCGAGGGCCTCGCCGAGGTGGATGCGAAGTCGCGCCAAGAGCTCGGGGTCGCGCTTCTCGTCGGCGGTCGCGCGCGCCTCGAGCGCGTCGATGATCCGGCGGTGCACTTCGGCGAAGGCGCGCCAGCCGCCGGTGAGCTCGGCGAGGCGGAAGAGATCGCCCTCGAGATCGAGATCGATCGGCGCCAGCGCATACGCGCGGCACACGAGCTCGTAGGCCATTTCGGCGCGTGCGCCGCGCCCTTCGGCGATCTTCGCCGCTTCTTTCAGCACCGCCACGCGCGCCTCGTCGCTCTCGGCGGCGAGGAGACGCGGCTCGGTCAAGTCGAGGACGCGCTCCCAATCGTCTTGGGAGGTGTAGGTCGCGAGCAGGGCACGAACGGCGGGGCCGCGCTCGGTCTCACGTGCGAGCAGCGAGTGAAGGCCGGCGAGGGCGCCGACCTCTCGCGGGTCGTCGGCCAAGGCCGCGGCGTACACCGCCACCGATCCGGCCGCGTCGTCCAGGCGCTCGCGCAAGACGTCGCCGTGCTTGCGCAAGAGGACGGCGCGGACGGCCGCGTCCTTCTCCCGCTTGGCGGCTTCTTCCAAGAGCTCGGCGAGCTCGCCCCAGCGCTCGGTCTCGCGGAGCAGGTCAGCGAGGGCGGTGGTCGTCTCTTCGTCGGGGCCGAAGTCGCGCACGATGACGCGCCAGGCCTCGATGGACGACTCGGGCGCCGCCAGGTACGTGCGCTGAATATGTGCAATGCGCACGTGATCGTCACGGCGCTCGGCTTCGCTCCGTGCGCGTGACTCGGTGCGACGCGTGAGCGCGCCCACCAGCGCTGCCCATTGCTCGCCGTGCTCGAAGAGCGCGACGAGCCCGTCGAGGGCCTCGAGATCGGTCGCGTCGTCCCGGAGGCGCTGCTCCCACGCCGAGATGGCGCGATCGTTCTCGTCGAGCTCGGCGGCGAGGCGCGCGGCAGCCCCGAGCACGGCGCGACGGGCGGAGGGATCACCGTCGAGATCGGCGATGCGCTCCAAGACACCGAGGCGCTCCAAGTTGCGCCCGGCGGCGGCGAGGAGCGGCTCGATGCGTCGCGAAGCCGCGAGGAGCGTCTCGGCGCCGGCGCGGGGGACCGAGAGCACGCGGCCGTAGAGCTCGATCGCGCGCGTCGGCTCGCTCAGGCGCTCTTCGTGCACCACCGCGGCTTGCATCAAGAGCTCGACGCGGAGCCCGTCGTCGGTGCAGTCGTCAGCGGCGGTCGTGAGGACCTCGGCCACGCGCTCGAATCGCCCCACGCGCTCGGAGATGCCCATCAGGGCGGCGCGGTGCTCGGCCACGTCGGGCTCGAGCGTGACGAGCGACACGTAATGATCGAGCGCCGCCACGTCGTTCTTCAGACGGACATGAAGCTCGGCGAGCTGCTGGTGACGGCGGATACGCTCCTTGATGCTCTTGACCGCCTCGAGCTCGACCTCGAGGACGTTGGCCAACGAGGCGTCGCGACCGGTCTCGAGGTAGTGCTCCTTCAGGAGAGCAGCGGCCCGCTGGCGTACCGGCGTGCGCTTGGCGCGGGCGCGCGGCGGCGGCGGCATCGAGGTCGGCGAGCGTCCCTCGTTGCCTCCCCCGTCGCTGAGCGGCGGCGGGAGCATCGACTCGCGGATCTCTTGTCCTGCCGGCGCGGCGGAGAGGATGCGCTCGAGGAGCTCGACGACCTGAAGGCGCGGACGAGCGTTGGGATCGCCCAGCACCGAGAGCTGCGGGCTCTCGCGTGGATCGGGGGCCAGCACCTCTTCGACCACCGCCAGCGCCGCCGCCGGCTCGCCCAGCTGATCGAGCGTCATCGTGGCGATGCGGATACGGGTGTCGCGGCCGTCTTTGCCGGAGAGCGCCGAGAGCTGGGTGGAGAGGAGCGCGATGAGCTCGCGGAACTTCCCGTGGCGCTCGTAGAGGCGCTCGAGCGAGGCGATGATGCGCGCGTTCTTCGGGCGCAGCGGGAGGAGCTGCTCGAGGTAGCCGATGGCTCGCTCGGAGTGGTTGGCGAAGTCCTTGGCGATCTGCGCCACGTCCTCCAAGAGCTCGACGCGACGATCGGGATCCGCGGCGGCGATGGCGCGATCGTAGAGCCCGAAGAGATCGTCCCATTGCTCGCGGGCGTCGTAGAGGAGCTTCAGGCGATCGAAGGCCCACGAGCCGGCAGGATCGAGCGCGAGCACCCGCTCCAAGATGCTGACGATGCGCTCGGCGTCGTCGAACCACTCTTCGTGGAAGGCGACGGCCCGCTGCCCGAGCTCCATCGCCTCGTCGGGCGAGAGCTGCTGGCCGATGACGCGGTGGTACAGATCGGCCACGCCACCCGGGGATTTCAGGCTCCGCGCGAGCTCCTCGGCCGCGTCCCACAAGCTCGAGACGGCGGGCATCTCCTCGGCGGCGCGGAGCGTGGTCAAGAGCGCGGCTTCGAGCTTCCCCTGGGCGCGGTGCGCTTCGGCGAGGCGCTCGAACCACTCGCGGCGCGTCTCCGGGCCGGCGATCCCCGCCGGCGCTTCGAGGAGCGCAGAGAGGATGGTGGCGCGCACCTCGGGAGAGACGACCTTGCTGCACGCGCGCTCGAGGGCGGCGGCGGCTTCACGGGCGAAGGGCTCGTTGGACTCGGTGAGCGGGAGGCGAAGCAGTCGTGCAGCCAGGGCCACGGCGTCGGCGTCGTCGGCGCTCTCTTCGAGGAGCGAGGTGATGCTGCGAAGCGCGTCCTCGAGCTGCTCGTTGCGCTCGATGAGGATGGTGGCGATCTCGAGGTCGAGCGCGCGTCGCGCGGCGCCGTCGCTCTTCTCGCGGCGGGCAAAGAGCGCGGCGATGGCTCCGCCCACGTCGCCGGTGGCCAGGGTGAGTCGCGCCACGCCCGCCGAGGCCTCGGCGTTCTCCGGATCGAGCTCGAGGACGCGGCGGTGGAGACCGAGCGCGCGCTCCACGTCGCCGAACGTCGTCTCTTCGGCGCGGGCCCACGCGAGGAGCATCCCCACGCGCTCTGCCTCGTGCGCCTGCTCGGCCTTCCACTCGAGGAGCCAGCGGCGGTCGTCGTTCCGCGCTTCGGCGGCGCTCTCGGCGGCGTCGAGGAGCTTCTCGAATCCCTCGAGCGCTGCGGTGCGCGTCGTGTCGAGGGCCGCGCCGCCCACGAGATCGCGGAAGAGCGCAGCGGCGTCGTCGACGCGCTGCGGATCTTTGGCGAGCACGCGGGCCTTGGCGATCTTCAGCTCTTCGACGAGCAGCGCTTGATCTTCGCCGAGCTCGACCATGGCCGTGTCGATCGTCTTGGTGAAGAGCGCCGTGGCCCCGGCGAGCACGGCGATGCGCTCGAACGCCGCCACCGTCTCCGGCGCCGAGGGATCGAGCGTGAAGGCGTGAGCGGCGGCCTCGGTGGCCCCAGAAAGATCGCCCAGGCGATCGGCCAAGACCTGCGCCTGGCGGAGCAGCACCGAGCAGCGCGTGGTGTCGTCGGGCGCGGCGGCGACGAGGATCGCGTAGAGCTCGGGGAGCGCGCTCCACTTCCCCTGCGCCTCGAGCAGCGCCGCCAAGCGTGACGTGGCGTCGAGATCGTCGGGAGCCACTTTGCGGAGGCGCTCGTAGAGGCGTCGCGCCGTGTCGGGGTCGTTCGACTCCTCGGAGAGGCGGGCCGCGCGGCGCCATGCGCTCTGCGCCTCCGGCACGTTCGCGCGCTGATCCTTGTGCACCGTGCCCAGGCGATCGAGGGCCGCGACGGCGTCGCGAGGATCGCCAGCTGCGGCTGCGCGACGCTCGAGCGCGGCGCAGGTCAGATCGCTGTCGGCGATGACGTCGGCCACCTTCTCGATCTGGTCGAGATGCTCGACGGTGAGGGCGGCGTCGTCGAGCATCGCCCGGCAGTGCTTCTCGGCGCGCTCCGGCTCGCTGTGAAGCGCGGCGATTTGCGCGAGCTGCCCACGCACGTCGAGCGCTTCGGCGCCGGAGAGCCTCGCGATCTGCGCTTCGAGGAGCTCGACGAGCTCGTTGAAGCTGCCGACCTCGGCGTAGAGCTCGGCGAGCGCGGCGTGCGCGTCGCGGTCGTCGGGGCCTTCGGTGAGCGCCGTGCGGTAGGCCTGAATCGCCCCTTTGAGATTCTTGAGCTCGTGACGCTCGATGGCACCGAGGGCGTGGAGGATCCTTCGCCTTTGCGCCGGCGCGGTCTCGTTCTCCAGCGCGCGCCGGTAGAGCGAGAGACGCTCTTCGGGGTTTCCTTGATCACGGAGCAGCGCGTCGACACGACCGAGGAGCTCCGACGACGAAGGATCGTAGGCGAGCGCGCGGCGAAAGACCCCGACCGCGGCCTGCACGTCGCCGACCGCGGCGAGCGCGTCGCCGGTGTGCCGCGCGAGGAGCAGGAGCGCCTGGTTGTCGATGGCCCGCTCGCCGAGCGCCTTGGCCAGCAAGGCGGCGCGTCGCTTGGCGTCGCTCTCGCTCGAGAGCATGAGCACCCGCTCGATCCACGACTCGATCGGCTGATCGTGGGCCGTCGCCTCGGCGAGGCCGCGACCGGCGAACTCGAGCGCCTGCGCGCGATGCGGCGGGCTCCCTTCGGCGACGCGCGCCGCTTCGTCGAGCGCGGCGAGGCGCGCCGAGGGCTCGGTCGACAAGCTCGCGCGCACGTCGAGGACGCGGAGGAGGCCTGCGAGCGACTCTTCGGCGCGGTACAGAGGCTCGAGCGCGGCCGCTGCCGCCACGCGATGCTCGCCGGCGGCGAGGAGCTTCTCCAGCGCCGCGCGGCTCGTCTTCTCGCCGGCGTCGGACGCGAGCGCGCGACGGAACGCGTCGATGGCTCCCGGCACGTCGCGGAGGCGCGAGAGGCGCGTCGAACCCGCACGGGCGAGGAGCGGCCCGCGCTCGCTCTCGGGGGCGAGCGTCGCGTCTTCTTCCAGCGCTTCGGCCAGCGCCTTCCATTGTGCGGTCGACTCGAGCAGGGGCACGAGCGAGGCGTAGGCTGCGCGCGAAGGGCCGAAGCGCTCCACCATGCGTCGCCACGCGGCCGCGGCGCGCGGTGCATCGCCGGCTTCGGCGAGCTGGGTCGCCGCGCGACCGAGGAGCTCGCGCGCTTCGTTCGCCGGCGCATCCTTGGAGCGCTCTTCGAGCACGAACGCGAGATCGGCGGGGCTCCCCGCTTCGGCGTACAGCGCCTCGAGCCGCGCGAGGGCTCGCGCGCGCGACGGGCCGTCGAGCACCCGGCGCCACGCAGTGGCGGCGCGGGCGGGATCTTCGAGCGGGCCTTCGCACAGTTCGGCGAGCTTCTCGTTGGCGAAGCGGAGGCGGTCGGGCTCGGTCTCGAGCTGGGCGAGCTTGTCCAGCACGTCTCCGAGCGGCTTCACCTCGCCGTCGGCCTCGTAGAGCGCCGCGAGGGCGCGCGCGGCCTTGACGATCGCTTCGCTCTCGGCGCCCGCTTGCGTGAGCACGCCGGCGAACACGGCGCGCGCACGCTTGCGATCGCCGCCGGAGAGAAAGAGCTCGGCCATGTCGGCGGAGAGACGCGCGCGCACCGGCGCGTCCTTCGCGGTCGTCGCGACCTTGCCGAGGACACGCGCGGCGTCGAGCTGCCGCCCGAGCCCCATCGCCAACGCCAAGTAGCGCACGCGCAGATCGTCGTCGGCGGGATCGAGCGTGAGCGCCTGCTCGAGCACGTCGAACGCGCCCGCGGGATCTTGCAGCCGATCTTGGCGAAGGATGCCCAAGCGGCGGAGCACGTCGCGGCGCTTGGCGCCTCGCGTGTGCTCGAGCTCGATGGCGAGGTAGCGCGCCACGTCGAGCGGATCGCCGCTCTGTCCGTAGGCCTCGGCGAGCGCCGAAGCCGCACGCGCGGCGACGCCCTTGAGCTCGAGGAGTCGCTCGCCCACTTGGCGCGCTTTCTCGTTCGCCGGATCGAGCGCCAGGAGCGCCTCGACGTGAGGGACGGCCTTCTCCACTTCGCCGAGCTCGTCGGCGTAGAGCTCGATGAGGCGCGAGCGCATGTGTCGCGCGGCGTCGTCGCTCGGAGGAGGATCGGTGACGAGGAGCCCTTGCTCGAGCACACGCACCACGTCGCGCGTGCGTCCGAGCGCGGCGAGCTGCGAGGCGAGCTCACGCCGCGTCCCTTCGTCGGCGGGGTCGAGCTTCAGGATCTGCTGCTCGAGCTCGATGATGCGATCGCCCGAGTCGGGCACCTTCGCGAGCGCGGCGGTCGCTTGGCGAAGAAGCTGGGCCTGCTCTGCGCGCTGCCGGTGCTGACCGAGGTCGATGTAGAGCTCGGCGAGGCGCTTGTGGTCCTTCTTGGCGATGAGCTTTCCTTCGAGTCGCTCGAAGGCGCCGGCGTGCGTGGGCACCGTGGCGAGCGTGCGCTCGAGGTAGGTGATCGCGCCGACGTCGTCGCCGAAGAACTCGCCGAAGAAGACCGACGCGCGGAACATGAACTCGCCGACGGTGGCCGCCGGGAGCGTCTTCATCCTCTTCTCTTGGAGGACGGTCTCGAACGCGAAGGCGAGCTCCGACTGGCGACTGTCGCGCGCGGCGGCGTCGAAGAGCCTCTGCCACATCTCGGGCGCGAGGTTGTTCCGCGCCAGTGCGTTGACCAGCGACTCCAGAACCTCGACTTCACCCTCTAGCTTGTGGTCGAGCGCTGCGAGGACGGGGGGCGGGATCGATCCACGTTGGCGAGGCGGTTCGGGCATGACCGGGGACGAACGAGGGTAGCAATGTTCCGCGTCGCCGCGGGCCCATTCCGCGGCGTCCCGGTCGGCGTTCCGAGGGGGTGACTTTTGTCTAGTGTGGGAGAGCCGGCCCGCCGAACCCCGGGGCCGACGGGGGCGCTACTTCGGGGGAGCGATGCCGTAGAGCGCCCGGGCGTTGTCGCCGAGGATCGCGGCGAGGGTGGCGTCGTTCCAGCCGTGGCGGCGGATCCGCGCGAGCTCGCGATCCCAGGCGTAGGGAATGTTGGGGAAGTCGGTGCCGTAGAGGATGCGATCCGGCCGGACCTCGAGGAGCCGCGGGGGCGGAACGGCGGCGAAGTAGTCGGCGAGCATCATCGTGGTGTCGAGCCAGAGGTGGTCGTAGCGCTCGAGGAGCGTTTCGTACGCCGAGAACTCGTCTGCGCCCAGGTGCGGCACGCACAGCTTGAGCCTCGGGTGATCGCGGAGCACCCGCTCGACGCGATCGGCGCTGCAGATCACGTAAGGATCGCACTTCAGCGCGTCGCTCTTCGGCTCGCGACCGGCGTGGATCACCACCGGCAGCCCGCGCGAGGCCGCGAGGTCGTAGACCTCGTGAAGCTCGGGCGCGTCGGCGGCGATGCACTGCACGTGGCAGTGGATCTTGACCCCCGCGAGCCCTTGGTCGAAGGCGTCGACCAGAATTTGACGCGCGCCCGGCTCGCCGGGGAGCACGGTGGCGAGCCCGGTGATGCGCGGCTCGTCCCTCGCGACCTCGGCCATGAACTCGTTCAAGCCGCGGGCCATCCCCGGTACGTGCGCGTAGACGAGCCCCACCACGTGCCCCACGCCGCGATCGAGCAGAAACCGCGCGGCGTCTCGCGCGGGGAGCTTGTGGCGGATCGGCCAGCCGTGCGCGTCGAACCACTTCCAGATCGAGCGCGAGGTGCGCTCGGGGAAGAGGTGCACGTGCGCGTCGACCACGAATGGAAGATCGGGATCGACGCGCGCCCCTTCGACGTCGTCGATCGCCGGCAGAGGGAGCCGCATCGACGCGGCGCAAGGGTCCACGGCCCGGGACGTTAGCAGGTCGGTGACGCCGTGGCGTGGCGCGCGCCGCTCGACGGCGCGTGGCGCGCGCGTCAGACCGTCGCGCTGCGGTACGGGCCTTCCGACGTGCGGGTGCCGCGCCCCTTCACGAGGCCGGCGCCGCGCGTCGTCACGACGACGCCGATGCCTACGAGGGTGACGATCGCGGTGACGAGGCCGCCGAGGTACGGGATCGCGCCCACGACGAGGAACAGCGCGCAGCCGATGGCGAGGTGCGCGTAGGGATTCGCCGTGCGGTGGCCGGCGAGCGCCGCGCCGACCGTCGTGAGCACCGCGCACATGCCGGCGTAGGCGCCGAAGACCGCGGCGAGCGCCGCCACCACCGCCACCGGGATGCCGATGATCGTCACCGCCACCAACAAGAGGAGGAGGCTCCCTCCGAGCACCCCCACCACACCGAGGGCGAACGAGCGCATCGGGCGCGTGACGAGCTCGACGCGGAGCGTCTCCATGCGACGCGAAGCGAGCGCGAGCAGCACCGTGCCGAAGACGAACAGCATGGCCGACCGCGTGAGCGCGCCGCTGAGATCGCGCACCCTTCGCGCGAGCCAGCCCCCTTCGTCGCTCCCGTGCGAGGGGTGATGCTCGCCGCGCGAGATGGAGATGCTCGGGCCGTCGGCGTCGACCTTCACCTTCTCCGCGCCGGAGACTTGCTTGCCGTGGATCTTGGCGCCGGGCGCGCGGTGCAGCACGCCGCCCACCACGCCGACGTCGCCTTCGACGGTCGCGTCGTCCTGGACGTCGAGTGATCCGCCGATGGCGGTCGCGTCCCCCTTCACGACAGCGCCGGGGTGCACGCGCGCGGCGCCGCCCATCACGACGAGATCGCCCGTGACCGTACCGTCGACGTCCACCGAGCCGCCCATCACGGTGACGTCGTCGACGACCTCGTTCTTCTCGATGTGCAGGCTCCCGCCGGTGACGACGCGGTCTTCGCCCTTGGCCGGGGGCGCGGGCGGAGGAGGGGGCGCGGGGGGCGCGCTCCCCGCGACGGGAGGCGGCGGCGGCGCGGGGGGCTCGGGCGCGCTCGCTCCCCCGAGCGGTGCGGCAGGGACGGGCGGCGCGCTCGCGACCGGGGTCGCCGTGCTCGCGGCGTCCTTCGCGCGCGAGATCTCGACGAGGGTGCCGTCGCGGTGAGCCACGTAGTCGCCGTCGTCGAGGACGAGATCGAGCACCTTCCCCGCCGGTTGGTTCTTCACGTGGAGATCGATCGGATCGCCCGAGGGCGCGTGCACCACGATGCTCCACCCCGCGGCGTCGGCGACGCGGCGCACCGCTTCCGAGCGCGAGAGGCCACTCGCGTCGATCGAGATCGGCTTCTCGGCGTCGGGCCAGCTCCCTTCACGGCGCACCGAACCCTCGGCGACGCTCGATACGAGCATCACGGAGAGCGGAACGAGCCACGGGGCGAGGCGAGCGAGAGACTTCATGACGACTCCTCTGGTTCTTTCAGGCGGCGACGGGACGGGGCATGCTGCGAGCGACGGCGAGGCCGGTGAGCACGAGCGCGACGGAGGCGAGGACGCTGACGAGCGGCCCGAGCCCTTGCGAGGTCTTCAGCACCGCCAATCCTCCGCGGAGGATCTGCGGCGCGGTGCGCACGAAGAACGCGGCTGCTTCGCCGATTTCCCCGGGGGCACGGCTAAGGGCGGGGAGCGCCCCCAGCGCGGCGAGCGCGAGCGCGACGAGCACACCGCCGACGGGGATCGGCTGGCGCACCGGCGAGCTCTGGCGCGCCGGAGCTGCTTCTGCGAGGGAAGCGCCGACATGGCTCGACAACAGCGCGGCGGCACCGACGGCGTGGGTGCACGCGACGCAGTGGACGACGTGCTCGCGCGCGCGAAGAGGCACGACGTCGTCTTGTCCGTCGGCGAGGGCGGTGAGCGCGACCTCGGCGAGGTGCTCTCCTTCCCACACGAGCTCGTCCGGCAGCTCTCTCGGTGCGTTCATGCGACGTTCTCCTCCGAAATGCGCTCGGCGATGGCCTTTCGCCCGCGCGTGACCCAGGTGGCGACCGTACCGAGAGGGACGTTCATCTCCTCGGCGATCCGTTGGTAGCTCTTCCCCTCGAGATGAAACTTGGTGAGCGCGTCGCGCGTGCTCGCCGGGAGCGAGGCGATCGCCTGGCGCACGAGGTCGTCGCGGCGTGCGGCGTCGACGCGCTCGAAAGGCGAGGGCTTCGAGTCGGGGACCCGGTCGAGCGCCGAGGTGAGATCGCCCGACGAGTCGACCGCTGTGGTCTGCTCCATGCGCCGGCGCTTCTTGGCGCGGAGCACGTCGAGGGCCACGTGACGGGCGATGCCGACGACCCACGGCCGGAGCGGTTCGCCGTCGCGGAGGCGCGCCTCCCCCTCGAGCGCGCGACGGAGCGCTTCGTTCGTGCAGTCTTCGACGTCGGGGTGGGCCGGCCCTTCGCGCAGCACCGCGGCGACCACGGCGCGCACCACCGGGTGGAGCGCCGCAGCTTCCTTTTGGAACGGGCGAGAGGCCGAGGTCATGGCAGCCGCGAGCATCGTCTTCTCTTCATTCGCCCGAGGGGGGAGAGAAATTTCATCGATCGCCGGCCCGAGCGTCGATGTTGGGCGGTTGCCTCGTCTTGCAGCCATTTTCTCGAGGTGCGGGGGGGCCGCGCGGCGTGCCTCAGCCCATCCGTACACCGTTCGAATTCACCGGCCGCCCGTCGCCAGCCCCTCACCGAAGACGTAGTCTCGAGGCGACATGGGGATCCCGTTCTCGCGCTCGGGCGCCCTGCCGTCGGGGACCGTGGTCGGCGGTCGCTACCGTCTCCTCGAGGCGCTCGACTCCGGCGCCATGGGGATCGTGTACGTCGCCGAGTCGATCGAGCACCGGCAGCGCGTGGCGGTGAAGATGCTCCGCGCCGAGTTCTGTCATGAAGCCTCGGTCGTGGGGCGCTTCCTCGACGAGGCCCGCGCCGCGCAGCGACTCGTGCACCCCAACGTGGTGCGCACGCTCGATCACGGGCTCGGCACGGACGCGCGTTCCCCCTTCATCGTCTTGGAGCTGCTCCTCGGCTTGCCGCTCATCGTCTACACGCAGCACGGCGGGCGCGTGCCTCCGCCCATCGCGCTCATCATCGCCCGCGGCGTGCTCGACGGGCTCGAGGTCGCCCACGGCGCGGGGATCGTGCACCGCGATTTGAAGCCGGCGAACGTCTTCCTCGCGCAAGATCAGGCGTCGGGGCTCTGGCAGGTGAAGCTCCTCGACTTCGGCGTCGCCAAGGTGATGGACCTCGCCGGCGGCATGGGGAGCATGACCAAGAGCGGCATGTTCCTCGGCACGCCGGCGTACATGAGCCCGGAGCAGATCATCTCGCCGCGCGACGTGGACGCGCGGAGTGATCTGTGGGCGCTCGGTGTCCTCCTCTACCGCATGCTGAGCGGCGTGCCTCCGTTCCCCGGCACGACCGAGGTCGATCGCATGACGGCGATCGTCCACCACCCGCCGTTCCCCATCGAGCGGGTCGACGCGAAGCTCGCCCCCTTCGCCACCTTCATGATGCGCGCCCTGGAGAAAGACCGGGCCTCGCGCTTCCAGTCGGCCACGCAGATGGCCGAGGCCCTGGGGGTCGTCGCCGATCGCATGTCGGCCTGACGCGCCGCGCGCGTTGTGCCATTCTCCGCCGGCCGCGATGGCTTGGCTCGTTTGGATTTTGCTGACTCTCCTCGCGATCGCCGCGGGGTACGCGGTGGCCGCGGCGGTCTACCCCGAGCGCGGGACGAGCCATCGCCTGGTCGTCTTGCACGTGGTGACGGCGAGCCTCGTGCTCTTTGCCCTCGAGGCGTGCGGCTACGCGAATCGCCTGGAGCGCGTGACGCTCGGCGTGGTGAGCGCCGCGCTCTTCGGCGGTACGTTCCACCTCGCCTACCGGCACGTGGGGCGCGCCAAGCTCAAAGAGCTGCTCCGCGCCGACGTGCGGGCGCCGTGGCTCCTTCTGCGCGAGACGTGGACGACGCGCGAGATCGCCGTGCTGCTCGCCGTCCCCGCGGCGCTCGCCTTCGGCACCTCGGTGATCATCGCCTGGTGCTTCCCGTCGTGGACCTTCGATCCGATTTGGTACCACGTCCCGATCACGGCCTACGCGATCCAGAACCACGGGCTCTCGTGGGTGCCGACGCACGTCAACTACATCGCCGGGTATCCGAACAACATCGAGCTCCTCGCCGTCTGGAACTGCATCTTCCCGATGGACAACCGGTTCGACGAGACGTCGCAGTTCCCCTTCGCGGTGCTCGGCGTGCTCGTCGTCATCGCCTGGGCGCGGAAGCTCGGCGCCTCGCGCCCCATCGCCTTCGCCGCCGGCGCTGCGTTCTACGCGCTCCCGCCGCTCTTCTTGCTGGTGCACACGACCTACGTCGACGTCGCCACCAACACCTGCTTCGCCGCCGCGGTGTACTTCGCCCTCGACAAGCCGACCTCGCGCGATCGCTGGATGTGCTTTCTGGCGATGGGTCTCTTCGTGGGGATGAAGTACTCCGGCGCCTACCAGCTGCTCGTCGTGGCTCCGTGGCTCTTCGTGCGCGTCGTGATCGAGCTCTGGGACGCGCGAAAGAGCGTCGCGCAGCGCGCGCTTTGGAAGCGCCTCGGCGACGTGGTGCTTTCGGTCGTGGCCTTCGCCGTCGTGGGGCTCCACAAGTACGTGCAGAATGCAGTCGTCATGGGGAACCCGGTGTTCCCCTTCAAGACCAAGCTCCCGGTGCTGGGCATCGTGCTCCCCGGGCCCGAGGACAGCTTCGGCAACGTGGGCGCGGCGGGCGAGTCGAAGCCCTGGCTCTTCGGGACGCAGGCGGATCTGCAGCTCCTCCTCGACAAGTGGCTCATTCAGAACCCGACCTACACCCCCGAGGTGCACGACGGAGGCTTCGGCCCCTCCTTCTTGTGGGTCGCGCTGCCGTGCCTCCTCTTCGTGCTCGGCGACACGCTCCGGGGCAAGCGGTGGAAGGACGGGCTCCCGATCCTCGTCCTGTTCCTCCTCGTGATTCGTCAGCCGATGGGGTGGTGGCCGCGCTACACGCTCGCCGCCGCGCTCGCGGCGATGGTGGCGTTCGCCGTCGTGCACACCGAGGTGCGCTCGCGTATCGCCAAGCTCGGGCTCTCGCTCCTCTTCGTGTGGCTCGGGTGGGGCGGCTACACTGCGGGGAAGAAGGGCTTCTCCGACGTCTTCCCCGAGAAGGTGCCGCGCTTCTTCCGCGCCTCCGCGCTCGATCGCGCGTCGATGCAGATCGAAGGCTTCCAGTGGCCCGACACCTTCGGTCGCTTGCGCGAGACCGAGTTCGACGCCGGCGACGTCATCACCTACGACCAGAGCGCGAGCTTCATCGCTGAGTACTTCACCCGCGACTACCGCACCAAGGTGACCTACGTCGCCAGCGAAGGGACGACCCCCGAGGCCTACGTGCATCGCATCCGCCAGCTCCGCGCGCGTTGGGTCGGCGTGCAAGGCGGCACGGCGGCGGAAGCGGCGGTGAAGCGAGCTGGTGGCGTGCTCCTCTTCAACGCGCCGGGCACGTCGACGAACCTCTATCGCATGCCGCGCGAGATCCAGGTCGTGGCGACGCGCGAGTAGCGGCCGCGCGCGGAACGCTCTCGCCTCGCCCGCCGAAGAGGCGCGCGACGCGCCGACGCCCTACGGCGCGTCGAGGTAGACGAGCCCCACGAACTCCGGCGCGCCCGGGAGCGTAAGCGGCGTGCCCACGGCGGAGGGGACGCCGGTCTGCGGATCGACCTTCATCGTGACGACGGTCTTCGAGCCTTGGTTGCCCACGAAGAGAAAGCGCCCCGTCGGATCGACCTGGAATTGCCGCGGCGTGGTGCCACCGCTCGCGACGCGTGCCTTCTGCGTGAGCTTGCCGTCTTGGCCGATGTCGAAGACGACGAGGCTGTCGTCGCCGCGGTTCGAGACGATGAGGTGCGCGCCGCCGGGGAGCACTTGGATCTCGGCGCCGGTGTTGGCGACGCTCGTCCCCGAGGGGAGCGACGACACCGTCCCCAAGTTGGTGAGCGCGCCGCTCGCGGGATCGAAAGCGAAGGCGACGACGGTGCTCGCGTTCTCGTCGATGACGTAGGCGTGGCGCCCGTCGGGAGAGAAATCGACGTGGCGTGCGCCGTCGCCCGCGGGGACGAGCCCTGCGTCGGTGAACCCGCCGTCGGCGACGCGGAGGAGCGCCACCGCGTCGAGCCCCTTGTTGGGGACGAAGGCGAAAGCGTTGCTCGGATCGGTGACGATCTCGTGGGTAAGGGCCGCCCCGCCGAAGGAGCGATTCATGATCGCCGCTCCCAGCGTGCCGTCTTTCGCGCGGGGGAACGCCGCCACCGTGCCGCCGCCGTAGTTGGCGACGAGGACGAAGCGCCCGCTGCGATCGACCGAGACGTGGGCCGGGCCCGAGCCGCCCGATCCGACGCCCGCGCCCAGGGACGTGAGCTTGCCGGTTGCCGCGTCGACCGAGAACGAGAGCACCGTCGAGCTCCCTTCGTCGACGGCGTAGAGGGAGCGATGCGCAGGATCGAGCGCGAGGAACGACGGATTCGTCCCCGCCGTCGTCGTGTCGACCGGCGTGAGCGCGTACGTCGCCGTGTCGAACGCGTAGACGCGGATCTTCCCGTCGTCGCTCCCCACGTAGACGCGCGGCGGGCCGAGGGGGCGCGCGTCTTCTCCCGCGTCGCTCGCTCCCGTTCCCGTCGCGCCGTCGCTCGTCGTTCCGTCGTTCGCGCTGCCGCCGTCGTCGCCCCCCACGACGCCGTTCGAGCTGTCGTCGTCGCTCGAGCACGCGAACAAACCCGCGCCGAAGAGCGTCACCCCCGCGAGCGCGCCCACGCACGCGAGCCCGCGCGCGAAGGCGCGTGTCACGTGTGGCGCTCCACCATCGCCTCCAGCCGATCGAGCGCCTTCTCCAGCACCGGGAGCGCCGGACCGAACGAGAAGCGCACGTAGCTCTTGAAGCGCGAGGCGCGGCCGGCGCGGCGCTTCCCTGGGTTCACGTCGAAGAACTCGCCCGGCACGGTGATGACCTTCTCTTCCAGCGCGGCGCGGAAGAAGCTCATGCCGTCGGAGAGCGCGCCGGGGAGCGAGCCGACGTTCCCCCAAAGGTAGAAGGTGCCGTCGGGGATACGATCGAAGCGCACGCCGATGCGCTCGAGCCGCGAGTGCATGCGGTCGCGCTTCTCGCGGAAGACCTTTTGAATCGCCAAGGTCTCTTTGACGACGTGGTCTTCGGAGAGGAGCGGGATGGCCGCGCGCTGGAGCGGCTTCGAGCCGCCGCCGTCGAGGAAGGAGCCGGCGCTGGAGAGCGCGTCGATGACGCTCTTCGGCCCCACCGCCCAGGTGACGCGCCACCCCGGGTAGCGCCAGTTCTTGGTCAGCCCGTCGAACACGACGATCGGATCACGATCGACGTCTTCCACGTAGCGCGCCGCGCTCTCCACCGGCAGGGAGCCGCGGCGTCCCCGGTAGATGTAGTGCGAATAGAACTCGTCGAGGAGCAGCGTGCAGTCGAGCTCTCGCGCGAGCTCGACCCACTTGGCGAGCTCCTCCCCCTCGACCAGCTTGCCCGTGGGGTTGCACGGGTTCGAGAGGAGCAGCGCCGACAGACCGCGCCCCAAAATCTCACGACGGAGGTCGTCGGGCGAGAACGAGTAGCCGCGCTCCCCTTCGAGGAGAATGGGGATGGCGGTGAAGGCCTTGAAGATGTCGAGCAGCTCTTCGTAGGCCGTGTAGTCGGGCAAGAAGTGGCCGAGGTTGATCGACCCGAGGCTCGCCGCCGCTCGGGTGAGCGCCGTGCGCCCGCCGCCCGAGATGCACACGTTCTCCGCCGTGTACTGGGAGCGCATCCCCTGGCGGTAGAGACGGTTGTAGAGCGCAGCTACCGCTTCGCGGAGCTCCCACAAGCCGGCGACCGGGGCGTACTCCTGGTCGTCGACGCCGATCTCGACCGCGTGGACGCGCGCGGGGGCGCCGGGGAGCTCGCCCGTCTCCGGTTGCCCCTGGCCAAGGTTGCACCAGTCGGGGTTGGTCGCGGAAAATCCGCGCTTGGTGGCTTCGGTCGTCACATAGATGACGCCGGTCCGCGGCACGGTGCGGAAGGCGGTGGCGTGGGCCGGGGGGCGGAGCGAGTCGTCGTGGTTCGTCATGTAAGGATTTGTGTCCTCGGGCCGCGATTGTATGCGCCCCGTCAGCGAATGCACGCTAGGCGTGCTCCCCCGCGCAACCGGCGCGTGACAATTCCAACGTGGGGCTGAGTAGGAGTCTCCTTTCGCTCGAGAATTCCCGGCGCGGGATGAGACGCGATCGGTGGCACGTGTCCTGCGATACTGGTCTCTCATGGGGATGTTGCGCCCATGCTCGGTCGCGACCCTCCTCGCTCTTGGAGCGGGGCTCGCGACGACCGCGTGCTCGTCGGGTGACGGTGCGTCCAGAAGCGCACCGATGTCCGGATCGAGCGACGGCGCCGCTGCGTCCTTCGTTCCCGAGGTGCACTTTGCTCCGTGCGCGCTTGGGAGCACCGACGGCTCGGTCGCAGCGAAGCTCCCTGCAGAGTGTGCGTCGGTCGACGTGCCGTTGCGCTGGGACGAGCCGGGCGACGAGCGCGTGCACGTCTTCGTGAAGCGCGTCACCGGGAACCATGTGGTGGCCCAGCCGCTCGTCGTCGGGCCACGCGCTCATGCCTCGGTGTGGCTCCTCGCCTCCACGCCCGGCGCTTCGGGGGTGGAGCTCGAGCCGCTTGCGCTCGAGCTCACACGGCGGGATCCCACGCTCACGGTGTACCTCGCCGACGTGCGCGGCGCGGGGCGGTCGACGCGCATCGAGTGCGCCGAAGAAGAAGACGCGCGAAGCCCCGGGGGGATGACCATCACCGACAGCGAGTGGGGGCCGTGCCTCGAGAAGCTCGGCGAGCGGTGGGGCGACCGGCTCGCGCACTTCTCGGTGAGCGAGACGGCGCACGATTTTGCGGCCATCGCCGACGCCGTGGTCCCGCCCGGGGAGCCGCTCTTCCTCTACGGTCGAGGCTACGGAAGCTACCTCGCCACCCGCTTCGCCGACGCCGCGCGAAGGTCCCTCGCGGGCGTCGTGCACGACGGCCCCTGCCTCCCCGGCAGCTGCTTCTTCTCGCAGGAGGACGCCCGCTACACCGACGCCGGCCGCGCGCTCATGCGCGCCTGCGCCCGCGACGAGGTGTGCCACCAAAAGCTCGGCGACGATCCGTGGACACGCGTGGGCGAGGCGCTCGACGTCGTCGAGGCACGCTCGTGCGCGCCGCTCGCCGACCTCGGGCTCGATCGCATGGCGATGCGAAGCCTCTTCGCCTCGTACTTGGTCGATTGGGACAAGCGCGCGCTCATCCCCGCGCTCACCTACCGCATCTTGCGCTGCGGGCCCGAAGACCGCGCGGCGCTCACGCGCTTCGCCACCGATCGCACCGGCCCTTCGCGCGTCGCCACGACCGACGTCGAGGCCTCGCCGGTCCTCGCCGCGCACATCACCCTGAGCGAGCTGTGGGACGGTGGGGCGACGGTGACCGCGCTCGCGCAGATCGCCGACGGCTCGTATTTCTCGACCGGCAAGACCACCGAGCTCGCCAGCCTCCACGACACCTGGCCGCGCTACCACGACGTGCACGCTCAGTCGTGGCCCATGGCGCTCGTGCCGACGTTGGTGTTCACCGCGCCGCTCGACCCCGAGACGCCGATCGGCGACGACGCCCGCGCGCGGCTCGACTCGGGCCGGGCCACGGTCCTCTCCTTCGGCCCTTCGACCGGCGGCGCGGCGCTCGGCGCCCCCACCGCGAGCGGCGGGAGCTGCGGCGCCGACGTCCTCACCTCTTTCTTCTACGACGCCGACCACGTCGACACGAGCTGCCTCACGTCGCAAAAGCCCGTCACCTTCAGCGACGAAAGGCGCCTCGCCGAGGAGACCTTCGGCACCGACGATCTCTGGGAGTGACGACGTCGATCGACGCACGGCGCGCCGCGCAGTAGGGTCGAAGCGTGCGCGCGATTCTCCATGTCGACATGGACGCGTTCTATGCGTCGGTGGAAGAGCTCGACGATCCGAGCTTGCGCGGCAAGCCGCTCATCGTCGGCGGTGCTTCGCGTCGTGGGGTGGTGACGGCGGCCTCGTACGCCGCGCGGAAGTTCGGTGTGCACTCGGCCATGCCGATGGCCGAGGCGCTGAGGCTCTGCCCGCGCGCGCACGTGGTCGCGCCGCGTCGGGACCGCTACCTCGAGATCAGCGCCGCCGTTTTCGCGATTTTTCGCCGGTTCACGCCGCTCGTGGAGGGTCTCAGCATCGACGAGGCGTTCCTCGACGTGACCGCGAGCCGCTCCCTCTTCGGCGAGGGCGAAGGGATCGCCCGCGCCATCAAGACCGCAGTGAAAGAGGAGGTGGGGCTCACCGCTTCGGCCGGGGTCGCACCGTCCAAGTTCGTCGCCAAGATCGCCAGCGACATCGAGAAGCCCGACGGCCTCGTGGTGGTGGAGGAGGCGGACGTGCGGAGCTTCTTGGCGAAGCTCCCCATCGAGCGGATGTGGGGGGTCGGGCCCAAGACCGCGCCGCACCTCCGCGCGCTCGGCCTCACGACCCTGGGGCACCTCGCGGCGGCTTCGCCCGCGCTCCTCGAACGAACGCTCGGCACGTGGGGGGCGGAGGTCCAAAGGCTTGCGCGTGGAGAAGACCCGCGCGAGGTCGATCCCGATCGCGCCGCCAAGTCGATCGGCGCCGAAGAGACCTACGAGCACGATCTCACGACCTACGAGGAGATCGATCGCACGCTGCTCGCGCACGCTTCGCGCGTCGCGCAGCGGCTCTTCACCGAGGGGCTCGCCGCGCGGGCGGTGACGGTGAAGATCAAGTACCAGGACTTCGTGGTGCGGAGCCGCCAGGCGACGTTCGACGAGCCGGTGACCGACACCGACTCGCTCTTCAGCCTCGCACGCGACCTCGTGCGCAAGCTCCCGCTCGATCGCGGCGTGCGGCTCACCGGGGTTTCGGCGGGAGGGCTCGTCGACGGGGATCTGCCAGTGACGCTCTTCCCCGATCCACGCCTCGCGCAGCGGAAGAAGCTCGAGGGGGTGGTGGCGAAGGTCGCCGCGCGCTTCGGTGGCGAGGGGCTCACCCGCGCCACGTTGCTCGAGTCGGGCATCACCCCGGTGGCCCCCGACGACCCGAGAAAAAAAGGCTGATCGCGCGACCCGAAGCGCCGACTCACGGCCCTCCGCGCGCCATCGCGCGCCCTGGGAGAAAAAATTTGGCCCGTTCGCTTCGACTCCTATACCCGTCGAAGAGAGGCGAGATCGAGCCGGCGAAAGCCACGGCACTGCGAGCGAGGCACTTCGGCCTCGGGCGGAGATCTCCCCACGACGGAGGAGTGACATGCACAGCGAACAGCTGAAGGCGGACGTGCGCTCGCGGGCTTCGAGGCCGCGGGGAGTGAGTCGGTCGTTCTCTCGTCTCGTCGCCTGCTCGATCGCAGGGGTCGTGCTCGTGCTCGCGGGGGCGGCCTCCGCCGCCGAGCGCAAGGTGGCGCTCGGCGAGGTCTCGGCCGGTGTCGCGCCGGTGTCGGTCGATCTCGTGCGGCGCACCGCCGAAGCGGAGCTCGATCAGCTCGATCTGAGCCACGCGGGCAAGAAGGAGCGCGCGATCCTCTCGCTCTCGGTCGTGCGCATGGACACGCGCGCCGACGACAAGAACGCCGCCGTCACCTGCGTCGTCTCGGCGACGCTCCGCACGGTGCGCGGCGGGCGCGTCTTCGCAATCCTCGAAGGGCGCGCCCGCGCCGAGAACGACGCGTCGAACCAAAAGAGCCTGGAAGCGAGCGCCGTCCGCGCCGCCGTGCGCGGCGCGATGGTGCATATTCCCGAAGCGCTCGAGTAGGTCGCTCGCGCTAGTGTCCCGAGTCTGAAGTTCGTCGCCAAGCCGACGAACTTCGACTCGGGTCCCTAGCCCACCCTGGTGGGGAACTTCGTTCAACTTCGTTCCGCCTCATCGCTTCGCGATGAGCCTCCCCTAGCGTCGCCTTCGGCGAGCTCGTGCGCTGCACGAGCCGTTCACTGGCACCGCCTCGCTGGGCAGGTGGAGTGAGACCATGCGGCTCCCGAACGCTGGGCGCGTCGGGCTCGCGCTCGTGCGAAGCACGAGTCGCCGGAGGCGAGGCGGGGGAGGATCGCGAAGGGAGCGACAGCGACCGAGCGAGGGGGAGCGCAAGCTCCCCACCAGAGTGGCCTAGTTCCTGAGTCCGAGGCTCGGCGCCGAAGGCGACGAACCTAGGACTCAGGACACTAGAGCAGCGCGGCGATCTTTCGCAGCGCCCGCGTGCTCCCGACCTCGTTCATGCGTCGGTCCGCCTCTTCCAAGGAGAACCACGCGAGCGCGCTCGACTCTTCGGGGTCTTTCTCGATCGCCTCGCGCGATTCGGTGAAGAGCACGTAGCGCACGTCGTGGTGCTCGTGGGCCGGCTCCGCGGGCTTTCTTCCGCCGTCGCGCGCGGGCGAAGCGGGGATGTCGTGGACGTCGACGTCCAAGATCCGCGCCTCGAGCAACGTGAGATCGGCGAGCCCCGACTCCTCCGCCCCTTCGCGGAGCGCGGTCTTTCGCGGATCGAGCTCGCCGTCGTCGTGCCCGCCCATCTGCAGCCAGCGATCGAGCTTCTTGTGGCGATGAAGGAGCACCTCGCGCGTGGCGCGGCACACGACGAAGGCGCTCCCGGTCACGTGCCCTGGGGAGTACGTGCTCCGCGCGAAGCAGCCCGGCACCTCGGTCACGAGGCGAAGGATGCGATCGCGATGCGAGGCCTCGAGCGCGTCGACGGGCGCGTGGGCGCGGAGCGCGGCGGCGAGCGCTTCGCGCGCCTGATCCAAAGTGAGCGTCGTCGTCACTGGAGCTGGTTGATCCACGTGATGACGCTCTGCACGCCGGCGTCGTCGACCTTGTGGGTCGCGATGGGAGGCATCTGCCCCGGGCCGCGCGTGCCGTCGACGAGCGGCACCACGCTGTGCCCCGCGTCGCCCTTCACGATCACGCGATAGCCCGAGCCTGCGGGGTAGACCATGTCGTACGAGGGGGCGACGCGGTTCACGCCCGTCGTGTACGTGTCGGTCGCGTTCACCGCCTGCGCGACGCCGCCGGCGTCGAAGTAGGCGGGCGCGCTCAGACGCATGAAGAAGCCGGTGAAGCTCGCCCCCGCGCTCTGGTTCTTGTTGTGGCAGGCCACGCCGCAGTTGATGTGCAGCCAGCCGAGCGCCGCGTTGTCCACCGCCGCGCCAGGGAGGGTGAAGGTCGTCGTCGCCGGGGGCGCGGTGAGGCGGTTCTCGTTCTTCAGCGTGGTGAGGGTGACGCCGCTCGCCGCGGGGAGGCCGAGAGCGATCGCCTCGACGCCGAGGAGGCGATCGTTGCGCCCGCCGTGGCACTGGATGCACGCGTCGAGGTTCGGCACTTCGTAGCCGCCGCCGGCGTCGAGCACCCCGAGCTCGATGCTCTTGGCATCGCTCTCGTCTTGGCTCCACAGGTACGTGGCCGCGAGCCAGCTCGCGTCGGCCGTCTTCACGAGCAGGCGCGTCTCCACGCGGTGGCCTCCGATGCGGAACTCCTTCCACACCTTCGTGCCGACGGGGAAGACCCACTCGTCCATGTTGCTGGTGTCGATCTTCGCCCCCGGCGGGAGATACAGCCAACGCGACTTCTCTGCGCCGTCGCTCCAGAAGGTGAGGCCCGGCGTGTACGGCTTGTTGTCGGGGGCGACGGTCTTCGAGCCGAAGTCGCTGTAGAGGCCAGTGCAGCGGAGCTCCTTGGGGAGATCGGCGCCCGCGTCCGCGCACGGCGGTCCCGCGTCGAACACGCCGCCGTCCGTGGCGTCGCCGCCGCCGCCGTCCATGTCGGTCGTGACGTCGGCGGTGCCGTCCTTCCCCCCGTCGCTCGCCGAAGTCGCGTCGTCACCGCTGCAACCTGCGTCTGCGAGGGCGAGCACGCCGCCTCCGCTCAGCGCGAAGACGAGGAGGGCGAGCGAAGAACGACGGCGAAGAAGCATGGGGCATTTTGAGACCTTCGACGGTCGGGGTAAAGAGTGTCCATGCAGGTCGCGTCGACTGGGTCCACTGGCGCGTCGTCCGGCGCGTCCTCCGAGGGCGCGCAGGGCGCCCCTTCCACCGCACGCGCCGCGAGCGATCCCGCGTGGCCGAGCGTGCCGGCCTCACCGCCCGACACCTCGCGCGAGGAGCTCGACGCGCGCCTCGCTCGCCTGACCGGCGCGAAGGACGCGTGGGTGAAGCTCGCGCTGACCGAGCGGACGCGCCTCCTCCGTGAGGTGACGAAGGCGGTGCTGGCGGTGGCGCCGCGCTGGGTCGAGACCGTGGCCGCGCTGAAAGGGATCCGCCCGGGGGAGAACCTCGCCGGCGAAGAGTGGATCGTCGGCCCGATGGCGACGGTGCGGAACGCGCGCCTGTTGCTCGAAGCGCTCGAGCAAGGAGGACAGCCGCGCCCGCCCAAGGTGACGACGAAGAAAGACGGGCAGATCGTCGCCCGCGTGTTCCCCGCTTCGATGCGCGATCGCGCGCTCTTCACCGGGTTCTCCGCCGAGGTGTGGATCGAGCCGGGGAAGCCCGCGTCGCAAGGGCGCTTCTATCGCGAGCCAAAGGCAGCGGGGAGCGTCGCGCTCGTCCTCGGCGGCGGGAACGTGTCGTCGATCGCGCCGATGGATGTGCTCTACAAGTTGTTCGTCGAAGGCGAGGTCGTCCTCCTCAAGATGAACCCGGTGAACGCCGCGCTCGGTCCGCACCTCGAGGAGGCGTTCGCCCCGCTCGTCCAGGCCGGCTACTTGGCCTTCGCCTACGGTGGCGTGGACGTCGGCGCCTACCTCACGTCGCACGCGCTCGTGGACACGCTGCACGTCACCGGCTCCGATCGCACCTACGACGCCATCGTGTGGGGCGCAGACGAAGCGGAGCGCGCGCGTCGCAAGGCCGAAGGCGACCGGAAGAACACGCGCCCGTTCAGCGCCGAGCTCGGGTCGGTCACGCCGGTGCTGGTCGTGCCGGGGCCTTGGTCGGCGGCGGACCTTCGCTTTCAAGCGCGTCAGGTCGCGGCGATGGTCACGCAGAACGCGAGCTTCAACTGCAACGCCGCGAAGGTGCTCGTCACCGCGCGCGGCTGGCTCCAGCGCGCGGCGTTCCTCCGCATGGTGGAAGAGGAGCTCGGGAAGACGCCGGCGCGAAAGGCCTACTACCCCGGCGCGCTCTCGCGGTACCGCGCGTTCCTCGAGAACTACAAGGGCGCCCGCGCGGTCGGCCCCGTGCGGGACGAAGCGGTTCCGTGGACGGTGATCCCCGACGTGCCGCCGCGCGAGGGGGAGTACGCGCTGACGCACGAGGCCTTCTGCGGTGTGCTCGCCGAGGTGACCCTGGAAGCGAACCACGCCGACGACTTTCTCCCCCAGGCGGTGAGCTTCGCCAACGAGCGCTGCTGGGGGACGCTCTCGGTGTGCGTGCTCGTGCACCCGACCACCGCCTACGAGCACGAAGAGGCGATGGACCGCGCCATCTCGGATCTTCGCTTCGGCGGCATCGGCGTCAATTGCTGGCCGGCGGTGGTGTACGCGCTCGGCGTGACGACCTGGGGCGCGTTCCCCGGGCACACCCCAGAAGACATTCGCTCCGGTGTCGGGGTGGTCCACAACACGTACCTCTTCGATCACCCGCAAAAATCCATCGTTCGTGCGCCGTTTCGCATTCGGCCCACGCCGGCCTGGTTCGCCGATCACAAGAACCTCGAAGAGCTCGGCAAGCGGCTCACCGAGCTCGAGGCGGCGCCCTCGTTCGGCAAGCTCGTCGAGGTCGCGCGCGCGGCGGTGCGCGGGTGAAGCGCACGGTCGCGGTCGCCGGCACGATCGGCGCGGGGAAGACCTCGCTCGTGGCGTGGCTCGTGAAGCGCTACGGCCTCACGCCGTTCTACGAGCCGAACGAAGCGAACCCGTACCTCGCCGACTTCTACCGCGACATGAAGCGCTGGAGCTTCCACTCGCAGTGCTTCTTCCTCGCCCACAAGCTCGAGCTCCACCAAGAGCTCGAGAAGTGCGCTTCGCCGGCGGTCATCGACCGAACGATCTACGAAGACGCCGAGATCTTCGCGCGGAACCTCTACGCCCAGCGCCTCATGTCGAAGCGCGACTGGGAGATCTACCAAAGGCTCTACGCCGGGATCCGCCGCGCGCTCAAGCCACCGGACGTGCTCATCGCGCTCTCCTGCTCCATGAGCGCAGCGAAGAAGCGCATCGCTCGGCGCGGCCGGGAGATGGAGAAGGAGATCCCCGACGCGTACCTTCGCCGGCTGCACAAGCTCTACGGGCAGTGGTTCGAAGGTTACGACCTCGGGCCCATCGTCCGTATCGACACGACGAAGCTCGACTACGTGGAGGATCTCGTCGATCTGCTCGACTTGATCCGCATCCTCGACCGCGCGCTCTTGTGAGGCGTGGTTCGCGCACTCGGGCGCGTTACGATCCCGTCTCGCGCCCGCGGTGCTCGCTGGCTCACTCGGCCGGCGTCTCGCCGAGCGGGGCGGGGGTGACGGGCTCGGGCCTCTTGGCGAGGCGCTCGCGGATGCGCTCGCGGAGGAGCGCCAGCTCGGCGCGGTGCGAGCGGAGGAGGAACGCGCAGGCGAGGAGCCAGATGCCCAAGAAGGGGAGCATGGCCCAGTCGGTCACGTAGTAGAGGACGGGCGAGAAGGGGCGGTCCTTGGTGACGAGCTCGCGCGAGACGGTGACCGAACGCTCGTAGCTCGGGAGGGTGAGCGCCACCGGCGTGACCCCTTCGAGCAGCGCGCCGCGGAGGAGCCCATGCGCCTGGTTCGGGCTGTCGCCGTCACGTCGCTCGTCCTTCGCCTTGTCGTCGAGCGCGACGTCGCCGCTCGGCCCGCGCACGCCGTAGCGCGTGTTCTGTTGCGCTTGCGCGATCATGTCGACGTTGTTCTCGACGCTTTGCATCTTGGAGGCGACGCTGGCGGTCTCTTCGCGCCGCGAGGCGAAGCTCGCGGTGAAGGCGAGCCCGAGCACCAGCGCACACGCGCCGAGGCCGGCGAGCGCGAGGCTGCGCGCGCGGCCGCGGAGAAGGCGGCTCGCGAGCGAGAGCGTGTAGGCCGAGGCCACGAGCGACACGGCGGCGACGAAGAGCGGCGAGGAGACGAACCACGTGCCGGCGAGGGCCAGGCTCGCGGCGATGCGGCGCGACCGCTTCTTCATCGTGAGAAAGCCCACGGCCGCGGCGACGAGCACGGCCACCACGTCTTCTTCGTGCACGAACCACTCGGTGCGATCGCCGCCCATCACCGCCAACGGGTGCACGCGGCGCGGGAGGCCGAGGGTCACGCTGCTCGCGCTCCGCGTGAGCGTGTGGTGCGGCACGGGGACCGCCAAGCGGCCGCCGAGGAGCTCGATCGCGGTCTGTGTGAGTGATTGCACGCGCACGGTGTGGCTCCCGCTCGAGAGCGGCACGAGCACGTCGTGGGAGGCGTCGTCGTGCATGATGCGGTCGGCCTTGCCGTCGAGCGCGAGGTAAATCGCGCGACCATTCGGGTCGTAGTCGAGGTAGTCGATGCCGTTGTTCTCGTAGGTGAGGGTGTCGTCGCTCACGAGATCACCGCTCCGGGTGAGGACGATGTCGCGGTGCTCCGAGCGGACGACGGCGGCGAGGATCTCGGCGCTCGTGAGCGTCTCCACCGAGACCTCGACGTGCTGGCCGCGCTGCGCGAGGTAGAGCCGCGCCGAGGTTTGTGTGCGCGGGATGGGCGACTGCGCGGCGTCGACTTGGCCGGCGTCGCCTTTGACGACGATGCGATGCTCCGGATCCGACTCGATGAGCCACCACTCGAAGGTCGAGCGCCCGTCGGGGGCGAAGGAGGTCACCTTGGCGAGCGAGGGGAGCGTGCCGCGCACGGTGATTTCGGCGGTGTGACCGGCCGTCGGCAGGACGAGGTCGGTGCCGTCGACGCGCCAGCCGTTCGAGCCGGTGACGTCGAGCACCTTTTCTCCGTAGGCGAGGGGGAGCCGCGCGACGCCGAGATCATTCCCCGAGCGCATCACCAGGCGGTATTCGAAGTCGGTCGTGCGCCCCACGCGAACGGCGCGCGAGAGCTGGAACACCGTGGGCTCGGCCGCTTCGGTGGCGCCGGTCGAACGATCGAAGTGGATCGTCGTCCCCTTCAAGCCGGCGAGGTGCGCCCCTTCGACCACGTGACCGCCGCCGAGCTCGGCGTCGAGGGCGTTCAGAGGGCCGGGAATGTGCAGCGCCAAATCCGCGCCGAGCGTCAGCTTGCCGCGCACGGTGAAGCGCTTCGCCGAGGTGAAGACGAAGTACCCGGTGTCGTCGAAGCCGACCGCCGCGGGGTGACCGTCTTCGGTGACCTCTTCCAGGCGCACTTGCGAGGGCGGGCCGAAGAGCGGCACGGCGACCGGCGATTGGGCGAGCACGCCGCCGGTCATCTCGAAGCGCACCGTGCCGTCGGCGAGCGATCCGCGGAGCGTCAGGCGATCGAGCGTGAAGCAATGCTCGGTGCACTCGCTCGCGGTCTTGTGCGCCTCGAGCCACTGCGAGAGCCCCTCGAGCTGACCAGCCCACGAGTCCGAGGGTGGCGGTGTGGAGGGAGCGGCGCTCGCGCCCCGCGCGCCGAGGACGAGGGTGAGACCGAGGAGCAAGGTCGAGACACGTCGGGCCAGCATTCCTGGCACTGACGTGCGACCCCCCCCAAAAGTTCCATCTTCACCGTGAAGAGATCGCCTCGCCGGCGCGTCGCGCCCGCGTGCCCTTGGGTCGTGGCGCCTGGCGCTCTCGCCTACGGCCCGCCGGAGAGCACGACGTACAACGTGGGCACCGCCATCCCCGCGAGGACGAGCACGGCGCCGCGACCGACGATCCCCTTCGGCCCTTTGATCATGAACATTCCCGAAATCGCCAAGAAGAGGAGCGCCGCCGCGTAGGTGTCTGCCACGTAGGTCCAGGCCTTCTTGCCGCGATTCAGGTGGAGCCAGTTCGCCAGGCGGAGAAAGAAGCGCGGCTTCTGCCCCTCGTCGACGACGCTCCCCGTCTTCGGGTTGATGTGCAGCGACCGGTGCTCGAAGGTGACGTCGAGCTCGTCGTCCGCCGCGCGGTAGACGTCGCGCGGGGTCTCTTGGATGCCGAGCTTCGCTTGCACGTTCGCGGTGATGGCGTCGTCGGTCCCCTCGAGCGGGCCGAGCTCGTGGTGCTGCTCGTAGTTGTGAAAATTCGGGTCCCACGCGGCGATGTGATTCACCGCCAGACCGGAGAGCGCGTACACGAGCGTGAGCCCCACGCCGAGGTAGCCGGCGTCGCGGTGGATGGCGCGGAGCACCGCGCGCGCGGCGAGCCGCTTCTTCGCCGCTGCCTCAGGCATACCGCTCCTCCTTCCACGGATCGGCGTGGTTGTTGTAGCCGCGCGTCTCCCAGTAGCCGGGCTCGTCGGCGGAGACGAAGCGGATCGCCGTGAGCCACTTGGCGCTCTTCCAGAAGTAGAGATCGGGCACGAGCGCGCGCACCGGCGCGCCGTGCGGACGCGCGAGCGGCGCGCCTTGGTGACGGTGGGCGACGAGGACGTTTGGCTTCATCGCGTCGCGGAGCTGCACGTTCGACGTGTACCCCGCCGCCGCCTCGAAGACGACGTGACGCGCCGACGGCTTGAGCCGCGCGCGCGCCGCGAGATCGGCGACGCGCACGCCGGTCCATTGCCCATCGAGGAGCGACCACTTGGTGACGCAGTGCACGTCGCACACCTGATCGGTCTGCGGCATCTTGAGGAGCTCGGCGTAGTCGATCTCGAACGGAGCCTCGACCTCGCCGTACACCTTGAGGCGGAACTTCCCCGGGCTCGGATCCCCCTCGGTGCCGCCCATCGGCCTTAGCCGCTGGAGCAAGTACTGGTTCGGCGGGAGCCGGGGCCGGCCGTCGGGGCGCTTCTCGGACGCCGCGCGGCGCGTCGCCTCTTCGTCGGCGAGCACGTACGAAGCGCCGCCGAACGCGACGACCACCGTCCCCGCGGTCACCCCGCGCAGAAAGGTACGTCGGTCGAGCATGGTCGGTTTCAGCATGGATTCCCCTTCAATCTTAGGTCATCGGCGCGTTCGCCGCGCACGGTGTCTACGCCCGAGGCCCCGGGTCGGTTACGCTGCTCTCGTGCCCGTCGCTCCGCGCCTCGATCCCGCCGCTCTGACGGCGCGTGTGCGCTCGAGGGGCTTCACCCCCAGCGTGCGGGATTTGCCGGGCCTTACCGCGCTCTTGGAGGGAGCCGACGAGGATCTGGCCACCGACGTGACGCGCGCCCTCGTGCGGATCGGGGCGCCGCTCCTCGCCGCGCTCGCCCCACGCCTCGGGGAAGCGCCGGCCCCCGCGCGCCCCCACCTCTGCCGCGTCGTCGGGCGGCTCGCCGGCGAAGATCCGCGCGCAGCGCTCGATCTCTTGCTGCCGCGTCTCGAGGATTCGGACGCGCGCACCCGTCGCGCCGCGGCCACCGCGCTGGGGAAGATCGATCTCCCCGAGGTCGAGCCGGCGCTCCTCGCAGCGTGGGCGCGTGAGACCTCGCTCCCCGAGCGGCGCGCGCTCGCCGCCTCGATGGGCAAGGTGGGGAAGGGGGACGCCCTCGCCGCGCTCGGCACGGTGGGCGCCGAGGACCCAGAGCTCGCCAAGCTCGCCGCGCGCTCGCGTCTGATGATCGATCGCACGAAGGACCGCGCTACGACGACGACGATCGACGCCTCGGTCGCCGCGCCGTTCGAGGTGGATCTCGTCTTCTCGTGCCGCGGCGGCTTCGAGGCGATCCTCGCCGACGAGCTCGGGACCGCGTGGCGCGCGCGTACGAGCTCCCCTGGCGAAGTGCGCGGTACGTTGAGCGGGCCGCTCGCGCGCGCGTTCGAGGCGCGCATCGCCCTCGATTTCGCCGTGGCGCTCCCCGCCGAGCCAATCGCCAAGGGCACGCTCGAGGACGCCGTCGTGCGCGCGCTTACCTCGAAGAACGCGCGCACGCTCTTCGCCGCGTGGACCCGCGGTCCTGTTCGCTACCGTCTCGCCTTCGGCGAAGGCGGCCACCGACGCGCGCTCGTCTGGCGCATCGCTTCGCGCGTCCGCGAGGCGGCTCCCGAGCTCGTCAACGATCCGACCGAGAGCCCGTGGGAGGTGCGCGTCGTCGACAAGGGGAGTCACGTCGAGCTCCTCTTCGTTCCGACGGGCCTCGACGACCCGCGCTTCACCTACCGCGTGCGCGACGTCCCCGCCGCTTCGCACCCGACGGTCGCGGCGGCGCTCGCGCGTCTCGCCGGGGCGCGCCCCCAGGACGTCGTGTGGGATCCCTTCGTCGGATCGGGGAGCGAGCTCGTCGAGCGCGCGCGCCTCGGCCCCGCGCGCGAGCTCGTGGGGACCGATCTCGATCCGCGCGCGCTCGAGGCGGCGCGGGAGAACCTCGCCGCGGCGAAGGTCGTGGCCCGCGTGCAGAGGCGCGACGCGCTCGAGGGATTCCCCGCGCTCGGCGGGCACACCGCGGGCCCCGAAGACGCGCCGACCCTCGTGCTCACCAACCCCCCGCTCGGCCATCGTCTCTTGCGCGACGGCGGTGCAGCGGCGCTCCTCGAGCGCTTCGTCGACGTCGTCGCGCGCGACCTTGCTCCCGGCGGCCGGCTCGTGTGGATCACCTCGGCGCCCGATCGCACGGGGCGCCGCGCGCGCGCGGCCGGGCTCGTGCTTCGCCTCGACAAAGACGTCGATCTCGCCGCTCCTCGCCGCGGAAAAGGACACGCCGCGCCGGGCCTTCGCGCGCGGCTCGAGGTATGGGAGAAGCCGGCCGCTCGCGTCGCGCCATCGCGACGGAGTTGAGCTACGCTGAGCGTCCATGAGCGAGTGTTGGCGTTGCGGCAAAGCCGTCGTCGAAGGCGCAAAGTTCTGCGCTTCGTGCGGCGCGCCGATCGGCACCACCCCTCCCCCGGCGAGTCCGCCGTCGCCCAGGTCGCCCGAGCCGGCCGATCCGCTCGCGCAGACGGCCCCCGCCGACGCCGCGCACCTCGCCGAGCTGCGGAAGAAATTCCCCGTGCTCGCGCCCAAGAAAGACGCCACGACGTCCCCGCGATCGCGCGGAGGCACCGTGCCGCTCACCGCGCAGCCGGACCGCGTGAAGCGTGAGACCCCTCCGCCCGTCACCCCCGCGCCGGCAACGCCGACGACGCCCGAAGGGCAGATGCCGGTGGAGCGTCGCGTCGCCCGCACGGTCCCCGACAACATCCCCACGCTCCCGAGCACCGGCGGCCCGATCCCCGGGGTCCCCACCGCGCTCCCCTCGCAGCCGCAAGTGAGCCCGCGCGCGGTGAGCACCTTCGAGCCGCCGCTCCCCGCGCCGGCCGCGTCGCAAGCGACCTCGCAACCGAAACCCTACGCCGCGCCCGCGCCGCAGCCCTCCTACGGCGCGCCGCAACCGCCGCAAGGCTACGGAGCGCAGCCGCAGCAAGCGTACGGTGCGCCCTACGGATCGCCGCAGGGCGCGCCCGGCGCGTGGCAGGCGCCGACGCAGCCCGGTCCTTATGGGAGTCCGCCGGTCCCTTCGCAGCCCACCTCGGTCGCGGTCGGCGCGCGTGTGTTCGTCGAGTGGTCCGACGGCAATCGCTACCAGGGGACCGTGCAGCAGTGCGCACCGGGCCAATGCCTCGTCCTCTTTCAAGACGGGCAGCAGCGTTGGATCGACGCGCGCCGCGTGATCCCCACCTGACGACGCCTGCGTGCGGCGCGCGCGACGGACGTCGACGATCGACGCCCGCGCGCCGAAGCCTCACTTCACGAGACGCACGACGATGCGGCACGCTTCGGCGCCGCGCAGCATGCACGTCGGCTCGACGATCGACACGTCTTGATCGTAGTGGCGCGCGACGCCGCGGGCGATCCCGCGTCCGAAGGCGCAGAGCCTCCGCGGCGAGTTGTAGAGGAGCGTGACCTCGTCCGGCGCGGTGCGCGAGCACTGGAGCATGGGCGGGCGCGCGGCCGCGTCGCGGAGACGGACGACGCGATGGATCGTGGTCTCGACGTTCTCGAGGAGCTCGAGCGTGCGCCATCCGGGCTTCGCCAGCGAGCCATAGGTGCGCAAGAGATCCGGCACCACGAAGGCGCCGAGCTCTTCGAGGAGGAGCTCGCGTTTCGCCCCCGTCTCCTCGCTCACCGCGTCGAGGAGCTTCATGAGCTCCGCGTCGGGGTAGGCCTCGATGCCGAGGAAGATGCGATCGGCGAGCCCCGCGCGCTCCAGCGCCTCCCGCCAGAGCGCCGCCCCGTGCCGCTCCTCCACGTACTTCCGGAGCTCGAGAAAAATTACGCCGTGCATCGCTCGATCCTTCGAGGAACGGGCGGCCATGTCGCCGTGCCAGCGCGAATGCGTCGAGCCGGCGTGCCCCCCGAACCGGTCAGGACACTACCCGATCCGCTCGACGAAGAGCGCGCCCGCGTCACTTTAACCGCTGTGCGCTCGCGCGGATCTGTGCGAACGCATGAGCCGCCGATGAACTACGACGCCTTTCGCCAGTTGATGGAGGAGATGATCCCCTTCAACAAGTTTCTCGGGATGCGCCTCACGGCGCTGAGCAAAGGGCGCGTGCGTCTCGAGCTCCCTTTCCGCGAGGAGCTCATCGGTGACCCGATGCGGCGCGCGCTCCACGGCGGCGTGCTCAGCACGCTGGCCGACACCGCCGGGGGCATGGCGGTGTGGAGCGAAATCGACGACACGCGCGGGCGCGTCTCGACCATCGATCTTCGCATCGACTACCTGCGGCCCGGGCAGCCCGAGCTCCTCATCGCCGAGGCGACGGTGGTGCGCCGCGGCAACCGCGTGGGCGTCGCCGACGTGCGCCTCTTCCACCCCTCGAACGAAGAGCAGACGGTGGCGACCGGCAAAGGCGTCTACAACGTGGTGATGAAGGGCTGACGCCCCGCGCCTCTGCCGCGCTCAGACCGCGCGCGGCGCTTTGCTGTCGGGGCGCACCGATTCGACACGCGCCAAGAACTCGAGGAGATCGATCTTGGTGAGGATCCCCTTCACCTCTTCGTTCTCGGTCACGATGGCCACGCCGGCGTCGGCGAGCGCGGGCTGCAGGAGCTCGACCTTGGTGTCGAGGGTGACGGTCGCGTATTCGCCTTCGACGAGCCCGGCGATGGTCGATTCGAGCGTGTTCTGTCCCGACACGATGTGCCGGAGGAGATCGACCTCGGAGACGACGCCGCGGAGCTTGCCGTTCTCCACCACCGGGAGCTGGCTGATGCCGAGGCTCTTCAGCGTGTCGATGACGTCGCGCACCTTCGACGACGGCTCGGCGGTGACGAGCTTCTTCTTCGCCGTGGCCGCGAGCACGTCGCGCACGGTGCCGAGACCGGGCTGGTCCTCGAGGAAGCCGTTCTCGCGCATCCAGTCGTCGTTGAAGATCTTCGAGACGTACTTCTGTCCGCCGTCGGCGAGGAAGACCAAGATCTTCATCGGGCGGTTCTGCGCGCGCGCGTACTTGATGGCGCCGGCGACGGCCGCTCCGCCCGAGCCGCCGACGAAGAGCCCCTCGAGCCGCGTGAGATCACGCGTCATCAGGAAGCACTCCTTGTCGTCGACGCGGACGATCTCGTCGATGATCTTGAGGTTCATCGTGGTGGGGAAAAAATCCTCGCCGATGCCCTCGACCTTGTAGGAGAAGGGCTTGGTGATGCGCCCCGTCTTCACGAAGTCGTAGTAGAGCGATCCGACCGGGTCGACTCCGACCATCTGGATCTTGGGGTTCTTCTCTTTGAAGAACTTGCCGCAGCCGCTGATGGTGCCGCCCGTCCCCATGCCGGCGACGAAGGCGTCGAAGTCGCCGTTCGTCTGCTTCCAGATCTCCGGCGCGCTCGAGATGTAGTGCGCCTCGGGATTCGCCGGGTTGTGGTACTGGTTCGCGTAGAAGCTGTTCGGCGTCTCGTCGGCGATGCGCCGCGACACCTTGTAGTAGCTCCGCGGATCGTCGGCCTCGACCGCCGTCGGGCAGACCACGACCTTGGCCCCGAAGGCGCGCAGGTTCGAGATCTTCTCCTGGCTCATCTTGTCGGGCATCACGAAGATGCACTTGTAGCCGCGCACCGCGGCGAGCAGCGCCAGCGAGGCGCCGGTGTTTCCGCTCGTCGCCTCCACGATGGTGCCGCCCGGCTTGAGGCCTTGCTCCTCGGCGCGCTTCAAGAGGTTCGCCGCGAGGCGATCCTTGTGGCTGCCGCCGGGGTTCAGGTACTCGCACTTGACGTAGATCTCGGCGGCGAGCCCCTGCGTCACCTTGTTCAGGCGAATGATGGGAGTGTTGCCGACGGCCTGCGTGATGTTCTCGAGCGCACCGTGCATCATGAGGCCCTCGGGAATAAGCGGAGGCGTCGAGCGACGCAAGAGCGGCAGAGCCGACGTTCGTCTGCCCCGTGAAAAATCAGCCGACCGTCTGCGTCATTCGTCGGCGGCGATCGCCGCGAGGTGCCGCCCGCTGGCCTCGGCCTCGCGCCGATGGGAGAAGAAGCGCGCGGCGTCGCAGCGCGTGCAGCCGGGGACCTCGTCGATGTCGGCGTCGGCGAAGCCTGCTCTTCGCAGGACGAAGCGCGCCGCGAGCCGCAGGTCGACGTAGCCCTTCGCCTCGGTGCGCCGCGCCACGACCGAGGCGTCGCCGGCGGCGCGTGCGATCTCTTCGGCCACGTCGAGCCCCACCTCGAAGCAGCACGGGCCGATGCACGGGCCGAGCGCCGCCACGCGCGAAGCCCCCGGCGAAAGCTCGTCGAGCTCGACGAGCGCCGCCTGAATCACCCCCCCCACGAGCCCGCGCCATCCGGCGTGCACGGCGGCCACGGCGCGCTTGTGGCCCGACGCGCCGACGAGCACGGGGAGACAATCGGCGACGCGGACACCGACCACGTCGCCGTGACCGGCGGGGGCCGCCCACGCATCGGCCTCGAGGACGAGCGTCCCTTCGGGCGGCATTTCGCGCACCCGGTCGGCGCGGGCGACGTGTGTACCATGCACCTGTTTCGCTTGGTGGAGTCGCGCCCGAGCGAGGCCCGTGGCCTCGCAGAATCGAGCGATCTCCCCGGGGTATTCGGGGCGCCCCGGGCGAATGTCCACCGCGCGCGTGGAGAATCCGTGGGCGAAACCGCGGCGGCGGAGGAGCGCGCTCTCGAGCGCAACGGGGAGCACGGCGGGGGAATTCTGCATGAGCGATGAGGGGGGACGAACGACGAGATTGTTTATAGTCTGGGACGCCAATGGCCCGCCCGCAGGATCCGTTCATCGGTCGCGATGTCCTGAACGGTCAGTTCCAGATCCTGCAGAAGATCGGCACGGGCGGGATGGGGTCCGTCTACAAGGCGCTCCAGCCGGCGATGAATCGCATGGTGGCGGTGAAGATCCTCCACCCCAAGCTGACGAACCGCAAGGACCTGGCGTCGCGCTTCCGCCGCGAGGCGCGGGCCATGAGCCACCTCACGCACCCCAACACCGTGCGCGTCTTCTTGTACGGCGAGCTCGACGACGGCTCGCTCTACATCGTGATGGAGTTCCTCGAGGGGAAGAACCTCAATCAGACGGTGCGCGGTGAGGGCTCGCTCCCCGTGGAGCGCGCGCTGCCCATCTTGATCCAAGTCTGCGGCGCGCTCGAAGAGGCGCACCGCGCGGGGATCATCCACCGCGATCTCAAGCCGGAGAACATCTTCCTCTGCCAGCAGGGGGGCATGCAGGAGTTCCCCAAGGTGCTCGACTTCGGCCTGGCCAAGGTCACCGAACGCGAGATGCGCCCGGGCTCGCTCATCCTCACGCAGGAGGGGATGGTCTTCGGCACGCCGGAGTTCATGAGCCCCGAGCAGGCGCAAGGGAAGTCGCTCACCCCAGCGAGCGACATCTACTCGCTCGCGACGATCCTCTACGAGGCGCTCACCGGCAAGCTCCCCTTCGACGCCAAAGGGGCGATGGATTTCTTGCAGCTCCACGTGACGGGGAAGCCGATTCCTCTCAGCCAGCGCGTGCCGGGGAAGACCTTCCCCCCGCTGCTCGATCACGTGATGGCGCGCGCGCTCGCCAAGAAGCCCGAAGACCGCTTCGCCTCGGCGGCGGACTTTGCCTCGGCGATGCAGTCCGTGCTCTCGGGCGCGCGCGAGCTCCCCGCGGCGCTTGTCCCGGTGACGCCGGCGCCGATGGCCGCCGTGCCGCAGCCGATGCCCCCCTCGAGCGAGCGCGAGGTCGCGCGGCCTACGCAGGACCGAGGCACGGTGCGCTCGACGACCCCCGACGTTCCGCGAAAAGCGCCGCCGAACCCGATGCTCCTCCTCTTCGGGGTCGCCGCCGGGTGCCTCATCGTCGGCGCGACGGTCGCCGTCGTCTTGATGCGCGTGCTCAAGTAGCGTGGCTACAAAATCCGCAAGAGCACGACGGTAGCCGCTCCGAGCACGCCGAGCAGGACGAGGATCACGACGACCAGCGCCGCGATCGAAGGGCCGCTCCACGAGCTCGCGGTGGACGTCATCGCGGCCGGCGGGCTCGACGCTCCTCCGGCGTACTGCGGTGCGTACCCGCCTTGCGCGTAGGCCGGGTTCGCGCGCGGGGCTTGGACCTGTGCGAGAGGCGGCGCCGGCTGGGGCGCAGGGCTCGGCGGCGGACGCGGCGCAACGACGACGGGGGCTGCGGGCGGCGGCACGACGGGGAGCGGCTCGGAGGAGAACGCGCCGGGGAGGTCCGAGCGTACCGACGAGGTCGGCGGCATGCTCTCGGGCAATCGAGGGAGCTTCCCGCCGGTGTCGCGCAGCGTCATCGGTTGCGTCGGAACGATGGCCGGCGGCACGCGCATCTTCGCCGTCGTCACGTCCTGCGGTTCGCCCGCGTCCACCACGCGCGGATCGGCCACGGTGAGCGGCGCACGCAACGCCTCGGCGACCTCTTCTTGCCCGGGCGACACCATCGTCACCAAATGCTTCTTCCCGGTCGGTCGCGCCGCCGTCGCTCCCGGCGGTGCCGGCGCCGGTGCGGCGACGAAGAGCTGCGCCTCGCGGGCGACCGGCTCCGCGTCCCCTTGGGCCAGAGAGTCGAGCAGCTCGCCGGCGCGCATGATCTGGGTCGCCTCTTCGATGTTGCTCGAAGGCGGTGGGCTCGTGTCTCCGACGTCCGAGTGCGCGAGCGGCGAACGTCCCGTCGGCGTGGCGTTGGCGGAGGGCCGCGCGACGGTGGGCACCGCCGAGGCCGTCGGTCCGCGCGCCGTGCTCACGCCACGCTCGGTGGAAGGCGGGAGCGCGGACGCTGCGACCGCGGCGCTCTCGCGGATCTCGCGCCAAAACTCGGCGAGATCGGCGGGGCGGAGCTTGGGGTCGACCTGCACCGCCGACTGAAGCAACGCGTCGACGTTCGCCGGGAGCCCCAGGCCAAGCGCGCGCGGTGTCGGCCGCTTCGCGGGATCGATCACACGGAGCGGGAGCGGCGCGCCCCCTTCGTCGAAGACCGGTCGATCGCGGAGCGCCTCGAGCAGCAGGATGGCCAGCGCGTAGATGTCGGTCCACGGCCCCGGCGCGCCGATGCCGGCGTGGATCTGCTCGGGCGCGGCGTAGGCCGGTGTCTCCACCGAGGCGAAGCCCATCGACTGCGAAGCGGGGGCGAGATCGGCGTGATCGCTCACCACCTTGGCCACGCCGAAGTCGAGCACGAGGAGCCGCTCGCCCTCGCGCGTCTTCGCGACGAAGAGATGCTCGGGCGTGACCGCGCGATGGATGACGCCGCACGCGTGCACGTAGACGAGCGCGTCCACCGCCGGCGTGAGCAGCCGCACCGCCGAAGCGAGGTCCCGGCCCTTCGCCCCCGCCGCCCGTCGCGCCGCGAGATCGTGGGCGAGGGATCGGCCCTCGTGCCACTCGCGCACCATGAAGGGGCAGAGCCCGGCCGCGGCGGCCGCTGTTCCGCTCGCCAAGACACGGACGATGTTCGGGTTCCCTTGGGCGAGCTTGTAGTGGAGCCGGCTCTCGTGACGAAAGCGGCGGATCATCGCCTCCGCCGTCTCGGCGTCGCGCGGCGGCTTCATGCACTTGAGGGCGATGGGCACCTCGAGCATCAGATGATGGCCGCGATAGAGCACGCTCCGCGCGTCATCGACGACCACTTGGTCGACGCGGAACTGACCGTGGAGGACCTGTCCGACCAGGCCCAAGGGGTCGGTGCTCACGCCCCGATGATAGGAGCGTCCCGCCGCATCTTGCAGGAGATTCCCGCCCCCCCTGCAAGTTCGCGCCGCGGCCGTGCTAAAGCCTTTTTCTCGTGGCGGACTCGAAGGACCCCAGGATCCTCCCCAAGAACGCGCGGACGAGCGCGTCGCGTTCGGGCGTTCCCTCTCGGGACCCAGGCGGAGAAGGTATGGAGACCGGCGCCACCGCCCTCGAGATCCTCGAGGGGAAGAAGAAGACGAGCAGCGCCCCCCCGCCGGCCGAAGGCTCTCGCGCGCGGCGCATTTGGGCAAAGACGCTCCTCTGGGGGAAGCGCGTGGCCATCGGCACCGGCGTGCTCGCCGTGGTCGGCCTGATCGCCGCGGTGCTCGTCGTGCGGCACTTCGAGGCGGAGCTCCCGAGCATCGCCGACCTTCGCGGCAACTACCATCCGCCCCAAGTCACGCGGGTCCTCGCTCGCGACGGGACGCTCCTCGCCGAGCTCTACACCGAGCGCCGCACGGTCGTGTCGATCACGACGCTCCCCGCGCACGTGAAGCTCGCCGTCCTCGCCGCCGAGGACGCCGGCTTCTACGAGCACGAAGGGCTCAACTACTTCGGCATCCTCCGCGCGTTCCTCGTGAACCTGCGCTCGGGGCGCACGCGCCAAGGAGGCTCGACCATCACGCAGCAGGTGGTGAAGAACCTGCTGCTCGATCCCGAGCGCACCTACCGCCGTAAGATCCGGGAAGCGCTCCTCGCGCGAAGGCTCGAGCAAGAGCTCACGAAGGACGAGATCCTCGAGCTCTATTTGAATCACATCTACTTCGGCAGCGGGCGCTACGGCATCGAAGAGGCGGCGCGCGGGTACTTCGGAAAGTCGGCGAAGGATCTGACCATCGCCGAGGCCGCGCTCTTGGCCGGTCTCCCCGCGGGCCCCGAGCTCTACTCGCCGCGCCACGACATGAAGCGCTCGCTCGGTCGGCGCGCCTTCGTCTTGGCGCAAATGCACGAGAAGGGGTTCTTGAGCGACGCGCAGTACCAAGCGGCCGATGCCGAAGGGGTGACCCTCTCGACGGGCGTCGAGGCGAGCACCGAGCTTGCGCCCGAGGCGGTGGAGATCGCGCGAAGGATGATCCGCGATCTCGATCCCGAGCGCGCCGAGCGGGGAGGCTTCACCGTCACGACGACGATCGACCCCAAGCTGCAAGCTGCCGCGCGCAAAGCGCTCCGCGAAGATCTCGAGGCGTACGACAAGCGCCACGGCGTCACGACGCAGCTCCGCGCGCCTGCGCCCACCGCCGACCGCAAAGGGAAGGGGACGCGCTCGAGCGCGCTCAAAGACGCCCCCTTCGACGGAGCGCCGAGCTTCGGTCACCACAAGGTCTACGTCGGCGTGGTCGCCGGCACCGACGACACCAAGGGGACGCTCGAGGTGCGCGTGGGGACGGCGACGGGGGTCGTCGAGCTCTCGCATTTTGCCCGCTACAACCCGGAAAAATTGCCCCCGAGCGCGTACGCGGCGATCGGCAGCCGCGTGCGTGTGAGCCTCCTCGGGCCGGTCCCCGAGCCGCCCAGCGAAGCGAAGGTGCCGCTTCGTCTCGAGTCGGGGCCGGAGGGGGCCATGGTGGCCATCGACGTGCGGACGCGCGACGTCCTCGCGCTCGTCGGAAGCTACGAAGGACAGAGCGGCGATCTCGATCGCGCGACCCAGGCGCGCCGTCAGCCGGGATCGACGTTCAAGCCGATCGTCTACTCGTACGCCATCCACTCGCGGCGGTTCACGCCCGCCACCCTCGTCGACGTGACGCCGGGGACGTTCGCCGGCGGGTACAAGCCGGCCAACTACGAAGGATGGACGGCGAGCGACCCTCTCCGCCTCCGGGAGGCGCTGGCCAACTCGGTGAACATCGTCGCCGTGCGCGTCCTCGACGACGTGGGACCGGCGAACGTGGTCGAGTGGGGGCACGCGCTCGGCATTCGCTCCACCTTGAAGCCCGATCTCTCGCTCGCCCTGGGGAGCTACGAGGTCGAGCCGATCGAGCTCGCCGGCGCGTATTCCACCTTCGCCGCCGGCGGCGAGTACCAAGAGCCGCGGCTCGTGACGCGCATCGTCGGCCCCGACGGAAAAGAGATCGCGCTTCCTGCGCCGCCGCCGCCTCACCGCGTGCTCGACGAGGCCGAGGCCTACGTCACGACGAGCATGCTCGGATCGGTGATCGACCATGGAACGGCGGTTCGCGCGCGCGAGCTCAAGAGGCCTCTCGCCGGCAAGACCGGCACGAGCAACGCGTCGAAGGACACGTGGTTCGCCGGCTACTCGACCGAGATCGCCGCCGTCGTGTGGGTCGGCTACGACGACGGTCGTCCTCTCGGCTCGGGAGAGACCGGCGCCTCGGCGGCGCTCCCCGCGTGGATCGGCTTCATGAAGGCGGCACACGAGCACAAGCCGCCGAGCGAGTTTCCGCGACCGGCGGGGGTCGTGAGCGTGCGCATCGACACGCGCACGGGGAAGCTCCCGTTCGAAGGCGACACCGAGACGATGGACGAGGTCTTCCTCTCCGGCTCCGAGCCGACCGACGTGGGCGATCCCGCCGCCGTCGACGCCGGCTCGGGCGCGCCCGCTTCGAGCGCCGGATCCGACGCCGCGGTGGAGGGGGAGTGATGCGCCGGCGCGCGCTGGTCTTCGCGTGCGCGCTCGCGTCCGTGCTCCACGCCTCACCGGTGAAGGCCGCGGGCGCGCTCGAGACGGTGAGCCCGGAGATCGGAAAGCAGCTCGGTCCGGTCCCGGCGGGGACGCTCGTCGTCGCTTCGCCCGTCACCTCCGACGTGCCAGGGACGGTCCCCGCGCGCACCGACGAGCTCGCGGTCCGCGTGGCACAGCTCGTCGCCGGCCAGCTCGGGGGGACGACGCGCGCGCATCCTCAAGCAGCGACGCTCTCGGTCGCACGAGCCGCCTCGGCGAAGAGCGCCGCGCTCGTCTACGTGGCCTTGGAGATCGCCCGCGGCGAGCTCCGCGCCACCGCCGAGCTCTACCCGGTGATGGGGAACGCGTGGGACCGCATCCGCGTCCCCGTGCCGCCACCGCGCGCCCACGTCTTCGCCCGCGGCGCCGTCGACGCCGAAGTGCGTGGATTTCTCCCCGCGATTTCGCTCGAGCAGGCCGAGGTGCACAAGGCCAAGCAGGAGGAGGGCGAGGTGCTGGCGGTCGCGTGCGGCGAGAGCGAGGACAGCGGCCTCGAGATCGCGCTCGTCACCCGGTCGCGCGTCACCGTGGGAACATTGCAACATGCACGCTTCGTCCCGCGTCGCTCGACGGCGTGGACGGCGCTCGCCCCGCGGCTCCCTTCGAGCCTGCGCGTCCCCTTGGGGGGCGCCGACTTCACCGGCGGCGTCCTCCGCGTGGGGACGAGCGACCGCGGCGGGGTCGCCGTGGACAGCGCGCTCGCGCACCCGAGCCCGCTCTACGGGATCCCCGTGGCCGGCGCTGCCGACGGATGCGTGGCTTTCGACCCCGCATCGGACGGCTTCGGCGGCGACGTGGCCAGCTGCTCGAACACGGTCCGCGACTTGACCGTGCGCTTCGCCGTCGAAGCTCCCAAGTACGACGCCGTCGCCACCTTCGACGCCGTCGCCAAAGACGGAAAGAGCCGCGCCGTGCTCGCGGTGCGCGAACCGCTCGGCAAGCTCCACGTGCGCGTGGGGACCGACGCTCGCGTCGTCGAGGGGGCGGGCGCCGAGCTCGCGGTGGGGGATCTCGATCTCGACGGGTCCCCCGAGGTGGTGGTCTCGAGCGACGCCGGCGAGGACTCCATCTCGATCTACACGGCCGACGGCGCGAGCGACCTTCGCTTGCGCCGAAAGCTCCCCGCGCCGGCCGGTGTGCGTGCGCTCGCCGTGTGCCCCCCCGAAGCGCGCGCCGTGCCTGCCCTCGTGGCCGTGGTCGGCTCGGAGATCTGGCTCGTGAGGTAGAGTAGGCCCGTGCGTGACGGTCGCGTCGGACGTCGAGAGTGGCTCGCGGGTGCGCTCGCGACGTCGCTCGCCGCGTTCTCTGCCCCCGTAGCGCACGCCCGCGCGCGGCCGCCGGTGGGGGGCGCGATGGCGCTTCGCCTCCCGTGGTCGCTCGCCACGATCGATCCGCACCGCGGGGACGACGTCGCCGCCGCGATCTTCGGCGGTGCCCTCTTCGACGCGCTCTACGGCCTCGACGAGAGCGGCGCCGTCGTGCCGGTTCTGGCCGAACGAGAGCCTGTGCCCGACGGCGACGGCCTCCTCGTCACGATCGTGAGCAACGTGAAGACGGCGGAAGGTCGGGCGCTCGACGCGCGGGACGTCGTCGGCTCGCTCGCGCGGGCGCGGGCCCGCGGTGCTTCCGGGTGGCTCGCCGAGGTCCCGGTCCCCACGCGAAGAGACACGAGCGCCGTTCGCTTCGCCACGCGCGCCGCCGACAAGCTGGCGCTGGCTCTCGCGTCGCCGCTCACGGCGATCGTCCCTCTGACCTTCTCTCCCGAGCGTCCCGACGGCACCGGCCCGTTCCGCGTCGAACGGCGCGACGGCGCACTGGTCCTCACGCGCAACATCCGCGCGGTGCGCGGCGGCTCGCTGCTCGACACCGTGACCGCGCGGGGCGCTGCCGATCTCGCCGCCTCGCTCCGCGCCTTCGAGAGCGGCGCCGACGACGTGGGCTGGCTCGGCAGCGGCCTCCACGAGCCGCGCCCAGGCGCGCGCCCCTTCGATCTCGGCGCGGTGGCGTGGGCCATTCTCCGCACGGGAAAGGAAGCGGGGAGCTGGGATCAACCGGGGATCCCGCAGCGCGTCGCCGACGGCATCGCCCCTGCGCGCCTCTCGCACCTCGCGCTCGGCGCCCCCTGGCGCACCGAGCGCGAAGAGGGCTGGCCGGGTCCTCCGAACGACGTGCTCGTCCGCGACGACTCGCCGTGGCTCGTCGAGCTCGCGCGTGCGGTCGCCGCGACCCTCTCGCGGCCGGGTCACGAGCTCACCGCCAAGCCGCTCGCGGACGCCGAGCTCGCACAGCGCCTTCGTGCGCGGAGCTTCGCCCTCGCCGTCGACGTCGCGCGACCACTCGCGCCAGGGACGCTCGGCGCGCTCGTGGGGCTGACGACCGCCGACACGACGGCGAGCGCGACGGAGGTCGTGCGGCGCCCACCACGGCTCGGCGACACGCCCGTGCGCGCGCTCACACGCTCTCTTCGCGTCGGTGTCTTGGGCGAGATCCGCGTGCAAGGGGGCCGGGTCCCCGACCTCGTGCTCCCGGCCTCACCGTCCGGCGGGTGGGACTTGGGGTCGGCGACGCGCGCGCCGACGAAGAGGACGCCGTGAGGCTCGCTCCCCGCCTCGTGCTTGCCTTCGGTTTCGTCGCCGCAGTCTCCACCGCCGGTCTCGGCGCGGTCATCCGCGAGCAGCGCGTGCAAGAAGAGACCGCGAGCTTCGATCGCGAAGTGCGCTCGGCGTGCCTCCGCGTACGCGACGAAGTGGCGAGGCAAGCGTCGAGCGATCGCAAGCTCCTCTCCGGCGCGTGCGACGGCGGCGAGCTCGTCGATCGCACGCTCGTGGCCATCGAGGCCGGCGAGCTCGACGATCGTCGTGTCGCGCTCGCGGCGCTCGTGCCTGGTGAGCGTGAGGCCTTCGACCTCGACGAGCTTCTCCTCCTCACCGATCGTGGCGAGGTGCTCGGCGCCGATCCGCGCGAGGGGCTCGGCCTCCCCGCGAGCGAGGTCGTCTCGCTCGTCCGCACACCGCCGGAGCAATTTCTCCGCGGGGCGAAGGGGATGAGCGGGCTCGTCGCGCGGTGCCGGAAGCAAGGGCAAAAGGGTCGAAGCGTCGCCCTCGTGGGGGTGCGGCACATGGGACCGCTGCTCGCACGCCTGGGAAAGACGGCGAACGTCGACGTCACGAGCGGCGGTACGTCGCCGAGCGAGCACGGCATCATGAGCGCGTCGTGTCTCCTCGCCGACCCCAGCGGGGCCACGTTGACGCTCACCGTCGGCAAATCACGCGGCGAGCTCGAAGCGACGCTCGATCGCATCGATCGCACGGTGCTCCTCTCGGCGGCGCTGGCGACCGTCGTCGCGTTCCTCCTCGCCGTACTCCTCGCGCGGAGCCTCGGTCGACCGATCGCCGAGCTCGCCGCCGAAGCGCGCAAAGTCGCCGCCGGTGAGGCGCGTCCGGTCGGCGTGCGTGGCACCGGCGAGATCGCCGATCTCTCGGCGGCGTTCGACAAGATGATCGAAGACCTCGAAGGGACGCGTCGCAGGCTGGCGGCGACGAGCCGGGTCGCAGCGTGGCGCGAGGTCGCGCGTCGCGTGGCGCACGAAGTGAAGAACCCGCTGGCTCCCATTCGCGCCGCCGTCGAGACGCTGCGCCGCCTCCGCGCGCGGAGCGATCCGGCGTTCGACGAGTACTTCGACGAGGCCACCCGGACCGTGCTCGACGAGGTGCATCGCATCGCCGACATCGTCACCGAGTTCACTCGGTTCGCGCGCCTCCCGCCGCCGCGCCCGCAAGAGGTCGACCTCGCCGAGCTCGCACGGAGCGTGGTCTCCTTGCACAAGGGGACGGCGAAGGGGACGCGGCTCGATGTCGTCGTCGCCGAGGGGGTGCCGCCCGTCCTTGCCGACAAGGATCAGATCGTCCAGGTGCTCACGAACCTCGTGCAGAACGCGCTCGACGCCTTGGCGGATCGTACCGACGGAGCCGTCCGCATCTCGATCGCCAAGACCAAAGACGCCTCGAGCGTCGCGATCGAGGTGAACGACAACGGGCCCGGTCTGGCGAAGGAGATCGCCGCGCGTCTCTTCGAGCCGTACGCCACGAGCAAGAAGCACGGCACCGGTCTCGGCCTGGCCATCGCGCAGCGCATCGCCATCGAGCACGGCGGCGAGCTCTCGTTCGTCCCCCCGCGCGAAGGGCACGCGGGCGGCACGGTCTTCCGCCTGGTGTTGCCGATCGAAGGTCCGCCGCCGGTGAGCGAAATGCCCGCCGACACGGCGTGACCGCGTGACCGCGCGACGCGCTCAGCGCGTGCGCGTGGTCTTCTTCTTCTTCTTCTTCACCGGCAGGCGCGGCTTGGGACGCGCCGGGTGCGCCGTCGCGTGCGGCAGAGGGGTCGCCGCCACCGCCGCGTCGTCCTCCTCTTCTTCTTCGTCTTCCCCCGCGTCGTCGGCCTCGGCGTCCAGATCCGCTGCGGCGTCGCTGGGGGCGACGGCATCCGGCGCAGCGTCGGGGCCGGCGTCGACGAAGTCGATCATCAGGAGCGAGGCGTCGATCGGCAAGGTGGCCGCGGTGGCTTCGGCGTCGCCGCCCGTCGGCCCGACCAAGTCCCCTGCGCTCGACGTCGGCGTCGGATCGGCATGAGCGAAGCGATCTTTGGCCTCGCTCGCGAGCCGTGTGCGGAAGTGCCAAGCGCCGTAGCCGACCCCCGCGAAGAGGATCGCCAGCGCCACGGTTCGCCCTCCCGCGCTCGACTTGCGTGCCGCCGTGGGGGGCGGCTCGCTCCGCGCCACCGCCTCGTCCTTCTTCCCCGTGGGGGTCGCGACCGACGTCTTGGTGAGCGGCGCCGAGGCGGCGCGCGCCGACAAATCGAGCTTGATCGGCGCGGCGTGGAGCGTCGGCAAAATCCCGCTCGCGTGCTCCATCGATCGCGAGGCGTTCTCCGCCGCAAGATCGCCGGTCGCACCCGCGAACGGGCGGAGCGCCATCGCCAGCTCGGCCACGTCTTGGAAGCGCATCGCCGGCTCTTTGGCCAAGCAGCGCATGACGACCTGCTCGAGCTCCTCGGGGAGCTCCTTGTTCATCCACCTTAGCGGCACCGGCTCGTCGGCGACGATCATCGCGCAGATGCCCCCCGCGGTGTCGGCCTCGAAGGGTAGCCTCCCGGTGACGAGCTCGTAGAGGATGACGCCGAGGCTCCAGATGTCGGTGCGCCGGTCGACGTTCTTCGCGCTCCGCACCTGCTCGGGCGACATGTAGAGCGGCGAGCCCATCATCGCCCGCGTCGCGGTGAGCGAGGCGCCGTCCTTCCCCAAGACCTCCGAGCCGCTCGTGAACTTGGAGATGCCGAAGTCCAAGACCTTGATGTTGGGCGCGCCCTTCGCGTCTCGCGTGCGAAAGAGATTCGACGGCTTGAGATCGCGGTGCACGATCCCCGCTTTGTGCGCCTCGGCCATCGCCGCACACGCTTGGAGGACGTAGTCGACGGCCTCCTGCACCGCGAGGGTCTTCCCGGGCCCGACGACGTGACTGAGATCCTCCCCCTCGAGGTACTCCATCACCATGAAGGGGGCGCCGGTCGGCAACGTCCCCACGTCCGAGATCTGCACCACGTGCTCGCTCTTGATCCCCGCGGCGGCCTGCGCCTCGCGCTGGAAGCGGGTGACGGCGCCGTCCACCTCCATCGCCTCGGGGAGCATGACCTTCACCGCGACGCGCCGCTTCTCGACCTCGTCGACGGCGAGGAGGATCACGCCCATGCCCCCCGTCGCGAGCTCACGCTCGACGCGGTACTTGTCCGCGATCAGCTCCCCTTCTTGGGGAACCCCTAGCTGGGGGGCGCGCTCCGGCATCTCGAGTGCAGCAAAGATACATGATCATGCTATCCAGCGAGGCGATGTGAGCCTCCGCGTGCATCTCTTCTCGGGGCGGGTCGTCGAGCTCGAGCCGCGGGACGGCTTGTCGTCGCGACGATCCGGCGCAGCGCCCGGGGCGCGCGGCGCGGCAGAGACCCCGCTCTTCGCCGTGGCGCGCGCGCTCTTCGCGTCGGGCGACGTGAAGATCCGCGAGCGCGGGGCGGTGGTCGACGTGGCGTCGCTCCCGCTCGCCGATTTCCACGCGCTCCGCGCCATCGCCACGAAGAAGGGGTGGCTCGACGAAGAGCCGCTCGAGCTTTCGTGCAAGAACTGCGACGGAGAGCTCATCCACGCCCCATGCAGCGCCCTCGCGCTCGGCCCCTTCGTGTCGGGAGATCTCGACGACGACGAGCTCGACGTGCCGCTCGATCTCTCGCGTCCGCATCCGATCCCCGAGGTCCGTCTCGACGAAGGGGGAGACGCCGCCGGGCGCCCCCAGGCCGCGCGCGAGGTCCGCCTCGCACCGCGCACGCTCGGCGAAGCCACGCCGCTTCATCGCGCGCTCGGGCGCACGGCGCGTCCCGACGCCCCAACGCGCGGAGAACGCCTCGTGGAGCCGCGTCTCGACGTGACCGAAGAGGTGATCCGCGCGATGGGCATCGTCGCCCTCGGCGAAGAGACGCGCACCGCGAACATGACCCGAGCGCTCCGCGCCGCCAGCGACGAGGCCTTCGAGGCGATCTGCGGCTGGTTTCTCCTCGCGCACTATCCGGCGCGACTCTTCTCCATCGCGCGGTGTCCGGCGTGCGGCGCGCGCAACGACGTCGACGCGCCCTACGATCGCGAATTCGAAGTGCCCGAGACCCCGCTGCGGGAAGGCGACGAAGAACCTTCAAACCAGGAAGATTTCCCAGACTTCGAAGGCTTCTCGGAGCGCGCGCGGGTGCTGGCAGCGCCGATTCTCGAGGCGCATCCCGGGGTCTTGCTGGTCGTCGACGACGGCGTTCCGATCTGCGACGACGGTGGCGAGCCGCTCTTGGGCTCGTACGTCCCCGAGAGCCTGGGCGGCCCGGGAGAGCCTCCCTCACGGCCCGAGGTGACGCTCTTCTACCGGACCTTCGGCGCCGTCTGGGACGAGGAAGGGCCCTACGATTGGGCCGCCGAAGTGCGAGAAACCCTGGAGCACGAGATCGAGCACCACGTCGCCTACTTGGCGGGCGACGACCCGATGGACGAAGAAGAGCGCCGCGCCATCGACCGCGAGGCCGAGCGTGTTCACGGCAAGCGCGCGCTCCTCGGCGCCGAGGCGAGCGCGCTCACCGCCGGCGCCGCCGACTTCGCGAGGCGCACGTGGCCGATTTGGCTCATCCTCGCGGTCGCCACGATCGCCGCCACGTTGCTCGAGAGGTAGCGCCAAAGATCGCTGTTTCGAAGCGCCGTTCGACGCGCAAGCCGCGCGGAGAATCGGCGTTTGACATGTCCTTTTGAGGCCACTACTTTCTCGCAAAGAAGTCATGGCACGCCCTCGTCCCCCTGCGAATCGCCGCGGTAGCCCGGAAGCGATCGAAAAGCGCCGCGCGGCGCGCGTGTTCAACGACGTCCTCGGCGGGCGCGGTCTCGGCGGACAGAAGCTCGACGGCCGCACCGAGAAGCGCCGGCAAAGGCTCCTCCACGAGCTCGAGACCGGCACGGCGCGCGGCTCGCGCGAGCTCAAGCCGCTGGACGTCCTGCAACGGGTACAAGAGCTCCTCGAGCTTGGCGAGCCGCTCAGCTCCATCCGCAAGGTCGCCAAGGGGCGCAAGGTCAACGCCTCGCTCTCGCCCGCGGCGCTGGTCGACATCGTCGAGCGCCTGCACAAGGCGTACGGCTTCCGCGCCGAGACGTACCGCTTCGTCGGCATCGGGGAAGACACGTTGAAGAGCGCCGGCGTCCTCGCCGAGGACACGACGCGCCGCCGTGGCGCCGCGCGCTCGAACCCCTTGCGCGCTCCGCGCCGCCGTCCTACGTGACACGGATGCCCGGCCCGAAGCCCTCCGCGCGCACGACGCCGCGTCCGCTCGCGACCGCGCTGGCCGGGGTCGCGCTGGTGTTGTGCGCCGTGCCCGCGCTCGCCGAGATCTCGCGCGACACGGTGGTGGCCCACGTGGGGTCGAGCACCGTCACCGCCGGGGAGCTGCAAAACCGCCTCGACGCCGTGCCGCGCTTTCAGCTGCGCGTCTTCGGCAACGACGCGAACACCGTGCGCCGCACGTTCCTCGATCAAATCATCGTGCCCGAGGTGCTCTACGCCCTCGCCGCGCACGACCGACACATCGATCAGCAGCTGCAGGTCTCGCAGGCCTTGGCCCGCGCCCAGTCGAACGCCACGCTCCGCGCGGTGCGCGCGCAGGTCGGAGCCTCGTCGTCGATCCCCGGCGAAGAGATCGTCCGCTACTACCAAGACCACGGCTCGCTCTACGACACGCCCGAGCGCTACAACCTCTCGCGCATCCTCACGAAGACCCGCGAAGAGGCCTCGGCGGTGCTCGACGCCGCGAAGAAGGATCTGACCCCGCAGTCGTTCGGCGCGCTCGCGCGCGAGCACAGCCTCGACAAGGCCACGTCGCTCCGCGGCGGGAACCTCGGCTTCGTCGGGCCCGACGGCACGTCGAACGAAGCGGGCCTCAAGGTGGAGCCCGAGGTGGTGAAGGCCGCGCGCACGGTGAAGGACGGCGAGCTCGTCCCCGCGCCCGTCGCCGAGGGGCCGTTCTTCGCCGTCGTGTGGCGCCGCGGCACGACCGCGCCGACGCACAAGAAGCTCGAAGAGGTCGCCCCGCAGATCCGCGAGACCCTCCACAAGGAGAAGCTCGAGTCGGTGCAAAAGCAGCTGACCGACGAGCTTCGCGCGCGCGACGTGAAAGAGGTCAACGAAGGCCTCCTCGCGCAGATCGACATCTCGCCCACCGACGGAACGATCGCCCCGCGTCGCCGTCCTGGGCAGGTGCCGCCGCTCGGCGCCCCTTCCAGCGCGAAGTAAGCGTCAGCCCTCGGGCGTCGCCTTCGGCTCGGTCGCGGCGACGCTCGTCTCGCTGCTCGCCGTCTCGCTCGCGTCGTGCGTCAGCGCGTTCGCCGCCGCGTCGCGCTCGGCGAGTCGCTTCGAGCGCCCCGCGCCGCGTCCGAGCACCCGCTCGCCCACGCGCACCTCCACCTCGAAGCGCGGCTCGTGCCGCGGACCGCTCGTCCCCACGACGACGTACGACGGCGCCGGCTCTCCCGTCGCCTGCACGCGCTCTTGAAGCACGCTCTTCGGATCGCGCCCCGAAGAGGGGCCCATCTCCGCCATCGGTGTCCGCACGACCTCGCGCACGATGGCCCGCGCCCCTTCGTGCCCACGCGCGAGGTACACCGCCGCGACCACCGCCTCCACGGCGTCGGCGAGCACGTTCGTCTGCTCGCGCTCGCCGCCGTTCCGCGCGCCGCGCCCGAGCGCGAGGCACGCGCCCAGCTCTTCGGCGCGAGCCCACTCCGCCAAGGCGCCGGCGTTGACCAGCGCCGCGCGAAGGCGCGTGAGCGTCCCTTCGTCGGCGTCGGGGTGCGCCTCGGAGAGGAGCTCGCTCACGCACAGCCCGAGCACGGCGTCGCCGAGAAATTCGAGGCGTTGGTTGTCCTTCGCCCGCGCCTCGTTGGCGTAGCTCGGGTGGGTCAGTGCTTCGTCGAGCCGCGCGACGTCGGCCACGTCGGGGGTCCCGAGGAGCGAAGCGAGGCGCGCGTGGAGCCGTTCGCGTGCTTCGCGTACGTCACGCGGAAGCGCGGTCACGAGCGAGCCTCGAGCCTCACGCCGCGCCAGCGAGGTGATCGCTCGCCTCGGCCAACGCGAGGTCGAGGGCGGTGATCCCGCCGGCGTCGTGCGTGCTCCAGAGAACGCGCGCGCGCCCCCATCCGAGCTCCACGTCGGGGTGATGATCGCGCTTCTCGGCCTCGAGCCCCACGCGCACGACGAAGCCGAGCGCGGCGCTGAAGTTGGGGAAGGTGAATTTCTTGGCGATCGCCTCGCCGGGGGCGCGCTCCCACCCGGTATGGGCAGCGAGCCAGGCGTCGACTTCCGCGGCTTCGAGCTTGTGGGGGCGTGTCATGGGCCGAGAGTGCCGCGCCCCCCGGGCGATGACAAGCCTCCGGCCGGTGGGGAACCTTTGGCGCGGCCCGTTGTCCGCCCGACATGGGGCAAAGCATGCGACGCGGTCGAGCGCCGGCACTTCCGGGGAGGGCTTTCGCCATGCGATATGCTCCGCCCGTGGGTCTCGTCGCGTGTCCGTTCTGTCGGGAAATGTTCGAAGAAGGGGAGGCGACCGCGTGCCCCGTCTGCGGCATGGCCCTCACGGCGCTCGAGAAGCTCCCCCCCTCGCACGACGCGCGCGAGGACGAGATCCCCGTCGAGCCGGAGCACGAGCCGCTCCCCGTCACCTACCTTGGGCGAGGGAAGGGGCTCCTGTCGGCGCTCGCGCTCCTTGGGCTCGCGACCTTCTTCTTCCCCTGGGTGCACGTCACGCTCCCCGACATCTTCGATTTGAGCGGCTTCGACATGGCGCGCCGTCTCGGTTGGTCGTGGGGCGCAGCGGTCGCGTGGGTCGTGCTCGTCCCCACGGTCATGAGCCGTCGCAGCATCGCCCAGCTCCGCGGCGCGCGGGTCGCGGCGGCCTTTCTCAGCGCCATTCCCGCGGCCACGGTGGCCATTCTGCTGCTTCGCCCGCCGCACAGCGGGCTCGTGCCGGTCCGCTTCACGTGGGGGCCGGCTCTCTTCGCCACCCTCGCCGTCAGCGCGCTCGCCGTCGCCCTCTCCTTTCGTCTGGGCGGCCGGGTCGACGACATCCGCGTCGCGCGGGGGACCTCGCGCGGCCAAGAGCTGCACTGACCCTGCCGGGCCCTCGGCCGAGGCGGCGTGGCGCGGGCCCGCCGATGGAGCCATGCTTCTTGTGCGATGGGTGCCCCCGCGTCCCAGCGTCGTTTGCGCTTGGTCCGGCCCGACGAGCCGCAGGCGGAGAAGCGCGCGGCGAATGACGTGCAGAGTGCACGCATTGCCACGCCCCTCCCTTCGCGACGGAGCCCGCTCCCCGCGCCCGCGACCCTCGACGAGCTCGTCGACAGGCTCGAGGACATCGAGGTCCCCGCGGCGGTGGTGTGCGCGCGCTGCGGTCTCTCCGACTGCGGCGGGTGTGACGCTTCGCTCACGCGCTCGGGGGTGATCGCGCTCATCGCCTGGGAGCGCCCGGGTCCCGTGTGGCAGAGGCTCTGGCTCACCGCGCGGGCGACGACGCGTGACCCCGAGGGCTTCTTCGAGGCGCTCCCCGACGGTCCGCTCGCCCCGGCGTTGCGTTTCGCCTTCGCGAGCGAGCTCATCGCCTCCTTCGCCATGGTGGTGGCGCTCTCGCCGCTGCTCGCCGCCGTCGCCCCTTCGTGGGTGCACGACGTCCTTCACGGCGGTGCATCCTTGGCCTTCGCCGCGCGCGCGGTGCTGGTGGGCGTCCCCATGCTGGCGATCCTGCTCGTGACCGCGCACGCCGCGCACGGGCTCTCGATCGATCTCGGCGCGCGTCGCGCTGGCTCTGCGTCGGCCGCCTCGCGTGCGCTTCGCTTCGGCCTCTACGCGACGGGGTGGGACCTCGTGCTCGGCCCGCTCGGCGCCGTCGTCGTCGCCGCCAAGGAGGGGATCGGCGCTTCGCTCGCGCTCGGACGTCTCGCCGTCGGGCTCCCGGGGCGAAGCGCACGCGCCTTCGTGCGCGGCGCCTACTTCTTGAGCGGCGACGCCGCCGAGAGCACGCTCCGTGTCTCGTACGTCGCGGCCATCGTCGCGAGCCTCGTGGCGTCGTTGCTCATCCTCGCGGCGATCGCCGCGCTCATGATGCTCTGAGGTCCGACGAACCCTTCAGGGGACGTCGAACACGTGATCGCGCGGGGCGTCGTCGTGGCAGCCCGCGCACGACTCCGCCGGCCCGTCGATGACCACTTCGCCCGATGCGGTGATGACCACGTAGCGCACGTCGCCGTGCACCGGGTCGAAGCCCTTGGGCATCTTCTCGAGCATCATGATCGGCCCCTTCGCCGCGCCTCCGTCGGCGAGTCGCTCGAAGTGCTCTTCGACGAAGCGCGCCCCCACGGGGAGCTCGGTCCCCACCGCGCCGTGCGTCGGCGCGTTGGCGTAGACGTCGACGTCGTAGCGCCCCGCGGCGTGACCGTTGGACGGGAAGCGCGCCTTGTTGGCGCGAGGGAAGATCGCGCGAAAGTCGGCGGGGACACCGGCGTCGCCGTGTGCGCCGCCGTCGCGTGAGCCGCTCGCCGCCACGCCGTGGCCGGCGGTGGAGACGCCGACCGGCTCTCCCCCTTGCTTGGCGCCGCACGCGGAGACGGGCCCCGCGCAGGCGACGGCGATCAGAAGTAGACGCCGGCCTCGAACGAGAGCGTCCACTGCCTACTCCCAACGAGCCCAGGGTTCTCGTCGTCCGGTGAGGTGAGATCCACGAGGAACTGTGACGCCACGTAAAGAAGCTCGTAGCGGTAGTTCACCCCGACGATGCCGCGGTGGCGGTGCGTGCGGACCTTGTCGAAGGTGACGTTGTTGTTGAAGTCGCCGTTGTTGGGGGCGCCGTTCGAGAGCTTGTTGCGACACCCCGGCGAGCCGGTCTGCGGATCGGGGCCGGTGTACCCGCACTGCTCGAGCGGATCGACGTTGGGGGTCGTGTCGACGATGGTCGAGTCGCCGAAGATGATGAGGCGCTGGTAGCCGACATAGGGCGTGAGCACCGTGGCGTCGGCGATGGTGATCGGCTTCGACACCTGGGCGTCGATGCCCACCGTGGTGAGGTTGAACTTCGACGAGCCGGCGAGGGTGCGCACGCCGCCGCCGATCGACATGTCGGGGATGAGCCCCACCGGCCCCGTGCGGAAGCCCTCGAGGATGGCCCAGCGGATGTCCGCGCCGCCGACCCACATGGTCGTGTTCGTCAGGTAGCCGAGCGCGCCGGTGATCTCGAAGCCGAAGGGGAGCCCCTTGCGCGCCTTCAGTGTGTAGACCTGGAGGAGCGAGTCGGGCGAGTCGTTCACCACCGAGAACTTGTTGGTGTTGGGGTCGACCGAGCCGCGCGTCCCCTTGTGCCAGTACTGGGTCTGCGAGCCGTCGGCGCCGGTGGAGAACGCGTCGGCGTTGATCTTCGTGTAGCTCGCCTCGAGCGTGAGGGCGACGCCGCCGATCCCGGTGGTGCGCGCGGGGTGGAACGCGGTCGGCGCGATGGCGAAGCCGAGCTCCGAGACCATGTTGCGGAAGGCGATGTTGTCCGGCTTGCAGGGGAAGGCGTTGGGGACCGTCCCCGCCTTGACCGCGACCTCGGGGTTCGCGGCCACCGACTGGCACGTCGCGCCCGGCGGGAGCCCCGGCGGCTGGAGGACCAGGCGCTCGGGCGTCGGATCCATGTCCGCCGCGTACGCCGTACGCCCGGCGGCGAAGGCGAGGAGCCCTACGATCGCAGCGCTCGCGAGCTTCCGTCCCATCTTTCGGGACCATACGAGCCGGTTGCGACGCGCGTCAAGGACGGGCGCGCCGCCCTCGCGGGGGCGTTTCGGCTCGAGGAGCGCCGGCTCTCTCCCCGGCGCGCTCGCGACGCGGCATTTGCCCCGCGACGCGCGCCGCGCCGGTCAGCGCGGGGGGCGGTAGCTCGTCTTGAAGACGAGGTCGGCGATGGGGAAGGTGATGTTGAAGTTCCACCGCTCCATGAGGCGCGGATCGTGGTGCGTCTTGTGGTGCTCGCGGAGGCGCCGGAGCAGCGGAGAGCCGCCGAGCCACGAGCGCTCGTCGAGGTGGTAGGCGAAGTGCAACCACTCGTAGGTCAGAAAGTAGGAGATGCCGACGGCGACGAAGAGCCACGCGGCGTTGGCGCTGGCCAGGGCGAAGAGCACGAGGGCGATGGGCGTGGCGATCCCGCCGAGGAAGAACAGCAGCATCGACGGCGGGAAGAGGACCATCTTGAAGTCGCGCGACGAGGCGTAGGCCATCGCCTCGTTCGTGAAGAAGCGATGGTGCTCGCGCGTGTGCCTTTGGAAGAGGATCGTGAGCGGCTTTCTCGGGTGGTGCATCGGTCCCTTGTGACCGAAGTACTCGACGAAGTTGGCGATGAGGAAGGCCACAGGGAGCGTGATCCACTCGAGCGGCCGCACGTCGTGCACGCGCGTGACCGCCAAGAAGAGCACCGCCAAGGAGCCCACGCTGGTGAATGTAAAGTGCAACCAACCGCGGTAGAGCGGGCCTACCTCCTTCGCCCGGTACTCCTCGCGGAACACCTGCACGGCGTGGGGGACCACCTCGCCCGCCGGCGCGTGCCGCTCTCCCACCGCCGCGCTCATACGAATTTCCTAGCACACCGCGCTCCCCGCCGCGGGGCGCGTGGCGCGGGCCCGCTCCTCGGCTATGTTCCGCGCGTGCCACGCACTTCGAACACGACGCCGCGCCTGCGCGCGCGCCCCCCGCGGACTCCGCTCCACATCGTGCTGGTCGAGCCCGAGATCCCGCCGAACACCGGGAACATCGCCCGCCTCGCCGCGGCCACGTCGTCGCCGCTCCACCTCGTCGGCCCGCTGGGCTTTCGCATCGACGAGCACAGCGTGCGCCGCGCGGGGGTCGACTACTGGCACCTCGTCGACGTGCGTCGTCACCTCGACTTCCCCCACTTCCTGCACGCCTTCACCCGCGAGTCGCCGGAAGGGAAGCTCCATCTCTTCAGCGCCATCGCCACGAAGAGCTACCTCGAAGCCGGCTTCGCCCCGGGCGACGCCCTCGTCTTCGGTCGCGAGAGCGTGGGCCTCCCCGAAGAGCTCCTCGCCGCGCACCCCGATCGAGTCGTCGGGATTCCCACATCGGGCATGGTGCGCTCGCTCAACTTGGCCAACGCTGCCGGCATCGCGCTCTTCGAGGCGCTTCGCGCCACGGGCTCCCTCGCCGAGACTTTTCAGGGGTAAGGGCCGTCCCGCCGTCGACCATCACGGCGCGCGGCGCCGTCACGGCACCGTGACCTCGACGTAGCGCTGGTAGTGGTAGTCGCTGCTCTCTGTGTAGAGGTCCACGTAGGTCACGAGCCCCGAAGGCGTCCCCGCGGCGACGGTGATGCTCACGGTGGGCGTGTCGCCGTTCACGCCGGTCGACTGCGAGAGCTTCGCCGTCACGTGCGTGTCGAAGGGGTACGCCACGAGCTTGAGCGGCGGCGTCGGCGCGGTGCTGTACACGGCGAGCGGCACGCTCACGGTCTTTCCCGCGGCGATCTTCACGCGGTTCGCCTTCGCGTCGCCCTTGGCGAACATCCCGAACATCGGTCCCTTCGCCGCCGGCACGCACGGTCGCTCGTCCGCCGCCGCGGCCTTCGTCGAGTAGAGCGCGGTCACCATGTGCCCTTCGACGCGCATGGGGAAGCCGGTGCAAAGATCACCGTTCTCTCCTTGTTCGGGCTGCAAGAACGAAGGGTCCGCCGGCGTGACCCACGCCGGGTTCGAGGCGATGGGATCCGTCGCCGCCTCTCCGATCTCGTGGCTCGATCCCCAGGTCACGAAATCGAGCGGGGTCATCCCTTGGGTCTCGGCGCAGCGAGGCATCACCGCGTAGACGAGGGTCTCGCCGGTGGGGGCCTTCACCGACGAGTGGTAGGCCTGAAACCCGGTGCATCCCTCGGTCCCGAAGCTCGTCACCGTCGTACCGGCGGGCGGGTAGATCGTGTAGAGACGGTCGGCGCTCGGTGCGGGGAGCTTGTTCGTGGTTGCGGCCCACGCGTCGAGGAGCATTTTTTGAATCGCGGCGTCGTCGAGCGTGGCGGGCGCGGCGCTCGTCGGCGACCACGCGCCGTCGTAGCTCCCGGCGAGCGGTCCGTACTCGGCCACCGAGCTCGTGTAGAAGTCGCTCGTCGGCATCCACGCGTCGAACGTCGCAAGATCGTGCGCGATGGGATCGGCCGGCCAGGTGACGGTGACGATCGCCACGTGCGGCAAGATCGGCCCGCCCTGGTTCACGAGGAGCGGTAGCTTCGGATGCGCGAGCGGGACGAAGGCGCTGGCGTCGTCCCCGGGACCCGCGTCGAGCGGCCCTGCGTCGTGGCCGCCCGCGTCCTCGGTGCCGACGGGCTCTGCCGCCGTGCTGTCGGTGCCGGCGCTGCACGCCGCGAGCGCCGAGGCGCTCGTGAGGAGGACCGCGGCGAGCGCGCCGCGGACGAGGATCGAAGGAACGGTGCGGAGAGCGTCGGGTCGCATGCCGCCTCCTGGTGCAAGGCCAATACCGACCTCAGGCGCTCACGAAAGCCTGGATTTTCCCGATCCGTAACACACCGTCACAGCGTAACTCCTTGTGCCGTGGCACACGCCAGCGCGCGCCACGCTCACTCGAAGGCGGAGATGCCGGTGACGTCCTGCCCGAGGATCAGCGTGTGGACGTCGTGCGTCCCCTCGTAGGTGGAGACCGTCTCCAAATTGCAGAGGTGCCGCATGATCGGGTACTCGAGCGTGATGCCGTTGCCGCCGAGGATGTCGCGGCATTGGCGAGCGATCTCGAGGGCGGCGCGCACGTTGTTCCGCTTGATCATGCTCACGTGCTGCGGCCTCAGCTTCTTCTCCTCCTTGAGGCGCGAAGCCTCGAGGGCCATGAGCTGCGCGCTCGTGATCTGCGTGAGCATCTCGGCGAACTTGGCCTGCACGAGCTGGTGGCTGGCGATCGGCTTGCCTGCAAACTGCACGCGATGTTTGGCGTAGTCGACGGCGCAGTCGAAGCACGCCTGCATCGCGCCGATGACCCCCCACGCGATGCCGAAGCGCGCCGAGGTGAGGCACGAGAGCGGCCCCTTCATCCCCTTCACGTTGGCGAGCATCGCGTCTTTCGGGACGCGCACGTCCTCGAGAATGAGCTCGCTCGTCACGCTCGCGCGGAGGCTCATCTTCTTGTGAATGAGGCGCGCCTCGAAGCCCTTCGTGTCCGTGGGGACCAAGAAGCCGTGCACCTCGCCGCTAAGGCCGCCGACCTTCGCCCAAACGAGCGCGACGTGGGCGAGGTTGCCGTTCGTGATCCAGCGCTTCGTGCCGTTCAAGACGAACGAGTCGCCGTCGTCGATGGCCACCGTGCGCATCCCCGAGGGGTTCGAGCCGTGGTCGGGCTCGGTCAAACCGAAGCAGCCGATGATCTCCCCCTTGGCCATCTTCGGCAGGTACTTCTCCTTCTGCGCCTCGGAGCCGAAGGCGTGGATGGGGTACATGACGAGGCTCCCCTGCACGCTGGCGAACGAGCGGATCCCGGAGTCGCCGCGCTCGAGCTCCTGCATGGCCAGGCCGTAGCCCACCTCGGAGAGACCGGCGCACCCGTATCCGTGCAGATTGCAGCCAAGCAGCCCGAGCCCGGCGATCTCCGGAATCAGCTCGGTGGGGAAGCTCCCCTTCTCGAAGTGATCGCCCACCGTCGGGAGCACGCGCGCGTCGACGAAGGCGCGCACGGTGTCACGGACCTGACGCTCTTCGGCGGTGAAGTGGCGGGAGAGATCGAAGTAGTCGGGCATCGCGAGCCGACTTATCACGCCCCTTCCGTGCGGGCGAGGGGCGAGGGGGCGCGCGCCTTCAGTTCTGTCGATCGATGCGGAGCGTGGGCGTCGCCCCGGTGAAGTCGGCGCGCACGGCGAGCTTCCCCTCGCTCGGCACGGTGATGCGCTCGCCGCGCGACTCGCCGGTCGGCTCGAAGACGAAGCGCACCTCGTGAACGCCGGGATCGAGGGCTATGTCGCGGAGCGGACACGCGCCGCGCGCCGCGCCGTCGATGGTCACGCGCGTCCCCGGATCGCCGAAGAAGGAGACGCGGGCTCCGGCGTGGGCCGTGGCGCTCGCCGCGGAGCTGGGCGGGGAGGTCTTCGCGCTCGGCGCGCTCTCCGTCGCGCCCGTGCTCGAAGGCGCGCTCGACGCGACCGGCGTGGCGAGCCCCGCGTCGGCCGCCGGCGGTGCGCTCGCGCTCGCGCCCGACGAAGCCCGTGTGTCCACCTTCGTGCTCGTCGTCCCCGAAGGATCGCGCTGGGCCCGTGTCCACGCGAAGATCCCGGCGAGGGCGAAAGCGGCGAGGGCGGCGAGCGGCCATACGCGCTTCCCCTTCTGCGCGCGTCTCCCCTCGCGAACGGGGGTCTCGATGGGGCGCGTGGCGATGGTCTCGACGCGGTCTTCGCCGCTCTCCGCCGCGCGCTTGGCGCGGTCGGTCGCGGAGCCTGCGTCCAAAGCTCCGGGCGGCGTGCTCGGCGCGAGCTTCCGCGTCGAAGGCGAAGCGCCGGTCGCGACCACGTCGTCGCGCGCGGCGAAGGTCTTGGTGATGAGCGGCACGCCGGGCGTGGGGACGAACAGCCCGCCCGACGCGCGCTTTCGCTCTTCGCGCGCCTCTTCGCGTGCCCGCTCGCGACCCCGCGCGCTCCTCGTACGTTCGCCGAGCGAACGCGCCACGTCGCCGACGTCGACGTCGGAGAGGAAGCGCCGCAGCGCGCGCGCGAGCTCGTCGGCCTCTTGCGGGCGGTCCTTTGCGTCGAGCGCCATGGCGCGGCCGATGACGTCGTCGAGCGGCGCGAGCCTCGGATCGGCGTCGCTCGGCTTGGGGTGCGGGCCGCGCATCGCCTCTTCGCTCGCCTCGGCGGTCTCGCGTCGGAAGGGGGCCTTGCCGCTCCATGCTTCCATCAGGAGCACCGCCACGGCGAAGAGATCGGTCGCGGGACCGATCGCGCCGCCCTGCATTTGCTCGGGTGGCATGTGCCCGGGGGAGCCGAAGATCTCGGTCTCGGCCCGCGCACGTGCGGCGATGCCGAAGTCGATGAGCTTCACTTGCCCCTCTTCGTCGACCATCACGTTGCGCGGAGTGATGTCGCGATGCACGACCTGCATGCGGCGGTGCGCGTAGTCGAGCGCGCGACAAATCTCGACGCCGAGGTACGCCCCCTCGGCCGGCGAGAGCGGGAGCTTCTCCTTGCCCTCACCGCGAAGGAGCTCGGCCACGCTCGCCCCCTCGACGAGCTCCATGGCGAGGAAGTAGACGCCGCGCTCGACCCCGAGCTCGTACACGGGAACGATGTTCGGGTGGCTCAAAGCGACGGTGGTCTTGGCCTCGTCGACGAAGCGGCGCACGAACTCTTGGTCGAGCGACAAGTCCTCGCGGATCTGCTTTACGACGAGGCGCTTCTCGAAGCCGCCCGCGCCGCGCAAGGTGGCGAGGAGCACCCGCGCCATCCCCCCGCGCGAGAGCTCGCGCTCCAGCACGTACTTGCCGAAGACTTGGGGGTACATTGCCGAGAGAGTCCCGGGATGAATCTTAGCAGTCCGCACCCCGCGAGGCGCCTTTCTGGCCCCCGCACGCCTTCGCCGCCCGCGGCGCGCCGCGCCGGCCTCGCGACGTCGTGGCTCCTCGCGGCCTCGTCGCTCGTCACGGCGGGGTGCTCGAGCGATCCGGTCATCGACGCGCGGACCGTGACGCTCCACGCACCGCGGGCCTGCGCCGTCCCCGACGACGCCTACGTGCTGCTCCACGCCGCGGGGGATTTTCAGCCCACGGCTGCGAACCCGCCGGAGCAGGGATTTCTCGTACAGACCTTGGGGCTCACCCTCGATCATCTCCCCGCCGCCACGCGGCAGCTCGTGGCCGACGTGTCGTCGCCGAGCTCGGCGGACGCGCGCTTTCGCGGGGTGAGCCTGCTGGTCGATTCGGGGCCTGCCGACGTGCTCCTCTGGCCCGCGGGTCGGACGTGTCAGCTCTCGTCGAGTGTGGGCGGGCGCGAGGGGGCGAGCCTCGCCACGCTCGACGGTCGCTACGTGCTCGTGACCGGCGGCGTGGGAAACCCCGTCCCGTCGAGCGCGTTGTTCGATCTCGCGACCGGCGAGGCGCGGACCGTGACGCCGGACCTCCTCCGCCCGCGGCGGGACGCCAGCGTGACTGCGCTCCCCGGGCCGAGCACGACGATCGCGCTCGTCGCCGGCGGTCTCGGCGAAGACGGCGCGCTGCTCGATTCGGCGGAGGTCTTCGACCGTGCCGGCGAAGCGTTCGTCGGCGATCCCATCACCTTGAGCGCCGCGCGCGCGTCGCACGGCGCTCTGGCCCTCGCTTCCGGCGAAGCGCTGCTCGTCGGCGGGCGCGGCACGAACGGTCCGCTCGGCTCGCTCGAGGCGGTCGATCCGTTCACGCGTCGCGCGCGCACCGCCGGGCTCGCCACGCTCGCCGTGCCGCGCATCGGGCCCACGGTGCTTCGCCTCGCTTCCGGAGAAATCCTCGTCGCCGGCGGCGTCGACGCGAGCGGCGCGCCGGTCACCACGCTCGAGTGGCTCTCCGCCGACGCCACCCGCGCCGTGCGGGTGCCGCGCGAGCTCGTCGGATCGCACGCGCGGGCCTTCGTGGCGCTCCCCGCAGGCGGCGCGCTCGCCGTCGTCGCACCGGAAGATGCCGCGCACCCCGTGCACGACGTGTGGGTCATCGGCGACGGCGGATCGATCGACGCCGGCGCGGACATCGCCGGAGTGCTCGGCGACGTGCGGCTCTTCGGCGGCGGCGCCGCGCCGCTCCTCTGGACCGGCGATCGCTGGCTTCGTTGGGACGGATGGCGCGCGTCCTTCGCGCCGCTCTTCGAGGCCACCGGCGCGCCGGGCCCGGCGAAGGCCGCGCCGCTCCTCGCGCCCGACCCCGGGCTCGCGATGTGGCTCGACGGCGATCACCTCGCGGGGCTGCGCTACGACGCGACCGGTCCGTTCGAGTCGTTCCCCGGCTCGCTCCTGCACGTCGACGAAGCGCACCTCTCGCCCGACCGCGCCCCCGAGCCCGCGGGGATGCGCTTCGACGCGTCGCTCGGCCTCGTTCTCCCGCCGGCCACTTCGGCGTTCGTCGACGACGCGACCTTCGCCGACGTGACCTTGGACCTGACGACGGCGCCCGGGCTCGCGCCGCTGGTCGTCTTCCGCGATCCCCAGACGTCGATCGAGCACGTGGTGGGGGGCGCGGGCTGCACCATCGCCGCCGCGGAGAAGAAGCTCCACCTCGAGCGCCACGGCGCTGCGCTCCTCGTCGGCGTCGACGACGGCGCGATGCACGCGTGCCAGGTCCCGCTCGGCGCGAGCGAGCGGCTCGCCGTCGGCGTGCGCGGGGCCTCTTCCCCTCCGGGGAGCGTCGTGAAAGATCTCACCATCACCCGAGAGTGACCATGCGCCTTCGTCTCTTCCTTCTCGTGCTCGCCCTCGTGGCGATGTGTGCATCCTGCAAGAAGAGGAAGGAGGAAGCGTGGCCGGCGTCGATGCGGAGCGTCGCCCCCAGCGCCATCGCGACCGACGTGCACGCCGCCAAGGGGAGCGCCGTGCTCTTCGTGCTCTACGCCTCGTGGTGCCACAGCTGCCGCGAAGAGCTCCCCGACATCGAAGCGCTCGCCGACAAGCGCCGCGCCGACGGGCTCAAGCTGCTCGCGTATTCGCTCGACGAAGACCCCGGCGATTTCTCCGAGATGCTCAGAGACCACCCCTACCGCTTTGATCTCGTGCGTCTCACGCCCCCCGGCGGACCGGATCTCACCGCGTCGATCCACGAGCTCGGCGGGACCTTCCGAGGGTCGATCCCCTACGCCGCCGTGTTTGGTCGCGACGGAAGGCTCGTGGCCGAGTCCACCGGCGCGTCGCCCGACGTCCTCGAGCGGGCCGTCACGAAGGCGCTGGAGTAGTCAGGCGCCCGGATCCTTGCGGAGCATGCCGACGAGGCCGAAGAGCGCGAGCGGAAGTCCCACGACGACGCCGAGTGCCACGCCGGCGATCGCGCAGTTGATCGACGTGGAGATGTTCTCGGCGAGGATGTGCGCTTTCTGCGCCGGATCGGCGTCTCCCACGGTGGCAAAGCCTCGCGACATCATGATCAGCGAGGCGCCTCCTCCGAGCGCCGGGAGGCCGAAGAAGAGACCACCGCCCGTGACGAGCATCACGATGGCCCGCGTGCGTCTCGGGTTCTCGGGCGATCGGCGCTCGTTCACTTCTCGCCGCGGAGCGCGTCGATGGCCTGGAGCAAACCGAGCGGCGTCGCCTTGAGGGCGATGTAGAGGTGATCGTCCGCCGTCTCGACGGCCCGAATGCCGACGAGCGGCGTGAGCACGGCGAGCGCCTTGCGGAATCGCTCGTTCGCCGCCAGCTTCGGCACCTTCATCAAGTCGACGACGACGCGATCGCCGCCCGCCTCGACGATGGCCGCAGGCCTCTTGGGGATGAACTTCACGAGGTTGCCGGGCTTCGAGAGATCGAGCGCACCCGACTTCACCAGCGTGGCCACCGGCGACTCGCTCTCGCCCAAGACGGCGAGCTTCACGTCGTTCAGGCGAATGCCCACGCGGAGGCTCTCGGTGCCGATCTCGATCTCGTCGATCTTCACCGCCGCCGAAGCGCGCAGCGAGGTCCCCATCGCGTCGACCGTGGCCGAGAGACGGAGCGCCGGCGGCGAAGCGCCGAGCTCGATGTCTTTCGGCATCTTCTTCCCACCGCCGGCGTTCTCCGCGAGGTAGCGGAGCGCCGCGAGCGGCACGCCGAACCGAAGACCCGCGGCGTTCACTGCCGCGCGCACGACCTCGTCGGGATTGCGTCGTACCCAGTTCGCTGCCGCCGACACCACCGACTTGATGTTCATGTGGAGCTCGAAGGTATCACGCGGCTCGCCCCCGCGCGCAGCTTCGCGCGCCGACGCAGAGCGTCGAGAGGTCACATCTTGACGATGGAGTCCCAGTGATCGGCGATCTCTTGCGCCGTCCAACGCCCCTCGTTCTCGTCCTTGAACTTGCCGGGGGTCTCCACCACCTTGAAGGCGTAGAGCCGGGCGCCGGCCACCGCCAGCACGTGGCCCGTCCTGTCGCCGCACAGGTGGCTGGCGAGGAAGAGCGCCGCCGGGGCCACGTGCTCCGGCGTCATCGTGTCGACCCCCTGGAACATGGGGAGATCCTCGGTCATTCGCGTCTTGGCGATAGGGGCGAGCGCGTTGACCGTGATGCGGTGCTTCTGGAGCTCGATCGAGAGCGTGCGCGTGAGGCCGTAAATCCCTGCTTTCGCCGCGGCGTAGTTCGCCTGGCCGAAGTTGCCGAGCATGCCGCTCACGCTCGTCGTGTTGACGATGCGCCCGCCCTCGCCTTGAGCCACGAGCTCCTTGGCCACGGCTTGCGACGTGAGGAAGGTCCCCTTCAAGTGGACGGCGATGACCGAGTCCCACATCTCTTCGTCGAGCTTCAGGAAGCTCTTGTCGCGGAGGATGCCGGCGTTGTTCACGAGGACGTCGACGCGGCCGAAGGCGTCCTTCGCGGTCTTCACCAGCGAAGCCGCGCCGCTCGCCGTCGCCACCGACTCGGTGTGCGCGACCGCTTGACCGCCGGCGGCGTGGATCTCCGCCACCACTTGCGCCGCCGGCGTCGTGTCCGCCCCTTCGCCGGCGCGCGAGCCGCCTACGTCGTTGACCACGACCTTGGCCCCTTCGCGTGCAAAGAGGAGCGCGTGGGCGCGCCCGAGCCCGCCACCCGCGCCGGTGATGATTGCGACCTTGCCGTCCAAGAGAGCCATGGGCGTGCGGATAGCAACACTGCCCGAGGAAGTCGATGGGCGGCGCGGCGAACGCGGCACGAACGGCCGAAGGTCGCCTACCATGCGGCGCATGCAGCTCCGCCTCCCGCGCCTCGTTGCCTCGACCGGCCTCGTCCTCGCGCTCGGGATCGGATGCTCTTCGTCGTCGAGCGATGAAGAGGTCAGCTTCCCGAAGGGCTTCTTGTGGGGGACGGCGACCGCCGCCTTTCAAGTGGAGAAGGGCGACGCGCACACCGACTGGGCGGCGTGGGTCGCGACCGACGGCAAGATCAAGAACGGCGACTCCCCCGATCGCGGCGGCCCCGACGCCTTCGCCCACGTCGACGACGACATCCGCCTGATGAAGGACCACGGGCTCGGCGCGTACCGCCTTTCGATCGAGTGGGGGCGGCTCTACCCGACGCGCGCCGCCTTCGACGCCGACACCCCCGATCCCGACGCGGTGAGCGCCTACGACACGCTCCTGGGAAAGCTGCATGCTGCAGGCATCGTCCCCATGGTGACGTTGCACCACTTCGCCTTCCCCGACTGGCTCGACGACGTGACGAAGCCGAAGGAGCCGCAAGGCTGGGAGCGCCCCGAGACCGTCGACCTGTTCGTCGAGTTCGCCAAGCGGACGGCTGCGCGCTGGGGGGACAAGGTCGATCTTTGGATCACCATCAACGAGCCGCTCGTCACCATCGTCACCGGGTACATCCAAGGCGGCTCACCGCCCGGCGTGCTGCTCGATCCCGGTCGCGCCTTCGCCGTCGCCAAGACCATGGTGCGCGCGCACGCCAAGGCCTTCGACGCCATTCACGCCGCCGACACGAAAGACGCCGACGGCGACGGCGCTTCGGCGCTCGTGTCGATCGCCAAGCACCAGCGTACGTTCCACCCGTACGATCCGACCGATCCCGACGACGTCGCCGCCACCGATCACGTCCACTACTTGTGGAACCTCTGGTTCTGGAACGCCATCGTCCACGGCGACTGGGACGACGACATCGACGGCTCGCTCGACGGGCCGAACGATCGCCGCGCCGATCCGACGCTGCGTGGGCGCGCCGACTTTCTCGGCATCAACTACTACTCCGACACGCTCATCAGCGCGCACCGCGGCATCGTCATCCCGATCGTGAAGGCTTCGGTCTCGCAGGATCACCTGCCGACCGATCGACCGAAGACCGACGTCGCGTGGGACATCTACCCCGAGGGCTTCCAAACGGTGCTCCTCGAGGCCAAGCCGTTCGCGCTGCCCGTCTACGTCACCGAGAACGGGCTCGCCGATCGCGACGACAAGAACCGCGCGCGCTTCCTCTCGGAGCACCTCCTGCGCGTGGGGCGAGCGATCGCCGCGGGGGTCGACGTGCGCGGGTATTTCCACTGGTCTTTGATCGACAACTTCGAGTGGCAGTCGGGCTTCTGCCCCAAGTTCGGCTTCGCCTCCGTCGATCCGCAAACCGGCGCGCGGAGCCCGCGCGCGAGCTTCGAGACCTACGCACGCATCGCCAAGAGCGGCCGACTCCGTCAGAGCGAGATCGATCCGCTCCCTGCGTACGTCACCGGCGACTTCTGCAACTGACGGTTTGCACGCCGGGGCTCTTCTACTAGGCTGAGCTCTCTCGGAGATCACGCCCGCGTTGCGCCACACGTCGTCTACTTCGGAAGCCTCGTTTCCCCCGACGGGAATCAGCCTCGAGCCCACCTGGCTCGACGAAGAGACCGGTGTGCTCGCGTCGCTCCCCGAAGGGATCACGCCGCTCCCCGCCGCGGTCAACGCCGAGGAGCGCGGGCTCTTGATGCCGCTCACCGGTCCCAACGCCGGTCAGGTGTTCCGCCTCGACACCGAGGCCACGACGGTGGGGCGCGGCCGTGACGCGCAGATGCGCGTGGACGACGTGGGCATCAGCCGACTGCACGCCCAGATCGTGAAGCGCGGCAACGACTTCGTGCTCGAGGATCTCGGCTCGCGCAACGGCACCTTCTTGAACGGTCGCCTCGTCGAGTCCCCCACGCGGCTCTCCGGCGGCGACCGCATCCAAGTGGGGCCGAGCGTCATCTTGCGCTTCACCCTCGTCGACGAGACGGAAGAAGCCCTCGCGCGGCAGCTCTACGAGGCCTCGACGCGCGACGGTCTCACGCGCGTGTACAACCGGCGTTACTTCGCCGAGCGCCTCGCCGCCGAGACGGCGTTCGCGCAGCGTCACGCGTCGATGCTGTCGCTCCTTTACGTCGACATCGATCACTTCAAGCAGGTGAACGATCTCCACGGCCACGGCACCGGAGATCGCGTGCTCGTCGCCGTCGCGCAGCAGATCGATCGGCTCATTCGCGTCGAGGACGTATTCGCGCGCATCGGGGGAGAAGAGTTCGCCCTCGTCGTGCGCGGCATCGGCCACGGCAACGCGGCTCGCTTCGCCGAGCGCATTCGCCGCGCCGTCGCCGGCCTCTCGGTCCCCGCGGGGAGCGGCGGCTCGTCGATTTCGGTCACGGTGAGCATCGGGGTGGCCTCGCTCGCCGAATGCGGCCCTCGCGCCCGTGGCGCCGCGCCCGAAGCGAGCCTCACCGAGCTCCAAGATCGCCTCGTGGCGCTGGCCGATCGCAGGCTTTACGAGGCGAAGGCCGGCGGGCGCGATCGCGTCTTCGCCGGCGTCGATTGACGAGGTCTTCGCTCGCTGCCCCTTGACGCGGTGCGCGGGCGGGTTGTATCGGAATGAATCGCGATTCAGTTTTCCCGGTGCGCGCGCTGCGCACGGCTTGTGAAAGACACCTGAGGAGGATGCGATGGCTGTGGACGTGAAGACACTGTTCAACGAGCAGCTCCCCGCCGCTCTCGCGAAGAACGCCGACGACGCGAAGACGATCGGCGCGAAGTACCAGATGAACATCACCGGCGAGGGTGAGTGGTTCGTCGACGTCTCGGCGAGCGGCCCTGCCTGCAAGCCGGGTCAAGGCGAAGGTGCCGACTGCACCATCACCGTCGCCGCCGAGGACTTCCAGAAGCTGATGGAGAACCCGCAGGCCAACGGCATGCAGCTCTTCTTCGCCGGCAAGCTCAAGGTCGCGGGCAACCAGATGCTCGCGATGAAGCTCCAGAAGCTCTTCGGCTACAAGTGAGCTTCGCGCCGCCTCTCGCGCTCTGCGCGGAGAGACGGCATCGGTGACGACCCCTTCTCGTGCGCACGCGCGAGGAGGGGTTTCGTTTGTGACGCCTCGAAGGAGGAGACATGTTGAGCGATCGCCCCCTCCCGTTGCAGGGAATCAAGGTCCTCGATCTGAGCCGGCTCTTGCCTGGCCCCTTCGCCACGATGGTCCTCGGTGACCTCGGCGCTCAGGTGGACAAGGTCGAAGACCCCGGCGGCGGCGACTACCTCCGTCACATGCCGCCGCAAATGCCGGGCGTCCCCGGTGAGGGCGGCGCTACCGCTCCTGCGCAGTCGGGGATGTTCCTCGCCATCAACCGGAACAAGCGAAGCTGCGTGCTCGACTTGAAGAAGCCCGAGGCGCGCGACGCGCTCCTCGCGATGGTCGCTTCGTACGACGTGGTGGTGGAGCAGTTCCGCCCGGGCGTGCTCGATCGTCTCGGGCTCTCGCACGAAAAGCTCCTCGAGAAGAACCCGCGCCTCGTCGTGTGCGCCATCACCGGGTACGGGCAAGACGGTCCGCTCGCGCACCGCGCCGGGCACGACTTGAACTACCTCGCGCGCGCCGGTCTCCTCGGATTCATGGGGCCGACCGACGGCCCGCCGACGCCGCCCGGCTTTCAGCTCGCCGACGTGGGCGGTGCGCTCTGGGCCGTCATCGGCATCCTCGCCGCGCTCGCCGAGCGCGGACACACCGGGAAGGGGAAGATCGTCGACGTCGCGATGGTCGAAGCGTCGATCGGCTTCGCCGCGGCGAGCTTCGGTCTTTTGACCGCCGGCGTCGCTCCGCGTCGTGGTGACGAGGCCATCACCGGCGGCCTGTGCGTCTACGGAACCTACGCCACCAAAGACGATCGCTACGTCGCGCTCGGCGCCCTCGAGCCGAAGTTTTGGATCGCCTTCGCCTCTGCGGTCGGCATCGAGCCGGACATGGCGGCGCTCTTCTCGGGTCCGCACCAGGTCGCGCTCAAAGCCAAAGTCGCCGAAATTTTCCGACAGAAGACCCGCGACGAGTGGGTGGCCTTCTCCAAGACGGTCGACTGCTGCATCGAACCGGTGCTCGAGCCGAACGAGCTGGCGAAGGACGAGCACCACGCCGCGCGGCGCGTGTTCTTCGATCTCCCTTCGGCGTGGGGGCCGCTGCTCCAGTTCCGTCTCCCGGTGACGCCGCACGACCGCGCGCACACGGCGCCGCCGCTCCAAGGCGAGCACACGCGCGCCGTGCTGGAAGAAGCCGGCGTCGGCGCCGACCTCGTCGCCAAGCTCGTCACCTGAAGGTCGCGCTCGACCACGCGAGGGGGCGCGGCGCGACCTGCTGCACGCGCCGAACGGCGTGCGTCAGCGACGGAACTCCTCGATGAGCTCCCAGTCGGCGATGGCGCCCTTCTTCAGGAGCACCGCGATGATCGCCGCCACCACCGGCTCCCAGCGCACGTCTTCGCCGAGCGTCGCGCGAATGTCCGCCCCTTGGCCGGCGGCGCGGAGCGCGCGCACCAAATCACGCGCGGTCATCGCTTCGCGCGGCCCCGGCGAGCTCTCCGGCGCAGCCTCTTCGCCCTCCGGCTTCTTCTTCTTCCGACGCGCCGGGAGTTGGATCGTCGTCCCGTCGAGCATGGTGAGCGCCACCATCGGCATCCCGCCGCGTCGCGGGAGCGGAATCGTGACTTCGCGCGACTCGATCTCCGGCGCTGCGTCGGGGCTGTCGGCGCTCGGCGACTTCGCCGCCGCCTTGGCCTCGCCCTCGCCGGTCGCGATCTGCGGGTCCGACTTGCTCCCCGACTTGGCGCGCGAGGGGAGCGGCGGCTTCTGCCGTAGCGTGGGCGGCGCGGCCGGGCTCGACGCCGCGGTCCCCGCGGGGGCCTGGGCCGCGGGCGACGCCGGCGCCTCGGCCCCGACGCCGTAGTACACGCGGATCGCGCTGCGAATGTCCGAGGGGCTCGCGATCATCGGCTTCACCGGGAGCCCGGCGTGTTGGCTCACCTCGGCGAGCGCGGCCTCGTTCGTCGGGTCGTCCATCGCCACGTAGAGCGTGTCGCCCTGTCCCTTCACGCGTCGCACGAAGATGGGGACGAGGCACGACGCTTCGGCGACCTGCTGCGGCACGAGGTTCAGGAGCTGCCGCGAAAAGTCGATGTGATAGAGCGAGACCCAAGGGACGCTCAGCTGCTGCGAGAGCGTCTGCGTGAGCTGAGCCTCGGTCACGAAGCCGAGCTGGACCAGCAAATCGCCGATCCGTTGCCCTTCGGTGCGTTCGGTCGCGAGCGCGCGATCGAGCTGCTCCGACGAAATGACCTTGGCGGAAACGAGCAGCTCTCCAATGCGCAGGCGTGCCACGAAAGCAGCGTAGAGGGCTCGCGCCGAACGGGCCAAAAACGCGGGAATCGGCCCCGCGCCGGCCGCGCGCTCCCCCTGGGTAGCGGCGGGGTAGCCAAGGGGCCCCCTGCCTCCCCCCTTGCGGCGCGCGTGGTAGCCTGCCGCGGCCATGCGTCCGTGTCCGCAATGCGGTTTTACTTGCGAACCGGCGCACAAGTTCTGCCCGTCGTGCGGCTTTCCCATCGGGCAAATCGCCAAAGATTCCGAAGACCCGCTCATCGGCCGGACCCTCCCCGGCGGCTACGTCATCCTCGAGCTCGTCGGCGTCGGTGGCATGGGGCGCGTCTACCGCGCCGAGCAGACGAACCTCGGTCGCACCGTCGCGGTGAAGATCGTCCACCCGCACCTGGTCGGCGAAGAGAGCGCTGCCGCGCGCTTCATCACCGAGGCGCGCGCGGCGAGCCGCTTGAACCACCCGAACTCGGTCGGCGTCATCGACTTCGGCAAGACGCAGGACGAGCAGCTCTATCTCGTCATGGAGTTCTTGCGCGGCAAAGACCTCGCGCGCGTGAGCTACGAAGAAGGGCCGCTCCCCTTTCGTCGCATCGTGGACGTGCTCCGCCAAGTGCTCGCCGCGCTCGGCGAAGCGCACCACCTCGGCATCATTCACCGCGATCTGAAGCCGGAGAACGTCATCCTCGAGCCGCTCCGCGCCGGCGGCGACTTCGTGAAGGTCGTGGACTTCGGCCTCGCCAAGATGAAGGTCGAGGCCACCGCGCCGTCGATCACGAGCCCCGGCATCGTGTGCGGCACGCCCGAGTACATGAGCCCCGAGCAGGGGCGCGGCGATCCGCTCGACGCGCGGAGCGATCTCTACGCGGTGGGCGTCATCTTCTACCAGCTGCTCACCGGGCGCTTGCCGTTCGAGGCCGAGTCACCGACGCAAGTCGTGCTCATGCACCTCTCGAAGCCCCCGACCGATCCGCGAGAGATCTCCCCGGAGCGTCGCATCCCCGAGGCGCTCGTCGACGTGCTCCTTTGCTCGCTGGCGAAGGACCCTTCGGATCGCTACACGAACGCCGACGAGATGGGCGCCGCGCTCCTCGACGCGCTTCGGCAAGTCGAAGGGACGCACGGGCCGACCTCGGGACAGAGCTCGATCCGCTGCCCCAAGTGCGGTGCGATGAACCCGTTCACGCAGAAGTTCTGCGGGGAGTGCGGGAGCTCGATCAGCTTCTCGATGATGCCGCCGGCCCCCTCGCAGCGGGCGACACCGGCGAGCGTCGATCCGCGCGCGGGCCGCCCCGAGCGTGCCTCGGCGCCGATGCCGCGCCCCTCGCTCGCCGGGAGCCGCGTGCGCTTCCCCTTGCCGCTCGTGGGTCGCGACGACGATCTCGCGTGGCTCGAAGATCAGCGCCGCGCCGCGCGCGCAGCGCTCTCGGTCGCGCGCATCGTCGGCGATCCGGGGATGGGCAAGAGCCGCCTCCTCCGCGAGTTCCTGCTCACGTCCGCCGCCGCCGGCGACACGGTGGTCACCACCGGGCCCGATCCTTCGTGGGCCGAGGTCGGGTATTGGGCCGTGCGTCGCGCCATCGTCGCGCTCGCCGCTCTGCCGGAGAACGGCGGCTCGGCTCCCAACTGGCCCGCGCTCTCCGCCGAGGCGCGCCGCGGGATGCTCGACATCTTCCAAGGCGGTGGCCACGACGGCGAAGTCCGCCTCTCCGCCGAAGAGCGCCGCTTCGCCGCCGCCGAGGCGCTTCGTTGGGCGCTCGTGCGCGCGAGCGAGCGCGCCAACGGTCGACGCATCGTGCTCGCCATCGACGATCTGCAAGCCGTCGACGGCGCGAGCCGCAACGCCTTCGCCGACGCCATCGCCGAGCCGGCGCTCGTCCCTGTGCTCCTCGTCGCGACGCACACGCCCGACTTCAGCCCCGACTGGGCGACGGGGACGACGAAGCCGCGCATCCTCACCGGGCTCCCTGGGCACCTCGTCACCAAGCTCCTCGTCTCCGCCGGGGCGAGCCATCCGTCGATCGGCGGCACCACCTCGGTCGCGCCGCTCTATGTCGAGCAGCTCCTCCGCTTCTTGCGCGAGCGTGGCGGCGTCCCCCCGGCGCGCCTCGCCGACATGATCGCGCTCCGCATCGAGCGACTCTCCGCCGATGCGCGGCGCGTGCTGCAGGCCATCGCCGTCCTCGGCGACGACGCCAACGAAAACTCGCTCGGCCCGCTCGTGCCGCCGGAGACGCAGCTCGGCGTGGCGCTCCCGCAGCTTCGACTCGCCGGGATGATCGAGCAGGACGACACCGGCATTCGCACGTCGCACCCGCTGCTCCGCGACGTCGCGCTCGCCACGATCCCCGCGGCGGTGCGCAAGAACCTGCACCAGCTCGCCGCCGAGGCGTGCGAAGGGCGCGGCGCCCCCATCGAGGTCCGCGCGCTCCACGAGCTGCTCGCGCAGAACGCCTTCGAGGCGCTCATCCTGCTCGAGCGCGTGAGCGCGCAGTGCGCGGCGCGGGGTGATCTCGCGGGGAACGCGATGGCCCTCCGTCGCGGGCTCGAGCTCGCGCGGCGCGAGCTTTTCCGCGGCGAGCTCGACGACCCGATGCGCGCGGTGCTCATCTTCAGCCGCAAGCTCGGGGAGGCGCTCGCCTCTTCGGGTGCGTTCCTCGACGCCGAGGGGGTGCTCCGCGAGGCGCTCGACATGGCGGGACCGAGCGGCAGCGACCGCGCGCGCGTGCTCGGGGCGCTGGCCCACGTAGCGCACGGCCGTGCTCGTCAGGAAGAAGCCCAAGCGTACCTCCGGGAAGCGCTCGAGCTGGCGGCCCGCTCCAAAGAGCACGATCTCGTGAGCTCACTCGAAGACTTGAAGCGAGCCATCGCTTCGTGATGCGCTTCGGAGCCGTGCGGCTCACCCTGTTGCGCATCCCCCTGTCGTTCGCTCTGCTCGCCGCGCTCGCCGTGGCGTGCGGATCTTCGCCTCCACCTCCGGCGCCACCGCCGCGCGCCCCCGCGCCGCGCGCGTTCCCCGCGGGCTTCGCGCAGATCACCGAGAAGTGCGCCAAGATCTCGAGCTGCGCGCACCCGCACGATCCGCCGCGCGTTCGCGATCCGGCGGCGTGCGTCGACGCGTGGCTCCTCCGCGCTCCCGACGCGCGCGCCGACAAGACGAAGCTCTGCCTTCTCAAGGCCTCCACCTGCGCCGACATCGAGGCCTGCGAGCACGGCGGCGGTGACGCTGCGGCCACGGCGTATTGTCGTGGGCACGTCGGCGCGATGAGCGGGTGCGACGGAGCGCGCCTCGTCACCTGCGCCGCCGACGACGCCGCCGAGGCGACGGTCGTCGACTGCAGCGCGTTCGGCGCGACGTGCGCCGAGAACCGCGTCGCCGGAGGGCTCGTCGTCCGCGGGTGCGCCTCCACCACGCTTTGTCCCGCCGGCGCGCCCGAGACGCGCTGCAACGCCGACGGCGACGTCATCGCCTGCCACGACGGCATGGTCGAACGCACGACGTGTGGCTTCGGCGAGCGCTGCACCGAAGGCCAAGGCGAGTACGGCGAAGCAGCGGCCGCGTGCCGCCCGCGCGTCGAAGGGCCGTGCAACGACGTCGGCGAGACGGCGTGCGACGGCGATCGTCTGCGCGCGTGCGTGGCCCACGGCGGGTGGGCTGGCGTCCAAGTGACCGACTGCGCACACGCCGGGCTCGTGTGCCGGAAGCAAGGGCTGAAGAGCGCTTGCGTCGTCGATCGCGACGCCACCTGCACGCGCCACGCGCCGCGTTGCGAAGGGGACCTCCTCGTCTACTGCGCGGCCGGTCTCGAGACGAAGGTCTCGTGTGAAAAGATCGGGCTCGGTCCTTGCGATCCCGGCGCGCGAGGCCCCTCGGCGGCGTGCGGTCCCCCCATCACGCCCGAAGGAGCGGCGCCGTGACTTCGGAGGCGGTGCGCCATATCGCCCGCTGGGACCTCGACAAGACCTACCTCCGCACCGAGTTCGACACGCTGAAGGACCTCGTTCGCACGGCGCTCGAGCGCCCCGACGAGAAGCGCACGAACCCCGGCGCCGCCACGCTCCTCCGCGAGATGGTGCGCGCGGGCATCTCGGTGCACATCCTCTCCGGCTCGCCCGAGCAAATGCGACGGCGCCTCGAGGACAAGCTCCGCCTCGACGGCATCACGTGGGACAGCTTCATCCTCAAGCCGAACCTCGAGAACGTCCTTCGCCTCCGCTTTCGTGCGGTCAAAGATCAGCTCGGCTACAAGCTCCCCGCGCTGCTCTCCGCCCGGCTCCGTGCGCCGGCGAGCGGCGAGGCCGGCCCGCTCGCGCACGAGACGCTCTTCGGCGACGACGCAGAGGCCGACGCCTTCGTCTATTCGCTCTACGCCGACGTCGTCTCCGGTCACGTGGGAGAGGACGCGCTCCTCGAGATTTGTCATCGCGGGCGCGTCTATCCCGACGTCACGACGAACATCCTCGAGGCCGCGCGCCAGATCAAAGCGAGTGAAGCGATCGAGCGTGTCTTGATCCACCTCGAGCGCCAGACGCCGCCCGACGACTTCCGTGTGTACGGGCCCCGCGTCGTCCCCTTCTACAATTACCTGCAGGCTGCATTCGTCGTGCACGAAGACCTGCGCCTCCCCGCCGACGCAGTGCTCCGCGTGGGGGTCGAGCTCGTGGTGCAACACCGCTTCGACGGCGACGGCCTCGCGCGGAGCTACCTCGACGTCGCCCGCCGCGGTCACCTCGCCGGCTCAGGCCTCGACGATCTCGAGCGCGCCTTCGCCTCGTGGAACGAAGCGCTCCCTGCGTACCGCGAGCTCGGTCGCATGATCGCGCGGAGGGGCGACATGGAGCGCGCGGCCAAGGAGAACTTCCGCGGCAAGGACCAGCCGCTCCCCGACTACGTGGCGCTCGTCGGGCGCCACAACCCGCGCCGCCGACGTCGGTGAGGATCCGCTAAGATAGCGAGGATGTCCGTCCTTCGGAGGCTCTCCCGCCACGTGCTCGCGTTCCCGCTCGCGGCCTCGGTCGCTGCGGGTTGCGACAGCGGACGCCCGGCCTCGCCGGAGGCGGAGGAGAGCGGGACCACGAGGGCGAGCTCCGGGGCCGTCACGTACTACCGTGACGTGAAGCCCATCGTCGACGCCAAGTGCGTCACGTGCCACACCGCGGGCAGCATCGCGCCCTTCCCGCTCGTCACCTTCGACGACGTCGCGGCGAAGAAGCTCGAAATCGTCGACGCGACATCGAAGCGCCTGATGCCACCGTGGCCGCCGAGCGACACGTGCGCGAGCTACCAAGGGGACTTGTCACTCTCGGACGCGCAGATCGCCACGCTGGCCGCGTGGGTCTCGAGCGGCGCTACGCCCGGCGAGGCCGAAGACTTCCACCCGCTCGGGGGCGCGAGGCTCGGACTCTCCCGCGTCGACCTCGAGTCCGTCATGCCCGAGGCGTACACGCCGACCCAACGCCCGGACGACTACCACTGCTTTCTCCTCGACTGGACGCCGACGACGACCAAGTTCGTCACCGGCTTCGGCACGGTGCCGGGGGAGCCTTCGCTCGTGCACCACGCCCTCGTGTACGTCGTGCCCCCCGCGCAGGTGGCAGCTTATCGAGCGTTCGACGACGCCGAGCCGGGCGCCGGCTACACCTGCTTCGGTGGACCGAACCCCAAGAGCGCGGATCCCATCGAGGACCCCGACCAGATCGGCGGTTGGGTGCCCGGAGTCACCGGCATCGACTATCCGGAGGGGACCGGCATCCGCGTCGAACCGGGATCGAAGATCGTCCTCCAAGTGCACTACAACACGCTCCGCTCGCCTCCCGCGCCCGATCGCACGAGGCTTCAAATGAAGCTCGCCGACGCCGTCGATCACGAGGCCTACGTCATGGCGTGGGCCGACCCCGATTGGCCGGCGAAGAAGACGATGCGGATCCCCGCCGGCGAGGCCGACGTGAAGCACGAGTTCGCCTTCGACGGCCTCGGTTCGATCGCGCTCGCGACCAATCTGCGCTTCACCGTCGATCGCCCCGTGCTCGTGCACGACGTCGCGCTTCACATGCACCTCCTCGGCACCCACGCGAAGCTCGACATCCAACGCGCCAACGGCCAGGACGACGCGTGTCTCCTCGACATCCCGTCGTGGAGCTTCCACTGGCAAGCGGGCTACCGCCTCGCTCAACCGGTGCTGCTCGAGCGCGACGACAAGCTCCACATCGAGTGCCACTGGGACAACAGCGGCCGGCTCACGCCGTCGTTGAACGGCGACCACTCTCCGCCGGTCGACGTGAATTGGGGCAACGGGACGACCGACGAAATGTGCGTCGGCTTCCTGTACGTGACCCAGCCGTAAGGCGTCGCTTCACACCCACGCGTTGTTGAGCAGCTCGCCCACGCCGCCGGCGCCGGGGACGATGTACTGGTGCTCGTCGAGCCCGCGCTCTTCCGCCCAGCGCGTGCCCGGCACCGTCGCGAGCACGTCCTTCGGGCTCAGGCCGCGGTCCAAGCGGAGCGCGTAGATCACCGTCTCGGGGTGCGCGTCCAAGAGGTTCTTCACGTACTCGGGCGTCACGATGAGGTGCATCGTGATGCAGCGCCCCGGCACGCCGTCGAGCTTCGTGCGGTAGTGGTTGATGGCGCTGATCATGGACGAGCCCGTGGCCCCCATCGGATCGGGGAAGAGGACGATGCGTCCTTCGACGTCGCGGCCGATCTTGGCGTCGTGCCAGGTCGCGCCGGTGACGCGCCCCTCGGCGTCCGTCTGGCGGGACATGAAGAGGTGGTCTTGGCGCACGCCGTTGGGGTCGAGCACTTCGTTCAAGAGCTCGTACACCACCTGCGAAGGCATGGTGCCGGCGCGGGCGATCCCCACCGTCACCGCCTTGGTGCTCGGAGCGATGGCCACGCCGCGGTACACCGCCTCGGGCGAAGAAGCGACCATGCGCGTGGGCACGTCCACGCGCGTGCGCGGGAACTCGGCGGCGAGCACGATCTCGCTGAGGCGCTCGTAGAGCACGCGCACGAGGCGCCCGACTTGAGGTTGACCGGTCTCGCGCGCGCAGAGCCTGGCGAGCTGGGTCCACGCCAGCGGATCGTCGATGAGGTGAACGCTCTCGCCGTAGCGATGCTCGATCTCCGGCGGGCGGAAGCGGCTCCGCGCGTAGGCGCTCTCGCCCATCGTCAGGTCCAGTGACCGGCGCGCAGCGCGGCCGCGTCGATGACCTTCACCTTGGGACCGAGCGCTTCGCGGAAGCTGTCCTCGTCCTCGTCGTCCATGATCGCGTCGCCGAAGCCGGACGCGATCTCCATCGCCGTGGAGAGGATGCGGAGGAACTGCGCGAAGCTCGAGGCGGCGAGCGTCGGGTTCCACTTCTCCTGCCCGCTCATCGCCGTGTAGACGGGGCAGTCGCCCTCGGGATCGGGCTTCGACACGTCGAGGAAGTACGGATCGCCGAGGAGCGAGCTCTCGCCGATGACGACCCACGACGGCTTCCACCCCCCGGCGCCGGGATCGCCCGGGGGGGGCTGCGCCTTGGCGAGCTCTTCGGCCGGGAGGAGGCGAATGCGCTCCACCGGGGTGACGGTCTCGACCTTCACCGGGTTCGCCCCGAGGAGAAAGCTGCGGTAACGCGACGGCACGCGGAGCTGCTTCTTCAGCGCTTCCACGGCGTCGGCGGGGGCTTTGGCGAAGGTCGCGTCGATCTTCCGACGTTGAAAGATTGCTTTCAGGCCTTCAATGGCATCGGCGAGATCACTATCCACGACACCCTCGACACAGCCACCCGTCGATTGGCTCGCTCCGCGGCGCCCGCGTCGCGGGGGTCACGGTGCGGCTGCCTCGGCGGAGAGAACGCAAAAGAAGGCCCCGTGCGGGCCCGCAACGAACCCCCACGCTAGCACCCTTTTCGTTCGCCCGTCTCGCCCTTTGCGGCGGCGCGCGCGAGGGCGATCCCTCGTCGCGCCGGGCCTCTCTTTTCTCGGTGTTTGCCGCTTCAGTTCGCGCAGCGGTGGTCTTTGCACTTCGAGCCGTTGGGGTTCCCCGTGCAGTCCTTCGGGCTGTTGCACTCGACGCACTGCGACTGGTCGCTGCAGAAGGGGGTCGGCGCCTTGCAGTCGGTGTCCACGAGGCACGGCGAGCACTTCCCTTCGGCGTTGCAGTGCGGCGCGCCGGCGACGTTCGCGCAGTCGGGATCGGCGAGGCACTGGACACACGCCGAGCGCGCGAGATCGCAGTGCTCGCCGTTCTGGCACTGGTTGTCGGCCGTGCACCCTTCCTTGCAGCGCATGTCCTCCGGATCGCAGCGCGGGGTCGAGCCGCCGCAGTCGGCGTTGGAGAAGCACTGCACGCAGCGGCCGGTCCGGAGGTAGCAGCGCGAGGCGGTGGCCGGGCAGTCGCCGCTCGTTGCGCACTGCACGCATTGCGCGCTGGTGGCGTCGCAGATGGCCGTGGGCGAAGCGCAGTCGGTGTTGCTTTTGCAGCCGAGGCACTGGCCGGTCGTCGCGTCGCAGATCGACGCTTCCTTCGGGCACTGCTGTCCGGCGCTGTTGCACGCCGGGTGGCAGGCGTGATCTTCGGGGAAGCACGCCGGCGCCGATGCGCCGCAGTCGGCGTTGGTTCGACACGCCTCGCACTTGCCGACGATGCAGAACTTCGCTCCGGCCCCGCAGTCGCTGTCGGCGAGACAGGCGACGCAGCCCAGGTTCGCGTCGCACTTCTCGTTGCCGCCGCATCCGTTCGCGCCGCAGAGCGCGCTCGCTGCGCCGCCGTTGCTTCCGCTGCTCCCTCCGCACGCGGGGATCAACGCGATGGCGAGGCCGACGCCGAATGCTCCGAGGAGCGCCCACTGACGAGGAGTCGAGACGGGGTTCATGCCCGAGACTCCAGCAAGATCCGTTCGCGGAGTCACCTTTTCTCCGATCGTTTGGCCAGGCGCTCTCCGGCCGCCGGAAACGGCCGCCGCGCGACGCTGCCGCGGCTCTTCGTCGCGGCGCGTATCCGACGCGGCCCGCCACGCGCGCACCTCAGCCACCGCGATCTTCACGGCGCGGTCTGGTCACGGGACCGCCCAGCCCGCGCAGCGTGCACGACGCGTCGACGTGGAGCGAGGCGGCGCGAGCGCTCCCTCCTCGTGCGCGGAGCTCGGCGACACGTGCGTCGATCTCGTGCGCGACGGCTTCGCTCGCCGCCGCGTCGATCGCGTGACCGCCGACGCGCGCGCGCCACACGAGCGCGGCGCGGGTCACGTCGTTGTCCTCGAAGCGGAGATCGAAGGCGAAGTCGACGCGCGTCTCTCGGCTCGGCGAGAGCCCAAGGGCGCGCGGCGCTCGCTCGAGCTCCGCGCAGAGGGTCGGCTCCACGTCGCCTCCGTCGATGCCGAGCCGCGCGCGCGCCCACGTCGCGACGTCGACGCTCGGCGCGGTGGCGAGCGCGAGGCAGTGGCCGCGTCCGTCGGCGACGCGCGACGCCTCGCGCGCGGTGGGGGCCCTGCAGGTCTCCGCACGGACGCACCCGCCTTCGCGCCATGCGCCGGAGCGGCACGTGCTCTTCGCCGGGATGCAGTCGAGCGCGCGCGCGCCGTCGGCGTCGCGCGTCACGGCCAGCACCCCTTCGCCGCAGGTCATCACCTCGTCCTCGTCCGCGACGATCTGCCCCTCGCTCGCCACCTCGCGCACGCGATCGGCGGGGAGACACACGCGATGCGCGAGATCGAGCGCCTCGCCCGCGGCGCACGTCGGCAAGTCCGGCTCTTCGGGTGACGCCGCTGCGGCGCTCGGGGCGCGCGCGTCCGGGCTCGGGCCGCAGCCGGTCCACGAGCCTACGAAGACGAAGAGGAGCGCGACTCCATACGCGCGTCGCACGCGCCGACGCTACCACGGGCGCGCCGTAGCGGACGTGCTAGAGCCCGTGCCCACTTCGAACATGGCGCTCCTTCGGATTCATCACGACGGAACCCCCGAGGCCGAGTCGGCGCTCGCCGCCCTGGCCCTTCGCGGAGAGGCTGATTTTTCCCGCGTCGAAGCGCGCGTCCGCGAGATCCTCGCCGCCGTCCGCAAAGAAGGCGACGAAGCGGTGCGGAGGTTCGCGCGCGAGCTCGATCGTCGCGTCCCCGATCGCCTCTTCGTGCGCGACTACGACGGCGCGGGCGCGCTCGCGCGGCTCCCCGCCACGGCGCGTGAGGCGCTCGAGCTCGCGGCGCGTCGTATTCGCGACTTTCACGAGCGCACGCGCGAGACCGGGCTCCGTTACGAGGCCGAGGGGGTCGAGCTCGGCGTGCGCGTCTCGCCGGTGCGCCGCGCCGGTGTGTACGCCCCCGGGGGCAAGGCGCGCTATCCGTCGAGCGTCCTCATGGCCGCCGTCCCCGCGCGCGTGGCGGGGGTGTCCGAGATTTACGTGGCCACGCCGCTCGCGGGCGATGCGACCGACGACGCCACCCTCGCTGCCGCGCACCTCGCCGGGGTCACGGCGATCGTCGACGCCGGCGGCGCGCAAGCCATCGGCGCCATGGCGTACGGAACCGCGAGCATCCCGCGCGTCGACAAGATCGTCGGCCCGGGGAACGCCTACGTCGCCTGCGCCAAGCGCCTCGTCTTCGGCGCGGTGGACATCGACGGTATCGCCGGTCCGAGCGAAATCCTCGTCGTCGCCGACGCCCAGGCCAACGCGAAGCACGTGGCCGCCGACCTCCTCTCGCAGGCCGAGCACGACGAGGCCGCCTATCCTCTTCTCGTCGCGCCGAGCGAGGCCTTCGTGGCGGAGGTGATCCGCGAGCTCGAGCTCGCCCTCGCGACGCTGCCGCGCGTCGCCATCGCCCGCGCCTCGCTCGAAGCGAACGGCCACGCGTTCGTCGTCCCGGGGGGAGGGGAGAGGGGGCGCGCGCGCATGGCCGAGGTCGCCGACACCCTCGCCGCCGAGCACCTCAGCCTCCAAGTCGACGACCCAGTCGCGCTTCTGGCTCAAATTCCCAGGGCTGGAGCGGCCTTCCTGGGTGGCTTGACGCCGGAGGCCGCTGGGGACTATCTCGCCGGGCCCTCACATGTGCTCCCGACAGGGGGTGCTGTGCGATTCGGCTCTCCCCTCGGGATTTACGACTTCGTGACGCGCACTTCGCTCATCCGCTACTCCGCCGCCGCGCTGCAAGCGCACGCGCCGGCGATCTGCGCCTTCGCCCGCCTCGAGGGGCTCGAAGGGCACGCGCGGGCGGTCGAGGCGCGCCTCACGGGGCCGGCGAAGCCTGGGGACCCGCGGCAGTCACAGTCCTAACGGCGACCGGGATGCGCCCCGTGCGTACACCGACGCCATCGATCTCAAGTTCTCGAATTAATAAGGTTTACGTAACTGGTTTGATGCTTGCTTTCAGCGATGCGATCTAGCGGTACGACCGTAAAGCGCAAGCAGTAACGCTGAACGGATTCACAGGCCTGGAAGGTTTGAAGGAGGCAGGGGATGCAACCTAGGTGGACGCGTAGGCTGGGATTGACAGCCATCGTTGGAGCCGTCGCGTGGGCTTCGATCGGATGTGCGCAAGAGCGCGACCCGATCAATCGAGTTCAACCGAACGCACTCTCGAAGCACTTCTTCGTGGGCGCCGACTTGTCGAGCCCGAAGGACGACCCCGAGTTCTACATGAGGAACACGGTCGTCGACGTGCCGTACGGCGCGGGTCAGGACGGCCTCTTCACGGCCTCCTACGCCCAGCCGATCACCCGCGTGAAGTGGGAGATCACGGAGAACACGCTCGTCGCTCGCCAGACGTACGAGCACATCACGGACAGCGACCACAACGGCTCACGCCGGACCGACAACGGTCAAGTGGTGGCGATGTTCAACATCTCGAGCCACTTCGACATCAAGCGCTCCTACAACCCGCAGACGGGTGAAGAGCTCAACATCGTCGAAGAGAACACGACGGATCGTCCCTGGTACGAGCGCGAGTACATGCGCGTCGACTGGTCGAAGAACCTCGTGACCGACGGCTACGAGGTCGACTCGCTCTCGCAGATCGGCCTCTTCGGCGGCGTGAAGTTCGACCCGATGTCGTACTACGTCGAAGACCCGACCTCGCCCGACGCGCCCGCGTTCGACGAGAAGGGCGGCTACTTCGACGTGACGACCAAGTCGTTCGCGACGCCGCAGATCCTCGACACCCCCTGGGGCTCGTTCCCGGCCTGTTACTTCTTCGGGCAGTTCCCGGTGGCGAACTGCAACCCGACGGAAGTGAAGCTCCGCCTCTCGTTCCGTACGGTCACCGATACGGACTACGAGCCGGCCGAGTGGGACGGCAACCGAATGGATGCGTTCGGTTGGTTCTACAACGACCGCTACGGGTACGAGCGCAACTACGGCGTGCTCGACGAGAAGTGGCACAAGCTCGCTGCCAAATACAACATCTGGCAGAAGAGCCACATCGAGGGCTCGCAGTGCGGTGTCGACTTCTACCGTGACGCCGACGGCAACGTCGCTCAGTACAAGACGGACGGGACGAACTTCCTGACCGACCCGAACAACGGCACGCCGATCCCGGCGACGCCGGAGGACATCGCGGCCAAGAAGGCGCAGCCCTTCCCCGCGACGCCGGTCGGCGCGGATCCGAACCGCGACTCGAACACCAACAAGACCGCCGACGAGTGCGAGTTCCACGACAAGGACGGGAACCTGCTCCACAGCGGTTCGCGTTGCGACGTGCTCTCGCACAAGTGCACGCTCCCGCTCTACGAGCGCGAGACGAAGACCATCCCCTGGTACTACGGCCCCGACTCCACGCCGGACCTCTTCGCCTCCACGGCGAAGGCGCTCGACGAGTGGAACGTCGCCGTCAAGCGCGCGGCCGAGATCGGCAAGCAGGTCACCGCGACCCGCGTCGGCCTCGACGGCTCGCAGTACATGACGGACGAGAACCAACTCATCCAGGACAACGGCGCGACGGTTAAGCACATCTTCACGCTGTGCCACAACCCGACCATCGAGACGGACAACGACGCCTGCTTCGGCAAGGACGAGAACGGGAACAAGACCAACGTCTACGCCCGCGTCGGCGACATCCGTTACAACATGGTGAACATCATCACCAACCCGCAGACGCCGTCGCCCTGGGGCATCATGGTGGACGCGGACGATCCGCTCACCGGTGAGAAGGTCTCGACCAGCGTCAACGAGTGGGGCCACGTGCTCGACCTCGCGTCGCAAGGCACCGAGGACCTCCTTCGCTGGATCAACGGTGAAATCACCGACGACCAGATCACCTCGGGCGCGTACCTCCGCGACTGGGTGAAGGCGACCTCCGTCGGCACCAAGCAGTACACGCCGAAGGTCCTCTCGAAGGACGACATCCAGAAGCGCCTCAAGTCGCTGAGCATCCCGCAGCTCTACAAGCCCTCGATCGCCGGCTCGGCGCCCGTGAGCTTGAAGGGGATGACCCGTCAGGACTTCGACGCTCTCACCAACAAGCTCGCGCAGACCGCTGCGCAGCAGATGGGTCCCTCGCTCGACAACCAGTTCGAGGGTGTGCGTCAGCAGCTCATCGGCACGAAGTTCGAGTCGATGATGATCAACGGCGAGGACATGGAAGCCATCGGGATGGACCCGAAGACTCCGCTCGCTGGCAACGACGCTCTCGTCGCCAAGGCTTCGCCCCTCCGCGGGATGCACCCGGAGATGAAGCGCTGGCTGAAGGTCCTCCAGAGCAAGGTGCCGGCCCTCCGTCACTTCTGCCAGGTCGAGCAGCCCGAGCCCGACGCCCTCGTCGGCATGGCGCGCCAGGCCAAGCGCCTCTACCCGCTTCCGCAGGACGCGGACAAGGGGAGCCCCTTCTACGCTGCCACCAACGACGCGGCTTACCCCGCGAAGAAGGCGGCGCGTGATCAGGCCCTCCACCAGTGGATCCGCGAGCAGTTCCACATCTCGGTCATCGCGCACGAGATGGGTCACTCGATGGGCCTCCGTCACAACTTCACGGGGACCTGGGACTCGCTCAACTACCACACGCAGTACTGGCAGCTCCGTACGCGCAACGGCAAGGAACCCGTCTGCCAAGACGTGACCACGCCGCACACGGACGGCAGCGAGTGCGTCGGCCCGCGTTGGATCGACCCCGTCACCGACCAGGAGACCAACGGTCTCATCTGGAAGTGGGGCTCCTCCACGGTCATGGACTACCCGGGTGACCAGTCCCAGGACATGAACGACATCGGCAAGTACGACAAGGCCGCCATGCGCTTCGGCTACGGCGACGTCGTCGACATCGACGCCAAGGCCACCAGCGGCTCGTCGCAGGGTCAGTTCGACCTCGACCGCCTCGACGGCTTCGGTGGCATCGTCGGCCCGCTCGACTTCGCCAACAACGGCGACCTGCACTACAGCATGTTCCAGGACAAGTTCGACGTCCTCGGCAAGGCCAAGTGCACCCAGCAGACGGATCCGAACGATCCGCTCAGCGCGACCTGCCCCGGCGCGGACCTCTACTTCGCCGACTTCTACGACATGCAGAACAAGCCCGGCACGAACGGCGGGCAGTTCTTCGCCATCGACCCGAAGGGCCATGTCCGTCACCCGTACATGTTCGGCTCCGACGAGTTCGCGGACTTCGGCAACGTGCCGGTCTTCCGCTTCGACTCGGGTGCTGACCCGTACGAGCAGTTCCAGTTCGTGTCGTCGGTGTACGAGAACCGCTACATCTTCGACAACTTCCGTCGCGACAAGGTGACGTTCAACACCGAGTCGATGCTGTCCCGCCTCATGGACCGCTCGCTCGACAAGTTCGACGCCTCCTACAAGGCGCTCGCTCTTCAGGTGTCGCTCTACGGCTCGCTCTCGAGCACCACGGACATCGAAGGCCAGCTCCAGTCGTTCGCCTCGGGCGACCTCATCAACAAGCCGGGCTTCATGCTCCCGCACGTCCTCGCGGCGTCGGACAGCTTCGCCACCTGGCTGCGCATCATGACTCGTCCGGAGCCGGGCGATTACTTCGAGCTCTCGCCGGGCACCGCCGAGGTGCCGGACGTGCCGCCGAGCGGCCCGGGCAACTCGTCGAAGCCGCTCTTCCACATCGCGGTCGGTTCGGGTGAAGGTCGTTACCTCCACAACGACTACGACTACTCGAAGGGCTACGACTGGTCGTCCTACCAGACGCAGATCGGCAGCTACTACGAGAAGCGCTTGGCCGTGTACTACCTGATGCAGGCGTACAACCACTTCATCCAGAACAACAAGCGTGACTACGTCGACTCGCGCTACCTGAACATCAACTACGCCACGCTCTACCCCGAGCAGATGCGTCGTGTGTTCACGCAGCTCATGCAGAACGACACCACCACGTTTGGTCCGTTCGTGACGATGGACGGAGCTCCGCAGCAGGCTGGCGGCACGCCGATTGGCAGTGTTCGCTACCTCCCCTGGGAGCTCTCGGACGCCGTCAACTACCCGCAGGGCGCGAAGGTCGTCGCCCCGCTCGTGGGCTGGGAAGAGCAGTTCCCGGCCCTCATCGACGGCTTCGTCTTCGGCAAGAGCACGCTGAACATGAACTGGGCTTCGGAGATGCGAATCTTCTCGCCCGGCGGCGTCGACACGGTCAGCATCCCGCTCGATCAGCAGACGATCTACCAGGACCCGATGACGGGCGTCCGCTACGCGGCGCGCGACTACGGTGACGAGATCGTCGCTGGCAAGCAGACCGCTCGTGCCATGGGCGCGCGCATGCTGCAGTACGCGCGGAACCTCGCCGCCGCGACCTTCAAGGTCGCGTCGACGGACCCCGTGACGAAGGAGCAGACCTACGAGCGTGATCCCGTCACGCAGGAGCCGATCTGCAAGGTCGACGCGCAAACCTGCCAGGCGAACAAGGTCACGATCCGCAACTACTCCTCGAACCTCGACCTCTCTCGAGAGCTCGCGGCGTACCTCGGCGTCGGTCCGCTCTGATCGCATCGCAACGTGAGCGTCGGCGGTAACCCGCCGGCGCCGCGTACCCCGCGACGCCCCGGCTCCTCACGGAGTCGGGGCGTTCGTGTTTTGTGGGCGCGCGCCGGCCGTCACGACCGAGCCGCCGCACGTCAGCACGCGCGCAGGTGCGCCGCCGCCCGCTCGAAGCACCGGGGGGGACGACGCCTGCGCGCCGCCCGGCCTCACTCGGCTTTGAGGTACGCGCCCTTGAGGAGCTTCTGGAGGACGCTGACCGTCTGAAGGTCGGTCGACTGCGCCTTGTTGAGCACGGTCTCGAGGTGGCCGTAGTTGTGCGCGAGCTGGAGGACGTCGAGCTCCTCCGGCTTCAAGTCACGGAGCGGCGCGATGAGCGGCGCAGGGAGCGAGAGGCGCGAGTGCAGATCGGGGAGATCGTCGCGGATGCGATTGAACTCGTCGAGCTGGCGGAGCCCCTCCATGAGGATCTCTTGGACGCTGACGTCGATCTCGTTGGAGAACTCGCGGTCCTCCGGCGGGTCGAGGTCGAAGAGCCCCTTTTGCCAGGTGAGCATGCGGTAGATGCTCTTCAGCGGCGGGACGTCGTCTTGGTCGTTGATGACCGCGTAGTAGACGTTCCCCTTCCGCATGTAGATCTTGCCGACGTCGTCGGACTCGGTGCGGATGACGAGGACGCCGCTCTTCTTCGACGTGCCGAAGAGTTGGAGCAAGTCGGGGAGGGGGACCTCCTCGATGCTGCCGCTCATGGTGCGCGCCTGCGTGGTGCGGCGCTGCTCGGCCACGTACTCGAGCCCGCGCTTCGCGTCGGGCGCCGGGCCGCTGCCGTCGCCGGCGATGAGCTTCAGGATGCTCGTGCCGATGAGGACGCGGTCGCCCTCCTTGAGGCGCGCGCGCTTGATCTTCTCGCCGTTGACGAAGGTTCCGTTCGTCGAGCCAAGATCCTCGATCCAGATCTGATCCTGCTGCATCTGGATGCGCGCGTGCTTGCGACTGACCATGTCCTCGACGAGGACCATGTCGAGATCGCTCGAGCGACCGACGATGATTTGCTTGTCGGCGACGATGGGGAACTCGCCCCCTTGGTACTTGCCGCTGATGAAGCGCAACACGAAGCTCCGGCCCGCGGGCGGACGCGCGGTCGACGGCCCATTGGGCGCCTTCGGAGACGGGTCTTGCATTTCGGGCGGGGACAAAGGGGAGACCAAATGAGAATCGTTGCGCGAAATGGCGAGCTTACCCAAGGGGGCTCGCGGTCGTCGACCTCCGTAGCGGTAGGTCGACCGATTGCTCGACGGGAAAAAGAGTAACGAGTCCGGACAAAGATGGTCAAGTGAGGCGCGCGCCCACTTCGCCCGACCCGCCGCTCCGCCCCTTCTGCGAGCCCCGGGAGCCGGGAAATAGGCTGCATCCTCTCGTGTTCTCTCCCGGGCGCCGCTAGGCTCTGCGCCGCCATGGCAGGCTCGATCCCCCCCGCGCGCCCCCTCGTGGAGGGTGGCGACCCGTTCGGCACCCACCGCGCCCTCCGCCCCCGCGGGGGTCTCCCTCAGCCCGCGGAGCAGGTCGACAACGACTTCTCGCGCCTCTTCGAAGGCGAGATGCTCCTCGCCGTCGAGACGCTCAACATCGACGCCGCGAGCTTCCACCAGATGGCCGGCGGGAAAGACGAAGGGGCGAAGGATGTCCCCGAGCGGGTGCTCGAGACGATCCGCGCGCGCGGCAAGCAGCACAATCCGGTGACCGGATCGGGGGGCATGCTCCTCGGTCGCGTGCTCCAGCTCGCGCCTGGCCGCCCTGCCGGCGAGATGGTGAAGGTGGGCGATCGCGTCGCGAGCCTCGTGTCGCTCTCGCTGACGCCGCTTCGCGTCGACGCGGTCCACGCCGTGCGCGCGGTGAGCGCGCAGCTCGACGTCACGGGAGAGGCCGTGCTCTTCGCGACCGGCGCCTACGCCGTGCTCCCTTCGGATCTCCCCGAGCGCCTCGCTCTCGCGGTGCTCGACGTCGCCGGCGCTGCGCCGCAGGTGGCGCGCCTCGTCGCTCCCGGCGCGTCGGTGCTCATTCTCGGCGCCGGCGGAAAGAGCGGGATCCTGTGCGCGGCGGAAGCACGGCGCCACGCCGGTCCGTCGGGACGCGTGATCGGCGTCGAGTCGCACGCGCCGTTTGCTCGCGAGCTCGAAGCGCTCGGCCTCTGCGACGCCGTGCTCTCGCTCGACGCGCGCGATCCGGTGGCGGTGCGCCGCGCGGTCCTCGCCGCCAACGAAGGGCGCGAGGTCGACGTCGCCTTTTCGTGCGTGAACGTCCCCGACGCCGAGATGGCCGCCATCCTTTCGACGCGTGAGCGGGGCACGACCTACTTCTTCGCCATGTCGACGAGCTTCACCAAAGCCGCGCTCGGCGCCGAAGGGGTGGGCAAAGACGTCGACCTCGTCATCGGCAACGGCTTCGCCGTGGGACACGCCGAGCACACGCTCCGCATGATGCGCGAGCTCCCCGCGGTGCGCGGGGTCTTCGAGCGCCGCTACGGCTGACGGGGGCGTGCCGCCGCCCGCGTTGCGGGGGTTGACGGGGGGGCGCCACGCGTGGAGCCTTCGCGCTCATGGACTTCTCGCCGCGTCCCATCCCCGAGGTGGCGGCCGAGCTCGGGCTCGGCGCCGACGACTACGAGCCCTACGGCCGGACCAAAGCGAAGATCGATCTCGCGGTCGTGAAGCGCCCGGCCCGGGCCAAAGGACGGCTCGTCTTGGTCACGGCCATCAACCCGACGCCCGCCGGCGAGGGGAAGACCACTACGTCGATCGCCATGGCGATGGGCATGCGCCGCCTCGGCAAGAACGTCGTCCTCGCGCTGCGCGAGCCCTCGCTCGGCCCCGTCTTCGGCGTCAAAGGAGGCGGCACCGGCGGCGGCAAGGCGTCGCTCACCCCCGCCGACGAGATCAACCTCCACTTCACCGGCGACATTCACGCCATCACCACCGCGCACAACCTCCTTTCGGCGCTCGTCGACAACGCCGCGCACTTCCGCGACGACTGCGGCGGCAAAGGGGAGCTCGATCCACGGCAAATCACCTGGGGTCGTGCGCTCGACATGAACGATCGCTTCCTCCGCCACTGCATCGTCGGACTCGGCGGAAAGGCGCACGGCAAGCCGCGCGAGGAGCGCTTCGACATCACCGCCGCCAGCGAAGTGATGGCCATCCTCTCTTTGGCGACCGACTACGAAGACCTCGAGGCACGCCTCGCGCGCATCGTCGTCGGCTCGACCTACCACGGCCAAGCCGTCACCGCCGGCGACATCCCCGGCGCGGCTTCTTCGATGACCGCGCTCCTCAAAGACGCGCTCAAGCCGAACCTCGTGCAGACCCTCGAAGGCGGCGCGGCGATCGTCCACTGCGGTCCGTTCGGCAACATCGCCCACGGATGCAACAGCGTCCTCGCCACGCAGCTGGCGATGAAGCTCGGGGACTACGTCATCACCGAGGGGGGCTTCGGCTTCGACCTCGGCGGGGAGAAGTTCTTGAACATCAAGACGCGCGTCGCCGGCGTGTGGCCGCGCGCCATCGTCCTCGTCGCTACGCTGCGTGCGCTCAAGATGCACGGCGGCGTGCCGGTGAAGGAGGCGGGGGCGCCCAACGCCGAGGCGCTCGCGCGCGGCATCGCGCACCTGGAGAAGCACCTCGAGAACGCCGGCGCGTACGGCCTCACGCCCATCGTCGCCATCAACGTCTTCCCCCAGGACTCGAAAGAGGAGCTCGCCCAGGTCGAAGCGGCAGCGAAGAAGCTCGGCGCGCGCGTGGGCTTGAGCGAAGGCTTCGGCAAGGGGGGCGCGGGGGCCGAGGATCTCGCGCGCATCGTGTGCGAGGTCGTCGACGCCACCGACGCGAGCCCCCCCTCACCCAAGTACGTCTACGAGCTCACGGATCCGCCGAAGGAGAAGATCAAGAAGCTCGCGCGCACCATCTACGGCGCGCGCGACGTCGCCTTCGTGGGGACGGCGGACAAGGACCTCAAGCGCATCAAGGAGCTCGGCTACGAGTCGCTCCCCATTTGCATGGCGAAGACGCAGCTCTCGCTCACCGACGATCCGACGGTAGTCGGTCGCCCGCACGATTTTCAGATCACCGTCCGCGAGGTTCGCTTGAGCGCGGGAGCCGGCTTCCTCGTACCGCTCACCGGCGACATGATGACGATGCCCGGTCTCCCCAAAGTCCCGGCGGCGCGCAACGTGAAGCTGCTCCCCGACGGTCGCATCAAGGGCCTGATGCAAAATGACTAAGCGGCCGAAGCTCATCGACTTCGTCGGTGAGCTTCGACTCTGCTTCGTCCCACCCTGGTGGGGCTCTGCCCCCTCGCTCGGTCGCTGACGCTCCCGTCGCGAGCCTCCCTGCTTCTGCTGACGCAACGCTTTTCGCTTCGCAGGCTCCGCAAAAGGCGAAGAGGCGATCGGGCGAGCTCGATCCTAACGCACTCGCAGAGTGACCTCGAGCGAGGCATCTACGCCGGTGCGTTAGCCGTGACGCCATCAGATTCGCGGCCTGCGTGTTTCGTGCAGGATGCACGAAACACGTTGCGTCAGCAGAATGCGGGGAGGCTCATGAGCGGAGCGCAGCGCAGCGAGTGAGGGGCCTGCAAGGCCCACTAGGGTGGGGGCGGCCGCTGCCCAGCGGGAGCAAGCTGGGCTAGCGGCCCCGTACGAGCTCGATGTGAACCGGCTCCGGCAGCGGCGTGCGCATGTCCGGCGCCACCGGGAGCAGGATGGTGAACGTCGTCCCCGCGCCCGACTGCGTCTGCACGTCGATGGTGCCGCCGGCGTTCTGCACGATGCTCTGACTGATGGCGAGGCCGAGCCCCGTCCCCTGCTCCTTGGTCGTGAAGAAGGGGATGAACAGGTTCTTCAGCACCTTCTGCGAGATGCCCGGTCCGGTGTCGCGCACGCTCACCTCGACGAACTCGGCGTCGTCGTCGGGGCGTGAGGCACGCACGCTGCGCTCGCTCGCCGGACCGTCGTCGTCGCGCGCGCTCATGCGGCCCCACGTGCCGCGCGTCATGCGGCGCGCCGCGGTGCTGACCGTGACCTTGCCGCGGCCGTCCATGGCCTGAATCGCGTTCTGCACGAGGTTCATGAGGACCTGACGGAACTTCTCGGGATCGATGCGCGCGCGCGGTACCCCTTCCGTCAGATCGAGCTCCAAGTCGATCGGCTCGACCTTCTGGCTCGAGAGGATCTGCACCGTGCGGCGCACGGCGGCGTTGATGTCGAGCGGCACGGGGTTGCCGGCGTGCGGGCGGGCGTAGTCGAGGAAGCTCCCGACGACGCGGTTCAATCGGTCGACCTCCTCCAAGATGATGCCGATGAACTCGTGCTCCTGCGACGGATCGACCGACGGCGCTTGCGCGACCTCTTCGAGGAGCTGCGCCGCGCCCTTGATGGCGCCGAGCGGGTTCTTGACCTCGTGGGCCAGGCCGGCGGCCATCGCGCCGAGTGCCGCGAGGCGATCGCGCTCTTTCATGCGCGAGTAGATCCGGCTGTTGGCGATGGCCACGCCGATTTGCGCCGCCACGGTCTCGAGGAGCGCGATCTCCTCCGGCGTGAAGGCGTCGCGCACGCGATCGTCGGCCACGCAAATGAGCCCGATGATCTCGCCGTCGTCGGCCTTGACGGGCAAGAGCACCGCGCTCTTCAAGGGGCCCAACGTGGCTGCGGCGGCGGCGAGGAGCGGCACCTCGGCCTCTTTGGCCTCACGCGCCACCTCTTCGAGCGAGAGCGACGTCCCGGCGTGGAGCCGGTCGAGCAAGGGGCGCGCGGCGAGCGATTCGATGCGCGGGAGCGGCGTCTCGCCGATGCTGCCGGTGAGGTCGAAGCCGTCGCCGTCTTGGTCGCGAAGATAGATGGCGCACGACGTCGCGCGACGCGATCGCTCGAGCCCGCCGAGGAGCGTCTCCACCATCTCGTCGATCTCGAGGACGTGGGAGAGGCGCCTTCGCAGATCGGCGACGCTGGTCTCGAGGTCGTAGCGCTCGCGGAAGAAGAACTGGTGGATGCGCGTCTCCACCTCGTTCTGCAGAGGCTCGAACAGCACGAGGAAGACGACCGCGGCGAGGACCGCGTTCAAGTACATCGTGTTGAAGCGGCCGACGTACGTGACGAAGACGTAGAAGATCCCGGCGAGCGAGAAGGCGAGGGCGGTCGCGACCATCAGGCGGCCGACCATTTCGTAGAGATCGGCGAGGCGCGGTCGCGCGAGCGACTCGGCGAGCACGAAGAGGAAGATGATCGACAGCACCGCGCCGATGGGCGGCAGGTACACGCCGAGGAAGGAGAGGAAGTCGGCGAGCGTCAGCGTGGTCGCGGCGGCGCCGACGCCGACGAGGAACTTCACGCGGTCGCGTACGGCGCGCGAGGCGCTCTCTTTGCCGCGCCGATGCAGCGTGACGAGCGCGGCGGCGAGGAGCCCGAAGACGTAGAAGTAGACGAGCCCGAGAGAGAGTGGCGCCTCGTGGTACGGCGAGAGCTCGAGCGCCAGCATCCCCACGCCGGCGACGGCGGCGAAGCGGGTGAGCGAAGACGAGAACGCCCCTTCGGAGCGCCCCTCGGTGCTCGGCACGATGGCCTGAAAGAGGTGCACCGCGAACTGCGGGAGGAGCACGGTGAGCACGCCGGTCGCGCGCACCCAGATGGGCGCCTGGAAGAGGCCGTAGAGCGACTGGCTCGCCCACCACATCGCCACTTCGAAGCCGAAGGCGGCGAAGAGCCAATGCACCGAGCGACGCCCGCGAAGGAGCATCGACAGCGCGATGGCCAAGGCGAGGACCGCGCAGAAGAGCGTGGTTCTAGGGCGAAGGTCCTCCACGGGCAGGGCTCGCTGTTCGCGTCACACGACCGGGGGCGTCGCGCGAGCGCGCGGCGCTTCTCTCCGAGAGGGAAAGCGGTACCGGCGCGCGGCTACTTGGCGGTCGTCACCGACGCGGTGTCGGCGTTGGCGTTGTGCATCCAAGGGAGCGGATCGGGACCGTCCCCGGAGCCCGGCTCTTGGGCCTGAACGACCTGCTTCCAGGGGAGCGGATCGGGGCCGTTGCCCGGGCCCGACTCCATGCGCGGCGCGCCCTTGCTCTTGCCGTCGCCGTTGTCGTCGCTGAGCTGCCCGCCGCCGACCACGATTTCTTGCGTGGGGCTCTGCGAGCCGGAGAGCTCTTGCGCCGTGCTTTGTCCGTCGTCGGACCCGGTCTGCATCGCGCAGCCGCCCAAAAAGAGCGACGAGACGACGACGAGCCCTGCGCCGAGAGCGCGTAGGAGCGGGGCGCCCGCGAGCGCTCCAACCGGCTTACCGTGCATCAACCTAGCGGCGGTCATGACGAACCCTCCGAAACGGCTGCCAAGCCGTACTGTTTCACGAGCTGAGACAGGCGGGGGCGCTTCATTCCCAGAAGCGCGGCCGCCCGCGTGATATTCCCCCGCGTCTCCGCCAAGGCGCGCGCGATGCAATCGCGCTCGATCTGGCGTTTGATGTCGGAGAGCGAGACCGCCCCCTGACGCACGCAGGCGTAAGCTGTTGCGCTGGCCCCGGCCTCGTCGGCGGGGAGCTCGGCGTCGACGTCGAACGAAGCGACCTCGACCTCGTCGTCGTCGCTGCCGAGGTCGACCGCGGGGAGCGCGGTGACGGTGACGGGGGTCGGCGGCAGGCTCGCCCGCGAGGGGGGCGCCGACGACAGACCACGGAGGTCCTCGACGTTCTCGGTGATGTCGGCGGCCTGGATGGCCTCGCCCTCGGCGAAGAGGGACGCCGCGCGGAGCACGTTCTCGAGCTCGCGGATGTTGCCCGGCCAGCGGTGACGCGCGAGGAGATCGATCGCCGCGGGGGCGAGGGTCTTCTTCGCTTCGTTGCGCTCGTGGGCGATGCGCGCGAGGAGGTTGTCGGTGATGCGCGGGAGGTCGCCCATGCGCTGACGGAGCGCCGGCACCTCGAGCGTGATGCCGCGGAGGCGGTAGTAGAGGTCCTCGCGGAACTCGCCGCGCTCGACCATCGCCTTCAGATCGCGGTGCGTCGCGCACACGATGCGGACGTTGGCGCGGATGCTGGTGGTGCCGCCGACGCGCTCGAACGTGCGCTCTTGCAGCACGCGGAGGAGCGCGACTTGCGTGCGCGCCGAGATGTCGCCGATCTCGTCGAGGAAGAGCGTGCCCCCCTCCGCGAGCTCGAAGCGGCCGCGGCGACGCGCGGCGGCGCCGGTGAAGGCCCCCTTCTCGTGGCCGAAGAGCTCGGACAAGAGGAGCGTCTCGACGAGCGCTGCGCAGTTCACCGTGACGAGCGGGCCGTTCGCGCGATCGCTCGCGCGGTGGAGCGCCTCGGCGACGAGCTCTTTGCCCGTGCCGCTCTCGCCGCGAATCAGGATGGTGCTGTCGGCGCGGGCCACCTTCTTGATGGCGGCGCGGAGCGCGCGGACGGTCGGATCTTCGCCGACGATCTCACGGGGGAACGTGCTGGCGGCAGCGCCACGCGCGAGGCTCGGGCGCGCCTCTTCGATGGCGTCGACGGCTTCGCCCTCGGGCAAGTCGGCCTGCGTCTGCGCGAGCAGGCGGCTCAACCCGGCGACGTCGGGGCGCGCGAGGAAGGCGGCGCGCACTTCGCCCGCGAGGACCTGCGCGACCTGATCGCGGAGCGCGACGGCTTGCTCGATGTGATCGCGCGCGAGCTCGAGGTTCCCCTCGGCGCGGTGCATCTCGTGGAGGAGCACGTGGGCGTCGCGGAGGAGCTCTTCTTCTCCGAGGGCGCGTGCGAGGAGGAGCGCCTCGTTGGCGAGCGTGGCGTCGGGGCGACCCGAAGCCCGGGCCGCGAGCGCGCCGAGGTAGGCGATCTCGGCGCGGGCCTCTTCGTCGCTCGAGAGGGTGCGTGCCTTGGCGAGCGCTTCTTCGGCGCGGCCGAGGTCGCCGTCTTCGAGGGCGATGCGCGCCGCCAAGCGGTAGGCCTCGCCGGCCATGCGCATGCGGTGACCGGCGTGCTCGCCGTCGACGATGGCGCGCGCGACTTCGCGCTGGGCCACCGCGGTGTTCGACTTGAGGAGCGCGAGCCGCGCCGCCACGATGCTGAAGCGCGCGGCGTTGTGCGGCGGCATCCCCGGGCCGAGGGTTCGGCGTCCGAAGAGGATGGCGTGCTCGGCGTGCTCGACGAGCCCGAGCTTGTAGCGGAGCTGCGCGAGGTTACCGAGGTTGTGCGCGATCTTGAGCCGATCGCCCAAGCGCTGGTGGGCCTTGAACGCGCGCTCGAGCAGGTTGAGCGCCGTGCCGTAGTCGTGGCGCCACATCGCGACGACCGCGAGGTTCTCGAACGCGAAGGCGCAGGCGCGCGGGGCGCCGGTGCGCTCGCCGTCGTCACGCACCTCTTCGAAGATCGAGCGGGCTTCGTCGAGGAGCCCCTTCGAGAGGAGCGCGATGCCGCGGTTCAAGCGTGCGCGGAGCTCGGCCTCGCCGTCACGCGCCGCGCTCGCCTTGAAGGCGTCTTCGGCGAAGTGGCGATCGGCTTCGTCCCACTTCGACTGGGCGAGGAGGACCTTGCCGAGGGTGTTGCGCGCGTGGAGCTCGGTGACGGGGTGCGCGAGGCCGGCTTCTGCTTCGCGGACGGCCAGCTCGAGATCGCCCGAGATGTACGCGACCTCGGAGAGCTCGACGGCGACCTCGGCGTGCAGCGGCGCGCCGGTCTTCGACTTGGCGCCCTTCACGGGGGGCGCGGCGGTAGCGAGCGTGCGCGCGTGATCGAGCGCGACGCCGGCGGCGACGAGATCGCCCATCGCGATGGCCGCGCGCCCGAGAAGCAGCGCGACGGCGCCGTCCTTCGGCGCGAGGACCGAAGCGGCTTGCGAGGCGCGGTACGCCTCTTCGGCTTCACCGGCGAGGAGCGCACGCTCGGCGGCGCGCATCGAGAGCGGGAGACGCTCGGCCTCGGGGGCACCGGCGAGGGCGCGCGCCCAGCGCTCGACGAGCTCGCGACGCGTGAGGACGTCGCCCGTGTGCTCGAGCGCTTCGCCGTGACGCTGATCGGCCGCGGTCGAATCGCCGGCGCGGAGGAGGAGCTCGGCGGCGCGGGAGAGCGCCCAGGGATCGTCCCCGGCGACGCGCGCGAGGGCCGAAGCCACGTGGTGCAGGTTCTCGGCGCTCGCCGCCGCAGCGACACGCTCGGCTTCGGCGGCGCGATCGGCCGCGAGCGTCACCCAGTTGCCGTCGAGCGACACCGCGCCGACGGAGAGCAGCGCCTCGAGCGCGCGACGCGAGCCGCCGAGCGCGAGGAGCTCGGCCATCGGCCACGCACGCTGCGCGAGAGCGAGCGCGCCGAAGAGCGCCGCGCCTTCGCTGGGAATCGCGGCGGGGACGAGGTTCTCTTCGCGTTGTGCGCCGAGGCGGCGCGCCGAAGCCCACCACCGCTCGAGCGAGGCGAGATCACGGGCGGGCACGTGCGCCGGCGCGTCTTCCGCGATCCCTCGGAGCCAGCGCTCGCGGGCGGCGTCGTCGAGCGTCGTCGCGACCTCGAAGAGCTCGCTTCGAAGGTCTTCCAGATCACCGACGTCGCCCACGAGGGCCATCGGCGGTGCGCCGGGGAGGCGCGCGAGCTCCACGGTGACGGCGCGATCCCACTCGCTCTTGGCGACGGCGGGGAGAAGCAGCGCTGCGCGACGCGGGCGCGCCGCGGCGGTCACGCGCTCGGCGACGCGCGCCGGATCCGTCTCGCCGAGCTCGAGGCCGAGCTTGGCGAGGAGCTCGCACCACAAAGGCGAAGCGCCGCGGGTTTCGGCGCGGAGCACCTCGAAGCCGCTCGCCGTCAGGCGGCGCGCGAGGTGCTCGCGAACGGCGTGCGCGGCGTCTTCGGCGCCGACTTGCACGAGCAGGACGCTCCCTTCGCCGACTTGCCCGACGCGCTCGTCGAGATCGGCGAAATCACCCCGCGGCGCCGCAGCGGGCGTCGCGAGCCGCGCAGCGGCCGACACGGGTGCCAAAGAAAGGGGGGACGCCAAGACCAGGGGAGCTTACTTGGGGGGGGACGCTCAGCAAGTCTCAAGCACCGGTTTTTTCAGCTCGCACGCGCTTTTTTTCGGTCGCCTCGGCGCCCGAAAATCCGTCCTCACGGTTCGTGGAATCGACCCAAATCCGTCGCGTGCCAAGCCCCGCCGCTCGGGCGTCTCTCTTGCGTCTCCGTGGAGCCCGGCCCAGGCCGCTCGGCGAGCCGTCATTCGGCGCTAAAATACATAAAATACAATCGCTTACTTGATTTTGACTCCGCGGAGGAGGGCCTCGATCTGGTCGAACCCCTCCGCCGGCGCCTCGCCGAGGGCGCGCGCGAGCGGCAATTGGCCGAGCCCACTCGCCACGAACAGCGGGACGGCATCGGGGAGCCGCTCTTGGAACATCTCGAGGTGACGCCGCACCGCCGACGGGTCGCCGCGACGGACCGGGCCGGTCAGCGCCTCGGGGAAGCCGAGCACTTCGACGTTGTCGGCGACGCTACGAAGGAGCGGTCCAAGGAGGAGCGGCGCCGTCTCTCGCGGAATGCCCGCGCGCGCGAGGACCTCGACGCCCACCGCCGCCAACGCCGCGGCCCCGTTGGCCACGAGCCCCGCCGCAGCGTGGTAGGCGATCGTGTCGAGCGAAGCGAAGGTGCGCGGCGTCATCCCCAGCGCACGCGCGAAGGTGCGCGCGCGCGCCGCGGCCACGCGATCGCCTTGGATGTGCACGTTGCCGCGCTCGAGACGCGGCGGCTTCTCTCGTGAGGCGAACGAGATCATCGGGTGCATCTGCGCCACTCCGGCGCTCACCGCGCGAAGCGAAGCGAGCGGCGCGGGACCGAGGGCGCCGGCCACGTGCACGCACGCCGTCTTCTTCGTCACGAGGTGGCCCTCGGCGAGCGCCTCGGCGAGCGGCGTGAGATCGCGATCGCGCACGGCGAGGATCAAGAGATCGACGTCGATGGGCTTGCGCGGCAAGCCCGCCCGCGCCGCGCGCAACGTGACCTCGGCTCCGAGCGCGCGTGCCGCGCGCGCGAGCGCGACGCCCACCTTGCCTCGCCCGAGCACGAAGATCCGCAGCGCGAGCTTCGTCTTCTTCGCCTTCGCCGCGCGCGTTCGCGGGGCGCGTCGCTTCGTCGTCATCGGCTTCCTCGTCCCTCTCGTCACGCGTCGCGGTAGAGCCCGCGCGCGCGGATGTGCGCGAGCACGTCGCGCGGGAGCACGTCGGCGAGCTTCTCGAATTGGCCCGCCGCGAGATCGGCGCGCACGTCGGTGCTCGAGATCCCCGGCAAGTGCGCCACCGGCGCGCGTGGGTGCGCGACGCCGACGCGACCGAGGACGAGGAGCGGCGCGATCTCTTGGATGCGCTCGAAGCCGTACCACTTGTGCGCTTCGAGCAAGATGTCGGCGCCGACGACCAAGCGGAGCTGCCACGACGGATGCGCGCTCGCCAAGTGCTCGAGCGTGCGGAGCGTGCGGCTCTCGCCGCCCAGCGTCTCTTCGACGCGCGAGACCTCTACCTTGGGGAGCCATCCCATGGCGAGCTCGCACATGCGCACCCGCTCGTCGAAGGGGGCGAGCGGCTTGGCGAAGGGATGCCGGAAGGTGGGGACGACGAGCAAGCCGTCCACCTGATGGAGCGAGAGCACGCACGTCACCGCCAACACGTGCGCGAGGTGCGGCGGGTTGAAGCTCCCACCGAACACCGCCATCACTCGCGCGCTCATGTCCCGCCCTGGACCTTGAGCTTCTGCGTGCGCGGGAGGAGGAGCGTCTCTTTCGCGCGCTCTTTCCCGTCGAGGTCGTAGAGCGTGGCGACGATCTCGTCGCCGCTGTCGTCGAGCACGCCCACGCCCCCCTCGGCGCACAGGGGGCCCGGCGTGAGAAACCAGCGCGCGCCGATCTTCTTGAGCAGCGCCGTGTCGCTCTTGCCGTAGACGAGGATGCTCGCGGCGAAGATGTCCTCTTCGTCGAGCTGGGCCTTGTCGAAGATGAGCACGGCGATGCGATCGCCGACCATCTCCATGGTGCGGAGCACGCGGCTCGGCAGGCTCTCCAGCGAGCGGAGGCGCTTTCGCATGCGCTCGGCCTTCACGAAGGCGTCGAGCGCGTCGGCGGTCGACGTGGTCGCGAGCGCGGCGGCGCGGCTCCACACCCCCTCGTCGGTCGGATCGTCGCCCACGAGCCGCTTGGCCCACGCGCCGACGACCGTCTCCAGCCGATCGTCGTCTCCGAGGTAGATCGCGCGCGAGACATTCTGCTGGTTCAGCAAGAGATCGGCGGCCCGCTCGATGAGGGGCTCACTCTCCCGCGAGGGGCACGCGCCGAGCAGTCCGAGTCGCACGCGGCGAGTGTACGCGCGCTCCGCGTCTCGTGCTACGGAGCGAGAGGCATGGCCAAGGGGACCGCGTTCCGCGTCGGCGAGCCTTCGGACCCGGTGACCATCACCCTGGACGGGCAGCCGATCCGCGCCTCGCGCGGGGAGCCGATTTGCGCCTCGCTCATCGCCGCCGGCGACCTCGCTTTGGCGCGGAGCCCGAAGTTTCATCGGCCGCGCGGGCCCTCGTGCATGCGCGCCGCGTGCGACGGCTGCCTCATGCGGGTCGACGGTGTCCCCAACGTCATGACGTGCATGACGCCCGCCGAGGAGGGGACCGAGGTCGTCTCCCAGAACGCGCTCGGCTCGCGGGAGATCGACCTCCTGCGCGTGACCGACTGGTTCTTCCCCGACGGAATGAATCACCACGAGCTCTTCGCCGGCGTCCCCGGTGTGCAGTCGGTGATGCAGGCCTTTGCCCGTCGCGTGGCCGGCCTCGGCAAGCTCCCCGCGGAGGTGGTCCTCCCGCGGACCGCCCAGCGGCGCGAGCTCGACGTCGTCGTCGTCGGCGCCGGCCCTTCGGGCATGGCGGTGGCGTGTCGGCTCGCCGAGCTCGGGCGACGCGTGGTGGTGCTCGACGACGCGCCGTCTCCCGGCGGTGGGCTCCGCGCGCTCGGCGAAGAGGCCGAGCCTTTCCGCGCCATCGCCGCCCCTTTCTCCGAGCACCTCCACGCCCGTCGCATCGTCCTCGTCGCCGGAACGACGGCGGCCGGGTTCTACGGGGACGACTTGCTCGTGGTCGGCCCCACCGGCGCACGCGTCGTCCGCGCCGGCGCGGTCATCCTCGCGACAGGGGCCCACGACGGCGTCGTCCCCTTCGAAGGGAACGATCTCCCTGGCGTGATGAGCGCGCGCGCCGCCGGGCTCTTGCTCGGTCGCGGCGTGTGCGTGGGGAGCCGCGTGGTGGTCGTCGTCGCGCCGAACGGCGGCCCTTTCGGCGAAGCGTTCGCCCGCGAAGCGAAGCGCCTCGCCCCCGGGGTCGAGGTCACGATCGTGCGTGGCGCCCCGGTGCGCGTGCGCGGCGGGCTCGCGCCTCGCAGCGTGGAGATCGCCCAAGGCAAGACGACGAAGACGTACCGCGCCGACGCCGTGCTCGTGGACGCGCCCCGCGCGCCTTCGTACGAGCTCGCCGAGCAAGCGGGCGCGCGCATCGTGCATCGCCCGGCGGGGTTTCTCGCGCTGACGGACGGCGAGGGGCGCCTTCGCGATCACGTGTGGGGGGTCGGCGAGCTCGTCGGCACCGCGTTCGAGCCCGAGGCGATGATGTCCGAGGCGCGGCGCGTGGCCCGCGCCATCGTCGACGACTTCGTGCGCCCGCCGGTGAGCGCGCCGAGCTCGGAAGCCTGAGCGAAGGCGCCGTCAGTCGTCGACGAGCGCGCCGAAGAGCGCGAGCCCGCCGAGCACACCGAGCACGTCGAAGACGCCGAGGAGCACGAGGTAGTCGGAGACGTCCGCGAGCCCCGCGCCGGTGAAGACCTCGCGCGTCGCCGCCACGCCCGAGAGGAGCGTCGGCGTGAGCAGCGGGAAGAGCACGGCGGCGAGGACGAGATCGCGCGCCTGCGTGCGCACCGTCATGACGCCGAAGAGCGTGCCCAGGCTGGCGATGCCGATGGTGCCGAGGAGGAGCAGGATCGCGAGAGGGCCCGCGACCTCGGCGAGCTCGACGTGAAAGAGGAGCGCGGCGACGGGGACGACCAAGATCTCGACGGCGACGACGAAGGCGAAGATGCCCGCCGCCTTCCCCAAGAAGAGCGCCCCGCGCGAGATGGGGGTGACGAGCACGCCGAGGAGCGCCGACTCTTCGCGCTCGCGGTGCCACGTGCGTCCCAGCGCGAGCACCGCCGAGAACGTCACCGCGATCCAAATGACCCCCGGCGCGATGCGGGTGCGCGTCTCGGCGCCGGCGCTGAAGGCCACGCTGGTCATCAACGTGACGAGCACGGCGAAGAAGCCGGCGGTGACGAGGATCTCGCGCGTCCGCGCTTCGATGCGCAGATCCTTGGCGGCGATGAGCCACGCGTCTTGGAGCACGCTCCGCGGCCCGAGCGCGGCACGCTCGCGGTCTTTGGGCTCGGGCGCGGCCATCCGCCGAGCCTAGCGCGGGAGCCTACGCCCCCGGAAATTCAGAGCCCTTTTTCCGCGAGGTACTGCTTGATGAAGCCGGCCGTGGCTTCGTACGAGTGCTTCAAGTCGGAGATGATCTTGTCCTCGACGAGGCCGCCGATCATGAAGACCTTCACTTCGACGTGGATCTTGGCAAAGCGGGCGATCTTCTTTTCGCCGAGCTTCTCGGTCCAGAGCTCGCCGGTGGTCTTGCTCTTCTCGCCCATCGCGCTCGGCGTCACCTTGAAGGTGTAGCGGTGGGTCGCAGGGTCGTAGGTCCCCTCTTCGACGTAGGAGAACTTGTCGCCGATCGCCTTCTTGGCCGGGCCGGGCAAGCTACCGAGCGGCGGATCGATGTGCACGCGACGCACCGTCTTCGCGCCGTCCTTCCGGTTCTCGAGCTGCTTCCAGCCGGGGAACTTCAGGACCTCGAGGTAGAGGCGACGGTTGAAGTCCTCGCTGAGCTGGCAGTGCTCCCAGTAGGTGTCTTCGTCGCAGTCGAACTCGTTACGGACGGAAAACTCGGGCATCGCTCGCTCCCCTCGTGGAGATGCTGGGAGAGGACGGCACGCGTGAACGCGCCGCCCTCTCGAACGAACTCGGATCGCGCGAAGGCTCGCGCGACGTCCGCGTTCAGGCCTTCTTCGCCGCGGGCTTCTTGGCCGGCTTTGCCGCCTTCTTCGGAGCGGCCTTGGCGTCGGCGCCCTTGGCGGCCTTGGCCGCGCGAGCGACGCGCTTGTCGGTCGACGTGTAGAGGTCCCAGAGGCGCGGCACGGGGTAAGCGGAGATGCGCGCCTTGTAGCCCGCGTCCTTGGTGCGCTTCTCGAGCGTGAGGATCGCGTCGATGAGCTTGTCGCGCGTGCCGAACTTCTCCTTCACGGTGCTGAAGGTCGCGTGGAGGCGAAGGAGCTTCGCGTTCGAGACGTGGGCGAGGCCCTTCGACTGGTTCGTGCGCGCGACCCAGAGGTCGTCCTTCGCGAACTTCTCGACGGCGGCGACGAGCTTGGCCTTGTCTCCGAACTGATCTTTGACGGCAGCGAGCGGGTTCTTGTGAGCCATGACGGGTACTCCTGAATGGGTGTGCAAGATCACTTGCACGGCAAAAGGGGCCTTCTTCTACCCGCCAGGGGCCGCGCTCGCAAGGGTGTAAGGTCCGGGGCGGACGCGCGTTTGGCCTTCTGCGCCATGACGAACATCGCCGTCCTCGGAAGCCGCTCGGGTGGGCCTCGTCGCCCGCTCCTCTCCTCTACCTCGCTCGCGCTGGCTGCGCTCCTCGCGCTCGCCGGCTGCGGAGCCGCGCCAGCCCCCGCGGAGAGCCCCGCCACCGCCGGGTACGGGGCTCTCCCCGCGGTGGCCTCGCAAGCGCCGGCCCAAGCGCCGCGCGACGAGGTGATGCTCGAGTCGGACAGCGCGTCGAGCGACGCGAAGTCGCCCGCCGGCTTCGCGTCCTCGCCCGTCCCCGCGCCTCCGCCGAGCCCGCCCCCGCCCGTCACGAAGGCGAAGAAGGTGGCGACCGACAAGGACGGCGAACGAGGGGAGGGGAGCTCTTCGTCCGTGAGCGCGCCCGAGGGACCGTCGTCCGCCGAGGCGCCGCACGACGCGACGATGCTCATCTACACCGCGCACATCACGATGGCGGTGTACCAAGTCGAGCCCGGGCTCGCCGCCGTGGAGAAGATCGCCAAAGACCTCGGCGGCTACATCGCCACCCGCTCCGATACCGAGATCACCGTCCGCATCCCCCGCGGGCGCTTCGACGAAGCCGTTCGCCGCGTGGGCCTCACCGGCGACGTCGTCCACCGCGACATCTCCGCCGAGGACGTGACCGACCAGGTCGTCGACCTCGAAGCCCGCCTCAAGAACGCGCGCAACATGCGTGACCGTCTGGCCGAGCTCCTGCGTCACGCCGAGGTGAAAGAGGCGATCGAGATCGAGAAGGAGCTCGGACGGGTGACCGGGGAGATCGAGCAGATGGAAGGGAAGCTCAAGGTCCTCCGCGACAAGATCTCGTACTCGAGCGTCACCGTCTCGTTCCAAGCGCGCGGCCCCGGCGCGCTCCGCGACGTCCCCTTGCGCCTGCCGTTCCCCTGGCTCTCCGAGCTCGGGCTGCCGCGGCTCTTGTCGCTCCACGAGTGAAGGAAGAGGAAGCCATGAAGATGCATCTTGCAACTATCGCCACCACCCTCGGCCTCGCGCTCCTCTCGGGGTGCGGGCGCCCCTTCGACGCCAAGACGGCCCCCGGCTTCGTCGAGCTCGAGAACCAAGAGCCCGGCTACGACTTTCGCGCCACGACACCCGAGGGGGTCGTGATGAGCGTGCGCGCCATCGACAACGCTAGCGACAAGGGGGACCTCACCTTCTGGACGCGCGCCGTGACGCTCGAGATGCGCGACGTCTCCGGCTACGCGCTGCTCGACACGGTCGACGTCACCTCCAAGGACGGCACGAAGGGGAAGCGCCTCCTCTTCGGTCACGACGAGGACGGAAAGCCGTTCCTCTACTCGGCCACGCTCTTCCTGGCGCAGGACCGCCTCTTCGTCGTCGAGAGCGGCGGCGCCAAGTCCGAGATGGAGCGCTACCAAGCGAGCCTCGACTGGATGCAGCGCGAGGTGCGCGTCCGTTGTCCGACATTCGTCTCCCCCGTTCTCACGTCGCGTACGTGCAACCGCTGGTAGAGAGCCGACCTCTCCGCGTAAAGTCGTAGGGGTGCGCATCACCACCGTCCTGACCCCCGCGTTCGTCGCTCTCCTCCTCCTTGGCTCCGGGCTCTTCTCCGGCGCGTGCTCTTCGTCGTCGAGCAACGGCGCGAGCGGAGACGACGGAGGCGCGGACGACGGTGACCCCTCGGGCGACGAGGGCGGAGCGGACGCCGGGCCGCGCCCCTATCCGGCCTTCCCGGTGAACGGCGCCCAGCTCGTGAACCGCGGCGGTCCGATCATGGCCACGCCCAACGTGGTGCCGGTCTTCTATCCCGGCGACGCGTCGATGACGAAAGTCGTCTCCTTCCTCAACGACACGTCGGTGCGCCCCGCGATCTCGGACGCGGTGGCCGAGTACGGCATCGCCCCGATGACCGTGGGAACGCCGATCACGCACGCGACCGCCGCCCCCTCGACGATGACCGACGCCGACGTGCAGAAGGATCTCCTCGCCGACACGAAGAACTACCCGGGCGGGCCGAACAACCTCTACGTCTTCTTCCTCCCGTCTTCGTCGGTCACCTTCTCTCTCGGCGCCACGAACCTCTGCGGCGCGATCGGCGGCTACCACAGCGCGGTGGCGCGGCAGGACGGCACGCCGGTCATCTACGCCGTCATCCCGCGCTGCGCGAAGTTCGCCTACTTCTTCGACTTCGACGCCGTCACGACGACCACCGTGCACGAGCTCGCCGAGGCCTTCACCGATCCGCAGTCGACCCTCAGCAAGCCGGCGTACCTCGTCGTCGACACCGACCACGCCGCCTTGGGTCTCGTCACGAGCGGGCTCGCCAACGTGACGAACCAAGAGAACGGCGATCTCTGCTCGCCGACCTCGTCGCTCGACGTGGCCAAGCTCGGCACCATCGCCCTTCCTCTTCTTTGGTCGAACAAGGCCTCGGCCGCCGGCCACAACCCGTGCACCGGCCCGGGGACGCATAACGCGTACTTCAACGTGCAGGCGGTCATCAAATCGAGCGCGGCGGTGAACATCCCCGGCTACGCCTCCGCCGAGCTCCCCACGACCCTCACCGCGCCCACAGCCATCGCGCACGTCGGCGGGTCGGTGGACGTCCAGCTGCAGGCCTTCAGCGACGGGCCCACGTCGGGCCCCTGGTCGCTCGTCGCCGGCGACGACACCAACCCGCAGAAGCCGGTCTTGGCGGTCAAGCTCGACAAGGACAAGGTCACGAACGGCGACGTCGTCACGGCGACGGTGAACGTGCCCGGCTCGGCCATCCCCGGGACGTACCTCGTCGCGGTCGTCTCCAAGCTCGTGAACGAAGTTCGTTACACCGGCTTTCTCGTGCGCGTCTTGAACTGATCGCCCGGCCGCGCACCCGTTCGCGCGAGCCTCGGCCCGGTCGCCTTCGCGCGCGTGGCCCGCACGACCGCCCTTGTGGTAAGCGTGGCCGGCCATGGTCCGCGTCCGCTTCGCCCCTTCGCCCACCGGTTACCTGCACATCGGCGGGGTGCGCACCGCGCTCTTCAATTGGCTCTGGGCCAGGAAGACGAAAGGGGTCTTCGTCCTTCGCATCGAGGACACCGATCAAGAGCGGAGCACCCCCGAGAGCAAGCAGGTCATCCTCGACTCGCTCAAGTGGCTCGGTATGGACTGGGACGAGGGGCCGGAGGTCGGCGGGCCCAACGGCCCTTACGAGCAGATGGCGCGCCTCGCCATCTACAAGGAGTGGAGCGAGAAGCTCATCTCCCTCGGGAAGGCCTTTCGTTGCTACTGCACGAAGGAGGAGCTCGACGCCCAGCGCGCCACGCTGAAGGAGAAGGATCCGAAGGCGCAGTTCCGCTATCCGGGCACGTGCCGCGATCGCAAAGACCAGCCCGATCGCCCGTTCGTCGTGCGCTTCAAGACGCCGAGCGAAGGCTCTGTCACTTACGTCGACAAGGTCTTCGGTGAGGTCACGACGCCGAACTCGGCGCAGCAAGACTTCGTGCTTCTGCGATCCGACGGGGTGCCGCTCTACAACTTCGGCGCGGTGGTCGACGACATCTCGATGGGCATCACCCTCGTCGCCCGCGGGCGCGACCACATGGTGAACACGCCGCCGCAGATCATGATCTACGAGGCCTTCGGGGCGAAGGTCCCCGACTTCGCCCACCTGCCGATGATGCTCGCGCAGAGCGGGGAGAAGCTCTCCAAGCGCCACGGCGCGGTGAGCGTCACCGAGTACCGCGACCAGGGCTACCACCCGAACGCCGTCCTCAACTACCTCGTCCGCTTCGGGTGGTCGCACGGCGACCAAGAAGTGTTCGGTCGCGAGGCGCTCATCGAAGCCTTCAACTGGGAAGCGTGCGGGCGCGGCGACGGGAAGTTCGACACCAAGAAGTTCCTCGCCATCGACCACGAGCACCTGAAGAGCAAGGAGCTCTGCCCCGACGACGAGTACGAGCGGCGCGTGCGTCCGTTCCTCGTCGCCCGCGGCCTCGGAGAGCTCGACGGAGAGAAGCTGCATCGCGCCATCCCCACCGTGCGGGACCGCGCCGCCACGTTCGTCGACGCCGCCAACGGCATGGACTTCTACTTTCGTGACGAGCCGGTCACCGACGAGAAGGCAGCGGCGAAATTCCTCGTGCCGGCGAACGCGCCGCACCTCGTCGCCCTGGCCGACTTGTTCTCCGCCGAGACGACCTGGGAGCCCGCGCCGCTCGAAGCCCGCATGAACGCGTGGCTCACCGAGAAGGGGCTCGCCATCAAAGACGTGGCCCAGCCGGCGCGTGTGGCGCTCACAGGGCGCACCGCGAGCCCCTCGCTCTTCGAAGTCCTCCACGTGCTCGGCAAGGACGCGTCGATCGCGCGCCTCCGCGCCGCCGCGACGCGCGCCCAGGGCGCCGCGACCTGACGGTACCCTTCGGTGCTAAGGCCTCACGAGATCGTCGACTCGGGCGCGACCGGATGGGCAGCGCTCATCAAGCCGCTCTTCCCCATCCCGGCGCTGTGCGTCGTCCTCCCGCTGCTGTGGCTGTTCTTCCGCCAGACGTGGCGTGAGCTCGACGAAGACGCGCATCGCCATCGCGGGGAGCTCCTCGCCGAAGGGAAGAGCGATCTTCGTCCGCTCGTCGCGCTCGTCATCTGCGCGCTCATGCTGACGATGCAGGAGTACTTCGGCGGTCGCACGTTCTTCGACGAGACGGTGCGGCCGTACGTCTTCAAGTACGAATCGGCGCACCCCGGTCGCACCGGCATTCTGAAGTTCGACGAGCTCTACGGCTTCGGCTGGTGGGTCTTCTCGCGCGTGCTCGGGTACGTGGCGATTCCGTTTCCCGTCTACAAGCTCATCTTCCCCAAGGACTCCCTGCTCGACATGGGGCTCCGGACGAAGGGCTTCTTCAAGCACGCGTGGATCTACGGGCTCTTTCTCGCCGTCGTTCTCCCGGCGATGTGGATCGTGAGCCGCCAGCCGGACTTCGGCTCGTACTACCCGTTTTACAAAACGGCTTCGCGCTCGTGGCTCGACTTCCTCCTGTGGGAGGCGATGTACTTCGTGCAGTTCTTCGCCCTGGAGATGTACTTCCGCGGCTTCTGGCTCGGCGCGCTGCGAAGGAGCTTCGGCTCGGGGGCCATCTTCGCGATGGCCGTCCCTTACTGCATGATCCACTTCGGCAAGCCGTACCTCGAGGCCAACGGCGCGATCGTCGCCGGCATCGCCCTCGGCTCGCTCAGCATGAAGACGAAGAGCATCTACCAGGGCTTCCTCGTCCACATCACCGTGGCGGGGCTCATGGATTGGCTCGCGCTCAGCCATCGGCACGCGCTGCCGACGGTCTTCTGGCCGCAGTAGCGCTTCGCGCGCGCCGTCAGTCGCGCGGCTCGGCGGCTTCCATCATCGCCGACGAAGAAGGAGGCGGCACGTGCTTGCCGCCCGTCGCCTCGAGGGCATGGGCGAGGGCGCGAGCGCGCGCGCCACGTCCGAGGCGCGTCGCGTAGAGCGTCGAGAGCTCCTGGAGCGAAGCCTGCACCGCCGGGCGCGCTTCCCCTTTCCACTCGGTGCTCGCGAGGTGCCGCCACAAGAGCGACTCGAGCGCGCGCGGGCGCCGCGCGAGCCCGTGCGCGGCGCGGGCGACGAAGCTCGCCTCGGAAGGACGCAGCTTCAACGCGCGGAGGTAGAAGCCGAAGGCCGCGCCTCGCCGCGCACCGCCCGCCGCGCATGCGTCGCCGGCGTCGCACAGCGCGTTGGCGCGCTCCTCGTCGGTCGTCGCCTTCTGCACGCGGGCCTTGGCCTCACGGAGACGGGCGCGCTCTTCGCGGTGCGCCGGGGTGAGCCCCATCGCCGGGCGAAAACGAAAGACGACGAACAGCCCGAACAGCACCGCCGAGAGGACGATCCAGACGTTCCGGTCCATCGCGTGGAGGACCTTAACACCTCACGCGGGTTCGGGATGCGCGATTCGAAGGCGCGGAGGTTCGCGGGCCGTCAGCGCCCGGGGACGGCGGCGGCGATGTGCACCGAGTGCTTGGAGCGCGCGGCGGCGAAAGGATCGCCGCGGCCGATGCTGAGGCCCGTCCCCTCTTGGTAGGTGCCGCTCGTGTCGAGCGTGGGCGCGCCGTTGATCGAACGGCCCGCGCCGTCCTCCGAGTAGAGCGCGATGGTGCCGCCGCCGCTCGACCGCGAGCCGAGGCTCACGCCCGGCTGCTCGTGCGCGTCGTAGAGATCGAGGCGACCGCCGTTGGGATCGCTGGCGATGCGCGCGACGATCTTGCCTTGGTTGTTGCGGAAGGCGATCCCCTGCTCGGGGACCATCACGTGCGTCTCGCTCGGGAGCTGCGCCTCGGCGCTGCGCGGAGCGAGGAGCGCGTTCGACGCTGCGCCTCCGGCAAAGCCGGCGACGACGACGAGAGCGGCGAGCACGGCGAACTGGCGACCCGAGAGAGTTGCGCGCATGAACATCAGCCTAACGCCGGGCGAGGTGGTGGGCGAGGATCAAACGGCTCTTTTTCCAGGGCGACATGCTCCGACCATGTGTGACGGGCGCGCCGGCTGAGCGACGGGGCGACGCACCCAAGGGCGCAACCGGTGCGCCGGCCGGGAAGGGGCGCGCCGGGCTACGGGTTTCCCGTGGGAAGGAGCGTCGCGTCACGAGCCCTCGTCCTCCTTGCTCCGCAAGCTCTGCGAGCAAGTTGCACCCCCGGGGAGACTCCGGCACGATTCGAGCGCGATGACCGGCTTTCCCCGCCCCTGGGCTCTCCTCGGGCTTTTGCTCGTTCCGGCCGTGGCGAGCGCCGACATCTACAGCTACACGGACGCCCAAGGGGTCGTGCATTTCACGAGCCGCCCCGACGCGCGCGCGAAGATTTACCTCCGCGGCGACGGCCTCCTGAAGAAGCCCGGGGCGCTCCCCGCCGGCACCTTCACGCCCTTCTCCCCGCAGGACAAAGACATCGCCCGCTTCACCCGGTACGACCCGTGGATCCGCGAGGCGGCGGCGCTCTACCAAATCCCCGAGCAGCTCGTCCGCGCGGTCATCAAGGTCGAGAGCGACTACGATCCGCGCTCGGTGAGCTACGCCGGTGCGCGCGGCTTGATGCAGCTCATGCCCGACACCGCCGACCGCTTGCAGGTTCGTGACATCGACGATCCGCGCGAGAACATCTTCGGCGGCGTGCGTTACCTCCGCATCCTCGCCAACTCGTTCAACGGCGACCTCGAGCTCACCATCGCCGCGTACAACGCCGGCGAAGACGCCGTCATGCGCTTCGGCGGGATCCCCCCCTACGCCCAGACGCGCGGCTACGTGACCAAGGTCACCGGCTACTACCGCCGCTACCGCACCATCGCCGACGTGGTCGAGGCCAGCGTCGGCGCCGTCGAGTGATGCGCGCGCGCGGCCTCCGACTCGGCGCGCGGCTCGCTTCGTGGCGCATCGCCCTCGGCGGCGCGATGGCCCTCGCGGCGACCTTCGCGAGGCCGGCGCGCGCCACGCCGCCGCCGCTCGACGTGCAAGCGGTGGCGCCGTGCGGCTCGATGCCCAAGGGGGCCACGCTCTCTCCCGACGGGCGGCTCTTTTACGTCGCCAACTTCGGCCAAGAGAACGCCAAGAGCGTGTCTGTGTATGATGCACGCACCCTGGCGGAGGTCGCGACCTTCGGCGTGCCGGGGATCGTCGTCGAGTCGGTGCTCTCGCCCGACGGCGCGACGCTCTTTCTCTCGAACTTCGAGCGCGACAGCGTGCAGATGGTCGACACCCGGACGCGCCGTGTGACGCGCGAGGTGAAGGTCGGTTCCCACCCGAAGATCATGGTCCTCTCGCGCGACGGCGCGACGCTCTTCGCCGCCAACTGGAACGGCGAGTCGGTGAGCGAGATCGACGTCGCCCGCGGCAAGGTCGTGCGCACGCTCGCCGTAGGGAAGCACCCGCGGGGGATGGCGCTCACGCGCGCGGGGACGCTCTACGTGGCGAACTTCGACGGCGCGTCGATCGACGTCTTCACCGGCCAGGACCGAAAGGACCATCACCGCATCCCCGCCTGCGCCATCCCTCGGCACCTCGCGCTCTCACCCGACGAGAAGACGCTCTACGTCTCTTGCTACCACTCCTCGGCGGTCGAGGCGCTCGACCTCGCCACCGAGACGGTCGCGCACCACGTCCCCGTCGGCCCCTCGCCCAAGAGCCTCGAGGTCACGCCCGACGGTCGCTTCGTCTTCACCGCCGACTACGGCGTCATCGACGACGGCACGGGAGATCCGGATCGCCCGCGCCCGCCGAAGCACGGTGACGTCCCCAGCGGGGTCTCGGTCGTCGACACGCACGACTGGACGGCGCGCGTCCTCACCATCCCCGGCATGAACCGCGGCAGCGGCGTGGCCATCGCCCCCGACGGCGTGCACGCCCTCGTCACCGGGTGGAACGACAACCACGTCTATTTGGTCGGCTTCGCCGGCACGGAAGCGCGCGCGTCGCGTCTCCCCATCGCTCCGTGGCTCCCCGGGTCAACGAATCGACTCGAGCCCATGAGCGCCGTCGCGTTCGGTCTCGAGCAGCGCGTCGTCACGGAGGGTCAGCTCGCGCGCGACGCGAGCCAGCGTCACGCCGGCGGGGTCGACCGTCGCGAGGTTTCGTCCCTCCCGCGAAGCGAGCGAAATCACCCGTAGCGCCGAGACGATCTGCTCGAGGCCCGCCACCGCCGCGCCGTGATCGGCGGCGACGCGGTCGGCCTCGGCGAGCTCGGCGGCGAGCCAGTTCGCCGCCCCCTGCGAGGCCGGTCCTTGCGCCGCGCTCCACGTGGCCCGCCGCGCCTCGAGCAGCTTGCGATCGATCCGCGAGAGGCGCGTGGCGGTGGCTCTCCGCACGCGCTCGAGATCCTCGGCGCGTCGCACGAGCTCTTCGATCTCCGCGCCCACGGCGGCGAGCGTCGCGTCGCCCTCCGTGCGCTTCTTCGCCTCGCGCGCGAGGTCGTGCACCTGGCCGAGCAGCGTCCCGCGCATGGCGCGCGCGCGCCGCCACGAGAAGAGGGCGAGGCACGCGAAGGCGATCGCCACGCCGAGCCAGCCGAGGCGACGCGCGATCGTCGTGCTCACCGGAGGCGGCGTGTGCGTCGGGAGATCCACGTCGAGCGCGAACGACGATCCGCGGAGCGTGCGCCCGAGCTCCTCCACCGTGAGCAAGCGCTCGTGGGCGAGCACCGACGTTCCGTCGAGAAAGCACGGCCCGTCGCCGAGCCCGGCGGCGCGGCACGCCGGCGCGTCCTCACCCGTCGCCACGAGGCGGACGACGTGTGCGTCGGCGTCGCGCGAGAGGAGGCGAAAGCCCGATCCGTCGAGGCTGAGGAGCCCCGCTTCGCGGACTTGGCCGTCCATCGTGGTGGTCGCGGCGTCGAACACCGCGCCGTCGAAGCTGCTCGTGACCGAGCCGGTGAGGGTGACGATCTCCCCCGGGCGCGCGTCGACGTGGGCGCGGTTCCCCGAGCCGATGACCAAGGAGCTCGCCTCCCGGGCCTCGGCGCTCCCGGCGAAGGCGAAGAGCATCCCCAAGACGGCGATGCGCGCGGCCGATCGCTTCGCCGCGCCGCGTGCGCGCGGGCTCATCGCAGGTACCCGTAGCCCGAGCCGCGGAGGAGCACCGCCAAGGGGAGCCCGTCGGCGACCTGCTCTTTGCCGGAGATGGCCGAGGAGAGCCGCGTGAGGCGCGTCGCGTCCTCGCCGAGGCGCGCGTCCTTCAAGGTGACGCTGGCGCGCGTGAGGAGCGCGGCGCGCTCGCTCAAGACGCGCGCGGCGTCGGTGCGGTCCCCGCGGTCGACGAAGCCGGCGGCGGCGAGGATGGCGTCGCCCGCGGCGAACGCTTGCATGGTGCACACGACGCTGGCGTTGGTGGTCTTGGCGCTCTCCGCCTCGTTCGCGGCGAAGCGGATCTTCACCGGGATCTCCTCGGTCGCGTTCTTCTTTTGAAGGCGATCCTTGTAGCGGATCTCCACGCTGGCGATGGATCGCTCGGCGTTGCCGCCGGGGACGTCGAGGCTCACCAGCATCGCGTGGTGATCGCCGCGAGCGAAGGCCGGCATGAAGAATCGCATGCCCCCCTCGGTGTCGTCCTGACGATCCTTCTGGATGTGATCCTTCTGCTTCACCTGGTTGTCGACCGCGACCTCTTGCGTGCGCACGCGCGCCGCTTCGGCGCCGTCGAGCATGTGCGAGCCGAAGACCTTGGTCGGAGCGACGTCGGGGCGGAGGCGCACGCGCACCTCCACGGCTTGCGCCACCGGCTGGAGGCGGGCGTCGAGCTCCTTGCCCAGCGCCTTGCCGATCTGCGACGAGTCGGCGAGGTAGTAGTAACCGCCGGCGCCGCGGTCGGCGATCGAGCTCATGAGCGGCGCGTCGAAGTCGGCGCCGAGGCCGAAGGAGCTCGTCTGGATGCCGTCTTGGAAGGCCTTCTCGCTCCGCGCCGCGAGGCGCTCGGGGGTGGAGTCGCCGGCGTTGGCGTGACCGTCGGAGAGGAGCATCACGATCTTCACCGCGTCGGGGGAGATGCCGGCGGTGTGCGCTTGCGCGTAGCCCATGTCGAGACCGGCGCTGATGTTCGTGCCACCGTCGGCTTCGACGCCGTGGATCTTGGCGAGCACCTGCGCGCGTCGAGGGCCGATGGGGCCGTCGTTCACGAGGAGCTTGGCGTCGTTCGAGAACGTCACCATCGAAAAGTCGTCGTTCGGCTCGAGCCGCTGGACCAGGCTCTCGGCGGCCTTTCGCGCGTTGTCGATGGCGGCCCCTTGCATCGAGCCGCTCACGTCGAGGACGAGGTGCACCGACAAGGGCGCGCGCCCCGGCGTCTCCTCGCTCGAACGCATGGCGATGCGGAGCTGCACCGGGCCGCCTTGCGGGGCGAGCGCGGTGCGATCGGTGTCGATGGCGAAGGCGAGAGCCGCGTGCGCCGGCTTGTCGATGGCCGGCGCGTAGCGGCCGCCGAAGTCGCTGACGAGATCCTTGTAGCTTGCAGGCAATGATCCGCGCTCCACCGCCGAGTCGAAGGCGGCGAGGGCCGCGCCGCCGGGGCGATAGGTCGTGGCGTAGCGCGCGTTGGGATCGAGCCGCGGGACCGGCGCCGCTTGCGCCGCGGGGACGTCGTCGGCCGTAGCGCGCCCACCCATGTGCATCGCGCCGTGGCCGGCGCCGCGCCCTCCGCCCCCTTCGCCCGCGCCGGAGAGGCCGAGGCCGCCGCCGCCGAACGAATCGCCGACCTGCCCGCCCCACACGTTCCCCGCCTTCGCTTCCTTCTCCGCGGGGCCCGCTTGTCGTCCCCAGGGCGCGGCCGGCGCGTTCGGCGCGCCCGGCGCATCCTTGTCGCTCCCGAGGATCCCGATCATGCCGAACTCTTGCGCTTCCTTGAGGTTCCTCGGCAAACCCGAAGCGGCCGGAGGCGAGGCCGGCGACGTGGTCGACGTGGCCGCCGCGTTGCCCATCGAGCCCTCTTCCCCCATGGCGCGGGCTCCGGTTCCGCCGCTCGTGTCGACTTCGGTCGCGCTCGGGGCGCGCTCCTTCGCGTCACGGCACCCCACCGCCGCGACCCCGAGGCCGATCACCGCGCAGATCCATCCACCCTGGCGCGCAAACGCGCGCCGACCCATCGAGGTCGCCATGTCCATGACCTTTCCTGTTGTGCCGGGGGCGTCGCCCCTCGCGACCCCTCACACCCCGCCCCGGCTTCGGAGGTAAACGCGCCAAAGAGGAAAAAGTTCTCTCGGCGCCCTCGGGTCCGCTCGAAGAAGCAGACAAGGGCCCACGCGCGAGGTTCCCGGCGGAGTCGCGAGACCCCTGGCGCGGCGGGCACGGGCGACCGACAATGAAGGGGATGCGTTCGCTTGTCTTCGTCCCTTCGCTCGCCCTGGGGCTCGCCTTCGGCGCGAGCGCTTGCCGCTCGCCGTCGGTGTCGCCGGCCGGTGGCGACGCGGGCGACAGCATCGTCACGCCGGGGAAGCTCGACGCGGGACCGGGGGGGACGGACGTCGACGGCGGTCACATCGAATCGCCGGGCGTTGCGCCCACCTGCACCACGGTCGATCCCGCCAAAGAGGTCGTCAGCGACATGGTCGACGTCCCCGCGGGCGAGTTCCTCATGGGCTGCAATCCCGACACCGACGCCGAATGTCGTGCGGACGAGAAGCCCGGGCACCAGGTGACGCTCGCGGCGTTTCAGATCGACCGCACCGAGGTCTCGCAAGCGCAGTACTTCGCCTGCGTGAAGGCCGGGCAGTGCACCTTCCCCAAGTGCACGTGGAATCCGTGCGATCAGCCGGACATCCCTGTTTCGTGCGTGCACATCGACCAAGCGCTCGCGTATTGCGGCTTCGTCGGACGCACCGTCCCCACCGAAGCGCAGTGGGAAAAGGCGGCGCGCGGCACCGACGGGAGGAAGTTCCCGTGGGGGAACGACGCGATCTCCTGCCAGCTCGCCAACATCGCCGGGTGCGGCGACGTCGCCACGCCGGTCGGCAGCAAGACCGCCGGGGCGAGCCCTTACGGCGCGCTCGACATGGCGGGGAACGTCGTCGAGTGGACCAAGGACTTCTACGACCCGGGCTACTACGCGACCTCACCCGCGGCCGATCCGACCGGGCCCGCGCAAGGTGGGAGCTACTCGGGGCGAGGTGGCGGCTTCAAGAGCGAAGAGATCTGGCACCGCACCTCGGCGCGCGACTTCTACGAGCCGACCTACACGCGCGAGACGATGGGCTTCCGCTGCGTGAAGTGACAGCGTTTCGGTCGATCGTGGTGCGTCGCCCTCTCGTTCGCGTGGTCTTCGGTCTCGCGCCGCTCGTAGCGCTCGCCGCGGCGTGTGAGCCGCCGCCGGCGCCGCCCGCGACCGGTGCATCTCTCCCCTCGTCGAGCGTCGCGCCCACCACGGCACCGCCGGTGTGCCCCGCGCACATCGCTCATCGCGCGGCGCCGCGGACGCCGCCCCCCGCGGGCTGGGTCGGCATCGCCGCTCCTTCTTCGGGGAGCGAGACCCTGACGTGCGCGAACCTCTCACGAAGCGAATGGGACGTGCGCGCGGCGACCGACGGCACGCGCATCGCGCCGCGGAGCACCCGGGACGACGAGCTCCCCGTCGCCTTCACCCCGCCGGCGCGCGGGCTCGGACGAAGGCGCGTGCTCGCCGTGGACGGCGGCTACCTCGTCGGCTTCGAAGACGGCGCGGGGGCGTCGCTCGTGTTCGTCCCCGCATCGGGGCCTTCGCGCGTGCTCGAGAGCGGCGCGTGGGTCGGCTTCGCCACGCTGCGCACCGGGCTCGTCGCCGTCCTCGAGCGCACCGGGGGCTCGATGCGCTCTGCCGCCGCGTACCACGTCGCGCGCGACCCGAGCGGCGCGTACCACGCCACGCGGTGGGTCGATCTCGGCGGCGGCGTCGACGCCGTCACCACCGAATCGCCCGAGTCGATGCTCGTGCTCTCGACGACAGGCCTCGATCGCCTCACCGCGTGCGGCGATCTCTCGCGCATCGGCTCCACGCGCTACGACGTGCTCTATCCCAGCTCGCTCGCGGTTGATCCCTCGGGCATCGTCTACGTCGGGATGCGCCACTTCGTCACGCGATGGGTCCCCGTAGCCAGCGGAGGCTACGAAGAAGAGTGGCTCACGCGGAGCGGGTGCGCGCTCCTCTCGAACCAGAAGTTCGAGTGCGTCTGCCGCGGGTGAGAGCGCACGCCAAACGCCGAGGGCGAGACGCGCGTGGCTAACGCGCGTGCTTCGCGGGGAAGTAAACGTCGCGCGCGTCGATGTAGGCGTTGTCGAGGTCGCCGCACGTCGTGCCGACGCCGCGGATCTCGAGGACGCGGGCGAAAGGCTCGCCGCTCGTGTGGAGGACCACGAGCGATTCGCCCGTAGCCGTCCCCCACGCGCCGCTCCCTTCTGCGGCGTAGATCGTCGCTCCGGCGCGCACCGAGGCCGGGCCGCGAAATTGATGGAGGCCGAGCGACCCGACCCCTCCGTCGCAACCCGAGCCGCCGGTCCCGCTGAGGGCGAGGAGCGCCCCCTCTTGGGTCGGCGTCACGTCTCCCCGCCACACCCACCCTTCGAACGACGAGCCCCCCATCGTGGTCAGCGCGACGTGCGCCATCGCCCCCGAGCCGCCGAGGTCGAGGAAGGTGAGCGCCGAGGGCGACGAAGCCTCCAGCCGGAGCGCCCTGCCTCTCTGCGCGGCGTCGGGGTAGAGGAGGATCTCCCTTCGGCGAGCGGCGAGGCTCGGTCCGTCGTCCTCGTGCGACTCGACGTTGTCTTCTTCGCCGGCGAGGAGATCGATCGCGTCGCACCCGAGCTCGACGCCACGGACGCGCACTTCGCCGGCGAGCGCGACGTCGGCCACTGCACCCGAGCCTCGCGCGCGCACGTGCTCGAGCCGCGTCCTCGGCTCGAGCGCCGCCATGCCGCGCGCCGCGCTCGTGGGGCGCGCGACCGAGTAACTGACCGCCTTGCCGCGCGCGACGAAGTGCACAGCGGCGAGGACGTCGACGATCGGCGCGTCGCTCGCCTCGCTCTCGAGGGGTGGATACGCCACGGCGGTGACCCCGGTGAGGGCGACCTCGAACGGGGCGGCCCCGCGCGGGTGGACGACCACCGACTCGACCACGGCGGCCGGGCTCTCGATCCTACACGGCACGGGGACGTTCACCCCTTCACAGACAGTGAGGGCGTCGCCAAGTTCCGGCGCGCTCGCGAGCGCTCTAGTGTCCCGAGTCTGAAGTTCGTCGGCATGCCGACGAACGTTCGACTCGGGC
>CAZHHD010000010.1:0-216676 GCA_964531795.1 uncultured Polyangiaceae bacterium | reverse complement strand
GCGTCGCGAAGACCAGCGGCGCGAGGAGCGGCACGACGAAGAGCGCCTTCTTGGCCCGCGCGCGAAGAGGGCTCTCTTTGGTCGCGCGGACGGCGAGGACGGCGCGCACGAAGAGGGCCACGAGAGCTAGGGCCACCATCGGATGCGCGAGCGCTTTGATGTTCGCCGCTGCGCCGCCGGCGAGGAGCGCGAGCCCCCACGTGCGGGCCGAGACGAGCTCCTCCTCGGCCCACGCGTGAAGGGTGAGGAGCACGAGCGCCGTCACCGCGGCGTTGGCCGGGAGATCGACGTACGACGACGTCGCGTGAAGCTGCACGAGCGGCACCGCGAAGAAGGCGAGGAGCGCCACGTGCATCGGCACCCCGAAGCGACGCCGGAGGAGCCACGCGAGGATCGGCACCGCGGCGAAGGCGACGAGGTTCGTCGCTTCGGCTCGACCGGTCACGCGCCAGAGGATCCCTTGCAGGGCCTCGGCGAGGAGCGGGAAGCCGGAGAAGCGCGCCTCGTCGAGCGCACGAAAGACGTACACGTCCGGCGGGAGCACGCCGCCGATGCGCGCCGCGAAGGGGAGGTGGTAGTAGCCCACGTCCCACGCTTGCGAGACGTCGTGCAGCGCCGATACCAGCATCGACGCCGTGAGGAGCGAGGCGGAGAGCGCCAGCAGGCGATCGACGATCGCCGAGGCACGGGGCGCGGTGGCGGCTCGGGGGACCACGTGACGTCGAGCTACGAAGTTTGGGGCCCCCCTGTCAACCCTCGGCGCCTGAAGCCGCTCGTTCACATGCCCTCGGATCGCGCTGCCCGGCGCGTCCTTCGGAGGCGCGCGGCCGATCGCGCGATCTTCGCGTGGCACACGCGATGCGATGTCGCGGCTCGTGAATTTTCGAACGCGCGTGGTGCTCCCTGGTCTCGCGTCGATGCTCGCTCTCGCTGGTTGCGCGAGTGCGCCCGTTCGCCCCGCCGAGCCACCGGCCGAGGCATTTGCCCCCGAGCCCCCCGCCGATTTCTCTCCCGGAGCGGCGTGGGCGTTTCGGCATCAGCGGGTGGAGGTCGTCCCCGGGCCGCCGGGGAACGAGGGGGGCTACGCCTTTCAAGTGGGCCACGAGACGATCCCCGATCGTGAATTTCGCGCCCGCTACCGTGACCTCACCGGCAACACGGATCTCGACGAGGTCGTGCACGAGCACGCGGTGAAGAACAACCCGAAGGCGATCGCCGTCGGAGCAGGGGCGCTCGTCCTCGGCGCCGGCGGGCTCACGCTGGCGGCAGTCACCTCGCCTCACGTCTGCGACCACGACCCCGCGGGCCACACGCCGCCGGGGTGCGGTAAGGCCGTGCTGGGGATGACGTTCCTCGCCGCCGCTGCTGCTGTCGGCACCTACGTGCTCGGGTGCGAGCTCGTCAAAGGCGCGGCGTGCATCACCGACGGCAACATCGGTGTCGGCGGGCGCCCGCTCGATCGCGCCGCCGCCGAACGGTACGCCGCGCGCTACGACGACACGCTCGCGCGATCCATCGGCCCGCGCTGAGGTGCGCTCGTCCGAAGCGAGCGCGCGCCGTCAGAACACCGCGAGAACGCCGGTGGCCGCGGCGATGCGCAAGGACGTGGCGCTTCCGGTCGTCGTGCGCGAGCCGGCGGCGGTCGTCGTCTCGGTGGAGTAGCGACCGTAGAGCGGCACATCGGAAGCGACCCCCGCGGTGATGCCGAAGCCGGGGACCGGCGTGATGACGAGGTGCGCCTCGGCGACGAGACCGAGCTGCGAGTAGCGCGATCGGAAGGTCGACGGCCCGTTCGACTGCGTGCCGCCCCACGCGTCCCATTGCGCCACTTCTTCGGGGCCGCCGGTCAGCCAGGCGAAGGCGACCTTCCCCAGAGGAAGAATGTATCCTGCACGCGCTGCCACGCCGAGCGCGTTCACCCGCGTGCTCGGTGTGTCGCCGCCGAAGCTGGCGACGCCGAAGAGGTCGACGCCGAGGGTGAAGCGACGGGTGACGACGAAGTCGAGCCCGAGCCGCGGGAGCCCGTACGAGTCGAGGTGCGAAGGGGCGCTCCCCCAAGCGATCTCGTCGATGGACCGCGTCCCCTCTTGCGTGTCGCGCGCGTAGCTCACAGGCGGGAAGAGGCGCCGTAGGCTCACGATGACGTGACCCGGATCGTCCACGCCGTCTTCGTGGCTCGCTCGCGGCGCCGCGAGCGACGCCGTGGGCGCGAGCGCGAGGACCAAGGCCGGGAGCACGTGCCGAGGTTACGTAACCCGGGGGGACGCGCGCAATCGCACCGACGCGCGCGCACGCTTTTGCGACGGCGCGCGTCGAAAGGGGAGCGTGGCTCGCACGCGCGAAGGTACCATCCGCGACGTGCCTCTCTTTGGCTCGTGGCGAAGAGCCGCTCGGTCTTCGCGCGTGGCGTCGCGACGTGCGCGCGTGCTCCTGCCGGCGCTCGTCGCGCTCGTCGGCCTCGCGCCGCGCGTCGCCGGTGCCCAGGGCGCGAGCCAAGATCCGGCACATGAAGGCGTGACGATCACGCCCGCGCCGGTCACCGTCGCTCCTGAGAAGCACGAGGGGGTGACGCTCACGCCGCTCCCGAGCCGTGGGCACGCTTCCGACCCTCTCGCGCCGCCTCCCCGAGCGCCTTCTTCCGCCGCACCTTCGCCGCCCCCCGCGACGGCGAAGGGCGCACCGCCCGTCGCGCCTCGACCTCTTCGGCCGTCGGTCGCGCCTCCGGGCATCGCCGCGAGCTTCGGCGATCGAGGGACGATTGTCCTCGTCGGCGGCGCCTCGTTCGGTCTCGCGGTGTCGCCGCAATACCGAAGCCAGATCGGACACGCCTTCGACCTCGGCGCGGCGTTCGAGGTCTTCCCCTTCCGCCACGTCTCTCTCGGGACGGTCCTCTCGGTCGCGTACGACGGTTACTTGGACGGCGAGCGCACCCTCGGCTTCGGCGTGACCGAGCGCGTGGGGCTCGTCGTTCCGCTCGCGCGTCGCGCGCGGATCTGGCCGCGCCTCGGTCTCACCGGATCGCGCGAGGTGCGCGAGCGCGGGGCGGATCCGGGCCACGCCTCGTCGATCGCCGTCACCACGTACCTGCCGTTCGAGATCGAGCCGCTGCCACACCTCCTCGTGGGGCTCGGTCCGGAGGCGCGCTTCGACCTGCGCGAGCGCCTCGACGGCGTGTCGCGCCCGCTCGGCGGACGTCTCGGTCTCTCGACCGAAGTGCTGGCCTGGTTCTAGGGCGAGAGCTCCCCCACGCGATCGCGCGGTGCCTGTCCGGGACGGTGCCGCGCCTGTCCGGGACGGGGCACGCGGGGGCGAACGCGTCGCGCGCGCGAGGCGCGAGATTCTCGAAAGACCGTAATTACCAGCTCCGCGTGAGGTGCTTGCGGCGCCGCCGCGTGCCTTGGTCGAGGGCACGCGCTTCGCACTCGTCGTCTTCCTCGCCGGGGTACGCCCCGTCCCGGCGAGGGGGTCGCGCGAGACGCGCGCGACACGCCGCTTCTCATTTCGGGGCGCCGGAGGTCGTCATGATGGAATCGATCGCAGAGAAGATGCGCGCCCTGAAGGGGGTCGTGAGCGCGGTGGAGAAGCAGTTCGGCAAGGGGGCCATCATGGCGCTCGGGGACGACGCCGGGACCGAGCCGGTGGCGGTGATCCCCACCGGATCCTTGGCGCTCGATCTCGCCACCGGGATCGGCGGCTACCCGCGAGGCCGCGTGGTCGAGGTGTACGGCCCGGAGTCGAGCGGCAAGACCACGCTCGCGCTCCACGCCATCGCCGAGGCGCAACGCGGCGGCGGCGTGTGCGCGTTCATCGACGCCGAGCACGCGCTCGACGTCACCTACGCGCGAGGCATCGGCGTCGAGACCGACAAGCTCCTCATCTCCCAGCCGGACACCGGAGAGCAAGCGCTCGACATCGCCGAGATGCTGATCCGATCCGGCGCCATCGATCTGCTCGTCGTCGACTCGGTGGCTGCGCTCACCCCGCGGGCCGAGCTCGAGGGGGACATGGGCGATCAACACATGGGGCTGCAAGCGCGGCTCATGAGCCAAGCGCTCCGCAAGCTCACCGCGGTGTGCCACCGCACCGGCACCACCATCATGTTCATCAACCAGCTTCGCCAGAAGATCGGCGTCACCTTCGGCTCGCCGGAGACGACGACCGGAGGCAACGCGCTGAAGTACTACGCGTCGATGCGCCTCGACGTGCGTCGCATCGGCCAAGTGAAGCTCGGCGACGAGCTCCTCGGCGGGCGCACGCGCGTGAAGGTGAGCAAGAACAAGATGGCGCCTCCGTTCTGCGAAGCGGAGTTCGAGATCCGCTTCGGTGCCGGCGTCGACCGTTCTTCGGAGCTGCTCGACCTCGGCCTGCTCCGCGGGCTCGTCGACAAGAGCGGAAATCACCTCGCGTTCGCCGGCACACCGCTGGGGAACGGGCGCGAGCGATCGCGTGAGACCTTGGCGACGAACGCCGAGCTCGAGAACACGTTGCGACAAGCGATCGTCGCCGCTGGTCCGGTGCGTCCGGGACGTCACACGCGCGCCGAGGCGTAGCGCGGATCCCGCGCGCCGATTCTGCACGACGCGGCGAGCCGGTCTCGCCGCGTCGTCGCACCTGGGAAATTCTCGAGCGGATCGCGATCGCGCGATCGTCGTCGGCACACGCGCGCACGGGGTGCTTCACGTGGGATGCGCGTGATCGGAGGAGCGACCACCTCCGACCAAAATGCCTCTACGAGGTGCGAATGCGATTGCGCGATCACGTGCGTCGGGCGAAACGAATGTAGAGCGCAACGTCGCTCGCGGTCGTGAGCTCGACGAGCGAGCGACCATCCACTCGCGAATCGCCACGTGCGGTTCGCACGACACGGTGCACCCTCCCGCGGAAACGCCGCCGGTTGGGGAGGGACACGCACGCCCGGAAGTCACGGAGGTCGAGTTGAAGAAGCAGCACGGTTGGGTGAGTGGATCGCGAAACGTGGTTTTTCTCGCGGCGCTCGGCGCCATCGTCGGATGCAGCACGGCCCAGGGTGAACCGGTCGCCGGTGACCCAAGCAGCACGACGTCGCAAGGGGGCGCGGGCGCCGCGGACGACGGCAGCGGCACGACGGGGAGCGGCACGACGTCGCAAGGCGGAGCGACCGACCCCGGCGCGATGGACGACACGACGCCCGTCGGTCCTTGCGGCTACGCGCGAGGCAGCGATCCGAAATCCTCTTCGCCCAACCGCGCCGCGCGTCTCTACCTCACCGCTGGCGTGATCGCGCGGCTCAAGGCGCGCGCCGCGGCGAAGGACGCTGCGTGGACCAAGCTCCAGACGCACTGCGAAGGGCTCACCAAGGGGACGTTCAACACGCCGAAGCAATCGGCGTATCCCGACTTCCCCAACGTCGGCCAAGGCTACCAAGGCGACGGCTACCTCCCCGAGGTGATGGACCTCGGCCTCTGCTACCGCGTGACCGAAGGGGTCGATGACGCCGCGGCTACGCGCTACGGCGCCGCGGGGGCGAAGCTCCTCGAGACCATGGCCACGCCGGCGGCCTCGGGCGGTCAATCGCCCAGCACGGACTCGGGCTACGGCATCCGCAACTACGGCGTCGGCATGGCGACGGGCTACGACTGGCTCTACCCCGCGCTCTCGTCCACCACGAAGCAGACGGTCATCGACGCGCTTCACGCGTGGGTCGATTGGTACGACAAGAGCGGGTTCCTCCACGGCTACCCGATCAGCAACTACTTCGCCGGCTACCTCCTCGCGAAGACCGACACGGCCATCGCGCTCGACGGTGACGACCCGAAGGCCGCCGACTACTGGAGCGACGTCGAGACGCGCCTCTGGGGGCAGCTCATCAAGCCGATCTTCTCGGCGAGCATGAAGGGGGGCGGATGGCCGGAGGGTTGGCAGTACGGGCCGCGCTCGGTGCAGGCCTATGCCGAGTTCCTCTGGGCGGTCGCGACCGGAAAGCAAAAGGACTGGTGGCACGAGCTCCCGCAAGGTGCCGAGCAAGCGCGCTACCTCTCGTACTTCGCCTGGCCGTCGCTCAAGCACATGAGCGACGAAGGGAGCGTCCACGCGCAGACCGCGCTCAAGCCTTCGGCGACGACCGTCGCCTCGCTGGCGATGATGCTCGAGTACAACTGCGATCGCTACGCCCCCTACGCGCGTAGCTTCGCCTCGGACTTGGCGGCGACGAACGGCGACTCGGGCGATCCGTGGCAGGCGTTCCTCTTGTGGGACGGCTCGCTCGCGCAGACCTCGTACACGACGCAGCCGCTCTCCTACTTCGCGGCGGGACCGAGCCACGTGGCCATGCGCTCGTCGTGGCAGAAGGACGCGGTCGCGGCGCAGTTCGTCAGCGGCACGTACATCGACTCGCCCGACTCGGGGGAGCAGTCGTTCGACTCGGGGAACCTCGTCATCGTGCAAGGTGACACGCCGATCATCGCCAACCCCACCGGCTGGCTCGCGCAAGCCGCGGGGAACGCCGGCGAGTCGTTCGCCTACGCCGACTCCTACGGATCGGGCGCGCAGAGGCTCCTGATGAACGGGTTCTTCGTCAGCGGCGCCAAGCAAATCCCGGCGACGCCCACGCAGGCCTCGGCCCACGTCGAGCGCTACGAAGAAGGGGGCGTCTACGCGCGCGCCCGCGGCGTGAAGCTCGAGGGGATGTACAGCGGACAGGTCTCGCAAGTGACGCGCGACCTCGCCTTCGTGCGCCCCGGCGTCTTCGTCGTCTACGACCGCACCACGGTCACGAGCGGCGGCGACCAGTGGGTCTCGTGGCACACCGCCGGCGCCCCCGTGAGCGCGACCACCGCCGACGCGTCGCAGCGCCGCTACGACGTGCAAATGGGCGGCGCCACGATCGGGAGCGTGCGCACGCTCCTCCCTCGCAACGCGAACATGGTCACGACGAGCCTGGTCAACGGCGCGGCGTACCGCATCGAGTCGCACGCCGCTTCGCCGACCCCCACGGCGGATTGGCTCACGGTCGTCACCGCTGGCGGCGCGGTCCCCGAACAGACGCGCCTCTCGGCCAGTGACGGCAACGTGACGACCGGCGACGTCGTGGGTGTGAACGTGCTCTCGACGAAGAACGCCGTGGTGCTCTTCAACGCCGACCACGCCGGCGCGGCCACGACCTCGACCCTCACCTACGCCGTGCGTCCGACCGCGGACGCCGACCACGTGCTCTTCGACATGGCCCCTTCGACGACGGGCTACAGCGTGACCGCGACCGCTTCGGGCGGCACCGTCACCGTGCACGTGCAGCCCGGCGGACCGGTCCAAGTCTCGTCGAACGGCACGTTGGTGTTCGGCGTCCACGCGAACGGCGGGCTCTTCTGAGCGCCCCCCTCGCTTTCCGCGGCGGTGGAAACGCCGCGGAAAGCGGGACGAAGGGACGAGGTGGGCGCATGCGCACCCCGTCGCCGCCGACGAAGAGCGACGCCGCGGTCAAGGCGCGCTAGAAGATAGAGGCGGCGCCTCGCGTCGCGACCGCCTCACCCGCATGTCATCATCCCCGCCGAATCTGTTCCCCAAGAGCCCGTTCCCTCAGCCCGACTTGCGCGAGTCGTCGGCCGCGCTCGACAAGATCGTGAGCGCGGAGGACCTGAGCGTCGTCTTTCAGCCGATCCTTCGGCTCTCGTCGATGAAGGTCTTCGCCTACGAGGCGCTCGTCCGCTGTCGTCTGCCGGCCTACCGAAACCCGATGGACCTCTTCGCCAAGGCGATGAGCGACGGATGCTGCGGGCGCCTCGGGCGAATGATCCGCAGCATCTCCGCGCCGCTCTGCGAGGGGGTTCCGCTCTTCGTGAACCTGCACCCGGTGGAGCTCGAGGAGCGCTGGCTCGTGCAGCCCGACGATCCGGTCTTCAACCACGACCGCCCGGTGTACGTCGAGCTGACCGAGGCCGTGCCGATGGCGCGCTTCGATTTGTGTCGCCGTGTCCTCTCCGACCTTCGCTCGCGCGGTGGTGCGCGGCTCGTCGTCGACGATCTCGGCGCCGGCTACTCCAACCTGAAGTACATCGCCGATCTCGAGCCGGCGGTCGTGAAGCTCGATCGCCAGCTCATCGCCGGGGCGCGCTCGGGCACGCGGCAAGCGAAGCTGGTCGGCGGCATCGTCCGCATGTGCAACGAGCTCGGCGCCTCGGTCGTGGCCGAGGGGATCGAGACCGAAGAGGAGCTCGGCGTCGCGCGCGAGGCGGGTGTTCAGTTCGTGCAAGGCTACCTCCTCGCGCGTCCGGCGTTTCCTCTCCCCCTGAGTGATCGGCTCGAGTCCGCGCACGAAGGACGCCACAGCCACCCGGTTCTGTGAGCACGCAGGTCTCGCCCTCCGACGCCGGTCGTGAGAGCGGGTCGCGAACGAAGCGCTTCTTTCGCGCGCTTCGCCGGCGGCTCCTGACCGAAAAGCCCCGCGCGCTCCTTCCTTTGCTCGCGCCCACGGCGCTGGCGGTGGCGCTCGACCTCGTCCTCCGCGCGCGCACGCTCTTCGGCTACGCGCCGCAAGGAAAGGCGATTTACGGGAGCTCGCTCCTCATCAGCGCCGCGGTGTGGACGCTGCCGCTCTGGACCGCGGCCTGGCTCTTCGCGCGCGTTCGTGACGCGGCGACGGTGCGTCGTCGCATCGTGGCGCAGGGGATGCTCGGTGCGCTCTTCGCCACGTGGATCGGGCCGCTCTGTGTCTTCGGCTACGGCGGTCAGGTCCTCTACTTCTTCGTCATGCACGCGTACATGGGACGCGACACCGTGCGTCTCGGTTTCGCGCTGCGCGGCACCGTCACCGATTGGTTTCGCGCGTGGGGGAGCTCGCTCGTCCTCGCGGGCATGCTCTTCGCGGGGCTCCTCGTCACCTGGGGGCTCGCGTGGATCGCGCGCCACGCCTCGCGACGGATCTCACCGGCGCTCCCCTGGCTCCCCGCGGTCACCTTCTTCGCCGCGCTGGGGTGCATGTCGGCCGATCTCGTCGACAGCCGATTCCTCCAAGCGGCGACCCCCGACGACTGCTTCCTCCACGGCGTCGTGCACGCCGTCGTCACCGCGACGACCGGCTACGGCGCGGAGAAGCGCGGCTTCACCCTGCGCGATCCGACCCCCTTGCCGCCGCTCACCGCCGAGCATCCCCGGCGCAACGTGATCGTCGTCTTGACCGAGAGCGTGCGCGCCGACGCCCTCTGCTCGGCGCCGGCTTCGGAGTGCCCTTCGCGCTTCTTCGACCAAGTGATCCCCGATCGCATCCCCCTGGGGAAGCTCACCACCGTCTCCTCGGGGACCTTCACCGCGTGCATGGTCTTGTGGACGGGCCTCCCGGTGAACGCCGACGCCAAGACGGTGCATCGCGCGCCCATCGTGTGGGAGGTGGCGCACGCCCTCGGCTACCGCACGGCGTACGTCACGTCGCAGAACTTCTTGTTCGAGAATTTCGGGGCCTTCGTGAAGCGCGCGGGGATCGATCACGTGCGGAGCGCCACCGATCTGGGTGGGCTCGGACAAGAGCAGCTCGGCGCCCCCGACGAGCGCGCCACCGCCGACGCGCTCGAGTTCCTTCGCGGCGCAACGGCCGACGAGCGCTCCTTTGTCATCGTGCATCTCTCGAACACGCACGCGCCCTACCGCGTCGATCCGGAGCTCGAGCCCTACACACCGCACGCGAGCGACCCGCTCGGCGACACCACGGCGCTCCGCAACCACTACCAGAACAGCGTGCTCCTTCAGGAGCGCACCGTCGCCGCGTTCCTCGGCGAGGTGAAGAAGCTCCCCGCGTGGGACGACACCGTGGTCGTGTTCCTCTCCGATCACGGCGAAGAGTTTCGCGAGCGGGGTGGGCTCTACCACCTGCACTCGCTCTTCGACGAGGAGGTGCGCATCCCCGGCTTCGTCGCCGGCGGCGCGCGTGCACTTCGCGACGACGAGCGAAGGGCGCTCGCGACCTTCGCCGGCCACCGCACGTACACGCACGACGTGCACGCGACGATCCTCGATCTTCTGGGGGTGGGCGCGGCGCGGGCGAAGCTGCCGTTCGCGAATCCGATCGCCCGATCGCTCGTGGCGCTCCCCGGATGGACGCAGGACCCGTTCGTCCCCATGTCGACGACGAGCGCGGTGTGGGAGCCGGACGACGTGCGCTTCGGCGCGATGCGCGGCGAGCACCTCCTCGTGAGCGCGCCGGGGCAGTCGTGGGCTTGCTACGACATCGCCGCCGATCCGCACGAGGACAACGCGCTCCCGCCGGTGCGCTGCGGTCAGCTCGCCTTCGCCGACGCGCGCGCGCTGAAGTTCTGACCGAGCTAGCCCCGCTTCTTCGCGACCATCCCGCGGAGCGCGTCGAGATCGCCTCGCGAGAGCTCGCCGGTCACGACGAGGAGCACGAGGTAGACCGTCACCACGACGACGGCCGCCACCGGCGTGAGCACGCGCCCAAGGCGCGGCACGTGGGTACCGGCGTAGGCCAAGAGGAGCACCACCGTCGCCACACGCGCCGAAGTCTTCCAAGGGAGAAAGCCCCCGGCGTGCTTCTTCACCGCCGCGCTCGCGCCGAGGAGCCCAAGGACGAGCACGGCGCTCGTCGCCAGCGCCGTGGCCGCGAGCTGCGCTTCGCCGAAGGGGGCGTCCTTCGCCGTGAACCAACACGCGGCGGCGACCGAGAGCACCGCGAGCACGCTCAAGACCAGCGAGATCCACTCCTTTCGCAGGCTGGCGAGCACGGTGGTGGCGAGGCCGAAGAGGGTGAACGCCCCTTGTCCCAGCGCGAGCACACGAAGCGTCGACGCCCCGCGCTCCGCCACCACGGCGCCGTAAGCGAAGTGGAGCACCGAACCGGGGAGGGTGGCGACGACGCCGACGAGCAACCCGCAGGCGATGGCTCCGAGGCGCGCGCCGCGCTCGACGTACGTGCGCACCGCTTCGTCGTCCCCCGCCGAGTGCGCGCGGGCCACCATCGGGAAGAGGATCTGCGAAATGCTCAAGACGAGCTGGTACGGCAAAAATGCGAAAAGCTGACAAGCTCGATAGACCGCGACCCACTCGTCGGCGCTCTTGGCCGCGGCCTCGCCGCCGAGCCCGGTCCCCACGGCGCTGAGGGAGAGGAAGCGCCCGAGCAGCGTGATGTCGCTCTGCATCAAGGCGTTCGTGAAGAACTGCGCGAGGGCGAGCTGACCGAGCCCGAAGAGGTACACGCTCGCCGATGGGACGGTGCTCGGCCGTGGCGAGGCGACGCGCTCCCCCACGCCGGCCCAACGCACGGCGAGCGGCAGGATCACCAGCGTGGCGCCGACGAAGCCGACGCAGGCGCCGAGGAGCCCTTCGCCCCACCGCGCTTGGAACAGGTAGCCGACGCCGAGCATCCCGCTCGTGCGCAAGGTGGCGAAGAGCGTGTCGAGCCCCGCTTGCCGCGTGAAGAGCGCGCGGCCGTTGAGCGCGCCGATGAGCGGCGCGTAGCAGCCGTACACGAGCACCACGCCGGCCATCACCTCGAGCGGACGCGCGATGTAGGGCGCGCTCTCGAAGCGCGCCGCCAGCGGCGAAGCGAGGAAGAACGCGGTGGCCAGCGCGACGGCGAGCGGCACGTGGAGACGCAAGGTGGCGCGCAGCGCTTGACGCTCGTCCTTCCCCGCGGCGGCGACGGCGCGGCTCACCCCCTGGGTCGAGCTCGACACGGTGACGTTGTTGAGCACGTTGGCGATGGCGAGCACGCGGGAGAGCGCGCCGTAGCCCGCGAGCCCGATTACGCGCGGGAGGAGCGTCTGCTGGACGAGGCCGCTCAGGACGAAGAAGACCTTCGCGCCGAGCACTGCCACGCCGCCGCGGCCCACGGCGCGCGCGCCGGGCTTGTCCGCGCCGGGTTTCTCCACGCTGGGGGCGTCGGTCGCTGCGTCAGATGCCGAGGCCACTGCCGTACTTTCGCTTCAGCGTGTCGCTCACGGTGGAGAAGATCCACCCGAGGGTGAAGAAGAGCCCCACGGTCGCGCAGATCATCCCAGCGATGCACTGGTTGCTTCCGCGATACTGATCCGGCGCGGTCTTGATCTTCTGCAGCGCGATGACGCCGCACACGATCGACGCGACCTCGAGCGGGAAGCCGATCCCCCAACAGCAACACATGGGGATCGAGACGATCCCGCATACGAGCGACACCGTCGCGAGCGGGTGCGTGCGGGGCTCTTGGCCGTACGGATTGCCGTAGCCGAACCCGCCGGGAGGCGGAGGATTGCCGTACCCGCCGTTTTGGGGAGGGCCGGGCGGCCCCGCGGGGGGCGGGCTCGAACCGAACGGGGGAACTTGCGGCGGGTACATCGGAGGGCCCTTGTATACTTCGATCGAGATTGCGCGCGCCATGACGACGCTCGAGCCCGATCCTCAGGTGGTGGACGCCGCGCGCACGCCGCGCCCGGGGGCTCGCCGCGCGCTCTTGGCGTCGGGAGTGGCCCTCACCTGGGCGATCGGGCTCTTGCCGTGGGCGCTCGGCGCGCGCTGCCCGCTGGCCGAGCTCGCCGGCGTACCGTGTCCCGGATGCGGCATGACCCGCGCGATGCGGCTCCTCCTCGCCGGGGATTTCGCCCACTCGGTGCGTCTGCATCCCCTCGCGCTCCCGTGCGCGCTGGCGACGGCGTGGCTCGCGATCGTGAGCGTCGTCGTCACCTTCCGCCATGGCTCGCCTCGCGCGATGATCGAGCGCACCGGCTTCGGCCCGTTCGCCGTCGGCGCCTACGTGGCGGTGGCCACGGCCACGCTCCTCCTCTGGCTCGTGCGATGGGTGGGCCTCCTCGGCGGACCGGTGCCGGTGGGGATGTGACGCGCGCGTCGGCCGTCGTGTTCGCCCGCGTCGCTAGCGTGCGGGCACGGCGCGCAAGACGATCGGCTTTTGGCTCACGAAGAGGGTGTCGGGGCGCGGCGTGAGCGTGCAGCCGGCGCCGAGATCGAAGGCGTGGACGGCGTAGCCACGCGGGGAGGATCTTCGATCGCCGACGAGGAGCACGTCGTCATGAAAGGCGAGGGCGAGCAGATCGAAGCCGTCGGCGCGGAGCGGAGAGGCCGCGAGCGGCGTGGTCACCTGTCCGCTGTCCGGGTCGAAGGTGACGAGGCTCGTGGCGTTCACGTTGGGCGTCGCGTCGGCCACGATCGCCGCCGCGCACCCGTCGCGGATGGCCATCGTCGTCACGCTCCCGCCGAGGTCCTTCTCGCGAACGAGGATCACGCTCGTGCCTGTCGCTGGATCGAAGCGCACGACGCCACCGTCATCGTCGTCGACCGCGTCGAATTGCCTGGTTCCGACGGCGCCGAGGTAGAGCGCGCCGCCGTGCACGACCATCAGGTTGAACGGGTCTCGCCCGGCGATCTCGACCTCGCTCTCGATCGCGCGCGTGGCCACGTCGACGCGCAACATGGTGGAGGGGAGCTTCGCGCGGAGCCCGTTCGTGTCGTCGAGACGCTCGAGCGCGACGAAGGCTTTGGCTGCGCCTCCCACCGACAAGATCTGAATCGCGCTCGCGTTGGGGTTGCCGTCGGGATCGGCCATCGGCGTATGCGCGAGGTCCACGGTCCCCGCCTGTTCGCCGCTCGGGCCGAGGAGGAGCACCGAGGGGACGTTGAAGCGCGGCACCCACAGCGTGCCGTCCGGCGCGACGGCGACGTCTTGGGGGTTCGTGGCCCCCTTTCTCTTCGGGTCGGCGGTGGAGACCTTCGCCTTCGGGCTCCCGCACGCCGGATCGAGCTCGAAGAGCGCGTCTTCGTTCCGCGCCAGATAGAAGGCTCGCGACGAAGAGACGACGAGCTGCGGATCGCTCCCGAGGTCGACGTAGAAGCCCAGCTTGGTGCGCCCGTCGAGCGCGACCGAGCCCACCCCGCTCGACGTGTAGTCGCTGAGCGCCACGAGCGCGTCGAAGGTTCCGTCGCACGACCCGCCGCTCGCGGTGCCGCTCGAGCCCGCGCCTCCGCACGCCGCGCTCACGAGGAGAGCGACGAGGACGACGGAGCGCGCCGCGCGATCCCGGACCGGCATGGCGCAGGAGCTTACTGCAGATGCGAAGGGTCGAGCGGCTGCCCGTTCGGCTTCAGACCGGCGGCGCGCCACCGCGCCTCGTCGTCGGGGAGATCGACCTTGGGCGGCGGCGTGACGTCGTGGATCTCCACGCGCGAACCTTGCGCGTCTGGCTCCACGCGGATCGAGAGCTGGATCTTCGGGTCGGTGGCGACGACGTGCTCGAACGAGGTCCCCTCGAAGGGGAGCGACCGCACCTTGCCGTCGTGCACGCGCGCGCGGAAGAAGGCGGTCACCGCCGCCGGCTCGGCCTGGCCCCGCGCGAAGACCGCGCTCCCCTCGATCTTGCGCTCGATCCTGAGGACGCGCGGGAGCGTGAGACCGAACGCCGACTCACTCCCCGGCGCGAGCTCGCCCGGCGCGAGGTGGTCGACCGGTGCCTCGCTCGATGCCGCACGCGGCGCGCCCGGAGCGTGCGCTTGGGCCTGCTCCTCTTCTTCGGGCGGCGGCGTCTTCTTGCAGCCTACGGCGCACGCTAGGGCGACCAGCGCCCCGACGCACGCCCAACGAAGCCTCACTCCACGACGGACGCCCATGAGTCGATCACCGTCCCGGTCATCGCCGCCGGCAGGTTGTAGGGGGGAGGTTGCGAAGGTGCGGTCGCGGCGATGCCGGCGAATTGGTAGACGAGCTGCGGCGGGTTCGCGTTGACGTTCGTGACCGTGTAGTGCGTGGCCGCGCCGGGGACGTAGTCGGTGCCGGGGGTGTCGGTCTTGGCGCAGGTCGGCGGGACGTTCACGCTCACGCCGGGGATGAGGAGACCGGACGAGTTCGGCGGCGTGTAGGAGTCGGGGATCGTCGCCGAAGCCGCCGGGTTGAAGCGGGGAATGCCGCCGAAGGAGATGCCGTTCACGTTCGCCGTCACGAAGTCGACGCCGTAAATCTCCGGGGTACCGCCGCCGCACTTGTTGGTGGTCGTGCTGAGCGGCGAATAGGTGGCGAAGTAGAGGACGCCGTCGAAGACCGCCATCGGTCCGGTGACGCGCTTGCCGTTGTTGAAGGTGAACCACCAGTTCGGGAGCGCGCGGAGCTTCGGCGGCGACTCGGTGGAGAGCGCCTCGGTGATCGACCACACGTGGTTCGTCCCCGAGTTGGTGAAGGTCTCTTGGTCGCCGGTGGAGAAGTGGACGACCACGCGCCCGGTGCGGTCGAGCGAGACGACCGGCTGCACGATGACCGGCTGGCCGTCGTTCCACGCTGCCGTCGCCGTGTCGACGGTCGTGTTGTAGCCGTCGAAGAAGATGTCGGCGCGCCACTTCGAGGGATCGGTCGAGGTGAAGTCGAAGCGGAGGATGTTGCCGTCGGCGTCGCCGATGAACGCGCGCTCGGCCACCGAGCCGACCGTGTTCGGGTAGACGACGGGCGCGCTGGTGAGCGGCGCGTAGATCGGCGCGAGGGTCACGCGGTTGGCGAGGACGGTGGGCGCGTCGTTGGCGCTCAGGACGAAGGTGCGGAGGATCTCACCGTTGTCGAGACGGACGACCGACAGCGAGCGCCCCGCCGCGGGCCAGCAGCGCACCGAGGCGCGCAGGCCGTAGCTCGTCTCGGGCATCGCGAGGTTCGTCGCCTTGGCGATGTCCGCGGTGGCGCGCGCGCACGAGGTGCCGGAGGCCGCAGCGTCCGAGCCGCCCGGCACGAGGGCGACGCCGACCTCGTGCTTCGCCACGGTGCCGCTCGCGTCCGCCAGATCGACGAACACCGTGGTGATCGCCGGCGTGCCGCCGTGTGACCCAAAGAGCTCGCGCGTCGAGCCGTCGAGCTCCTTGGGCATCTTGGTGAGCTGCCAGAGAAACTGCGGACCCTGCGGCTCGTGCTTGGTCGTGTCGCCGTTGTTGTTCGGATCGGTCACGTCGAGCGCGTAGTAGCCGCGACCTTGGGTGCCGTAGCTCGCCACGAGGACCGAGTGCCACTTGCTGGCGTCGCCGACGCCGGCCGCCACGCGGTCGAAGACCACGTCCTTGACGACCGGCGAGCCGTCGAGGAGCAGCGCGTGCGTCGCCGGGTACGTGCCGATGATTTGCGGCATGACCGCGGGCGGCAAGAAGGCCCAGAGCTCGTTGTTCGACTGCGAGGTCGCGCCCGTGTCGAAGGCGTGGAGGAGGCCGTCGTTGGTCGCCGCGTAGAGCACCGTGGAGCGGCGCGTCGAGGGCCACGCCAAGCGGAAGCCCTGGTAGCTGTCGTCGCGGATGAGCGCCGAGGGGGGACCGACCACCAGCGGGGTCGCGTGGAAGACGTCGCCGAAGGAGTTGTCGTAGCGCGATTGGAAGGGGCGGTAGGTGCTGTTGAGTCCGCTCGGTCCCGTCTGCTCGGCGAAAGCAAAGCGGAGCGCGAGCTCCTTGCAGTCGTTGGCGCTGAGGTGGCTCGTCTGCGTGAGGTTCGCGCACGCCGCCGGGCTCGAGTTCGTCGGCGAGGCCACACCGAGCGCCGCCGGCGTGAGCGAGCCCATCGTCGCCGTCGAAGCGGCGAGCGAGGTCGGGGTTCCGGTGTAGGTCGGGAGCCCGTCGGCCGCAGCGATGGCGCCGTACGGCAGCACCGACGAGCGCATGGTCGTCGTCGGATCGACCGAGGGGCTCGTGTCCGGCGCGACGGCGAAGAACTTACGGGTCGCGCCGAGGTGCGAGTTCAGGTTGGCGGCGAAGTCGTCGCCGTTGGCCGCGGTGGGGAGCGGCTGCGTGAGCGTCTGCGTGGCGTCGCACACGAAGCGTTGGCGCTTCACGTCGCCGGACCACGGCTGACTCGGGGTCGGGTAGAGCGAGGCCAAGAAGAAGGCCGCGTTGCCCACGCCGCTCGCCACGTTGTCCGGCACGTCGGCGACGACCGGCGAGTACGAAGGCACAGTGCGCGTCGTCGTCTTGGCGGTGATGTCGGCGATGACGGCGTTCAGCTGCTTCGAGAGGTCCGAGGGATCGGCGGCGAAGAACGCCGACTGCTTGCCGCCGCTGCCGCTCAGCGCGATGTCCTCGAGCGTGCAGCACGGCGTGTACTTGGATCCGGCGCCGCACTTCGAGGTGTCGATGGTCTGCGTCGGTGAGGTCCCGAGCACGATGTCCGAGCACGAGACCGGGTTGCCCGAGTCGTCGCTCACGGCGAAACCCACGACGTAGGTCGTGACCTTGGCGCCGCCCGTGCCCGCGTAGAGATCGCTCACCGTCTTCGACGTGGTCGAGTACGGGCAGTTCGTCTCCGAGCCGTTCGCCGCCACGCAGCTCGGGCGAAGGTCGAGGTTCGGCGCGCCGTCGGTGATGAGGATGATGTACTCGGCGCGGCAGCCGCCGACGACGTAGGGATCGGCCTTGGGGCCGCTCGCGTCGTTCCAGAGGTAGTTCTGCGCGTCGCTGAACATGCCGGCGATCGGCGTCGCGCCCCACGGGCGCATCGCGTTCACCGCGAGCTGGATCTGATCGTTTTGCGACTCCATCTGCGCCACGGTGGCGTCGGGATCGGACGGGACGCCGATGAGGCGCCCTTCCCAAGGCGGGGCCGCGGGGTTGCGCGCGCCCACCTCGAGGAAGTGGGTCGTCAGGTTCGTCGGGTCACAGCCGTCGGGCTTCCCCTGCTGCCCCTTTCCGCCGCTGTCCCACCCCGAGAAGTAGCTCCACGTTCCGGTGAACGGCGTGGTGGTGGGGACGAGCGGGCTCCCCGAGACGCCGATGCCGGGATCGGTGTCGCTGTCGAAGGTCATCAGCCCGAAGCGGATGATGTCGCGCGCGCCGTCGAGCACGCCGTTGGAGAACTGGTTGAACGAGCACGTCGTCGGGGGGAACGTCGGGGCCACGCCGACCGTGTACGTGCGCGTCGTGATCGAGGGGTACGATCCGCCGACGTTGAAGTCGGTGACCACGCCGCCCGCGCCGCGCGCCGTCGCCACGGGGATGCCGGGCGCGTATCCCGGCGCCACGACGCACGTGTCCGAGGCCGGGCGATGGAACGGCAGGTAGTAGTTGAGGTCGTAGATGTTCGACGCCGGCGCGCCGGGCATCGCGTACTCGACGGGGAAGACCGGATCGCCCGACGAACGGGACATCGTCACGCACGAGTACTTTTCGTTGCCGCTCGCGTCGGCGATGGTTCCGGTCAACGACTCCACGGCGGCGCCCCAGCGGTTCTTGTCGCTGACCGAGCCGAGGGTGCACGTCGGATCTTTGCCGTTGGGGAGCTTCTCCATCGACCCCGAGGTGTCGAGGAGGATCATGACGTTGGGGGCCGGCTTGGAGACGTCGATCGCGCCCGTCTGCGCGCTCGCCGCGCCGGGCAAGAGCCACAGCGAGACGAGACCCAGGGGCGCGAGCACGAAGCGCGACCTGGCGAAGATCTTCTTCTTCTCGTGTCGATCAGCCGTCCTCATGCTTGCTCCTCGATCCGCGCGTGACTTCCTGCGCGGATGTGTGTCGACACGCCCTCACTGCTGACAACGAATCGGTCCCGCGGTGAAGCGCGCGCGCGCCATCTCGACCCCTTCGTTTCCGTAGAACTGCTGCTCGGTGTTGCCGCTGTTCGCGACCGTCGGCTGCAAGAGCCCGATGGAGGTCACGGTGAACTGCGCAAAGCAAAGCCCGAGGCGAAGGTCGAAGCCCTGCGGGGGCTGCGCTTGAACCGGATCGGTCAGCTCGACGAAGAAGTCCCCCGCCATGCCGTTTTGGCCGTACGGCGTCGTCGGCATCGCCGCCGCGCCGATCCACTTGGTGGCGATCTCGGACGAGCCCATGCGGCGGCAGGCGAGCTGGGAGTAGGGGAGCCCGGTCTGCGGCTGCGGGAGCGAGATGCACTTCGTGTCGGCGCGGCTCGCGTTGCGCATCAAGCCCAAGTAGAGCTGCGCGGTCTGCGGGTTCACGTCGTTCGCCTCGCCCAAGATCCCGTACTCGGCGAGGTAGTGCGCTTGCGCCGCCTGGCGCGCGTAGCCGCTCGTCTTCACCTCGTCCGAGGTGCGCGTCAGGGCGTACATGCCGAGCGAGGCGAGCACCGCGAGCGTCATCGCCACGATGAAGAGGACCGCGCCACCTTCGTCGCGACGGCGACGCGCGCGGGCTTTCAGTGACTCGGACGTGAGGAGGTTTGCCGTCATCAGTAGAACGCCTTGGCGAGGTTGGTCAGAGCGACCTCGGTCGTCACCGTGCGCACGCGCGCGAACCGCGACTCTTTGCTCGTGCCGGTGCAGTTGTTCGCCGAGTCCATGCAGTAGCGAACCGTGTAGTTGTCCTGGGGGAGCCGCAGGTCGAGCGAGCGATCGGGCACCGCGGTGCGGGTGGAGACACGGTAGCGAACGCTGCGCGCGCGCTGCGGGACGGCCGTCGCCGCGCTCGGCGGGAACTTCGTGAGGTCGTCGTTCTTCGTGTCGCCGAAGGCCCACGTCTGCAGGTTGGGGCTGGGGATCGTGCCGGTGTAGTCGCCGATGTCGGCGGTGAACGCGAACTTCAGATCGACCGCGTACTCCGCCACGATCTCCGGGGCCGAGCCGTCGACGGTGACGTCGGGGGTGAAAGGATCACCGGTGGTGATGTCGACGTACGAGCGGATGAGATCGTAGCGCTGGCCGTCGACGCCGCTGTCGCCGCCGAGCCCGGCGTACATCGGGTAGGTGACGTTATCGAGCGGACGGATCTCCCAACGCACCGTCGCCACCGGGTTCACCGAGAGGCGACCGTCGACGAAGCCGTAGCGGGTCACGTCGATCGACACCGCGGGATCGAGGTCGATGTAGATCTTCGTCGCGTCGGGGGCGCTCGGGTCGTAGTGGGCGATTCCCGCCGCGCAACCGACGGCGAACTCGTAGCGACCGAGGTCGTCGGCCACACGGACGAGGAACTTCTGCCCGGCGACCGGCTGGAACATCCGGCGAAGCAGCGCGCCGGGATCGACGTTGGAGACGATGCGGTACATGGACGCCGAGTCGGTCGCGAGGAACATGCGCTGCCCGCCGCACGCGCTGCCGCCGTCGGTGACCGTTCGAACCACGTACTGATCCGTGCTCGTCAGGTTGCCGGTGATCTCGAGCGCGTCGGGGGCGAGAGCGTTCGAGCCGGCGGTCGAGAGCGGCGTGAGCGCCAGCGAGCCCTGCTGCAGGATGTGGAGCGCTTGCAGGTTCACGTGTCCGGTCACCGCGGTGCGCACGCGCGTCTGCGTAGGGTCGAGCGGAACGAGCACGTCCTTCTGCACGTTCCCCGTCGCCATGAAGCCGGCGCGTTGGAGATCGGCGCGGAGGCGATCGACGGCCAGCCGGAGGGACATCTCCGCCGTCGCCGTGCGCGCCTCTTCGTGGAAGGTTCCGGTGGCGTCCCGGGACAGCGCGACGACGGCGAGCGCCACCGCCAGCCCCGCGACCATGGCCACGAGGAGCTCGATGAGCGTGAAGCCCGCTTGCTGCGTGCGACGTCGGCGGCTCATCGCGTCTGATTCCTCCTTATGGAGGTGACGTCGTAGACGAAGTGGTACTTGCTCAAGGTCGCTTGCGTGAGCGGATCGGTGAAGGTCGGATCGCCGTTGCAGAAGGCGTCGTCGGCCTTCACGTCGATGTTGCGCGGCCAGAAGACGCGCACCTCGGAGCGGAGCACTTCGTTCGTCACGAGGACGGTGAGGCGCACGTTGGTGCAGAAGATCGGCGCGCCGTCCGAGGGGTTCGTCTTGGCGAGGAGCGTCTGCGGTACGTCGTTGCCGAGGAGATCGAAGCCCGGGCTCATCGGCACCGTGTCGCTGAGGCGCTGCGTCGGCCTATGCCACGCGCCGTCGAGCGGATCGGTCGAGCCCCCCTTGGAGAAGAGCGGCGCGTTGGTGAGGTTGTTCGTGCTCGGATTCGCCGAGTTGGGGAGCGTCCACATCGTGGCGTCGCGGCGGAGGCGCTCGGTCCACTCGCGGGCGATCGCCGTCGCCACGTCCATGCGCCGCGCGTCGTCGTTCCCTTGGATGACGCTCCTCTGCATCGCCATCACCCCGGCCGCGCCGATGGCAAAGATGGTGAGCGCCATCATGACCTCGACGGCCGTGTACCCGGCGCGCGCCGAACGGCGAGACGAGCGAAGGGGGGGACGCGAAGGCTTCATTGGAGGAGCGATCCCGACGAGGTGATGCGCGCCACGCCGTTGGAAGGGATGACGACGGTGCGGGCGATGCCGATGACCTGGCTGCTCTTCCGCCGCGCGACTTCCATGAGCAGACCGGTGAGCATCGGGCCCGAGCTGTCGAACATCCCCTTGCTCGGCCCCGAGCCGGTGACGAGGTACGTGCGCCCCATCGGCGTGAAGCAGATGGCCCCCTTGGTGACCGAGGTGAGCGAGCCCGGCCCGCCGGTGTAGATCTCCGTCTTGATGCCGTTCGACGACTCGTAGGAGCCGTCGAGGTTCAAGAGGTCGTACTCGTAGTACGTCGTCGCGTCGGACCAGTCGGTGGGCGACATGCAGTTGCTCGAGGGGACGCGCTTCACCGTGCTGCCGGCGACCGGATCGGCCGTGACCGACTCGCGCGAGCTGTACAAGCCGCCGTGACCCGCCGAGTTGTCGAAGATGACCGCCACCGCCGCGCCGCGGCCCATGGCGCGTGAGCGGGCGACGCGGATGACGTCGCTCAGCTTCGAGGCGTCTTCGTACACGTGGCGATCGATCGCCGCTGCGCCCATGTTGGGGAGGGCGAGGACCGCGAGGATGGCGATGATCGCCACCACCACCATCAGCTCGATGAGGGTGAAGCCCCGCGCTCCCGCACGCGCGAAGAGGAGGCGCCGCGCCGCCCGCTCGGCGCGAGTCGCGCCCGAGGCTGCCATCGAGGGGGGAGGACGCACGGAGGGCATTCGGCGCAGGAAGAGCAAGGCGCGTTCCGGCCGTGCTTTCCAAAATTATGTAGTAATATCAATTTATTGAGTCAAAGGCTCCGCGCGCCGGTCCAGCAAGGTTTTCCTGGCTATGAAATAGATGCATACCGCGCCGCCCTCCATCGGCCTCGCCGAAGCCCCGACGCCGAGGTCCTCGGCGGGGTGTGGTAGAGGACGGCCATGCGCCCCTCCCGCCTCTTCGTGCTCCCGCTGGCCCTCCTGGGCGCGGCGGCGTGCAAGGACGAAAAAGCCGCCGACAAGCAAGGGACTCCGCCCCCGCCGGCCATCGAAGCCGCGGCCCCCGGCGCGTGCGCGTCCGGCGGCGGCACGGTGAACGATCCGGTGAGCGCGCCGTTCTTCCCGCGGAAGGTCCACGAGTACTGCATCGACCCCCAGGGCGACGTGAAGACGTACGGCGACCAGGGGAAGCTCACGATGGACGAGGTCTGCACGACCGCGTTCGACGGCGAGTGCGAGGTCTACAAGCGCTTCGGTCTCAAGCGCGTCGTCGCGCTCCGTTACATCGACGGCGCGGGGGGCGGCGGCAGCGTCGAGATCAACCTCTCGACCTTCGCGACCGTCGACGGCGCGTACGGCATGTACACGAAGCGCGTCATCGCCGACGCCGATCCGGCAGATGAGCACGCGCCCAAGCCCATCGGCGCTGGCGGCGCGGGGGCCATCGGCAGCGGACGCGGCTACGTCTGGAAGGGGACGAACCTCGTCGAGCTCACGTACATCAACGAGCAAGAGTCGCCCGAGCAGCTCGTGAAGGCGAGCGAGGGGGCGCTCACGCCGATCGCCAAGGCGCTCGGGGAGAAGCTCACCGGGCAGATCGAGCTTCCGCCGGCGGCGCGTGCGCTCCCCGAGGACAAGCGCATCCCCGGCGGCGTGCAGCTCGTGACCGTCGATCCTCTCGGCTTGAAGGGGCAGGGCCCCGGCGCGGTCGGCTACTACAAGGACGGCACCAAGCGGTACCGCCTCGTGGCGATCGTCAAGGACGACGCCGATCAGGCCAAAGACACGGTGAAAGCTCTGAAGGCGCGCCCCGGCGCGCTCCCGATCGCTCCCCCCGCGGGGACGCCGCCGGGCCAATCCGACGACGCTCTCCAGGTCGTCTTGCAGGACACCCCTTCGGCGCCGCGCGCCGAGTACGTGTTCGCGCGGAAGGGGACGCTCGTGGCCGGCGTGGGCGACGAGACCTTGGTGCTCAAGCCGGGCGAGCCGCTCGATCGCCAAGCCGACCTTCGCCTCACGAAGGACGAGAAGCTCGCGCGTCTCCGCGCGTGGCTCGCCGGCGCCACGCCGCCTCCCGCAGCGAGCGCCGGCGGGGCCCCCGCCGCGTCGAGCGCGCCCAAGCCCGCCGCCGGCGCGCCGAGCAAGGCGCCCCCCGCTCCTTCGAAGTGAGCGCGTGTCGCACGCGCGGGCGCCTTTTGCCGGCGAAGCGCGTGCGTGGGATACTCCGAGGTCGATGATCCGATCTCGAAGGCTCCTGGGCGCGCGCGGCTTCACCCTCATCGAGGTCATGATCGTCGTGGGGATCATCGGGATTCTCGCGGTGATCGGCCTCTTCTCCTATCGCAAGTTCCTCGACACCACGCACATCACCGAGGCCACGCACATGGTGGCGGCGATCCGCGAAGGCCAAGAGCGCTACAAGGCCGAGGTCGGGACCTACGCCGACATCTCGACCTCCATCACCTCGACCTATCCCTCGAGCACGCCCGGCAACTTCAAAGAGAACTGGGGCGGCACCTGCACCGTGTGCAACTCCGGCGTGAGCTTCGCCACCATCAGCGTGCAGACCTCCGACCCGGTGCAGTTCGGCTACGCGACGGTGGCGGGCGACGAGACGCACTCGGCCTCGACCCGCGTCGGTGTGCTGACGATGAACGGCAAGAGCGTCGACCTCTCGCCGCTGACGGGGACCAAGTGGTACGTCGTCTACGCGCGCGACGACGCCGACGGCGACGGGGTGTACACGCAGGTGCTCGGCAGCTCGGGCTCGAGCAACATCCTCATCGACGAGACCTCGCCTTAGCGTTCCGAGTCCTTCGGACTCGGGACACTAAGCCACCCTGGTGGGGTTCTGCGACCCCCTCATCGCTTCGCGATGAGACTCCCCCGCGTCGCCTTCTTCGGCGGCGGCGGCAGCGCGCGTCGCTCGAAGCACGCGTCGGGGAGCCCACGCGCCTTGCGCGCGAGCGCCGTCGCCTCGACGAAGCGCGCCGTCACCGGATCGTGGTAGCCGCTGGCGAGCGGCAGGTCGCCGTCGAAGCTTCGATGATGGCGAACGATGCGATCCATCAGGAGGTCGCGCACCCACTTGCCGACGAGCGACGCCATCCCGACGGCGAGATGCGCGGCGTCGCCGTCGCGGACGAAGGCGATCTCGCCCACGCCGGGGAAGCGGTAGGTGCTTCGCGCGCGCCCCTCTTCGACGACGGCGTGGAGGCGACCCGCGAGCGGCCCGAAGGCTTCGCTGTAGCGATCGTAGCCGCCCACTTTGCCGCAGAGCGCGCGCACCTCGCTCCCCATCGCCTCGCGGGCGGCGAGGACGAGGCGCTCCATCGCGTGGAGGTCGACCTGAAAGCGCGACGTCCCGGCGTCGGTCGCGGCGTTGAGCCTTTCGGCGCAGAGGACGAGGACCTCGACCCGAGCCACCGTCACACCGCGCTTCTGCAAGCGATCGAGGTCGCGCTCGACGAGCCGCGTGAGCTTGGGCTCGGCGACGAAGCGCTCTTCGTCCGCCGTCCAACACTGCGCGCCGTGCGACTCGGGGCAGCGCGCGCGCAAGGTCTCCTGCGAATCGATGCAGAGTGCATGAAACAGCGCGTCCGGGCTCTCGAGCGCGCGCTCCCCAGCGAGCCCCGCGGCGCGCGCGTGGGCGGCGCGTGCCCACGCTTCGCCGAGCGCGGTGTCGCCGTGCGAGACCAGATCTTTCGAGTCCCCGAGGCGCGTGAACGCCCGCCCCGGCCTTCCGGCGGCCACCTTGGCGGCCGCGTCGTCGTCGCACCTCAGCGTGACGGCGGTGACGACCAGAGGCCCGAGGCGCGGTCCGAGACCATTTTCGTCGACGCCGACGACGTACTGCACGGGACGACTTGAGCATCGCCGCCGTGCTGTCGCAAGCGCGGGGGCCACGCTGCCCGGCGAATCCGAGGCTCACCGGGGCTGATCGGGCTCGGAGAGGGCCATCTCCGTGGCCTGCTCGGGCGGGTTGACGAGCCTCGCTTACATGCTTACCGTCCTACGCCCTCGAATTCGAGGTCTCGAAGCGCACTCGCGAAGCGGAGCCACGACGTGAACAAGACCCAGCTCAAGAAGTTCAAGACGCTGTTGACCGAGAAGCGGGACGAGATCGTCAAGAAGGCGAAGCAGACGCTCGAAGAGGACATGGCCCTCGACGCGAATGACCTCCCCGACGAGATGGACCTCGCCTCGAGCGAATACCTCCAGTCCTTCACCTTCCGACTCCGCGGTCGCGAGAAGGCGTTCCTCGACAAGATCGAGAAGGCGCTCGCCAAGATCGAAGACGGCTCCTTCGGCGTCTGCGAAGAGTGTGGGGAAGAGATCACGATCAAGCGTCTCGAGGCCCGCCCCGAGACCACGCTCTGCATCCGCTGCAAAGAGGATCAGGAGCGCATGGAGAAGGACTACTCCTGATCGATTGTCCCTCGCGGCGGGTGACTCCCCGCGCGCGCGCATCGACACCGCAGGCTTTTTCCGCGGGAACGAGGTGACCGACGCCGGAGCGGGGCATTTGTTCCCGCGACGGTTCGTACGGTTGCGATTGCACGCGCGCCCCGTTGGCGTCAGAACGCGCGGCGCCCCCATGAAGCCCACGCAGCTCCTCTTCTCTTTCGGTGCAGCCATCGCTCTCGCCGGCGGGTGCGCCACCGCGGTCAACGGATCGGACGACGGCGGATTCGTCACGCACCCTGACAGCGGCGCGACCGGCGACGACAGCTCGGTGTCGGGCGACGACGACAGCGGCGGGGGCGGCGGCGGAGGCGGTGGAGGCACCGACAGCGGCTCGCACGCCGACACCGGCGGGGGCGGAGGCGGCGGCGACAGTGGCGGCGGCGGCGGAGGCACGCTCCCCGACGGCGCGCCCGCACCGGCTTGTTACAAGTCGGCGCAGGCCCCGGCGAGCTGCACCGCGCCCACCGCGAAGGCCGGCTCGACGACCTGCTCCACGACCGCCATCAACAACTTCATCGACGCCTGCCTCGTGTCGACCGCCACCGATCAGAGCTGCCAGGCGTGGGGCGCCACCGCCGCCGGCAGCGGCTCGTGCGGCACGTGCTTGAAGAGCTGGAGCCTCAACGACGCCGCCGGCTACGCCGTCACGAACGACCGCGACAGCTGCTATTACGCCGTGCTCCCGAGCTGCAAGACCGACGTGAAGTGCTACTTCGACTGCGTCGGCGCCGTCTGCCAGACCTGCTCCACGCAGAACGACTCGACGAACTGCCAAGCCGCCTCGGACAACGGCGCGTGCGGCGCGCACGCCGGCGCGGCCGACACGTGCCTGCAGACGAACCAGAGCGCGATCCAGGTCTGCATCCCGCAGGACGTGCAAGGGGTCGTCGACTTCTACACCGCGGCCTGCAAGCAGAACGCCGCGTTCTGATCAGGACCGAGCGACCTCGGCCGCTCGCCGAAGCGATCTCGCGCGTCGACGACGTGCGGCGAGTCGCCGCTTACTTCGCGCGCTTCTTCGTGGGCGTGCGGTCCGCCGCGCGCTCCAGCACTTCGCGCAAGTAGTGCCCGGTGTGCGAGCCCTCGGTCTTGGCGATCGTCTCCGGGGGACCGACGGCGACGATCTGCCCGCCGCCTTCGCCCCCTTCGGGGCCGAGGTCGATCACCCAGTCGGAGCACGCGACCACGTCGAGGTTGTGCTCGATGACGAGCACCGTGTTCCCTTGGTCACGCAGATCGGTGAGGGCGCTCAAGAGCACTTCGATGTCGGTGAAGTGGAGACCCGTGGTCGGCTCGTCGAGCACGTAGAGCGTGCGCCCGGTCGCTTTGCGAGCGAGCTCCCGCGCCAGCTTCACGCGCTGCGCCTCGCCGCCCGAGAGCGTCGTCGCCGGTTGTCCGAGCGTGAGGTAGCCGAGTCCGACTCGCTTCAACGCGTCGAGCCGATCGCGCAGGCGCGGAATGGCGTCGAAGGTCTCCGCCGCCGCTTCCACCGTGAGATCGAGCGCGTCGGCCACGGAGAGGCCGCGGTAGCGGATCTCCAGCGTCTCGCGGTTGTAGCGACGGCCGCTGCACGTCTCGCAGGTGACGAAGATGTCGGGCAAGAAGTGCATCTCGATGCGGAGCACGCCGTCGCCCTGGCACGCCTCGCATCGCCCGCCTTTGACGTTGAAGGAGAAGCGCCCGGCCTTGTAGCCGCGGGCTCGCGCCTCGGGGAGGCCGGCGTAGATGTCGCGTAGCAGCGCGAACACGCCGGTGTACGTCGCCGGGTTCGAGCGCGGCGTGCGACCGATGGGCGCCTGATCGATCGAGATGACCTTGTCGATGTGCGAGAGGCCTTCCACCGCATCGCAATCGCCCACAGGAGCTGTGGCGGAGTAGAGGCTCGAGCGCGCCGCGGGGAGCAGCGTGTCGACGATCAGGCTGGATTTCCCGCTCCCCGAGACCCCCGTCACCGAGGTGAAGAGACCGAGCGGCACGTCCACGGTCACGCCGCGGAGGTTGTGCGCGCGCGCGTTCACGACGCGCAGCTTGGCGCGCCCGGGGGCTTTGCGCGTCTTCGGGATGGGAAGCTGCTTCTCCCCCGAGAGGTACGGCCCGGTGATCGACGCCGGGTTGTTCATCAGCTCGGTGGCCGTCCCCACCGCGACCACCGTGCCGCCGTGCGCACCGGCGCCCGGCCCCATGTCGACGACGTGATCGGCGGCGAGGATCGCTTCGCGATCGTGCTCCACCACGAGGACCGTGTTGCCGAGATCGCGCAGGCGCGTCTGCGCTTCGATGAGGCGCGCGTTGTCGCGCGCGTGGAGCCCCACGCTCGGCTCGTCGAGCACGTAGAGCACGCCGACGAGAGCCGCGCCGATCTGCGTCGCCAGGCGAATGCGCTGCCCTTCGCCGCTCGAGAGCGTCTGCGCGCTGCGATCGAGCGCGAGGTAATCGAGGCCGACGTCGATCAAGAAGCCCAGGCGCGCCGCCACCGCCTTGAGCAGCGGCTCGGCGATGGCGCGCTCGCGCGTGCCGAAGCCCTCCGCTTCTTTGGACTCGCCCTTGGAGAGCTCGTCGATGAGCGTCCGCAAGTGGCGGAGCGGCATGTGACCGAGCTCGGTGATGTCCTTCCCCGCGAGCTTCACCGCCAAGGCCTCGGGCCGTAGCCTTCGCCCCTTGCACGCGTCGCACGTACGCACGACGACGAAGCGACCGATCTCCTCCTCCGGCAAGTCCCCCTCGACCGGATCCTCGTCGAGCACTTGGTCGCCGTCTTCGCCGCCGGCGAGGCGCGCCTCGAGGCGGGGGACGACCCCTTCGTAGGTCTTCTTCTTCTTCCGCTTCGCTTCGCCTTCGCCCGCCGCGGCGCGCGTCTTCACCGCGCTCGAGCCGAAGACGATCGCGTGGCGATCGGCCTCGGGGAGCTTCGACCACGCCACGTCGGGCTCGACGCCGAGCGTCTCCACCGCGCGCGCGATCTCGGTCGAGAGATGCACCGATCCGCGCCTCCCCCACGCGAGCACGACCCCCTCGCGCAGCGTGCGCTTGGGATCGCCGATGACGCGCTCGGGATCGATGACCGCGCGCTCGCCGAGGCCGTCGCACGCCGGGCAAGCGCCGTGCGGGCCGTTGAACGAGAACATGCGCGGCTCGATGGGCGGGAGCGAGATGCCGCAATCGATGCAGGCGAAGCGCTCGGAGAGCCAAAACGGCTCCTCACCCTCGACGGCGACGAGCATGCGCCCTTCGCCCATCTTGAGAGAGAGCTCCACGCTGTCGGTGAGGCGCCCTTTGAGGCCGTCCTTCAAGACGAGGCGATCGACGACGACGTCGAGGTCGTGCGGCTTCTTTCCGTCGAGCTCAATCTCGTCGCCGAGGTCCACGACCACGTTGTCGATGCGCGCGCGGACGAACCCCTCACGACGGAGGCGCTCGAGCTCCATCTTGAGCTCGCCGCGGCGCGCCCGAGCGATGGGCGCGAGCACCGAGAGGCGCGTCCCCTCGGTGAGGGAGAGCACGCGATCGACGATCTGCTGAACGGTCTGCGCCTCGATGCGCTTGCCGCAATTCGGACAGTGCGGCACGCCGACGCGCGCGTAGAGGAGCCGCAGGTAGTCGGCGATCTCGGTGACGGTGCCCACCGTGGAGCGCGGCGACTTCGACAAGGGACGCTGCTCGATCGCGATCGACGGCGAGAGCCCGTCGATGCGCTCCACGTCGGGCTTGGCGAGCTGCTCCAAGAACTGACGCGCGTACGCCGAGAGCGACTCGACGTAGCGCCGCTGCCCCTCGGCGTAGATGGTGTCGAAGGCGAGCGACGACTTTCCCGATCCGCTCGGACCGGTCAGCACCACGAGCTTCCCTCGCGGAAGCGAAATCGTGACGTTTTTCAGGTTGTGCTGGCGCGCACCGACGACAACCAGGCGGTCCATGGGGACCGAACTGTATCAGTACTGCAGCGTCGCCACCGCAGCGCCGTCGGCGCTCGCCGGGATCGTGCGCACGCCGTCGGCGTGCGTGCGCGCGGTCTGGCCTTGGCCGGCGTTCCCCGGGGTCGCCGTCGTGCCGTTCACCAGGTTCGGCATCGCGCCGTGGTACGCGACCGCGATCGACGAGCCGCCGGCGCCCGCGCCGCTCACGCCCGAGCGCCCGCCGTCGCCGCCGCGGCCACCGGCCGAATTTCCCGCGAGGGGATCGCTCGAATTCGGGCCTGGCTCAGGGGCGAAGCCCGCGTTGCCACCGCTCGTTGCGTTGCTGCCGAACGTGCCCGCGCCGCCACGCCCCCCGTTGCCCGCTTGCAGCGTCAGGCCGTCGAGCTGCATCCCGCTGTCGGTGGCCAGAATGACGATGCTCGCGCCGCCGCCCTTGCCCGGAGTCCCGGCCAGCCCTGGGCAGCCTCCCGCGCCGCCTCCTGCCCCGACGATCCCCCACGTCAGGGCGCCGTCCCCGTACACGCCGGCGTTCAGCGGGAGCGATCCCGCCCCGCCTCCGCCGCCTGTGCCGGGCGATCCGTTCGCGCCGGCGGTGCCGTCGGCCGGCGTGAAGCCGCTGGCGTTGAACGTTCCGGGAGTCGTCGCGCTCGCGCCGTCGGTTCCGCCTCCGCCGGCAGTGCCGTCGACGCCGTTCGAGTGCTCGAACTGCCCGCACGATGTAGTGGGCGAGCTCTGCGATTGGTCGTCGTAGCGAGCCGTGCCTCCCGCCGCGCCGCCGCTCCCCGCCCCGCCGTTCCCCGGCGTCGCGAAGAGGACCGTGGCGCCGTCGTAGAAGGCGACGTAGGTGAACTTGTGGCAGTTGTCGGTCGAGTACTTCTGCCAGTGACCACCGCCCCCGCCCGCACCGCCCGCGCCGCCGGCGTGGCCCGGCGCGCCGGTGCAGGCGTTCGTTCCACCGGCGACGCCGTTGGCGTGCGGCTGGTAGCACGCCGCGTCGTTGCAGTCGCCGCCGTTGGCGTTGCACGCGACGACGCCGAGCTGGCACGTCGATTCGAGGAGCCCGGCCGCGCCGTCCTTCGTCGGTGAGTCGACGAGCTGCGTTCCTTCGACGCCGTCGGCGCCGTCGTAGCCCTTGCCCGATTGGTACTTGCCGCGCGCGATGCGAAGCGACGAGGCGTTCTTCGCCAAGACCGCGATCGAGCTCGGCGCGGTCTTGGTCGCGTCGGGGGCGATGACGTCGAAAGCGACGAAGACGGTCGGGTCCACGATGTCGGTCGCCGTCACGGCCGGGCTCGTCGGCGCCTGCAAGAGCGCGTGACGATCGGCCGCCACCTTCCAATCCGGCGTCGAACAGTCGAAGTACCCGTACACCGAGACCCCGGAGTGGAGCGTGAGGCTCTCTTGGAAGGTCTCCGAGCAGGCGTACACGTTCTTGTTCCCCGCGGCCTTCGCCAGGTCGATCGCCTTCTGCAGGGACTTCACCGGATGCAGGTGCGAGCCGTCGGCGTTGTCTTGGCCCATGCCGACCGACGCGAAGATGCCGACGCCGTCGTCGACGACGCAGGGGTTCTGATCGGGCGCGGCCGCGCCGTCGCAGCCGGGCGGGGGATTTTTGCCGCCACCGGCGACCACGCCGCCGTCGGGATTCTGCGCGCCGCCGCCGGAGGACGAGGTGCCGAACGTGTCGCTGCACGCGGCGACGCCGAGGGTCGAGAGAGCGAGAGAGAAGACGAAGGTCGTGGAGAGGAAAGTGCTCGCGGGTCGCATCGAGGGATTCATCCTAACCCCATCGGCCGCGTCGTTCCCCGAGTTGCGTACCTCAAGCGTATGCGGACTCGACCACGCAAATTGCCGCTCTACGAGGCGGCGCGCGCGAGCGCTTGCTCGAGGTCGCGCCACAGGTCGGCGGGCGATTCGATTCCCACGCTCAGACGCAAGAGCCCGTCGTCGATCCCCGCCGCCCGTCGCGTCTCCTTGGGCATGGTCGAGTGCGTCGTGGACGCCGGATGCACGACGAGGCTTCGCGTATCGCCCAGGCTTACCGCGTGCGTGATGAGCGTGAGCGCCTCGAGCACCGTGCGCCCTCGCGCGAGCGCCTCGCCCTCGGCCCCGCCGCGGAGCTCGAACGAGAGGAGCGCACCGAGCGCGTGCATCTGACGAAGGGCGACGTCGCGTCCGGGGTGCCCGGCGAGGGACGGGTGATGCACGCGCGCGACGCTCGGGTGCGCGGCGAGCTTCTCGGCGAGCACCGCCGCGTTGGCGCATGCCTTCGCTTGGCGGAGGTGAAAGGTGTGGAGCCCGCGAGAGACGAGGTACGCGGTGAAGGGGGAAATGACCCCGCCGAAGCCCTTCACCACGAGGTCGCGCGCGCGGGAGACGAGCTCCTCGCCGCCGCAGATCGCGCCGCCGATCGCGTCGCCGTGCCCGCCGAGCCCCTTGGTCATCGAGTGGACGACGAGATCGACCCCGAGCGCGTGGGGAGTCTGGCAGAAGGGGGTGGCGAAGGTGTTGTCGGCGAGCGTGACGAGCCCGCGCGCCCGCGCGAGACGCACCACCTCGGCGACGTCGGTGATCCGCAGGTTCGGGTTCGAAGGTGTTTCGATGTAGAGTACACGCGTGTTCGGCGTGAGCGCGGCCTCGTACGCACCTGGCTCGTGCGCGTCGACGAACGTCGTGGTGATGCCGAACCGCGGGAGCCTCTCGCGGAGGAGTCGCGCGCTCTCGGCGTACATCGAGCGCGGCGCCACGACGTGGCTCCCCGCTTCGGCGAGCGAGAGGATCGCGCCGCTCACAGCGGCCATGCCGCTCGCCGTCACGCACGCCGACGCGGTCCCTTCGAGCGCCGCGAGCTCGGCCTCGAGGACTTCGACCGTGGGGTTCCCCCACCGCCCGTAGATGTACGCGTCGTTCTCTCCGCGGAACGCGCCCGCGGCCTCTTCGGCGCTGGCGAAGCCGAACGCGCTCGAGAGCACGATGGGGGTGTCGAGCGCGCCGCTTTCGCCGGTTCGTCGCGGATGGCCCGCGTGCACCGCGAGGGTGGCGAGCGCGTCGGCGCGATGGGCGAGGACGTCAGCGTACGGGAGCTTCGGATCCATGGGGGCCGGAGCTTAGCGCGCCAGCGACCGTCACCACGATGCCCGACGTCACGACGAGGGCCATCCCAAGGAGCGCGAGAGGGGAGGGCCACTCGTGGAGCCCGACGGCGCCGAGCAGCGCGCTCGCGACGACTGTGAGGTAGCCGAAGGGGCTGACGCGCGCCGCGAGCTCGAGGGAGTAGGCGCGGGTCATCGCCAGCTGCGCGAGCCCGGCGCACACGCCGGCGGTGATCATCGCCATTGCGTCGCTCCACGGAGGCACCACGCGCACGCCGAGCGAGAGCACCGCGCACGTCGCCGCGGCGACGAGAGAGAAATGCGTGGCGATGGCCTCCGGCGTCTCGGTCTTGCCGACACGGCGAAGCATCATCATCGCGCACGAGGTCGAGAACGAGCCGAGCACCGCGACGCCGGCGGCGAGGAGCATCGCCGAGCTCGCCGCGTGCATGCCGCCGAAGAGGATCGGCGGGCGTAAAATCAGAATCACCCCCGTCAAGGCGATCGGCAGTGCGAGGAAGACGCGTCGCCCCGCGCGCTCGCCGAGAACGAGCGGCGCGAGCACGGCCAGCATCACCGGCGCGAGGTTCACCAGCGTCGAAGCGTCGCCGAGCGCGAGGGCGCGCGAACCCACCGCGTAGAAGGTGCACAGCATCGCCACCGTGCCGAAGCCGCTCCGTGCCCACATGGCCGGAGTGCTCTTGGGCCACACGGCGACGCCGCGCACTCTCCCCACCCCGAACGCGACCGCCGCGCCGAGGAGCGCCCGCGTGCACGCGACGAGGGTCCAGGGCACGTGCGCGCTCGCGACGCGGGCGAAGAAGCCCATGAGCGCGAAGAGGACCGCCCCGGTCGACATCCACGCGTAGGCCGCGAGTCGCGCGCGCGGCGCGTGCGGCGGAGGGGATCTGGCCGGGGGCGTCTCGGGGGCTCCGCCCGCTCGCCCCCCTGCCGGTGACGGGGCTTGGCGGGGTGGGGTCGAGGGGGGCATTTCGCGCGAGGCCAGCACGCAAAACCTACCACCTCTTGTGATAGCCTTGGGCGCGATGGCGGGAGACGACCCGAAAGCCGGCGGGCGCGATCGGGCGGGGGGCGCGCGCGGGGGTCCGCTCCGCACCAAGCCGCTCGACGACGTCAATTTCCGCGAAGCTCTTCAAGCAGAGCTTCGGAAGCACGGACGTCCGACGCTCGTCGTCGTGGGCGGGCCGGACGTCGGGATGCGCCTCGCGCTCCAACAGTCGATCGAGGTCGGTCGCGATCCCTCTGCGGGGCTCCCGCTCCGCGACGAGAACGTCTCCTGGCGCCACGTGCGCATCGAAGATCGCGGCGCCGGCGAGTGGGCGGTCGTCGATCTTGCGAGCACCAACGGCACGCTCGTCAACGGCGAGCGCCAAGCCGAGGCCAACCTCAAGCCGGGCGACCGCGTCTTTCTCGGGAAGACCATCCTCGAGTTTCAAGAGCAGGACGCCATTCGCCAAGGCTTCGCCGCCGAGCTCGATCGTCTGCTCAACGAGGACGAGCTCTCGGGCTTGTGGGTCAAGCGCCGCTTCGACGCGCAGCTCGAGACCACGGTCGCCGCGGTGCACGCGGGGAGCCTCGCCTGCGTGAGCGTCATCGCCATGGACCTCGACGGCGTGAAGGGGATCAACGACACGCACGGCCACGAGATGGGCGCGTTCGTCATCGGGACCTCGGGCAAGGTCATCGGCGAGGTCATCGGCACCCGCGGCTACGCGACGCGCTTCGGCGGCGACGAATACGCCGCCGCGCTTCCTGGGGTGGGTAAGGCGGAGGCCGTGTCGATCGCCGACGCCGTGCGCGTCGCCATCAACGCTCACGTGTACGAGCGCAACGGGGTCCGCGTGCATCCTGGCATCAGCCTCGGTGTCGCCACGCTCCCCGAGGACGCCAGCGACGCCGAAGCGATTTTCCGCGCCGCAGACCAGGCGCTCTATCGTGCGAAACGCGCCGGGAAGAATCGGGTCGCGACGTGAGGTTCGATGCTTAGGGTCGAGTGCGAGTCGTGCAAGGCGCCGTATCAGGTGGACGAGCGCAGGATCCCGCCCGCGGGGTTGAAGATGCGGTGCCCCAAGTGCGGGCACACGTTCGTCGTCAAGACGGGGGGGGCGCCTCAGGCGCCCAAGTCCGACCCGCAGGCCGGCGCTCCGCCGACTGCATCTGCCGCGACCCCGGCCGCGCCTCCCGCAGGCGGTCCGCCGAAGACGCGCTCCGCCGAGGCGACGCGCGCGCTCAAGCAAACGATGCTCGGGATGTCCGGTCCGGCGGCGGCCTCGAAGCCGCCCGTGCCGGGGGCCGCCCCCGCGAAGCCTCCGCCGCCCGTCCCCGCGAAGCCGTCGATGGCGGGCAAGCCTCCGCCGCCGGCGTCGAGCCCCAAGCTCCCCGTCCCCCAAACCCCCGGCTATCCGTGGAAGCCCGGCGAGGGGGACGCGAGCGAAGACGCCGCGTTCCTCCCGAGCCCCGCGCGTGCAAAGGGCGGGATCGGCGAGCTGGATCTCCCTGCCGCGCTCGGATCGCTCGACGAGGCCGATCTTCCGCTCACCGCGCACCCCAAAGGAACGGGGCCGGCCAAGCCCGCGAAGCCGCCGCCGCCCGTGCCGCGCGCCGGTCTCGCTGCGGCCGTGCAGTCTGCGAAGGCGCCGAGCGACGAGCTCGAGATCGATCTGCCGCTCGCCGCAGCCGCCGCGCGCGCGTCGAACGCGCTCGAAGCGGATCTGCCTTCGCCTGTCGCCGACCTTCCCCAGCGCGCCGCGCCCAAGGCCGATCTCCCCGCGCCCAAAGGCGCGACCGTGGGCCTCCCGGCGCCGAAGCCGGCCGCCGCGCCGGCTTTCGCCGCGCCGCCTCCCGCCGCCCCCGTGGGAGGGGCCTCGCGATCGGCGGGGCTCGACTTCGGCGAGATCGATCTGCCGACGGTCGGCGGCGGGCTCGACCTCCCTTCGTCGGCGTCCAATCTCCCCGCCGTCCCCGCCGCGGGCTTGCCGGCGACGGCGAATGCGCTCCCGAGCGTGGCCAACGCGCTCCCCAGCGTCGCCAACGCGCTCCCGAGCGTGGCGAACACGCTCCCCGAGCGCGCGGCCGCGGCGCCGACGCTCGACCCGTTCGCCGACTTCGGCGCTCCTCCCGATCCGGCCAAGGTCCCTTCGCTCCGCGCGGAGAAGATCGAAAACGCCGGCCTCGGCGACGGCCTCGGCGAGTTCGGCGAGCTCGACCTGCCGCCGCCTCCTTCGACCATGAACGCGGGCGCGACGCCGGCCCTCGGTTCGATGCCGCCGCTCGGGTCGCTCCCGCCGCTCGGATCCCTTCCTCCGCTCGGATCGGTGCCGCCGATGCCCGGCGCGCCGAAGGCTCCGTCGATGCATCCGCCGTCGGCGCCGCTCGGTGAGTGGGGTGAGGCCGCGGGCTTCGATCTCACCCCCGAGCCGCCGCCTCCTCCCGCGCAGGCTTCGCACGGCGCCGCACCCGTGCCGCCGCCCCGCGCCGCCGAGCCCCGCGGCACGGGTGGCGCTTCGTTCGGTGAGGTCGATCTCGGCGGTGACGCTCCCGGCCCTTCGCTCTTCCAAGGCGAGGGGGGAGGCGGAGGCGACGAGGCTTCGCTCGCCGGTATCCTCGGCCCCTCCAAGGGTTCGTCCGACGCGCCGCCGCCTCCGCAGCGCACGTCGAATCGCCCGGCTCGTGTCGCGTCGATCGCTCCGCCGGGGGCTGCGTCCGAGGTCGCGCTCCCCGAAGCGCAGCGTCCGGCGCGCGCCGCGGGGCCGGAGAAGAAGTCGCGAAAGACGCTCCGTCGCGTGTTGCTCGGCGTGTTCGCCTTGCTCGTCATCGGCGGAGGGCTGCTCGAGCTCACCCCCTACGGCGGGTTCGGTCGCTACGTCGTCGACGACGCGATCCACGCCGGGAGCTACGCGCAGACGCTCACCACTTCGGCCGCGTCGGCCCGCGCGAAGATGGCGAACGACGTGTACCCCGAGGCGCGTGCCGCCGCCGACGCGCTGGCCCGCGCGCACGGTGAGGCGCCGCGCAACCGTCCGCTCGCCGCATATGCCGCCATCGTCGAGCTCGAGACCGAGCTCCGCTTCGGCGCCGACAGCGACCGCGCCGCCCGCGCGCGCCAATGGATCGCCGAGCTGCCGCCCAAGGACAACGTTCGCTACGCCGCGGTCGCGCAAGCGCTCGCCTCGGCGGCTTCGGGCGATCTCGCGGCAGCGCGACACGGCCTCGACGCCGCGAGCAAGCGCGACACCGGCGATCCGATTCAAGAGGACGTGGCCTTCGCCCGCGGCGAGGTCGAGCTCCGCGCCAAAGCGCCCAACGACGCCATCGAAGCGTTCCAGCACGCACTCACGCTGCGCCCGGGCGCCCGCGCCCACTACGGCGAAGCGCGCGCGTACGCGCTCGCCGACGACGCCGTGAACGCGCGCAAGGAGCTCGACGCGACGCTCGCCGCTTCACCGCAGCACGCAGGCGCGCACGTGCTCCGCGCGAGCCTCGCGTGGGACCGGGACCGCGACGAAGCGACGGCGATGGCCGAGCTCGCCAAGGTCATCGACGGTGACGCGAAGGCCAACGCCGCCCCCTTCGAGACGGCGCAGGCTCACGCGGTGCGCGGTTGGATCCACGCCGGTCGTGGGCGATCGGCGGAGGCGCGCACCGACTTCGACGCCGCGCTGAAGCTCGAGTCGCGCAACGTGCACGCGCTGCTCGGCCAGGGCGAGGTGCTCTTCGACGAGGGGCGCTACACCGAGGCGCTCACGCGGTTCGAGACGGCCGTCCAAGCCGATCCGGCGAGCATCGAGGCGATCCTCTCCGACGCCAAGGCGAAGCTCGCCCTCGAGCGCCTCAACGACGCCAAGGCGCAGCTCGTCGAAGCGCGCAAGGCCAACCCCAAGAGCTGGGCGGTGGCCTACTGGCTGGGCCGCACGTTCGAAGCGCTGGGCGACAAGACCGCCGCGGAGAAGGAATACACCGCGTCGATCGACAGGCTCGACCCGTCGATGCCCGACGCGATCAAGCCGTACGTCGCGCTCTCGAGCTTGCTCGCGGGCCAAGGGCGAACGAAGGACGCGGTCGCCAAGCTGGACGAGGCGCGTGCCAAGCTCCCCGACTCGGCGGCGCTCCAGCACGCGCTCGGTGAGATCGCCGCCACGCAAGGACAGTACGACGAGGCGGTCGCGCACTTCCGCGACGCGCTGAAGAAGGACCCGAGCGATCTGGCGACGCGCTTCCGACTCGGGGTGACGCTCCGTCGCATGCGCAAGATCGACGAGGCCGGCGCCGAGCTCGATCAAGTGCTCGCCGCCGACAAAGACTACCCGGGCCTCGCCGTCGAGCGCGGTCTCCTCTACGAGGAGTCGGGCGACGTCGACAAGGCGCTCGAGCAGTTCCAGAGCGCACTCGCCAAGGCGCCGGACGATCCGGATTTGCAGCTCCGCGTGGGCGCCGCCTACGCCGCCATCGGCCGCCCGGCCGACGCCGTCCCCATCCTCCGCAAGGTGCTCGACAAGAGGCCGAACAGCGCCGAGGCGAACCACTACCTCGGCCGTGCGCTCTTCCAGCAAGGCGGCACCAGCGAGACCGAGGCGATGCGCTACTTGAAGCGCGCCGTCGAGCTCGATCCCAACCGCGCCGAGTATCACTTGTATGTTGCATGGGCCGCGAACAACGCCGTCCCCGCGCAGCTCGGCCTCGCCAAAGAAGAGATCGACAAGGCGCTCGCGCTCGACAAGCTCCTGGCCGACGGCTACTGGCAGCGCGGCGTGCTCGAGCGCAAAGAGGGCGTGGTGGAAGACGCCGTGCGCGACTTGAAGCACGCGCTCGAGCTCCGCCCGACCCGCATGGAAGCGCACGCGGCGCTCGGCGAGTGCTACGAGGACAAAAACGACAACGCCACGGCGCTCGTCGAGTGGCAGAAGGCGGTCTCCTCGAACGAGAAAGAGCCGTTCTGGCGCTTCCGACTCGGTCGACTCCTGCTCGAGCGCGGGGCAGCTGCTGAGGCAGCGAAACACTTGGCGTTCGCCACCGGTGAAGCCGAGAAGATGGACGTGCGGCCCGGTTGGATCGCCAGCGCCGAGTTCGCCGCCGGTGAAGCGATGCGAAGGTCGGGCAAGCGCCCCGACGCCATCGAGCACTACCGCCGCTTCCTCGAGGTCGCTCCGGCGAACTCGCCCGATCGACGCGACGCCATCAACGCGCTCGCGGATCTCGGCTCGCCGTGGAACCCGAGCGGTCAGTGACGTAGCGCGGCGCGCGCGAAGGTCAGGCGCGCGCGTCGAGGAGCTTCGCCATCCGCGCGAAGTCGTCGACCGAGAGCGTCTCGCCGCGGCGCTCGAGGGCGATGCCGGCCTTCTCCGCGGCTTCGGCGATGCGCGCCGGCTCGGCCACCGAGCTCCACGCGTTCCGGAGCGTCTTGCGACGCGCTTCGAAGGCGCGCTTCACGAGGGCGCGGAACGTCTCGGTCTCTTCGGCGCGGCGGGGGCGCGTGGGGCGGAGCTCCACCACCGTGCTCGTCACGTCGGGCGGCGGGTGAAAGGATCCGGGCGAGACGTTCCTCACGCGCGACACGTCGAAGGCGGCGCGGACGAACACGGTCAGCGCGCCGTAGGTCTTGGTCCCCGGCTCGGCGAGGAGGCGCTCGGCGACCTCACGCTGGACCATGAAAATGGCGCGATCGAGGTCCGGCGAAGCGTGGACCGCTCGCTCGAGGAGCCGCCCGGTGATCTGGTACGGCAGGTTCCCTCCGAGCACGCGCACGTGACCTCTGGGGGCCGCGCCGAGGGCGGCGACGATGTCGAACGTCTGCGCGTCTCCTTCGACGATCGTGAGCTGACCGCTCGCGACCGCTTCGGCCAACGCCGCCCCGAGGAGCGGCACGAGATCACGATCGCGCTCCACCGCGATCACCTTCGCGCGCTCGAGCAACACCGAGGTGAGCGCGCCGAGCCCGGCGCCGAGCTCGACCACCGTCGCGCGACCGCATTCGTCGTCGTGAACGCAGGCCGCGGCGATGGCCCGCACGACGTTGCCGTCGACGAGAAAGTTCTGGCCGAAGCTCTTCTTGGGATGGAGCCCCGCCGATCGGAGCACCGCGCGCGCGTCGTGGCTCACGTGGCGCTCGAGGCTCCGCCGGGCGCGTCGGGCACGGGGCGGCGTGGCGCCACGTGCGGCGTGACTCCCACGCTGCGGAGCGACCGCTCGGCGCGTGCGCGAGCGGCGCGGGCGCGCGCGAGGACCGCGCCCACCACCGCATCTTCCACGGTGACCGGATCGCTCGCGGCGCTCTCTCTTTGCCCCACGGAGCTCTCGAGCGGTGGCACCGACCACGTCACGTACACGCGCCGCGCGCGGAGCCGTCGAATGGATCGCAAGGCTTCGCTCGTCGGCGGCGGCGCGGGGGCGAAGACGTGCACCACGCTCGCGCGCGACTTCAACTTCAAGATGCGACCGAGCGTGGCGGCGAGCGTGTCGTGTGCCTTGTCGCGCTCTCCCTCGGTGCGGGGCGGGACCTCGACGCCGAAGGCCGCGAGGTAGTGGCGGAGCGCCTGCTCGCGGCTCCCCGCGGCGAAGGGGATGCGCGGCGCGAAGGGGGCACGCGCGCGGAGCTGTTCGGCGCGAGCGGCCAGCATGTCCAAGTTGGAACGCGGGATGTCGGCGAGGCCGCGCGGATCGAGCGGCCTCGCGTGCTCGGCGACACGCTGCGCGACCTCCCACTCGTCGAGCTCCGACCGATCGGCGTCGATCATGCTCGCCGAGCTGGTCAGCGCCGCGGCGATCTTGAGCGCTTGCCCCGCGCCGCGCGCCGGCTCGATGAACGTTCGAAGGCGGGTGGCGAAGATCGCGAGCCCCACGAGATCGCCGCGGGCGAGGTGCTTCGTGGCGAGCGCCGACATTTCTTCCACGCCCGCGTCGAGCGGAGCGCGCCCTTCCGGGCCGGCCCAGAGCTCGACCGAGGCGTCGAGCACGAGCCACACGATGTCGCGCTCCTCACGCTCCATCTCGCGGACGACGAGCTTTCCGCGCCGTGCGCTCGCGCGCCAGGCGATGCGACGGAACGGATCGCCGGGGACGTGATCGCGGAGCTCGCGGAGCTCGTCTCCCTCGCCGGCGAGCGGCGCCGGTCGACCGACCTCGGCGACCCGTCGTGCGCGGCCTCCGCGAGGGGAGAGCGCGTAGGCGTGGAGCGCGCGGGGGTAGACCTCGACCCCCAGCGGGTTGGCGAACATGAGCGGCACTTCGTAGAGGGCGTCGCCGCCCCCCTTGGTGCCTCGCACCTCGAGCGCGACGCCGTGCACCCCCCAACGGCCGACGCGTCTCCCGCGGAGGATCACCTTCACGCGGGTGCGGCTCTCGGCCGGCAGGTCGACCTCCGACGGCTCGATGCGCGCTTCGATCATGCTCGAGACGACCGCGCGCACCGCCACGCCGCGCATCTCGTCGGGGCTACGGTTCCGGAGCTCGGCGTGGACGACGATCTCTTCGTCCCGCGTCGTGCGAACCACGCGCTTGGTGGCGCTCCACACCATCTCGAAGCCCGCCGCCCGCAGGTGGGTGACGGCGATGAGGGCCGCCGCGCGGCCCACCGCCACCGCCAAGATCATGGCTCCGCCGTAGGCGACCATGGGCGCTTCTCGCGCGGCGAGACCCACGGCGACGACCGCGGCTCCGGCGAGCGCGACGTGGAACGTGGCGCTCGTAGGGTGGAGACGCACGAGAACACGCTAGCGCTCCGGGCGGTCTTGGGCTACCTCCCCGAAAAATGAGCACCGCCGAAAGCGCCCGAAAGATCCGCGTCCTCGTCGCCAAGCCCGGGCTCGACGGGCACGACCGTGGAGCGAAGGTCGTCGCGCGCGCGCTCCGCGACGCCGGCTTCGAGGTCGTCTACACCGGCCTCCACCAGACGCCGGAGATGATCGCCACCGCCGCCGTGCAAGAAGACGTCGACGCCGTCGGGCTCTCGATCATGAGCGGCGCGCACAACACGCTCTTCCCCGCGGTCATCGCCGCCATGAAGGCGAAGGGGGCCGACGACATCATCGTGTTCGGCGGCGGCATCATCCCCGAGGGAGATCTCGAAGGTCTGAAGAAGAGCGGCGTGGCCGGCGTCTTCACCCCCGGCACCACGCTCGAGACGATCATCGGCTGGGTCAAAGAGAACGTCCGCCCCAAGGGGTGAGCGCTGCGCACCGCCTGACCAGGACACCCCCGCGCGTGGCGCGGACAGGTGCACGCGAGAGGTCGCGCGCGCTTTTGCCGCTCTTTCTTCGCACGCCCTTGCGGCACGCCGGTCGCTAAGCGCGAGGCCCATGGAGGTGGCCTCATGAAGATTTCATTGGTGGTGTCGACGGCCCTTGGTCTCTCGCTCGCGCTGACGTCGGGGTGCTCGGGGACGGTCCAACGCGCTTCTCCCTCGGGGGGCGACGCGGGCGCATCCGCCGAAGCGAGCGGCGCCGACGTCCTCGAGATCGTCTCCGGCGTCCCCGATCACGGGCGCGACCCCGCGGTCGTCGCCATCGACATCGGCGGCGAAGGGCTGTGCACGGGGACCCTCATCGCTTCCGACGTCGTGCTCACCGCGCGCCACTGCGTGTCGGTCACGAGCGAGGCGGTGGATTGTCCGTCGCACGGATCGCAAATCCAGCGAAATAGGCCGGCGACGAGCCTCGGCATTTACGTGGGGGACGACGTCGCAGAGGCCGTCTTCGCGGCAAACGGCAAAGAGCTCGTCCTCCCGACGTCGAGCGAGTTGTGCGACGAGGACGTGGCGCTCATCGTGCTCGATCGCAACGTCGCCGGAGTGAAGCCGCTCCCCGTGCGCAGCGACGCGCCCGCCAAGGGGGATCGCGTGCGCGCCGTCGGCTTCGGCAAGAGCGGCGACGATCAGCCGGCGGGGATCAAGCTGCTCCGCGACCACGTGAAGATCCTCGACGTCACGCCCGGCGAGTTCTTGGTCGGCGAGGCCACGTGCCAAGGCGACTCGGGTGGTCCCGCGCTCGATCCCACCACCGGCGAGGTGGTCGGCGTCGTCTCGCGCGGAGGTCCTTCGTGCGAGGGGAGCGACGTGCACAACATCTATTCCCGCGTGGACGCGCACCTCACGCTCATCACCGACGCGCTCCGTCGCGGCGGGGAGGTCGCCGCCGACGCCGACGCCGGCTCGAGCGAGAAGCCGGCCAAGCAAAAGCCCGCCACCGATCTGGGGGACAGCTGCCAGAAGGGGGGCGACTGCGCGTCGGGGGTCTGCGTTCAAGCCGACGATCGCCACGCCTACTGCTCGCGCACGTGCGGCGGCGGCGACCGCTGCCCCAACGGCTATCACTGCAAAGCGACGCCCGCCGGCGACTCGGTCTGCACCGCGGTGAACTGACGGGATCTCGGGCGCACGCGCCGCGCGTGACGCCGCCTCGAGACCGGCGAGGCGACGGGCCCGAGCTCGTCGCTCCTCGCCCGGCCCGCCGCCGGGCGTGCCGATGGCGAGGGCCCTGGCTCGGCCCGCGCCGATTGACGGAGGGAGGGGGTGCGCTCTATGGGAAAGACGTGGATTTCCGCTTCTCCGAGCAGCACACCCTCCTCCGTCAGTCGGTCCGAGATTTCGCCCGCGCCGAGGTCCAGCCTCACGCGCGAAAGTGGGACGAAGAGGAGCGCTTCCCCAAGGAGCTCGTCCCCAAGCTCGCCGAAATGGGGCTCCTCGGGATCCGCATCCCCGAGGAGTACGGCGGGTCGGGGATGGACACGACCTCGTACGCCATCTGCGTCGAGGAGATCGCCAAGATCGACGGCTCGCTCGCGCTGACGGTCGCCTCGCACAACGGGCTCGGCACCGGGCACATCCTCGCCTTCGGGAGCGAAGCGCAGAAGAAGAAGTACCTCCCCAAAGCGGCGAGCGGCGAATGGCTCGCGGCCTGGGCCCTCACCGAACCGGGGAGCGGCAGCGACTCGGCCGGCCTCGCCACCACGGCGCGCAAGGACGGCTCGGATTGGATCCTGAACGGCACGAAGATGTTCATCACGCAGGGGAGCGTCGGTGGCTTCTGCGTCGTCCTCGCCCGCACCAACACGAGCGTGTCGAAGAACAAGGGGATCACCGCCTTCGTCGTCGAGCACGGCACGAAGGGCTTCTCCGCGTCGAAGCACCTCGAGAAGCTCGGCTGCCGGTCGAGCGACACGTGCGAGCTCACCTTCGAAGACGTGCGCATCCCCGACGAAAACCGCATCGGGGAGGTCGATCGCGGCTTCATGGACACCATGAAGATCCTCGACCGCGGCCGCATCTCGATCGCCGCGATGGCCCTCGGCCTCGGCTACGGCGCGCTCGACATGGCGATCGCCTACGCGAAGGACCGAAAGCAGTTCGGAAAGCCCATCGCCGATTTTCAGGCCATCAAGTGGATGCTCGCCGACTCGAAGACCGAGCTCGACGCCGCGTTCCTCCTCACGTACCGCGCCGCGTTCCTCACCGATCAGGGGCGCCCGTACTCCAAGGAAGCCTCGATGGCGAAGCTCTACGCGAGCGAGGCCTCGACCCGCGCCTGCAACCGCTCGCTCCAAGTGCACGGCGGCTACGGCTACACGCGCGAGTTCGCCGTCGAGCGCCACCTGCGTGACACCAAGATCTGCGAGATCGGCGAAGGGACCAGCGAGGTCCAGCGCATGGTCATCGCCAAGCACCTCCTCGCATGAGCACGGCCGACGTCGCCGCGGTCGTCGGCGTCGACCACATCCAGATCGCCGCGCCCAAGGGGTGCGAAGCGGCAGGCCGTCGCTTCTTCGGTGAGCTCTTCGGCCTCGAGGAGCTCCCGAAGCCCGCGCCCCTCGCCGCGCGCGGCGGGCTCTGGTTTCGGCTGGGGGCAGCGCAGCTCCACATCGGCGTGGAGGCGGATTTTCGACCCGCGAAGAAGGCGCACCTCGCGATTCGGATGCGCGACGAGGCCGCGCTCCGGGCGCTCTTCGATCGTCTCGTCGCCGCGGGCGTCGCCGCCGAGATGAACCGCGAGATTGAAGGAGCGGTGCGCTTCTTCACCGAGGACCCCTGGGGGAATCGGCTCGAGGTCGTGGCCTAGTGTCCTGAATCCGAAGTTCGCCGCCTTCGGCGCCGAGCCTTCTGACTCCGGAACTAGGTCACCCTGGTGGGGAGCTTGCGCTCCCCCTCGCTCGGTCGCTGTCGCTCCCTTCGCGATCCTCCCCCGCCTCGCCTCCGGCGACTCGTGCTTCGCGCGAGCACGCGCCCACGCGCGCGCGGAACTGGAGGCCCGCGCGAAGCTTTCTTGCGCGCGCCGCGCGTTTCCCCCATGTTCTCCACACCTGGACGCGCGTCCATCGAATGGGCACGGATTTCGCGCACGAATGCCATGCGAATTATTGACAGATTGAGCCCGCCTCCCATACCGTGACTTTTGAAGGTGGGAAGTAGTGGCAAGAAGTGCCACGACCGGCCCCGCGCAGCTCGACGTCGGTGAAGACCTCGGGCACGTCGGCTCGTTCGTGTCCTTCGATCGTCACCACGACCTCCCGCCAGCGGTGCTGCGAGGGCTCGGATGTTCCGCGGTCGGTACGAACACACCATCGACGCGAAGGGACGCACGAGCCTGCCCGCTCGTTATCGCGATGCTTTGAGCGCGCTCGGGGAGCGCCGCATCATCCTCACCTCGGCCCTCGACCCCTGCCTCGTCGCCTACACGATGCCGGAGTGGGCCGCCTTCGAAGAGCGGCTCGCCAAGCTCCCGCAGTTCGACCGCGCGGTGCAGAAGTTGAAGCGCATCTACGTGTCCGGTGCGGTGGAGTGCGAGGTCGACGACTCGGGGCGCATCTTGGTGCCCCCCACCCTCCGCGAGCACGCAGGGCTCACGAAGGACGTCCTCTGGGCCGGCTCGGGGAAGTACGCCGAGCTCTGGGACCTCAAGGCGTGGAAGCACCACTTCGACACCACCGATCAAGAGCGCCAGGACATCAGCGCGCGCCTCGCGGAGCTCGGCCTCTGATGGCAGGCGACGCGCAGCTTGCGCTCCCCGGGCTCGGGGCGTCCGCCGAGACGTCCATCGAGTGGGTGTGGAGCGAGGACGAAGGAGAGGTCAAAGTGGAGGAGCGCTTCGTCCACGCGACGGTCATGCGGGACGAGGTCGCGCAAGCGCTCGATCCCCAAGACGGCGGCGTCTATGTCGACGCGACGCTGGGGGGCGGCGGGCACACCGAGGCCATCCTCGAGCTCGCCCCGGGCGCCAAGGTCATCGGCTTCGATCGCGACGGCGAGGCGATCCGCGCCGCCGAGGCGCGCCTCGAGCGCTTCGAGGGGCGCTTCGAAGCGGTGCGATCGGCCTTCGGGCGCATGCGCGAAGAGCTCGCCGCCATGGGCATCACGCGGGTGGACGGGATCTGCGCCGACCTCGGCGTCAGCTCGCCGCAGCTCGAAGATCCCGAGCGGGGCATGAGCTTCCGTCGCCCCGGCCCCATCGACATGCGGATGGATCGCGACGGCGAAGAGACCGCGCTCGATCTCATCGGCCGCCTCGAAGACGACGAGCTCGCCGACGTCATCTACAAGTACGGCGACGAACGTCGCTCGCGCCGCATCGCCCGCAGCATCAAGAAGGCCTTCGACCAGGGCGAGCTCGAGACGACGCTCGACCTTCGCCGGGCCGTGGTCCGCGCGGTCGGCCCCTCGCGCGTGGGGGGCGTCGACCCCGCGACCCGCACCTTCCAGGCGCTCCGCATCGCGGTGAACCGCGAGCTCGAGGAGCTCGAGTCGCTCCTCGCCACCGCCAAGGATCTCCTGGTCCCCGGCGGCGTGCTCGCGGTCCTCAGCTTTCATTCGTTGGAAGATCGCTTGGTCAAGCAGGCGTTCTCTCATCGTGACGTGTGGAACCCGCTCTGGAAGAAGCCGCTCGGCCCCACCGAGGAGGAGCTCGCGCAGAACGTCCGCGCGCGAAGCGCCAAGCTCCGCGCCGCGCGCAGGCTCGAGAGCGGCTCGACCGCCGACATGGTCGAGGACGGGACGATCTTCCCGCCGGGACGGTTCTGACCATGCGTCGCCCCCGCGCGTTCGTGGCCATCTGGACCTTGGCGATCGTCGCCACCGTCTCGGCCTTCGTCCTTCACTTGGCGATGCGCGGCCGTGCGGTGCAGCTCGGGTACGAGCTGGGGCGCGCGCGCGCCGAGCAATCGCGTCTCCGCGAAGTGAAGCGCGTACTCGAGGTCGAGGCCGCTAGCTATAAGACCCCCGAGCGCGTCGAGATCGTCGCCCGCACGCTCCTCGGCATGGAGCCGCCGACCCCCGATCGCATCGTTCCTTTGCCGCCGCTCGAGGGGCGCGCCGCCCTGGCCGAAGAGCACGCGGGTCGATCCCCCCCCGACGAGGCGGCTCGCGCCTCCGACTCGCACGCGGAGCAGGCCGCGCGTGAATAACCTCGACCCGCGCCGCGCACGCTGGATTCGCCTTCGCATCGGGCTGCTGTGCGGCACGATGGCGCTCGGCCTCGGCGGCTTCGTCCAGAGCGCGTACCGCGTGCAGGTCGAAGACGGCGCGACGTGGAAAGAGACGGCGGAGAAGCAGCGCCAGCGGCGCATGCACATCGAGCCGAAGCGCGGCACCGTGGTCGATCGCAACGGCACCGCGCTCGCGGTCACCGTCGAGGTGCCGAGCGTGAGCGCCGATGTCGTGGAGATGCTCCGCGGCGTCGACAAGCCGGATCTCCAGGAAGCGACGCTGCGTGACGCTTCGCTCCGTCTCGGGCAGGCGCTCTCGATCCCTGCCGCCGAGCTCTACGAGAAGCTCGCGACCAAGCGCCGCTTCGTATGGGTGAAGCGCCGCGTGACCGGCGACGAGACCGCCGCCGTGCGCGACCTCGGCGACGCGAAGAAGCAGGCGCACCCGATCCACGGCTTGAACCTCGAAGGGGAAGGGCACCGCTACTACCCCGGGCGCGAGCTCGCCGGCCCCGTGCTCGGCTTCGTCGCCCCCGACGGCCTGGGGAAAGACGGCCTCGAGCTCGCGCTCGACGAAGATCTCCGCGGCCACGTCGAGGAGGTGAGCGGCCTCCGCGATCGCAGCGGGCGACTCATCTTCTCCAACGGCAACGCGCAGCAAGACGAGCTCGCCGGTCACGACGTGGAGCTGACGCTCGACGAGGGGATCCAGCACGTCGCCGAGCGTGAGCTCGACGCGGCGATGGGGACCTACGAGACCAAGGGCGGCGCGCTCGTCGTCGTCGACCCGAACACCGGGGAGATCCTCGCGCTCGCTTCGACCCCCGGGTACAACCCCAACGACTACGGCGCCTCGGAGGTCGACTCACGTCGCGACCGCGCCGTGACCGACCGATTCGAGCCGGGCTCGGTCATGAAGGTGTTCAACGTCGCTGGCGCGCTCGCCGCCGGAACGCTGAAGCCGACCGATCAGATCTTCTGCGAGCACGGCACCTACCGGCTGGGCCCCGTCACGATCCACGACACGCACTTGAACGACTGGCTCACGCCGACGCAGATCTTGGCGAAGAGCTCGAACATCGGCGCGCTCAAGATCGGTCTGAACCTGGGCGAGGCCGGGCTCTACGCGACCTACCGTCGCTTCGGTTTCGGCGAGCCCACCGGGCTCCCGCTCCCCGGGGAGGCTTCGGGCGTGCTCCGGCCGCGCGGTCGCCCGTGGTTCGACGTCGAGACGGCCAACGCGTCCTTCGGACAAGGCATCAGCGTCAGCGCGGTGCAGCTCGCGATGGCGATGGCGGCGATCGCCAACGGCGGGCGTCTGCTCTCGCCGGTGCTCGTTCGCAAAGTGACCGACGCGCGCGGCAACGTGGTCCGCGAAGGGACCACGCACGTGCGGCGCGAAGCGGTGCCGCCGGGCGTCGCGCGCATGCTCTCGGAGATGCTCGTCGCCGTCACCGAAGAGGGGGGCACGGCCGTCGAAGCGCAGGTACCGGGCTTCCGCGTCGCCGGGAAGACCGCGACCGCGCAGAAGGCCGATCCGGCGACGGGAAAATACTCCCCCGACAAGTTCACCGCGTCGTTCGTCGGGTTCGTCCCGGCGGAGCGGCCGCGCCTCGTCGTGGCCGTCGTGCTCGACGAGCCGATGATCGGTCACTACGGCGGTGACCTCGCCGGTCCGGTGTTTCGCCGCGTGGCCGAGGCGTCGCTCCGCTACATGGGCGTCACGCCGCAAGGGGGCGGACCTTCGGCGAAGCTCGCCAAGGTCACGCGCGCCGGCGATCCGGCCGACGTCACGCTGAGCGCGATGCGCCCGCCCGTGCCGGTCACCTTCGCGAACGCGCCTCTCGTGAACGCGCCGGCTCCCGCGGGCGGAGCGGCGCCCCTCCCGCCCGACGCGGTGAAGGTGCCCGACATGACCGGTATGGCCGCGCGCGACGCGGTGAAGGCGGCGACGTCGTCGGGCCTCGTTCCGCAGATCGAAGGGTGGGGACGACTCGTGCGCCAGACCCCCGCGCCCGGCGCTGCCGCGGCGAAGGGGAGCTCGGTGCGCTTGGTGTTCGAGCCGTCGTCATGACGCGCTTGGCGATCCCCGACGGGGGAAACGCGTCGATCTTCGACGCGGTGCGCCCGCACGACGGTATGCGCCTCGTCGACCTCGCGCGCGAGATCCCCGGCGCGCCCGAGGTGACCGGCGACGCAGAGGCGCGCGTCTTCGGCGTGCATCACGACTCGCGTCGCGTCGAACGCGGCGATCTCTTCGTTGCCCGCAAGGGCGAGAGCGCCGACGGCGCGCGTTTCGTGGGCGACGCCGAGGCGCGCGGCGCAGCTGCGGTGCTCGCCGCCAAGGGATCGGGCCTCGCCACGCGCCTGCCGCAGCTGCTCGTGAGCGATGTCGCCGACGGGCTCGCCTTCGCCGCCGCCGCCGTCTACGGGCACCCGAGCTTCTCGCTCGAGGTCGTGGGCATCACCGGGACGAACGGCAAGACCACGACGACGCACCTCGTGCGCGCGGCGATCGACGGCGCGAGCGGCGCGCGAAAATGCGGCCTCGTCGGCACGGTGGGGCACTCCTTCGGCGATCTTCGCATCGACGCTTCGCACACCACGCCCGAAGCCGACGAGCTCGCGCGCGTGATGGCGGTGATGCGCGCGCGCGGCGCGACGCACGTGGCCATGGAAGTGTCGTCCATCGCGCTGGCCCTCGGTCGCGTGCGCGCGGTGCGCTTTCGCGTCGCCGCCTTCACCAACTTCACCCAGGATCATCTGGATTTTCACGGCTCGATGGAGGCGTACGCCGACGCCAAGGCGGCCCTCTTCACCGCGAGCGCGCCCGGCGCGGCGGTGGTCAACGTCGCCGATCCGATGGGCGCGCGGTTCGCCGCGCAGGTCCGCGGGCCGCTCCTCCGCGTGAGCCCGCGCGTGGAAGACGCTTCGGCGCGCGGTCGAGGTCGCGTCGATCTCGCGCCGCTCGAAGCGACCTTCGACGCGCGCGGCATCGCCGCCAAGGTGCGCACGCCGCAAGGCGAAGTGGAGGTGCGCTCGCGCCTCCTTGGCCGCCACAACCTCGAGAACCTCGTGGTCGCGCTCGGCGTCGTGTGCGCCCTCGACCTCGACGTGCGAAAAGCCGCCGAGGCCATCGCCGACGAGACCGGCGCACCGGGGAGGCTCGAGCGATGCGACGGCGAGGGGGACGACGTCACGGTGCTCGTCGACTACGCGCACACGCCCGATGCGCTCGCGCGCGTCCTCGAGAGCGTGCGCGGGGCTGGAGCGCGGACGATTTGCGTCTTCGGATGCGGCGGCGATCGTGATCCGAAAAAGCGCGGACCGATGGGCGAAGCTGCGGCGTCGGGCGCCGACCTCGTCGTGCTGACGAGTGACAACCCGCGCACCGAGAATCCCGAGGGCATCGCCCGGGCGGCCGAGGCTGGGCTCGTCGCCGCCGGGCTGACGCGGCATCCGATCGATCGGCTGGGCGCCGAGGCACGGGGCTACGCGGTCGCGCTCGACCGCCGCCAAGCGATCGCGCACGCTATCGCCTTCGCCCGCCCCGGAGACGTCGTGGTTCTTGCGGGGAAGGGGCACGAGGACTACCAAGTCGTCGGCACCGAGAAGCGTCACTTCGACGACCGCGAAGAGGCGCGCGAAGCGCTCGCCGCGCGGCGAGCGAAGGCAAGGGGGGAGGGAAGCTGATGGCCACCCCGATCCCGAAGAACCAAGCACGCGTGACGAGCGGAGATGCGGCGCGCGCCACCGGTGGAACGTTGGTGCGTGGCGCGGACGCGCGCGTGCACGTCGGCGTCGTCAGCGACGCGCGGGCGGTCCTCGCGGGCTCGGTCTTCGTCGCGCTTCGCGGGGCGCGCTTCGATGGCCACGACTTCGTGGGGGACGCCGAGCGGAGCGGCGCCTCCCTCGTCGTGGTCGAGCGTGGCCGCGCGCCGCGCGAGGGCAAGGCCGACGTCGTCGAGGTGGACGACACCCTCGTCGCGTGGGGCGAGCTCGCGCGCGCGCACCTCGCCGCGTGGAGAGCCAAGGACGCGCGCCGTCGGGTCGTCGCCATCACCGGAACCGCAGGAAAAACCACGACGAAAGAGCTGTGCGCCGCGTGCCTCGGTGTCGCCGGCGACGTGCACGCCACCGTCGGCAACTTGAACAACCGCGTCGGAGTTCCGGCGACGATCTTCGCCCTCGAAGAGCGTCATATGTTCGCCGTGCTCGAGACGGGGATGAGCGTGCCCGGCGAGATCGCCGCCCTCGGCGCCATCGCGCTCCCCGACGTCGCCATCGTCACCAACGTCGGCATCGCCCACGCCGAAGGGGTCGGCGGCACGCGCGACGCCGTCGGCCGCGAGAAGGGGGCGCTCTACGCGGCGCTCCGTCCTTCGGGCACGGCCGTCGTGAACGTGGACGACGACGTCGCCGTGCGCGAGAGCGCGCGCGCCCCCCAAGGCGTACGTCGCCTCGGCTTCGGCAAGGGCGAATCGGCGGACTATCGCCTCGTCGCTCGCGAAGGTCGCGGGGAGCACGGCTCGCGCGTGACGCTTCGCCGGAAGGGCGGCGGTACGATCGACGTCGATCTTCCGCTCGTCGGCGAGCCGGCGGCGATCGATCTCGCGGCGGCCCTCGCCGCGGCCGAGGCGGCGGCGGGGACCACGCTCGATGCCGGCGCGATCGGCCGTGCCCTCTCGGCGCGGGTGCTCCCCGAGGGGCGCGCGTCGCTCCTTCGCCTCCCGAGCGGCACGCTCGTCCTCGACGACTCGTACAACGCGAACCCCGACAGCATGCGCGCCGCGCTCGAGACCCTCCGCGAGATCGCTCGGAGCGAAGGTCGCCGCGCCGTCGCCGTGCTCGGCGAGATGCGCGAGCTCGGCCAAGAAGCGGAGAGAGCCCACGACGCGCTGGGCGGAGAGATCCGTCGCACGCAAGTCTCGCTCGTCATCGGCTGCGGCGGCCTCGTGGATCGCGCCCTCGACGTGGCCTCCGCAGAAGGGGCCGGTTGCATCGTGAAGAAGGCCAAGAGCACCGAAGAAGCCGCCGTCCTCGCCAGCGCCCTCGTGCGCCGCGGAGACGTGGTCCTCGTCAAAGGATCGCGCGGCGTGATGACCGAGAAAGTGATCGCCGCGTTGAAGGAGCCCCGACCGTGATCCCCGAGCTCCTCCTCCCGCTTCGCCACGACCACAGCTGGCTCTCGTGGCTGAACGTCCTCCGCTACGTCCCGTTCCGCATCATCGCGGCGACCATCACCGCGATGCTCATCTCTTTCTTCCTCTCGCCGTGGTTCATCCGCGAGCTGCAAAAGAAGCAGATCGGTCAGGTGGTGCGCGCCGACGGCCCGGAGACGCACAAGATCAAGTCGGGGACGCCGACGATGGGCGGCTCGCTCATCCTCTTGTCGGTGCTCCTGCCGACCATCTTGTGGTGCGACCTCTCGAACGTCTTCGTGTGGGCGACGACGGCGGTGACCGCGGGCTACGGCGTCATCGGCTACTTGGACGACTACCTCAAGATCAAGCTCAAGAACTCCAAGGGGGTCCCCGGGCGCTACAAGCTCCTCGGCCAGTTCCTCATCGCCGGAGGCGTCCTCACCTACGCGTTCTTTGCCAAAGAGCACGTGCCCGGCGATTGGTGGGAGATCCGCACCCGGTTGGCGCTCCCCTTCGTCGCCTTCGCCAAGCATCCCATCGTCCTGCCGATGGCCATCTACCTCCCGTTCGCGGTCATCGTCGTCGTCTCCATGTCCAACGCGGTGAACCTCACGGACGGCCTCGACGGCCTCGCCATCGGCCCGGTCATCATCAACGCCGGCACCTACCTCGCCTGGGCGTACCTCGCGGGCGCGACCTTCGGCATCGCCAACGTCGCCCAGCGCTTCGTCGTCGCGCGCTACCTCGACATCCCCGGCATCGCCAGCGTGGGCGAGCTCTCGGTCTTCTGCGGGGCGATGGTCGGCGCCGGCATCGGCTTCCTTTGGTACAACACGTACCCCGCGCAGGTCTTCATGGGAGACGTCGGGTCGCTCGCCCTCGGCGGGGGCCTCGGCATGTGCGCCGTCTTCACCAAGAACGAGGTCCTCTCGATCATCCTCGGGGGGATCTTCTTCCTCGAGGCGGTGAGCGTCATCGTCCAGGTCGGCTCCTTCAAGCTGACTGGAAAGCGCATTTTTTTGATGGCACCCATCCATCACCATTATGAAAAGAAGGGCTGGCCCGAGCCGAAGATCATCGTGCGCTTCTGGATCCTGTCGATCCTCCTCGCGCTCGTGACCCTCTCGAGCTTGAAGCTGCGCTGACGGAAGCAAAGAAGCGGTGGATCTCTCGAACAAGCGCGTGGTGGTGGTGGGGCTCGGCACGAGCGGCGTGGCCGCCGCGCGCCTGTGCCTTCGCCGCGGCGCGCGCGTGGTCGGGACCGACGAGAAACCGAAGGACGCGCTCTCCGCCGCAGCGCGCGCGCTCGAAGCCGCCGGGGCCACGCTGGCCGTCGGTGGGCACGGCGCCGCTGGGCTGGAGACGGCCGATCTCATCGTCGTCTCTCCCGGGGTCCCGCCGTTCCCCGAGCTCCTCGCCGCCGAGCGGGCCAGGGTGCGCATCGTCTCCGAGGTGGAGCTGGCGACGACGCTTTTGATGCATCCTGCACCCATCGTGGCGGTGGGCGGCACCAACGGGAAGAGCACGGTGACGAGCCTCGTGGGGGAGCTCCTGGGAGCGCAGGGGCTCGCCACGTTCGTCGGCGGCAACTTGGGCGAGCCTCTGGCCGATCACGCCGAGGAGCGGTTCGACGCCGTGGTGCTCGAGGTTTCGAGCTTCCAAATGGAGCGCCTCGATACCTTCCGCCCGCGCGTGGCGCTGCTCCTCAACGTCACCGACGATCACCTCGATCGCTACCCGAGCTTCCAGGCTTACGCGGACGCCAAGGGGAATGCCTTCGTCCGCCAGAAGCCGACCGATGTCGCCGTCGTCCCTGCGGGGGACGCCTTGTGCCTCGCGCAAGCACGTCGCGGCAAAGGGCGCGTCGTCACCTTCGGTCCCGGCGGGGACGTCGACGTCACCGCCGAAGCGGTGGTCGATCGCCGTTCGGGGGCGAAATTCCCGCGGAGCGCGATGCGCCTCGCCGGTGGGCACAACGCGCTGAACGTCGCCGCCGCGGTCGCCGCCGCCGTGGAGATGGGGGTCTCGCCCGAGACCGTCACCACCGTGCTCGCGCGGTTCGAAGGGCTCGCGCACCGCATGGCGAAGGTCGTGCGTCACCGCGGCGTCACCTTCTACGACGACTCCAAAGGGACCAACGTCGGCGCCTCGGTGACCGCGCTGCTCGGCCTCGACGAGAGGCGCGCCGTCCTCATCGCCGGCGGTAAAGACAAGGGCGGAAGCTACGCGCCGTTGGTCGAAGCGCTCCGGGCGCGCGGCCGTGCCGCGGTCCTCCTCGGAGAGGCCGCGCCGCTCCTCGCCGACGCCATCGGCGACGCGCTCCCCGTACGCCGGGCGGCCACGATGGACGAAGCGGTGCGCACCGCCTTCACGCTCGCCGAAGAGGGGGACGCGGTGCTGCTGTCGCCCGCGTGCTCGAGCTTCGACATGTTCAAGGACTACAAGCACCGCGGGGACGAGTTCGTCCGCGCCGTGCGCGCCCTCGCAGGGGAGGTTTCATGAAGCGCGTATCCGTCCCCCCGAGCGGTGAGATCCGAAAGAACGTCCGGCTGAAGAAGCCCATCGAGCTCACGGCGCCGCTCGACGCCGTCCCCAACGCGGTGAAGGCCGCGGGCGCCGTCGACCCTGTGCTCGCCGCCGTCGTCGTCGCGCTCGTCGGCTTCGGCGTGGTGATGGTCTACAGCGCCTCCGCCGTGCAGGCGACGGTGCAGAACCACGACCCGCAGTTTTACTTGAAGCGCCAAGCGGCTTACGCGGTCGTCTCGGTGCTCGCGCTCTTCGGCGTGAGCCGCATCGACTACCACCGCCTCTACAAGCTCACCTACCCGGTGCTCGCCGGCGTCGGCATCTTGCTCACGCTGTGCGTCGTCGGCTTCGGTCACTCGGGCGGCGGCGCCACGCGCTGGCTCTCCATCGGTCCCGTGCACGTGCAGCCGGCGGAGATGGCCAAGCTCGCGCTCGTCGTGTGGCTCTCCTATTCGCTGGCCAAAAAGGCCGATCGCGTGAAGACCTTCACCGTCGGCTTTCTGCCGCACTTGCTCGTCGCCGGCCTCTTCATGCTCCTTTGTATGAAGCAGCCGGACTTCGGCAGCGCGGTCGTGCTCCTGTTCCTCACCTTCACCATGCTGTTCGTGGCGGGGGCGAAGGTCGGCTACATCCTCGGGGCCTCGATCCTCGGTGCGGCCTTCGGCGCGGCGGCGATCCGCTTCAAGGAGTATCGCTACGAGCGCTACCTCGCGTGGCTGAACATGGACGAGCACAAGCAAGACCTCGCCTATCAGCCGTTCCAGTCGGTGATGTCGTTCGGCTCCGGCGGCACGTGGGGAACCGGGCTCGGGCGCGGCCTTCAGACTTTGTACCTCCCCGAGGCCCACACCGACTTCGTCGCCGCCATCGTCGGCGAGGAGCTCGGGTTCGTCGGCATCGCCGCGCTCTGCGGCGCCTACCTCTTGCTCGTGACGCGTGGCGTGCGCGCGGCCCTCCGCGCCCCCGACGACTACGGCAGCTACCTCGCCTTCGGCATCTCGACGATGTTCGGCGTGCAGGCGCTCGTGAACCTCGCCGTCGCGCTGGCCATCCTCCCGACCAAGGGGCTCACGCTCCCCTTCGTGAGCTTCGGCGGTTCGTCGCTCCTCGTGAACGCCGTCGCCGCCGGCATCCTCCTCAACATCTCGCGCCAGGGGCCGGCCGGGCCGGAAGAGATCGAGACCCCCGAGCCGCCCCGCGCCGAGCGTGAGCAACCCGACGTCACCGAAGGGCTCGACGCCGGAGACCTCGCGGCCTTCAGCGAGAGCGAGGCAGCCACGTGACGAGGCCGCACGTCGTCATCGCCGGCGGGGGAACGGGGGGACACGTCTACCCTGGGCTCGCCGTGGCCGACGCGCTCCGTGCGCTCGCCGATGTCGACGTGACCTTCGTCGGCACAGAGCGCGGTCTCGAGACGCGCGCCGTGCCCGCTCGCGGCTACCCGCTCGAGCTCCTGCACGTCGTCCCCATGAAAGGCGGGGGGCCGGCGCGCGCCATCTCCTCCGGCTTCACCGCGTCGGCCGCGTCGCTCCGCGCAGCCGCGCTCCTCCGCAAGCTTCGCCCGCGCGTGGTCCTCTCCGTCGGCGGGTACGCCGCGGGCCCGCTGTGCCTCGCGGCATCGCTCCTTCGCGTGCCGCTCGCGATCTTGGAGCCGAACGCCGTCCTCGGTCTCACGAACAAGCTCCTCGCGCCGCTCGCCCAGCGCGCGTACTTGGCGTGGCCCGTCACTTCGCCGCTCCTCCGCGCCCGCGCACGTCGCATCGTGGGGGTGCCGCTTCGCGGCGAGTTCACCCCTTCGCCGTACCGCGCCGGAGCGAGCGCGCGCCTCCTCGTGCTCGGCGGGAGCCAAGGGGCGAAGGCGTTGAACGAGCGTCTGCCGCTCGCGGTAGCGAAGGCAGAGAAGAAGCTCCCCGCGCTCGAGGTCCTTCACCAGGCGGGGCGCGAGCGCGACGACGAGGTGCGCGCGGCCTACGCGCGCGAAGGGGCGAAGAACGTGACCGTGGTCCCCTTCATCGACGACGTGGCGCACGAGATCGCGCGCGCCGATCTCCTCGTGGCGCGCGCCGGCGCCGGCACGCTGGCGGAGGTGACGGCGGTGGGGCGCGCGTCGATCCTCGTGCCGTTCCCCTTCGCCGCCGACGACCATCAAGCGGTGAACGCCAAGGCCCTGGCCGATGCCGGCGGCGCAGTGGCGATCCGCCAAGAGGCGGCCGACGACGTCCGCCTCGCGTCCGAGATCACGGCGCTCTTCGCCGACGCCGCCGCGCGTGTTCGCATGGCCGAAGCCGCGCGCGCCGTCGGTCGACCGATGGCCGCCCGCGCCATCGCCGAGGATCTATTGCATCTTGCACATATCGACGCGAGGCCTTCGCCGCCGCCGATCAAGGGGAACGGCCGCGGTCCGGTCACCCCGTTCTCCGAGGTGCGGTGATGGAGGCGATCGATGTTTAGAGGTCGCGTTCGTCACGTTCACTTCGTCGGCGTGGGCGGCATCGGGATGAGCGGCCTGGCCGAGATCCTCCGCACGCTCGAGTTCGACGTCAGCGGCTCGGATCTTCGGCCCAACGACACCACCCGGCGCCTCGAGACGCTCGGCGTGCGTGTGCAGGTAGGCCACCACGAGGACAACGTCGAAGGGGCCGACGTCATCGTCTATTCGAGCGCCATCAGGCAGGACAACCCCGAGCTGGTCCGCGCCCGCGCGCGCGAGATCCCCATCATCTCCCGCGGGGAAATGCTCGCCGAGCTGATGCGCGTGAAGTACTGCGCGACCATCGCCGGCTCGCACGGCAAGACCACCACGACCTCGCTCGTCGCCACCGTCCTCCGCGCCGCCGGCCTCGACCCCACCGTGGTCGTCGGGGGAAAGGTCAACGCCCTCGGCTCGAACGCGCGCCTCGGCGCCGGCGATCTCTTCGTCGCCGAGGCCGACGAGAGCGACGGCTCGTTCCTTCGTCTCACCCCCACCATCGCCGTCATCACCAACATCGACGCCGAGCACTTGGACCACTACGGCACGCACGAGAAGGTGAAGGACGCCTTCGTGCAGTTCGCCAACAAGGTCCCGTTCTACGGGCTCTGCGTGCTCTGCCTCGACCACCCGCACGTGCAGGAGATCTTGCCGCGCATCTCGCGCCGGCACGTCACCTACGGGGTCTCGCGCCAAGCCGACTATTCGGCGCAAAACCCGCGCTACGACGGCCTCTCCACGCACTTCTCGGTGGCGCGTCGTGGCGAGCGCCTCGGCGACTTCACCGTGCGCATGCCCGGCGCGCACAACGTCCTGAACGCGCTCGCCGTCGTGGCTGTGGCCGACGAGCTCGAGGTCCCGCTCGACGTCACCCGCGACGCCATCGCGTCGTTCCACGGCGTGCAGCGCCGCTTCACCGTCGTCGGTCAGCCGGAGATCGAGCGCGACGGCAAGCGCGGCGACATCATGCTGGTGGACGACTACGGCCACCACCCGGCGGAGATCGAGGCGACGCTCGACGCCGCGCAGCGTGGGTTCGATCGTCGTGTGGTCGTGGCCTTCCAGCCGCACCGCTACACCCGCACCGAGGCGCTCTTCGACGAGTTCACCCGCGCCTTCAACAAGGCCGATCTGCTGTTCGTGACCGAGGTCTACCCCGCCGGCGAAGCCCCCATCCCCGGGGCGAACGGCGAGGCGCTCACGCAGGCTATCCGGGCCCACGGTCACCACGCCGTGCGCTATGTCCCCGACAAGCGCGCCTTGGCCGACGAGATCGAGAAGGTCCTTCGCCCTGGTGACCTCGTCATCGCCCTCGGCGCCGGCGACGTGAACCAGAGCGTGCGGGAGCTCGCCAAGCGCTACGCCAAGGAGGGTGCATAATGCATCCTTCAAACCGTCGCGTCCGCCCGTCGATCCCGCCGGACGTGGTGGATGGACCGGCTCCGTCGAGCTCCGAAGCCGCGGGCACCCCGGTCGAAGCCGCCCCGAAGGCACGCTCGCCGCGCGTCGAGCAGGCAGCTCGCGCGGCCCGCTTTCTCTCGGGGCTCGCGCTCGTGCTCGGCACGTCGTGGGGCGTCGCCTGGGCCGCGCGCCAGTATGTGATGACGAGCCCGCGCTTCGCCGTCTCCGACGTGGTCGTCACGGGGAACAAGCGCCGCACCGCCGACGAGCTCGCCGAAGAGGCGAACATCGTGAAGGGAAAGAACGTCTTCTCCGTCGACCTCGAAGAGGCGCGGGCCACGCTCGAGCGCGATCCGTGGGTGAAGGAGGTGACCCTGGGGCGCCGCTTGCCCGGCACACTGATGATCTCGGTCACCGAGCGTGAAGCGGCGGCGCTCGTCGGGCTCGGCGAGACGTACCTCGCCTCGCGCGACGGCGAGGTGTTCAAGCGTCTCGAGGCGGGCGATCCGAGCGACCTGCCGATCATCACCGGCATCACGTCCGACGCGGTCGCCACCGATCGCGACGGAGTCGAGCGATCGATCCGGCGCGCGCTCGATCTGGCCGTCGATTACGACGCCACGGCGCTTTCGCAGAAGGCGCCGCTCCAGGAGATCCACCTCGCCAGCGACGGGACGACGACGCTGACCGTGGGGCGCCCGGCGTTCCAGCTGGCGCTCGGCGCGCCCCCGTTTCGCCGGAAGCTCGAGCAGGCGGACCGCGTCTCCGCCGAGCTCGAGAAGCGCGGCGCCAAGGCCGACGCGATCTTGCTCGACAACGACGCGCGCCCGGAGCGGGTCGTCGTGCGCATGAAGTAGAAGTATGTAGAGTGCACGTGGGGGGGATGGCGATGCAGAGCGACATCGTGAGAGGGCGCGCGCTTCGCGCCGCCTTGGGTTTCGCGGCGGTCTATGCCTGCGCCTTCGGCTGCTCGCGTCGTCCGCCCTCCGACGACGCGACGCGCGCGCCTTCGTCCAGCGTGAGCGGCGGCCAGGCGGAGACATCGAGCGCGAGCCCCGCGCCGAGCGCGAGCGCAACGATCGCCAGCACAACACCGGCAGGAGCGAGCCTCGGTGCGGCGAGTGCCACGACCGGCCCGACCGCGTCGGGGTCGAGCACCGGCGTCGCGCCCGACGGCACCGGTATGCCCGAGCCCACGTCGGTCCCCGCGCTCCGCAAGATGTGCGCGGCGGCGCCGTGCACCGGGCCGTTCGACACGGTCATCGTGTGGCGCACGCCGCAAGGGCGTGTAGGTGCGTACGAGCATCGCGGGGACATTCGGCGCTGCTCGCACCCGCCGACCGGCTTCTACGACCGGAGCGGGACCGAGATCTCCGCCATCCCGGAGAAGCCGGTCGTGCCCGGATCCGCCGAGCAAAAGGGCTTTCAGGCGACGCGCGACGCCGCCACGAAGGGGCTCGTAGCGGCCGAATCCACGAGCTGCGCCCGCGCGCTCTGACGTCGCCGCAGCCCCTCCGTTACCCCTTATCTTCCCTCCGGAGACCGCCGTTCCACGAGGTAAGCGGTCGTCGTTTGGACGAACGCGAGAGCGCGCGAAGCGCTCGCGTCGACTCGACGCTCCCCCGAGTCGTGGAGGCCCTCGTGCGTCGTCTTCTCCAGACCGCCACCCTCGTGCTCGCCGCCGTCGCCGGCAGCGCTCCCCGCTCCGCCCTCGCCGACGACGCCAAGACGGCCGAGACGCCGTCGAAGGCCACCCAAGCTCACGCAAGCGACCCGGTCGCGGTGGCCGCCGCGCTCAAGCGCGTCGAGACCACGCGCGTGAAGTCCATGAGCGACAACGCCGGAGCGAGCGACGGAACCGCCCTCGACGTGGCCCGCTCCACCGAGGCGAGCTCCAACAACGAGGCGTCGAGCGATCTCACGACCGTTCATGCGTCGACCAAGCCCGCGGCGGGGGTCGTCGCGGGTACCGCCCGTGAGGTCCGCATCGACGCCGACATCGCTGTCGCCCCCAAGGTCGCCGCGAGCCCGCGCCAGCTCCGTCACATGAACGTCGAGCGTGTCGTGGCGTCGCTCGGCCCGGCGCTCATGCGCTGCGCCGAGGCCGCGCCGCCGGGGAAATCGGGCGCGGGAACCGCGGTCATCTCCACCCAGATCGGCGCGAGCGGCGTCGTCGAAGAGACCGAGGTCACGAGCGGCGGCGGCCTCGCCGAAGAGGTCCTCGCGTGCGTCGAGCACCGACTCGAAGACGCGAAGTTCGGTCGACCCGGCGGCGCGAGCGTCGTGGTCGCGATTCGCGTTTCACTCGGTCAAACCCACGCGAAGTAGCCTCGCGACGGCGACGCCGCGCGGCTCCCACGTTCGCCACGTGGGCTGTCCCACCTCCACACCCACCGAGCGCCCTTCGTCGAACAAACCTTTTTTCAAGAACTTGGCCCTTCCCCTTCCCCCATGGTGAAGGTGAAGTGCAATGAGCAACGCCGCTGCGCACGGTGAGATTGTCGTCGGGTTGGACATCGGCACCACCAAGGTGTGCGCCGTCGTCGGCGAGGTCTCGGAAGACGGGATCACCATCCTCGGTGTCGGCAGCGTCCCCTGCCGCGGTCTCCGCAAAGGGATCGTCTCCAACATCGACTGGACGGTTCGCTCCATCAAGGACGCCATCGAAGCCGCCCAGATGATGGCCGGCGTCGAGATTCGCACGGTGTACGCCGGCGTCGCCGGGAGCCACATCCGCTCCCAGGTCTCCGACGGGGTCGCCGCCATCGCCGGAGGCGAGGTCACCCGCGCCGACGTCGAGCGCGTCCTCGAAGGGGCCCGCGCCATCCCGGTCGACGCCGACCGCCAGATCCTCCACGTGCTCCCCCGCGAGTACGTGGTCGACACGCAAGACGGCATCCGCGACCCCATCGGGATGAGCGGCGTGCGCCTCGGCGCCAAGGTCAACCTCGTCACCGCGGCGACGACCTGCGTGCAGAACGTCATCCGCTGCGCCGAGCGCTGCGGGCTCACCGTCGCCGACGTCGTCCTCGAGCCGCTCGCCAGCGCCGAGGCCATCCTCTCCGAAGACGAGAAAGAGATCGGCGTCGCGGTCATCGACATCGGCGGTGGCACGACCGACATCCTGCTCTACGTCGACGGCGGCATCGCCCACACGAGCGTCATCCCCGTCGGCGGCAACAACATCACCAACGACATCGCCGCCGGGCTCCGCACCCCGATGGCCGAGGCCGAGCGCCTCCAACGTCTCCGCGGCTGCGCGCTCGGTCGCATGGTCTCGGACGACGAAGAGATCGAAGTGCCGGGCGTCGGCGGCCACCCGCCGCGCAAGACCCCGCGTCGCGTGCTCTCGGACATCATCGAGCCGCGCGTCGAGGAGATCTTCGCCGTCATCCGCAAGCGCATCGAAGACACCGGCATGCTCGAGCAGCTCTCGGCGGGCGCGGTGCTCACCGGGGGCGCGGTGCTCCTCGAAGGAATGCCGGAGTTCGCCGAGGAGATCCTGGGGATGCCGGTGCGCATCGGTTTCCCCACCGGCGTCACCGGTCTCAACAAGCTGGTGAACGGCCCGCAGCACGCGACCGGCGTGGGTCTCGTGAAGTGCGGCGCGCAGGCGATGGCCGAGGCCCTCGCGCGCGAGGCCGCGCCCCCCGCGCAATCGATGATGCGCATGACCGCCGCGGCGCCGAAGAGCAAGGAGGCGGCGCAGGCTGCCGCCGCTGCGCCCGCCGACAAGTCCCGCTTCTGGGAGTGGCTCAAGGCCGCCTTCTGATCTTCGCCCGCGCGACGCGCGGCGCCGACTCGACCTTCGCTTAGTTCTTCAAGTCTTCTTACGCAGTAAAAAATCAAACGCAGCACCCACGTCGCGGGACCTCGGGAAGAGGCGCCCGAGCCCGCGCGAAATCAATTGAACGATCAGGCACGCTCCGGGGACGCAGATCCCCGCCCGGGAGGAAGTCAATGAGCTTCACGATCGAGTTCGCGGACGAGCAGCAGGAGTATCAGGCGCGCATCAAGGTCATCGGCGTCGGTGGCTCGGGCGGCAACGCCGTGAACACGATGATCAACTTTGGCCTCGAAGGGGTCGAGTTCATCGTCGTCAACACGGACGCGCAGGCGCTCAATTCGAACGCCGCACCCACCAAATTGAACATCGGCTCCAGCGTGACGCGCGGCCTCGGGGCCGGCGCGGATCCCGAGCGTGGTCGCAAGGCGGCCCTCGAGGACGTGCAGCGCATCAAGGAGCTCATCAGCGGTGCCGACATGGTCTTCGTGACCGCCGGCATGGGCGGCGGGACCGGCACCGGCGCCGCGCCGATCATCGCGCAGCTCGCTCGCGAAGAAGGTGCGCTCACCGTCGGTGTCGTCACCAAGCCCTTCATCTTCGAAGGTCGCCAGCGCGCCCGCCGCGCCGAGGCCGGCCTCGCCGCGCTCGCCGAGCAGGTCGACACGCTCATCACCATCCCGAACCAGAAGCTCCTCCTCCTCGGCGACGACGACCTCACGTTCATCGACGCCTGCCGCAAGGCCGACGAGGTGCTCTACCAAGCGGTGAAGGGCATCAGTGACCTCATCACCCAGAACGGCATCGTCAACGTCGACTTCGCCGACGTGAAGACGGTCATGAGCGAGCGCGGCCGCGCCCTCATGGGCACCGGCATCGCCAAGGGTCAGAACCGCGCGCGCATGGCGGCGGAGATGGCCGTGGCCTCGCCGCTCCTCGACGACATCTCGGTGCACGGCGCGACCGGCGTCCTCATCAACATCGTCGGCGGTCCGGATCTCAAGATGAAGGAGATCCAAGAGGCGGCCTCGCTCGTCCAGGAGCAGGCGCACGAAGAAGCGAACATCATCTTCGGCTCGAGCATCGACGAGTCGCTCGGCGACAGCGTGAAGGTCACGGTCATCGCGACCGGCTTCGACCTCCCCGACAGCGCCGTAGCCTCCACCGCCGAGGCCGCCCGCGCCCAAGTCATCTCGGCGCCGCCGCAGACCATGGCCTCCCGCGCCCCCGCGCGCGAGAGCTACGGCCCCGCGGTCACGCGTCGTCCGCAGGTCTCGATGCCGCAGCAAGAGACCAACGCCGACCACGTCCCCGCGGTGACGCGTCGACCGGCCCACGACGCGCGCGCGCCGCAGAGCCAAGCGCGTCTGCCCATGCGCGAAGCCACCGGACCGATCTCGCGCGCGCCGAGCAGCAGCGGCACGAACTTCCCCGCCTACGACAGCGATTGGGACGTCCCGGCGTTCCAGCGCAAGGGCCACGGCGGTTGATCTCGCTTCGACGGAGCGACACGATGCACAACCGATCGTCCACGCGACTCTTCGCCTTGGAGGACCACGTGCGCGCCGGCGTGTGAGCGTCACGCCGGCGGCGCGCGGCGCGTCCGCGACGCCTCGCTTCCTTACTTTTGCGATCGCCTGTCTCGAGGACGCCGATCGACGCACCTCCCGCGTCGGTCGGCGTTCGTGTCTTTAGTCCACGTAGACGACGCGCGTGCCGAGGTGTTCGGCCTCGCGCACCACGCTGGAGAGACCTTCGACGCGCGAGGCGTGGAGCAGCGCGTCGGCCGCGGCGATCCATGCGAGGGCCTCTTCGCGGGACACCGTTCCTTTGAGCTCGGCGTCGACGCCGCGCGTGCGTGCTTCGCGGACGATGGTCGCGCGCTCCGGTCCGTCGCCGAGGACGAGGAGCCGCGCCGAAGGGTCGACCCGGGCCACGTAGGCCACCGCGCGCTCGACGCGCTTGGTGGCGACGAGACGGCCGACGCTCACGTAGAGGCGGCGCTCCGGCGCATACGCGCTTCGGAGGCGCGCGCCGAGATCCCGCGCCGAAGGGGCGCTGTCGTCGAGGTCGAGCCGCGGGGCTTCGATCCGCGCGATCGCGAAGAGGCGCGCGCGCGTCGCCGCGCCGAGAGCTCGCGCGAGATCCTCGCGAAGCGCCTCGGACACGAAGCGCCACGAAGCGATGCCGCGAAGGAGGGCGCGCACCGTCGCCTCGCGCAGGGCGAAAGGGAGCGCGAGGAGCGCGCGCACGTCGCCGCCGTGGGAGACGAGCTCGGTCTCGCGCGCGAGCCCCAAGGTCCAAGGGAACGTCACCGCCCCCCAATGGGCGATGGCGCGATCGAAGCGCGCTCCTCGCGCGACGCGCGACGCCGAGCGTCGCATCGTCACGAGCTCGCGCGGCAGATCGAGCGCGCGGCTCGGGTGCTCGCGGAGGCGCGCGAAGACGCCGGGCCAACCGAAGGCCTCGCCGCGCGGTGCGACCACGGAGACCTCGTGCCCCTGGCGCTCGAGCGCGCGCACCTCGGCCCGCACGAAGTGGCCCGAAGGATCCCGCGCGTCCTTCGGGTAGCTCGTGGTGACGACGAGGATCCTCAGCGGATCCACCCGAGGCGCCTCAGCGTCCCCTTGGGCAAGATCACGAGCTCGCTCCCGCGGCCGCGAGGCACGTACGGCGAAGGCGCGCCCCCGTAAGGGTCAGGGTAGGGCGGCGGGTTTTGGTTCATGCGTCGCCGCGAGAAATCTCTCTCAGAACTGCGCGGCGTTCAACCGAGAGATGCAGGCGACAGCCGCCTCCTTTCGCGCGTCCATCCTCGCCGGCGTGTACGCGCCGATGCCCGGTTGGCTGCGCGTGCCGTCGCTCCCGCGCAGCTTGGCGTACTGGAGCGCGAGCCCGCCGTTCGGGCCACAGAGGCCGTCGGCGTTCTCGGTGTACTCGTCGGAGACGCCGAGCACGGTGATGGTGCGGAGGTTGATGCCGCCGCGCACCGCGCGCATCTCGAGGGCGAGCTCCTCGAAGGTCGACATGTTGTTCTCGCAGGCGACCTTGCCGTTGCCGGCCTTCACCGGTGCGTCGCGCTGCGTGCACGACTGGTGGATGTAGATCTCGGAGGCGATCATCCGGCAGCTCGTGGCGCACGCGGAGAGCACCTGTTTGAAGTGCGAGAGCTCCCCCTTCATGTTGTAGCTGTTCACGTAGAGGATGATCTTCCCCGGCATCTCCTTCACGAGCGCGGCGAAGCGACGCGCCAAGTAGCCGCCGTTTCGCCACGGCGTGTTGGCGACGGCCGCGGCGCCGGCGCCCGGGTTCAAGAAGTCGTTCAGCTCGTCGATGGCGATGTAGTCGAAGCCGCGATTGAGCTCTGTCGTCATGTACGCTTTGGTCGCGTCGATGGCCGCGCGATCCGCTTCACGCGAGGGACTACCAGCGGCGAGGTTGTGCTCGAGCGCGTCGCTCCGGTTCTCGTTCGGCGCTTCCCCCTTCCGCGGCATGTGAAACGCGACGGCCCCCTTCCAGAACGGCACCACGCTGTGCGGAGGGAGGATGCCGCCGCCGGGCGCCGGACGCGGCGCCATCACAAGGACGTTCTCGACTCCGGGGCGAAAGAGGCGCGCGGTGAGCGTCGCGTCGATGTCGTTCCCGCGCATCACCGGGCCCGCGTACAGCACCAGCGCCTTCGCCGGAGTCGTGAGCTCGCTGTCGTCGGTCTCGGTCGCGTCCGTGCCGTCGTCGGCGCCGGAGCAGCCCGCGGCGAAGCACATGGCGACGAGCGCGAGAGCGAGCCAGGGGCTCCGACGAAGCGACGCGGCGGCGAGCGCGGCGAGGCGTGAAGCGAGGCATAGCGTGGCGCGCGACATGGATCCTCCGTGATCCCGGCCGAGGTGCCGGACGCCACGAATTCTGCGACGTCCGTGCCAACGTGCAGGAACGCGCCGACACACCGATGCGGCCAAAGCCGCGCGGGGCGAGGGCGATCCATCCTCGCGAGAGCCGACGAGATCGCGCGGAGGCGCGCGACCGACTACGAGCGCTGTCCGCGTCGTTCGAGCTCGAGGCGTCGTAGCTCACGCAGCTCGGCGCGGAGTCGCGCGCGATCCACTCCCGCGGGGGGGGGCGTCGGCGTGCTCATCCACGCGGCGCTCGCCAGGGCGGTCGTCACCGTGGTCGCGTCGTCCGAAGGGGGCGGCGGCTCGTGATCCTCGAGGAGCCCGAGCTCCGCTTCCGCCGCCAGGCGCGCCTCCGCCGAGAGCAAGGTCGTCGGATCGACCTCGGCGTGCTCGACGGCCGGCTCCCAAACCAAGCTGCGGCGCGGTCCCGACAGCTCCATGCTGGGAGGATCTATCGCCGCTTGCGCGCTCGGGCCATGCGGCTCCCGGGAAGGGGCCTTGTCCGAAACGGAAAAGCGGGCGCGCGTCGGCAGAGAGACGAGCATCCTCGTTTCCTACGCAGCCCCGAGGGCGAATCTCCCCCCGCTCGTGGCCGCTCGTGGCCGCTCGTGGTCAGCGCGGCTCGAAGTGCCAGATCTGCGGGGAGAGATCGTTGCAGGTGTACTGCTCGATGTTCCCCCCGGGCGCGGTGGAGCCGCCGGCGACGTCCAGGCAGTCGCCCGTGCCGCGGTGCCCCAGCACGTAGTACCCGAGCCCCACGTTCTTGATCGTCCAGGCTTGCGCCTCGCCGCCGTTGCACGGCTCTTGATCGACGTTGGCGCCGGGGGTCGCGCCGCCGCCTTGCACCGTGAGGCACATCCCGCTGTTCTCCGCCTTGAGGGAGAAGCTCCCGTCGGCGGCGCGCGCGAGCGTCCAGTTCTGCGGCGCGAGGCCGTTGCACGTGTACTGCTGCACGTTCCCGCCGGCGGTCGTGGAGCCCCCGGCGACGTCGAGGCAGAGGCGGCTCATCACGCTGGCCAAGCGGTACTTTTTCCCGTCGCCGACGCCCGTCGCGTCTCCCGTCCCGAGCAGCGGCCCGCGCGCGAAGAACGCGCGGCAGGCGTTGCCGTCGTAGCGCGAGGCGATCTCGAGCGCCGCCACGCCGTTGTCGAGCGGCAGGAGCGGCGAGCTGTAGTTCGGGCAGAAGTTGTCGTACGGCGCGTTCACCGGCACGGGCGCGGGGATCGCGAACCACGACTGAAAGCCCCCCTCGGTGTTGGCGAGGGCGATCGAGCCGTTCTCGGCCGCGACCTGGCCGTTCGCGTCGTAGACCATCTGGCCCATGAGATAGAAGCGGCCGTTTTTGCCCGGCGTCGCGCTCCACGCGAGGGTCGGCGCGTGTCGGAAGTGCTTGCCGTCGACCGTGGCCGGGCGGAGCCCCGGATCGTTTGCGTCGCCCCAATTCCACCCGTCGGCCGAGGTGCGAAGGTGCGCGGTGCAGTTGTCGTTGGCGATGCCGCAGATCTCGTAGGTCATGACGTACGGGCCGCCCGGGGGACGACGCACGTTGGCCATGCCCGGTCGCGCGCCTTGCGCGGCGAGCGCCACGGTGTCGTGGAGCTGCCCCCACGCGACGCCGTCGCTCGAACGAATCGCCACGAGCTTCTGGCTGTGCGTCGCGGACGCGGTCTCGTCCGAGTAGTGACAAACGAGCGCTCCGTCGTCGAGCTGCGAGAGCTCCGGCTCCCACAAGCCGCCTTGGCTTCGCGGCACCGAGCCGGTGGCGATGGTGCCGAGACGCTTCCACGTGCGCGCCTTGTCCACGCTGCTGAAGATCGGCAAGGACATGGGCTGCCCCGGCGTGTCGCCACCGACCGAGGTGGCCCACAAGAGCGTGCCCGCGGGGAGCGCGCCGAGCGCGTGCGGGAGTTGGTACAGCGTCGAGCAACACAAGCCGCCCTGCGCGACCGGATCGTCGATGTGGCCGACGACATGGAACGTCACCGCGTCGTCGGTGCTCTCCAAGATCGTTCCGCCGAGCCGCCCGCTCGCTTGCGGCGCGACGATCGACGCGAAGACGGAGCCGTCGGTCGCGCGGATGGCGCGCGGGTAAAACCCCGCGCCGGGAAGGAGCGCCGTGACCGGCGTGGTGAGGGGCGCGTGGGCCGCGTCCGGGCCGCCGTCGTTGCCAGCCGCGGACCCCGCTTCTTGGCCTCCGCCGCTCGCAGCGTCGTCACCCGTTGCGGCGGCCGCATCGTCGCCGGCCCTCGAGCCAGGCGCTCCGTTGTCGTCCGACGACGAGTCGCTGCAGCCGCCGAACACCGACAACATCGTGACGGCGAGAGCGAAGAAGAAGAGGCGCGCTGCGGAGGTTCTGGTCATGACCGTGGGTGAGCTCCGCACGCCGAGTGCGTCATGGCGCGAGCGCTCCCAGGGTCCTTAGCGGCCGTGCACGTCATGTGCAACCGCTCGAATCTCTCTGCAATTTTCCTCCACCGCCCGACGCGCTTCTCCGTGCGCTGCAACGCGTCGTAGTTTCACGCGTGAAGACGCGCGCGCGAGCCGCCGACGAACCTGGCGCGAGGCGTGCTACGTATTTTTCCTCATGACCGCCTCGGCCTCGCGCGACGTCACGATCCAGGGAAAAATCCTCTATCTCACAGAGGATCCCAAAGAGCTCGAGGCGCAGCTCGCGCGCGGTGAAGCGCTCGCTTACGACGCCGATCGCGCGCTGCTCGGGAACATCTCCACCGACGAGATCACCCCCGGGTGGGTTTGCTACTACTACGACGAGACGCTGGCTCGTTACTGCCTCGTCGGCCTCCGCGGTGGCGTCGTGAAGCAAGACGCGATCAAGGGCGGCGGCTTCGGCGTCATCGTGAGCGGCATCTCCAAAGGCTGCGGCTCGTCGCGCGAGACCGCGCCCTACAGCGAGCTGAAGAGCGGCGTGCGCCTCGTCATCGCCAAGAGCATCGAGAAGATCTACCGACAGAACGCGCAGAACATCGGCCTCCTCACGAGCACCGATTTTTCGCTCATCCCGCGCATCGCGCGTGGCGAGTCGATCCCCATCGCCGAGTTCACGCGCGGGCTCGATCCCATCAGCGCGGCGATCGTCGAGCACGGCGGTCTCTTCGCCTACAACCGCGCGCGCATGACGGGGAAGGTCACGCCGCCGGCGGTGACGACCGAGGCGCGTCCCATGACCTTGTGCGAGAAGATCCTCGCCGCGCACGTCGTCGTCGACGCCGCGAGCGGCAAGGTCGGCGCCACCGCAGTGAAGCCGGGCGACGCGTTCTTCGCGCGCACCGACGTGCGCTTCTCGCACGAGTACGTGACGCCGATGGCCGACGCCATCTTCCGCGCCGAGATGGGCGAAGACGCGAAGCTCACCGACGCGGAGAGCATCTACGCGTTTCGCGACCACCTCACCTTCCTCGATCTCGTGATGCCCAAGGCCCACCGCGACATGGGGCTGAAGGAGCAGGCCGAGAAGCTCGCCACGGTGCAGGAAGGCTTCGTGAAGAAGCACGGCGTCCGCCTGTGGGGCGAGGTGCAGCGCGACGGAAAGCGCGTCGGCTCCGAAGCTATCTGCCACAACAAAGTCATCGAGGAGATCGCGCTCCCCGGACAGCTCGTCGCCGGAACCGACTCGCACACCTGCATGGCGGGCGCGCTCGGTTGCTTCGCCTTCGGTGTCGGCTCCACCGACATGGCGAGCGCTTGGTACACGAAGGACGTCCGCGTCACCGTGCCGGAGACGGCGCGCTTCGTCCTCCACGGCAAGCTCCCCGAGGGGGTGTGCGCCAAGGACGTGATGCTCCACATTTTGAGCCTCCCGTTCTTCAAGACGGGGCAGGGCATCGGCAAGGTGCTCGAGTTCGCCGGCAGCGGCGTGCGCGCGATGGGGCTCGACGAGCGCGCGACCCTCACCAACATGGCGGTCGAGGCCGGCGGCTTCACCGGCATCATCGAGGCCGACGAGGTCGTGGTCGACTACCTCGTGAAGCAGCGCGGGCTGACGGCGAGCGACGTGCGCTCGCGTATCGTCCGCGCCGACGAGGGGGCGACCTACCTCGCGACCTTCGACGTGGATCTCACGACGCTCGCGCCGATGGTGGCGACGCCCGGCGACCCGCGCAACGGCGTGCCGCTCGACGACTTGCAGAAGGGCGCCGCCGTGAAGATCGACATCGCCTACGGCGGCTCGTGCACCGGCGGCAAGAAGGCGGACATGGACATGTACGCCAGCGTCCTCTCCGACGCGGTCAAGAAGGGGAAGCGCGTCGCCGAGGGCGTGCACCTCTACATTCAGTTCGGCTCGCAAGACATCCGTCGCTACGCCGAAGAGAAGGGCTACCTCGAGGTCTTCGCCAAGGCCGGGGCCGAGCTCGTCGACCCTTCGTGCGGCGCCTGCATCAAAGCGGGACCGGGCGTGAGCGACTCGCCCGACCAAGTGACCGTGAGCGCGATCAACCGCAATTTCCCCGGCCGGAGCGGCCCGGGGAAGGTCTACCTCGCGAGCCCCCTCGTCGTGGCGGCCAGCGCCATCGCCGGGCGCATCGCGCACCCGCGAGAGATTTGAGGACAAAAGCCCCTCTTCGCGCTACGCCACGCGTCCTCATGGTTGCCACGATTCAGCCCAACTCGTTCGTCACCCTCAGCTATGTGCTCCGGAGCCCGGAGGGGGAGGTGCTCGACGAAGCGCGCGCCGATGCCGACGAAGCGGTGTCGTACGTCCACGGCTACGGCATGCTCGTCCCCGGTCTCGAGGTCGCGCTCGTCGGTCTCAAGGCGGGCGATCGCCGCGACGTCGTGGTCCCCGCGGGCGAGGGCTTCGGCGAGCGTGACGACGAGCTCGTGCTCGAGATCGAGCGGAGCGAGTTCCCCGATCCCGAAGCGGTGAAGGAAGGCGACGAGTTCGTGGCCCAAGCGCCCGACGGCGACGAGGTCGTGATGCGCGTCGTCGAGGTGAAGGACGACGGTGTCATCGTCGACGCGAACCACCCGCTCGCCGGTGTGACGCTGCACTACGCGGTGGAGGTAAAGGCCGTGCGCCCGGCGACCGACGACGAAATTCGCGAGGCCGCCGCCGAGCTCGACTCCCACGAAGAGGGGGGCCACGTCCACGGCCCCGGCTGCGACCACGATCACGAGCACGGCCACGAGGCGGGCGCCGAGCAGATCGTCCAGCTCGGCAAGAAGCCGTCGAAGAGCCTCCCCAACTGACCTCGTCGGAGCGGTCGGCTCGTGAAGGAGCGCCCGGGCCGTAGGGCTGGGAAGCTGGCGCTGCACGAAAGACCGTCGCGGCTGGTACCGGACGGTACCGCTTGCGGGTGGCGGCCCACACGGGAAATCCAGGGGGTCTGGCGTCCGTTTGTAAGCATGCTTACAAACAGGGCGCGCCCCTGGAACGCCCCCGCGGTGGCCTCGGGTTGAAAGCCGGCCCGATCGGGCATAGAACCGCCCCCCGCGCCGTTGTGCGCATGACGAAAGAAGAGAAGCGATGAGCAACACCAAGGTGAACCCCTGGGATTGGGACCTCCGCGTCCGTGAGCGCAACCTCAAGAGCGGCGTCCTCAACGACAAGGACATCGAGAAGCACCGCGGCCAGCTCCCCGACCTCGCCGACCAGTGCGAGCCGGTGACGATCGCGCAGCCCGCCCTCGATCACCCCGAGCCGAGCGACGAGCCGTGACCGACGCGCGTACACCGGGGGGGGACGCGCAGGCGAAGGACGAGCTCCCGCACATCGATTTCGCGACGTTCGTGCTCTCTCTGAACCACTCGGCGCTCATGCACCTGGGGGAAGCTCCCCATCCTGAGACCGAGTCGGTGGAGACGAACCTCCCGCTCGCGCGGCAGACGATCGATCTCTTGGGGCTCCTCGAAGAGAAGACCAAAGGGAACCTGACGGGCGACGAAGAGCGCCTCCTCCACCAGGTCCTCTACGACCTGCGCATGCGGTTCGTCGAGGTGTCGGGCAAGGGGGCCAAGAAAGGCTGAAGAATCGGATGCGGTGGACTTGGGTCGTCCTCGGTACGTCGATGGCACTCGTGGCCGGGTGCGGAAAGCACGCCGGCACCTCCACTGGAAGCAGCTCCGGCGGGACCAGCGCGCTCCCTTCGGGCGCGGTGCCGGTCACCTCGGCCGAGCTCGCCAAGCCGCAGGCCCCCGCGTCGCCGGAGCTCGCCGTGCGCAGCGGCCCTCTGAGCTTCGCGCCGATCGCCAAGCAGGCCGATCCGAGCGTCGTCACGATTCAAACGACGGGCGAAGAGATCGAAGCCTCGCCGTTCTTCGGCCGCGCGCGAAAGCGTGAGACGAAGGGGCTCGGCACCGGCTTCCTCGTCGACAAAGACGGCACCATCCTCACGAACAACCACGTCATCGACGGGGCCGGCACCATCACGGTGCGCCTCTCCGACGACTCGGAGTTCCCCGGGCGCGTGGTCGGTCGCGATCCGCGCACCGACATCGCGGTCGTGAAGGTCGACGCCAAGGGGCACGCCGCGCTCGCGCCGCTTTCGCTCGGCGACTCGGACACGATGGAGGTCGGCGACTGGGTCGTCGCCATCGGCAATCCGTTCGGCCTCTCCCACACGGTGAGCGCCGGCATCGTCAGCGCCAAAGGGCGCACCAAGGACGACGTCCCGCTCGACCCTTCCGGCTATTACGATTTTCTCCAGACCGACGCGTCGATCAACCCGGGTAACTCCGGCGGCCCGCTCCTCAACTTGAAGGGGGAGGTCGTCGGCATCAACTCGGCGATCCGCGGCGGCGGCGCGCAGGGGATCGGCTTTGCCATCCCCATCAACATGGTGAAGCAGCTGCTCCCCACGCTCGAGCGCGACGGTCACGTCACGCGGAGCGCCATGGGGGTACGCATCCGCGACGTCCACGAGCTCTCCCGCGAGGACCGGGACGCGCTGAAGCTCACCGACGACAAGGGGACGATCCTCGAGACGGTGCAGCCGGGCGGCCCCGCGGACAAAGCCGGCCTCCAGCCGGGCGACGTCATCGTGGGCTTCGAGGGGCAGCCGATCGATCGCGGGACCCACCTGCAGTGGCTGGCGAGCACGGCCGGGGTAGGGAAGACCGTGACCCTCCGCGTGAGCCGCGCCGGCAAGGTGTTCGACATCAAGGTCACGCTGGGCGAGCTCCCCGAAGAAGCGCCGCGCCCCCGCCGCTGACGCCCCGCGCCACGCGCGCCGGCCCCCCGCGGGCGGTGGAGGGGCCAAAGCGGGCCCTTGCGTGACGCGTTTGTAAGCATGCTTACAAACGGGCTATCAGTGGAGGTGTGAGCCCCCCGTCGCGTCCCCCTGCGTCCGGAGCCTCCGGCGAGGGATCCGGCTCGGACGGTGGGCGCCGCGCCCCGTCGGCCCGCCCCCCGGCCGACGCGAAGGAGAAAACCGTCCCCCCGCCGCCCCCGGCGCCGATCCCCTCGGTGAATACTCGGGGGAATTCGCCGTCCATACAGAAGCAGGCGAGGATCAAAGAGGCAGAGGAGGACCGAGGCCTCATCGCAAAGGCGCAAGCAGGAGACGAAAAGGCGTTTCGACAGCTCGTCGAACGCCACCAACGACGCGCGTTTGCCATCGCACTCGCGCTTGTCCGGGACGAGAACGACGCTCGAGAGCTCGTCCAAGACGCTTTTCTTCGAGTCCACAAAGGGCTCGCGACCTTCCAAGGCGGCTCGAGCTTCTTTACTTGGCTCTACCGGATCATCACCAACCTCAGCATCGACCTCATCCGAAAGCCTGGACACAAGACCAGCGATTTGGACGAGTCGAGGCTCGAGGTGGAGGAAGATCAGGAAGCGCTCTTCCCTTTCCTTAGTCGTGTGGACGGGGCCGACCCCGTCGACGTGGTTCGCCGGAGAGAGATCGGGGTCCGCCTCCAGAAGGCGCTCGAAGCCCTCCCCAGCTACCACCGCGGCGTCATCGTGATGCGAGAGATCGAAGGCCTGAGCTACGAAGAAATGGCGCAGGCGATGGGTGTGTCGAAGGGAACGATCATGAGCCGGCTGTTTCACGCACGACAGAAGCTCCAGCGCGCGCTGGCCGATTGCTACGAAGAGCAAGTCGGCAAGGTCGCCGTGGGAGCGGACGCGTCGCCGGATTCGGCCGAGGGGTCCGAGGAAGGCGGTGCGCCATGAGCCACGCCACCTTCTCCGAGGACGACATGATCGATTTGATGGCCTACGCCGACGGCGAGCTCGAAGGCAAAGACCTCGAGCGCGTCGAAGCTCTGCTCCGCGACGACCCTCAAGCGGCGCTCGTCGTCGCCTCGTTCGGCACGCTGGGCGACTGCGTCCGCGTGACCGAAGCCGACCGCCGCGTCCCCAAGATCGTCGATCGCATCGTCGACGACGTGATGGAGAAGCTCCCCAAGAAGCCGCGCGCCGCCGAGGTCATCCCCCTCGCCCCGCGCGCCGTCCGCATGCGCAACGCGGTCCTCGCTGGATCGGTCTCGGCGCTGCTCGCCGCCGCCGCGGCGTGGGCGCTGTTCTTCCGCCCGGGAGAGGTCGCGCCTCCGCCTGCGCCCGTCGCGGTGCAAGAGCATGCCCCGAAGCCCGCGGCGCCGCGCGCCACCGGGATCCCCAGCTTGCCCGTGGAGGGGACGAGCCTCGACGGCGTCGAGTCGCCCAGCCAAGTGTCGGTGTTCTACGTGCAGAGCGACGACGAGAAGAGCTCGAGCGTGGTCGTGTGGGTCGGTGACGACAACGCGGCGAACGTGAGCGGAGGTCATTGAGATGACATTGGAGATGAAGCGATCCCTCTCGCGCGCGCTGCGCGTCGCGCTCGCCGCGTCCGCGTTCGCCGTCGTTCCCTACGCCGCGTCGCCGCGCGGGCTCGAGATCCCTCGGGCGGAAGCGGACGACACGTCGGCGACCGCCGAGGTCATGGTCCTCCACGCGACGCAGGTCGAGGGTAAGGGTTCGATCGACCCGCGCATCGGCAACCTTCCGCAGCTGAAGAAGCCGCCGTTCTCGGCCTTCAACACCTACAAGCTGCTCGACAAGAAGGACCTCAGTCTCCAAAAGGGGAAGGGGACGACCTACGCGCTCCAGAACGGCCGTCTTCTCGAGATCACGCTCGTCGAGCGCGGCGCTGACAAGCGCATCAAGGTCGTGGCGCGCATCATCGACGGAAAGACCGGCCGCGATTTTCTGCGGAGCGAGGTCACGGCGACGCCGGGCGAGCCCTTCTTCCTCGCGGGGCAGGGCTACGAAGGCGGAACGCTGGTGGTCGGTATCACGCCGAAGGCCTGACCCGCCGAAGCGCTGTCGCTACTTCCCGATGGCGCGACGGTAGACCCAGCCTTCGCTGGTCATGCCGTCGCCGAAGCCGATCTGGTACCAGCCGTCCTGAAACGTCGCCACGCGGACCTTCGTGCCGCGCGGCAGCCGCGCGACCACGTCGCCGGTGCGAGCCTTGTCGCGGACGATCGCCACGTCCCACACGACCTCGCCGGCGTCCTTTGCGTCGCCGCTCGATGCGCTGGCCATCGACGCGGGCGGAGCGGAGCCCGTAGCCGCGATGGCCGCTGTCGCCGCGGGAGGCGCGGTCGGCGCGCCGCCGGTCGAGCCCCCCTGCGCGTCGCCGCCGGCTTCCCTTCCGAAGCGCACGGCGTACGCGACGGTGTAGCGCGGGTTGTCGTGCGCGAGGCCGGCGACGGTCGCCCCCTCGAACGCGCTCGTGAGGCAGCTCGTGAACTCCTCCGGCTTCTCCACCGTCGACGACTTGCCGATGCCGACGTTCAGCCGGCCGCTCTTGGCGAACTCGAGGTGAAACATGACCGAGAGCTTGCCGTCGGCGCCGGCGCTGGCGGGGCACTCGGCGAGCTTCTTCAAGCGCGGGAGCGCCACGGCGTCGAACGCCAGCGCGCCGCACGCTTTCCCTTTGAGGACGTCGCCGTCTTCGTTCTTGCACGAGACGAGCACGCCCGGCTTCACGCTCACGTTGGTCGTCGTGGGATGCGCGCTCGCGGGGATGGCAGGTGCCGAGGCGACCGCGGTGGCGCTCGCCGCCGGCGCGACCGGCGGCGGCGTGGCGGGAGCGGTCAACGCTGTCGCGCTCGACGTCGGCTCGGTGCCGTGGGCCGTCGCGGCGGAGTCACCGGGCGCGCTCGGGCCGAGCCGCACGCCGGCCAGCTTCGGCCAGGCGATCCCGACGACGAAGCAAACGGTCGCGATGACCGAGACTTTGACCCACGAAGGGCGGTCGGCGCTGGCGCTCGGAAGATCGACGAGGGGAGATGTCACCGCGACGCGATTGTTAGCACACCGCTTTCGAACGGGCGAAATGCCTGCAAACGCGCGCGCCGAACCTACGCGCGCGTGCAGCGGTCACGCTGCTCGCTGCTCGCCGCCCACCGTGCACCGCCGCACGCCGCCGACCGGTTACGGCTCGTCGTCGTCGTCCGCCCGCGTGGCGAAGGGGGCGGTGCGCGCGCGTCCTTGGCTGTCCACGCCGAGCAGCTCTTCGACCCGCTTCTGCGCCGAGTCGAGCCGCTCCTGCGACACGACCGAGAGGCGCACCCCTTCTTCGAACAGCGCGACCGATTCCTCGAGCGAGAGGTCCCCGCGCTCCAGCTTCTGCACGATCTCGCCGAGGCGACGGATCGCCTCTTCGAAGGCCAAAGGAGCGCTCTCGGCGCGCGGCTCGCTCATCGCGCTCCAAGGTCGTACGAGGGGAGCCGCGGTGCAAGCACCAAGCGACCGGTCCCCGCGGGGGTGCCGGGGACGAGCGCGTACCCGTCGTCGTCGAAGGCGACGGGGACGGCGAGCCCATCGGCGCGAAGGAGGCGCCCCACCATCCCCGGCGGCGGCGCCGCGCCCGGCCGTCCTACGACGCGCATCCACGCGACCTCATCGCTCCGAGGCGGCGCCGGCGGCGCGCCCCCCGCGAGCGCCCCCGCGGCGGTGAAGCGCGTGACGCCGTCGGGGTCGAGCGACGCGGCCGTGCGTAGCGTGCGGAGGCGCAAGGGAGCGAGCGCGTCGCCACCCCGGCGCGTGGCCAAGGCGAGGACGATCTGGCGGCGCACGAGCGGATCGATCTCGGCTTCGTACGCGCTCGCCAAGAGGCCCACCGCGTCCGGTGCTTGGCTCGCGCCGAGCCCGCGCGCGACATGAGCGCGCACGATCGCGTCGGGGGAGCCGAGCCAGCTCGCCACCGTTGCATCGCGCGGCGTCTCCACGCGGGCCGCGAACGCCATCGCCGCGAGGGGGGCGTCGGCCTCGCCGGCGGTCGCGCGCTCCTTCAAGAAGAGCGTCGTCGTGCGCGCGTCGGGATCGCCACCGAGGAGCCCTGCCGCGAGGACGATCCGCGTGGCGGCGTCGGTCTCTTGGGGAAGGCGATCGAGCAGGATCTCGAGCGCGTGAGGCGCGTGCCCGGCGAGCGCGCCGGCGGCGGCGGCCCTTCGCACACGCGGATCGCGATCGTCGAGCGCACGCGCGAGATCGGCGTCGCCGAGCGCCACGCGTGCGAAGACCCCCACCGCGCGCGTGACGGGATCGTTCGATCGCGAAGCGCGAGTCAAGGCGTCGTCGAGCGCGCCGTCGCGTTCGCCGCGCTCGAGCGCGCGCACGGTGTACACGCGCAACGCGAGACGCGCGAGCTTGGGATCTTGCGCGGCGCGCGCCACCACCACCTTCGCGGCGCTCGCCGGCGAGGTCGAGAGCGCGTGCGCGGCGTCGCCCGCGACGAGCGGGTCGCGAAGCAGCGCGCCGAGTGTCTCCGCTGCGTCCACCGCGCGGCACGTGCCGAGCGCACCGATGGCGCGCGCGCGCAGCTCGGGGTCCTCTGCGTCGACGGCACGGAGCGTGAGCGCCTTCACGATCGCCGGGCTCTCCACCCGCTCGGCCAGCGCCACGCCGGCCCCCACCGTCGCATCGTCGGCGAAGAGCTTCTCCACCGCGGAGGCTCCGTCCGGCGCGCCGAGCGCCACGATCGCCGCCGCCGCCGCCGCGCGGATCCGGGGATCGCGATCGGTGAGCGCCGCGCGCGCGAGCGCGAGCCCACGTTCGTCACCGAGCTCGCCCAACGCAACGAGCGCCGCCGCGCGCGTCGCCGAGTCGGTCGATCGCGCCGCGTCACGAATCGCGTCGAGCGCCCGCAAATCTCCCAGCGATCCAAAGAGCTCGATGAGCGCCGGCGTGAGTCCCACCGCGCCGCGCGTCGCCAGGTTCGTCGCGGGCGGCGTCGACGCCAGGGCGTGGAGCGCTGCCTGTTGCCCAGGGCCCGGAGAGCGCGCCACCAGCGCGAGCCCGTCGATCGCCAGCGGCGCACCCGACGCCGCGAGCCCCATCGCCGCCGTCTCGCGGGCCAACATCACGCGCTGGTCCGCGTCCTCCGCGCCCGGCGTGGGCGCGCCGCGCCGCACGCCGCGACCTCCTGTGGCTCCGCCGCCGGTGACGAGCCCGAGGAGCGCCGTGCGCACCTGCGCTTGTCCCGCGAAGGGCGAGAGCGCGCGCGCCAAGGCGAGCCACGCGCGCGCGTCGCTCCTCAGCCCTGTCGGATCGGCGCTCTGCACGAGGAGCGCGATGCCGTCGGGGGTACCGCTCGCCGCCGCGCGCTCGATGCCGCGGAGGCGCTCTTCGTCGTCGCTCGAGCGGAGCAAGCGCGTCGCGACGTCGGTGCCGAAGCGACCTCGCAGATCGTTCGCGGTCTCCGGCGGCGCCTTCGGCGGAGGAGCGAAGGGGACCGTGCCCGGTGGGGGAAAGGGGCTCCGCCGCGGCGAGATCGTCTGCGCCCGCGCCACCGCCGGGGCGAGGGCGAAGAGAACGAGCGCGACCAGCGAAGCGCGCCGCATGACTCAGGGCTGCTTGGCGGGCTTCTGCGCCTTGCCCGCGGCGTTGTCCGGACGATCGTCGAGCGGCGCGGGGAGGATCACCATGCCCAGCCCGGTCGCCGCCGCGCCCGGCTTCTGCTTCACCGCGTCCCAGGCGAGCGCCTCGGCCGCGCCGTCGCGATGCGTGAAGCGCACGATCACGCTCGTCACCGCCACGGCGCGCTCGAGCGCCGCCTTCTGCGCATCGGCAGCGGCGCTCGCCGGTCTCGCGCCGACGCCCAGCGTCCACTCGCGATGACGATTGAGCTCGGTGGCGAGCGCGCGGAGCGAAGGCTCGCTCGTCGGATCCACCGCCGCCCCCTCGGCCCCCTTCACGATCTTGATGGGAGAGGCCATCGTGACGACGAGCGTCTTGGGATCGATCGTGACGAGCGCTTTGCCCCCTTCGTCGGGGCAGCCGTCGTCGTCTTTGAAGCCGTTCCACACCTCCGCCGCGTCCGGGCACTGGTCGACGTCGTTGTCGAAGGTGTCGCCGTCGCGATCGGGGTTGGGACAGCCGTTGTGCGCGGGCTCGCTCGAAGGCTCGCCGGCCTGACGCGGGCAAGCGTCGACCTTGTCGGGGACGCCGTCGAAGTCGTCGTCGGGATCGGGGCAGCCGTCTTCGTCTTGGAAGCCGTCCTTGTCCTCGGGTTGATTCGGGCACTTGTCGACGGCGTCGAGCACGCCGTCCTTGTCACGGTCGGAGAGCGGACATCCGTTCAACTTCGGATCGTCGTTCTTCATCCCCGCGAGCTTGGGGCAGGCGTCGACCGCGTCGATGACGCCGTCCTTGTCGCTGTCTTTGCCCGGGCATCCGTCGGGAGCGACGCCGGCCACGTTGGGGCAGCGATCGTCGGTGTCGACGATGCCGTCGTCGTCGTTGTCGATCTCGGGACAGCCGTCCTGATCTTCGAAGCCGTCTCTGTCTTCGGGGATCTCGGGGCACTGGTCGAGATCGTCGGGCACGCCGTCGTGGTCTTGATCGTGCTCGCGCGGCGCCCAGCCGACGGCGGCGACGGCGCGGAACGCCGGCGTGCCGACGGCGGTGGTCGCGCCGACCTCCAGCCCGCCGAGCAGGTACGTGTCGTGGTAGTGGCCGAGCTCCACGCGATCCGACGCGCCGAGGAGCACCGGCGAGAGACGCGCGCTCCCAGGATCGCCGCCGCCGAAGGGGAGCGAAGGCCCCGCGGGGAGCGTGCCGTGCGCGCCGAGCTCCCACACTTGGCGGTTGTCGGCGTCGAGCTTGAAGATGCCCGGGCGCACGTTCACGCCGAAGCTCCAGGGGATCTCGTCGCCGAAGGTCACGCCGCCCACGCTCGCGTCGGGCCAAGTGTGCCGATCGGTGCGGAGCGTGTAGCCGAGGCTCCCTTGCACCCCCGCGAGGAGGAAGGTGTACTCTGCAAGGAGTCGCACGCTGGCGCGCAGCGAGCCGTCGCCCACGTAGCTCGTGCGCTCGCCGGTGGGGAGCATGGCGCCGCCGATGGCCGCGAGGCCGAAGCCGCCTTCCGCGTCGTCGACGAGCGTGGCCTTTCCGCGGATCCCCATGTCGCCGATGCCGGTGTGCGGCGCGCGGTCGACGGAGCTGACCGACGAAGGGAGCCCGGTGGTCCCTTGTTGGTAGAGGAGCACCGGCACGTCGAGACCGACCGACGCGCGATCGCCGAGCCCCACGTTGGCGACGACGTCGGTCATCAGCGCGAGCTTCACCGGGCGGTACACCACCTGGTCGGTGCCCGAGAGCTCGAGCCCGACAGGACGATGCGCGTAGCTCACGTACGCGCCGACGTTCCAGTTCCACGGGCCGGGGCTCGTGACCGGCTCGGTCATGAGGCCGGCGCGCGCGTCGGGCGAAGGCGTCCAGGTCCGCATGTCGACCGAGGGGAGCGTCTGCGCCGCGGCGAGCGCAGGCTCGAGCGCGAGGCCCACACCGAACGAGCAGGCGAGGATGTACCGGCGGCGGTTCCCGAGAAGAGACACGGCCTCGGAGGTTACGCGACCCCGCGGCGTGGGAGAACCCTTACTCGGTGGCGAAGGCGCTTACTCGGCGTCGCCGTTGGCGGCGCGCGCCGGCATGGCGAAGGGGGGAAGCTCGTGCGACATGCGCAGGCGCTTGGCCTCGAGGTAGCCGTGCGAGAAGCGATTCGGCTGGACGACCACCGGGAGACGGCCGTGCACCTCGACCCCGAGCGCGCGGAGCGCCGACACCTTCGCCGGGTTGTTCGTGAGGAGCTGCACGCTCTTCACCCCGAAGAAGCCGAGGAGGTCGGCGGCGATGTCGTATTTGCGCGCGTCGTCGGGGAGCCCGAGCATGCGGTTCGCGTCGACGGTGTCGTGCCCTTCGGCCTGCAGGCCGTACGCGCGGATCTTGTTGGCGAGGCCGATGCCGCGCCCCTCCTGCCGGAGGTAGACGACGGCGCCTGCTCCGCGCCGGGCGATCTCGCCCATGGCGTGCTCGAGCTGGTCTTTGCAGTCGCACTTGAGCGACCCGAAGACTTCGCTCGTCATGCACTCGGAGTGGACGCGCACCGGCACGTCGTCGCCTCCACGGATGTCTCCGTAGACCATGGCGACGTGCTCTTTCTCTTCCGCGGTCGACGTGTCCGAGAAGACGTGAAGCTCGAAGGTTCCGTGCTCGGTCGGGACGGGGCTGGAGGCCAGCCAGGCGAGGTGAGGCCGGATCACCCGTGCGGGGACGTGCATCTCAACGAATCTCCTTGTGATTTCTTCTTGTTCGCGGAACCTTCGGTTCTTCGAAGGGCGGACGTTCGTACTTAGGGAAAAACCGCCGCACCTTCAAGATAAGTTCGGAAGCCCCCTCCGTCAAAGTGGCACGCGGGGCGCAGGTTCCGCAGCGGGCGACGACTCTCCCACGAAATGAGCGATACGCAACGCCCCCAAGGGATCCCGCCGCTCGTTCAGCGGCTCGGCGCCGTCTCGTTCTTCACCGACGTGGCGAGCGAGATGGCCTATCCGCTCCTCCCGGCTCTGCTTCGGTCCCTGGGGGCGGGGGCCGGTGCGCTTGGGTTCATGGAGGGGATCGCCGAGAGCGTGAGCGCCCTCCTCAAGTGGTGGTCGGGCGGAGTGAGCGACCGCGCGCGGCATCGGAAGCCGTTCGTCCTCTTCGGCTACGGCGTCGCCACGTTCGTGCGACCGCTCTACGCCATCGTCACGAGCCCGATCCACGTCGTGCTCGTGCGCGCGGCGGACCGCATGGGCAAGGGGGTGCGCGCGCCCGCGCGAGACGCCCTCCTCGCCGCGTCGGTCCCCAAAGAGCGCCTTGGCGTGGCCTTCGGCTTCCACCAGATGATGGACAACCTCGGCGCCGTCTTCGGGCCGCTCGTCGCCTTCACCTTGGCGCGCGGCTTCGACGTCACGCCGCGCCGCATCTTCGCCGCGACCATCGTGCCGGGGCTCATCTCGCTCTTCCTCGTCGCGACGTTGCGCGAGCCGCCGCGCGAAGATCGCGTCGTCCCCGAAGCCGTCGCGCCGCGCGAAGCTGCGCCTCGTCTCTCCACGCCGGTGCGTCGCTACCTCGCGGTGGTGGCGCTCTTCACCCTCGGCGCTTCGGCCGATTCGTTCCTCCTCCTTCGCCTCGGCGATCTCGGCCTCCCTGCGGCGTGGCTCCCGGTGGCGTGGCTCTCGCTGAGCGCTTCCAAGGCGGCGACGAACCTCCCCGGCGGGCGCCTCTCGGATCGGATGGGGCGCCGCGGGACGCAGGTCGCCGCGTGGCTCGTGTACGCCGCGGTGTACGCGCTCTTTCCGCTCACCACGTCGGTGGCGCTCACGTGGATCCTCTTCGTCGCCTACGGCGCGTACTACGGCCTGGCCGAAGGGGGCGAGAAGGCCATCGTCGCCGAGCTCTGTCAGTCGAGCGAGCGCGGTCGCGCCTTTGGAGCGCTGCACGCGGTGACCGGGATCGCCGTCTTGCCGGCCAACGCTCTCTTCGGTGCACTGTACACGCTTCATCCGGCGTGGGCCTTCGGGGTGAGCGCGGCCTGCGCGGCGTCGGCGGCGCTGGCGCTCCTCTTCACCCGCGACGCGCCGCGTGCCGCGTGACGCCGCCGCGAGACGATCTTAGCCTCGTCCCATGCTGACCGTCGCCGACACCGCGTACTCCATCGCCGAAGCGCGCGCGCAAGAAGGGACGAGGCCGGAAGCCGAGCGTCTCTTCGTCGACCCCGTGGCGCACCTCTTCGCCGCCGCCGGCGAGCACGCGCGCGAGGGGACGGAGCGCTACCTCGCGCTGCCGTTCTTCCTCGACGGCATTCGCCTTCGCACGCGCTTCATCGACGATCAGGTGCGCGAAGGGCTCGCCGCGGGGCTCAAGCAGCTCGTGATCTTGGGCGCTGGCTTCGACGCGCGGGCGATGCGGATGCCCGAGCTCGAAGAGCACGGCGCCAAGGTCTACGAGGTCGACGCGCCGGTGCAGATCGATCGCAAGCGCGAGATCCTCGCGAAGGCGGGGGTCGCGATCCCGCGGTCGTGCGCGTACGTCCCGTTCGACTTCGACACGCGCGACATCGAGCGGGAGCTCCCCGGCGAGCTCGCGCGCGCGGGCTTCCTCCTCGGCGGTGGGGCGATCTTCATTTGGGAGGGGGTCGTCGGGTACATCAGCCACGAGGCGATCGCCGCGAGCCTGCGCTTCATGGTGAAGGCGGGCGGGCCGGGGACGCGCCTCGTCTTCAACTTCGGCATGATGACCTTCGAGAAGGAGGGGCTCGACGTCGTGGCGAAGCGCGCCGGCTTCACGAGCACGACCGACACCGGTTGCGACGAGCTGTGGCGGCGCTACCTCACGAGCGAGCCGCATCCCAACGCGTCGTTCGTGCGCCTCGGCACGGCGACGGTCTGACGGTGGCGGTGTGACGGCGGCGCGCTAGAGCGTGCGCAGGTAGGCGAGGATCGCCGCGCGCGTGGGCGCGTCGAGGTCCAGGCCGAAGGTGTGCCCCAGAGCGGCGCGGCCCGGGGCGCTCGGATCGAGCAGCGACGGGAGATCGCGAATCGACGCGTCGTGCATCAGAGGCCCGCGGAGCGCGACGCCGCGGAGCGAAGGGACCGCGTACATGCCCGTGCCTCGATCGCTCGAGCGCGCGATGGTTCCGTCGGTGCCGACCGCTTCGACGGGGACAGGCGGCCCGGTGAAGCTCGGCGCCGCGTGACAGCTCGCGCAGGCCGTCGCGAAGGCGTCGCGCCCGCGGAGCTCTTCGTCGCTGCTCGGCGGTCGCGTCGGGAGAGTGTCGCCGAGAGACCAGATGTAGTTTGCAAGTGCCAGAGCGACGGTGCGCGGAGGCCTCCTCGCTTGCTCCTGCGACGTGATGAGGAGCGTCTCGATGCGGATCGCCAGCGGCGTGACCCCTTCGAGGCGCAAGGTGGCCGCCTGGTGCAGGTTCACGAAGAAGGGGACGGGGCGAAGATCGGGGATGCGCACCGGCTCGGTGCCGTGCGGGGTCGTGACGTCGATCCGCCCCGGGCCCCAGGCGCGCTCTCTCGGCGCGTCGGGCGAGAGCGGCGACGTGTCGGCGAGCATCGCGCCGTAGTCGAGCGACGTGTTGGGCGCCGGTGTGTCTTCGCTGGTGGCGTGGCAGGTCGCGCAGGTGGTCGCGATCACCGGGCTCCCGTCGGGCCCCTCGATCCGCACGAGACCGCCGACGTTCGCCGCGCCGATCCAGAGCCCGTAGCGTCGGGCTGCCTCGCGCGAGGCGAGGGCGACGCCCACGGCCGGCACGATCTGCACCGGGTAGCGCCAGAAGGCGCGCGCGCCGAAGGTTTCGGGCGATCGGGTCGCGTCGAGCCCGACGGCGTTGTCGTCGAGCGGGGCGTCGATGCGAGCGCCCCCCGGTGCGTCGAGCTCCTCGGGTCGCACGAGCGTGACGCGCGGATTCCATGCGGGGAGCCGATCCCAGTCGTCACCAGCGCCCGTGGCGTAGCGCGCGAGCCGCAGCTTGGAATAGGCGTTCTCGGGGTTCACCAAAGAGCGCACGAGCGCGTCGCGGCGCACCGATCGATCGCCGAGGTACGTTCCGTCGTGCGCGTCGTCGTCCCCGAGATCGGTCGACGGCCCGCACGCCGCGCCGAGCGCGACGGCGAGCGCGAGGGGGATCAGCCGGCCGCGCACCCGGTGTACTCGATCGGGGGGACGACGGCCGAATAGGTCTCGTCGAGCGTGTGGCCATCTTCGAAGTGAAGCAGGATGTGGAACGCGAGCCGCTCCCCGTCTTGTTTTGGGATGTGAACCACGGTCAGGGTCGCGCTGTCGTACCGCGCGGCGTCCGGCCAGTTCTGGTGGAAGCCGCGATCCATGCTGAACAACACCTGGCGGTCTTCCGAGTGTGCGCCTTGCCCATTGCCATGGATGATGGTGCTTCCGGTGCCGCCGTCGACTCCAGGGGGAGTCTCGACCGTGGGGCCGTTCAGCGGCTGCCAGGGATCGAGTACGAGCGAGATCGGTGTTCCTTCGGGCACGGTGGCCGCTTCCAAGAGGAACGACATCGTCGGGTATGGCACGGTGTCGCCGGGGCCTCGCAGGAGCAGCGAGAAGCCGTCGGTTGGTGCGTAAGGCGGCTTCGTGACGCCACACCCTTGGGGGTAGCGCGAGGCCTGGACGTTCGACGCGTCGAAGTGGAGGTCGCCGCCGTTCTGCGTCTCGGGCACCGTGGGGACTTCGCTCGACGAGCTCGCGTGCTGTCCGCATGCGCAGAAGACGAAGCCCGTGCTCGCGACGAAGAGCCACGCGGTCGTCGCCGCCAAGAACGTACGATTCATGACCGTTCTCCCCGCTCGCCCAGGCGGCGTCGCTCCCCTTCGCGAGGCGCCTCGTCGATCGTCCGCGTAGCGTGGCACGCCGGAGAAAGTTCGTCTATCGTCCCTGACGACTTCGGCCCACGCCGTGGACAGATCCTTTGCGCCAATGGCACGAACACCGACGGAGACGTGAGCGCGTGGTGACGGCCAGAGCGGCCTCCTTCGTCGCGGCCATCATGTGGATCGCGGTCTTGCCGGACTGCTCCACGTCGACGTCCTCTTCGTGCCGTATCGATGCGGAGTGTCGGAGCGGCCAGGTTTGTCGTTATCGGGCAAGTCGTGGATGTCCCGGTGACGGCGAGTGTGTGGATTGGGGCGGCGTCTACTGCCGTGAGCAACCCCAGTCCTTCTGCGATTGCACCGGCCGCCCCTTCACCGACGGCGCGTGCTTCGCTCCACCTGGCTACGCCTCGCGCCCCGTGGGCGCGTGCCCCGCGGACGCGGGCGCCGACTGAACCCGCGGACGGAACGCGCCCCCGCCTTCGCCTGACTACTTCGCCCGGCACAGCTTGAGGAGCATGTCCTCGAGGATGGCGTCGGCGGGCCTTCGCGAGCTCTTCAAGGCGACGTCGGTCTCGGCGAGGACGAGGATCCAGCGCTCCACGTCCTTCTGCTTCACGGCGCGCGCGCGGGTGGCGAGCTCGCGCGCGCGGAACGGCTGGAACACGCCGGCGCGCTTGGCTGCTTCGTCGACCGAGGCGCCGCCGGCCGTCGCCGCCTGAAAGCGCGCGAGCTGTCGGATCGACCACGCCAGCGCGCCGAGCAAGGGGAGCCCGCGATCGCGTGCATCGTACACATCGTTCAGCGCGGCCAGCGCCTTCGCGAGGTCGCGCTGCCCGACGGCGCCGACGAGCTCCCACGTGTCGGCGGTGCGCACGCGCGCGATGCAGGTGCTGACGTCGTCCTCGCCGATGGGCTTCCCTTCGCCGACGTAGAGCGCGAGGCGCTCGATGGCGTCGGACACGTAGGCGAGCTCGGGGCCGGCGATCTCGGCGAGCAGATCGGCCGTCCCTTCGTCCATCGGGTTCCCGCGCTCTTTGGCGCGCGCGGCGATCCACTCGGGGAGCGCACGGCGATCGAGCACGTCGCACTGCACGACGAAGCCCTGCTTCTTGGCGACGCTCGAGAGCTTGCGCCGCCCGTCGAGCTTGGTCGCGGTCAGCACCATGCACGTCGAGTCGATGGGCTCGCCGGCGTACTCGGCGAGGCGATCGAGCGGCGAGCTCTTGTCCTTGGGCTTCTCGCCTTCGTCGCCGGAGGCGTCCCAGCGATCCACGTTGCGGAGCAAGACGAAGCGCTTCGGCGCCATCATCGGCACCGTGCGCGCCGCGGCGATGACCTTCTCGACGTCGACCTCGCCGGCGGTGAACTTGTCTTCGTTGAACGCGGCGATGCCCGCGCCGAGCGCCGCAGCGCGCAGCTCGGCCACGACTTGGTCGCGCAAGAAGCGCTCGTCGCCGGCCACGATGTAGAGCGGCCTGAGCGCGCCCTTCTTCGCCTCGGCGATCGCCGCGGCAGGCGTCACGACGCGACCAAGCCCCCGCGGCGCGCGCGGGTCGTGGCGCGCGTCACGATCAGCCCTTCTTCGAGCGGCGGCGGCGCGCGGCGAGCGCGAGGCCGAAGAGCGGCGCGAGCCCGACGAGCGCCGAGGTCTCGGAGGAGAGGCCCGGCACGCTGCATCCGCAGCCCTTGGGCTTCTCTTTGATCTGCTCTTCGTCGGTCTTGTCGTACGCGCTCGGGGGGATGAACGGCTGCGACTGACCCGAGGGCTCGACCTCGCCGTTCTGCGGCGCGGCGGCGGCGGTGTCGTCGTCGGTCTTCTTCGGACCGGCGTCGACGCCGTTGTCGACCTTCTTCACCTTCCCCTTGGCCTCGAACGTCATGCTGCGACGATCGACGACGGGGTTGTCGCCCTTCAAGGTGAGGTTCATCTTCCCGCCGATGTCCACGCCGTCGGAGGTGCGGATCTGGAGGATGTACTCGCCGGCTTCGTAGCCGCGGTCGCGCGTGAGGCCGAAGTCGAAGTTCGTCCCCTTGAAGATCTTCCCCGACGAGTTCGCGAAGTCGACGTCGAGGCTCTCTTGGGTCGGCGGCTGGTTCTGGAGGACCTGACGGTTCTCCACCGGCTCGCTGTGACCGTCGATGAGCGCGCGCTCGTAGACCGCCACCTTGGTGAACATGAAGCGCATCGGCACGTGCGGGATCGAAGGGGGCCGCGGGAGCTCCAGCTTCACGAAGATGTGCCAAGCGCCCGAGACCTCTGTGGCCTCGTGGCTCTTGAGGCTCGCGCTGCCGGCGGCGCTGGCCGTGCGGCTGCCGAAGCAGAGGGCGACGATCGTCGCCAAGACCAGGGAGATACGCACCATGAGGGACGTCGACGCCTTCATGGGGCGGGACGGTACAATGAACGCATCGGCCGTGGGCAGGGTTTTTTGCCTGCCGGGAGTGCCCGAACGCCCCGGGTTGGACGTTGCGTTGACACCCTTCGGCGCGCCAGCCACACTTGTCGTACGCGGTTTTTCGCATGTCGGAGAAGCCCACCCCCCACCGCGGTGCGGCAGTGCCGCCGGATCCGCCTCCGCCTGTTTCGGGTCGACCCCGATCCGAAGGCCCCGATCCGCTCGTCGGTCGAACCGTCAACGGGCGTTTCAAGCTCGCCGCGCTCATCGCGCGGGGGGGCATGGGGAAGGTGTACCGCGCCGAGCAAGCGCCGCTCGGCCGCGTGTGCGCCGTCAAGGTCCTGAACCCGAGCTACGCCGGCGACCAGGATCCGGAGTTCCACAAGCGCTTCTTCTTGGAAGCGAGCATCGCCTCGAAGCTCACGCACCCCAACACGGTGACGATCTTCGACTACGGCAAGACCGAAGACGACATCTACTTCATGGCGATGGAGTACCTCGAGGGGCTCACGCTCCATCGAGCCATCAAGATGTGCGGCACGCTCCCCGAGGCGCGCGTCCTCCACATCGCTGCCCAGATCTGCCGCGCGCTCCGCGAGGCGCACGGGCTCGGGGTCATTCACCGTGACCTGAAGCCGGCGAACATCTTCTTGGTGGAGCACGGCGACGAAGAGGACTTCGTGAAGGTCCTCGACTTCGGTCTCGTGAAGGAGATGGACCCGAAGGCCGGCGACGAGCAGCTCACGCAGACCGGGCTCTTCATGGGATCGCCGAAGTACATGGCCCCCGAGCAGATCCGCGGCGAGCACGTGGACGCGCGCACCGACATCTATTCGCTCGGTGTCATGCTCTACGAGATGCTCACCGGCAAAGCGCCGTTCGAGCGCAACACGAGCGTCAACACGCTCATGGCGCACGTGAACGACGCGCCGCCGCCGCTCCGCACGACGAACCCGAACATCACCGTGAGCCAACCGCTCGAGGACCTCGTGATGCGCTGCCTCGAGAAGGAGGCCGAGCGACGCTTCTCCTCCATGGACGAGCTCCTCGTCGCTCTGAAGCAGGTGTCGGGTGCGCCCGCGAGCGTCTTCCCCGGGGCCACCGGGAGCTACGGCGCGTTTCGCTCCGGCGGCTCGGGAGCCTTTCCTGTCGCTCCGCCCACGCCCACGCCGCTTCGCTCGGTGCCTCCGGCGCCGGTGCTCACGAACCCGCCCACCGCGGGGGAGGAGATGCCGGACTTTCGTCGCAAGAAGAGCCGCTCGTGGGCCTTCGCGCTGGTGGCCGTCGGCGCCATCGTCGGCGTCGCCGCGCGCGTCACGTTGAAGCAGCCCACCGAAGCGACGAGCAACGCGAGCCCCACGCCCGCCGTGACCGACGTCTCGCCCACCACGCCCGCCGTCACGTCCACCGAGACGCACGCGTCTTCTCCGGCGAGCGCCGCGCTCCGCGTGGAGAGCGATCCCGCCGGCGCCACCGTGCGCGAAGACGGCAAGGACGTCTGCGCGGCCACGCCGTGCACGCTCACCTACCGCGGCGACGACGCCGCGAAGGTGCACCACCTCGTCGTGGCCAAAGCGGGCTTCAAGAGCGAGTCGCGCGACGCGCACGCCAGCGAGGCACCGCTCGCGGTGAAGCTCGCGCGCGCCTCGGGCGGCTTTCAGCCCCACGCGGTGCCGGACAAAGTCGAGAAGACGCCGGAGAAGACGCCCGACGGCTTCAAGGAGATGCCGTACTGACGTCGATCTCGAGCGTGTGCGCGCCCGCGCCCGCGAAGGCACCGACGAGCCGGTAACGAAGCCCGAGGCTCCCCGCTTCGGGGACCTGCGTGACGCCGTCCACGCGCACCGCGGTCGCCTGCGCCGCGCTCCACGTCACGTCGATGATCTTCTGGCGATAGAACCAACGCGAGGTCGCCGGGAGCGCGCTCTTCGGGACCTCGGCGCGCACGAGGACCGCGTCGTCGTCGACGTCGAGCCCGTAGACGCCGGCGTAGAGCCCCCAGAGGAAGCCGCCGTTGTCCATCAGCTGACCGAGCACGCCGTTCGAAGCGCCGGTCACGCCGTCGTAGGCCTCGAAGAATCCGGTGGAGCTCGACGAGGTGAGGTTCGCGAGCCGGTAGGCGACCCGCAGCGCCCCTTGGACGTCGCCATGGCTCGCGCGCGCCATCATGTCGGGCGCGGCGAGGAGCGTCCACGCGCCGCCGTTCCAGTAGTAGTCGGGGGCGTTGCTCGAGAGCCCCGCTTCGAAGATGCCGATGCGCGAGCGGCAAGGGACGACGTCTTCGATCTCGCTCTTGTGCGCTTCGAGGGTGGCGAGGATCGTCGTCGCCTCGCTCGGCGTGGCGAGGCCGTTCATCACCGCGTGCAGGTTGTTGCCGGTGATCCAGTCGTCGTGACGCGTACCCCCTTGCTCGATCCACGCGAGGAAGCCGCCGGTCGGCGCGTTCCAGAAGGTGGTCGTCGCCGCGCTCTTCACCGCGTCCGCTTTGGCGCGGTGGGTCGCGGCGTCGCCGGTGCGCCCGAGGTGGTCTTCGAGCGAGGCGATGCGGACGAGCGCTTCGTAATAGAAGAGCGTGGCGCCGAAGTCCTTCCACGTGTTGGCGACGCTGTCGCCGATGTACGAGATGCTCGAGCCCGCGCCGACGCCTGTCCCGGGGGTGAAAGGATCGGTCCGCCCTTCGGGGAGCAGATCGTGATCGAGGTCACGCGCCGCGAGGAAATCCACCACCGTGCGCGCCGCGGGGTAGAGATCGGTGACGAGCTGAAGATCGCCGGTCATCGCGTACGTGCGCGCGAGCATGAGGACGAACATCGCCGCGCGGTCCATGTCCATCCCCGGCGAGGGGTTGTACTTCGCGCTCTGCCCGTCCCAGCCGACGGTGTAGGGGACGACCGCGTGATCGGGGTCCGCGACGATCCACGGGGCGATCTTGCGAAGCTCCGCCTCGTAGACGCTGCTTTGGAAGGCGTCGCCCACGTAGAACCCGCCGTGCAGGCCGAAGTAGAGATCGTTGAACCAGGTGCCGGTGCCCCAGCGCCCGTAGGCGTCGGCCACGTGCGTCGCGGGCGCGATCGTGCACGCCTCGATGCCGCTCCGCGAGCGGGCCACCGCGTCGAGGATCCCGGGGGCGGCGGACGTCGTGAAGCCGAAGGGGACCGGCGCTGCGTCGACGTCGTCGTCCGAAGGCGCGTCGGGCGTGGCGTCGCCGCCCTGCCCGGCGTCGGTGCTCGAAGAAGCGTCGCGCGGGACCGCCGGCGCGAGGCCGGGTGCGGGGCCGTCCGCCGCTGGGTCGGCGGGGAAGGGGGGAGTCACGACGTCGCATGCGATCCCGGCGAACCCCACGTAGGCGCTTGCCCCGAGCGCGAGGGCGAGCACGCGGGTTCTTCTTCGAGGAGCCACGCCGCGAGCGTAGACGAAGGGCGTCCTCTGGCCTCAGACGAAAATCACTACGCTTTGCGCGAATCCGAGCGGTACTCTCCGCCGCGACCATGGGGGCGCGACGCGTGATCGAGCCGAGCCGCGCGCTTCGCCGCGCCGCGTGCGGCCTCACCTTGGCCGCGCTCCTCGCCGGCGCGAAGACCGCGCACGCCGACGCGCGCATCGAGGCCCGATCCCACTTCAAGAAGGGGATGGAGTCGATCTCCAACGGTCGCTACGAGGACGGCATCGCCGAGCTCGAGAAGGCGTACGAGATCCTCCCGCACCCCAACGTCCTCTACAACATCGCCCGCGCCTACGCCGAGAGCGGGGATCTCGAGAACGCGGTCGCCTATTACAAGAAGTACCTCGAGGGGAACCCGCCCGATCGCGCCGACGTCGTGCAGATCGTGCAGAACCTCGACGCGCGCATTCGCCGCCAGCAAGCGGTGCTCGCCGCCGCGCGCGAAGCCGCGCCGACCACGCCGGCCGGTCCGAGCAGCGGAGGGACCACACCAACACCCGCCGCCGGCGCCGAGACGCCGCCCACGAACGGCGCGGGGGCCAAGACCCCGAACGCCGCGGCGCCGGTCGACCTCGGCCAAGCGCGCACCGAGGACGTCTTCGCCGAGACCGTCGTCACCGCTTCGCGCGGCGCCCAGAGCCCGCTCGACGCGCCGAGCTCCACGTCGATCATCACCGAGCAGGACATCCGCCTCTCGGGCATCACCAAGATCCCCGAGCTGCTCCGCCGCCTCGCCGGCGTCGACGTCATGGAGACGACCGGCGCGCAGACCGAGGTGTCGATCCGCGGATTCAACCAGCGCCTCTCGAACAAGATCCTCGTGCTCGTCGACGGGCGCAGCGTCTACATCGATCTCCTCGGCGCCACCTTCTGGCAGACCTTGTCCATCGGCGTGGAAGACGTGGAGCGCATCGAGGTCGTGCGCGGCCCCGGATCCGCGCTCTACGGCGCCGACGCCTTCAACGGCGTCGTCAACATCATCACCAAGAAGCCGGGCGAAGGGCAGAGCGGGGTGAACGCCGGCTACGGCGATCACAACCAGACGCACGGCAGCGTGTGGGCCACCGGCAAGCGCGACGACTTCGCCTGGCGCGCCTCGGCGGGCTACGACTACCTCCCGCGTTGGAGCCGCGAGGTCGGCGACGGCCGCGCCGATCTTCACGTCTACACGCCCGACCAGAACACCTCGTCGCGCACCGCGCGCATCGACGTGCGCGGCACGCACCGCCTCGGCCGCGGCGCCGTGGTGGGGATCGGCGGTGGCCTCACCGAGGGCTCGCTCGAGACGCTCGGCATCGGCGTCTTGAACGACGTCGACATCCAAGGGCTCACGACCACCGACCTCACGGCGTACCTCGACTCCGAGCACCTCCAGGCGCGTGTCTTCTGGAACCGGTTCCGCGCGCCCTTCGGCATCAACGCCGCGCCGCTCGGGCAATCGCTCCTCCCCGGGCGCGCCGATCAGAACGTGCTCGACGGCGAAACGCAGTACGTCGCCAAGTTCGAGACCGGCAAGAGCATCGCCCACGACCTCCACATCGGCGTCGGCTACCGCTTGAAGCAGGTCTCGTGGACGTACCTCGATCGTGACCGCTACGAGAACCACGAGGCGCTCTTCGTCCACGACGAGGTGAAGCTCGGCCAGCTCTTCGCCGTCGTCGGCGACTACCGCCTCGACTACGTGCCGTACCTCGAGAAGGCGGTGCAGTCGCCGCGCGGCGCGGTGCTCTTCCACCCGACCAAGCAGTCGACGCTGCGCGCCAGCGTGGCCACTGCGTTTCGAACGCCGACCTTCCTCGAATCGTACCTCTCGGTGCCGGTGCAGCTCCCGCTCGCCGGCGCCTCGCTCGACACGCGCTCCGACCAGCAAGATCACCCCGGGTTCAAGCTGAAGCCGGAGCGCATCTTCTCCGCCGAGCTCGGCTACCAATCGCAGGACAGCGATCTCGTCACCCTCGACACGACGCTCTTCTACAACCACGCGAGCGACCTCATTCGCCTCGCCGACACGCGCGGCGTCGCGGTGGGCGACGCCGGGCGAGGCCTGGGCGATCTCGATCCGCAGACCGGGCTCTACCCCATCTTCTTCGGCGGCTTCGACAACCAGTGTCAGGTCTTCAACGTGTACGGGAGCGAGCTCGGCCTCCGCACCTACCCGACCGAGGGCCTCGACTTCTATGCAAACTACACGCTCGAGCTCGTGAAGCAGGACGACTCGGACTGCTCGGCGGCTCAGCGCGCGGCGCTCGTCGACGACAGCCGCACGAGCGCGCACAAGGTAAACGCCGGCGTGCAGCTCCGTACGAAGCCCGGCTTCGACGGATCGATCGACTTTCACTACGTCTCGCCGCAAACCTGGTCGGAGCAGGTGGTCGACTCCGAACAGCAGCGCATCGCCAACCAGCCGCTCCACGTCGATTCGTACGAGCTCCTCAACGCCCGCGTCGGCTTCCGCTTCTTGAAGAACCAAGCGGAGGTGAGCGCCATGGGCTTCAACCTCCTCGGCATCGAGCACCGCGAGCACCCCTTCGGACAGCGCATCGGTCGTCGTGTCATGAGCTACTTCACCTACCGATTCTGACCATGATCCCTCTCCGCACACGTCCCCTCGTCAGCGCTTCGGTCGGGCTCGCGCTCGCCCTCGCGGCCGGCGCGTGCGGTTCGCCCGACGTCGACACGGCGCGATCGATCCCGCCGGGCGGCGTGATTCGCGGCACCGTCACCTACGCCGGGCCCGTGCCGTGCACCCAGGCCGGGCACGTGGTGGGGAACCTCATCCTCCTCGTCTTCGATCGGCGAAACCCGCCGCCGCCCGCCGGCATCGCCCAGACGCCGGTGAACTTCGCCGTCGTGACCGGCGACGTGCTCTTCGCCTCGCTGCCGCGCGTGGCGACGCCCGCGCGGAGCTGCCCTCTCCCGGGCGCCGCGCCGACCTTGGCGAGCGCGCCGTTCACCATCTCGCCTTTGGCAGCGGGCTCGTACCTGGTGCAGGCGTTCTACGACACGACGGGGAACTTCCTCCCGACGTTCAAGATCCGCAACCTGCCCGAGCGCGGCGACGTGGGCGGTGGCTACCTCGACGCGAGCGACGCCGCGAAGCACGCCGGCGATCCGAGCTACACGCCGGTCTTCTTGCCGGTCAACGTCGGCGTCCCCGCGCCCACGGATCCGACCACGCTGGTGATGCCCGACCAGGGCTTCGTCGTCGACAACGTGAGCGTGACGGTAGGGGCAACGCTCCCTCTGCCGCGACCGTACTTCTTCCCCGAGGGGGCCGACGCGCTCCCGCCTGCGCCTCAGCCCAGCCCGGCGAACCCCGACGGCAACGTGCGCTTCGTCCCCGTGGCGACGATGACGCAAGACCAACAGCTCTTCGCGCCGCCGGCGAAGCCGACGCCCGACGCGCTCGCGCGCTTGCAGACGGCGTTCGCCAACCTGCGCCTCGATTGGGGCGTGACCGACGTCGAGCGCCAAGCCGCGCTCGATCCGCTCGAGCCGTTCCACTTCCAGGTGCCCCCCTTCGCCGCCGGTGGCGGCCTCTTCGTGTGGGCGCGCGGCGGGGCGCTCCCCGACGCCCCCGCGGTGCCGAGCCTCTTCCCCTTGGTGGTGCTCGAGAAGCTCGTCGACGACCCCACGCACGCGCTCGACGCGCAGGGGATCGTCGCTCAAGGCGCGCGCGGCGAGGCGCCCATCGTCATCATCCAAGGCATCACGCTCCTCGGGGACAGCTTCATCTCGAGCGCGCTCGGCACGCCGCCGAAGTCGCCCGCCGAGCCGGCCTCCCGCGTCGACCACGTGACCGCGCTCGTGCGCCCCTCGGTGCTCTGCTTCGATCCGGCGCACGTCGATCGCGGCGCGCTCCTCGTCACGCCGCACGTCACCGGGCCGTCGGCCGATCCCACCGAAGTGGTGCCGCCCGAGGGGAAGCCGCTCTTCGATCCTGCGGCGGTGCAAGCGGCCGCGGGCAAGCTCGTGCGCGAGCTCCGCATGGGGTGCCTCCCCACGGGGCACTACGCCATCAACCTCGTCTACCCCACGGGGCAAGCGTGGACGACCCCCAACGAGGCGGGGAGCTGCGCCTCCTCGGAAGGGGAGGGGACCAAGATCAGCGGGCAAGCGCTTGCACAATGCACGCAAAAGCCTCGCGCCGTCCTCGGGTCGCAGGGGACGCGCGGGGTCGTCGAGATCGTCGCCCCCACCACGGACGCAGGCAAGCAGTGGTGCCAAGATCACCCCGTGCCGGTAGAGTGCTTGCCGGCTCGATGACCGGCATCCTCGTTCACCTCGCCGACCGCACCGCTCCCTCTCCGCCCTCGGGTGCGGTCGTCCTCATCGGAAACTTCGACGGCGTGCACCGCGGCCACCGCGCGGTCGTGCGTGACGCCGTGACGCGCGCGCGCGCCCTGGGGCTCCCGGTGCACGTGCTCACGTTCGACCCCCACCCGCGTGCGGTGCTCGGCGGAGCGCCCCCCGCGCTCCTCACGACCCTCGAGCGGCGCGCCGAGCTCCTCGCCCGCGAGGGGGTCGACGCCGTCCTCGTGCAGCCCTTCGACAAGGAGTTCGCCGCCTTTCGTCCGGAGCGCTTCGTGAAGGAGCTCCTCGTCGACCAGCTCCACGCGCGCGTCGTGCTCGTGGGGCAGGGGTTTCGCTTCGGGCAGAAGCGTGAAGGCGATCTCGCCCGGCTCACCGAGCTGGGGGCGCAGCACGGCTTCGCCGCCCACGCGCACGCCGTGGAGGCCGACGCCGCGGGCCCCTTCTCGAGCTCACGCGCGCGCGAGGCGGTGGCACGAGGGAACCTCACCGCCGCCTTCGAGGTGCTCGGTCGCCCGCACGCCCTCTCGGGGCAGGTGGGGCACGGCAAGAAGCTCGGGCGCACCATCGGCTTTCCCACCGCCAACGTGACCGACATCCCCGAGCTCTCACCCCCCGACGGCATCTACGCCGTGGTCGTCGATCGCATCGACGGCGGCGCGCCACGCGCCCTGGCCAAGGGGGTGATGAGCATCGGTCTTCGCCCGACCATCGAAGGGGCGGTCGGTCGCACCCACGAGGTCTTCCTCTTCGACTTCGCCCAGGACATCTACGACGCGCGCCTCCGCGTGCACCTCGTCGCGCGCCAGCGGGACGAGCTGAAATTCGACGGCCTCCCGGCGCTCACCGAGCAGATCGCGCGGGACGTCGTGCTCGCGCGCGGCCTCCTCTCGGGGGTCGCGCCCCTGGCCCACGGGGCTTTCGGCTGACCGGACCGGCGGCGCGCCTCGCCCTTCACGAACGACCGGCCCCCGTCTCCGTTTCCCAGCGAACGTAGTATACCGGGGGCATGGAACGGGCCGAGCTCGAGCGTCTCGATCGCGACAGTCTCATCGCGCGCGCGGAGTCTTTGGGGGTGACGCGCGCGAGCGTGCTCACGCGACCGGAGCTCGTCGACGAGCTGCTCCTCCGCGGCGCGAAGCAAAAGGACGATCCTGCGGTCAGCCTCGCCCGCGGGCTCTTCGGCCGCGCGCGTGATCTCTTGGCGCGCGTCATCGAGCGCGGGCTCCACTTGCCGGAGGCCGCCGATCTCGTGCGCGCGCGTCCGAGCTCGCCGCCGCCGCCGCGCACCGCCGCTTCGGTCGTGCCGACCGTGACGCTGGCCGAGATCTACGCGGCGCAAGGTCACAAGGAGCGCGCCCTCGACACGCTCCGTCGCGTGCTCGAGAGCGAGCCCGACCACGCGCCGGCGCGCATGCTCTACGAGAAGCTCGACGGCGCCGAGCTACCGGCCCCCGAGCTCCCGCCGGAAGAAGACGAAGAAGCTGCGATGCCCGCAGGCGGAATGGCCACCGGTGACGAGGCGCCCCCCGCCGAGCCGATGGGCATGCTCGACGACGCGCCGCTCCCGCCGAAGTACGACGTCGACGAGTGCGTCACCATCCCCGTCGATCCGCGGACGATGTTCATCTACTGGGAGGTCCGCGACGAGACGCGCGCGCACCTCGAGCGCACGCGCCCCGGCGGGAGCATCTACCTCCGCGTGCTCGTCATCGAGGCTTCGTGGGACGGACCGAAGAGCCACACGCGCGACATCGAGGTCTACAACTCGGTGGGCGATTGGTTCGTGCGCGATCTCCCCGCGGAGTGCGTGGTGCGCGCGGCCATCGGCTGGCACACGCCGCAGGGGGCCTTCGTCCCGGTGGCGCACTCGCCCGCGCTCGAGGCGCCGAGCGACGCGCCGTCGGCCATCGTCGGCGACGATCTCGTGCGCTGGACGCCGGACGGCGTCGTGCCGATCACGCTCTCCGACGCCGACGCCAAGAGCATCCAGCGCGCGGTCGATCGCGTGCACCAGAAGGAGCACGCGCGGCGCCGTCGCGGTGGATCGAGCGAGATGTCGATGGGCTAGGGGCCCGAGTCGAACGTTCGTCGGCACGCCGACGAACTTCTGGCTCGGGACACTAGGGGCCAAATGCCCCCATCGACCGGATCGCCCTACCCCCCACGCGGTGCGTCGGGGTCCGCGGCCGCGCCCGTCGATCGCGATAAGTACCTATATTTACTTAGAATGAGATCTCGGTGGGCTGATGTGTGACATGGTCGCCTTCTTGCTAGGCGAGGTGACATGTCCCGCTCGACCCTCGCTGGCGCCTTGGCGCGTGCCGCGCTCCTCAGCGCCTTGGTTCTCCCCTTCGCCATGTCCTCGGCCGGCTGCTCGTCGAGCGGCGACACGACGGACGAGTCCGACGATCCGCTCGCCGGGAGCAAGCTCACGGTGAGCGTCGTCCGCTCGGCGGCGACCTACAAGGCGCTGTCGATCGAAGGGACGGGCTTCGGCCAAGCGGGTCGCTCGATGAAGTTCCTCATCGACAACCGCGACGCCACCAAGCGCTCGATCTACTTCGTCAACGGCAACTACAAGGTCAACGGCCAAGTCCCCGAGTACGCGCAGTACCACTACTACTTCGCGCGCCATCAGCTTCAGATCGGCGACGACAACTCGTCCTTCAACGACTCGACCTACTTCGTAGAGGACAAGCGCTTCTACGCGGGGACGATCCAGACGTACATGCTGGGCGACGCCACGACGCCGCTCTACGCCGTGCAGCTCTACCCCGACGACGTCGCCTCCGAGCAGACGATCCTCACCGCGCTCCAAGTCATCAAGGACGCGTTCAAGATCCCCGGCGCCAAGATGGCCTTCGTGGCCACGGGGCCGCAGCAGACGACGAGCACCGTGGCCGATCCCATCCACGCGCTCGGCTTCGAGATCGACGACATCGAGCACCTCCTCGGCTCGGTGAAGTACTTCCCCATGAACCCGGGCGAGGCGTGGGGCTACCTGCGCATCTTCCCCAAAGACGTGGGCGATCTTCGCCCCACGGACATTCCGGTGTTCGACGAGCAGCCGCTCGATCTCTCGGTCGTCGCCGGGGTGATGACGCGCGCGTTCCAAGACGCGACCTCGCACGTGAACCTGAAGTCCAAAGAGCGCGGCACACCGGACATGGTCTTCCGCGACGCCGCGCCGGGCAACGCGCGGCTCGCTCCTTTCGCCGACAAGCCGGTGCACCTCGTGGTGAAGAAGGACGACTTCGCGATCGAACCTTCGACCGACGCCGAGGTGCAGGCGAAGCTCGCGGCGCGCTTGGCGAAGCCGTGGATCACGCTGCCGGTCATCGCCGAGACCAAGCTCGCCTCCTACGACGAGATGTGCCCCGCCGCGAGCTCGGCGTGCCTCGACCTCACCTCGCGCTACGGCGGGAAGGCGACGGGGCTCGGCTTCCTCGCGAACAAGAGCGTGCTCGGGCGCGTCGGGCAGAGCGGATCGCTCAGCAAGAAGATGGGCTACGACCTCGTGCCGCTCGGCTTCGGCGTGCCGGTGCAGGGCTACCGCGACTTCGTGAACGATCCGGCGAACGCCGCGCTCAAAGCGAAGATCGACGCCTTCGTCGCCAAGGAGAAGACCGCGAGTCTCTCGCCCAACGAGCGAGTCACGCTCCTCACCGAGATTCAGTCGCTCTTCTACACGGCCAAGCTCGACCCACAGAAGCTCGCCGCCTTGCGGGCGCGCATCACCGAGGTCGTCCCCGGCGTCCCCAAGCTGAAGATCCGTTCGAGCTCCAACGCCGAGGACGTCCCGAACTTCGACGGCGCCGGCCTCTACGACAGCTTCTCTGCCGAGCCCGCCACCGCCGACAACGCCGACGGTTCGTGTGCGGTCGTCGTCGATCCCGCGAGCCCGACCAAGAGCAAGGTGAGCCCCAAGACGGTGCAGTGCGCGGTCAAGGCGGTGTACGCGAGCCTGTGGAACCCGCGCGCCGTCGAAGAGCGATCGTTCGCGCGCCTCGACCACGCGACCTCCGGCATGGGGCTCGCGATCGTGCCGGCGTACGACTACGAGTCGGACATCGTCGGCAACTCGGTGATCATCACGCGCGTCCTCAACAGCGAGGACGTCATCGGCTACAGCGTGTCGGTGCAGAAGGACGACAACCTCGTGACGAACCCCGACCCCGGGACCATCGCCGAGAACGAGGTCGCGACCTTCAGCGCCATCGACCGGCCGACCCACTTCACGCTGGCCCGCTACGCCACGCCCAAGGCAGGGAAGCCCGCGCTCACGACGCCCGTCTTGCCGAACGCCAAGCTCGCCGAGATGGTCGACGTGGTGAAGGCGGTCGAGATCGCCTACTGCCGCGCGAACCCCGACTATTACCAAGGGAACTGCGACTACGTGTGGCTCGACAACACCAAGCCCAAGTCGCTCGACATGGAGATCAAAGTGCTCGCCAACGGCCACCTCGTCGCCAAGCAAGCGCGCGAGTTCCACGGGCAGTGAGCGGGCGGGGTCCCTCGGGGGATCCGTGCGCGCGCCACGCTGAAGCCGAGCCACTGCGCCCCCGCGGGCGGCTGTTAGAACGCGTTTCGCAAGCTCGCTCGCGAAACGCGCCCCAACGTCGCGCCGGCGATCACTTCTTCTTGCAGACGCCCGGCGTGTGCTCGCTGACCGGCTTCTTCGGGTCCTTGCCCATCACGCAGGTGAGACCGGCGGCGCACTTCTTCTGAACGGCGACGTCGTCGCTGCACTCGCCGCCTTCGGGCGAGCCCGCGGCGGTCGCACCGCCCGGAGCGGGGGTCGCCGGCGTGGTCGCGGGGGTCGTGGCCGGCGTGCTGCCGGTCGCCGGGGTCGAGGCCGGCGTGCCGTTCGCGGCGGGGGTCGCCGGCGTGGCGGGCGTCGCCGCGGGCGTCACGGGGGCGCTCGTCGTCGAGGGATCCGACGCGGCGGGCGCGGCCGGCGCGGGCGTGGAGCTGCCGCCGCACGCGGCGAGGAGGAGAGCGGAGAGGGCGAAGCAGGTGGTGATTTTCATGCGCGCAGGGTATCTCGCGCCGCCGCGCGTGGGGGGATTTCGCGTCTCGCGCCACGCCTCCCGCGGTCACACGATGTCGAACGGGTAGCCGCCGTCGACGTACGTCTTGTCGGCGACGGCCTTTCGCAGCTCGTCGTCGTTCTTGTCGAAGGAGCGCACGTTCTCGGCGAGGCGCTTCTCGGCGGCGCTCGCGAAGATGGACGTCAAGTCGACCTCGCGCCGCGCCCCCTCTTCGCCGCGGCGCTCGAGGACCCGCGTCGTCCGCGCGAGGCACGCGGCGAGGCCGTACAAGTCGATGGCCACGTCGGCGACGCGGCGCTGCGTGTACTGCATCTCGGCGATGTTCTTGCCGTGCTTGCGGAGCACCTTGTCGACGTTGGTCGCCAGCTCGCCGGTGTACTCCTCGAGCATCACCGACTCGCGGTTCAAGAACGGATGCGCGCGCGTGAGCCGCTCGCGACCGAGCGCAGTGCGCGCCTTTCGCAGCGCAAAATCGGAGAGCAGCCCGAAGCCCTTGATGGGCTCGCGCATCGCCCGGGCGACGTCGGAGAGCTCCTTGCCCGGTCCCTGCATCCCCGAGAGCGCGATGAAGCAGCGAAGGATCTCGTTCGTCCCCTCGAAGATCAGGTTGATGCGCACATCGCGGAGGAGCCGCTCGTACGGGTATTCCTGCATGTAGCCGAGGCCGGCGGCGATCTGCAGCGTCTCGTTGACGACGCGCCAGAGTGTCTCCGAGCCGTAGACCTTGCAGATGGCGCTCTCGATCGAGAAGTCGGTCACCTTGGAGTCGACGAGGCCGGTCGTGAGGTACGTCATCGACTCGAGCGCGTAGGTCTCCGCCATCATCGTGGCGATCTTGTCCTTGATGAGACCGAACTCACCGATGGGCCGACCGAAGGCGCGTCGCTCTTGGGTGCGCTCGACGGCGAGCTTGATGAGCCGCTTGCACGCGCCCACCGCGCCGCTCGCCAAGCCGAGGCGCCCGCTGTTCAAGACCTCCATGGCGACCTTGAAGCCGCGTCCGACCTCGCCGAGCACGTTCTCCGCCGGCACTTTGCAGTCGTCGAAGTAGATGGCCGTCGTCGAGCTCCCGCGGATGCCGAGCTTGTGCTCGTTGGGGCCGCTCCTCACCCCCATGCCGCGCTCGACGAGGAAGGCGGTGATGCGCGGCTTGGCTCCTTCGTCCTTGGGGGAGGTGCGGGCGAAGACGGTGAAGAGATCGGCGAAGCCGCCGTTGGAGATCCAAATCTTGGATCCGGTGAGCGTGTAGTAGCGGCCGTCGTCGCTCCGCTCGGCGCGGGTCTGGATCGCCGCCGCGTCGCTCCCGGCGTTGGGCTCGGTGAGGGCGAAGGCGGCCACGGTCTCTCCCGTCGCGAGCTTGGGGAGGTACTTCGCCTTCTGCTCGTCGGTGCCGAAGAGGAGGATCGCCTTCAGCCCGATCGACTGGTGCGCGCCGAGCGTCACCGCCAAGCTCGACTCGAGACCGCCGACCTCTTGCATCACGCGCGCGTACGCCGTGGCCGAGAGGCCGGCCCCCGCGTGCTCTTGAGGAATGAGCATGCCGAAGAGGCCCATCTCCTTGAGCCCTTGGATGACCTCGTCGGGGATCTTGGCTTCGCGATCGATCTTCGCGGCGTCGACGTTGGCGGCGAAGAACTTCCGCACGTTGTCGAGGAGGAGCTCTAGGCTGTCCCTCTCGGACGACGACAGCTCGGGGTAGGGGAAAATGAGCCCCTCGGCGAGCACGCCGTGGAAGACCGATTTCATGAAGGACTGGTCGATCATCGCGGTTTACGTACCACCGCTTCCGCGCGCCGTGACCATTCGTTCTCGCTGCCGGTGTGACGGCGGATTCGAAGCCGGTCGCGCGGGCCACGTCGATCGCTCCGCCGACCGTGGAAAATGGGCTGGATCCGTCGCCGTGCGCGGGGCCTCACGATCTTGGCGCAGGAAGTGCTTAGGCGCGGACCACTTCCCTCCTTAATGCGGAGGCGTCACCCCCGGCGCCTTCGCGGCTTATCCCCGCTGCGTCCGTGCTCCTTCGGGCACGGGCGCTCACGGGGCCGACCTTCGCCGTGTCCGCGGCGCTTCTTTCGAACGAACGAGGGAGACAGAGACAATGATGAACCATCGACGTCACGGCCTCGCGGCCTTCACGCTCATCGCGGCGGTCGCCGCCGTTGCTTGCAGTAGCAGCGGCAGCGGGAGCTCGAGCGGGAGCAGCGGATCCAGCGGATCGAGCGGCTCGAGCAGCGGAGGCGGCTCGAGCAGCGGCAGCAGCGGATCGAGCACGAGCTCGTCGAGCTCGAGCAGCGGGAGCAGCACCTCGAGCTTCGAGTGCTGCATCAACGACTCGTATTACAAGTGCCCCGACCAAGCCTCGCTCGAGAAGTGCGGCGACATCTCTTCGCCCGATCCTTCGGGGTGCCAATCGCAGAGCACCTCGTGCCCCATCGGCAAGGACGGCGGCTGACGTCGCGCCTACGTGACGTGCGCGTGTCCTTGGGGCGTCGCGCGCGTCAGGGGCCTCACTTCACGCACAGGGGGCGCACCGCGGCTGGCGCGGCGCCCCGCTCGAGCGCGATGAGCACGCGGCGGAGCCCGGCCGCGTCGGCGCCGACGACCGCGACGTCCCACGTTCCACTCGGCCGGAGCGAGGCACGCGCGCAGCCGCCGTACCCGCCGCGGAGATCCGCGACGGCGCGCGCCGTGTCGGGCATCGTCGCCACGACCGCATCGCGTTCGGCGTCGAGGTCGCTCGTCGTGACGACGACCCATCGCGCGACCTTGGGAGCTAGCCGCGACGTCTCGGCGAAGTCGTGCGCGCTCTCGCTCACGAATCGGCTCCGACCCCAGAACATCCCCTCGAAGTCGAGGCGATCACGCTTCTTCGGCGCATAGACGAGCGCGACGCGGCTGAAGTGCGCGATCTCGGGCGGCGCGACCTTCGCTTGCGCCGCCAGAATGGCGTCGATGAAGGCGTCGTCGAGCACGCGTCCGTGCGCCAGAGCGTCCTTCACGAGGGGCTCGACCTTCCGCGCCAACGAGTCGATGAGATCGGGATACTCGAGCTCGGGCTCGAGCCCGTACACGTTGCTCTCGTCGAGCCCTTCGGGGAGGTGATCGCGCAGAAAGAGCAGGTTGCCGAAGGCCGACTGAAGGCTCTCGTCCACCACGTTCGGGTGACGGCGCTGAAGCAAGCCGCCATGGCCGACGATGGTGGTCGAGAGCTCTGCGCGCCGCGCGTCGGAGACGTACGCCAAGAATTGATGACCGAACTCGTGGACGACGACGCCGAGCCAGCCCGCGAGCTCTTTCGGATCCTTCGCCGCCGTTTCGGCGAGGGGGATGACCATGTGGGCGCCGATGGCCGTCGCCTGGTGCCGTCGCGAGGGGGGCGTGAAGAGGATGTCGACGTAGAGCGGGTCGGGGAGCGCCTCGCTTCCGTAGAAGCGGCGCATCGCGCCGAGGAACTCGACCATGTGCGAGCGATCGGCGAGCGCGCGAAGGTCCTTCACGGCAGCTTCGACGTATCCCGCGCGCGCGTACGCCGCCTCGAGGCGCGGGCGAAAGCGGGCGAAGGTCGCTTCCAGCGTCGCCTGTTCGTCGTCGCTCATGCCCAGCGCGGAGCCCGCCGTCTTCGGATCTTTCGCGCAGAGAAACGCTTCGGCGTAGCGGTCCATCGCAAGCATGCGCGGCGGTAGCATGTCGAGGGGGTGCGCCGGATCCGGGTCGGGGGACGACGTCTCTCGCGAGTACTTCTTGCGGAGGCGGGCATAAGCTGCGAGCGCCTCCGTGTCCCCGGGCGCGGCGGGGAGCCCCTGGGCGAAGAAGTCGGGGTAGGTATCGCCGATGGAGTCGTTCCAGCGCGAGGCTTGATCGATCGCCCAAAACGTCGAGAGCTCGCGGTCGGAGCGCCACACGATCCCCGCGTGCGGATCGCCTTGGCACGAGCTCCCCGCCCCAGGCGGCGCAGTCGACGTCGCGTGAGGCGCGGCGCGCTCCGTCGCGGCGTGCGGGATCGGTCGCTCGCTCGGCGAAGCGACCCGCGGCGCCGCGTCGTGCGGAGCGCAGCCCGCGCCAACGAGGAGGACGACGCTCCCGGCGCGAGCGAGCCGCGCCCTGAGCGAGGCGCTCAATAGATCTTGGGCAAGATCGCCCACGGGACCTTCTTCTTGTAAGCGACGTATTCCGGGTCGCGGCTCAAGTGGCGTTCCTCGGTCCACGCGCGCATCGCGTACACGCCGTTCACCAGGACGAGGAAGAAGGCCGTCATCGGCGTGATCGTAGGGAGGTTCTCCATCCACCACGCGAAGCCTTTGCACACGTATGCGGGGTGTCGCATGAAGCGGTACGGCCCGCGGCTCACGATGCCGCGGTTCGTCAGGTTCGAGAACTTCATCCCGAAGGCGAGCGTCGCCGCCACGTACACGGTGAAGGCCATCAGCATCAGCACGCGGCAGACGAGCGCCGGCGTGGGCGTCGCGAAGAGCTGCGCGCCGGCGTTCAGCGGCAGGTACGTGCCGGTCACCTCGTTGAAGGGCGGATAACAGAAGAGCGCCACGAGCCAGCCGAGCCCCGTGGGCTCCACGCTGCGCGTCTTGTTGCCGAGCCAGCGGCTCTCCGAGAGGTAGCCCATGAGGGCCCACGCGCAGTCGAGGGCGAAGATGAGATCGTAGTAGTAGTCGGTGACGCGGCGAACCCCTGCGAGCGTCCAGCTCGAAGGCGCGGCGAGCGGCGCCACGTCGTCCGCGCTCGGCAGGTACGAGGCGCCGTGCGTTTGTACGTAGTGGATCCACTGCGCGAGCGGCGGCGAGCCGCGCTGCACGACGAACACCGGCACGTCGTGCCCGTGCGCCCACATGCCTGCCAGGCTCCCGAGGTGCCCCGAGAGGAAGATCGTCATGAGGGGCACGAAGAAGCCCTTCACGCACAAGGCGAGGAGCGAGGTGCGGACGCGGCGCGCGCGGAGCGCACGGCGGAGCGGCCGGGTGCGCGTGGCCCAGGTCGTCCCGCGGCGCGGACGAAGCGCGCGGACGAGGCTTCGCGCCAGCAGCACGTAGTGGAGCGCAGGATCGGTGAGCGCGGTCTTCAGCGTCCCGAAGCGATGCACGCTGGCGAGCGCGTAGGGGAACCCGAGGGCGATCCACACGCCGAAGAGCACGTAGCTGACCGAGCGCCACGGCGCGAAGTCCATCCGCAGGTAGTACGGGTGGTTTTGGTAGACGAAGAGAAAGAGCCCCATCACGGAGGCGATCGCCACGTAGCGCACGAAGGCGCGACGCAGGTGCGAGTGTGGCGCGGGGCGGGCGCGGCGCGGGGTGGTGTCGTCTCCCATCGCGGCGCTCACGAGATCAGTTGGGCTTCTCTTTGCGCGCCGCGGGGCCCAGCGCTTCGTGACGGAGCTCCGGCTTCGGCTCGGGCTTCGCTTCGGGCTCGCGCGCGGGCTCGACCTTCGGCGGATCGGCCGAGGGGGCGGCGGGCGTCGGCGGTGCGCTCGCCTCGATCCTTTGCGGCGTCGCCGGAGCCGGGTCGGGCGCGCTCGCCGGCACGACCTCCGGGGCTGCGCCGCTCTTGTCGGGCGCCGCGAGCTCCTTCGGCTTCTCTTCTTCCTTCGCCGCCTGCTTCTCTTGCCACGGGTACTTGATGCGGCTGTGGAACATGTTCACGAGCGTGTCGGTCATCTTCGTGACCAACGTGCGAATGTCCTCCACCGTGAGGCCGCTCTCGTCGAGCTGACCGCTCTTCAGCTTGGTGAAGATGACGCGCTGGATCATCTCCTCGAACTTGGCGCGCTCGGGCGGTTGAATCGTGCGGCTCGCCGCTTCGATCGAGTCGACCAACATGAGGATGGCCGTCTCCTTGGTCTGCGGCTTCATCCCCGGGTAGCGGAAGACGTCCTCCGAGAGCCCGCTCGGGTTCCCTTGGCGTTTGCACTTGTGCCAGAAGTACTCGATGACCTGCGTGCCGTGGTGCGTGTACGCGAACTCCACCACCGGCTCGGGGATGCCGCCGTCGCGGAGGATCTTCGTCCCTTGGACGACGTGCGCCATGATCGCGTCGGCGCTGACGTCGGGCTCGAGGTCTTCGTGGGGCGATCGCTCGCCGTGCATCAAGTTCTCCACGAAGTACTTGGGCTGAATCGTCTTCCCGAGGTCGTGGTAGTAGGCACCCACGCGCGTGAGGAGCGCGTCGGCACCGATGGCCGCGGCCGCGGCTTCGGCCAGGTTCGCCATCGCTCGCGCGTGCTCCCACGAGCCCGGCGCCTCGGCCGACATCTTGAGGAGCAGCGGCTGCTCGAGGTCGGTGAGCTCGATCAACCGATCGCGCGACACGCTCCCCAGCGCGCGCTGCGCGAGCTGCGCGAAGAAGTGACCGACGACGCCCGCGGTGAGCCCGCCGCCCACGCACCCGATGAGCGCCGACTGCGGCCCGAGGTTCAGATCACGCAGGACCGAGAAGTGCCCCTCGAAGACGGTGAGGAGCGCGACGTACATGACGCCGCCCACGCCGCCGCCGGCCGCGCCGGCGATCATCATCTGGCGCGTGTGCTTGCGGTTCAGGAAGAGGAGACTCGAGGCGATGCCGCGCGTGATCAGCACCGCGAGGAGCGGCAGATCGAAGTCGAGGAGCGACGCGGTCATGAACGCCATCATCACGTTGATGAGGAAGGCCGTTCGCCGCTCGAACGAAGCGGTGCACCACAGCGGCAGCGTGGCGAGGGGGAACCACAGCTCGCTCAGCGGGGTGAAGAGGAAGAAGAGCTTCGCCGCGAGGATGAACCCGGCCATGACCGCGAAGAGCCCGAGCTGCGTGCGGAGGAGCCGCGTGCGCGTGGGCCCGAAGCGCCGCAGGTAGATCGACATCAAGAGGAAGAGCGTGAGGTGGACGATGCCCACCGCGAGGAGCCGCTCTCCCCGCGCCGGCCGCCGCGCAAGGTCGAAGGCCACCGCCACGCGGTGCGCGTCGTTCCCTTCGTCCAGGATCGTCCCCCGAGGGACGAGGATGCGGGTGTGCTCGTAGGCGATGCGCGACGTGAGCGCCTTCTGGATGAAGGAGGCGTAGGGGACGCGCAGGGTCGTCGGCGTTCGCTCCCCGAAGTGGGGAGTGAGGCTCGGAACGTAGGAATCGCCCACCTGGATGAGGGTCACGAGCGCCGCGAAGACGACGCTCATCACCAGTCCGGCGATGCCTCCTGCTCGAACACGCGTGCGCAGCAAGGTGAAAAGGGGGTGCTCGGGGAGGGGTGAAGGACGGGCCTTCGGGCAAATGCGCCCGAAACTTGGGCCCGGGGCCCGACGGCGGCCATTATCCTCCCCGGGAATTCGCCTGGCAATGAAGGCGTGTGCGGGGAGCGCGAACCTTACCTTGCTCTCAGGTACGGTGCTTGCTACCCCAAACAGAGGGACCTTACTTTGACTCCGCGGCGCGTGGCGTTCGACTCCATCGTGCGGGCCGCCGTGCGATCGCGCGGCGCAGCCCTGATGGGGATCTGCAACGTCACCCCGGACTCCTTCAGCGACGGCGGCCTCCATTACACGCGCGAGGCCGCCTTTGCCCGCGTGGACGAGCTTCTTCGCGAGGGGGCCGACGTCATCGACATCGGCGGCGAATCGACGCGCCCCACCGCGCGTGAGGTCCCGGCGGACGAGCAGCTCGCCCGCGTGCTCGACGTGGTGCGCTACGCCAGCGACGCCTGCCGCGCGCAAGGCGACCACGCGTGCGTGTCCATCGACACACGGAGCCCCGAGGTTGCCCGCGCTTCGTTCGAAGCCGGCGCCGCCGCGCTGAACGACGTCTCCTGCCTCGCCGACGAGGGGCTCGCCCACGAGGTGGCGCGCGCCGACGCGGCGTACGTCTTGATGCATTCGCGCGCCGCCCACGGCGAGATGCGCGGCTTCGGCGGCGTGGCCGAGGCTTCCTACGTCGACGTGGTCGACGAGGTGGCGCGCGAGTGGCGCGAGGCGGCGGCTCGCGCGATGCGCGCGGGGGTGCGGGAAGATGCGCTCTACATGGATCCCGGGCTCGGCTTCGCCAAGGCCGCAGCCCACAGCCTGACCCTCCTCGGCGAGCTCGAGCGGCTCGGCGCGCTGGTCAAGCGGCCGCTCGTCGTGGGGGCGAGCCGGAAGTCGTTCCTCCGCGCGGCCGATCCCGAGGCCTCGCCCGAAGAGCGCCTCGGCGCTTCGATCGCCGCGGCCCTGGTCGCGCTGCGGAGCGGGACCTATGTGCTTCGCGTGCACGACGTGCGGGCGACGCGCCAGGCGCTGCTGGTCGAGAAGATGATCGACCGAGAGGGCGCGAGCGTCGAGGTGACCGCCGAGCCGCGCGCCGCGGAGAAGGGGGGGATCCATGCCTGAGGGCCTGCTCCACCTCTTCGCGCGCCGCCCCGCCGGTCAGGTCGCCGTCGACATCCTCGACATCCTCATCGTCACGTACGTCATCTACCGCGCCCTCCTCATCCTCCGTGGCACGCGGGCGATGCAAATGGGCTTCGGCCTCGCGGTCATCTTCGTCGTCTACGTCGTCTCGCGCTGGGTGAACTTCGTCACCCTCTACAACCTGCTCTCGTCCTTGCTCTCGTCGATCATCTTGATCGTCGTCGTCGTCTTCCAGAACGACATACGCCGCGGGCTCATGCGCGTGGGCTCGCGCGCGTTCCTCGGGGGGATCTCGCGCCAGCAGGAGTCCAAGCTCATCGACGAAGTGGTGGCGGCGGCGACGGACTTGGCGCGCCACCGCATGGGCGCGCTCATTTGCTTCGAGCAAGACGCCAACCTCGACGAGTTCGTGGTCGGGCAGGGGACGATCATCGACGCCAACGTGCAGCGCGACTTGCTCGTCGGGCTCTTCGTCCCCGAGAGCGTGAACAAGCTCCACGACGGCGCGGTCATCATCCGGAACCTCCGCGTGGCCAAGGCCGGCGTGTTCTTCCCGATGCCCGACACCAAGCTCCTCGACAAGTCGCTCGGCTCGCGCCACCGCGCCGCCCTCGGCATCACCGAGGAGACGGACGCCGTGGTCGTGGTCGTCAGCGAAGAGCGCGGCACCATCAGCCTCTGCTTCAACGGCAACATCATCTCCAACCTCGACGGCGCCTCGCTCCGCCAGGCGCTCCTCGGACTCTTCGGCCAGCGCGCGCGGAAGAAGAAGGGGCCGGTGAAGAAGGTCGTCGACCGCCAGACCGGCTCCTACCGCATCACCGTGCCGCCCCCCGCGCCGGTGCCCGAGCGCGCGTCGCTCATTCCGCCGTCGTCCATCCCCACGCCGCCGGGGAGCTCGCACCCCTCCTTCGACGACGAGTCGGGGGTTGGCCCGCGCCCCGAGCCGGCTCCGCCGCGTCCGCTCGCCGCCGCCAAGATCGAGACCCCCAAGCCCATCCCCGCCATCTCGATCCCCACCCCCACGCCGAGCGACGGGGACAAGTAGATGTCCGCCACCGCCACGATGGGAGCGCGGGTTCGCGCGGCGTTCAGCGAGAACGTGGGGCTCAAGCTCCTGTCCTTCGTGATGGCGCTCTTTCTCTACTCGCTGTTTCACGGAGCGCAGGACGCCCAACGATCGATCCTCGTCGATCTCGTCGTGCTGATGCCGCCGGACGCTTCGAATCGCATGCTCGTCAGCACGCTGCCGCCCCAGGTCCGCGTGACCATGCGCGGCTCGCGCGCCGCGCTCGACGAGCTCCGCGCCGACGACGTGGGCAACTTGCAGGTCGACGTCCGCAACGGCACCGAGCCGCGCGTGACCTTCGACGCGCACATGCTCCACGTGCCGCCCAGCGTGCAGGTCGAGCAGTTCGATCCGCCGACGATCGATCTTGCGTGGGAAGACAACGTCGTGCGCGACGTTCCGGTGCAGGTGAGCGTGGTGGGGACGCCGGCGCCCGGCTTCGTGGTGAAGGGGGTGCCGCTGGCTGATCCCTCCACGGTGCGCGTGCAAGGGCCGAAGAGCGACGTGCTCGTGCTCCAGCACCTTCGCGCCGAAGCCTTCGACGTCAACGGCCTCAGCGAGGGGACGTATTCGCGTCACCTCGCGCTCGACAAGGTGAGCGGCCGCCGCGTCACGACCGATCCGGGGACGCAGAGCGTGGTCGTGACCACCGAAATCACGCGTGAGGTGGTGGAGCGCCCCTTCGTGAAGATACCGCTCGCCGTCGTGGGGCATCCGAAGGCGAAGGCGCAGCCGACCGAGGTCGACGTGCGGCTCGTCTGCCCGCCGGAGATCTTGCGCGCGCTCCGCTCCGAGCAGGTGGTTCCGCGCGTGACCGTGAAGTCGACGGCCGCCTCGGGGAGCGAGTCGCTCCCGGTCGAGGTCGCGGTCGACGGCTGCGAGGCGCACGTGACGCCCAGCAGCGTGATCGTGCGTTGGTGAGCTCGGGGGCTCACCAGCGCACGATCACGCAGCTGGGCACCAACCCTGGTGGGGGACGTGGCCGTCCCCCCTCGCAGCAAGCTGCGAGCCTCCCCCCGCCCGCCTAACGGCGGCGCGCGCTTCGCTTTCGCTCGCGCGCGATTTACTGGCACCGAAGTGGCGGGTGCGGGCGGACGCGGAGCGCGCGCGGAACAAGCGCCGAGCCTTCTGACTCAGGAACTAGGCACTCGTGCAGGTTCGCACGAGTGCACAGAGCTTATGAGATGCGCTCTAGAGCGCATTTCATCGAAAGCGCATCTCGCAACTATCGCGAGCGCAGCGAGGCCAAGGCGGGCCCGAGCACGGAGCGGAACGACCTGGCGGCGTTGAGCGCCGCGCGCCAAGGCTCTCAGGGCTCTCCCTCGCGCCGCGGCATGCAACATACTGCATGTTGGAGTATGCCTTGCTGCAGTATGCCGCGTGATCATCCGCTCGGGATGACACCCCGCCGAGGCGCCGCGTGTCGAGCGCTCGTCCCATAATCGACGATCAAGGACAGCCCCTAGGCCACTCTGGTGGGGAGCTTGCGCTCGGGACACTAGCTCGCGGCTTTGCGTTCGTCTTTGTCGACGCGACCGTCCTTCAGGGTGACGACGCGGGGCATGGAGGCGGCGAGGGCGTTGTTGTGGGTGACGACGACGATGGTCGTGCCGCGCTGCTCGTTGATCGAGAAGAACAGATCGTGGATCTGTGAGCTCGTCGTCGAGTCGAGGTTGCCGGTGGGCTCGTCGGCCAGGAGGAGCTTCGGCTCGAGCACGAGGGCGCGCGCCAGAGCGACGCGCTGCTGCTCGCCGCCGGAGAGCTCGCCCGGGCGGTGGGACGCGCGATCTTTCAGCCCCACCTCTTCGAGGAGCGCGCGGGCGCGCGGCTCGAGGTCCTTCTTCGGGCGCCCCTGAATGAGCCCCGGCATGATGACGTTCTCGAGGGCGTTGAACTCGGGCAGGAGGTGGTGGAACTGGAAGACGAAGCCGATCGTCTTGTTCCGCACCTCCGCCAGGCGCGAGTTCGAGAGCGCGGTGAGCTCCTCGCCGCCGAGCTTGAGCGACCCGCTGGTGACGACGTCGAGCGTCCCCAAGCAATGGAGGAACGTCGACTTGCCGGCGCCCGAAGCGCCGACGACGGCGACGACCTCACCTTCTTGAATCGAGAGATCGATTCCGCGCAAGACCTCGAGCGTCCTCCCCATGTGCTGGAAGGACTTCTTGACGTTCTCGGCGACGACGAGGGCGTTCGGCACGGGAGCGGTTTACCACAGTTCCGCTACTCGTAGCGGAGACCGTCCACGGGGCGGAGCTGGCTCGCAGCCTTCGCCGGGTAAAGGGTCGCGAGCGTGCAAATGAAGAGCGCCGCCACGGCCACGGTGAGGAAGTCGACGGGGTCGACGTTGATGGGCAAGCGATCGATGTAATAGACGTCGGGGTCGAGCCGGAGGCCGAACCACTTGAGACCGGTGCACACCGCGAGCCCGGTGGCCACGCCGAAGACGGTGCCGATCCCCCCGATGATGACCCCTTCGGTCATGAAGGTGCGCAAGATGGCGCCGTCGCTCGCGCCCAGCGCTTTGAGGATGGCGATCTCCTTCCCCTTCTCGGTCACCATCAAGAGCAGCGTGCAGATGATGCAGAAGCTCGCGACCATGATGGCGATCGACAAGATGATGAAGGTGGCGAACCTCTCGAGCTTCAGCGCCGAGAAGAGGTTCTTGTTCATCTCCCGCCAGTCGCGCACGCGCAAATCCGGTCGGCCGATGGCGGCCTGTACGAGCGGAGTGAACTTCTCCGCTTGCTCGGCGTCTTCGACCTTCACGTCGACGACGCTCACCTTGTCGCCGGTGGCGAAGTAGTCCTGCGCCGTCTCCATGGTCGTGTAGACCTGGCTCGCGTCGTACTCGTACATCCCGCTGAAGAAGATGCCGGCGATGCGGAATTTCTTCGTGCGCGGCATCATCCCCATGGGGCCGAGATCCCCGAGCGGAGAGACGAGCGTCACCTCGTCCCCGATGTACACGTGGAGTGTCCGCGCGAGCTCGCGCCCGATGACGAGGCCCGGGCGCACCGGCTTTCCTTCGCCCACCGCCGCGCGCACCGCGGGATCGATGTCGTCGGGGAGCGGGATGTCCGTCCCCTTCAAGAACTGCTCGCCGCCGGGGCCGAGGCCGATGACCTCGTCGGGCGGGAGGTGGAGCAGCATCTCCGGGTGCTCGAGGTACTCGAGCTTCCCGACCTCGATGTTGTGCACGAGGTCGCTGACGCTGCCGATCGTCTCCGGCTGCACGCCGCGCACCATGACGCCGGCGAGGTTCGACGCGCTCGACACCATGACCTCGCCGTGGACGACCGGTGTCGCGGCGACCACGCCGGGGACCATGCGCACCTTGTTGAGCACGTCGTCGTAGCCGTCGAACGGGCTCTGCGCTTCGGTGTCGATGACGATGTGAGCGTTGTTCCCGAGGATCTTGCGCTTCAAGTCCTGGCTGAAGCCGCCCATCACGCTGACCACGCTGGAGAGCGCGCACGAGCTGATGGAGACGCCGCAAATCGACAGCACGCTGATGACCGTGAGAAACCCGCTCTTCTGCGAGCGCACGTGCCGCGCGCCGACGAAGGTGACGAAGCTCCTTCGCTCGAGACGATCGAGGAACCACGGCAAGAGCGCGCCGATGGCGAGCAAGATGAAGAGCACGCCGGAGACGATGGCCCCGGCGCGGATCACCGTGTCCTTGAGGGACCACGCCGACCCGCGGAGCACGGGGAGCTTCAACGTCCACGCCGTGAGCCCCATGAAGCTCGTGAAGAAGAGAGCCAGCGCGACGCGGTGGATGGTGCGCCACGGCCAGCGCTTCTTCGGCGTCTCCGGCTTGTGCTCACGCGGGTCGCTCTCGCTCTTCGCGCGTGCGAAGCCGAAGAGACCGACCCCAACGAGGACGAGCCCGAACACGGCCAGCGCGAGCGGGCTGTCCGTCCCCTTGAACGCGTAGTCACCGCTCCCGCCGGCGACGACGAAGAGCACACCCGTAAGGAGGATGCGTACGGCCGACGTCTTGCGCATGGGTCAGGCGTGCTCGCGGCGGAGCAGCGGGAAGAGGATGACGTCGCGAATGGAGGGCGCGTTGGTGAGCATCATCACCAAGCGATCGATGCCCATGCCGAAGCCGGCCGCCGGCGGCATGCCGTGCTCGAGCGCGCGCACGTAGTCCTCGTCGTAGTCCATGGTGTCTTCTTCCCCCTTGGACTTGCGCTCGACCTGGTCGCGAAAGCGCGCCGCTTGGTCGTCGGGATCGTTCAGCTCGCTGAAGGCGTTGCACAGCTCGCGGCCGTGGATGAAGAGCTCGAACCGGTCGACGAGCTCGGGGCGAGCGTCGTTCCGGCGGGCGAGGGGCGAGATCTCGAAGGGGTAGTCCATGACGAAGACGGGCAGGCTCTTCTGCCCGTCCTTCGACCGATAGTCGGCGGGAAGATTGGGTTCGCAGAGATATTCGTAGAGCGCGAAGAGGCGCTCGCCGTCGCTCTCGCACTTGGCGAGACCCTTCCTCATGTTCCCCCAGTCGAAGCTCTTCGCGCGGGGCGACGACTTCGACCACTCTTTGATCTTCTCCCCGAAATCCGTGGCGAGAAGCTTCACGAGCCCCATGCCTTCGCTCGGCCCGGAGACGGCGGCGACCCACTCGGGGATCTCGCTCTTCTTCGCGCCGTCGGCCACGGCGCGCGCCATGGGAACGCGGGCGAAGGGCTCGTCGAGGGTGAAGGGGCGCTCGGCCTTCCACTTCGGGTGCGCGTCGGGCATCGCTTCGGCGAGGCGTTGGTCGATGCCGCGGAGGAGCACCTCGGTGAAGTTCATCAGGTCCTCGTACGTGGCGTACGCCTGATAAAACTCGATCATCGTGAACTCGGGGTTGTGCCGCGTGCTGATGCCTTCGTTCCTGTAGCAGCGCCCGATCTCGTAGACCCGCTCGAGCCCGCCCACGAGGAGCCGCTTCAAGTAGAGCTCTGGCGCGATGCGCAGGAAGAGGTCCATGTCGAGCGCGTTGTGGTGCGTGAGGAACGGCTTGGCCGCCGCGCCGCCGATGAGCGTGTGCATCGTCGGGGTCTCGACCTCGAGGAAGCCGTTCTGATCGAAGATGGCGCGGGTCGCGCGCACGATGTGGCTCCGCGCGCGGAACACCTCCGCCACGGCGGGGTTGGCGACGAGGTCGACGTACCTTTGGCGGTAGCGGAGCTCGACGTCTTGGAGGCCGTGCCACTTGTCGGGGAGCGGGCGGATCGCCTTCGTGAGGAGGCGGAGGCGCAAGGGCTCGATCGAGAGCTCCCCGCGCTTCGAGGCGGTGAGCTTCCCCTCGGTCTCGACGATGTCGCCGAGGTCGAGATCGTCGAGGCGCGCGTAGTCGTCCCCCAGCGTGGCTTGGCTCACGAGGAGCTGCATCTCGCCCGTGCGATCGCGGAGGCGCAAGAAGGAGAGGCCGCCGGTCGAGCGGAGCGCGACGACGCGCCCGCGCACGTGGAACACGGCGTCGCCCGCCGCGGCCTTCACCGCTTCTTCGGTGTAACGCCCCTCGGCGTTGCGTGTAGCGTGCACCTTTTCGCGGAGCGCGCCCACGTCGATGGTGACAGCGCCCCTCGTCTTGGGGGTGACGTCGTTGGCGAAGGGGTTCTCGCCCCGCGCGCGGATCCGCTCGGCCTTGGCGCGGCGCGCTTCGAGGAGCGCCGCCTCGGCGCCGTGCGGGTGCTGCTCGGGCACGGTGTTGGGGGCAGCGCCGGTGGGCGAGGGCGCCGTGGGGGGGACCGCGCTCGCGCGGCCGTCCATCGAGGGGGAAGAGGGGCGGTTCGGTGCGGACATACCTGCGGTGGTGGATGTAGTCGTGGCCCCGGATGACGTAAAGCCAGGACGTCATCCCCCGGCTTCTGCCCGCCTAAAAGGGGCGCGGCGCGGTCACCCCATCGCCCGCGCTTCGCGCTCGATGGACGCGACCTCGTCTTCGCTGAGCGCGATCTTCTGCGCCGCCCAGTTCTCCTCGAGGTGCTCGGGAGAGCTCGTGCCGGGGATCGGCAGCATCACCTTGGATTTGGCGAGGAGCCACGCGATCGCGATCTGCGCTTGCGTGGCTCCGTGCTTTTTGGCGACCGCGTCGAGCGCGGCGTGCGGCTTCCCGAGCGAGCCCACAGCGAGGGGGAAGAAGGGGAGGAAGGCGATCCCCTTCTTCTCGCAGAGGGCGAGCACCTCGTCCGGCGCTTCCACCACGGCGTGCGACATCTTTGCCAGGCGACCCCCGCCGCCGCCGACGTTGTAGAGGTTCTGCACGGCGACGATCGGCGTGCGCGGGAGCGCCGCTTCGATCTCGCGCACGCCGACGTTGCTCAAGGCGACGTGACGCACCTTCCCCTCCTTCACGAGGCCGAGGAGGGCGTCGAGCGACTCGAGGAACGGGACCTCGCCGGGGATGTGACGGAGGTGCACGACGTCGAGCACCTCGCGCCCGAGGGTGCGAAGATCCGTCTCGGCCCCTTCGCGGATCTGCTCCGGTCGATTGAAGGCTGCCCACCCTTTGTCCGGCGTGCGCTTCCCCCCGAGCTTCGTGGCGATGACGAGATCCTTCGGGTAGGGGTGGAGCGCGTCCTTCAGGATGCGGTTCGCGACGTGCGGCCCGTAGTACCAAGAGGTGTCGATGAAGTTGACGCCGAGGCGCACCGCGCGCCGGGCCACTTCGTGCGCGCGCTCGAGGTTCTCCGGCTCGCCCCACACGTCCTTGCCGGGGAGGCGCATGGCGCCGAAGCCGAGGCGGCGGACCTCGAGATCCCCGAGGCGAATCGTGGCCGGTGCGTGAGCGAAGGCGTGGGTCGACATGCGCGCGAGGGTAAGGAGCCCCCCGCGCGCTGTCGAGGGTCAGGGGCGCTCTGACCTTGCGTCCTCGGCCTCGGCCCGCGAGGCGGCGCGCGCGCGCGCCACGAGGAAGTCCTTCACGTCCTTCGGCCAACGCGCGACGAGCTCTTCGAAGCGCTTGGTCTCCCCGGCGAAGAGCGCGCGCATGGCCTCTTCGTAGTTCGGTCGATCGCCGCCCATCGCGGTGAGAAAGCGACTCACCGCCGCGCGAACGCGTCGCGCGCGGGCCTTGCCCGACTCGTTCTTCCGCGCTTCGTCGACGAGGCGGCGAAGCGCGCCGGAGATGCCGACCTCCTGCTCTTCGAGCCACTCCCAGTGGCGGGGCAGGAGCGACACCTCGCGGCTCACCACGCCGAGCTTGGGCCGCCCCGGCGCGCGCGTCGCTCCGGCGTCGGCGCGCGCGAGCACCTCGTCGAGCGAGCCGCGGAGATCGAAGTCCACCTGGCGGCAGGAGTCGGTCTCGAAGACGAGGAGCCCCTCGCCGTGGTCGACCTCGAAGCGACGCTTCAGGACAGGGAGGACCTCGGCGAGGGTGCCGGTCGCCACGCACTTGGGCCCGACGAAGGCCGTGTAGGTGAGAGGCGCGGGGGTATTGGCTTCGAGCGCGGTCGGGGACATGCCTGGAATTATACCCGGGTAAAACCTGGGTGCAAGTCCGGGCGCTGGCTCAGTTGCACCCCGAGACGTACACCGTGCCGTTGAAGACGCGCGGCGTGGTCTTCGTGCCGAAGGGGTAGGCGACGCCGGTCCCTTCCTTCACGGTGATGTTGTTGGCGGTGGAGATGGTGTTCCCCACCGCGGTGCCGGCGGCGTCCTTCACCTGCGTGGCCCCGCCTTCGGTCGTCACGTAGAAGGCGTAGGTCTTCCCCGAGGGGATGGTGACGTTGAGCGCGAGGGGCACCGCCGTCGGAGCCGCCGCCGCGAGCGAAGTGACCGCCACCGAGCCGAGCGAGGTCCACGCCGCTTGCGTCCCCTCGACGCCGACGTGCGTCCCTTGGTGGAAGTACACGTGCATCTGGTAGCTCCCGGGATCGAGGTTCACGCTGACCGCGCGCACGTTGGCGTCGGCGCTCGCCGTCACGTCGAACATCTCGCCGTCGCTCGAGCTCGCGCCGGCGTAGCTCGTCGTGGTGCCGGGCGCGTAGCTGAACGTGCCGTTCCAGATGCGCGGCGAAAACGTGCTGCCGAAGGGGTACGACTTCCCATAGCCCTCGAGGACGCTGAGGAACGTGTCCGACGCCGCGACGTTCCCCACCGAGGTGCCGTTGGTGTAGCTCACGCCGCTGTTCGTCGAGGTGATGTAGAAGCCCGTCGTGGCGCTGGCGGTGATGGGAATGAAGAAGGCGCCGACGAGGGGCGTTTGCCCCGAAGCGGCCGTGGTGGGGCTCGCGACCAGCGTCCATCCGGTCGCGCTCGTGTCGTGGCCGACGACGGTGTCCGGGCGGGTGTAGATCTCGAACGAGGCGGCGGCGTCGGCGTTCACCGTGGCGCCGATGACCATCGCGTCCTTCACGCCGACCACGTCGAACATGTTGCCGTTCTGGCCGTTGCCGGCGGCGAAGGTCGTCGTCAACGTCGTCGCCGTGGGGGTGGTGCAGAGGTCGGGGCACGCGCCGGTCGCGCACACGCCGCACTTGCCGATCCCCGACGGGCAGTCGCTGCACACGCCGCCGTTGGCGGCGTTGTTCGAGGCGCACACGCCCGAGAGGCAGGTGTCGGGCATGTCGCAGCTCGTCGACGAGGCGCTGCCGCACGCGGTGTTGTCGGCCACGTGGTTCGGTTGGCAGGCGCCGGCGTTGTCGCAGGTGTCGGCGTTGTCGCAAGCGCTCGTCGCCGCGCTGCCGCACGCCGTCCCCATCGCCACGTGATTGGGGAGGCACGTGCCGGTGGCGTTGCACGTGTCGGCGAGATCGCACTCGCTGGTGGTGGCGCTGCCGCACGCCGTGCCTTGCGGCTTGGGCGTCCCTTGGCAGTGGCCTTGGCCGTCGCAGGTGCTCTGATCGGTGCACTCGGTGGGTGTGCCGCCGCAGGTCGTCCCCTGCGCCGTGAGGTTCTGCACGCAGACGCCCCCCTTGCAGGTGTCGGGCTTGTCGCAGTCGCTCGAGGCGGTGTCGCCGCAGGCCGTGCCGTCGGCGTGCGTGGAGCAGAAGGAGCCGTCGCCGGTGGCCGCGTCGCCGCCGCCACCGCTGTCGAGCTCGCCGCCGCCGCCACCGTCTTTGCCGCCGCCGCCGCCGCCGCCGGCGTCGTCGGTCGTCGCGCCTCCGTCGTCTCCGGCGTCACCGTCGAAGCCAGGGTTGTTCGAGCTCCCGCAGCCGGACATCCAGGCGAGAAGAACGGCCGAGCCGACGAACGAAATGCGACGAATCATGGAAGCCTCCAAAAGAACGAACACGATCGAAGAGCGTCTTTCGCGCGACCTCGCGCGAGAAGAAGTGGAGAGGCGGCGCGTCGTGCGCCGCCCTCCGTGAGCTCACGCCAGACCTCGGCTTACTTGCAGAGGTTCGCGTCGGGGATGGTGCACTTCCCGTCGATGCACGAGCTGAAGTCGTCGCACTGCGACGTGTCCGACGTCGAGCTCTTGCTGCACGCACCGCCGACCGGGATGATCGTCGGGCACGTGCCGTTGGGCGTGCCGCTGCCGCTCTGGAAGCGGCAGGAGCCGTAGTCGCACAGGGTGAAGCTGTCGCACGGCTGGCCCTGAGCCGCGAGCGGGTGCTTCGCGCACTTCTTGCTGTTCGGATCGCAACCGAGCGGCGGAGTGCACTGATCGCTGCTCGTGCAATCGCCCCCTTCGGCCACCTTCGCCGCGCACTTGGTGGCGACGCACGCCAAGCTCGACTGGCAGTCGATGGAGCTCGCGCACGCTTCGCCGACGCCCTTTCGCGCGCCGCACTTCATCGTCTCCAGGTTGCAGGTGAGGCCGGTGTCGCACTGCTTCGTGGAGAAGTCGCAGGGGTCGCCGTCCTTGCCCTTCACGACCGCGACGCACTTCTGCGTCTTCGAATCGCACGTCGACTGATCGGCGCACTGCTCTCCTTGGCCGCACGCTCCGCCCACCGGCACCGTCGGCTGGCACGTCGCGCAATAGCTCGGCTTGCTGCCGCTGGTTCCGCCGTCGCCGGAGCCGCCGCCGCCCCCCGATCCGTTGTCCGAGCAGTTGCCGCTCGAGCATTGCGAGTCGCTGATGCAGCCCGACCCGTCCGCCAGCGAGCCCGACTTGAACTTGCACGCGTCGGGGGTCGGATCACCGCAGGCGCGCGCGTCGTAGGCCGACGCGCACTTGTCGAGGTCCCCCGCGCCGAAGGTGATCCCCGGCTCGGCGAGCGCCTTCAGGCACACGTCCTGAAATGCCTTTTGCAGCTCGGCGCGTCGCGCGTCGCTGTGGATGTTCGAGCCGCAGCGATCGGTCTCGAGCGCCGAGAAGTAGTGGCTGCACGCCGAGCTCGCGTCGTTCGAAGAAGAGGAGCAAGCGCCCACGAGGATCGAGGCGGGAACGACGAGGCCGAGGAGCAAAGAGAAGCGTTTCATGAAGAACCTCCAGGGCGCAGCGTACGCGAGACCCGGCCAACGGGACAGTTCGTCGCGCGGCTGGGGCACGGGTGGACCGGACGCTCGCGCGCCCGAGAAACGGGGGGACGCGCGTCGGCGTTCCTGCCTGCCGCGCCCCGAGAGTCGCTCTACGCGTCGTCGCTGTCTTGCGCGCCGCCGCCGCCCTTGCGCAGCGTGCCGCCTGCCGCGGCCAAGAGGTACGACTCGAGGAAGTCGTCGAGCTCGCCGTCGAGCACCGCGTCCACGTTGCTGTTCTCGTGGCTCGTGCGCGCGTCCTTCACCAGGCGGTAGGGGGCGAGCACGTAGTTTCGGATCTGGCTGCCGAAGTTGATGGCGCTCTTCGTCGCCTGGTAGGCGGCGTTCTCTTGCTCGCGCTTTTGCAGCTCGAGCTCGTAGAGCTTGGCCTTGAGCATCTTCATCGCCATCGCGCGGTTTTGGTGCTGACTGCGCTCGGCGCGGCAGACGATGTTGAGCCCGGTGGGCAAGTGGCGGAGGCGGACGGCGGTCTCGACCTTGTTCACGTTCTGGCCGCCTTTGCCGCCGGCGCGCATGGTCGTGATCTCGATGTCCTTCTCTTGGACGTCGATGTTGATCTCGTCGTCGATGTCGGGCGTGACCTCGACGGCGGCGAACGCAGTCTGGCGTGTGTGGTCGGCGTTGAACGGGCTCATGCGCACGAGGCGATGCACGCCGTTCTCCGAGCGGAGGTAGCCGTAAGCAAAGTCGCCGGCGATGGTGAAGGAGACGGCGTCGATGCCGGCTTCGTCGCCCTCTTGGTAGTCGACGATCTCGGTCTTGAAGCCGCGGCGCTCGCACCAGCGGAGGTACATGCGCATGAGCATCTGCGCCCAGTCCTTCGCGTCGGTGCCGCCGGCGCCGGGATGGATCGTCATGATCGCGCTGGCCGAGTCGACCGGACCCGAGAGCATCCGACGGAGCTCGGCCTGGCGCACGCGCGCTTCGAGCGGGGGGACGAGCGCCTCTGCCTCGGCGATCGTCGCTTCGTCCTTCTCCGAAGCGCCCAGCTCGAGGAGCACCTTGGCGTCCTCGACTTCGCTGTTCAGCTTCTCGAACGACGTGACCGTCTGCTCGAGCCCGGCGCGCTTGCGCGTGACGGTCTGCGCCTTCTTGGCGTCGTCCCAGAATCCGGGGGCGAGGGTCTGCTCGCCGAGGCGGTCGATGTCGCGTTTCAGTTTGTCGAGGTCAAAGATGCCCCCTTAGCACCATGAGGCGCCTTTGGAGGTCGTCGAGCTTGGACCGGCTTTCGGAGAGCATGACGCACTACCGATAGCACGACTCTTCGCGCGCGTGCGCGGCGACGGAGGCCGAGAACACGCCCTTTCAGCGGGGAAGAGCGCGCCGCGCGTCAGCGGGGGAGAACGTAGCGAAGGTGCACGCGCGTCTTCGGGTCGCCGCGCACCTCGTCGAAGTCGAGGCGGTTCTCGTCGAGATCGAGGCCCTCGAGGTGAAGGCGGAGGGCGCCATTCTCGAGCCTGCAATTGCCGACGTCGAAGGCGCGCTCGGCCGCCGGGCAGGTGACGGTGACGCGGCAAGGAGGAGAGGCGAGGCGAGGGTCGTCGATGAGCACGCGCACCTCGCAGCGATCTCCCTCGCGGCTCGCCGTGCCGGCACCGCGGGCATCGACACGAGCCATCGCGAAGACATCGATGCGCGGGTCGATCGTGTCCTCGCCGGGCGAGGCGCTCCTCGGCGTCGGTTCGCCCGAGGGCGCGGGAGGCGCCGGGCTCGCACCGAGAGCGTGCGCGATCGCACCCGGGGTGCGGGTCACGAGCGCAACCAGGAGCGTGAGACCCATCGCGGCGAGCGCTCCTGCCGCGATCGCCAGCGCCACGTTTCGTGTCGACGGGCGAGGCTGGGGCTCTTCGTTCGGGGCGTCGTCGTAGGACGTCGCCGGCGGATCGTCGCCGGACGGCGCGACCGCCGCGGCGCCGCGCCGCGACTCGACCTCCCGGAGGCGACGTTCGAGGCGCGCGATCTCCCGCGCCGCCTCTTCCAGCGTCGCGCACGGCTTCGGCGGAAGGGTCCACGACGGTTCGCCTTCGCTCGCGCGGACGCGCGCGTACAGCGCTTCGGCACGCGCTACGAGGCTCAAGAGTGGATCGCGATGCGGCACGCCGGCTCTCTCCCTCGCGCCCGATCTTCGCGCCGAACGGCGCGCGAAGAAAGGGGGCTCCCTTCGCGAGGGATCGTGACACACTTGCGGACCGAGGCGACGCCCATGGCCGAGGACCCGAAGCCACCGCCCGCGACCCGCGGACCCGCTGCACCAGGGACGGGCATCAAGACGAGCCCTATGGCCGCCGTGCCCCCGAAGGCCGACGCCGGTCCGCCGCGCACCAGCGCGCCGCCGACGCCCTCGCGGCCTCCTGTGAAGACGAGCGTGAAGCCACCGCCGCCGGTGAAGCCTTCGATGAAGCCGAGCGTGAAGCCGCCGCCCCCTCTGCCCAAGGGGGACAAGGCCGCGAAGAAGCTCGAGCGTCCGGCCACGCCGATGCCCGAGGAGGTCTCGGCAGTGGACGAGCTCCTCTCGGTGGACGAGTGGGATCTCGAAGAGCAGCGGACCGATCTTCTTCGCGCCGCGCTCGCCGCGCCGGACGCCGCTCCCAAGGACGGCGCCAAGAGCTCGGCCCCGCCGCCCCCTTCGCATGTCCCCGCGCTCCGCATGCCGACGGCGGAAGAGATGTCCGGGCGCCCGTTCGAAGGGACGCTCGGCGACGCCGACCGCACCAAGGTCGGCGCGTCCATCGCGCCCAAGGCAAAGCCCGGCGCGCGCGTGGCGCTCTCGCGCAAGCCGGCCAAGGAAGATCCCTCGTTGCCGCGCGGGCGACGTGAAGAGCTCGTCGACCTCCTGCACGCGCGCGACGCGACGCTCGAAGGCGGCACCGCCGAGGTCTTGCTCGAGCGTGCCCGCGTGCACCTCGAGCTCTCACTCGTCGACGAGCTGCTCGGTACGGGCGCCGAGGTCGTCCCCGAGGCGACGGCGGCGCTCGGCTTCGATCCGAAGATGACCGCGGCGCACGCGGCGCTTCGTCGCGCGCGGCACGTGCGACCGGCGAGCGCAGCGCTCATCGGTCACCTCGACGAAGAGATCGCCGGTGCGCCGACCGATGCCGTGCGCGCCGACCTCGCCGCCGAGCGCGCGCGCCTCCTGGAAGCCTCGGGGGAGAAGCGCGAGGTCGTGCGGGCTGCGTGGGAAAAGCCGCTCGGCGCCGTGCCCGACCATGCCGGGGCGCTGAAGGGGCTCGAGCTCGCGGAAGCGGCGGGGAGCGACGCCGATTCGTCGGAGGCGCTCGCCGAGCACCTCGCCAAGATGGCCGACGCTTACGTCGAAGACGGCAGAGGAGCCAAGCTCGCCGCCTGGCTGCACGTCGAGCGCGCGCACATCCTCGACAAGCGTCTGGGGAAGGTCGACGCCGCGTGGGCCGCGCTCGAACGCGCCCTCGCGCTCGACCCCGGCGTCGGCCCCGTGCGCACCGCCTGTGTTCGCCACGCGGCGGCGCATCGCGACGCCGGGGCGCTCGCCGATCTCCTCGAAGCCGAGGCCCTCCTCGAAGCGCAACCTTCCCGCGCGGCGCGCCTCGAGCTCGACGCCGCGTGCATCGCCGAAGCGCGACTCTCCGACGTCGATCGCGCGAAGCGGCTGCTCGAGCGCGCCGCGCAGCGCGCGCCGACGGTCGAAGCGGTCGATCGCTACGTCCTCGACGAGCTCGTGCGGCTCTACGAAGCCTCGGGTGCGTGGACCGAGGCGGCTCGTGCTCGTCGCGCGCGCCTCACGTACGTCACCGATTCGCGCGCCGAGGCGTTCGAGCTTCGTTCGCTCGCGGCGCTGGCCGAGCGCGGCGGGGACGTGCCGGCGGCGACGCGCGACATCGAGCGGGCGCTGCTCCTCGACCCCAACGACCCGGCCATCGCCGAAGAGCTCGATCGCCTGCTCGCTCACGCGGGGAGGACCGAGGCGCGCGTGGCGCTCTTCGCTCAGCTCGCCGCACGCACGGAGGATCCGAAGAAGCGCGCGCGCGCCCTCGTTCGTGCTTCGCGCATCGCCGAAGAAGCGGGGAGGACCGACGACGCTCTGACCCACCTTCGTGCGGCGTGGATCGCCGCGCCCCACGACGCCGAGGTCCTCGACCGGCTCGCCTCGCTCCTCACGACCCCTGCCGAGGGGCTCGCGGGGAGCGAGCTCCGCGCGCGTGTCGCCCTCTACGCGCACGCCGCCGATCACGCCGACGATCCCGCGCGTCGCGTGGCGTACCTCGAGAAGGTCGCGCTCCTGTGGGAAGAGGCGCTCGGTGAGGCGGCCGTCGCCGCCAAGACGTACGAAGCCATCCTCGCCCTCGAGCCGGGGCGGCGGAGCGCCGTGCTCGGCCTCGAGCGCACCGCGGCGCGCGCGAAAGACGCTCCGGCCCTGGCGCGCGCGCTGCTCGAAGAGGCCAAGGCGGCCGCCGGGCCGACCCCGCGCGCCCTCCTCACGGCGCGGGCCGCAGCGGCGCTCGCCGCGTCGGATCCGGAGCGCGCGCGCTCGCTCGCCGACGAAGCGGTGCGCATCGACGCAGCGTGCGACGAGGCCCGCGCGCTCGTCGTGCGTCTCCACGAAGAGGCGGGCCGATGGGGGCAAGCGGCCGAGGCCGTCGGCGAGCGTCTCGCCAAGCTCGACGCGAAGAGCGAGCAGGCGACGCGCGTGGCGTTGTGGCTCGCGCAAGCCGACATGTTCCGCTCGCGGCTGAACGATCCTGCGCGCGCGCTCGTCGCCCTCGAGGGGGCGCGCGCTGCCGATCCAGCGCACCCCGTGCCGCCGGAGGCGATCGTGCGCGAGCTCGAAGCGCTCGGCGACCACCGTGCCCTCCGCGCCGCGTGCGAGAAGCTCGCCGCGAGCGCCACCGATCCCGCGGTGAAGGCGCGATGGCTCGTGCGCACCGCGGCCATCTCCGAGCTGCGGCTCGGCGACGACGAAGCGGCGGCGAGTCAGTTGGCCGAGGCGCTCGCGCTCGCGCCCGGGGACGAGCTCATCGTCGATCGCTTGGTGCGCGTGCTCCTGCGCGTCGCGCCGCTCCTCGAGGCGGAGAACCTCCTCTCGGCGCGCATGCAGGGGGGCGGAGCGGCGGCGGCGAAGCGAGGGCGCGCCTTCGAGCGCGCGATGCTCTTGCTCGACTCGGGCGACGCGGCGGCGGCGAGCAAGCTCGTCGAGGTCGTGCTCGAAGAAGAGCCGAACCACGTCCCCGCGCTTCGCATGCAAGAGATCATCGCGCGAGCGACGGGAGCCGTGCCTCTCCTCGCCAACGCGCTCTCGCAGCAGGCCGACGCGTTCCCCTCCGAGCGCGCGCGCCTCGGCGCGCTCTGGGCCCTCGCCGGGCTCATCGAGTGGAAGCTCCCGCAGAGCCCCGGCACCGACATTTACGAGCGCATTCTCCGCCTCGCGCCGCGGGATCGGGCGGCGCTCGACGGCTCTTTGCGGCGCTCGCTCCGCGAAGCGCGCCACGGCGATGCCGGCGCGCGTCGCCGCGCGGCGGAGGCCCTCCGCGTGCTGCTCGACCAAGCGGGGAGCGATACCTCGCGCCTCGCGTTGCACCTCGCCTTCGGTCTCCTGCTCGAGGGGAGCGACGACGAAGCCACGCAGCGCGAAGCGCTCGAGAGCTTCGCCGCGGCTTTGCGCGTCGACCCCCGGAGCGTGACCGCGGCCACCGGCGCGGGCCGGCTCGCCTCGCTCCTCAAACACACCGAGCACGGTCTCCTCGCGGCGACGGCGCTCGCCGATCTCGCGCGCGATCCGAAGGCGCGCGCGCGCTACCTCTTCGACGCCGCCGACCTTCTCCTCGCCGCCCAAGACGCCTCCGCCTTCGGGTCGGTCGACGCTCGCCGCGCCCGCGCCGCCGATCTCCTCGAGAAGGCTCTCGAGGCGGACCCCGAGTCCATCCCCGTGGCCGGGCGGCTCGCCACCGTGCGCGCCGACGACAAGCGCAACGACTTGCTCGTGGAGGCGTTCCGCCGGGCGCTCGTGCGTGCCTCGTCGTCCGACGCCATCGTCCTGCTCGGCGCCGAGGTGTGCCGCATCGCGCGGACCGAGCTCAAGAACCCCACCATGGCCATCGAGGCCATGCGACGCGTGCGCGAGGTCGCGCCCAAGCACGTCCCCACGCTGCTCACGCTCGCCGAGCTCTTCATCTCCGAGCGCGCGTTCGCCGAAGCCGTCGAAGCGCTCGAGACCGTCGTCGCCTGCGCCACCGACGCCGCGCCCAAGCTGACGGCGCTCTTCGCGCTCGCGAGCCTCTACGAGAACGTGGTGGCTCGGGGAGGTGAGGTCGAGCGTGTCCTTCGCGACGCGCTGAAGCTCGACCCCCACAACGCACGCGCGCTCCGCGGTCTCGTACGCATCTTGAGGAGCAAGCCGGCCGTCCAAGAAGGGGAGGTGAGCGCGCGCGCCGAAGTGGCCGAGCTCCTCGGGCTCCTCGCGCAGGCGGAGCCGAGCCCCGAGCAGAAGCAGGTGCTCTACACGGAGCTCTCCGAGCTCAAGGCGAGCCTCGGCGACCTCCCCGGCGCGGAGCGCGCGCTCGTGGAGGCCGCGGCCCAAGCCCCTACGCCCGAAGCGCTGGCCAAGCTCTCGGCATTTCACCAGCACGACGGCGCGCGCGACGTCGCTGCGTTCGGCCGCTCGCTCACCTCGGTCGTGACCCGCGCCGAGGCCATCGGACGGACGGACGCGAGCTGGCTCTCGACCTTGGGCCAGCTCGAGGTCGAGTCGCTCGGTCGCCCCGCCGAGGGGATCGCCCACCTGCGCAAGGCGGTCGGCCTTGCGCCGGATCTCCACGAGGCGCGCGTCGTGCTCGCGGCGGCGCTGCTCCGCGCGGGCTTCCCTGCCGAGGCGGTGGACCACGTGCAGGGGCTGCTCCTCACCGAGGCGCGTCCGCTCTTCGGGCTTCGCGCGCCGCTCGCCGCCCTCGAGCTCCTCGAGCAGGCGTTCGCCGGAGATCGCAGGATGCAAGAGGCGCTCGTCGCGCGCGAGGTTCGTGCGCTCGCCGGTGGCCTCGACGACGCGGGGCGCGCGTGGCTGAGGGCGCGACGGCTCCCCCACGATGCCGCGCACGACGCGCTCGATCGCGGAACGCTCTTCGCCGCGGTCGTGCCCCCCGAAGGGCGCGGCGTGCTCCTTCAGATCGCCGCCGCCGGCTACGGCACCGAGGTGAAGGCCCTCCGCACGAACCCCGGCGAGCTCGGGCTCTCGGCGCGCGATCGCATCGGCCACAGGAGCGGGCACCCGCTCCGCGTCCCCTTCGAGCGCTTGATGCGCACCCTTCACCTCGAAGGGCTCGAGCTCCTCGTGAGCGATCAAGTCGCCACCGCGCGCGTCTTCGTCCAAGACACGCCGTGGATCGTCTTCCCTCAGAAGCTCGTCGATCGTCCGGAGTCGTCGCAGGTCGCGGCGCTCGCCCGCGCGATGACCCGCGTCGCGCTCGGCGTGCCGTGGATCGAAGAAATGCCGCCGGCGCACGCGCTCGCGTACCTCGTCGCGGTCGCGCGCCAAGGCGGCGCTCCGGGCTTCGCGGCGGATCTGCGGGATCGCCAGGTGCTCGACGTCTTGCTCGACTACGAGCCGCGGGTCGCTCACGGCATCGGGCGCCGCCAGCGGAAGCAAGTCAGCGAGATGGCGCATCACCTCGAGAGCGCGCGCGCGCCGACGCTCGCCGAGGTCGAAGCGACGATCCTCGCCGTCACCCGCGCCGAGGTTCGCGCGGCGTTCTTGCTCACCGGCGACTTGATGGCCACGCTCGACGAGGTGCGCGCGACCGACGCCGCGCTCGCGCGTGTCCCCTTCGACATCTCCGGGCTCGCCGCCACGTGGGCCCATCCGCTCGCGGGGGACGTCGCCCGTTACGCGCTCGCCCGCGAGGCGACGGCGCTGCGCTTCCGTTTGGGGACCGCCTGGGGCTGAGGCGCTGAGGCGCTGAGGCGCTGAGGCACGTCGCTGCGCTGCCGCGCGCGGCGTGCGCGCCGCGCTTTCCCCTCGGGGCCGCGGTTTTTCTGCTACGAACGAAGGCATGAGGCTCGGCTTCGCGTTCTCGGTTCTCGCTTGGGTCGTGCTCGCCGCGTTCACCGTGGCCTGCGACAAGAGTGGTCACCCGTCCAAGACGGCCAACGAGATCAACGGCGTCCTCGCCGAGCCGGGCGGCGTGAACACCGCGCCTCGCGACGGCGGGAACCCCAAAGCCGTGCACGAGGTCAACGGAACGTTGGCCAAGCCGGCGCACATCAACACGTCGCCCGAGCAGGGCGGGAAGTAGTCCGCGCCCGCGCGCGTGTCTGCGGGACCGCCATGCGCGAGTCCGACGCCTTCGTCTTTCTGCTCTCGCTCGCCGTGCTCCTCACCGGGGCGCGGCTCTTGGGCGAGCTCGCGCGTCGCGTGGGCTTCCCGCTCGTGGTGGGGGAGATCGGCGCCGGCATTCTCCTCGGACCGACGGTGTTCGGTCGCATCGCGTCGGGCGCGCACAAATGGCTCTTCACCTCCGGTGCACCGCAGACGATGCTCGGCGGGTACACCACCGTCGCCGTCGTGTTGCTCCTCGCGGTCGCGGGGCTCGAGGTCGACCTCGCCGTCGTCGTTCGACACCGAAAGACCGCCGCGGCGACGAGCATCCTCGGCATCCTCATGCCGCTCGCCGGGGGCCTGCTCCTCGGCTTTCTCATCCCCGACAGCGATCTGGCGCGCCCCGATCAGCGCGTGCTCTTCGCCGTCTTTCTCGGGGTCGCGCTCTCCATCTCGGCGCTCCCGGTCATCGCCAAGACGCTGCTCGATCTCGGTCTCTTCAAGACCGACATCGGCCTCTTGGTCATGGCTTCGGCGATGGTCAACGACGTCGTCGGGTGGCTCTGCTTCTCGGTGCTCGTGGAGCCCATGCGCGGTGGCGCGGTAGCCCTCGGAGGGGTCGCCAAGACCATCGGCCTCACGACGGCGTTCGTCGTGGTCTGCATCGCCGTCGGTCGCCCCGTCTTCGACCGCGTGCTCGGCGCGCTTCAAAAGGGCGGCGACTCCGAGCGGCGCGTCTTGTCGCTCGTCGTGCTCCTCGCCCTCTTCGGCGCGGCCTTCACCCAAGCGGTGGGGATCCACGCGGTCTTCGGCGGCTTCGTCGTCGGCGTGATGGTCGGCGCGTCGCCGCGCCTCCGCGAGCACACGCGGGTCATCATCCACGAGTTCGTCACCACCATCTTCGCGCCCGTGTTCTTCGCCTCGCTCGGCCTCAGGGTCGACTTCTTCGCCGCGTTCGATCTTCGGCTCTGCGTGCTCGTCTTCGGCATCGCCACCATCACCAAGGTCGTCGGCTGCACGCTCGGGTGCCGCATGGCCCGAGTCCCTTGGCGTGCGTCGGCGGCGGTGGGCTTCGGCCTCAACGCGCGCGGGGCGATGGAGATCATCTTGGCGCTCCTCGCGCTCGACGCTGGTCTCATCAAGACCTCCGTGTTCGTCGCGCTCGTCATCATGGCGCTCGGCACCTCGCTCCTCAGCGGTCCTCTGATGAAGGTCTTTCTTCGCCAGCGCGAGCCGGAGAGCTTCGCCGCGCTCCTTCGCGCCGGCGGGTTCATTCCATCGCTCTCGGCCACGACCCCCGACGAGTCCATCACCGAGCTCGTCGGCGCCGTGGCGCACCTGCTCGGCGAGCGTGCCGAAGCCGCGCGTCGCGCCGTGTCCGATCGCGAGCGCGCGGCGTCCACCGGCCTCGGCGATCACGTGGCCTTGCCGCACGCCGCGGTCGAGGGGATTTCACGGCCCATCGTGGCTCTTGGTCGCTCGGCGACGGGCATCGACTTCGACGCACCCGACGGTGCTCCGGCGCACATCGTCGTCTTGCTCCTCATGCCCCCGGGTGCGCAGGAGCGTGAGGTGCGCGTCCTCGCCGCCGTGGCGCGAGCGCTCCTCTCCGCCGACGCGCGCCAGCGCATCCTCGGCGCCCCCTCGCTCCGTGACGTGCTCGACGTGGTCGAGGCCATCGAGCGCGATCCCGCGGTCCGTCAGCCGCGCGGCGCGAGCCTCGCCGACATCTGACGCGCGTTCGCCTTCGACGCGCGCGCGTTTGCCTCCTGCGCGAGCGCTTCCCCGCTACGCGAGGGTGATGATCCCGTCGCGGAGCAGGCCGAAGAGGATCTCGAACGTCTCGTGCGCCGGCATGGGGCTGAGATCGGCGAGGAGCTCCACCGGCGTGAGACCGTCGATGAGCGACACCACGAAGCCGGCGCGGTGATCGAGCTTGAGGTCGGCGACCTTGCTCCGATCGACGAGCAGCACCGGCACTTGCTGGCGTGCGCCGGTGGCGAAGGCGTGGAGCTCTTGCAGGGCCTGCTGGCAGGCGTTGGCGTAGCGCTGCGCCTCGGTGTCGCCGGGGCGTTGGGCGAGCAGGGCTCGCGCGGCGGCGAGGGCCTGATCGTACCGGTGGGCGTCGAAGGCCTCGCGAATCTCCCGGTACGGCGCGGCCTCCAGCCCTTCGGGATACGATCGCCGTGCCTCGCGGCGCGCGAGGGCGCTCAGGTCGATGGGGGCCGGTTTGGTCGGACGGTCGTTCATGGAGCTCGTAAGGGGAGGGGGCACGTCAGGACGTCGCTGCATGAACGGCGCCCAATTTCTCAGGATGCCATGGCTTCTCGCGTTCACTTCGGGAATTACGGCGAAGCGTTGGACTTTCATAAGGATGGCAAGCGCGGTCATCTGGGGCGCTCCGGCGATCGGGTGAATTTGGCTGCGAAACGCGCCTTCGAACCGTTCGGTTGGGCGTGAATCCAGCGGCGGCGTCGCTTCGCCAGGCGAGGGCACACACGTCGACCTACGCGCGCGGGCGCGCCTCTTCGTTCACAAGCGGAAACCCGCAGTTCAATTTCGAGAGGAACTTTCGCCTCGGCTGGGCGTCGAAGTTCTGTGGCGGTGAATCGGTCGTGGCTCGTCCTCTCGGTGCTCGCCTTCGTGGGCGGGCTCGGCGGCGGCTGGTCGGGCCGCGCTGCCGCGCACATCGAGGCACCGCACGACGACCGCGCCACCGGCGCGCGCTCCGCGGGTGCCGGCGCCGCGTGCGTCGACGCCGAAGCGATGCAGGCCAACGGGAACCTCGCCACAGAAGTGCACGACTACCAGCAGCGCTTTTTGGCCGAGGAGCGCGCGCGGCACGAGGCCGAGGCGCGCCTCGCCGCGAAAGAGGCGGTGCTCCCCGAGCACCTGACGGTGCGGAGCTCCGAATGGTCACGCCTCGCCACCGAGGGTCGGCTCCGCGTGCGCGTGCCGTGCGCGAGCTGGGAGTCGAACGGTCGATCCGAAGTGCGCGGTCCGGGTGGCGGAACCGCGAGCGGCGCCGGTCGCCGCTTCAACGCGCGCCAACGGGCCCAGGACGCCGGGCTCAGCGAGCAAGAGATCGACGCGCTTCCGGAAATTTACGAGCGCGCGCGACGTCGCACGTGGGGAGCGATCTCCGCCGCGTGCGAGGCAAGCTCCGACTTCCGCGAGACCGTCGCCTCGCTCGACGTGGAGCCGGGGGATCTCGATCAACGCATCCGGCTCTGCACGGGGCAGGTCGCGCGCGTGTACGAAGAGGCCACGCAGCGCGCGATCGTGCGCGTGGCCGAGCTCCGCGCCGAGGGGGCCTCGATCGATCGCGCCGTGGGGCCTGAGCAGCGCGTGCTCTTCGGGCTGAGCGAGGCGAGCGAGACGCTCGTCTCCGAGCTCGTCCACACGCTCGGCCGCGAGAAGACGACGCAAGCGCTCGACTACGGCGTCGTCTGCACCGACGAGACCGTCTTTCTGGCCCATCGCCGCTGAGCGATGGGCCAGGCGCTCGTTGCCGTCAGCCGCTGGCTTTTTGCGGCTCGACGTTCGCCGACTTGGGCGGCTCGGTCGCCGCCGGAGGCGCCGACGACGACATGCGGTACACGCCCGAGCGCGGCCGCGCGAACCCGTACTCGTGGAGACGGTACTGGATCGTGCGCACGCCGATGTCGAGGATCTCCGCGGCGCGCGAGGTCGAGCCCCCCACCGCTTCGAGCGTCTTCAAGATGGCGTGGCGCTCGAGCTCGCGCATCGTCGAGCCGGGGATGCGGAGCGAGCCGAAGGTCTCGGTGCTCGCGTCGAGCGGAAGATCGTCCTCGTCGATGAGCGGCTCGCGGCACATGATGACCGCGCGTTCGACCGCGTTCTCCAAGGCGCGCACGTTCCCCGGCCAGCGTGAAGAGAGCAGCCTCGTGCGGGCGGCGTCGGTGATGCCCTCCACGCGCCGGTGGTTCTCCTGCGAGTACTTGCGAATGAAGTGCAAGGTCAGGCTCAAGATGTCCTCCCCGCGCAGGCGGAGCGGCGGCATCTCGATGTGCACGACGTTGAGGCGGTAGTAGAGGTCCTCGCGGAACTTCCCTTCACGCACCTCGGCGGCGAGGTCCTTGTTCGTCGCTGCGATGAGGCGCACGTCCACCGTGATCGGCTCGTTGCCGCCGACGCGCTCGAACGTCTTCTCCTGCAGGACGCGAAGGAGCTTCACCTGCGTCTGCGCGGGAATGTCGCCGACCTCGTCGAGGAAGAGCGTCCCCCCCTCGGCCTGCTCGAAGCGACCGATGCGCTTGCGCTCGGCGCCGGTGAAGGAGCCCTTCTCGTGCCCGAAGAGCTCGCTCTCGAGGAGCGACTCGGCGAGCGAAGCACAGTGCAGCGTGATGAACGGAGCGCTCGCGCGCGGGCTCTGCGCGTGAATCGCGCGCGCCAGCTCGCCCTTGCCCGTGCCGCTCTCGCCGGTGATGAGCACCGTCGCCTTGGTGGGGGCCACGTGCTTCGCGGTGCGGTAGACGCGCTGCATCGGCGCGCTCATACCGATGAGCCCTTCGAGCCCTTCGGTGTCGCGCTCACGAATGTGGCGGCGCAGGTTCTCCGCCTCCATCCGCAGATCGCGCGTCTCGAGCGCGCGCTCGATGGCGACGAGGAGCGCGTCGATGTTCACCGGCTTGGTGAGGTAATCGGACGCCCCTTCGCGCATCGCGCTGATGGCCGCGTCGAGATCCGTCGACGACGTGACGACGATCACCGGAAGGGTCCGGTTCCGCGCCTTCACGCTGCGCATCAACTCGAGGCCGTCCATCTGCGGCATGTGCAGATCGGCCACGATGACGTCGGGCAGCGTGCTCTCCAGCTTCGTGAGCGCCGTCGCTCCGTCCTCCGCGACGTCGACCGCGTAGCCGCGCTGCGTGAGGATTTTTTCGAGAATTTCCCTCGCGCTCGGTTCGTCGTCGACCACGAGCACACGCAGGCCTGTCGGCCTTCTCTGCTTCAGCATGAGTCCCCCCCTCCCCCGAGTTGGTTGGCTGAGCCGGAAGGGCCCAACGCGACAGTTTCTTTACCAGCCCGCGTCGAGAGCACAAGACGAGAGCACGCGCAAAAATTGTGGAGGTCCAAGTATGGTTCGTACGGGATCATCATTTTCCACCTCCACGTGCGCGTCCACGCCGCAGCTTTGCCCGAATGGCCCCTGAGCTTCTGGCTTGGACAAGAGCGACAACAGCAAGCTTCCTGCCGTCCGGATTCGCCGTAGGACGCACGATTTTCGCGAGGTCCTTTCGGCGGTGCGCACGAGCCGCGAAGCGCGCCAGGTACGCGCGGATCCCTACGAATTTTCGTGCGACGCGCGCGCATGTCCGAGCGGACCGCGCGAGCGGTGCATCGCTTCGGCTCGCGCGGACGCGCACGAGGTGCGTGCCCACGCAAGCGACGCGCACGCCACGCGTGTGACATCCGTGCGCCACAGCCCGCTCCTGTCGGGGTCGATGCCGCGACGTGAGCACGCGCGATCAAGCTGAAGCCTGGTACGCAGCGTGCTTCTCGCTCTACGCCGCCCCGTGCAGCTGCGGCGCAGCGCCGCTGCGCCGTCGACCGAGCGACACGTCGTTCCGGACAGGAGACACCCTGCGTTGAATCATCGCGTCAGCCACGTCGAGTCGAAGGAGGCAGCCGTCGCTCCCGCCGAACCTCGTGAGGGAGAGCTCGTGGTCGGGGAAGCGGCCATCGTCGAGACCGGGAGCGGGCCCACGCCCCCGTCCGAGATCACCCTCGAGCGCCTCGGCCGATTGGCGGGCATCGGGCGCATGACCTCCGGGATCGCGCACGACCTCAAGAACCTGCTCAACCCGATCTCGCTGCACCTGCAGTTCATCGCGCATGCGCTCAAGCGGAAGGACTTGGACGAGATCGCCACGAGCACGGCCGAGATGCGGGCGCTGCTCGACAGGAGCGTGCACGCGATCGAGCGGCTCCGAGCGTACAGTCGCAGCGAGGAAGAGGAGCCGGAGCAGCCTCTGCCGTGGAACGAGATCGTCGAGGACGCGATCGAGCTCGCGCGACCGGGGATGACGACGCGGGCGGGGCGCCTCGGGTCGTTCCGAGTGGAGCTCGCCGAAGCGCCCTCGGTCTTGGCGCGCCGAAACGAGATGCTCGGCGTCCTCGTCGCGCTCCTCGTGAACGCCATCGAAGCGACCCCTCCGGGCGGAGAAGTGACGGTCACCACCGGATCGGTAGACGGCGGCGCGTTCGCGCGCGTGGTGGACAGCGGACCGGGGATCCCTCGCGAGCTCCTCTTGCGCGTCTTCGAGCCGTTCTTCACGACGAAGGAGAGCCAGGGGGCCACGGGGCTCGGGCTCTCGACCGCGCAGTCCGCCGTCGCCCGTCAGGGCGGCAGCCTGCGCGCGTCGAGCCGCGAAGGGGGCGGGAGCATCTTCACCGTGTGGCTTCCGGCGGCGTAGAGTCGGTGACCTCGGGTCGCGCCTCGATCTCCACGCGGTTCCGCCCGCGCGCTTTGGCGCGGTAGAGGGCGCGGTCGGCGCGCTCGATCCAAGTGTCGAGCGAAGGATCGCTCTTGGCGTGGAGCTCCGCCACCCCCGCGCTGATGGTGAGGACGCGGTGATTCACCGTCGGGATGGCCAGCGCCTCCACACGCCCGCGGATGCGCTCGAGCGCGCGCGCGGCCTCGGCCAAGGTCTGCTCGGGCAAGAGCACGAGGAACTCCTCGCCGCCGTAGCGGTAGACGGCGTCGCCGGAGCGAAGCTGGGAGCGAATCGTGAGCGCGACCTCGCGCAGCGCGGCGTCCCCCGCCAGGTGACCGAAGCGATCGTTGTGCCGCTTGAAATGATCCACGTCGCAGAGCGCGGCGCAGTAGCGATGCCCGTAGCGACGCGCGCGCGACTCGAGGGCGTCGAGATCCTCTTTGAGCCGGAGGCGGTTCGAGATCCCCGTGAGCGGATCGATGCGCGCCGTACGGAAGAAGGTCTGGCTGTCGCGCCGGAGCATCGAGTTCTTCTCTTCGAGCGTGCGATTCAGTCGCACGACGCGCGCCGCCGAAGCGAGGCGCGCGCGGAGCTCGTCGAGATCGAGCGGCTTCTGTTGGTAGTCGTCGGCCCCCGCGTCCATTCCCTCGAGGAAGCGCGACTTGTCGCCGAAGGAGCTCATCAAGAGGAAGTACGTGTACGTCCCCCCGGCGCTCTCGCTGCGCGTACGCCGACAGAGCTCGAAGCCGTCCATTCGCGGCATGCGCCAGTCGGCGAGGATGATGTCCGCCCGCGCGGCGCGGTGCATCTCGAGCGCCTCGAGCCCGTCGCTCGCCTCTCGGCACGAGTATCCGAAGGAACGTACCGCTCGCGCCAGCATGGGGCGGGTCGCAGGATCGTCCTCCACGACGAGCACCTCGATCGGACGATCGCGTTGCGCGAGCACCTCCGGGGCGTGAGCCTCAGGAGCCGGGCGATCCTCGTGGCTGAGGGGATCGCGCGCCGTGGTGGGTTCACGCGGGACCACAGGGGGCGGGCTCTCGGCTGCGTTCATCGATCGCGGATCGTGGGTCATAGGTGGTCCGTGGCGAAGGGAGCACGGCACATGCCATGCGAAGTCTCTCGAGAATGTGGACGAGCTCGGCCGCGGCGCACGACGCCCGGGCGCTCCCCCCCCGCGCGCCGAGATGTGCCAGACGCAGTCCACGCCCGTGCGTGCGTGCGATCAGTGGTGTGGCAACGAATCACGAAGCTCACGGAACTTGGCGACGAGCTGATCGATCGCGCGTCCGGTGAGCACCGTGGCGTTGCGCGCGAGTCGCTCCGCTTCGTCGAACTGCGGCTCGAGGCGCGCCCACGCGTCGCGCGCGTCCATCCCGCCGAGGTGAATGCGCAGGCGGATCTCGTCCTTGAGCGCGCGGAGTTGATCGATGCTCACGCGGACTTGATCGCGCAGGCTGTCGTTCGAAGTGTTGCTTTCGGTCATGCGGTCCATGGCGTTGGGCCCTCCGAAGCTCCCCTCTCGCAAGTCGTGGGCCACTTCGTCACGACGCGGGGCGCGCTGCACAGGGTGCGCGCGTTCGCATCCCGTGCGCCCACGCAGAGGCAAAATCCTCGTGTAGGGCCCGGGGTCGCGGCGGTGGAGACGACGCCCGGCGCGCGACGGGCCACGGGTAGCCTCGTCGCGCGCACCCCACGAAGACGCGCGTTCGTGCGCGCGACGGCAATCTTTGCCGTTCTCTCGGTTGGGGGCTTCGACGCCGACGCGCCCGCGCCTCGTCGTCGTGCGCGCGCGCGCCGAGGCCAGGTATGGCGCGTGCACGCACGTTCCACGACACCCCGAAGCGCCGCGGAGGGTCGCGGCCCAACAGGGAAGAGGAGCACGCGCATGCCCGTTCACACGCACGTCACGTTCCGCGACATTCCCCACTCCGACGCCGTCGAGGCGTACGTCCGAAAGAAGGCCCAGAAGCTCGAGCATCGGCTCGAACGTGTCCGCTCCTGCCGTGTGGCGGTCGAATCGCCGCATCGCCATCATGTCCACGGGCGCCACTACCGCGTCCGCATCCAACTAGGCGTGCCTGGCCACGAGCTCGTCGTCGGCCGTCCGCACCTCGATCGATCCCACGAGGATCTCTACGCTGCGATCGACTGCGCCTTCGACGACGCGCTGCGCGTGCTCTCCGAGCATGCGCGCCGTCGCCGCGCCGACCGCCGAAGCGCACCTCCGCCGATGCCCCCGCCCGGCGAGTGACACAAAATGCCGCGAGCGCGCGCCCCCTCGTTCGCGAGGTGAGCGCGCGCTCGCGTGCTTTCAGCTCGTGGCGTGCGTCCCCGCGCCGACGTCGACGTCGCCGCGCGACCGTTCGTGCGCCTGCTCGGCGAAGGTCTGACGCACGGTGAGCACGGGGACCTCCGCCGCGCGCACGACCTTCTCGGCCACGCTGCCGAGGAGCGCGCGCGCGACCCCCCTTCGCCCGTGCGTCCCCATGACGACGAGGTCGGCGCGCTCCTCCTTCGCAGCGTCGAGGATCTCGCGCCAAGGGGATCCGCGGCGGAGCGCTACGCGCGCGTGCACCGGGCTCTTCATGCGCGCGCGCGTCGCCTCGAGGCCCGCGACGGCTGCCTTTTCCAGATCCGCCGTGATGTCGACGACTGGAATGTAGGGCGCGCCCGGGTAGGCGTAGACCGGGATCTCCACCGTATGCATGAGGAGGATCTCGGCGCCGAACTGCTCGGCGAGCCCCACGGCGTACGTCAGGGCGTGATCGGCCGCTTCGCTGAAGTCGGTTGGGACCAAGATGCGTCGTACGTGGAGCATGGTGACCTCCTTCGAATCGACGCGGTAACGCGCCGACCTTCGTGCTGTCTTCAAGCCGGGTGCGCGAGCACGCGGGGACGCCCGCGCCCCGTGGGTCGTCGCAGGTTGATGGTGAGGGGCGTCTCGTGTTTCAGGGTGGCGATGAAGGCGCTGACGCGTGCGCGGAGCGCGTGGGTCGTCACCTCGCGGTCGTGGACCGAGAGGACCTCGACCGGGCCGCGCCGCACGATCTCGCGCATTTGGCGGAACGCGCGCGCGACCCCCGAGCCGCAGTGCGTGCAGAAGAACGCCGAGCTGCGCAGGCGATCGCGCTCGACCTCGAGGTACGTGCGGACCGGGGGGGCCAACGACCCCGCCCAGACCGGCGTGCCCACCACGACGAGGTCGTAGGCACGCGGATCCCGGACCAGCGGGCGGATCGGCGTCTCCCTGCCCAGCAGCGCTTCGAAGGCGAGGCGCACGCCGTGGAGGAGGCCGCTCGCGTCGCGCGCCTCGCGGATCTCTTCGATGTCGGCGTCGAGCCTTGCGGCCAGGGATTGAGCCACGCGGCGCGTGTGCCCGCCTCGTGAATAGAAGACCACGAGCGTCCTCATGCGGCGACCTCTTGGGCGTAGATGTTTCGAAGCAGATCGAAGTAGCTCACGATGCCGAGAAGCTCGCTGTGGCTCGACGGCTCGGTCACGGGGACGGCCGCGAGGTGGTTCTGCAACATGAGGTCGATGACCTCCGCGACGTCGGTCTCCGGATCGACGGCGACGATCTCGGTGCTCATCAACGAGGCGACGGGGGCGTTCATCGCCTGCAGGGCGCGCCCAAGATCCTCCCGCGGGCCGAGGGCGAACGTGCGCAGATCTCGATCGCTCAGCATGCCGACGAGCGCGCCGTCCTCGTCGACCACCGGCAAGTGCCGTACGTCGAGCGCGTAGAGGAGCTCGACCGCATCGGCGAGTGTGGCGGTCGTCGAGATGCACGCGGGGTCGGGGGTCATCACGTCGCGGGCGACCATGGCGTCCTCCTCTGGTTCCGTGGGCAGTCTCGGGGGCGGGGATCGCGCCGGCGGGGAGCCGCGCGCAAACACGCGTCCCCCCCTTAACGAGCAAAGGTCGCGCCAAGCACACGAAGCGCGACGCGAGCTCGCCCGTCGGAGCGTGGGAGAGCGCATTTCTTCAGGGGGCGCAGCGCGAATACGCGCGCTGCGGCGTGACATGCGACGAGCACCGCGCGCTTCCGACTCCGCAGACCGCGCGCGGAGGGCGCGGGCGCTGCGCCTTCGTTGACCCCCTTCCTGGCGGGCGAGATACTCCTTGGCGTGAGCGCACTTCGATCGATCGTGTTCCCCGCGCTCCTCGCGACGTTCGTCGTCGTCGGCGGAGCGCACTGCGGAGATACGAGCGACAGCGCTCCTCCCAACGACGGCGGCGGCCTCGAGGGGGGCTCGGTGGGGGACGGCGGCGCGCTCGGGGACGCGGCGTTCCCCGGCGACGCCGGCGTGGTCACCACGAGCACGGTGTCCCAATTCGGAATCACCTGGACGTTCGACGCACCCCATACGGTCGGTCAATTCGCCAACGGGGACTTTTGGGTCCTCGGGCCGGTGACCGTGACCTCGGTCTCGCCGGCGCCGGCGAGTGGTCGCAACGGATCGGTGCTCGATCCGAAGACCGCCGTCGGGCAGGGGTACGACGACCGCGGCGACGACTACGACGCGAGCCTCGCGGCTTCGTTCCCCTTGGCGATGAAGGGGGTGTCGTCGCTCGTGTCGAGCGCAAGTCACCCCACCTCCGACTGCAAATTGGGGGGCGGCGCCGACGGCTATTCGACGTACGACGGCGATTGCCAGGGAGGTCCCGTGGCGACCCAGGCCGTCCTCACGGTGGTCGACGCTCCGCCCGCGCCGGGCACGTTTCGCCCCCCGTACGTCGGCGGCGCGCCGAAGACGATGCACGCGTGGTCGAGCCTGAACCTCGGGCTCCTCCCCAAGCTCCCGAAGCCCGCCTCGGCGCCGAGCGACGACGACGCGCTCCGCCACGTGGAGCGCCCGTGGATCGATCACATGACCACGTGGACGCTCCAGTACGCGTGCGCGACCGACAACATGTACTGCTACGGCCGCGAGATCGGCCACGTCGTCTCGGAGGTCGCGAGCTACGTGCTCCTCGACACGCCGGTGCAGACGAAGCTCGCGATCCGCCTCGTGCAGCTCGGCATCGACAACTACGGCGTGGTGGCCACCGGGCACGACTGGGGGCAGCAGTGCGCTCAAGGGGGATGCGGTGGCCACATGAACGGTCGCAAGTGGCCCATCGTCTTCGCCGGCCTTCTGCTCGGCGACGCGGCGATGAAGAGCGTCGGCCCCGTGTCGAACGAAGATCAGCAGACCTATTACGGCACGAACGGAACTGCGCTTTGGGGCGCGCCGTGCACCGCCTGCTACCAGGCGAACGGCTGCCAGTACGGAGGCAGCTGCCCCAACGGCGCGAAGGAGTGCCGCGATCCGGCGGGGCTCGTCGACGGCTGCACCGACTACCGCGACTGTTGCACGTCGCTCGTGTGGCCGGGGCAAGCGCTATCGATGCTGATCCTCCACGCCAAGGCCACGTGGAACCACGACGCGTTCTTCGACTACACCGATCGCTGGATGAACGGCGCCGTGTCCGGGCCGGAGAGCTCGAGCTCGAAGTTCGTCGACGACATGTGGAAGACGTACCGGAACAACTTGCCGTAGGGCGCGCTCAGGCCGCGGTGCGCGCGGGGACGTCGACGCGCCACACGTCCTCGGCCTCTTCCGTCGTCTTCACGTGGACTCCGAGGAGGCGCGCGAGCAGATCGATCTGCGTAAGCATGTGCCCCGAGGGCGCGAGCGTGCGGAACGATCCCCCCGCACCGAGGGCGAGCGGAAGAAGCAGTTGGTCGGCGAGGTGCTCGCCCACCGGTACGCCGGCGCGGAGGTAGCGCGTCACCTCGTCCGCGACCTTCTGCGCCACGGCCTCCGACGACACGCCGCGCTCGCCGAAGCCGGTGAAGACCTCGGTGACCGCTTCGCTCGCCACGAACGCTAAGAGCGCGTTCCCCGGACCGTGTGCGCGCGGGACGATCGAAGGCACGCACGCCGCGCGATCCCACGCGAGCGCCTTGGCCAGCGCGTCGAGCTCGCGCACGGCGATGCTCGGCGCGAGCTGCGCGAGGAGCGCGGTGGCGCGTTGGGACGTCACCTCGCCGCGCGCGAGGAGCTCGAGCCGCTCGAAGGAAGGCGATGGATGCACCGTGGCCCACCACGCGCCGCCCCCCGCCGGGTAGAACCCGGGTCGCTCGAAGGTGACGTCGACCCGCGCCCCGAGGCGCGCGAGGATCGGCAAGAACGCCTCGCGAAGAAAATCCATCGGTGGCGCCATCGGGTTGTGCGTCCCGCCGGCGAAGCGGAGCGTCGACGGCTCCTTCGCCGAGAGCACGAGCGGGAGGAGCACCGTCTGAAAGACGAGCGTGGTGCTCCCCGCGCCTCCGATGGCGAAGGTGTAGCCGCCGCCGCGCACACGTTGCGGCGCGAAGACCAGCTCGGTCGAGCCGATGTCGGCGCCCGACACCTCCGCGTCGCCTATCGCCTTGGCCGCCTCGACGGCGACCAAGTGTTGCCGCATGAGCCCGGGACGCGAGCGACCCGCGCGGATCTTGGTGATGTGGAAGGGGCTGCTCGTGGCGAGCGAGAGGGCGAGCGCGGTCCGGAGGACCTGCCCGCCACCTTCCCCCATCGAGCCGTCGAGGATCCACATCGCCGTCAACCCTTCACGCAGACGACCTGCTTCAGCGTGTGCACGACCTCGACGAGATCTCGCTGCGCGTGCATCACGTCTTCGATCGACTTGTACGCCGCGGGGGTCTCGTCGATCACCCCCGCGTCCTTGCGGCACTCCACGCCTCGCGTCGCCTCTTCGTGATCGGCGACGGAGAAGGCCTTCTTTGCCGCGGTGCGCGACATCTTGCGGCCCGCGCCGTGGCTGCACGAAGAGAACGACTCGGCGTTCCCCTTGCCACGCACGATGAACGAGCGCGCCCCCATGCTCCCGGGGATGATGCCGAGGTCGCCCACGCCCGCGCGCACCGCCCCCTTGCGGGTGACGAGGACGTCGGCGCCGTAGTGGTGCTCGCGCGCCACGTAGTTGTGGTGGCAGTTCACCGCCACGTCCGAGAGCGTGAAGGGGGGGAGCACCGCGCTCGCCGCGCGAACGACGGCGCTCATCATGAGGTCGCGGTTCTTCGCGGCGAAGCGCTGCGCCCAGCTCACCGCCCTCCAGTACGCGGCGAAGTGATCCGTCCCTTCGGGCAGGTACGCGAGGTCCTCGTCGGGGAGACGAATCATCCACGAGCGCATGTCCTTCTTCGCCAGGTCGATGAAGAACGTCCCGATGCGGTTCCCGACGCCGCGCGAACCGGAGTGCAGCATGAACCAGACCTGATCGGCCTCGTCCAAGCAGACCTCGATGAAGTGGTTCCCCGTGCCGAGCGTACCGAGCTGGCTCACACTCGCGCCGTGCGCGAGGCGAGGGAAGCTCGCCGTCAAGGTCGCGTAGTCGGGCTCGAGCTCCTTCCACGCCGTTACGACGTCCTCGGGGAGCTTGTTCCACGCGCCGCGATCGTTTCGCCCGCCGTGATCGGTGCGGCCGTGCGGGACGGCCGCCTCGATCGCCGAGCGGAGCGCGAAGAGGTTGTCGGGGAGATCCGCCGCGCGGAGCGACGTGCGCGTCGCCATCATTCCGCAGCCGATGTCGACGCCGACCGCCGCGGGGATGATCGCCCCCTTCGTCGCCACGACGCTCCCCACCGTCGCGCCGATCCCGGCGTGCACGTCGGGCATCACCGCCACCCACTTGTGGACGAAGGGGAGGCTGGCGACCCGGCGAAGCTGCGCCTCGGCCTCCGCTTCGAACGGGACCCCCACGGTCCACGCCTTGATCGGGGCCCCCTCGGTCTCGAGCGTCAGGTGCGTCTTGTCGTGCGTGGTGCTCATCGGCCTCCGGGGCGGCGCGCCTTCTCCCTGCGCGCCGCCCCGCCTCCGAGGTCTCCTAGAGCACGCGCGGTGCCAAGCATCCGAACGCCAAAATAGCCGAAATTCCTCCAGGTACCGCCAAACAGCACAAGATAATAAGCTAAAATCTATCTTCTTAGATAACCTCGTCGCATGGCGCGCCGAAGGAAGCTCGTGGTCCTCGGCCTCCTCGGGACGACCCTCGACGCCGGCCGCGGCGGCGGGCGCTGGGACCGGTGGCGACCCACCGTGGCCCTCACGCAGCACGAGGACTTGCTGGTCGACCGCCTCGAGCTCCTCTACCCGAAGGTCGCGACCGGCCTCGCCGACACGGTCGTGCGCGACGTGGAGCACGCGTCTCCCGAGACACGCGTGGTGCGCCACCTCTTCGAGCTCGCCGATCCGTGGGACTTTCAGGCGGTGTACGCCGCGCTCCACGACTTCGCGCGGAGCTACCCGTTCGACACCGAGAACGAGGACTACCTCGTCCACATCACGACCGGCACCCACGTCGCGCAGATCTGTCTCTTCCTCCTCACCGAGTCGCGCCACTTCCCCGCGCGCCTCCTCCAGACCTCGCCCTCGCGCGGCACGAAGAAGAGCGGCGCCGGCACCTACGCCATCATCGATCTCGATCTCTCGCGCTACGACCGCCTCGCCTCGCGCTTCCGTCGCGAGCAAGTCGAGGGGCAGTCGTTCCTCAAGGCCGGCATCGAGACCAAGAACGCCCCCTTCAACCGCCTCATCGAGCGCATCGAGCAGGTGGCGCTCGCCTCGCGCGCCCCCATGCTCCTCACTGGCCCCACCGGCGCGGGGAAGAGCAAGCTCGCGCGGCGCATCTTCGAGCTCAAGAAGGCCAGACGACAGATCACCGGCGAGCTCGCGGAGGTCAACTGCGCGACCCTCCGCGGCGACGGGGCGATGAGCGCGCTCTTCGGCCACAAGCGGGGCGCCTTCACCGGCGCGGTGTCGGATCGACCCGGCCTCCTCGTGAAGGCCGACCGCGGGCTCCTCTTCCTCGACGAGATCGGCGAGCTCGGTCTCGACGAGCAGGCGATGCTCCTTCGCGCCATCGAGGAGAAGACCTTTCTCCCCCTCGGCTCGGACCGTGAGGCGTCGAGTGACTTTCTTCTCCTCTGCGGGACGAACCGCGACCTCGGCGCGCGCGTCGCTCGAGGCGAGTTCCGTGAAGACCTCTACGCGCGCATCAACTTGTGGACGTTCCGCTTGCCGTCGCTCCACGAGCGACCGGAAGACATTTCACCGAACCTCGACTTCGAGCTCCGCGAGGCCTCGCGCGTCCTCGGCGTGAACGTGACGATGAGTCGTGAGGCGCGCGCGCGCTTCCTCGACTTCGCCACGCGTCACACGTGGCCGGGCAATTTTCGCGACTTTAACGCCTCGGTGGTGCGTATGGCCACGCTCGCTCCCGGCGGGCGCATCACCCAAGAGGCGGTCGACGGCGAGCTCGCGCGGCTCCACGAGCTCAGCGGCTCTCCCACGGCAGCGCTGGGCGAAGAAGACGCGCTTCTCGTGCGCGTGCTCGGCGCCGATCGCGCGGCACAGCTCGACCGATTCGATCGCGTGCAGCTCCGCGACGTGCTCGCCGTGTGCCGCGACGCTGCTTCACTCTCCGCCGCGGGGCGCGAGCTCTTCTCTTGCTCACGGCGAGAAAAGACGAGCGTCAACGACGCCGACCGCGTGCGGAAGTATCTCGCGCGCTTCGGACTCGCTCTCGCCGACGTGAAAGCGAGCTGAAGCGCGCTTCGCCTGGCATGCATGATGCTGACACGGTGGTCGGAGGTGCGGGCGCCATGCGATCCACCATCGAGCTCAAGACCGTTCCGATGCGCCCGGCGCTCGTTCTCCACACGGCGTGCGCCATGGACGTCGTCGACGATTTGATCACGCCCATCTTGGACGAGGTCGCGCATTGGGCAGAGGCGCATCACGTGACGTTGGCGACGCCCGCGGTCGCGCGCTTCTCCGTAGGCCGAGGCGGCAGCGCGTGCGAGGTCGAAGCCGGCTTCGTCGTCGACGGACCTTTGCCCACCGGTGACGCGCGCGTGAAGCCGCACGCCTACGGCGGGTGCAAGGCAGCCTGCGTGACGCACATCGGCTCGCACGCTTCGCTCGAAGACACGTACGCCGATCTCGAGCGATGGATCGACGAGCACGGCTACGTCTCGGCCGGAGGCACGTGGGAAGAGTACGTCGAGCCCCCGGGCAGAAGTGCAGCCCCGCTCCGCACCGACGTCTATTGGCCGGTGCGAAAGCGAGAACATCAGGCCACGGCGTGATCGGCGGCGGCGTCGCGCACGACGTCGGCGTGGAAGGAGACGGCGAGCACCAAGGTCTCGGCGGTGATCTTCACCTCGCCCCACGCCGTGCGCAGCGCGATGGCCGTCGCCGGCTCGATCGTGTCCGGCAACGCGAAGACGTGCTGCAGCGTCTCGCTGAAGCGCCACGTGAGCTCGGCGTGCTCCAGCGCTTCGTTCACTTTGGTGGTGATGCGATCGTCGATCGAGGTCGGCACGCCGCTGAGATCCGCGTGCTCGATGCGCAGCTTGAAGACGAGCGAGTCGCCGCTCGCTTGCTTCTTCACGACCGGAAGCAGCAGGGCGTCGAGTGAATTGAGCGTCACCGGGATGGGGATGCCGAGCACGGGCCAATGCAGCTTGGCTCGGCACACGACGCGGAGCCCCTCTCCTTCGACGAGGTGCACCTCGTGGACCTCGTGGAGGTGGAGGTCTCCGTCGTTCCCCAGGCGCAGGGTCGTCGGAAGGAGCTCGGTCACGAGCTTCATGAGATCGTCTTGCGACAAGATCGCTTCGAGCCACATGCGTGCCTCCTCGGTGGGAAAAGCGTGCGTTCGCGCGGACCCCGTCGAACGCACGCGGAAGATGAGACGCGGTGGCGCTAGTTGTGCTCCTCCGCGCGAGCGACGCGCGTGCTGGGGAAAGCACGGTCGAGGTCGTCGACGACGAGCTTGCGCACGAGCTCGACGACGGCGACGGAGACCGCCCCCGCGACGGCGTGCCTGAGGACGCGTGACCCGAGGACGACGCCCAGGCCGACACCGACGCCGCAAGCGACGCCGATCGCGCCGTACGGATGAGCGCGGACGTTGTCCTCCACCTTCCTGGGGAGCGCCGAGGCGAGCTTGCGTGCGCGCTCGATGAAGGCGCGACGTCGATCGCGCGCGGAGGTGCGGTCGCGCGAGCCGGGCTGCGGCGAGGTTCTCGTGTCTGTGGAAGGGGTGTGGAGTTCGGTGGGAGTGCTCATGTGCCGCGAGCACGCACGCACCGTGCCTTGCGGCGAAGAAGCGCGTGCGGCGCTCCGGCAGAGCGACGAGGCCTCCTCGGCGCGCGCCGTTGTCGTCCTCACGCAAGAACGGCGCGTGGTCGCCCGTCGAGACCGTGCGCGAGCTCCCGCACCCTTGCGGAGCCCTTGCCAGCCATCGTCGCGGCATCGCGCGGATCGCTCGACGTAGCTCGCACCTCGATCGCAGTCGCCCACTCTTCGGCACGGAAGCGGCAAGGGGGCGAGCGCTGCCGGACATGACCCGCCACGGCAGCAGCGCGCATCTTGCGGTGCACGCACCTCGCGCGGGCTCTGAGGAGAACGACATGAACTGGACGCAAATCGAAGGGCAATGGCATCAGCTGACGGGCCAAGTGAAAGCGCAGTGGGGCAAGCTCACCGACGACGACTTGAAGGTCGTCGCGGGAAAGAAGGACCAGCTCGCCGGCAAGCTCCAGCAGCGCTACGGCATCATGAAGGACGAGGCCGAGAAGCAGATCGACGCGTGGATCGCCAAGGTGAAGCCCGGCGGGAAGGCTTCCTAGCGCCGTGGCACATCGGGGGGCGAGCGTGAGCGATTCATCGTCGCGCTGCGCTCGCTTCCTCGCGGGCTCTACCGACTCAGGGGGAGGTTCGACATGCACGCCGAAGCGAAGGTATTTTTCTCGCTGGAGCTCCTGGCTCCACTCGTTCTATCGAGCGCGTCGTCACCACGTGGGCGACGATCGGCTCTCTCCGACGCCAACGCGACCGTGGCTCTCGTCGACGAGCGCGCGTTCGCCTGCCGCGTCGAAGAGCGCGGAGGAGGAGGTTGTGCCCCGATCGAGAGCGAGCGATTCCCCCGAGCGGGCTGAAGCCGCGCTGCGCGTCATCATCTTCTACAAGGTGACGCGGGGCGCTCTGGCGCTCGCGGCCTCCGCGGTCCTTGCGGCGTTTGCCTTCGGGCGCGGCGCAGCCTCCCTGACGGGGCTGGCCCGCGGGCTCCGCGATCACGTCACCAGCGGGTGGACGGTCGCGCTCGCCGACGCGCTCCTCGGCCTCGTCGCCCCGGGGCGCCTGTGGATCGTCGTCGCGGCCCTCGCCGCTGACGGCGCGATGACGTGCTTCGAGGGCTTCTCGCTCCACCGACGCTGGTGGTGGGCCCCGTGGCTCGTCGTCGCCATCACGCTGACGTTCGTCCCGTTCGAGGTCGTTCGTCTCGCTCGCCACCTCGCCATCGGGCGCGTCCTGCTCCTCGTGGCGAACCTCCTCGTCGCGGTGTACCTCGTCTACCTGGCGCGAAGGCACCCTCTCGCTCGCGCCCCGCGGCGCCGCGCCGCGATCTTTGCGCGCGCGTCGGCGTCATCCTCGCGTCACGGGAAGAGTCTGCCGTGAAAAAGAGACTAGAGCGCATTTCATAAGCTCTGTGCACTCGTGCGAACCTGCACGAGTGCCTACTGTGCTTCGTGGGCACCTCCGCTCGAACTGCGTGACATCGATCCTGTGAACATCCTCATCGCCGAAGACGACGAAGACAGCCGCGACGCGCTCAAAGCTGCGCTGCGCGTCTTGGGTCACGCATGCCGCGTCGCCAAGGACGGCGTCGAAGCGTGGGAAATGCACCAAGCGCTCCTCGCCGACGTGATCATCTCCGACGGGAAGATGCCGCGGATGGACGGTATGGAGCTCTTTCGGAAGGTGCGCGCCGCCGAAGGTCCCTCGTCACGCGCGTACCTCGTGCTCGTCACCGGCGGGCGAGGGCAGTCGTCCTCGTCGAAGGACGAAGGGATCATCGACCACTACCTGGTCAAGCCGCTCGACCTCGCTGACCTCGAGGCTTGCATCGCCGCGGCCGCTCGCGCGGTTCTGCTTCGTGGTCCGCGCTAGTCCGCTTTCGGGGAGGCGTGAGCCGTCCTCGCCGTGGTGAGAGCGCCCTCCAAGAGCGCTCGAGCCTCGGCCTCGAAAAGAAATGTGAGCGATGCACGCTTTGCGTTCCAAGTCCTTTCAGGTGTCGCGGCGCCACTCTAGCGGCGCCCCAAAGTTTGCGCGGCTTTTGCCGCGGGCCGCGCGTGTAGACGGGGTCCGAAGAAGAGTCTACGGAGGTCCCTTGGCGAACGATCGAGCGACGGTGATGGACGAGAGTCTTCATATCGCGTGCGTCGACGCCTGGTGGGAGCGAGCCTCCAAAGACGCGACCCCGCGCCAGATCCTCGCGGCCTTCGAGGACGCGTGCGGAGCCTTGTGGCGCCGCGCCCACCTCACCCTCGGCGACGTGACCTTGGTGGCCATCGCCGCACGCGTGCTCCACACGACCTCGGAAGAGATCCCGTGGCTCGCGCCCATCACCGTCGACGCCGCGGGGTTTCACGTCGACCACGCCCTTCGCGAGCGGGCCAGCGAGATGCCCATACCCGAGCTCGCGCGGGGGATCCACCGCGTGCTCACGAAGCTCCTCGCGGTCGTCGGCCACCTCACCGCCGACGTCCTCTCCGCCTCGCTGCACGAGGAGCTCGCGAATGTCGCGCTCCGAAGCTCGGGTGTCGAGGCCTCGAAGACGCCCGGACCGATCCCCACCGATATGAAGAAAGTCGGACAATGACGAGCCAGGATCAGAGCGGCACGGGTCGCGTGCGAAGTCGCATCGGCCGCGTGGAGACGGGCATCGCCAACCTCGACGCGCTGCTGGTGGGCGGCTTGCTCGAAGGCTCGGTGACCGTCCTCGCGGGTGCGCCGGGCGCCGGCAAGACCGTGCTCGCGCAACAGATCTGCTTTCACAACGCCACGGACGAGCGTCGCGTCTTGTACTTCACCACGCTCTCCGAGCCGGTGGCGAAGACGCTGCGCTACCTCAGTCAGTTCGAGTTCTTCGAGCCGGCGAAGCTCGAGAGCGCGGTGAAGTTCATCGACCTCGGCGGGCTCCTCCGCAGCGAGAAGCTCGAAGAGGCGTCGAAGCTGATCTTGGATCACGTCAAGGCGACCGAGCCCTCGCTGGTGGTCATCGACAGCTTCAAGGTCTTCGACGACGTCGCCAAGTCGAAGGGCGAGCTTCGCAAGTTCACCTACGAGCTCGCGGTGAACCTGATGGCGTGGGAAGCGACGACGCTGTTGCTCGGAGAGTACGGCGCGACCGACCTCGAGACGAGCCCGCTGTTTTCCATCGTCGACGGGCTCATCGTGCTCACGCAGCGGCAGCAATCCGGCGAGCAGCAACGGTTCATTCAGATCCCCAAGCTCCGCGGAGCGGCGCACAGCCTCGACGAGAACACGTTTCAGATCACCCCGAGCGGGATCGAAGTCTTCGCCCCCCGCGTGACGATCGCGCGCCGCGATCGCGGCCTCGTCGAACCTCGCTGCAAGACCGGGATCTCGCGCCTGGACGATCTCCTCGGCGAGGGGATTCCGCGCGGCTCGAGCGTTCTCGTCGCCGGGGTCGCCGGCACGGGGAAGACCGTGCTCCTCCTCGAGTTCATCTACCGCGGCGCACTCGCAGGAGAGAAGGGGATCATCTTCTCCTTCGAAGAGACGTCGGAGCGCCTGCGAGCGGCGGCGAGCGGCTTGGGGTGGGATCTCGACGACCAAATCGCACGGGGCATGATCGAGATCGTCTTCATCCCCCAGCCGGACATCCGCATGGAGGAGCACCTTTCCATGATGCGGGAGCGCCTCGCCAAGCTGGGCGCGCGTCGCGTCGCCATCGACTCGGTCTCGGTCTTCCTCCACAAGGTCAAAGACGCCCAAGTCAGCCGCGAGAAGGTCTTCCAGCTCGCCACCATCGTGCAGAGCGCGGGGGCCGTGGGCTTCTTCGCCACCGACATTCCCTACGGCGCAAATCAGATCAGCCGATTCGGCGTCGAAGAGACGGTGGTCGACGGCATCATCCTCCTCTCGTCGAAGGAAGAAGGCTTCGAGAGAGAGCGCTACCTCGAGGTCTACAAGCTCCGCGGCACCGCCCACCTGAAGGGGCGGCACAACATGCTCATCGGCCCGAGCGGCATCACCATCTTCCCGCGCTACTTCGACATCGAAGGGGGCGGGCACGATCCTCAGCTCGCGGTGAACCCTGCGCGGCGCTTGTCGACGGGCGTCCCCGGTCTCGACGCGCTCGTGGGCGGTGGTGTGCTCGAGCGCAGCGTGACGCTCGTCTCGGGGAGCGCGGGCATCGGCAAGAGCACGATGGGCCTCCAGTTCATCGTGGAGGGGGCGCTTCGCAAGGAGCCGGGGCTCTACGTTTCGCTCGAAGAGGGGCCGGCGCAGATCCGAAGGATGGCCGAAGAGCTCGGGCTCCCCCTCGAAGAGGCGATCACCGGCGGCCTCGTGGAGATCATCTACCTCTCGCGTGCAAACCGCGCGCACCAGTTCCTCACGCTACTCTCCGACAAGATCGAGACGCAAGGGACGAAGCGTCTCGTGCTCGACAGCGTGAGCCAGGTGGCGGACGATCTCGAGACCGAAGAGCTTCGGCACTTGCTGGGCGCGCTCGCGATTCGCTTCAAGACGCTGGGCGTGACGAGCCTCCTCACGCACGAATCGCCGAGCCTCTACACGAGCGAAGGGGTGACCGATCGCGGGTTCTCCCCCGTCGCCGACAACGTCATCGTGCTTCGCTATGCGCAGCTCCCCGGAGAGATGCGGCCGACGCTCGTCGTGGTGAAGACGCGAAGCAGTGAGCACGACTGGGGCTCGTACCACTTCACCATCGGCGCAGGCGGGGTCCGGATCCTGCAACGCGTCGAAGCCATGCTCCCTCCTTCGCCCAAAGAGCACTCGCCGGCAAAGAACCCCGCGCACGGCGAAGCGCCAAAAGGTCGGGATCGGTGAGCTCGGCCGCCCAAGCGCCGACTCGAGGATCCCCGACCACCGACGCGCCTACTCTGCCGCTCGACGCACCGACGGCGTCGGATCGCTTGCGCATGGTCTACGACGTGAGCGCGCTCCTCGCGCGCTTCGAGTCGATCGAAGAGACGGTCCCCAAGGTGCTCGAAGCGCTCTCGCGGAGCATGCCTCTTCGCAGCGCGATCCTGACGCGTAAGCGCGAAGGTCGATCGCCGAACTTCATGTGGCAGCCGGCGGGGAACCTCCGTCGACTCGCCCTCGCCAAGGCGCACGCGCGGCGCTTGTACCCCGACCTCGGGCTTGCGCTCGACGCCGACGCGAGCGGCGCCCCCTCGAGCGACTCGGAGAACCCCCCGAGCAACGACGTGGAGGAGAGCCGTTTCCTCGTTCTCCCGCTGGCGTTGGCCGACGGCGCCATCTTCGGCGCGCTCCTCCTCGAGTGCGTCGCGAAGCCCGACGAAGCGACCTTGGCCGCGGCCAGCGCGACGGTGAATCACCTGTCGATCGCGCTCGATCGCGACGAGCGCGTTCGGGCCGAGCGCGTCGTCGTGGAGATGCGCAGCGACATCGCCGAGAACGGTCAGAAGACGTGGCGCTTCCTCGCCGAGGTGAGCGCGGTGCTCGCCGAGTCGTTCGACTTGGACGCGACGCTCGCCAACCTGGCTTGTCTCGCGATCCCAACCCTGGGCGACGTCTGCATCCTCGACATGCACGAGGGGGAAGATATCGCGGCTCGCCGTGAGGTCGCGCTCTCCGACCCCGAGCGGTACGCCGCGGCCGGGGAGACTCGCGTCCTCGCCGAGCCTCTCGCGGTGCGCCTGGAGGCCTCTGCGCACCCGACGCACGGTGCGTCCCTCGCCGCCGCCGGGCTCAAGTCGATGCTCGTCGTTCCGCTCCTCGATCGGGGGAAAGTCCTCGGGAGCCTCACGGTCATCGATCATGCCCACGATCGCTATTCGGACGAGCACACCGCGCTCCTGCAAGAGGTCGCGCGCCGCACCGTCGTGGCGATCCACAACGTGCGCCTCTACGAGCGCGCCGAAGACGCAGTACGCGCACGCGAGGAGCTCCTCGCGGTCGTCTCGCACGATCTGAAGAACCCGCTCGGCGTCATGAAGATGCTCCTCTCGCTCCTCTTGCGAGAGTCGCCGCAGAGAGAAGAGCGACGCACGCACGGCCGGAAGCAGCTCGAGTCGATGGCGCGCGCGGCCGACAAGATGACCGCCCTCGTCTCGGACATCCTCGACAGCACGAGCATGAGCTCGGGGCACTTCTCGGTGAAGCCCCACCGCGTGGACGTCGCGTCGCTCGTCCTCGGCGCCGTCGAGGCCGCGCAGCTCGCTGCGGGGCGAAAGTCGATTCGCCTCAGATGTGACATGCAAGAGGCCCTGCCGATCGTCCTCGCCGATCCTTTGCGCGTGCAGCAGGTCTTCGCCAACCTCGTGGGGAACGCCATCAAGTTCACGCCGGAGCACGGCGAGATCGTCGTTCGCGCGTCCCCTGCGCCGGGCGGTCATGGCGTCATCTTTTCGGTGACCGACAGCGGGCCCGGCATCCCCGAGGCCGACCGCGATCGTCTCTTCGACCGCTTCTGGCAAGCGAACCCCGAAGCTCACCTTGGAACCGGCCTCGGTCTCTTCATCGCGCGCACCATTGTCGAGTCGCACGGCGGCACGATCTGGGTCGAGGCTGCCGAGGGTGGAGGGAGCACGTTCTTTTTCCAGCTCCCGGCGGAGCACGCCGAGCGACGCTCGTCTCCCTCGACGACCTAGTGTCACGAGTCTGAAGTTCGTCGGCGTGCCGACGAACGCTCGACTCGGGACGCTACGTGCATTGTGGTCGTATGCGTGCAAGGCGGGCGCCGCGTCTGCGTCTGCGAGCTCATCCGCCTGCGCCGCGCGAACCGTGCCACGGGGTTGATAGGTGACAGCAATGCGTCGTCGTCTGCCACGCGCGACGACTCCACGCGAGCGACGGCACGGAAGCCGCAAGGGGCGAGTCACCAGACAGCGCGGCCTCTCCCCGGTGCGCGCTCGTGGTGCGCCGCGTCTGCGGCGACGGAGACCGATCATGCACAAGACTCAATTTCTCTTCCTCGGAATTGCGGCACCGATCCTCGCGGCGTGTGGCGCGAGCTTCCCGCCGCCCACGCAGCGAATGGCCGACACACAAGCGGCGACTCGAAGCGCCGCCGAGCTCGGCGCCAACGACGTGCCTCAAGCGCGCCTCTCGCTCAAGCTCGCGCAGGACCAGATGACGCAAGCCCAGGCGGCGATGCGCGACGGCGACAACGAGCGCGCCGACAGCTTGCTTCTCCGCGCCAAGGCGGACGCCGAGCTCGCGGTCGTTCAGGCACGCGAGCGCGGGGCGAAAATGGCCGCGCAGAAAGCGGTCGATGATTCGGCCGCGCAGAAAGCCACGAACGTCGAGCAAGGAGCCGTCAAATGAAGTCGCACAAGATCGTCGTGGGCTCCTTGGGCCTTCTCTTCGTGTCCGCTCTCGCGGGCTGCGCTGCCGCCGTTCCTCCGCAGGACCTCGTCAACGCGCGCACGGCGTACCACCGCGCGAGCGCGGGGCCCGCGGGTCAGTACGACCCGGCCGATCTCCACGTGGCCCAGGTGCAGCTCGACGCCGCCGAGGCTTCGTTCCAAAAGGACGGCGACACGCAGGCCACGCGCGACCAGGCGTACATCGCGGTGCGCAAGGCCGAGCTCGCCGAGGTCGTCGGCAGCACGATGAAGACCAGTCAGGCGAAGGAGGGGACGGTCAACGCGATGCACGCGGACGAGAAGACCGCCGTCAGTCTCACCTCCGCCGAGCTCGTGCGCACGCAAGGTCAGCTCGCGACCCAGGGCGTCGCTCTTCAGGCCGAGCAGACGCGTCGCGCCGAAGCAGAGAAGCGCGCCGCGCAAGCCGCCGCCGATCTCGCCGCCTTCGCCACGGTGAAACAGGAGCAGCGAGGGATGGTCATCACGCTCTCGGGGAGCGTGCTCTTCGCCTCGGCGAAATCCGACCTGCTCCCGGGTGCTCAAACAAAGCTCGACGACGTCGCCAAGGCGCTCACGCGGCAAGACCCGACCTCCAAGATCGTGGTCGAAGGCCACACCGACTCGCAAGGAGCGGCCTCGTACAACCAAGACTTGTCGCAGCGTCGCGCCGAGAACGTGCGGAGCTACCTCGTCTCCCACGGCATCGCCAGCGACCGCGTCACCGCGCAGGGCTTCGGCTCGTCGCGATCCATCGCCGACAACACGTCGCCCGAGGGGCGCGCGAACAACCGGCGTGTCGAGATCGTGGTGCAGCCCAGCAACACTCCGTGACGTAGGCGTTCTTCACGAAGAAGAAGCCCCAGAGCGATCGCTCGCTCTGGGGCTCGTGAGAGGAGCGACGCGTGCGTCGCTCACTCGTGGGGGCCTAGGAAGGCCTTCGTTCGCTCAGCGACCGAAGACGAACCAGGGACCCGTCGGGTTGGCCACGCCGCCTGCTTCGGTCGTACCGGCGAGGTTCGAGCTCCCGCCGTAACCGCAGCCGCTCGCGTCGACGCAGCTCTGGAGGCCGACGCCGATGGCGAAGTCGTCCGACCAGTTGTTGGTGCCGCAGTTGTTGGCGTCGAAGTAGCTCTGGCAACCGCAGTTGTTGTCACCCATGAGGCCGATGGCCGAGAAGCCCTGGGTCGTGGTCCCCGCGGGATCGGTCTCCTTGTGGTTGATGCCGAGCCAGTAGCAGCTCGCCGTGTCTGCGGGGACGCCGAGCTCGCCCTCGTACGTCGTACGGCTCGAGTCCGCGCCGGCGTTCGTGTAGCCCCACATGTCGTTCGCGTACTCCACGTACGACGTGTTGCTCGTGAAGAAGTTGAGCAACGTGCTGTTCATGGCGTGGTTGAACGTGTGGCAGTGCGCGGTGTCCTTGTAGCAAAGGCGAATCGCGTTCGTGGCGAGGCTGCCGTAGGCCGGCGACTTGTAGTCGACGCCCGAGAGGTTCGGCGCGCCGCCGACGGAGTCGCCGTTCATCCACGCCGTGCCGTTGTTGCCGAACGTGGTGCTCGAGCCGTTCGCGCCGACGAGGAGCGTGTAGCCCCCGTGGGTCATGTCGCAGTACGCGACGTACGGGTCGTTCCCCCCAGCGCCGTCGGGATCGACGATGTACTGGCCGTCGGGGACGATGTTCCCGCTGGCCGCGTCGTAGATCGCCTTGCAGGTCGTGCCCGCCGCGAGGTTCCGGCGCATGGCCGCGTAGAACTGGAGCGCGCCGCCCTCGTTGCCGTCGCAACCGTTGGTCGCGGCCCACGAGCCGAGGCCGGTGTTGACGTCGTAGCCCGGGTCGCTGTCCTGATCGACGTTGGAGTAGCTGTAGAGGTACTGCCCCTGGCAACCGTAGTTCAGGTGGTAGTAGCTCGTGCTGTGACGGTCGAAGCCGTTGACGGTGGTCCCGCCGGGCGTGACGAAGTCGGGGTTCATCGAGACGCCGAAGTCTCCGCCGCCGACGTCGTTGTAGTTCGTGTAGCCCATGAAGCCGTCCGCGGCCGTGCCGTCGTTCGCCATGAGCTTGACCGCGCCGGCGGACTCTTGGTTCGCCGTCGCGAGGTTCGCGTCGAAGAGCGGCTTGTCTGCCCGCAGCCAGACGCCGCCCGGACGAACGAAGATCGACTCGGTCTCGAGCGCGCTGAGCGCCATCTTCTTGGCGCGATTGACGTTGTACGACTCACCGCTCAGCGGGTTGCCCGCCACTTCGGTGTCGCTGACGAGCGGCTGCTCGTTGTCGGCGCCGGTGATGCCGGTGACGATGGTCCATCCGCCGCCGTAGGTGGTCATGTCGCAGTACGCGGTGAACGCGGCGACGCCGCCGGCGCCGTCGGGATCGATCGTGTACGTGCCGCTCGGAGCGCTCGGGCGCGCCGCGCGGATCTCGGAGCAGTCCTTGGGGACCGCGCACGCGTTCGCCGTGCACACGGCGGCCGTCGTCGGGCAGCCGGCGCTCGACACGCAGCCTTGCTGGCACTTGCCGGCGCTGCACGATTGCCCCGCGCCGCAGGTGGTGCCGCACGTGCCGCAGTTGTTCGCGTCGACCTGCACGTTCGCGCAATAGGTCGCGCCGCTGTCGGCTCCGCTGTCGGCGCCGCCGCACTTGGTGAGACCGGGCGCGCACGCGAGCGCGCAGGTTCCGTTGTTGCACGCCTGGCCCTGGCCGCAGGCCGTGCCACACGCGCCGCAGTGGCCGGGGTCCGACTTGAGGTCGAAGCAGGTGGCGCCGCACTGGGTGGTGCCGCCGCCGCACGTGAGGGCGCACGTCCCCTTGGAGCAGACCTCGCCCGTCTTGCAGGCGTTGCCGCACGATCCGCAGTTCGCGAGATCGCTCGCCGTGCTCACGCACGTGCCGCTGCAGAGCGTGCTCGCGCCGGTGCAGGCCGCGGCGTCGACGATACCTCCGCCCGAGTCCGTCGTCTGCGAGCCGGTGTCGGCGGCGACGGCGTCGCTCCCTCCGTCGGTCGTCGTGGTGCCCGAGCTGTCGTCGCCCCCGCAGCCGGCGATCACCGCCGCTGCGAAGCATGCCACGCCGATACACGGCAGTAGCGCTCCCCAGATCCGTCCTTGTCCTGACTTCATACCGATGCCCTCTCCTTGCAGTCTGCACACAATGCAGATCGGGCCACGATACGCTCTTACGTGGCACGGAGAGAACGTCTTTTCGCTCGTTCTTGTCGCTCTTGTCGTTCGTCGCTTGATGCAGTGCGCCGTGGGGCGATTCGGCTGTGGTCTACGCCGTGCGGGGAGCGCCGAGGTGGTGCGGACCGAGCCGAATCTCGAGCCAGCGAGCGACGTCTCTTCGCTCGAGCATGCCCACGAGGCGGCCCTCGGCGAGCACCGGGAGCTGCTCGACGTCGAGCCGGGAGAGCTTCCGGAGCGCCGTGGCCGCGTCCTCGCTCGGCGTGGTGCTGGTGAGGCGCGCGACCGGGGTCATGATGTCGCTGACCGAGGTGCGGGCCCACGCTTCCTCGGGGACCTTGCGGACGTCCCCCACGGCCACGATGCCGAGGAGGCCGCTTTCGTCGACGACCGGGAACGCGTGCTCGGCCGATCGCATGAACCACTCGCGGACCGCGGAGGCGACGGTCGCCTCCGAGGGGAGCACGTAGCCGCTCCGTCGCATGAGGTTTTCGACGCGCACCCCCGCGAGGACGTCCTGCACGAGCATGCCCCGGTAGCTCCCTTGCGCTGCCGAGCTGAGAAACCAACCGACGAACGCGAGCCAAAGCCCGCTCACCGGTCCGTGACCGAAGAAGGGGATGTGCGCTCCGAAGAACATCGCGATGCCGGCGACGACGAACCCCCAGCCGACCGCTTGTCCCACGTTCGAGGCTTGCAGCGTCGCCTTGTGGAGGTCGCCCTCGGCGGCCCACAGCGCGGCGCGCAGGATGCGACCTCCGTCGAGCGGAAAGCCGGGGATCAAATTGAACGTGCCGACGACCAGGTTCACCGTTCCGAGCCACAGCACGAGCGTCAGAACGGGACCGAGCGAGGCGAACGCCTCCCACCCGCGCGAGGCGTCGACGATCGGCAGGAAGATGGCGGCGAGGACGAGGAGATTCAGGCCGATGCCGAGGCTCACGAGAGGTCCGACGATGGCCATCATGAACTCGGCCCGCGGTGACGGCGGCTCGCGTTCGATGTTGGAGACGCCGCCGAAGAGGAAGAGGCGAATGTCGTGCACCGGGATGCCGTAGGTGCGCGCGACGAGCGCGTGCGCGAGCTCGTGGGCGACCACCGAAGCGAAGAACAGCATCGCCGCCACGAGGGCGAGCCCCACGCTCGCGGCGAACGTCCAGCTCGGATGCCAATGGCCGAACGCGGCCGTCAGGTTCCACACCATGAGCAAGAAGACGAACGCCCAGCTGTAGTCCGCGCCGATGTCGATCCCGAACAGCTTCCCGAGACGAATTCCTTCACGCATGATCTTCGACTCCTTCACCTACGACGCGACGCGACGCGACGCGGCGCCCGGCCGCAGGTGCACCTCCGTGCGCGAGCCTTGGCCCGCTTCGGGGCGGCGCTCACGGCTCGCTCCTGGGGTCGACCTCACCGCGCTCGTCGGGGCCGATGTCGAAGAGAACGTCCTCGCGCTCGATGTCCCGCGGCTCGTGGTCCTCCTCGTGGGAGCGCGTCTCGGTCGACGCTTCGACGCTGGCGGGGGTGTCCTTGTGGGGGTGCTTCTTCTTCTTTCGCGGCTTCATGGCACCTGACTCCTTTGCACTCCACGTGCCTCGAGGAGATCCGCGAAGCTCCGCCTCTTCGGAGACGCCTCGGCGGGCGCATCGGTGCGGGCCGAACGTGCAGGTCGTGCGGAGCGGCGCTACGAATGCGCTGCGCCGACTCACGAACCGCGTGCGTTCCGCACGAGCGCGTGGCGCGCGCGTTGCTCGTGGCGCTTCGCATGCCGGCGAGTGCCGCTCTCCTCCAGGCCGCGCTGCTCTCGCTCGCGCAAGCGCTCTACCTGTTCGCTCCGCTGCTCCTCTCGGCAGCGTGCTCGGCCGTCGTGCTCCGCTTCGACTTGTTTCGGGCGCTGCGGCGCCCCATCGACATGGGGGCGAGCTTTCGCGGCGCGCGCGTCTTCGGCGACGGAAAGACGTGGCGCGGTGTGGGCGTGGCCGTCGTGGGGTCCATCTTCACCGTGACCCTTCAACGGGCGCTTCGCGCCGACGTTCCGCGCATGCTCCAGGTCGTCGATTACGGCGCGCTCCCGCCCATCGCCTTCGGTGGTGCGATGGGCTTGGGGGCGATGCTCGGGGAGCTCCCGAACTCGTTCGTGAAGCGACGCCTCGGCGTGCCTTCGGGCGGCACCGCGCGAGGAGCTTTGGCGGTCCTCTTCTACGTGTGGGACCAGGTCGATTTGCTCACCGGCGCGTGGCCCTTGCTCGCCGTGTGGTGCCGCCCCACGGCGTCGCTCGTGGTCGCGAGCTTCGCCGTGGCGCTGGTGGTCCACCCGCTCGTGGCGCTCATCGGTTACCTCGTGGGTGCCCGCACGAGCGCGCGTTGAACGTCGGGCCGCCGGCGCGACGGCGGCTCGGCGCTCACTTCTTCTCGCGGGTGGCCTCGGCGAGGACCTTCTCCTTCGCCGCTTGCTCGGCCTTGCCCGAGACCGTCATCACCGGCACGGGCGACAGGCGAACGACCTTCTCGGCGACGCTCCCGAGAAACACCCGCGAGAGGCCGCGGCGACCGTGGGTCCCCATCACGATGAGGTCGCAGCCGCGCGCCTTTGCGGCCTCGAGGATCATCTGCCAGGGCTCGCCGGCGATGAGGGCGCTCTCGGTCCTCGGGTGCTGGGCCTTCGCGCGGCTCGCCAGGGCGTCGAGCTCGCGCTGTGCGGCTTGCTCCATCTCCGCCGTCGGCCAATAAATCCCCTCGCCGTACGCCATGTACGCCGAAGGCGGGGTCCAGCTCGCATGCAGGAGCGTGACCTTCGACTCGAACTTCGAGGCGAGGGTCAGGGCGAGGTCGAGCGCGCGCTGCGCAGGCTCGCTGAAGTCGACGGGGACGAGAATGTGGTTGAACGGGGTCATGCGGGGCTCCTGTCTTCACTCGGCGGTGTGCGCGTGCGACGCAGCGGCCGCGGGCCGACAGATCGCCGACATCGTCTTGACCAACGCGTCGACGCTGAGGCTGTCTTTGCGGTGATGCCCGGTGTGCACGCGGCGCGTGAGATCGCTCATCGAGAGGGCCATGCACACGTCGCGATCGGTGATCATCCCGACCGCTTTGCCGTTTGCGTCCACGACCGGGACGCAGCCACAGTCGTGGTCCCACATGATACGCGCCGCTCGGTCGAGCGAGTCGTGGGAGCGGCAGGTCTTCACGTCCCGGGTCATCAGGTCTCCGACGTTCATGGTGTTCCCCCTCTGGCTCGTTTCGTTTCGCGGGCGCGTCGCGAGGTCGTCCCTCGCGCGCACGCCTCGCGTCCCCGCGTCGGAGAGCAAGGCGTGGGCCACGGGAAGGGCATCGCGCAACGCCATCGCGCAACGAAGCGGGGCGTGCCGCGGATCGAAGCGCGCCGGTTCGGCGATTCGTCCCCCGCGCTCTCTCGGTTCATGGCCCGGGCCGCGGGCGGCGCAGCCATTGCGCCGCGGCGCAATTCCTGGGTTCCGACCGCGGTCGGTCCGCCAACTTTCGAGGTGACGAGAGAACCGCGCCCGCGCGTTTCGTGCCCTCCAGGAGCTCCCGCTCGGTCTGGTACGTGCGTTGCTCAGGTCCTGACCTTCCCTGCACCTCGAGGCGCGCCCTGCGTCCTTGGGGGGAAGGAGGTCCGAAATGTCGATCCCGCCCAAGGTCCAGAACCAGCATCGCATTCTGATCGTCGACGACGAGCCCAGCACGCGGAGTGGCCTCGAGAAGCTCCTGACCGAGGCGGGGTACCTCGTCGAGACGGCCGAGGACGGCGTGATGGCGCTCGAGCGTGTCGCTGCGATGACGCCCGACGCGGTGGTCACCGATCTCACCATGCCGCGCATGGGGGGAATGGAGCTCTTGAAGGAGCTCCGGACGCGCGACGCAACGATCCCGGTGATCGTCGCGACCTCGGCCCACGACCTCCACTCGGCGATCGAAGCCATGCGCGCCGGCGCCGAGGACTACCTCACGAAGCCGATCGACTCGGAAGCGTTGAGCGTCATTTTGGAGCGCGCGATCGAGCGCCGTGACATTCGCCTCGAGGCCGAGAATCTCCGCGTCCAGCTCCGCGAGCGGAACTCCGAGGGGCTGAAGGGGCTCGTCGGCGTGAGCGCGCCGATGCAGAAGGTCTACCGCACGGTGCGCCAGGTGGCGCCTTCGCGCGCGACGGTGCTCATCACCGGGGAGAGCGGCACGGGGAAGGGGGAGCTCGCGCGCGCCATTCACGCCTTGAGCCCGCGCGCCGACAAGCCCTTCGTCTCGCTCCACTGCGCGGCCTTGGCCGACACGCTCCTCGAGAGCGAGCTCTTCGGGCACGAGCGCGGTTCGTTCACCGGCGCAGAGAAGCGACGCGTCGGTCGCTTCGAGCAGGCGAACGGAGGAACGCTCTTCCTCGACGAGATCGGAGAGATCCCGATGCTCACGCAGGTGAAGCTGCTGAGTGTGCTTCAAGAGCGGAAGTTCGAGCGCGTGGGGGGCAACGAACCCATCCCCGTCGACGTGCGCCTCATCGCCGCCACGAACCGCGATCTCTCCGCCGACGTCGCCCAGGGCCGCTTTCGCGAGGATCTCTTCTTCCGGCTCAACGTCGTTCAGATCGAGATGCCGCCGCTCCGCGTGCGGGGGGGCGACGTCCTCACGCTCGCCGATCACTTTCTCCAGAAATTCGCCCGCGAAAATCACAAGCGCGTCGACGGGTTCACCGAGAAGGCGCGCAGCAAGATCCTCTCCTCCCGATGGCCGGGGAACGTGCGCGCGCTGGAGAACGCCATCGAGCGCGCGGTCGTCCTCTGCGACGAAGCTCGCATCGACGACACGCACCTCCCCTTCGAGGGAGAGACCGAGGTCGAAGGGGCGATCCGAATTCCCGGGGCGACGATGGCCGAGCTCGAACGCCACGCCATCTTGAAGACGCTCGAGACCACCAACGGATCGACGACGCGCGCCGCCGCGCTGCTCGGGATCAGCGTCCGCACGATTCAGTACCGCCTCCACGAGTACGGCGTGTACGCGAACGCCCGAGGCACCGCGCGCTCGACGGGCGACGTCGAGCGTGCGCACGCGCCGCGATGACGACCGCGGAGCGCCACTACCACGATCTGACCGATCCGCATCGTCGCGGCGTGTGGCTCTCCGATGTCGTCTTGGGCGGGCAAGACGGGCTCGTCAACGTCCTCGGCGTCATCCTGGGGATCGCCGCGGCGACCGACAACACGCGCATCGTCCTCGTGGCCGGGCTCGCAGCGGCGATGGCCGAGTCGGTCTCGATGGCGGCCGTGGCGTACACGTCGACGGCCGCCGAAGGGGATTTGTACCGAGCCGAGCGGGAGCGTGAGTACCGCCACATCGAGACGGTGCCGATGCTCGAGCGCGAGGAGGTGCGCGCCATCTACGCCAAGAAGGGCTTCTCCGGCGAGCTCCTCGATCGCATCGTCGAGACCCTCACGAGCGACAAGGACGTTTGGGTCGCGGTGATGATGGCCGAGGAGCACGGCCTCGTCCCCACGAGTCGGCGCGCGAGCCTGCGATCGGCCCTCGTGGTCGGCGTGGCGTCGCTCGTGGGCTCCTTGCTGCCGCTCGCCCCCTTCGTTCTTCTCGCCTTGAAGACGGCCACCTGGGCTTCGGTGCTGCTCTCGGCGGCCACGCTCTTCGCCCTCGGCGCGTACAAGGCCAAGGTCACGGTCGGACACCCGCTGAAGAGCGGTCTCGAGCTCGCGGGGATCGGGGTCCTCTCGGCGCTCATCGGCTACGGCGTCGGCGCGCTCTTCCAGGTCCCCGTGACACCGTGAGGCGCGAGGGGGCTTAGGGGGCGAACGGCCCTTGGCCAAGTCGTTCGTGCCGAGCCACGTCCTCGAGCGTCAGGTCCTCGGTCGAGAAGAGCACCCTCCGCGCGGCGTCGTCTCCATCGCCGTAGCGGAACACCTCGTGATTGAACCACGCGACCCCGCCGGGCGCGCACTGCTCCAGCGTTGCCAGCGCGGCGTACACGGCCGACGCCTGCGCGCGCTGGAGAGGGCCGACGGGCGCGAGCGACGCGGCGAAGCGCACCACCTGCGGCTTCTTCACGCTCTCGAGGTGTCCGAACGTCTGTGCTTCCTCGTGCCCGAGCGTAAGGTGGGTCGTGACGTGCAGCTCCGGAACCGGGCTCTGCAAGGGCTCGTCCCAGGCAGCGCCGGGCCGCGCTAGACGAAGAGACCGCGACTCGCCGTTGGGGGCGCCTCGGCACGCGAGTCGTGCGAACCGTCCGATGGGCCCGACGAGAGGAGCGGAGCGGCATGCGCGCGCCGTGGATCGGTCCCCGGGCCCGCCCATCGTCCAGTAGGCCTCGAAGACCTCACTGCGCGCGGCCATGCCTTGGACGAAATGGCCGATGGTGGCGCGGCACGTCGACGCCGAGGCGAACTGCCAGACGGGACCCGAGACGAGCACGGGGAGACCCTCCATCCCACGCCACGGTGCAGCGCCGCGCTGAGCACGATCGAGCCGAAATCCCGGCTCGCGGCAGAGGTGAGGATGGGATTCGAACCCACGTATAACGGATTTGCAATCCGCTGCCTGGCCACTTGGCTACCTCACCAGACGGTCCACGGATGTACCGCGCGGCGGCGCCTCTAGCAAGAGCAAGCGAAAGCCACGCGGGCGACAGGACCTCGACGCACGGTCACCGCGATCACGCCGGCCGCAGGACCTCGACGCCGTTCATGTACGGGACGAGCGCCTTCGGCAGGGTGACCGAGCCGTCCTCGTTCTGATGATTCTCGAGGAGAGGAATCAGGATGCGAGGGCTGGCGATGGCGGTGTTGTTCAGCGTGTAGGGGTAGGAGAGCGATCCGTCGGGCATGCGCACGCGGATGTTCGAGCGGCGCGCTTGGAAGTCGCCGAGCGTCGAGCACGAGTGCGTCTCGCTGTAGGCGTTGCGTCCGGGCATCCACGACTCGACCTCGTGCTTGCGCGTCTGGCCGAGGCCGATCTCCCCCGTGCAGGCGATGGCCACGCGGTAGGGGATCTCGAGCTTCTCGAGCACCGCCTCGGCGTTGGCGAGGAGCTGGTAGTGCTCCTTCTCCGCCACCGCTTCGTCGGGCACGCAGAAGATCACCTGCTCGACCTTGGTGAACTGGTGCACGCGGTAGAGGCCGCGCGTGTCTTTGCCGTGCGCGCCCGCTTCGCGACGGAAGCAGGGGGACATGCCGGCGTAGCGGATCGGAAGATGCGCGGCGTCGAGCGTCTCGTCGGCGTGGAGCGAGACGAGCGGCACCTCGCTCGTCCCCACGAGGAAGAGCTCGTCCTCGGGGATGCTGTACGCCTCTTCCTTGCCGAGCGGGAAGAAGCCCGTCCCCACGAGGGCGCGCTCCTTCACGATGACCGGCGGGATGACGAGCTTGAGCCCGCGCGACACCAGCACGTCGACGGTGAGGCGCGTGACCGCGAGCTCGAGGAGCGCGCCGTTGCCGACGAGCGCGTAGGAGCGACCGCCGGCGTAGCGCCGCGGGCCGTCCCAGTTCACGAGCCCGAGCGAGGCCATGAGCTCGACGTGATCCTTCGGCGTGAAGGCGAACTCGCGCGGCGTGCCGACTTTCCGGATCTCGACGTTGTCTTCTTCGCCCTTGCCGATGGGCACCTCGGGGCGCGGCACGCTCGGCACGCGCAGCATCAGGTCGTCGAACTTCTTGTTCGCCTCGTTGAGGATCGGCTCGAGGCGCTCGAGGTCCGTCTTCACCTGCTTCCCCTCTTCGATGAGGGCGGGGCGCTCCTCCTTCGAGGCCTTGGGGATGAGCGCGGCGATGGCGTTCTTCCGCGCGCGCTTCTCGTCGATCTGCACGATGGCCTCGCGCCGCGCCTTGTCGGCGGCGAGCAGCTCGTCGAGGTTCAGATCGAGGCGCTTGTTGGTGATGGCCGCGCGGACGGCGTCGGTGTTCTGACGAATGAAGGCGATGTCGAGCATGCGAGAAAGCCACCGTGCGGGGCGAAAGAGGACGCCTGTGGGGAGAAGAGACGCGAAAAATATGTGGGCACAAGTGCGTGCCGCAGCACGTCGCGCGTCACGATACGCGAGCGACACGGTGCACCACGTTTCGAACGACTTCAAGGGCGTGCGCGCGCCGTGCAAACAAGCTAATCAAGTCGAGGTATGCCGCCTCGCTCCGCTCCGCCTCGCGCGCCACTCGCCCCGTCCTCGTTCACCTCGCGCGCGCGTCGGTTGCTTGCGCGTACGGGCTCGCTCGGCGCCCTCGCGCTGATCGCGTTGGCCGGCGCGGCGTGCTCGTCGTCGCCGGATTCGGGGAGCGTCGAAGAGGCGCCTTCGGGGGTCACCTCGTCGAAGATCATCAACGGGAAGACGTCGCCGTCGAGCCAAGACGCCGTCATCATGTTGATCCACACCGACCTGAAGAGCTACTTCGCGTCGTGCTCGGGGACGCTCATCGCGCCGAACCTCGTCCTCACCGCGCGCCACTGCGTGTCGACGACGACGGACGCCGCGTTCGGCTGCGACTCGAACGGCAACCTCGCCCCCGGGAGCACCGGCGGCAAGGTCGGCTCCGACTTCGACCCCAAGGATCTCTACGTCTTCACCGGCAACAAGCGCCCCGCCTTCGATCAGGGGAAGGTGAACGCCCAAGCCCATGGGCAGAAGATCTTCCACGACGACTCGAAGATCCTCTGCAGCCACGACCTCTCGCTCGTGCTGCTCGACACCTCCATCGATGGCGCGCAGATCCTGCCGGTGCGTCTCGACGGCCCGCCCAAGGACGGCGAGCTCATGACCGCGGTGGGGTGGGGCGTCACGACGGCGGAGTCGATCCCGGCGACGCGCCAACAGCGCACCGACATCAAGGTCCAGCACGTGGGCCCGTACGAGAAGGGCTTCGATCAAGTCGGCCCCAACGACTTCGAGGTCGGCGAGTCGATCTGCTCCGGCGACAGCGGGGGCCCTTCGATCTCGCAAGACACCAACGCGGTGATGGGCGTCGTGTCGCGCGGCGGCAACGGCCAGAGCGATCCGAACAACCCCGCCGTCGGCTGCACCGGCGCCGACACCATGAACGACTACACGCAGACCGCGCCGTTCAAGGACCTGATCCTCCAGGCGTACAGCGAGGCCGGGCAGGATCCGTGGAACGAGGGGGGTCCCGATCCGCGCCTCGCCAAGCTCGGCGGCGATTGCAGCGCCGACACCGACTGCCAGTCGAACATGTGCGTCGACAGCAAGTGCTCGCAAGACTGCTCCACCGACGCGTGCCCCGACGGCTATACCTGCCAGAGCGACGGCGATCGCAAAGTCTGCAAGAGCGCGCCGGCGAAGAGCGGGTGCGCGGTGGCCCCGATGCCGGGGAGCGGCAGCGAGCGATCGAACGACGGCGCGCGCACCCTGGGGGTCGCGTTGGCGCTCGGCGTCGGCGCCATCTTCGCGCGCAAACGCCGCCGCGCGTAGCTCCGATCGACCTTTCGTCGCGGAAGCGCGGGTCGTGTGCCGAGGGGCACGAACGACGGAACGAGGGCTACGGCGTAGCCGCGTTCACGATGGCGATGGCGTCGAGATCGAAGCCGTTCGTGTTCGCTTTGTTCGCCGGGGTCGTCGGGCAGGTCTCGTGCGTCTTGTCGACGATGCGCACGAACCGCGCGTGGGTAACGCCGACGTCGGCGAGGTCGAAAGGATCGCCGCCGGCGACGCCGGGATCGACCGGCGAGATGCCGTTGCCCGGCGAAGAGAAGACCGGGTGCCACCCCGCGCAGCTCCCGTAGGGGTAGCTCGTGGCGGTGCAGGGGAACGTGGTCCACGTCGTCCCGTCGTCCGAGACGCTGACCTCGCCCGGCTCGGCGAAGACCGTGTCGGGCGAGCCGCCGACGAGGAACGGGTTCTCGAAGACGAGAAAATCCGGCCCTGGTCCGTCGACGATGGCGTTCGCGCCGAACGAGAGGACGATCGATCCGCCGCTGCCGAGCGACACCACGTCGAGCCCGCCTTGATCCGTTCCGCCGCCGACGGGGGGACCGAGCACCGTGTCGGGCATGTTCGCCGCGCCGAACCCGGTGCACTCGGTGGGCGAAAAACTTTCGACCTTGGTGACGAAGCGATCGGCGCGGAGCGCGACGCCGCCGTCGTCGTAGACGAAGAGGCCGCTGTCGGGGTGCTTGTTCGGAGGGCTCGCGTCGAGCGGCTCGGCGTCACCCCAGCCTCCGCCGCCGTCGAAGGCAGGGAGGCCGCCGGCGTCGCTCGGCTCGGTGGCGGAGCTGCTCGAACAGCCGCCGAGCGAGGCGAGGGGAGCGAGCGCCAAGGCGAGCGCGAAGAGGGGAAAAACGGCCGAAATCGCGGCGAAGCGGGGGAGCATCCTCGTCCTCCAGCCGCGAGGCTCGCGCGGCTACGGGGGCGGGCCGGGGCGATTCGTGCACCATGCACGGACACGCCGGTCCGATCGAGGGGTGGTTTCCTGGCTCCCGAGAGGGCTCGGTTACAGTGGCGGCTCCGCGTCGGCTTTGCACCGACTTCCCCGCCCACTCGACAGGCCGGGTGTACGCGGCGGGAGGGCTAGGCGCAAGGGGAACCCAGGGCGTCGCGCGCGGCGGCCAAGAGATCCTCGAGCGTGAAGGGCTTCGCCAGCACCTTCACGTGGAGCCCCTCGGCCTCGGCCAGGAGCGCCGGGCTGGTGAGCGCAGTCATCAGGATGATGGGCGCATTCCACCGCGACTCGCGCAGCATTCGCGCGGCCTCGAGGCCGGAGAGCCCCGGCATGCGCACGTCGGTGACGACCAGATCGACGCCGTCCTCCGGCCACGTCTCGATGAACATCGAGCGCATCGTGGCAAGGAGCTCGTCTCCCGACTGCGCTTCGTACACGCGGTGGCCGTCGAGCTGCAGCGCGCGGACGATGAGACTCCGCATGTCGGGATCGTCTTCGGCGACGAGGACGCGAGCTGATTCCATGGCGTACTCCGTAGGCGTTCCCCCCCGAACGAGGATGCATCGCGTGTGCCTTTGCGCGATGTGCCTCGTCGCGGGTGCAACGTACGTCGCGGACGATCTATGCCCGAGGAACGGGGCGAGGCCTCACACGCCGCTGTCTTTGGGTGCCACGCGCCCCGGGGCGAGCGGGCCGCCCGGGCTCTTGGGGGCAATCTCGGCGCGGATGCGATCGTTGCGCGACGCGCGCTCGAGGATCTCGAGGCGCTTCGTGGCCTCGGCGCGGAAGGCCCCGAGCTCGCGTTGGAGGTTCTCGATGCCGACCTCGTTCTTCAGGTTCACGTGGAAGTCGGTCTCGGCCTGCGCGCGATCCTTCAGCGACTGGCGGTTTTGGCTCATCACGATGAGCGGTCCCTGGAGGGCGACGAGCACGGCCAAGAACAGGTTGTAAAACTGGAAGGGGTAGCTGTCGAACGGCCGCGGCAGGAGCCCCGGGGTGTTCAGCGCCGCCCAGGCCACCGTGAGCCCGAGGAGCAAGAGGATGAACGCCCAGCTTCCGTTGAGCTCGGCGACCTTGTCGGCGAGGCGTTGGCCCCAGGTGAGGTTCTCCTCGATCTCCTTCACCACGTCCTTTGCGGCGCGCTGGCTGAGGAGGGCGTTGGTCTCGCGGAGGCGGTTGGCCATCTCGCTCAAGATGGCGAGCGCGGCGGTGCGCGACTTCGAGAGGTGGTCGCCGAGCTGATCGCGCGTGAGCTCGAGGAGCACCGTGTCGACGAGGGCGTCGACGCTGGCCGACCGCGGCTTGTCGTCGAAGAGCGAGAGCTCACCGAAGTACTCGCCGGTCTTGACGACCTTGAGCGACACGCGGGGCGAATCGGCGTCCTCGCCGGGGAGAAAAATCTCCACCGAGCCGGAGAGCACGACGTACATGCTCGAGCCCATGTCGCCCTTGGCGAAGACGCACGCGCCCTTGACGAAGTTCCGCTCCTCGAGCCGCTCGGCCAGCGCTTGAAGGTCGTCTTCCGCGAGCCCCTCGAAGAGCGGAATTTGGGCGAGGAGCTCGGTGTGCTGCATCGGTCTCCCGATCGTCGCTTCAAAGCCTCTCCGTTGCAACGGGGAGTTGGGTTATCGTCGTCCGCGTCATGAGCGAGCAGGTCGTTTGCAGCCACTGTGGCGCGATGATGGCCCCCTCCGCCGACGGCCGGCAGTACGTCTGCCGATACTGCGGCACGCGTACCCAGGTCGCCATCGGCGCCGACCAACTTGCCCTCGGTGCGGCGCTCGATCTCGCCAACACCGACGTGTTCTTGGCGCGCCTCGCCAACACCTTGAGCCAAGGCTTCGCCGAGGCGGCGCGCATCGAGTCGAGGGACTGGGCGGGCGGCCGCTACGTCACCGCCATCGAGGTGCGGCTCGAGCCCGACGTCTTCTTCGTGCGGCGTGAGGGGCAGCACGCCGTCGCGCAGCACCAGCGCGTCGTGCGCGGCATCGCGCTGCGGACTTCGACGCTCCCGCTCGATCGCTGGCTCGAGATGCTGCTCGATGCCCTCGCCACCCACGCCAACGAGAACGCGCGCGCGGCGTGGGTCCTCGGCCAACTGGACACGGGCGGTCGCGGAGGCCGCTGATCATGGCACACACCTTCTTGCCCGATCGGCCGGTGGACGAGGCGCGTAGCCTTTACGAGGTCGAGCAGGGGCGCCTGCCGCTGCGCGCGCAGCGCCGCATCGCCGAGATGAACGCGATGCAACGTCCCATCTTCACCAGCACCCTCTCGCCCTCGGAGATGGTGGTGGCGAAGACCGTGGGGCTCACGCCGGTGAGCCAGGTGATGGGCTCGAGCATCTTCCACGTCGGCTTTCGCGGCTACGCGGGGTGGGGCGGTGGTGAGCTCATCCCCCTCACGCAGGCGTACGAGCGCGCGCGCCTGCTGGCCCTCTCGCGCATGGAGCAAGAAGCGATGCTGCTCGGCGCGCACGCCGTGCTCGACGTGCGCTTCGTGGGGCGCGGCTTCGACTGGGGCGAGGATCTCATCGAGTACACCGCCATCGGTACGGCGGTTCGTCTCGAAGGGGCTCCGCCGCCCCAGCGTCCGGCGCTCACGTTGCTCACCACCGACGAGTTCGTGAAGGTGCGTCACGCCGGGTATTGGCCGGTGGGGATCGCGATGGGCAACTGCTTCTATTACGACCGCCACGCCGACTGCATGAGCGAGGGGGCGATCTACTCGAGCGAGCTCACCGATCACTCCGAGGCCTCGCGCGTCACGCGGGGTCACGCGGTTTCGCGGTTTCGCGCGTCGGCGCACCGCTTCGGCGCGGACGGCGTGGTGGGCGTCCGCGTCCACCGCGTCGGGTGGGACCGCGAATACGAGGTGAACGACACGAGCCACACGTCGTTCCACCTCGACATGATGGTGTGGGGGACCGCGGTGATTCGTCGCGGAGACGCCGCGCCGCCGCCGCGCCCGCTGCTCGTCGTCGATCTTCGCGATTTGAGCTCTCGGTACGGCAAGCACGGTTGAGGCGAGCGCGCCTGCACGGCATCACCTGCACGCACGAAGTGAAGTAGAGGGGACGATGAACTACCAGAGGCCGCAGACGCAGAGGCAAGCTCTCCCGCAACACGCGCAGGAGCGCATCCAGAGGATGCGCGGCCCTCAGGGGCAGCGATTTTTCACGAGCGACCTCTCGGTGAAAGAGTTCCTGCTGGTGCGCGAAGCCGGGTTCGAGTGCGCCGGGCTGGTGATGGGCTCGAGCATCTACCACGTGGGTTATCAGCGCGGGAACTTCTACCAAAACCAAGAGATGGGCGTGCTCACGCAGGCGCTCTACCAAGCGCGCGAGCTCGCCATGGCGCGCATGGAAGAAGAAGCGCACGAGCTCGGCGCCGACGGCGTCATCGGTGTGCGCCTCAAGATCAATCGCCACGCCTGGGGCGAGCACTTGGTGGAGTTCGTCGCCATCGGCACGGCGGTGTACGCGCGCGACGGCAAGAGCTGGCGCGCGCCGAGCGGCATGCCGTTCACCAGCGACCTTTCGGGGCAAGACTTCTGGATGCTGCTCAAGAGCGGCTACCGCCCGGTGAGCCTCGTGATGGGCAACTGCGTCTACCACGTGGCGCACCAGACGCTCGGCGGCTTCTTCAAGAGCATGGGCGCGAACGTCGAGATGACGAACTTCACCCAAGCGCTCTACGACGCGCGTGAGCTCGCCATGGAGCGCCTCCAATACGAAGCGCAGCTCGACGGGGCGTCGGGCGTCGTGGGGACCGAGATCCACGAGTCGACGCACAGCGGGTGGGACTCCCACGTCCTCGAGTTCTTCGCCGTGGGGACGAGCGTGCTCCCGATCCAGCTCGACCACCAGCCGCCGGAGCCGCAGCTCGTGATGACGGTGAACGAGTGAGCGCGTTCACCAGCGATCTCAGCATCGACGAGCTGATGCTCCTCGAGGAGGTCGGCTTCGAGCCTCTCGAGCTCGTCCAGGGCGCAGCCTACTACCACATCGGATGGCAGTACTCGTCGTGGAGCCAGAACCAAGAGCTCGGCGACGTCTCTCGCCTCATGTACCAAGCGCGCCGCAACGCGATGGACCGCCTCCTCGAACAGGCGGCGGAGTGCAACGCCGACGGCGTCGTCGGGATGCGGATCGAGATCGAGAGGGAAGGCCACACGGCCGAGTTCATCGCCACCGGTACCGCCGTGCGGCGCCGCGGCGGCGACGGTCACAAGTGGCGTAACCACCGTGGTCTCCCATTCACCTCCGACCTTTCGGGGATCGACTTCTGGGCGCTCGTGCGGGGCGGCTTTCGCCCCATCTCCCTGGCGCACGGCGTGTGCGTCTATCACATCGCCCACCAGTCGCTCGGCGCGTGGTTCCAGAGCGTGGGGCAGAACATGGAGATGCCGACCTTCACCCAAGCGCTCTACGACGCGCGCGAGCTCGCCATGGGGCGGATGCAACACGAAGCGCGCGAAGCGGGGGCCGACGCCGGCATCGTCGCCGTCGATGTGCGCGAATCGAGCCACGGTTGGGACTCTCACGTGATCGAGCTCGTCGCCGTGGGGACGGGTATCGCCGCCATCCACGACCCCGACCACGAAGTCCACGAGACGCCGAAGCCCGTCATCTGCGCACAGGACTGAGCGGGGGTCGCGCCACGCGCGCGAGCGCGTTCTCCCTCCTCAGAGTGCACCCGGCTCGTCAGTCCTCGGGGTGCCAAGGGTAACGGAGCCACGCGGCGTCACCGAACCCTTCGCGGATGCGTCGCAAGAGGCCCTCGAAGTGCTCTCTCTCCTCGTGGGCCCGCTGCCGCACGTACCAAACCCACGGGGCGAGCAACGAATCGACGACGAGATCGATGTGTCCTCGATCCATGAGCCGACGAAGAATCCGCCGCACCTTCTTCTCTCCTCGCGGCGTGAGCTGCAGCAGAAGACGCCGCCCGCCGCGTCCTCGCGGCTGCCGATGGAGCAGCCCGAGCTCCTCGAGTGACCGCACCATGCGACTGACGGTCATGCGGCACACGCCGAGCTTCCCACTCAGGCTCGCCTGCGTGACATAAGGCGGGGTCGGAAAGAGCCGTCGCGGTCGCGCTGGGTCGCCGAACAGCGCGTACAGCAAGTCGAACCTAGCGGGCGTGAGTCGCACCTTGGCGAGCACGGGCCGCGCAAAACGAAGCGTCGCGTGGTGCGCGCGCTTGAGACCGAAGAAAATCGCGTGCATGAGTGCCTCCCGCGTGGCGCGTCTGAACTCGCGGGAGCACGCAGCGTGCCGGCGCGCGCGGCGCGGTGCCTCCTCTCCGGCCCGAGGCGCCCAGGCGCCTGTCTTGTAAGCATGCTTACAAGAGGGGCCTTGGACGCCGGGGGCCTCCCTTGGGGAACCCGCGACACGCGCGTGGCTGTCGTGGACAGCGCCCCGGGTGTCCCGGACAGCGCGTCACGCTCCGCGGCACGCGGGTGGCGCGCGAGTCTGGGCGGCGCGCGGGGCGCCGTGTGACGTCGTCAGGCGCTCGCGGCGCGAATCTCGTCGCGCTGCTGCTCCCAGATCCACACCATCATGTCGTCCGGCGACACATGAAGGCGCTCGCGCTCGCGGCGTAGGGCGGCGCAGAGGTTCTCGGGGAGAAAGAACACGCGCGATTCGGCGTCGCGCCGACTCGGCGGCGAGCTGTCACAGGCCGTTCGGTCGCGGCACGAGAGCTTCTTCATCGCCTGCACCTCACGCGAGGCAGGCGAAAGCGCCGCAAGGCGAGGCAGCGTGGTCCCGACGCACCGCTGGAGGATGAAGCTTTGCGAGCGATCGAGGCGCAGCGCTTCAGCGGTCACGTCCGCGAAGAAGGAAGGATTCGCAACGACCCGAATCTTCACCTTGTCCGACGTCATGGCCAGAGTCGTGTCACACCTCTGAGGCTCGGGCAAGAAAAGGAGCCGTCAGTGCCCCTGGTCCCTCACGGGACCGGCCGCATGAGCAGGCATGGCCGCACTCGCTGCGTTCGACGCACCCGACGCGCGCGTCGCACCCGACGCACCCGACGCACCCGATGCGCGCGTCGGCTCCGGCGCGACATCAGCGCAGCACCGGAACCCCGTCGAGTAGTCGTGGTAGCCGAACCCGTGCGCGATCGTCCGGTAGGCACATCCCTCGCCGTGCTGCGAGGTATCGAGCCAATACCCCCCCTGGAAGGTGCCGTTCGGATCGGCCGTCCACTCGTCGAGATTGCCCACCATGTCGAACACGCCGAAGTCGTTCACGCAGTCGGGGAACGCGCCGGTCTTCGCCACCGTCCCCTCGAGTTGATTCAAGCGCGGATCGTTAAGCTCGAGAGGACCCCAGCCTCTCTTCAGGGTGTCGGCGTGGAACACGAGCATCGGGGCGGCGCCGCGGTCGTGGCACCTTCCTTCGACGCGCGTCGGCCCGTAGGGGTAGGTCGTCCCTTGGCTACCACCGCAGGCCGCGCGCCACTCCACCGGCGCGCAGAGGCGCTTCTTCGACGCGTGACACGCACGCTCGGCTTGAGCGGCGCTCACGTAGCCCTGTGGCACCTCGCCGCGCGCGCTTCGTGCAAAGTACACATGATCGTCGAGCGGCGGCTCGTAAGGGGAGTGCGCGGTCTCGCGGCCGTCGTCTTGAAGCTCGACGAGCGTTCCTTCGAAGCGATCGACGCAAAACCGATTCGCGACCAGCGCCATCTCACTCGGGCACACGGCTCCCGCCCGTGGCGCCGGCAGAACCCCCTCTTCCACGTCGTGAAAGTGGGAAGGGACGTAGGCGGCCACCGCGTGTTCGAGCGTTCCCGGCGCTCCCGGGGCGAAGCGACGGGACGGCGCGGCGCAGGCGGGCTCCAGCGCGTGAACGGCCGCGTCCACCTGCTGGCGGCACGCCGGCGGCGCCTCGCTCGGTGTCGCGGCGCCGGCGCGAAGCGATGCGCCGAGCGCCGCAGCGAAGGCCCCGCAGGCCGCTAGCGCCCCGAGCTTCGTGAACGAGCGGCTCACCGTGCGCGAGACCAAGGGCTCTGCGGCGCGCTTCGCACGGCGCTTGTCACCGGGTTTGTCACCGGGTTTGTCACCGCGCATGTCGTAGCGCTTCACGTCGCGGTTCACGGCGCGCGGACGGACGTCGGGGGGGCTTTGATTTCCACGTCCGCGCCCCGAAGCATTTGGATCGTCAAGAAGAGGCCGAGCGTCGCGACGAAGAGCCGGACCATGCGCCCTTGCGGTTCGTGTTTGAGCCACAGCCGCACATAGTCTTGCACGCCCACGATGGCGAGGCCGATTGGAGCGAGCGTCGCTCCCAGCGCGAGGATCGTCGGGAGCGAAGGAGGCATCGCGTCGCTCGTCAACACCACCACCGCGACCAGGGCGAGGGAGAGGAGCCCCGCGCCACCGACGACGTAGCCGATGGCGACGGGCTTCGCCATCACACCGCGACCGATCAGCGTCGCGCCGCCCGCGGCGAGCGCCAAGCCGACGACGGCCGTCACCACGTGCGCTGCGTCGCAGAGCATCGTGCCGAGCCAAGCCGCGAGCGGCAGCCCATCGTCGAGCGGGCTCACGAGCGAGAGCACGAGCGCGCCGATCACCATCGCGCCCACCAAGATCGCCAAGGGGAGCGGGTGGGGGAAGGGTGGCGGCGGGAGCGGCGCCACCGCCGGCTCGGGCTCGAGGCGACTCATGCTCGGCGCCGGCGGGCGCACCGAGGCGAGCCGGAGCGCGGAGCTTTCGCCCGCGTCGTCGTCCAGCGGATTGAGGCCCGGTGTCGCCACGTGCTCCGCGAGCTCGGGTTGCGACGCGCGCGCCGGCGGCGGCTTGGCCTTCGGCTTGGGGCTCGAGAGCGCGGCGATCGCCTCATGATCGAGCGTCGGGATCTCGAGTGCTGGTGTCGCGTGCTGTGTGGCGGCGGTGCCCATGGCGGCGCCGGGTGAAGGGGCGACCTCGAGCGCGGGGGCGCCCACGCGCGTCGCTTCGGCAGCGGGCGCTGCCGCGGGGACCAAGCGCTGCGACGAGCCGGCGCGGGACACGGTCTCGAGCGCGCGCCCTTGGAGCACGTTGTGAAGATCGCGTGCGAGCTCGGCGGCGTTCGCGTAGCGCTCGTTGCGATCGCGCCGCATGCACCGATTCACCACGCGAGCGATGCTCGGAGAAATCGACGGGAGGATCGTCTCGAGCGGCGGCGCGTCGGTGGTCACGATCTTCACGAACACGCCGCCGGGCGAGTCGGCGTCGAAGGGCATCGTGCCGGTCATCATCTCGAAGAGGATCACGCCGAGGGCCCACACGTCGGTGCGCGCGTCGGCGTCCTTGGCTCCCTGCACCAGCTCTGGGGACATGTACGCCGGCGTGCCCATCGACGCGCCGGTGGCGGTCATGTGCATCCCGTCGACGCGCGAGATCCCGAAGTCGAGGAGCTTCGGCACGGTGCGCCCCGACTCCCGCGCGAGAAAGATGTTCGCCGGCTTCAGATCCCGGTGAACGACCCCCTTGGTGTGCGCGTGCGCCACCGCGTCGATGACCGGCAAGAGGAGGGGGATCGCTTGCTCGGGCGTGACCCTGCCGCCGTGCTTCTCGAGACGTGCGCGGAGATCTTCGCCGGTCAGAAGCTCCTGCACGATGAACGGGGTGCCGCGCTCGTCGGCCCCCATGTCGAGCACGTCGACCACGTTCTTGTGACGCACGAGGCTCGCGACCTGCGCCTCGCCGAGGAAGCGCTTCGACACGTCGGGGTTTCGCGCGTGCTGCTCGTGGAGGATCTTGATCGCGACCTGACGGCCGATGAGCGAGTTCTCCGCTTCGTACACGTCGCCCATCCCCCCCGAACCGAGGAGGCGTGTGATCTTGTATTTCCCCCCGAGGACTTGTCCCTCGCGGCCACCGGCGACGTCGGACACTCTTCATGAGTATCTGCCACCTCGGCCCGCCGGGGAAGTCTTTGCGGGAGCTCGGTGGGCTGGCGCGCTCAGTGCGCCGATCGGCCGGGGCGCGCGTTCCACAGGAACAACATGATGATCGCGCCGATCGCCGAGAAGGGGACGATCGCGTACGTCCAGATCTTCCAGTGGTAGTGGTCGAGCAGCCAGCCGAACCCGAAGCCTGTGACCCCCGCGCCCAAGTACTGGATGCCGTCGAGGAGCCCCGCCGCGGTGGCCGCGCCCTTCTTGCCGCCGAAGTCCATCGACGCGGTGCCGGACAGCATGCCGTGCACGCCGAAGATCCACATGCAGCAGAAGCCGATGAGGAAGGCCGCGGCCCCCGGGCTCGTGACCCAGCCGAGCGCCAGGATGCTGCCGATCTGCCCCAGGTAGAAGATGAACGCGACCGGCGTCCGGCGGCTCTGAAAGACGCGGTCCGAGAGGACCCCGCACACGAGCGCGCCGACGATCCCGCCCACGGTGATCCCGGTGGAGGCCACCTCGAAGAGCGGCGTCCCGTGGTCGATGTGGTGCACCTCTTTCAAGAACTCGGGGAAGTAGAGGAGGAGCCCCTGCCGCACGAGGCCGGTGCAGAACTCGGCTACGGCGAGCATGCGGATGACCGGATGCGAGAGGACCTTCTTGAGGACGTCGAAGAACTTCGGCTCCGGTTCCTTCTCCTTTGCCGCGCCGGCCGTCGCGATCCCTTCGGCTTGCGCGCGATACCCCGGGGCCTCGCGCGCGTCGGGCGGGGCAGGGGGCTCGGTCTCGTCGCCGGTGGGGAAATCCGCGTGCCCCGCGTCGCTCGGCCGATCGCGCACGAGAAAGTAATCGACGAGGAACATCGTCCCCATCGTGGCCGAAGGGATCACGTACACCGCCCAGAGCGGCATGTTGTGGAGGATCCACCCGCAAATGCCGTAGGCCAGCGCGTAGCCGAGCGAGATCATCGACCCGAACACGCCGCCGAGCACGCCGCGCTCACGCACGTGAAACCACGCGGCGTTCACCTTCACCACGCTGAGCGCGCCGAAGGATTGAAAGTACATGTTCATCGCGTAGAGGATCGAGAGCGAGAAGATGAGCCCCGAGTCCCAGTGCGCGCCGAACATCAGGCCGATGACGAGGTTCATCACCACCGAGCCGAAGACGCCGATGAGGATCGCGCGGCGCCCGCCGAACTTGTCGGCGAGCGGGCCGTTGAACATCACGCTGAGCGCGTAGGTCCAAAAGCCCGCCGTCGCGACGATGCCCATCTGGGCCTTGTCGAGGTGGTAGCTCGAGCCGATGGTCCCTTTGGCGACGTTGAAGTTGTAGCGCCCCATGTAGAGGGTCGCGTACGTCAGCCCGAGGGGGAACCAGTTGGCGAAGCGCCGTCGACGGAACTCCGGCGCGTGATCGGGAGCGGCGGCGTGGAGCTCTAGGCCCGCGGTCGTCATCGGCCCGTACGGTACACGTTTTGGCCCCGTCCGAGGACGCCCTCGACGTGTCCGGGACAGGCGCCGCGCGCGAAAATATCGGGAAAACGGCCTCTCCAGCGCGGCACGCGACGTGTTCTCCCGGCGCGCATGGATGCACGCCTAAGCCCGCTCATGCTCGCCCTCCTCGTGCTCCTCGGCGTGCTCGTGCCGATCCCCGCGCTGGCGGACGTGCCCGACGACGCGCTCGAAGGTCCGACCGAGCGCACCGACGCGAGCTTCGACGCCTGGCACGAAGCGACCGCGAGCGCCGAGGGGGACGCCTTTGCCTGGAGCGCCCCCGGTCGCGCCGAGACCTTCGTCGCGCTCGCCGCTTTCACGAGCGAGGTCGGGCCGCGTCGTGAGGTGGGGGTCATGGCCCACGTCGGCATCGCATTCGATCGCATCGCCGCGTACGCCGGCGCACCGACCGGTTCCGCCCCGGTGGCCCGCGCCTCGCCGATCCTCGCTGCCGCCCTCGAAGCGCCTCCCCAAGATCACGCGGCCACGCGCACGCTCCGTCTCCCCGTCACGCGCGAGGTGGCGCGACGATTGGTCGCCGCCGCGTGGCGCGCCGCGGGCCTCGGCGTGGACGACGCGAACATCGACGCCATCGTCTCGCGCGCGCGGTGGAGCGCGCTCCTCCCCGAGACGCGGGTCCGAGCGATGCGCAGGCTCGACGACCGCGTGGAGGACACGGGCGGGGCGAGCGCCTACGCGCCGTACCAACAGAACTCGTGGCTCGAAGCGCGCCTCACCTTCCGCCTCGATCGCCTGCTCTACGCGGGGGACGAGCCTTCGCTCGAGCGCGTCCGCATCGAGCGCATCGAAGCGCGTGCGCGCCTCGCCGGGCGCGTGCTCGAGGAGCTCGCTCGCTGGCAGCGCGCGTGGGTGGATCTCCGCGAGGCGTCGATCGACACCGCCGAGGGGCTCGACGCGTCGCTCCGCATGGCCGACGCCGAATCGGCGCTCGACGTGCTCACCGCGGGTTGGTTCGGGGCCTGGCGCGCGCGGGAGAAGGAGTGATCACCGCCGACGATCGTTCGCCGCGCGGCGCTCGCCGGTGAAGGCTTCGACCAATTGGAGCGCGAGCTCGTCGCCTTCGATGGCGCCGCGGCGCTCGGTCCGCTCGCGGCGGTTCTGCAACATGCGGCGGAGCTCGTCGGCGCTCGCCGCCGTCTTGGAAGATCTTCGGTGCGCGAGCTCGTGGTTCCCGCACACCGTCGCCTCGGCGCCGGTCGAAAGGCGCGTGGTCGTCAGGTGGCGGGCGTCGTTCGCGCCGCAGACCACGCAGGCGCGGGTGGAGGTGCCGGAGGTCGAGCGGGAGGTCGGCGGCGTGCGCATGGGGCGAATTTGGCGCCGCCGGCCCGCGCGGGCCAAGTTTTGGGCGCGCCGCGCGCTCGCCTCGACGCGCCGACCAGCGCCTACCGCTCGCGCTCGCGCCCTACCTCAGCTCGCGCAGGGGGGCGGCGCGACCTCGTGGTCGAAGTAGGAAGCCGGCGATCCGCTCTTCCCCTCCATCGCCGCGCGCGCCACGTTGTACATCTCGCGCGCGGTCACGTAGTGGAGCTTCCACCGTGTGCCGTCGTTGTAGTCGCGCGCGAGCGCCTCGTGGAGCCTTCGCATCGGCTCGCCGAGGAGCACGTCGGCGTTCGCCTCGGGCGCGCCGTGGGTGTGGACCTTCACGAACACCCACTCCGGCCGCCCTTCGACGCACACCGCCTGATCGACCCACGTGCGAAGCCGCGCGTCGCTCGGCGGATCGCCGGCGTCGATGGCGGCGCTCTCGATGCGCACCTTCTTCGTCCCTGGGCGGCGCGCCATGGCCAGCGGCCCTTCGATGAGGAGCAAACGATCGCGCTTCGGCGTGCCGACGGCGGCGCGCTCGGCGTCTTCGTAGGCGCGGCGACGCCGCACGTCGCCCTTCGGGTAATAAATCTGATTCACCACCGCCGGCTGGCACTGGTCGGGCGCGCTGGGGAAGGTCAGATCGACGTAGCACCCGAGCTCGTGGAGGAGCTCCATCTCGTCGTCCACGCCGCACCATCGGCCGTCGCGCCGCGCGTTGGCGAGGCACCAGTTGCCGTGGATGAACGCCCAGCGCGCCGCGCCCGTCGCCGCGTCGCGCGAGATGCATCCGTGACGGGAGAGATCTTCGAGCGTCTTCTCCAGCGAGGCCTTGAGCGTCGCCCGCGTGTCGCGATCGTGGTGGAGGTGCACCTCGACCTCGCCGAGCCCCATCTTCGACAGCTCGGCGAGCGGCTCGACCAGGCGCGGATCGTATTGCTCGCCGGGGAAGAAATAGCCGTGGCGCGGCGGCCTGCCGTTCGCGTCGCGGAAGCCCTTGGCGAGCTCGGGGTAGCGCGTGCGCCACGCCGCCACGCGGTCGATGCCGCGCTCGATCGAGGCGTCGCCGTGGAGCGGTTCGTAGTGATCGCACACCGCGAAGAGGAGGTGCCGCGTCCCCTCGGCCTTGGGCATGGCCCGCTTCCGCGCGCGCTCGAGGAGCCACGCACCGAGCCACAGGTGCATCTCCTTCTTGGCCAGCTTGCCGAGCGGGCCGGGGAGCTTCGCGCCGTCGAGACGCCACAAGTCGGGCACGAGCTTCATGCGGAGGCCCTCGTGCGGCGGCGCGCCGGGGTCACGCGCGGCGACCGTTCGACTTGCTCTTCTTCGTCGCCTTCTTCACTTCCGCGTCCCAAAGCACGACGCCGATGGCCTTCTTGTCGCCGAGCTGCGCGACGGCCTCACGCAGATCGGCCCCGCGCGAGACGCCGCTCTGCGCGGTGAGGATGAAGCCGTCGACCGCGTTCTCCACCACGTTCGCGTCGCCGGTGCCGAGGACGCTCGGCCCGTCGACCACGAGGAAGTCGTAGCCACGGGCGAGGAAGCCGATGGCGTTGACGAAGTGTGTAGAGTGCAAGGTCTCGGGGAAGCCCGGCTCCCCCCGCGCCTCGGCGAGCACGTGGAGCGCGGGGCCGAGCGCCACGACGCACCACGGATCCATCCCGCCGCGCATCTTGCGGACGAGCTGGGTGGAGAACCCGTAGCCCTCGGGGACGTTGAAGCCGAGCGTCTTGGCCAGCGCCGGGCGGACGAAGTTCGCCTCCACGAGGAGCACGCGCGCGCGCTGCGATTCGGAGAGCACGAGGGCGAGCTGGGTGGCGAAGGTGGTCTTCCCCTCGCCGTCGCGGGCGCTCGTCACGCCGAAGATCCACATCCCGTCGGCGCGCTTTTGCTCGAGCCTATGGCGGATGATGCGGAGCGAGGCCGAGGCCTCGGGCGCGGTGTCGCCGAGCATCACGAGCACGTGCGTGTCGGGGGGCGAGGCCCACGTGGGGACGACGCGCACCGGCGGCTCGCTCATCGGACCGTTCCCGGAGACCTCGCGGCCTTCGGTGGTGATGATCATCGTGCGGTTCGACTCGGTCACGGCTTGTCCCAGGCCGGGTCAGGGCCTTGCGAGCCCGTCGGCTTGTCGTTGTGCGGCACTGCGGGGAGCACGCCGAGCACCGGCACGATGCCGAGCCCTTCGATGTCGGTCGCGTCGAAGAGGGTGTCGTTCACGAGCACGCGCGCGAAGGCATACCCGAGCGAAACGGCGAGCGCGACCAAAAGGCCGAGCATCGCTGCGTTGGCCCGGCCCCCGCGCGACGGGCGCGTGGGCCGGTAGGCCGGATCGATGACCTCCATCTGGTCGTCGCCGCTCGCTTCGGTCGCGCTCGCGCGCAGGCGCGCGCGCTCGAGGCGGTGGGTCAGATCCTCTTCCTTCGACTTGGCGTCGCTCGTCGCGCGGAGGAGGCGGGCCCACTCGGTCTCGAGGGCGACGATGGGGCTCATCTCCACCGGCGCGGGGGCGACCGACGCTGCCGCCGCCGCGCCCGGCTTGGGGGGCGGGTGCTTCGCGAGCTCGATCTGACGCGCTTGGATCTGCGTCGTCACCTCGTTGAGCTTTTGCGCGAGCTCGGGGGGCGCACCCGCCACCGCCGCAGGCGAAGGGGGCGGCGCGGTGCCCGCGGCCGTCGCCTTGGCTTGCTCGAGTTGCTGCTCGGCCACGTGGAGCGCGTGCGCCGCGGTGTCGGCCTGCGCCTTCGCCTGCACCACGTCGGGGTGCTGATCGGTGTAGCGCGTGCGCTTGTCGGCGAGGTCGGCTTGCGCCGCGGCCGCGCGTCGTGCCGCGTCGTCGCGCGCGCGGGTCAGCTCTTGGACGCTGGCGTTCGGCGGGGGCGGCGGCTGGGGGGTCCCCGGCTGCGTCTGCGCCGCGCGGATCTCCGACTCGAGGCGTGCCTTCTGGCGAAGGAGCGTGGCGAGCTGGGCGTCGCCGCCGCCGCCGGCGTTCCCCCCCGCGGGGAAGGGGCCGGCGCCCGGGCGCGCCGCGCCGCCGGGGGTGAAGGGGGAGTTGCCGGTCTCCGAAGCGAACTCGGGGTGCTGCGAGAGGAAGGTGGCGAGCGCCCGGTTCGCCGCCTCGAGCTCTTCTTCCGAGCGTTGCTCCTCGGCCTGCAAGAACTCGGTCTGCTGCTTCGAGGTGGAGAGGTTCCCCTTCTTGAAGTCGTCGATCATCGTGTCGGCGAGACGCTGCGTGATCTCTTTCACGCGCTCTTGGTTCTCGTCCTCGAAGGAGATGACGAAGGTCTCGCTGTCGCGCCCGCGGAAGCCGACGTGGCTCCGCATCTCCTCGACGGCGTCCACCATGCCGCGCCCTTCGACGGTCTGCGGGTAGAGGTTGTACTCCTTGATGATCGGCTCGAGGCGCGAGCGCGTGAGGAGCGTGTCCTTCAACTTCGGAGCGAGCTTCATCGCCTTCTCCGAGGGGGACTCCTCGCGGTCGTCGGTCTTGAGCGCCGGCTTCACCAGCACGACGCACTCAGAGCGGTAGCTCCGCTTCACGTTCAGCGCCACGAGCAGGGCGACGCCGCAGCCGACGACGAAGAGGAGCGACGAAACCTTCCAATAGGCGAGCGCGCGGAACGCGAGCGTCTTCACGCGGGCCAACCGCTGCGCGGGGCTCAGCTCTTTCGGGCCAGCTTGCGCCGCAGCGTCTGCCTTGGGCATCTGCGGGGGGAGGGAGGCGGCGCCCATTTTTTCCGTCGACCAGTATAGAGGGCCTTCGCCTTTGGGGGGTAGAGTGGGCCGAATCATGGCCACTTTTCTCGTGACCGGCGGCGCCGGGTTCGTGGGCTCCTCCCTGGTCGAAGCGCTCCTTCGCCGCGGCGATTCGGTGCGGGTGATCGACGATTTCTCCTCCGGAAGGCGGGAGAACCTCGAGAACCTCCCGGGGAAAATCGAGCTCTTCGAGGGGAGCATCTGCGACGCCGAGCTCGTCACAAAGGCCACGAAAGGGGCCGAGGTCGTCTTCCACGAGGCGGCCATCCCCTCGGTGAGCCGCTCGGTGGAGAACCCGATCCGCTCGGTCGAGGCGGGGACCCTGGGGGCTACGGTGGTGCTCGACTGCGCCCGCAGGAACGGCGTAAAGCGCGTGATCTTCGCCGCGAGCTCCTCGGCCTATGGCAACACGAAGACCCTCCCCAAGGTGGAGACGATGAGCCCCGAGCCGCTCTCCCCCTACGCGGTGAGCAAGCTCGCCAACGAGCACCTCATGCGCGTCTTCGCCCGCCTCTACGGGATCGAGACGGTGAGCCTCCGCTACTTCAACGTCTTCGGGCCGAGGCAGGATCCCAACAGCCACTACGCCGCCGTCATCCCCAAGTTCATCACCGCCGCCCTCACCAAGACGCGCCCCACGGTCTTCGGCGACGGCGAGCAGACGCGCGATTTCTGCTTCATCGACAACACGGTGAACGCGAACCTCCTCGCGGCGTCCACGTCGAACAAGCTCGAAGGCCAAGTGGTGAACGTCGCCTGCGGCGATCGCATCTCCTTGAACCAGCTCCTCGTCATGATCGGCGAAGAGACCGGCGTGAAGCTCGAGGCCGACTACCAAAAGGAGCGCGCGGGGGACGTGCGCGACTCGCTCGCCGACATCTCGGCGGCGCGCGCCCTCTTCGGCTACGAGCCGAAGGTGAAGGTGCGCGAAGGGCTCGTGCGCACCATCGAAGCTCTCCGCGAGCGGATGAAGAAGTGAACCGCGCGGCGGGGTCGGTCTTCGCGGCGCTCGCCCTCCTCCTCTTCGCGGGCGCGCCGCTCGCGGCGTGCACCAAGTCGAAGGCCCCCGACGCGACCCACGCGCCGAGCGCCACGGCGAGCGCGACCGCCGCGCCGCCCGCGCCCGCGAGCGCATCGGGCGCGGCCCCGGGCGCATCTGGCGCGTCGAGCGCCGCGACGTCGCTGCCGAAGAACGACGTCTTCCCCACGGCCAAAGGCGACCTCGTCGTCACCCCGATCCATCACGCCACGCTGCTCTTCACCTACGCGGGGAAGGCCGTGTACCTCGATCCGACGAAGGACGGGCACTACGAGGGGCTCCCCAAGGCCGACTACGTCTTCGTCACCGACATCCACGGCGACCACATGGATCCCGACGGTCTCGCGCTCGTGAAGAAGGCGACCACCGTCGTCGTCGGGCCGCCGGCGGTGGGGGAGAAGATGCCGCTCGGCGTGACGCTCAAGAACGGCGACACCAAGGACTTCGGAGATTTTTCCGCGCTCGCCGTCCCCATGTACAACCTCACGCGCGGGCCCACGCCGGGGAAGCTCTTTCACGACAAGGGGCGCGGCGACGGCTACGTCTTCACCTTCGCCGACAAGCGCGTCTACGTCTCGGGCGACACCGAGTGCACCGAGGAGATGCGCACGCTCCAGAAGATCGACGTCGCCTTCGTGTGCATGAACCTGCCGTACACGATGCCCCCCGCGGAAGCGGCGGCGTGCGTGAACGCCTTCAAGCCGAAGGTCGTCTTCCCCTACCACTACCGCGACTCGAACCTCGCCGAGTTCACCGCGCCGGTGGAGCGGGCTCACTCGAGCGACGTGCGCCTCCGCACCTGGTACTGATCCACCCCCGCGAAGGGCGCGCCCTGGCCCCGCGTCGCGACGGGCCGGAGCCCCTGGCCGCTACGGCGCGCCCTTGATGCGCGTGTAGACGAAGAGGAAGATCAGGAGCGCGGCGTCGATGCCGGCGACGAGGCCGAAGTCCCTCTTCTTCATCTTCACGTCGAAGGTGGGGCACGTCTGGCGCGCGGCGCCGAAGAGCGCGCCGGCCATGCCGAGGTAGATGAACAAGACGTGGTGGTAGGCGAACGACAAGAACGTGATGCCCACCAAGATCCCGCAGAAGGCCACGAAGAGCGACATGCCGAAGGCGCGGAGCCGCGGGTCGAGCCCCGGGTAGGGGAGGAACGCGACCGAGTAGGAAATCTTCACCGAGACGTAGACGAGCAAGCTCCAGATGAACATCCCGGGGATGCCGAGCTCGGCGGCGCTCAAGAGGTAGGCGTTGTGCGCGGTGATGAAGTAGTGCTCGGGGAACTCGGTCTGGCCCACGCCGAAGATGGGTGAGCCGCGGAGCATCTCGATGCCCTCGTAGAGCGCGCCGATGCGCTCGAGGGTCGAGCTCTCGGCCTCTTCGCCGCTGCGGCCGCCGAGCATGAGCACCGGCAAGCCGAGGGCGGCGCCGAGCAGCGCCCCCTTCAGGCCGTAGCGCCGCACGAAGTACACGCCGAGCACCGCCAAGAGGACGAGCACGCCGCCGCGCGACGCCGTCTGCACGATGCAGTAACCGGCGAGGAGCAGCGTGCCGCCGAAGAGCAGGTGGCGCACGTTCGACTTGATGAGGGCGAACAAGGCAAAGCAGAAGGCGAAGGCGGCGCCGATGGCGAGGCTCATCTCGTTCGGATCGGCCAGCATGCCGAGGTAGCGCACCCGCCCGTGGCCGATCGACGTCGTGCCGAAGGGGCCGGGCTTCTCGCACAAGAACTCGGTCCCTTTGGGGTAGCTCCCTGGCTCCATCCCCTCTTCGCACTCGCGCGGGCTCGAGACGCAGCCTCGGCCCATGGGGGTGCCGCCCGACTTGTCGGTGTCCTGGTCGTTCGTCTGCACCATGATGCACTCGAACTCGCCTTGCGACTGGACGACGCCCACGCCGGCGATGGCCATGGAGACGGCGACGATGAGCGTGCTCATCCACACGAAGCGGTCGTAGGTGCGCGCGGCGTAGGTCACGACCAAGAACAGCGCGGTCAAGATGACCATGCGGTTCAACACCGCGCCGAACTCGCCGAGGCCGACGTTCTTGACGGTGCAGACGATGCACCAAATGACGAAGAGCGCGAAGTACGGGAGCTGCGGCGACCACGCCGACTTGGTTCGCCCCATGGCGAACTCGGCGACGATGCCGAGCACGCCGAGCCCGGTGGCGAGGTTCAGGAGCCCCACCGAAGCGAGCCCCGGCACGAACTCCTGCGGCCTTATGAAGACCGTGAAGACGAGGATGGCGGCGCCGAGGATCCCCATGGGGCGCTCGGCACTCTACCGCGTCGGCCGGGGCCGCGTGGCGTTACATCGCGCGCGCTTTTTCCGCGGCGAGCCGGCCCCCCGCGGCGTCCTTCGCCTCGGCGCCGTCGAGACGCTCCGGCTCGTCGGTCCAATCGGGCGAGAGGGCGTAGCGCACGAGGCCGACCGCGAAGCCGGTGCCGTGCGAGACGTGGAGCACCGGGAAAATCGCCCACACCACCGGCACGCCCAGCGGCCCGAGGTGCCGCCCCACGCGCACCGCCTCGGCGAGCGTACCGAGCGCGTAGCCGCCGAAGGCGAAGGGGGTGAGCGGTTGAATCCCCGACGTGGCGAGGAGCGCGAGCCCCGAGCTCACCATCAAGAAGGGGATGGCCGGGCGCACCGTGAGGAGCTTCTTGTGCTTCAAGAGCGTGCGCGCGCGCCCTTTGCCGTACTTGAAATACTGCTTGGCGAGCGAGCGGAACGAATCGCGCGGGTAGTACCAGACGACGATCTTCTTGCTGAGGAAGACTTGGCCACCGCCCTCGAGGATGCGCTGGTTGATCTCGGCGTCTTCGTTCGTCACTGCGTGACCGTCGAAGAGGCCGTGGCGCTCGAACACCGCGCGACGGAACGCGCCGGGGAAGACGGTGTCGACGAAGCCCTCGTTGTCGGGGTTTCGGTACTTCGATCCGCCCACGCCGAGCGGGCTGTCCAAGGCCGCCGAGAGCGCGCGCTGGAAGAACTTCTTCGCCTTGGTGCGCGCGGCGCCGCCGACGTTGTCGGCCCCCGTCTCGTCGAGCACCTCCACGCACTTCCGCAAAAAATCGGGCGCGTAGTCGGCGTGGACGTCCATGCGGACGATGACCTCGCCGCGCGAGGCGCGGATCCCCGCGTTCAGCCCCGCCGCTTGGATACGATCGGGGTTGTCGATCACGCGGATGCGCGGATCCTCTTCCGTGAGGCGCGCGAGGATCTCACGCGTGCGGTCCATGCTCATCCCGTCGGCGACGAGGATCTCGACTCGATCCTTCGGGTAGTCCTGCGCCAGCACCGAGCGGAGGCAATCCTCGATGTACCCCTCCTCGTTCAGGCAGGGCATCACCACGCTCACGAAGGGGAGGGGCCGCATCGCTCCATCGTGCCTCGTCTTCCGCTTCACGGCCATGGTAGACAGCGCGAGGTGGAGCGCGAAGATCTGACCGCGTTGCTCGTGTCCTACAGCTTCCCCCCGGTGGGCGGAGCGGGGGTGCAGCGCGTCTTGAAGCTCACGAAATACCTCCCTTCGCACGGCATCACGCCGCGCGTGCTCACCGTCTCGAACCCCTCGGTCCCCGTCCTCGATCCTTCGCTCGAGCGCGATTTCCCCCCCGGCCTCCGCGTGGTGCGCGCCCGCACCTTCGAGCCGGGCTACGCCATGAAGAAGGCGGCGTGGTCGAGCGAAGCGGCGACGCGCGCCGACGCCTCGCGGTCTTCCGGCTCGGGCGCGGCCGAGAAGCGCGCCAAGCCGGGAGCGGCCAAGCGCGCGCTCGCGACGGCGAAGGGGGCAGCGGTCCGGCGCTTGAGCGGGCTCGCCAAGCAGCTCCTCGTCCCCGACGCGCAGATCCTCTGGCAGCCGGCGGCGCAGGCGGCGGCGTTTCGCGAGCTCTTTCTGCGCGGCGACGCGCCGGACGCGGTCGTCGTCAGCGGCCCGCCGTTCTCGCAGTTCTTGCTCGCGCCGCTCTCGCGTCTTCGCCCGGGCACGGCCGTCGTCCTCGACTACCGCGACGAGTGGAGCACCTACCGCGCGACGTACGAGATGATGGGCGGCCGCCTCGCCGCGCTGGTGGGCGATCCTTTGGAGTCGGCCCTCCTAAGGTGCGCGCACGCCGTCGTGACCGCGACCGACGAGTTTCGCCAGAACCTCCTCGCGCGCTTCTCCTTCCTCGATCCCGCGCGGGTGCGCTCGATCCCCAACGGCTACGACCCCGACGATTTCCCTGCCGAGCTCCCGGATCCTCCGCGCGACAAGTTCGTCGTCTCCTACGCCGGCACCGTCTTCAAGCTGACGAGCGCGCGGGGCTTCCTCGGCGGCGTGCGACTCCTCCACGAGCGCTCGCCCAAGCTCGCGCGTCGCCTGTCGGTGCAGTTCATGGGGCGCATCGTCGACACCGAGACCGAGTCGTTCGACGGCACCGAGGCGCTCGGCGTCACGCGGCGCGGTTACCTCCCCCACGAAGAGGTGCTGCGCGAGCTCTCGGCGAGCCACGCCGTCCTGTGCATCCTCGACGACGTCCCCGGGGTCGAGCGCATCTACCCGGCGAAGATCTTCGAGCTCATGTACCTGGGCCGGCCGTGCCTCACGCTCTCGCCCCCCGGCGCGCTCACGCGTCTCGTCGAGAAGCACCGCTTGGGCGAGATCCTCCCCCCGCGCGACGAGGGGAAGATCGCCGCTTACCTCGAGCGCGAGCTCCGCGCCTTCGAAGACAGCGGCGGACGGCCGGGGAAGCCCGAGGAGCCGGTGGGGATCGCCCGCTACCATCGGCGTGCGCTCGCCGGCGAGCTCGCCGAGGTCGTGCGGGAGGCCGTGCGCCACGCGCGCGGGTGACGATGACCGCCCTGGCCGCGAAGGAGCGCGAAGCCGCGAAGGAGGACGAAGAGGCGCGGCCCGTGGCCCCCTCGACCGCGCGCCCGCGTGGGATCCTCGCGCTCGTCGTCGTCGCCGTCTTCGCCGCGCTCTACCTCGCGTGCCTCGCGCGGAACGACGGGCGCTTCGTCTATTGCGTGGATGATGCATATATCCACCTCGCGCTCGCCAAGAACCTCGCGCTCCACGGCGTGTACGGCGTTCGCCCCGACGAGTTCGCCGGCGCGTCGTCTTCGCTCGCGTGGCCGTGGATGCTCGCGCTCGTGGGTCGCCTGTTCGGCAGCGCGGAGCTCGCGCCGCTCGTCTTCGGGCTCGTGGCCGCCGTCGCTCTCGCGTGGCTCGTCTTCGCCGTCGTGCGCGAAGCCTCGCCGCGCGCGTCGGCTCGCGGAGCCGTGGCCGCGAGCCTCGCGGTGCTCTTCTTGGTTCCGGTGGTGCCCGTCGTGTTCGTGGGGATGGAGCACGTCCCGCACGCGCTGGCGATGCTGGCGCTCGCGCGCGCTGGAGCCCACGAAGCGACGCGCATCGCCCCTCGCGGCTCGCTGCGTGACGCTCCGTCGCTCCGCGCCGCAGGGATCCTCGCGCTCTTCGCGTTCGCTGCTTCGTCCCTTCGCTACGAGACGTGGTTCCTCGCCGGACCGCTCGTGCTCCTCCTCGCCGCCCGCCGTCGCGTCGTAGGAGCGCTCGCCGTCGTCCTCGGCGCCGCGACCCCCGACGTGGCCTACGCCCTCTTCGCCCGCGCGCACGGCGCGCCGATGCTCCCGCTCTCCGTGCTCCTCAAGCGCACGCACGTCGAGTCGTGGAAGCTCCCGTACCTCGCCTACCAGCATCTCCTCGAGAACCCGCACGCGCTCGTGGTGCTCGTGCTCGTGGCGCTCGCGTGGTCGGTCCGCTTCGCCCGCGCGCGCTACGCGAGTGACGCGCTCCAAGCGCTCCTCGCGCTCGCCTTCGTCACCTTCCTGGCGCACGTCACCCTCGCGCAGCTCGGCTGGTTCTTCCGCTACGAGGCGTACGCCATGACGCTCGCGCTCACCGCCTTCGCCGCGGCGGCGCTCGAGCAGCGCGCCGAAGCGGTCCGCGCGGCCCGCGCTCTTCTGCTCCCTCTCTTGATCGGGACCCTCCCGCTCACCGCGCGCGCCCTCGGCGGCCACCGCGCCGTGCCGCTCGCCAGCGGGAACATCGCCGACCAACAGATCACGGTGGCGCGCTTCTTCGCCGAGGAGTGCCGCGGCGATCACGTCGCGGTGAACGACATCGGCGCGGTCAGCTACGAGGGCGACGTGCGCGCGCTCGATCTCATGGGGCTCGGCAGCCCGCGCGTCGCCGCCGCCCGCGGGTACCACATCGACCAAGGGCTCCCCGAAGGCGCGCTCGCCGACATCGCCGCGAGTGAGGGGGTGAGCGTCGCCGCCGTCTACGACGACTGGTTCGCCGGCGCGCTCCCCCCCACCTGGGTCCCGGTGGCCCGCTGGAAGATAGACGACAACCGCGTCTGCGCCAAAGACACGGTCACGTTTTATTCCGCCGACGCGGCGGGGGCCGCTCGGCTCCGCGCGCGGCTCGAGCGCTTCGCCCCGCGTCTTCCCCGCCGGGTTCACCCCCTCGCCCCCCGCTGAGGGGTCGACTCGGCCGAGGGGCCTCGTCCCCTGCCTCCCCCGGCTCGTATGGGAGGTGTCACAAGCCCGGGGGCTCGTGATAGGACAGAGCGCCATGCCGTCTCGCGTTGGACAGCTCTTTTCGTGGCTTGGCTCGTGCCTCGCGCCGCTCGCCGTGCTCGCCGTCGTGCTCGTGTCGTCGCCCGGGTGCGGAGGCTCACCGACCTACAACTGGCAGGCGGAGAACGCCCTCGGCTACCGCGTCGGTCCCGGCGACGTGCTCAAGATCAACGTGTGGAAGCACGACGAGCTGAGCCAGCAAGTCACCGTGCGCCCCGACGGCGCCATCTCGCTCCCCTTGCTCGGCGACATTCCTTCGAACGGCCGCACCGTGACCGAGGTGACGAACGACATCCAGAGCCGCTTGAAGCAGTTTTTCCAGGACCAACCGCCGGTCAACGTCCAGGTCTCGGAGGTGCACTCGTACCGCATCTACGTCGTGGGCGAGGTGCAGAAGGGTGGCGAGTTCACCCCCTCCGGCGAGGTGACGGTGCTCCACGGTCTTGCGCTCGCGGGGGGCTTTACGCGCTTCGCCGATCCCGACCGCATCGTCATCGTCCGTCGTGACGCGCGAGGTGAGCGGCGCATCCCCTTCGACTTCTCGGCCGTGATCGAGAAGGGGGAGCTCCAGCAGAACCTGGCGTTGCAGACGGGCGACACCGTCATCGTGCCCTGATCCGCGACGGGCGCCGGGGATGTTCGAGCTCTTTCGCTCGCCGCGACGACTGCTTCTGTTCGCCTTCGAAACGGCGCTCATCGCGTCGTTCGTCATCCTCGCGGCGTGCTTGCGGCTCGGCTTCCACGGCGGGCTCCACTACCCGCACGTGGAGAAGAAGGCGCTCCTCGTCGCCCTCGTGATCCAAGGCGCCGGTTACTACGCCGGGAACTACGACCTTCACGCCATTCAGACCGCGCGCGCGACCTACGTGCGCATGCTGCAGACGCTCGTCCTCGGGAGCCTCATCTTGTGGGTGCTCTTCTACGGCATCCGGCAGCTCGAGGTCGGTCGCGGCATCTTCCTCACCGCGCTGGCGATGACCGCGGTCTTCGTCCCCGCGTGGCGTCTGCTCTACAACCAGGTGTCGTCGAACGCCGGGTTTTTGCGGCGCACCATCGTCCTCGGCAACGGGCAGCTCGCGCTCGAGATCGCCGACTTGATCCAAGACAGCGCCGAGCTCGGGCTCGAGCTGATCGGCATCCTCGCGCGCGACAAGTCGCACGTCGCCCCCTCGGCCGGCATCATCGGCACGTACAACCAGCTCCTCGAGATCTGCGTGCGCGAGGACATCCAGCTCGTGCTCGTGGCCTACCCCGATCGCCGCGGCACGCTCCCGGTCGACCAGCTCCTCGAGGCGAAGTTCCGCGGCGTCGAGGTCGTCGAAGGGGTCGCCTTCTACGAGCGCACCACGCTCAAGATCTTCGTCCCCGAGCTCAAGCCGAGCCAGCTCATCTTCGCCGAGGGCTTCACCGCGCGGCCGACGACGCGCCGCTTGAAGCGCATCATCGACGTCCTCTCTTCGGGGCTCGGTCTCGTGTGCGCGGCGCCGATCATGATCCTGACGGCGATCCTCATCAAGCTCGAGTCCAAGGGCCCCGTGCTCTACAAGCAGGTCCGCTCGGGCGAGTTCGGCAAGCTCTTCACCATCTTGAAGTTTCGCTCCATGCGCACTGACGCCGAGAAGCACGGCGCGCAGTTCGCCGCCGAGAACGATCCGCGCGTGACGCGCGTCGGCCGCTTCATTCGCAAGACGCGCATCGACGAGCTCCCGCAGCTGTGGAACGTGCTGAAGGGCGAGATGAGCATGGTCGGGCCGCGCCCCGAGCGGCCCGTGTTCATCGAGCAGCTCGAGCAGCAGATCCCGTTCTTCAAGCAGCGGCTCTACGTGAAGCCGGGCGTCACCGGGCACGCGCAGGTGCGCTGCCGTTACGGAGCCTCCGCCAAGGACATGATGGAGAAGCTCCAGTACGACCTCTATTACATCAAGAGTTACTCGACGCTCTTCGACCTCTCGATCATGCTGGATACGGTGAAGGTCGTTCTTCTTCGCATCGGCGCGCGGTGAGGGCTCGTCTGGTGGCTCGCCGCTCGCGCATGCGCTCGCGGCTGTCGGGTCTGGTGGCTCGCCGCTCGCGCATGCGCTCGCGGCTGTCGGGTCTGGTGGCTCGCCGCTCGCGCATGCGCTCGCGGCTCGCGGAGCTCCTCACGATGGCCGTCGTGGCGGCGGGGGCGATCGTCGCGTGCTCGAGTCACCAGAAGCTCGCGTACACCGTCGTCGCTCCGCCACGCGACTTCGCCGCCTACCCCGCGGTGGCCACGATCGACCACGCGTCGACGATCTACGCGCTGAGCGACGTGCACGGTGGATACGACCGCATGGTCACGCTCCTCGCCGCCGCCGGCGTCATGGCGAGCGGCCCGGCCACGCCCGACGCCGCGACGTGGACGGCGCACGACGCGGTGCTCGTCGTCACCGGGGATCTCTTCGACAAAGGCCCGCAGGCGCTCGAAGCGCTCGACCTCCTCCGCGCGCTCGAACCGCAGGCAGCGGCAGCGGGCGGCCGCGTGATCTTCACCTTGGGAAATCACGAGGCCGAGTTCCTCGACGATCCCGGGAACGACAAGGCCTCGAAGGACGACGGCGTGAACGCCGAGCTCGCGTCGCGGCACCTCCCTGCGACCGACGTCGCCAGCGGCAAAGATCCGCGCGGCCTCTGGCTCCGTCAGCGTCCGCTCGGCGCGCGCGTCGGCGGGTGGTTCTTCTCCCACGCGGGGGACACGCACGGACGCACCGTGGCCGACTTGGAGTCGGCTCTCCGCGCCGATCTCCTCGCGCACGACTACCACGGTGACGAGACCGTCGGCGGGAGCTCCATCCTCGAGTCGCGCGGGTGGTACGACGCCGACCCGGGGACCGCGGCGAAGAACGCCGCCGCGCTCTCGGTGAAGCACATCGTCTTCGGCCACCAGCCCGACGCGCTCGGCGCGCGCGGAGAAATCGCCGTCGGAGCGAACGGCGTTCTCTTTCGCATCGACTGCGGTCTCTCGCCCGACGTGAACGACTCGACCGGGCACGTGCTCCGTATCCACTCGGAGCCGGGACCGGGCGGCGCCGCTGTCGACGTCGCCGAATCGGTGGCGCCCGACGGCTCGGCGCACGAGCTTTGGCGCGGTCCCTGAGCGCGCAATCGACGCAAGCTGAGCTAAGCTGAACAGAATGGGGCGCGGTCGTCTGTGGTTCGTCCTTGCCGGCGCGTCGACGTTGGCCTCCGCCGCTGCCGCGTGCGTCGACGATCTTCCCGCTGCGCCTACCGACGGAGGCGGCGGCGCGCTCGACGGCGCGACCTCCGCCGACACGTCGACCACCGGCGACGACGCGACGGGCGAAGCGGCCTCGGGGGACGCGGGGGCCGACACGACGTCGAGCTACGCGTTCACCGATCCGTGCACGACGACGCACAGCTTCTGCTGCAACTTCGACACCGACGCCGGGCTGAATTGCCTCTCGAACCTGGCGACGACCGCGACCGGGTCGCTCTCCCTCGCGACCTCGCCGGTGCTCTCGCCGCCCAAGTCTCTCCACTCCAAGGGGGCCGGCGCCGGACAGTACGGCTACGGCCGGGTGGTGCTCTCCGCCAACCAGTCCATGGTGTGCACGTTCGATCTTTTCGTCGGCCACAACGACGACCAAGGGAACGTCTTCGCGCTGTACATCAACAACAACGACACGAAGGGGATGACGCTCATCGCCAACCCCGACACCGTGGGCAATGCCGTCGCCCTCACGTCGTTCGCGCCGCAGGTGAACGACGCCGGTGCCGACATCGGTCCGGGCAACGGACCGGGGAAGCTGTCGATCCCCTTCGGTCAGTGGGTCCGCGTACAAGTGTCGCTGGTCGCCCCCGCGGTGGGGAACATGATCGGCGACATGGCGGTCCTCTCGCAGGATGCCGGCCCGCCGCTCCACGTGAAGACCAACTTCGCCAACCCGACGTCGTTCGGCGCGGCCGTCGGCCTCGACTACGTGAAGTCGGGGACGACGGACCTCTACATCGACAACGTCGCGTGCGACGTGACCGCGTTCTGAGCCGGGAAGCTTGGCAGCATAGTGCATACGGTGTCAGGTCGACATGCACTATGCTGCATGCGACTGCCGGTGGACCCTCCACCCGCGAGAGCGCCCGGGCGCGCGGCCACGCGTTCACCCGCGGTAGAGCGCCTCGTAGCGATCGGTCATCTTCTCGAGAGAGAAGCGTGCCAGCGCGTGCTCGCGCGCCGCAGCGCCCATCGCGCGCCTTCGCGCTTCGTCCTTCCCCAGCGCGGTGAAGGCGTCGGTGAGCCCCGCGGCGTCGCCGTGGGGGACGAGGTGGCCGACGGTTGCCGGGACGATGCTCGGGAGGCCGCCCACCGCGGTGGCCACGATGGGGAGCGCCGAGGCCATCGCCTCGGGGATGACCAGCGGGAGCCCTTCGGTCTTCGAGGTGAGAGAGAAGACGTCGAACGCCGCGAGCAAGTCGGGGACGTCGCGGCGCGCGCCGGTCAAGGTCACGAAGCGCGCGAGCCCTTCGGGGATGGTCGCCTGCACCTCGCCGCGCGAAGGACCTTCGCCCACGAGCACGAGGCGCGTGTCCTCGCCGAGCAGGGGGATCATCCCGCGCACGAGCAGCGGATAGTCCTTCTCGGGCGCGAGGCGCCCGACCGATCCGACGACGAAGGCGCGCTCGGGGATGCCGAGCTCTCGGCGCACGCGCGCGCGTGTCTCGGCGTTGGGGGAGAAGCGCCCGAGCGGAATGCCGTTGGGGATGACGTGGAGGAGACGCGCCGGCACCCGCTCTTTGATCCGCGCCGTGTCTGCTGTCCCCTCCGAGACCGCGACGAAGGCGGAGACCGCCCGCGCGACGACGCGTGCAGCATGCAAGGAGCGCGGCCCGTAGATGTTGGCGCCGTGCTTCGTGTGCACGATGCGTCGCACGAGGAGCGCGCGCGCCGCGGGGACGGCGTAGAACATGGGCGAAGGGTTGTGCGTGTGCACGACGTCCGGAGAAAAGCGCCGGATCGTGGCGGCCATGCGGGCGATGACCGCCGCGTCGAAGCCGCTCTTCCGCGTCACGTCGAAGACCTGGATGTCGGGGGCGAACTCGGGGCGCAGGTCGCCGCCGGGGGTGAGCGAGGCGACGCCGACCTCGTGCCCTCGGCGAAGGAGCTCGCGCGAAAGATCCAAGATGAGCCGCTCTTGGCCGCCCATGCCCAAGGTCTGCACCACGTGAAGAACGCGCATGTCGAAGGAGAGCCCCGGCTCGCTCGCGTGCGAAGCTGCACACCGACCAAGGGCGCGTAGAGTACAGTAGAACGGTCGAGCGGCATGCGCGTCCTCGCCATCACCAAGATCTTTCCCAACCGGATCGAGCCACTGAGCTCGCCGTTCAATCGGCAACAGTTCGGCGCGCTGCGCGAGCTGTGCGACCTCACGGTGCTCGCGGCCATCCCCTACGTGCCGTTCGCGGCGCGGACCGGGAAGCCTCCGCGCGCGGCCAAGCTCGCGGGGCTCCCGGATCGTGACGTCGTCGAGGGGATCGAGACGCACAACCTCCGTCAGCTCTACGTCCCCAAGGTCGGGCTCTCGGTGGCCTTGCCGCTCTACCTCGCGTCGCTCTTGCCGTACCGCGAGCTCGCGCGCCAGCACGACGTGATCCTCGGCACCTGGGCGTACCCCGACGGCTGCGCGGCCATCGCCTTCGCGCGCGCGCTCGGCAAGCCCTCGGTCGTCAAGGTGCACGGCTCGGATCTGAACGTGGTCGCCAAGGTGCCGAGCGCCCGCGCCATCATGCGCGCCGTCCTCCCCCGCGCCGACGCGATGGTCGCGGTCTCGCGCGCGCTCGGGTCGCAGCTCGAAGGGCTCGGCGTCGCAAGAGCGCGCGTGCACCTCGTCGCCAACGGCGTCGACACCGAGCTCTTTGCGCCTCGCGATCGCGGCGCCGCGCGGCGCGCGCTCGGCGTCCCCGAGAGGCGCCCCTTGGTCGTCTTCGTCGGGCGCCTCGAGCCGCAAAAAGGGCTGGGCGAGCTCCTCGAGGCGTTCCGCGCGATCCGCGCGGCGCGGCCCGACGCGATTCTCGCGCTCATCGGCGAAGGGGTGATGCGACCCGAGGTCACGGCGCTCAAGGCTTCGTGGGGCGAAGGGCTCCTCGCGCCCGGCGCGCGTCCGCTCCGCGAAGTGGCGCAATGGGTCGCCGCCTGCGACGTCTTCACTCTGCCGAGCTGGAGCGAAGGGACACCGAACGTGGTGCTCGAGGCGCTCGCGAGCGGTCGACCGGCGGTGGCCTCGCGGGTGGGGGGCATTCCCGACGTCCTCGCCAAGCCGGAGAGCGGCATCCTCGTCGAAGCACGCGACGCCGGCGATCTGGCGCGCGGTCTCGGGGAGGCGCTCTCGCGCACGTGGGACGAAGACGCCATCGTGCGCGCGGGCCCCGGCTCGTGGAAGGACAGCGCGCGGTCGCTCTTCGGCGTGCTCGAAGAGGCTGCGCGAGGCGCTACGCGTTAGCCCTCAGCGAAGCACGAGCATCAGCGCGGCGACGCCGAGGAACCCGACGTACACCCGCGTGGCGATGCGCGCTTCGACGCGCCCCGCGAGCGCAGCACCGACCCCCGCGCCGAGCGCGAAGCCGAGGCCGACCACGGCGAGCAGGTCCCACGGGAGACCCCCTTGCTCGCGCGCGTAGACGTACACCGCGGGGAGGCCGATGGGCGGGAGCAGCATCGCCAGCGTCGTCGCTTGCGCTTCGAGCCGTCCGAGCCGCGCCACCTTGCGAAGGAGCGGAAGCGCCACGAGCCCTCCGCCGACGCCAAGAAGGCCGGACATCACGCCTGCCGCCGCGCCGATGGGGATCCCCACCCACCTGGCGGCGCGCCGCGGGGGGAAGCTCGCGTGGGGAGGGGGCGGAGGCTCGGCCAGCGCTCGCCACGCCGAGACGACGAGGAACAGCGCAAACGCCCAGGTGAGCTCGCGCGAGGGGAGGCGATGCGCGAGCCACGCACCCCCGAGACCTCCTCCCAAGAATCCGAGGACGAGCGCCACGACGAGCTTCACGTCGATTCGCACGCCCACGCGTCGGTACGCGAGCACGGCGGGCAATCCGACGGGAGGGACGAGGGCCGCCAGCGAAATGCCCTGCGCGCGGTGTTGGTCGAGACCGAGCGTGAAGACGAGGAGCGGTGACAAGATCGCCCCGCCGCCGATGCCGAGAAAGCCGGAGAGGACACCGGCGAGGACGCCGAAGGTGCTGGACGCGAGGAGATCGAAGGTGGGGGACACGAAGCTCTCGGCGTGGGAACGAGCCGACCAGAGGCACCGGCAGTCGGTTAGAGCCAGCAGGCGAGGGAATGGGTTCGCGTTCTACCGTGGAGCGCCTTTTCGACGCCGTCGCCGCCCTGGGCCGAACCTTTCGGCTCCCGAGCTGGCTCTTCCTTCGTGACCGAGGACTACGCCCCTTTCAGGGTATCGGAGAGCATCATGTGTCGAAGAATCGAATGCGACGAATGCCACAAACCCACCTTCGCGGGGTGCGGAATGCACGTGGAGGAGGTACTCGGTGACGTGCCGCGCGCCGCGCGATGCGGGTGCCGTGAGAAGCGCGCCGAGGCCAAGGCCGACGCGCGGGCGAAGGGCGGCGCCGCCCCGGGCTCGTCGATCTTCGCTCGCCTCTTCGGGAAGTGACCCTAGGCCGCAGCCAGGCCCCCGCTCGGCGCGACCTTGGCCGGTGCCTTCTTGGGGCGCTTCCACACGATGCCGTCCATCCAGAAGTGGTGGATGTTGACGAGTGAGGCCATGAGCAAGAGGGCGCGCTGCTCGCTCAAGAGGTGCGTTCCGTAGATGACCGCCGCAGTGCCTTCGAAGAGGAAGAAGCCGAGCCCCATGAGCGCAATCAGGAGAAACACCGGGCGCACCGCGCCGGTGGAGCGCGACCTGTGCCCGCTCACCGCGAGGTACTGCGCGCAGTGGAAGAAGGGGAGCGCGACGGGGATCCAGATCCCGAGCGCCGGCCCCATCCACGGCCCGGGGAGCCCCGGGTACCAGACGTAGGGGAGCACGAACCACGCGAAGTTGGTGGCGAGCAGCCACCACACGGTGCGCTCGTGACCGCGACCGGTGCGCGCCTTGATCCAGTGGTTCGTGAGGAAGGTCGCGACGAGGCTCACGACGACGCCGGCCACCGCGAGGACGAACGTCCATCGCGGCAAGAGCGCGTGGAGGAGCACCTCGCCGTCGCCCCCGGCGCGCGGGTCGTACGTGAAGAGGTTCAGCACCACCATCATGTAGAAACCGACGCCCACGAACGCGACTTGGAGCGCGCGCTTCTCCCGCGTGTCCAGCGGGCGCCCGCTCTTGGCGCTGTACATCGCGGCGATGCCGAAGTGCTGCGCCGCGTAGTGGTACGCGGACCACGTGAGGTAGACGCGGAGGAGAATGTCGTCGAGCGGGTTGGGGAAGGCCACGCCGAGCACCGCCGCGAGCAAGAGCACCGGGAGGCTCAGGAGCATCATCCGGAAGTTCCGCGGGCTCTTGGCGCGCTCGCGGTACACGAGCTGGTACGTCGCCGCGTAGTGCGGGTAGTTGACCGCGCCGGCGATGTGGGTGAAGGCGACGACGAGCGCCGCGCCGAAGCCGGCCCACGCGAAGGTCAGAGGGACGGCGATGGCGGCGAAGACGAAGAAGCCGCCCCCGGTGACCCATACCGTGTCCCACACGCGCGTCCAAAGCCACGGACTGGGAGCCGTGTTCGCCGTCGACGGCCAGACGAGCGGCGTCCCCATTGCCATGGATCGAAGTCTAGAAGGACGTACCCCCCGGTCAAGCGGTGCGACCGCGCGCCGTTCGCCCACGGTCGTTGCTCGCGGAGGGGGAGCCGTGCGATCGTCCGATTCGATGCCTCGCCGTGCAGGAGTCGCCCCCGGAGCGCCGCTCGCCTCCCCTGGACCGGGACGCTACGATCGCTCGCTCAGCTCCGCGGAGCGGCGGGCCGATCAGCGTCGGCGTCTCTTGCTCGCGGCGACCGAGGTCTTCGCCAGCGAGGGGTACGCCGGCGCGTCGGTCGAGGCCATTTGCTCGCGCGTCTCCATGAGTCGGCGCACGTTCTACGAGCATTTCGACGATCTTCGCGCCGTGCTCCTCGACGTGCACGACGCCTCGGCGCGCGTGGCCATGCGTCTCGTCAGCCAGGCGATCTCCGCGGAGAAGGATCCTCTCGACCAAGTGCGGGCCGGCATCTCTGCGTTCCTCACCCTGGTCGCCGCCAACGGGAGCCTCGCGCGCGTCCTCTTTCGCGAGGTGCGCGCCGCCGGTCCCCAGTACGAGAAGCGCCGCGAGTCGCTGGAGGACAAATTCGCCAAGCTCGTCTCCACGAGCCTCGCCGCGGCGCACGCTGCGGGGGCGCTTCGCTTGCCTCCCGACGAGACCACCGTCTTCGCCATCGTCGCCGCCATCGAGGCGGTGGGGATGCGGCACGTCGAGCGCGGGATCGAGGCGCGGCTCGTCGAGGCCGTCCCCGCGCTGCACAAGCTCGCGATCAGCGCGTTCTTGTAGCGCTTACGTGGCGCGGCCGCGCTCGCTGCGCGGACCGAGCACGACGCGGAGCTCTTCGGGCATCAAGTCGTAGCGCTTGGCGGCGGCGAGGAGCCCCGAGTTCGGCTCGAGCTCGCGCAGAAAATCTGCGGCGTAGGGCGTGCCGGCGAGCCCGTGCACGCGGGTCACGAGGCGAGGCACCCCTTCGGCGATGGCGCTCTTGGCTTCGTCGAGGGCGCCGACGTCGACGCACGCTTCGTGGAGCGCGAGGTACACCGGTGCTTCGTTGAGGAGGCTCGGCGAGCCGTGGGAGAGGAGGCTCGCCGCCTCGCGCGCGAGCTCGCGGGCCCGCGCGGCGTCTCCGCAGCACCGCTCCGACTCGGCGAGGTAGCCGAGGGCGACGGGGACGACGTCGAGCATCTTGGTGGCTTGGTAGCCTTGCGCCGCCGTGCGGAGGAGCGTGCGCGCTTGCTCGGCGCAGCCCGCGCCGCCGGCGCGGAGGAGCTCGAGGCCGCGGTAGAAGAGCACCCCCAGCGTCGCGCGGTCGTGCGGCACCCAGCTCCCGGAGATGGCCGCCTCGGCGATCTGACGCGGGTCTTCGAGGAGCTTGTCGAGCTGCGGATCGCGCCCGAAGGTGGCCGTCCAGCAGAGGAGGTTCATCTGCCCGTGACGTACCGTGCCCGGCGAGCCGATGGCCTGCGCGAGGGCGATGCCGCGCTCGATCGCCTCGCGCGCTTCGAGGCGCGCGCCGACGGTCGTGAGGGCGAAGCCCACGTTGATGATGAGCGTGGCCTCACGCGTCTTCAGCCCTGACTCCTTGGCCGCGCGCGCCGCCGAGCGACGCGCTTCGAGCGCGGCGGAGACCTCTCCGCGCGCTTGGCGCACGACGGCGAGCGTCTGCCACGCGTCGACCGCCGCGCCGGGGATCCCGTGCTCCTTGCCGATGGTGAGGAGGAGATCGGCCACCTCGGCGGCTCGCTCCAGCTCGCCCCCGAAGGCGAAGCGCGACGCGAGGGCGGCCGCGCACCGCGCCTCTTCGTCGGCGAGGCCCGCGCGCTTCGCTTCACGTCGGACGTGGTCGAGGCGCTCGCTCGTCTCGGGATCGCCGCCGGCCGCGTCCTCGAAGCGAATGCGGGCCCCGCGCGCGCGGATCTCGCTCGCTTCGTCGTAGACCGACTCTTCCATGGCGCGGACGGCCGAGTCGCGCTCGCCGGCGCGCGCGTCGAGGCGGCTCCACGCTTCGTCGAGGAGCTGGGCGCGAGCAAAGGTGGAAGGCTTGTCCTCGGCGAAGGCCAGCGCCTTCTCCGCCATGGCCACGGCGTCGGAGAGCGCGTGGGCCGCGAGCGCGCGGCGCGCGGCCTTCTCCAAGAAGCCGGCGGCGAGGACCGGCTCGCCGCCGAGCTCGAGGTGGCGCGCGACCGTCGCGTCGTCTTCGCCCATCTTGGCGAGCCAGCGCCCGGCGCGCGCGTGCCCTTCGCGGAGCGCGTCGTCGCCGAGCGAGGCGTAGGCCACCTCGCGCATGAGCGCGTGCTTGAAGCCCCACTCGCGCGTCGCTTTGAAGCGCGAGTTTGCTTGCTCGTGGAGGATGTCGGCGGCGGCCAAGGTGCGGAGCGCCTCGGCAGCGTCGGGCACGCCGAGCGCGGCGAGCCCGCTGTCCCAACCGACGAGTCCGAAGACCGAGAGACGCACCGCCGCGTCGCGCGTGGCGTCGTCGAGCGCGTCGAGGTGCACTTGCATCGCCGCTTCGATCGTCGGCGCTTGCGAGGCGTCGCGGCCCTGCGCGGCGAGGCGCGCGAGCTCCTCGGCGAAGAGCGGCGACCCGCCCGCTTGCGCGGCGATGTTGTCGGAGACCGTCTCGGCCTCGGCGGCGGGGACGCGATCGCCGAGGAGCGAGCGGGCGATCGTGCGCACGCTCTTCTTCGAGAGCGGGCGGAGCTCGATGCGCACGTGGTCGCGACCGGCGAAGCGCTCGGGATCCTCGCGCCAGAGGACGGGGCGCGCGGTGGCGAACACCCACAAGGGGAGGTCGGCGGCGCGGCCCAAGAGGTGGTCGAGCCACGAGAGGCTCTCGGTGTCCGCCCACTGCGCGTCTTCGACGCCGATGACGAACGGCCCCCGCTTGGCCACACCGACGGCGACCTCGGTGAGCGCGACCCACAAGGCATCGCGCGCGGCGCGGGCGTCGGCGAGCGCGGGGAGCGGCTCGTTGGCCATGAGGCGTGCGAGGAGATCGCGTGCGTCGTCGCCCAAGTCGACCCCGGCGGTCGCGAGGAGGACGTCGGTCGCGGCCAGCGCGTCGTCCTTGGTGACGCCCTTCATCACCGCCGAGAGAGCGCGCGCCACGTCGGCGGCGACGCCGAGGTGGTGCCCCTTGCCGAACGTCTCGCAGCGGACGAGCACGATGCGCGGCGAGGCCGAGTGGGCGGCGATGCGAAGCATGGCTTCACGCCGCAGGCGCGTCTTGCCGATCCCCGGGGCGCCGGTGATGGTGGCGAGCACCGGCGAAGTGTCTTCGACGCAGCGATCGAACGAGGCCAGCACCTGGGCGAGCTCGGCCTCGCGACCGACGAACGGCGCGCCGCCGACCCCTTCGCGTTTGCCGGTGAGCGCCGTCGTGACGAGCGCCGCTCCGTCGTCGCGCACTTGGAATTCGTAGAGGCCGCGCGTGAGCTCGGTGGTCGTCGTGTCGGCGAGCACTTGCCCGCGCTTGGCGTCGCGCGAGAGCGCGGCCGCGCGGTCGACGACCTCTCCGCTCGGGCGCGTGCGATCCATGCGCGTGCGTCCGGTGGCCACGCCGACCGACGCGTTCGCCCGCGCGATACGCATCGCCAAGTCGATGGCGCGCGGCGCTTCGTCGCCCATCGCTTTGCGCGCGCCGAGGTGGGCGACGATCGCGTCGCCGCCGAGCTCGGTCGCGTCGGCCCCGTGCGCGCGGAGCTGCGCGAGGAGGCGGTGGCGCGGCGCCCCCTTGGGCACCTGCGTCGCGAGGATCGAAGTGACGAGGCGCGAGCCGCCGCCGGCGCTGACGATCGAGACGCCGCTCGGTGGCGCGAGGCTCATCGGCGAATCGCCGTCGTCGATCACGACGCGGGCCACGCGCTCGCTGTTCGTCGCCAAATCCGACGCGAGCGACCTGAGCTCCTTCGCCACGTACTCGGCAGCGACGGGGCGGTCGGCGGGGAAGGTGGCGAGCAGCTGGTTCATCAGCTCGTCGAGCTGGAGCGGCACGTCGGGGAGCACCTCGGAGAGGCGCGGCGCGGGGGTCGTGACGAGGCGCGCGAGGATCGCGATCGGCGTCGGCCCCACGTGCGGCGGACGCCCAGAGAGCATCTCGAAGAGCGTCGCGCCGAGGGCGTAGAGATCGGCGCGCGCGTCGACCTCGCCGTCGCCGCGCGCTTGCTCGGGCGCCATGTACGCCGGGGTCCCGATGATCGCGCCGGTGCGCGTGAGCTTCGCGTCTTCTGCCGAGGCCACGCCGAAGTCGACGAGCTTCGCCACCACCGGGCCGCCGCTGTTGCCCGGCCCGCTCCCCACGAGGAACACGTTCGAAGGCTTCACGTCGCGGTGCACGATCCCCGCGGCGTGCGCCGAGGAGAGCGCGTCGGCGATCTGCGCCGCCACCTCGAGGCACTGCGCCATGCTCATCGGCGGCTTCCGGCGCTGGCGCTGGGCGACGTCCTCCCCCTCGAGCCACTCCATCGCCACGTACGGCTGCCCCTCGTCGAGCTGCCCGAAGGCGACGAGCCGCACGATGCTCGGGTGCACGAGGCCCGCGAGCACGCGCCCTTCGCGGTTGAACCTAGCCTCTTCGCCGGCGTCGACGCCGGGGATGGCGATGACCTTGAGCGCCACCGCTTGCCCGGTGACCTGATCTTGCGCGCGGTACACGATGCCCACGCCGCCGCGTCCGACCTCGCGCTCCAAGATGAAGCGGTTGCCGACCATCGCCTTCGCGGCGAACTCTCCGGTGCGCATCACCATGCGCTCGTCCTGAGGCGCTGACCGACGACGAAGAGCTCGTAGCTCACGCTGCGCGTCCCCTCGGGGCGGATCGAGCGTTCCTCTTCGAAGAGCTTTTTTACCTCGGCCTTGGCGAGAGGGAAGTCCTCGCCCATGAAGATCTTCCCGACGAAGGAGCCGCCCTTCTTGAGCAGGCCGCTGGCGACCGTGACCGCTCCCATGAAGAGCTCGAAGCTCCGCGTCTGATCGCCGAGCCGGTTCCCCGTGGTCTTCGGCGCCATGTCGCTGAGCACGACGTCGTAGGGGGCGAACTTGGCGAGGGTCTCGTTCTCCAAGGTGAGCGCGTCGCCGAGCACGAACTCCGCGGGCGCCGCGAGCGTGACGCCGAGCGGATTCAAATCCACCGCGAGCAACTTTCCGCTTCGCCCGATCTTCTGCGCGGCGTACATGGCCCAGCTCCCTGGCGACGCGCCCAAGTCGAGCACGCGCATCCCCGGCTTGATCAGACGGACGCGGCGGTCGATCTCTTCCAACTTGAAGACGCTTCGCGCGGGGAAGCCGGCTTTCTTCGCCTCCTTGGTGAAGCGGTCCGGCGTTTTGTAAGGATTCTCGCGCGACACGTCGTTTGAGCCTACCAAACGGGACCGCTCGGCGTGAGGGGCTCGCTCCTTACCCGCCGGCGCATTCGCCGCGCCCTGTCACGGTGGAGGATCCGCCTCGATCCAAACCTGGGGGCGCGTGGGGGCAGGGAGGGGGCGCTCCCCCCTAGAAGGCGGCGAAATTCGCTGAAATCGCGCGGCGGGGACGACGGTACGGCGGTTGCTACGTATCGGCTCAGAGACGCCATGAAGACCCTCGTCGACCTCTTCGAAGTCAGCGCATCGCTCACGAGCCCCCGTCCGCTCCCGCCTCCTCCGCAGGCGATCGTGAACGGGGCCACGGCCTACGACACGCGGGCCACCTGGGTCGAGGAAGAGGTCGCGTTCGATTGGGAGGAAGACACCTTCCACGGCGGCGGCACGACCGAGGACTCCGGCATGTTCCGGGGCAATCGTGTCTGGTCGAGCGAAGACTGACGAAGGCGCACCGCCGACGTTCGTGAGCGTTATGCTCGTCCAAGGTGAAGCGAACGAGCGCGAGATGGGGCCTCGTCCTCGCGGTGCTCCTCGCGGCGCCCACGCCGATCGCTTGCTCGTGGATCGTCGACACGAGTGACCTCACCGGTGGCATGCCCGGCGGCGGAGAAGCCGGCGCGGACACACCCGGCGAAGCGGTGGCCATCCCCGTCGACGCCGGCACCGATCGCGGAATCGAGGACGCGCGCCCCGCGTGCGACAGCGGCTGCGTGACCTTCGCGTCGGGCGAGGATCAGCCGGGCGCCGTCGCCGTGAGCGCGAGCTTCGTCTATTGGGTCGACGACGTCGCCGCGGGGAGCGTGAAGCGTTGCCCGCGCAGCGGGTGCATCGGACCGCCGACGATCGTCGCCGCGAGCGAGTCGCATCCGCATTTCGTTTCGGCGAGCGGAGGACGCGTCGCGTGGGGCGACCTGGGATCGGGGAACGTGTCTCTCGCCGACGAGAGCGACCTCGACGCCGGCTCGGTCCTCGTCGCCAGCGCGGTCCCTTCGCTCAGCGGCGTCGCGGTCCACTCGGCCGGGCTCTTCTGGTTGTCGTCGAGCGCCGGCATCATCTACCGCTGCGCGCTCCCCGGCTGCACCGCCGGGGGCGGCGCCGGGCTCACGACGACCTACCAGCCCTTCGCCCTCGTGCCGGCCGCGAGCCACGTGGTGTGGGCGGAGAACGATCCGCCGGGATCGGCCTTCCACTCGATCGTGGGCGTGCTCGCCGCCTCGCCGGTCGCTCAGAATGGCGCGCCCGACTTCGCGCTGTACGAAACCGCTCCCGTCGCGGTCGCCGGCGACGGGGCGACGCTCGTTTGGACGACGGCGATGGGCGCGCTTCGCAGCGCGCCGCAGGCTCACGGCGTCGACGGCGGTGTGTCCGCGCCGGCGACGACCGTCGTCACCGGGCTCACGATGCCCGTCCGCGGTGCGCTCGCGATCGACGCGAGCTACGCGTACGTCGGGGTCGCCGGCGGCATCGTCCGCGTGGCGCGCGCGGGCGGCGCGATCGAGCCGATCGTCCAAGGGATCGACCAGCTCGGCGGCCTCGCCGTCGACACGACGCAGATCTACTGGACCGACACCGCGCGCGGCGTCGTCATGCAACAGCCCAAGTGACGTGAGCGGTGCGAGAGCGCCGGCGCCTATCGCGCGACGCTCCCGCGACGCCCGCGATCACTTCTTCGGGCCGCCCCTGCCGCGGGTCTTGACCGCCTGGCGAATGAGCACGAGGCCATTCTTCGAGCCGGGGACGCCGCCCTCGATGAGGAGGAGGTGCTTCTCGGCGTCGACCTTGGCGACCTTGAGGTTCAGGACGCTGACGGTCTCGTTGCCGTATTGCCCGCTCATCTTGAGGTTCGGGAGCGTGCGGCCCGGGGTCATGTTCGTACCGATCGACCCGCCGTGACGGAAGTACTCGTGCGTACCGTGCGAGGCCACGCCGCCGGCGAAGTTCCAACGACGCATGACGCCGGTGAAGCCGCGGCCGCGCGTCGTGCCGCGCGCGTCGACGTACTGGCCGGGCTGGAAGATCTCGTCGAGCTTCAGCACCTGACCCACTTCGTACTTGGCGACGAAGTCGGCGGGGACGCGGATTTCCTTGAGCGTGCGCGCGGGGGCGGCGTTCGCCTTCTTGTAGATGCCGGCGAGCGGCTTGTTCGTGTGCTTCTCTTTGCGGACGCCGAGACCGAGGACGAGCGCGTCGTAGCCGTCCTTCTCCTGCGTGCGCTTGGCGACCACCGTGAGCGGGCCCGCCTCGATGACGGTCACGCGCTGGACGGTGCCGTCCTCGGTGAAGATCTGAGTGTTACCGAGCTTCTTGCCGTAAACGCCGGGCTTCGAGTTCATGACGGAGATTCCTTCTTCGCGATCGAAAGGAAAACGAGGCACATGATCCGGGCGGCGTTTCTCTCGTGCGCGGCGAGCCGCGAGAGAGGGACCGGGCGATCGGTGGTCCGCGCGAAGGACGGAGAGGAACCGAGCGACCGAGGGGCCCAGCGAGCTGGGGGACCCACGCCTTCAGATCGAAGGGGCGCGGAATCTGAAGGAAACCGCGGCTCCCGTCAAGCGCCGAGCGGGCGCCGCGCGCCGATCCGCCGCGCCTCGCGCCCCGCTCACTCGTTTGTAAGCATGCTTACAAACGGGGTCAGCCGAGCTTGGCGAGGGCGTTCTTGACCCCCTCGACGTGCTTGTTGGCGCTGAGCTCACCCTTCAAGATCGCTGCGATTTTGCCGTCTTTGCCGATCACGAAGGTGACGCGGCTCACCCGGCCGAGGAGGCTCGTCAGAACGCCGGTGGCGCCGAACTGCTTGGCGAGCTTCTTCTCCGGATCGGCGATGAGCGGGAAGGAGAGCCCGAACTGCTTGGCGAAGCGCTCGTGGCTGGCCGAGGAGTCGATCGACACGCCGACCACCTCGGTGTCCTTCCCTTTGAGGTCGTCGTACATGTCGCGGAAGCCGCAGGCCTCTTTGGTGCACACCGGGGTGAAATCCCCCGGGTAGAAGTAGAGGACGACGTTCTTTTTGCCGCGAAAATCCTGGAGGCGAAGGCGCTCGTGCTTGGGATCGCCCCCCTCGACCGGGAACACGGCTTCGGCTTCGAAATCGGGGGCAAGGTCACCGGGATGGAGCACGTTGGCCATGGCGGGGGCCACGCTAGCACGCGCGGTCCGGGGCGCGCCTCGCCCGAGGTCCGTTGACACACCTATTTCGCCGTGCTTTAAGCCCGCTCCCCCAACCGCTCCCATGGTTGGTCGACCCCGGACCCTCCCGGACACGACCCCCAGACGAGCGCAGGCCGGAGACCCGCCGTGAACACCATCCCGAAGATCGCCGAGATCGAGAACGCCCAGCTCCGCACGAATCTCCCCGACTTTCGCGTGGGCGACACGGTGCGCGTGCACTACCGCATCGTCGAAGGCGACAAGGACCGCGTCCAGGTCTTCCAAGGGGTCGTCCTGAAGCGCCACCGCGCCGGGGCCCGCAGCACGTTCACCGTGCGCAAAGTCAGCTTCAGCGTCGGCGTGGAGCGCGTGTTCCTCTCGCACTCGCCGCGTATCGAGAAGGTCGAGGTCGTCTCGCGCGGCGTCGTCCGTCGCGCGCGCCTCTTCTACTTGCGCGACCTGCAGGGCAAGGCTGCCCGCGTTCGCGACCAAAAAGACAACTAGACCGGGACGTCCGACGGCGGCACCGACTGCACGAGCTTCGGCAGCGATTCTTCGCCGCGGATGCCCAGCACTTCGTAGGTGCGCACCGGCTTGGCGCGCCCCTTCACGGTGATCTCCTTCACGACGCGCGCGTCGATGGAGTCCTTCACCCGCTCGTAGGTGTCTTCGCTGATGAGCACCTCGACGCCGAGCTCCTTCGTGCTGCTCTCGAGGCGTGAGGCGAGGTTCACCGCGTCGCCGATGACGGTGTACTCCATGCGCCGCTCGCTCCCGATGTTGCCGGCTACGACCTCGCCGGTGTGGATGCCGATGCCGGTCTTGAGCTGCGGGACGCCGCGCGCGCGGAGGCGCTCGTTCAAGTGCGCGAGCGCGACGCGCATCTTCACCGCCGCGCGGACGGCGTGGAGCGCGTCGTCCTTCTTGGGCACCGGCGCGCCGAAGACCGCCATGATCGCGTCGCCGATGTACTTGTCGACGACGCCGTCCTCGGCCATCACCGCCGCCACCATCTCGGTGAAATACTCGTTCAAGAGACCGACCAGCGCCTGAGCGTCCATCTTCTCGCTGATGCTGGTGAAGCTTCGGATGTCGGTGAAGAGGATCGTCACCTCCAGTGTCTCGCCGCCGAGCTGCACCTTGCCGGCCATCAAGTGCTCGATGACGGCCGCGGTCATGTACTTGCCCATCGTGGTGCGCAGCTTGTCGCGCTCCTTCAGGCCGTCGACCATCGTGTTGAAGCCCTCGGCGAGATCCTCGAGCTCGTCGCCTGTCTTGATCGCGTCGACGTGCACGTACTCTTGCTGCTCGAGCTTCTTCAGCGCCACGTTCACCCGCGCCAGTGCGCGCGACATGATCGAAGCGAGGCGCGCCCCCGTCAGGAGCGACACGAGCGCGGCGAAGGCGAGCACCAAGATCGAGAAGGTGAGGTTTCGCCGCACGATCGACTTCACGTCGGTCACGTCGAGCGCCGTCACCACGGTGAGCGGCCCTGCCGTCGTCACGAGGCCGCGCGGCTCGAAGCCGGAGACGGCCCAGGTCGTCGGACCTCGTTCGGCCAGCGTCGACTCTCCGCGCGGGCCGAGCCCGATGCCCACTGGGAAACGTGCAGTGTGCACCAAAGGCGCGGTGTTCTGCCGGAGCGAGAGCTCGAGCCCGAGCTTCGACGAAGCGTTGTCGAAGAAGCGCTTGTCGAGCGGCAAGAGCACCGCCACCGCGCCGCCGTTCTTCAGCGGGAGCGCCATCGCCTCCGCCGGTGCGTGCGCCTCCTCGCACCCGTGAGCCACGACTCCTTGGAACGTCTCCCCGTGAAGCGCGAGCTTCACCTCGGGGATCTCTTCCAGGCGCTTGGGCGGTGCCGAGCAGCCGAGCGCCTTCACGACCGCGCCGGTCTTGTCGACGAGCAGCACGTCGATGTCGGGATAGACGGAGAGGACGAGCTCGGCGAGCACGGCCATCTCCTTCGTGTCGCCCTTGTCCATCGCCTCCGTGGTCGCCGGATCGATCGAAAGAGCGCGCGCGGCGAGCGTGAGATCGGAGATGTCGTCGGCGAGCTCTTCTTCGAAGGACTTCTGTCCGTCGATCACGCGGTCGTCGATCTCGTCGAGCAGCTGCGTGTGCATCAACCACGACAGGAGCGGCAGCGTGGCCGCCATCACCACGACGGAGAGGCCGACGAGCACCGTGAGCTTCGCGCGGACCGTACGAAGGCCGAAGTTCATCGGAGCCCACGCTAGCAAGAGTGGGCGGAGGCGAGCACGCGATGCGGGCGCGCCGCGCCCGGGTGCGACGTCGTGCCTCAGTGCGCGATGGGCGACGGATCCTTCGCGCGGGCGGCTCGCGCCTCGGGCCAGCGGGCCGGGAAGCGCGCGCGCATCTCCTGCGCCCAGCGCGCCTCGGGCCGGAACACGTTCCCGGTGAGCATGCTGGTGATGGCGTTGGTCAAGAACGGGTGCTGCTTCTCGGCGAAGAGGTACTCGCTGAGTGAGCCGTCGTAGAAGGCCTGCACGCTCCCGAGGAAGAGGTCCGCACCGGCGCGCAGCTCGTCGGCCCAGGCGCGAAAGCGCGACGCGCTCGTGTCCCCGGCGGTGAGCGCGCGGTCGATGGCTTCGGCGCCGCGGAAGCCGCCGTGGATCGCCAAGTGCGCGCCGGTGGAAAAAAGCGGATCGAGGAACCCCGACGCGTCGCCCACCGCCAGCCAGCCGTCGCCGACGACGTCGCGCACGGTGAAGCTGAAATCCGCCGCGGCCTCCGCGGGGAAGAGCTGCACGGCCCCTTCGAGAAAGCGCTCGCGCGTCCCCGACTCCTCGAGCGCACGTTGGAAGATCCCTTCGGTCGACTCGCCCGGGCGGCGCGTCTTGAGCCAAGCGTGCGAGACCACCGCGCCGACGCTCGTGCGTCCGTCGCGGAAGGGGATGACCCACAGCCAGCCGTCGTTCCACACGACGATCTGGATGTCGCCGACGTGATCGCCGACGTCGCGGAAGCCGCCGCGGTAGTGGGCGAAGAAGGCGGTCTTGTCGAGGCCGAGCTTGTCGACGCCGCCGCCGCCTCGCGCGCGGGCGAGGAGCGCGTCGCGCCCCGTTGCGTCGACCACCACGCTCGCGTGGATCTCGTGCTCGCGTCCGTCGGGATCGCTCGCCAAGACCCCCACCGCGCGCTCGCCCTCGAAGAGCACGCGCGCCACCGTCCACTCTTCGCGCACGTCGGCGCCGAGCTCTTGGGCCCGTCGCAAGAGGAGCTCGTCGAACTCGTCGCGCGGCACTTGAAACGCCGGCGGCGGCGCGTTGCCGAAGCCGCGGTCGAAGCCGAAGCGGGCGCTCTTGCCGCCGAGCACGTCCACGAAGCGCGCCCCTCGCTTGACCATGAAGCGGGCGAAGAGGGCGTCGAGCACGCCGAGCTGCTCGAGCAGCGGCGTCGAGTAGGGGAGCAGCGACTCGCCGAGGTGAAAGCGGGGAAAGCGCGTCTTCTCCAGGACGACCACGCGCCGACCGAGCTGAGCGAGGCGCGCCGCGGTGACCGCACCGCCCGGCCCTCCACCGATGACGACGACGTCGTGCTTCATGGCGTCGTGCGTTCTCCGGCGCGTCGCGCCGGCGTTCGAATCACTCCGCGGGCTTCGGCGGCGGGCCGAGCTGGATGCGCTCGCCGATGTACGCGCCGATGAGCGTGAACATCACGCCGATGGCGGCCATGATGACGTAGAGGAACGTCGGCATGTAGCGGACGGTCTGGTTTTGCACGAGCACGAGGGTGGTGGGGATGGCGACGACGAAGCTCGCCACGACCGGCTCGATGAACGTGCGGCCGGGGGAGATCATCCCCACGAGCAGGCCGCCGAGGAACCACACCGGGATGCACACGGTCATGCCGTTGCCCCCCTCGAAGTCGAGGGCGGTGATGACCATCGGGAGGCCGAAGACGAGGGCCGCGGTGAGGACCGCCTGCACCGCCAGGGCGATGCCCAGCCACTGGATGCTGATCCCCTCTTGTTGGTAGCGGCGCTCGAGCTCTTCTTCGCGCGAGCGCGACGACTTGCCGACGGCCTCGAGGGTCGATCCGCAGGAGGCGCAACGCGTCGCGCCCTGGGGGTTCTTCTTGTAGCCACAGCTCGGGCAGGGGGTCGCGGCAGCCATGAGGGCCTCACTCTATCGCGAAAATGCAGGGTCGGGAACGTTTGTGCGGCCGCGGTGTCCGAAGTGGAGAGAGGATCGCCCGCCCTGCCGCCCCTTCGCGCTATCGTAGGAATATCCCGGCTGAAACGCGGCGCTCCGCCCAGGCGCCGAAACCGACCATGAGCTCCACGGACCTTTCCCCGACCTCTGCCGTCCCTGGGCCCATCGCCCCCGATGGGCTCCTCGAGGACGGCGCCGATCCCGAGCTCCTCGCCCTCCCCGATCCGCCGCGGCGCGAGCGCACCTGGACCCTCGCGGTGCTGGCGTTGACCGCCCTCGCGGCCTTCTCGATGGTGCTGCTCCTCGCGCGCGACGCGGGCTACGCCTTCGCCCCCAAGTGGCCCACCGAGCTGGGGGATCTCCGCTTTTTCAACCCCGCGGTCGCCGGCGACAACCACTTCGTCCGCGGCCACGGCGTCCTCGGCGCCGTCGGGTCGATGCGCTTCGAGCGGCCGTTCGAGGCCGATTCGTACCGCGTGGCGCCCATCGCCGGCCGCCCCGACGTGTGGGTCGAGTTCCGCGTCCCTGCAGGAGAAGAGGGGGGCCGCTTCGTCCCTCCGAGCGAGTTCAACGGCAGGCTCGTCCGCTTCGACGGCGCCGGCCCGCGGCATCGCGGCCTCCGCGCCGCCATTCATGACACCACCGGGGAGACGGTGCCCGAAGGGGCGTGGCTCCTCGTGAACCAAGAGACGCCCGATCGCGCGCAGTGGGCGGTGGCCCTGGTGATGATCTTCTTCGGCTTCGCCGGGTGGAACGCCGGCGCGTTTCTCCGTCTCGTGCGTCGCGTGCGCTGAGCGGGGGCGAGCCGGCGAAACGGCGGCCCGTCGTGCCTCCCGCCCGCCGCGCGAGAGTGCTAGGACGACGCCATGCGCGTGGTGGTGATCGGCGGGGGAGTTCTCGGTTGCGCGTCGGCGCTCGAGCTCGCGCGTCGCGGCGCCGAGGTGGTCCTCCTCGAGCGCGCGGTCCCCGGGGCCGAGGCCTCGAGCGCCGCGGCCGGTGTGCTCGGCGCGCAAATCGAAGGTCACGAGCGCGAGCTCTTGGAGCTCCTCCTCCCCGCGCGCGCTGGATACGCCGCGTGGGCCGACGAGCTCCGCGAGGAGACGGGCATCGACGTCGGCTATCGAAAGTGCGGCGTCTTGAAGGTGGGGCACGATCCCGCCGATGAAGCGGAGCTCGCCGAGCTCGTCGCTTCGCAAAAGGCCCTCGGCCTCCACGCCACGCTCCTCGGCGGTGACGAAGCGCGACGCCTCGAGCCCGAGCTCAGCCCCGAGGTGGTCGCAGCGGCGCACTTCCCCGACGACGCGCAGGTCGATCCTCCGTCGCTCCTTCGCGCGCTCTCGGTGGCCGTGGCGCGGTCGCGCGTCGTCCTGCGCACCGGGACGACGGTCGATCGCGTCATCGTCGAGGGGGGCGTGTGCCGCGGCGCCTTCGTCTCCGGCGAAGCGGTGCGCGCCGACGCCACGGTGCTCGCGGCGGGGAGCTGGTCGTCGCTCGTCCCTGGTCTCGGCGGCGTGTTCCCCGAGGTGCGCCCGGCGCGCGGACAAATGATCCTCCTCGAAGAGCGCCCGCCGCGGCTGCGCTCCATCGTCTTCGGTCCGCGCGGGTACGTCGTGCCGCGCGGCGACGGTCGCGTCCTCTGCGGATCGACGCTCGAGATGGTCGGCTTTCGTCGCGAGGTGACGGCGGGCGGAATCCATTCGATCCTCGAGAGCGCGCTCGCCGACGTGCCCAGCCTGGCGAAGGCCGAGGTCGCGAGCACCTGGAGCAACTTCCGCCCGTTCGCCGACAAGCCGCTCATCGGCAAGAGCCGGCTCCCCGGCCTCTTCTTGGCCACGGGCCACCATCGCAACGGCATCTTGCTCGCGAAGCTCACCGCCGAGCGCGTGGCCGAAGCGATCTTCGCGAGCTGAAGGCGCACGAGCACGGCGCCGCGTGGGAAGTCGCGCGCCGAAGGCGTAGCGCGTCGCGCAGCCCATCTGCGCCGCACGCGATCCAGGGCTACCCGCACCTACACGATCGACGCGAATGTCGAGCGTCGTCCACCTCGTTCGTCCACAAAGGTCGCGCGTCGTCGACGCTTGGATCGCCTGATCCACGCGGGCTCTTCGAGCGCCGCGAGGTGCGATACGTGCGCGGCCCGCGCGCGCGCCTTGGCGCGGAACGCGCAATTCCCCTCGTCATCGCGCCGACGTTTCGCATGTGGAGATCCACAGCAGCGGGACGAGGTGCCCTGACCAAGGACGGGCCTCATGAACAAGCTGTCGCCGATCGTCATCGCAACGTTCTTCACGGCGTCGCTCATGGCCGGGTGCTCGGCGAGCCAAGACGGCTCGAGCTCGACCGACGAGTCCGCGCAGGCCGGAGCGGAGGAAGCGCTCGGCTCGGGCGGAGGGTATTGCCCCGCGCCGTACACAGGCGGGCACTCTTCGTCGCCGGCGTACATGTACTCGGGGGCGCACGCCGCGATGCTCGCCGCGGGCGTCGGCGACGGTTCGCTCATTCAGACGTTCGGCGACGCGCCGGCTTCGGTCGGCACGCACTGCCCCGAGCCGGGGGTGAAGTACTCGGACGCGACCGACATCGATCCCGGCGCGAGCCCGTGCGCCCGCGTCCACGCGCTCCGGATGCACGGATTCGCCGCGTTCTATCGGACGCCGCCGTCGTTCGGCTACCACATCCACATGGTCTACGCCGGCGCGCCGGTGATGAAGGCCTCGCTCAAGAATCAGCTCACGTCGTTCTACGGGCGTCGCAACGGGCTCGTCTCCAACGCGATCGAGACGCACTGCCCGATCACGCAAGCCGAGATCGACGCAGTGCAGGCGGTCGCCGCCGGCCGCTCGGGATCGGGCGGCGGTGCGACGAGCGGCGGATGCCAGCCGGGCGGCGCGTACTGCGGCGGCGACAAGGTCTCGGGGAACGCCAACACGCTCTACCGCTGCAACGCGAACGGCGCGCCCTCCGTCATCCGGACGTGCGCCAACGGCTGTCGCGTGAACCCCGGCGCCGACGACACCTGCAAGTGAGGCGTGAGGATCCGCCATGAAGAAACCGAGACACGTCACGACGCCCGAAGCGCCGGCGAAGCTCCGCGCACGCTTCCTTTTGGTGCTCGCGGTCCCCGCCGTCGCGCTCGCCGCGGGGATCGTCGCCTCGTTGCGTCACGAACCGCCCTTGCCCGCACCGCCCGTCGCTAGGGCGGCGGCCCCCACGGCGCCCGCGACGGTCGAACGCGAGCTCGACGACGACGACACACCCGCGGCCGCACCGCCGGCCCTCGCCCAAGAGCCCCTTCGACCCTCGCCGCCGGCGTACGCGGAGGAGGATCCGATCGACGCACTCCGCTCGGGGCTCGCCGCCGAGGATCGCGCCACGCGCATCGAGGCGGTCGAGGCGGTGTGGCGCGCGGGGAACGTCGACGCGCTCCCCGTGCTGGAGAAGGTCGACCTCGCGCGCGATCCCGACGCCGCGCCGACGGTGATCCGCGCCATCGCCGAGCTCGCCAAGAGCGCCTCGCCGAGCGCGCGCGACGACGCGGCGAAGACACTTGACGGCTGGCTCGATCGCGAGCGCGGACGCACCACCGACGACGCCGCGGGCAACGTGTCGATGCTCGTCGAGGCGCTCGGCGACTCGGGAGGCCGCGACGCTGCGCTCGCCCTCGCCGGCGCGCTCGACGAAAAAGATCTGCCGCTCTACGTGGAGACGCTCGCCGTCCAGCAGATCGCCTCGCTCGGCGATCCGAGGGCCGAGCCGGCGGTCGCGCGCTTCGCCGCGCGCGTGGCCGCACTGGGCGACGCGGAAGGAGTCGACGGCGAGCTTCGCCAAGAGGCGCGCGCCGCTGCTGCCGACGCGCTCCGTCGCCTCACGCTTTGACCGACCACGACCCGAGGAGGAATCGAACATGAAGCGCATCGGCCTGGCCACTTCGTTCGCCGTCGTCTCGCTCTTCGCGCTCGTGGGATGCTCGTCGGGAGCAGGAAGCGACGAAGAGGCATCGTTCTCCAGCGACGATCTCTCCGCCCCTACGTGCGCCCCTTCGCTGGCCAACGGCGCCGTGCCGGCGAAGCACCGCGCCATGCTCGACACCATCGGCTTCACCGAAGGGACGGCGGGCCACGGCAGCTACGACGGCTACAACGTGACCTTCGGCTACACGTACTTCTCGAGCTGCGTGCGCCACCCCGACAAGATCGTCACCTCGGGCGGGTACTCGTCGAGCGCGGCCGGCCGCTACCAGTTTCTCTACTCGACGTGGACCGGGCTCCACCTCCCCAACTTCGAGCCCAACAACCAAGACGTCGGCGGCATGAAGCTCGTCGCCCAGCGCGGCGTCACGCTCCCCACGACGCGCGCGCTCACCGCCACCGAGTTCGCCAACGCGATGGCGCGCCTGAGCATTCTGCGAACCCCCTCATCGCTTCGCGATGAGACTCCCCCGCGTCGCCTTCGGCGAGCTCGTGCGCTGCACGAGCCGTTTCCTGGCACCGCCTCGCTGGTGTGCAGCAGGTGAGAAGATGTGGCTCCCGAACGCTGGGCGCGTCGGGCTCGCGCTCGTGCGAAGCACGAGTCGCCG
>CAZHHD010000009.1:0-219819 GCA_964531795.1 uncultured Polyangiaceae bacterium | reverse complement strand
GCCAGTGAACGGCTCGTGCAGCGCACGAGCTCGCCGAAGGCGACGCGGGGGAGGCTCACGAGCGAAGCGTTAGCGAGCGAGTGAGGGGGAACGCAGTTCCCCACCAGGGTGGGCTAGGGACCCGAGTCGAAGTTCGTCGGCCTGCCGACGAACTTCAGACTCGGGACACTAGCTCAACACCCGCCGGAGCACTTGGCGGAGAGTTGCGTGCACTTGGTGGCGGGGATGTCGACCGTGTTGCTGAAGAGCGAGACCGGCACGTCGACGTTGATCACCGCGTCGCCGACCCCTTGCAGAGTGCACCCAATGAGGCACTCCTGCGCCGCGCGGCCCGCGGTGGCGCAGCCGACGCCCACGACCATGAAGGCGCGGACGCCGTAGCCGACCGAGAGCGGCGGCACTTTGTTGGCGATGAACGAGCACGTCGGCGTGGGCTGACCGTCGAAGAGCGGCTTGGGGAGCGGCTGCGCCGTCTTCCGCTTCTGCACGAGCTCGAGGCACGTGTTGGGATCGGGCGCGTCGAACACTTGGAGCTGCAACGTGTCGATGGCCACCGCGGCGGCAGTCGAAGGGAACGCCACGTTGATGCTCCCCTGCTGCGGAGAGTCCGTCCCGCCGCACGCGACTACGAGCAGCGCAGAGACCGTGAGGGCCGAGGCGACGCGGAGGGGGGAAGAGCGCTTCATCGAACGAGCCGTCATCGGAGGACCTGCGCGGGGATGTGCTGCAGCGTGACGAACTGACCGTTTTCCACGTGCCAGACGATGTAATTGGCGATGACGTCGCCGTTCTCGTCGAAGTCGCAGTCGCCGGACGCGCCGTTGTAGTCGATGTCGAGGCCGTTCCTGAGATCGTCGAGGGCGCCGCCGAGCTCGGCGGGGCCGAAGGTGCGTCCGCCCGGGCGCGAGACCTCGAAGAGCGCGTTTCGGATCTTCACCGGATCGGTCGTCGTCCCCGCGCGCTGGATGGCGAGGGCCGCGAGGATCGCCGCGTCGTAGAAGTTGACGACCTGACCGGCGAGGTCGGCTTGCGACTCTTCGAGCGAGAACTGCGCGAGGTAGAGGTTCTTGAAGCCGCCGTACTGCGGGATGTCCGGGTTGGGATCGGGGTTCGTGCCGTAGGCCCCCTCGACCACCGTGGGCAGCGTGGAGTCGGCGGGGTTCGACCGCCCGTTGTTGATGAACTGCGGCGTGTACGTGCCGTCGGTCCCGATGGAGAAGAAGCCCGGCGGCAGCACCGAGGGGTTCGACTTCTGCGCCGCCTTCACCTCGCGGAGGATTTCGTCCCCGACCGGATCGTAGACGATGAAGGTGAGGCAGTCGGGGCGCGCGGCGAGGATCTCGTTGAGCTCGTCGGTGTAGTTGGCCTTCACGTCACCGGGGACGGCGCGGTTCGTGACGACTTGTCCGCCACGAGTGGCGAACTCGGTCACGAGCGCCGCCGCGAACGGATTTCCGTAGGCGTCGTCGTTGTGGAGGATCGACATGCGCTTGCACGCGCCGCTCAGATCGGGCGTCTTGCCCGCGTCCCCCGCTTCGGGACCGGCGTCCACCGGAGTCTGCACGCCACCGTCGACTGGCCCCGGCCCTTGCGTCGCGAAGATGGCGAGCGCCTTCGCTTGGAGCTTGTCGTTGGGCACGGTGCGAAAGAAGTACCGATCGGTCGCCGGCTGCAGCGTGGTGAGCTCGACCGAGGTCGCCGTCCCCGAGATCTCGATCACCTTGCGCTGGAAGGTGTTGAAGGGGCCGGGCTTGGTCGGATCGGCCACCGCTTTGACCTGACCGCTGCCGATGGGGCCGAGGATGGCGAGCGCCCCCTCATCCATGAGCTTCTGCACGTTGCCTTGGAGGATCGGCCCGTCGTCGGTGGTGTCGTCGAGGACGTGGAACGTGACCGGGCGACCGAGGATGCCGCCGTACGAATTGAGCTGTTGCTCGGCGACGCGCACCGCGTGCTGCAGCGGGAGACCCGTGCCGGCGAGCCCTTTGGTGAGGGCGATGGTGACGCCGATCGTGATGGGCGCGCCGGTCGCCGGCACCGGTGTCTTGTTGGTGCTGCCGCAAGAGACCGAGCCGATCGCCGCCGTCGCCAGCGCACCGCCGAAGGCGACGAGCGCGACCGCGCGACGCGTCCTTCCGTCATGCTCACGTGCCATGAAGTAAGCCCCTGCCCTCGTGAATCGGCGAGGCGCGAAAAACCGCACCTCCACGCTCTGACCGTATCAGAACTGGGCGGGCGAGGTCATTTGTACGCCATCGACTTCGTGGTCGTCTCGCCGCTCTTGATGACGACGGTGAGCGACTGCTTGACCCCTTGATCGGGGTTCTCGAGCGAGAGCGTGTGACTCCCCGGCGGGAGCGAGAGCTTCACGATCGGCGTCGTGCCGAGGACCTTGCCCCCCTCGGAGACGCGCGTCCAAGGATAGGTCTGCAACGTCAGGAAACCGTCGTCGGCCGCGGGGGCCGTGGCGGTCGGCGCGGCGGGCTTCGCGCCAGTGTCTTTCGTGCCCGGGTGATGCGCCGGGACGCCGGCGGCATGCCCATGCGCCGCGGTGATGGGGACAGCGGTGGGCGGAGCCGTGGCGCCGGCGGAAGCCGCGCTCCCCGGCGTTTGCGTGACGGCGACGACGCCGGTGCTCGCGGTGGGCGCGCTCCCTGTCGTCGCGCCGGCCGACGCCGTGCCTTGGCCAGCTGCGGTCGCGCCCGTCGTGTCGCCGACATGCCCGTCGGCCACGGTGTCGGTGCGACGCCTTAATCCGACCCACAGCAAGATGACGACGACCAACACGAGCAACGCGGCGATGACCCCGAGGAGGAGGACCATCACCCCCTTCTTCTTCTCTTCGGCGCGCGCGGCGAGGACGTCTTGGCGCGGCGGGATGCTGGCGCCCATCGAGCTGCCGGCAGAGAACGACGGCACGATGCCGCTACCGCTCCCGCTCTCGCTGATGCCGAGCTTCATGAGGCCGGCGCTCACCGACGGACCACCGGGTCCCATCCGCTTGATGGCAGCGGCGTTCAGCGCGGCGAGCTCCTCGGTCGTGCCGGCGGCGGTCACCTTCTCCATGTGCTGCTGGATCTGGCGCTGCACGTCCTCGCGGACCTTCTGGAACATCGAGCTGACCTTGCGGCCGATCTCGTCTTGGCGCGTGTTCTTCCCCGCCGAGTTCAAGAAGGCGTCGAGGGCGTCGCGCATCTCTTGAGCGGTTTGGAAGCGGTAACGAACGTCCTTTTCGAGCGCCTTGGCGACGATGGCCTCGAGCTCGGGATCGATGTCCTCGCGCACCGTGGAGACCGCGGGGATCGGCGCGTTGAGCACGCGGTGGAGCGTGCTCGCCGCCGAGTCGCCGGTCATGAGGCGCTGCCGCGTGAGCAGCTCCCACAAGATGATCCCCATCGCGAAGATGTCGGCGCGACGGTCGATCTTCCCGCCGACCGCCTGCTCGGGGGACATGTACGCGACCTTCCCCTTGAGGACGCCGACCTCGGTCTCGGTCGACGAGAGCACCGCTTTGGCGATGCCGAAGTCGACGAGCTTCACCTGGCCCGTGTACGTGACGAACACGTTGTGGGGGGAGACGTCGCGGTGGATGATCTCGAGCGGGCGACCGTCGTAGTCCTGCGCCTCGTGCGCGTGATGAAGACCGGCGAGCGCGTCGGAGACGACACGCGCGCAGAAGGCCTGGTCGAGGACCTCGCCCTTCTTCACCGCTTCGCGGATGACTTTGTTGAGGGGCTGCCCCTCGAGGTACTCCATCGCGATGAAGTACGCCTGGTCGTGCTCGCCGACCTCGTAGGTGTGGACGATGTTCGGGTGATTGAGGCGGGCCGCCAGCCGGGCCTCGTCGAGGAACATCGTGCGGAAGGCGGGATCGTCGGCGAGGTTCGATCGCAGGCGCTTGATGACCGCGAGCTTGTTGAAGCCCATCGGTCCGCGCGCCACGGCGAGGAAGACGTCCGCCATGCCGCCGCGTCCCAGGCTCGCAAAGAGCTGGTACTTTCCGAACGAGGCGGCCGGGGTGCCGGTCCCCAGCCCCTCGACGGCGGCGCCCTCTTGCGGCTCCGCGCCCTGCTCTGCCGGCTGCGACATGGCCAACCGATGGAATACCACGCTTCCTCGGAGGCCGCGATGAACCGCATTGTGGCGAAAGGTGGGCTTGACGCGCCGTGCCGCGCGGGGCACACGGGGCGTGTGCGACGCTCTTCTTTTCCCCTCGTTCTCGCGGCGATGGCGCTCGCGGCGTGTGCCCTCGGCGCGCTCGGGACGTCCCTCGCTGCCGGCGGCTCGGCCGACTCGACCGACGCGGTGCTCGCGAGCCTCGAAGCCGATCCGGCGCACAAGGCGCTGACGGCCGACGCGGTTCGTCAGGCGCGGAGCGCCGAAGAGCGCGCGACGCGGATGCGCCAAGCGGGCGACGAAGAGCGCGCGAAGATCCTCGACGGCGTGGCCGCCGAATGGGCAGCACTCGGGCGCGACCTCGTGCGCGCGAGCCAGGCGGAAGAGCGAGCGGCTCGTGCGCGGAGAAACGCCGACGACGCCGGCGCGCAGGCGGAGCGCGAGCGCGCCTTGCTCGACGAAGGCATCGCCCAGAACGGTCGCTTGAAGGCGCAGATCGAAGAAGCGAGCCACGAGGGGAAGGAAGAGCCCGCGCGCACGTCGAAGCTCGGCGCGAGCCTCGACGCCGGCGCGCCGCGCCCCTTCTCCACGAAGGGCGCGGCCTCGAAGGGTGCCGCCGGGGCGCGCGATCTGCCGGGTCGCGGCGCGGTCGACGGAGGTGCGCCGTGAAGCGCGCGATCCTCGGCGCGGCGCTCGGGCTCTGTGCCGCTTCGTGCGGTGGCGGCGCTCCTCGCGGAAGCGTGAGCGCGATGGACGAAGTCGAGCGCGCGCGCGTCGCCCCTTCGGCGGCGAGCGCCGCGAGCCTCGCGCCGCAGGTCTTCGCCATGGCCGAGCAAGAGCGGGCGCTGGCGAAAAAGGCGTACGACGAAGGGCACGAGGTCGAAGCCGGGCTCCACGCCGAGCGCGCGCTCGTGACCTACCAACACGCGGGGGTGCTCGCGCGTCTTCAGCGCGCGGACCGCGAAGCGCAGGCTGCCGAAGCGGCGCTTGCGACGAAGGACGACGAGGCCCGGCGCCTCGCGGCGGCACGCGCGAAGGTCGACGCCGAAGGCGACGCGCTCGACAAGGAGCTCAAGGTCGTGCGCGCGCGCTTCGCACCGCCGGCGAGCGGGCCGGCGGACGCCCGACGCGAGGCGGCGCGGCTCGTGGCGGCGCGCTCGCTTGCGACCCAAGCGCGCCTCTTGTGCGGCGCGGCGCGCCTCGTGGGGGCGACGACCCTGCTCGAAGAGCCGGAGAAGCGCCTCGACGCGCTCGACAAGACGCTCGACGCGAGCGCCAAGCCCGCGAGCCGCGCGGCGGCGATCGACGACGCGGCGCGCGCGCGCGCTTCGTGCCTCGACGTGCTCACGCGCACGCGACGGGCCGCCGACCGAAGCGGCGCAGGGCTCGCCGACGCGCTCCTCGCCGAGCTGTCGGCCGCGGGGGGCTGGGACCCGGTGCGTGACGAGCGCGGCGTGGTCGTCACGTTGCGCGACGCGTTCCACGGCGACGCGCTCACCAAAGAGGCCGAAGCGCGCCTCAAGGAGCTCGGTCGCGTGCTCGCCGCCCACCCGGGCGACGCCGCGCAGGTCGTCGTGCACGACGCCGTGGCCCCTTCGAAGACCGAAGAAGCGGCCGATCAACGACGCGCCGAAGCTGCCGCCAAAGCGCTGAGCGACGCCGCCGGGGCGAACGCCAAGGTGAAGGCCTTCGCCGCCGGCGCGCGCGCGCCGATCGTCGACCCGAGCGACGCCGCTCGCGGGAGAAACGCGCGCCTCGAAGTCGTGCTCGTGACGCCGCAGTAGCGTGCGCTACGCGTAAGCACCGCGCGCCAAGGCTCCGAGGGCTCTCCCTCACGTCATGACGTATGCAACATACTGCATGTTCTGGAACGTCGTGATGCAGTATGTTACGTGGTGATCCGCTCGGGACGACACCCCGCCGGGGCGCCGCGCGTCGAGGTCTTGCACGAGCCGTTCACTGGCACGGCCTCGCTTGTCACGCCCAACGAGGACCTACACCACCAACTTGTAGCCAAAGCCGTACACCGTGAGGATGTGCTTCGGCTTGTCGGGGAGCGCTTCGATCTTGCGACGCAGCTTCACGATGAAGTTGTCGACGGTGCGGTTCGTCGGCGAAGAGTCGAGCCCCCAGATCTTGGCGAGGATGTCCTCGCGGCTCACCGGCTGGCCCTGGCGCTCGAGCAGGAGGCGAAGGAGCTCCACCTCGTAGAAGGAGAGCTGCATCGTCTCCCCTCCCCGCGTGAGCGCGTGCGACGAGAGGTTCACCTGCGCCTCGCCGAGGTCGACCGTCTCCGGCGCGCCGCCCGAAGCGGAGGCACGCGACGCGCGACGGAAGATGGCGCGGAGACGCGCGATGAGCTCGTTCACGCTGAAGGGCTTGGTGACGTAGTCGTCGGCGCCAGCGTCGAGGCCGCGGATCTTGTCGGTCTCCTGCGAGCGCGCGGTGAGCATGATGATCGGCACGAACGCGTCGTGGCGGCGCATCTGCTCGCACACCGCGTAGCCGTTCATGTCGGGGAGCATCAGGTCGAGGATGACCGCGTCGGGCCCCTCGGCGCGCGCGAGGGCCACGCCGTCCTTCCCCTTGCCGGCGGAGAGGACACGAAAGCCTTCGAACTCGAGCGCGTCGCGCAAGCCGAGCACGATGTGCGGCTCGTCCTCGACGATGAGGATGGTCTTCTTGGGGGGGGCCAAGGCGCCGGGGAGAGAATACCGCGACGCGACGCGCTCGACAGAGCGAAACGTCAGGCGCGTCGGCGCCGGCGCTGCCCCACGCCCAGCACGAGGCCGAGGGCGAGGAGCGCCGCCCAGCCTCCCGACGTGTCGCGCGCGGGGCCGCTCACGGCGCAGCCGCTCGAGCCGGGCGCCGCAGGAGGAGGCGTCGCGCCGTCGGCGCCGGCGTCGGTCGTGGCGCTCGCCGCGGCCCACGCGGGGACCGGGAGGGACGCGTCGCTCGAGGCTTCGCGCGTCGACTCGCGAATCCAATCGGCGAAGACATCGACGCGCGTGTACGTCATCTCGGTGCAGACCGTGGCCGGGCCGCGCGACATGATCCCGATGATCTTGCCGCTCGCGTCGAGCGCGGGGCTCCCCGAGTCGCCTCCGCACGGGCCGACGTCGGCGAGCCAATCGTTCGCGACGTTGAGCAGCGCGCCGTTCACGCGGCGCTCACCGAGGTGCACGATCTTCGAACCGTCGAGCCGCCGGCGCGTTCCGTCGCCCGCGCCGTCGGCGTTGTAGCCGTAGCCCACCGCGCTGAAGGTCGCCCCCTCGGCCGGAGGGCCGTCGAGCGAAGGCTCGTGCACGGCCCCGGCGAGAGGCTGCTCGAGCTCCAGCATCGCGACGTCGTGACCGCACAAGGTGGTTCCGTCGGGATCGGGCGGCACGAACACGCGCTTCACTTTGGTCGGCTTGTCCGATCCGTAGGCGTCGGTCGTGTTCACCACTTCGAAGGTGTTCGCCGGTGCCGGCGCCTTGGGACGCGTCGCGGGATAGCTCCCGCTGTCCTCGCACTTGGGGGAGAGCGCTCCCGTGAGGCCGCCCACGCAATGGCGCGCGGTCATCACCAGGTTGGGGGCGACGAGGACGCCGCTGCAGAAGAGCCCCTCGGGGAAGTCCGTGCTCTTGTCGATGAAGATGGCGACGACACCGGTGTCCTGGTCGTCGGTCGTGCCGCCGAGGACCGCGCTCGCTTGCGACGCGGTGGTCTCGGTGGAGCTGCACGCCGCGAGCACGCCGGCCACGAGGACCGCGGCCGAAGTGCGCGCGCGCGGCAAGAAAAGCTGCGTCACGAAATGAAGGTAGGTGCGAGACATGGCGACGCGCCTAAGCAAGACGCGCGCCTCGGCGTATCCAGCGAAAATTGCGAGAAATCGCGAGGGTGCGACGCGCGGGGTGTCGATTTGTGAACGAACCTCCTCGGTCTGCGTGGCACAAAACGAAACAAGGCGCGACTCGTGAGAGCCGCGCCTCGTAGTGTCACGCTCCGTCACCCGAAGGTCACGGAGCGTGTCGTGGGATCAGCCGCCGTCGCCGCCGCCGATCGCCGCCTGCTCGATGCACTGCAAGCTGACCTGCGCGCCCGTCGCCGGGTTACCGGTCGGCGAGAACTTGATCGCTTGCGGGCACGTGCCGGCCGCCTTGCCGGTGACGTAGCACCAACCCGGATCGGCCGACTTCTCGCACGAGCCGTCGACGAGCTTCGCGCCGGTGAGCTGAATGACCTCGCACACCGCCAACTGGCTGTAATCGACGCCAGCGTCGGCGCCGCCGGCCGCTTCCTGCTGCGCCTCGCGGAACTTGGCGAGCACGGTCGGATCCGGCTGCTTGAGCCCCTTCGCCGGGTCGCACGCAGTCGCCTGCGGCTGCGGCGGGTACAAGGTCTCGAGAATGAGGCACGGAACCGCGCCCGCCGGATCCGCGGTGAGCGGCTGCGGGAGGCACTGGTTGGCGAGCGCGTTCTTCAAGCGGTCGACGATGGCGCGAACCGCCGGGCGGTAGCCGTAGTCTTGGCTCTGCTTGTTCGAGACGTCGCGCGGGCAGATCGAAGCGACGATGCCCTGATCGCCGAGCGCCTTGGTGAGGGCGAGCTCCTTGATCGTCGGGTACGCCTTACCGCGGACCTGCGTGGTGCCGCCGGGGGTGTCGCAGAGCGGCGAGTCGGGGTTCAGCGGGCTCCCATCTTGTCCCTTCGCGCAGTCGCAAGCACCGGCGAACTTCGGGCTCGTGCAGTCCTTCTTGCCGCCGGGCGCGGTGGGCGCGTCGGGGAACGGGAAGGTGCAGGCGAACTGGAGGTCCTGGTTCTTCGTGTCCCACTCACGCGTGTGGGCGTCGTCGTCCTTCGCGCCGGGGCGCGGGGTGATCGACTCCGTCATGTGCCAGTCTTGGCCGGTGAAGTCGTAGTTCAGCGGATCCTTGCCGAGGATGAGACCCCAGTCCGCCGCCGTGAGCGCCGCCTTGAACGTCCCCGTGTTGTTGTTCGAGAAGTCCGTCGGCTTGTCCGTGAGGAGCTGCCAGGGGACGCCGCCGATGAGGGCGAAGAAGACGAGGTCCGGCGTACGCGGGCCGGGCGTGAGGTGGCAGAGGTCCGCCTTCGGATCCGTCGGCAGGTTGGTGGCGAAGAGCGGGTTCGTGCAGTTCGCCTTGCCGACGTAGTTGAACGCGACGTTCCCCTTGTCGTCCTTCGGGTGCTCGCCGTTGCGGTCCGGCACCTGACGCTGGGTGAAGCCCTTCAAGTAGCGGTCGATCGGGTACTGCGGGTCGTACCCGAAGCGCTGCTTCATGTGGAACATGCGCACGTTCGGGTGATCGGTCGTGTCGTCGAGCGACTTGGCGCAGCCCGGGTCCGACCCGACTTGCGAGAGGAAGCACGACTGGCAGGCCGGATCGGTCGGCTTGGTGGCGCAGACCTGCGTCCCCGGACGAACGTGCGGGTTGTAGCGCTCGTAGTACCAAGCGCGGCCGCCGAAGGAGAGCGGGTCGACGGTCGATTCGTTCTCGTCCGTGACCATGACGACCGCGACGAGCGAGTCGGGGCGGAGGAACGAGGCGCGCTGCTTGATGATCGTGCCGTCGACGCCGTTGAGCTGCGCGACGTCGTTCTGCACCGTGATGGTGTCGTACGGATCGGGCTGCACGAGGAAGCGGTAGGCGCTCTCGAGCTGGGCCTCGTAGCCGCAGCCGTGCTCGTGCACGCCGACGACGAGGTCGGTGAAGTCGGCTTCGATCTTCTGCGTGTCGGCGAGCTTGGCCACGCCGTTCCCCGGATCGGGCTTCCCCTTGTTGGCGTCCACCGGCGGGAGCCACGCGAGGAAGTTCCCGGTGCCGGCGTCGGCGACCGCATGCTCGTCGTCGCCGCCGCGGTTCAAGAGGTGACCCTTGTCGTTGGCGTGGGCGTTGAGCGACGGGTTGGCGTCGTTCGTGAGGTTGTCGGGGCAGGTGCCGTCCGAGCCGCGGCCGCCGAGCGACGACGACACGATGCCGATGTGCATGTCGTGCACCGGCGCGAACTCGGGCTTGCCGCTCGCGCACTTCCCCCCAACGTCCGACTGGATCGGGTTCTTGTTGCCGTCGAGCAGCGGGTTGCCGTCGGCGTCGACGCAGAACGGCTGGAAGAGGCGGCCGATGAGGTCCGGCACGGCCTCGCCGAGGATGACCTGCTTGTCACCCATCGACGCCGAGTTGTCGATCGCGAAGAGGAGGTCGAGCTTGTCGATCGCCGCGACGCGCACGACCGAGGCGAAGTTCGTCTTCGTCGTCGGCTCTTGGTGCGTCACCGGGCGCGAGAGGCACCCCGATCCACCCACGGTGATCGATCCGAGGGCCGCGACGATGCCGGAGACCATGAGGGTCCGGCCGAGGTTCCTCGAGAGGAGACCGACGGTCTTGGCGGGGCTCGGTTGCGTCGTACGCTTGTCCATGCTCGCTAGCTCCTTGGGGGGCGCTTTCCGGCCGAGGACGGGAGGCCACGCGTGCAAAAGCACGTGGGTCTCTCGCTCGGGCGCCGGGAGTAAAGCACATCGTACGCCAAAAGTGGGCAACGACGAGGAGGCAAAAAAGCTCTGCGATTCCGGGACGGCTTCGAGACTGCCGAGCCCGCGCGACGTGCGCCGGGTGCCAACCTCGTTGGCAGGGCGGCGCTCGGGTTGGCGGTCAGCCCTCGCCGGTGGGCGGCGCGTCGGGGGCGCCGAGCGCGCGCCGGAGCGCCTCGATCTGACGGCGTGAGATCCCGCCCACGGCGAGCAAGGTCGCGTCGTCGGCCTGACGGATCGCCGCCACGCTCCCCAGGGCACGAAGGAGCGCCTTCTTCGCCACCGGCCCCACGCCCGGGACGTCGTCGAGGGCCGAGCGGAAGCGGCGCGCCTTCCCGAGCCGCTCGCGCGCGCGGTTCGAGAAGCGGTGCGCCTCGTCCCGCGCACGCGCCAAGAAGAAGAGGGAGGCCGAGTGCGTCTTGAGAGGGATCGGGTTCTTCTGCCCGGGCAGGTACACGCGATCGACGAGCGTCTCGCCCAGGACGTTCTCCTTCTCCTTCGCCAGGGCGACGATGGGGAGCCCGTGGAGCCCGAGGTCGCGCGCCGCGGCGAGGGCGACGCCGAGCTGGCCGCGCCCGCCGTCGACGACGAACAGATCGGGGAGGTTCCACACCTCGTTCGTCCCCTCGGCGGCGCTCTCCTCGCTCCGCGCCGCGCGGCCACGGCGAAAGCGACGCGCGAGCACTTCGTACATCGCGCCGTAGTCGTCGTTCATGCCGCCGCTCCCCTGCCCTACGCCGCCGCTCGTGCCGCGCACGTGGAAGGTGCGGTAGCGCTTCTTGTCGGGCGCGCCGTCGAGGAGCGCGACCACCGCGCCGACGACGTCACCGCCGCCGAGATGCGAGATGTCGCAGCACTCGATGCGGTGAGGCATGGTCGGCAGGCGAAGGCGCTCTTGGAGCTGGGCGAGGCGCTCTTCGACGTCGTCGCTCGTCCGCTTCTTCTCGAGGAAGGCGTGGCGCGCGTTGTCGTTGGCGAGCTCGAGGAGCGCGGCGCGCGAGCCGCGCTTGGGGTGCTTCAAATGCACTTTGCGACCGGCGCGCTCGGTGAGCCACTCGGCGATGCCCGCGTGCCCGTCGGGGAGACAGGGGACGAAGATCTCTTCGGGGACGAGCACGGCGGGCTCGTCGATCGGCGCGCTCTGCGTTGCGGCGTCTCCCGGCGCGGGCTCCACGCTCGGCGCCGCGTAGCGCTGCGCCAGGTAGGCGGCGACGATCTCTTCGTCGGGGATCTCGGCGCTCTTGATCGACGTCGTCCCCACCTCGGCGAGTCGTCCGCCGCGCACGTGGAGCACGGCGATCTCGACCAGGCCGCCTTCGCGGTAGAGGCCCAGCACGTCTTGATCGACGTCGTCGGGCGAGACCACGCGCTGCGCCTCGCGCACCTTGTCGATGGCGCGGAGCTGATCGCGGTACACCGCGGCGAGCTCGAAGCGCATCGCTCGCGCCGAAGCGTCCATGCGCGCCTCGAGATCGGCGGAGAGCTCGTCGTGGCGCCCTTCGAGGAACTTGGCGACGGCGTCGACCTGCTCGCCGTACCACGCCGAGTCGACCTCGTAGACGCACGGCGCGGGGCAGCGCTTGATTTGGTACTGGAGGCAGGGGCGTCTTCGATTTTCGAGCTCGAGGTCGCTGCACGTCCTCAGCTGGAAGTGCTTGTTGACGAGGTGGAGCGTGCGGCGCGCCGCCGTCGCCGAGTGGTAGGGGCCGAAGTAGCGCGCGCCGTCTTGCGCCGGTCTTCGCACGACGTCGAGGCGCGGCCACGGGTGGTCGGTGGCGAGCCGAAGCGAGAGGTACTCTTTGTCGTCCCGTAGCTTGACGTTGTAGCGCGGGAGGTTCTGCTTGATGAGGTTGTTCTCGAGGATCGCCGCTTCCTTCTCGGTGGAAGTGACGAGGGTCTCGAGATCGGCGATCGTCTCCTGCAGGAGCGGGATGAAGTAGCGGCTGTCCGAGCCGCCCGGCTGGAAGTAGCTCCTGACGCGGCTCCTCAGGCTCTTGGCCTTGCCGACGTAGAGCACCGCCCCTTTCGCGTCGCGAAAGAGGTAGACGCCAGGCTGCGCGGGGAGCGCCGCGAGCTTCTCGGCTACGCGGTCGGGGAGCATCGACCGCGAATCCTACTCCTCTTGTTGCCCCGGTTGTCGTCCGGGCGCGCGACCGACCCAAGGCGCGTGGCCCTTCGTGGGTCCATCGGGGCGGAGGTCGAGATGCGATCGTGGGCGAGGCCGCTCGGGGCCGCGCTCGCCGTGAGCCTCGCCTTCGTCACCCAGGGGGGCGCCGTGCGCGCTGCCCAGGAAGAGATCCCCCCGGCGCACGTCGCGCCGCGCAGGGATCTCCGCGTGACGAAGGTCGAGATCAAGAAGGGGGCGCACACGCTGCGCCTCCTCGCGGGCGAGGCGGTAGTTGCAAACTACAAGGTTGCCATCGGACCGGGAGGCGCCGGGCCGAAGCTGCGCGAGGGGGACCGGGTGACGCCGGTCGGGCGCTACCACGTGGTGAGCCACGCGCCTTCGCAGTTCCACGTCTTCTTGCGCCTCGACTACCCCAACGCCGACGACCGCGCGCGCTTCGCCAAGTTGAAACGAGAGGGCACGCTCGACAAGCGCGACACCATCGGCGGCGACGTGGGGATCCACGGGGCGCCGGCGCAGCTCGGGTGGAAGAAGGGGCACAAGGAGGTCGACTGGACGCTCGGCTGCATCGCCCTGGACGACGACGAGATCGAAGAGGTCGCGTCGCTCGTGAAGGACGGCACCGAGGTCGACATCGCGGATTGAGGGGGGGCCCTATCAGGGAATGCGACCTCTTCCTCGTCGACGTCGAAGCGATCAGGGAATGCGACTGAGCCTCGGCCTCGTCACGCGGGCGATGCGGTCCTTCAAGAGGTAGGTGGTCATGATCCCCTTCCCCTTCACGTCGATCTGTCCGCGCGGCTCGAGCTCGTAGGCTTCCTTCAAGAGCTCGTAGGTGGTGTCGCTCACTTGGATCTCGCCGGGGATGCCGTGCGACTCCATGCGGCTCGCGGTGTTCACCGTGTCGCCCCACACGTCGTAGATGAACTTCTTCTTTCCGATGACGCCGGCGACCGCGGGCCCCGAGTGCACGCCGATGCGCACGCTGATCTGCTCTTTCGTGTCGCGACTGAACTCCTCGACGAAGGCGCGCATCTCGAGGGCCATCTCGGCGATGGCCTGGGCGTGATCGTCTCGGTGCTCGGGGAGGCCCGACGCCACCATGTACGCGTCGCCGATGGTCTTGATCTTCTCGAGGCCGAGGCGATCGGCGAGATCGTCGAACGTGCTGAAGATGGCGTTCAGCCTTCGCACGAGCTCCTCGGGCGAGAGGCGCGCCGACATCTGGGTGAAGCCGACGATGTCGCTGAAGAGCACCGTCACCTCGGCGAAGCCGTCGGCGATGGCCTTCCCCTCCTCTTGCTTCAAGCGCTGGGCGATGGGCGCCGGGAGGATGTTCAAGAGGAGCGCCTCCGACTTGCTCTTCTCTTCGTCGAGCTCGACCATTTGGCGCTTGATGGTGCGGCGCTGGAGGAAGCTCTGACGCGCTTGGCTCTCCTGCAAGTGAGCGATGACCACGCCGATGAGGCCGAGCGAGAGCAAGCTGATGTTGAGCGAGAGGCGGATCATCGGCGGGCTGTGGGTCACGAAGACGTCGAGCACGTCGAAGAGGAGGACGGTGAGCACCGTGTACGAGAGCTGCGTCTCCACGTTCATCTTCCCCAAGTACGGGCCGATGGTGACGAAGACCACCGCGTACGACGAGTAGAGGAAGAAGCCCGCGGTGGAGGCGACCGAGGCGATGCCGAGCACGACGACGTTCACCGCGAGGCCGTAAATCAAGACCGCCGGTTGGTGCCACGTCTTGTAGTGGCGCGTCCGCGTGAGAAAGAGCACCGCCGCGCACACCGGCGCGAAGACGCCGTACCGGAGCTCCCAGGCGAGACGGTGCACCTCGGGGACGACGAGCAGATCGTGCACGCCGTAGGCGAGGAAGACGACACCGGCGAGGGCGAGCGAGAAGCGGGTGAAGCCACGAACGGAGAGCGGGAAGCTCTCCTTTTGGAACGCCGCCTCGAGCGCCGGATCGCGAAAGCGCGCCGTCAGGCGAAAGGTCGAGATGTCGCCGACGGGCGCGCTCATGCCGGCACGGTACCTCAGTCCGGCGCCGAGGACGTAGCGCGGCGAAGGGCTCCGCCGGCGTCAGGGGACGAGGGCCTGCGTGCGGAAGCGAAGGGTGCGGTCGCTCGCGCCGATGGATCGCACGAAGAGGCCGACGAAGGATCCGAAGAGCGCGTCGCTCGGGCCGATGCCCGTCGAGCCGGTGGGGCGCGCGACCCAGCGGCGCATCTGCTCGAGCATCTGCGGGCTCACCGGGTTCACGTCGACGATGACGGCGAGGAAGTGCGGCTTGCCCTGGCGCAGGAGCGAGCGCGCGACGACCGGGAGGTCGCGGGCTTCGGCGCACTGACGGAGCACGCCTTCGACGTTGATGACGGCGAGGTCCTGCTCCCCCTCCGAGCTCACGCGGTGGATCTTGTACACCTCGTCCCAGAGGTCGTAGACGATCCGGCAGGTGCGCACCGCGAGGGCGATGGGCTCGCTCTCCCCTTCCCGCACGACGTACGCGCGCATCGCGATGGTCGTGGGGAGACCGCTCGAGAGCTTCTCCGAGAGACGCGGATCGAGCACGTCCTTGTAAGAGAAGCTCGCGCGGAGGAGCGACTTGTCCCAGGCGAAGTTCGCCTGGCGGCGCGCGAGATCGGCGAACGACGCAGGCTCGGCGGCCGACTGCGCGCGCGCGTCCCCTGGCGCCAAGAGCGCGAAGAGCACGACGAGGACCGGCGCGAAGAGGAGCGCGGCGCGCTTCATGGCCTCGCCTCCTGACGCACCGGCAGAAAGCCGAGGAGGCTCGACACGCCGAAGGTGAAGCCGCCCGCCGCGGTCTCGATCTGGAGGCCGAGGTTGAAGGTGAGGTCGATTGGCGCGCGCGAGAGCCCCTTGTAACCGCGCGCCGGGTTCGTGAGATCCAGCTCGTTGGCGACGCCGTAGACGCCCGCCGAACCGAAGAGGTCGACGCCGTACACCGCGCGCGTGCCGCGGTAGAGCGGCACGCGGTACTCGCCGGTCACCTTGGCGGCGTACTGCCCGTAGCGGACCTCGACGATGTCGGTGCCGAGGAAGTTCGGCGGCGGACGGCGGTCGAAGTTGAGATCGAGCACGCGATCGGGGAGCAGATCGCTGAAGTCGCCGACGTAGAACTTCTCGAAGAGCGGCGCCTCGCCGAAGATCGCGCCGCCGAAGCCGTCGAGCTTGAGCACGTGGCCCCAGGGGAGCTGGGTCCAGCGCGCCGCGCGGAGCTCGAGCTTCGTGTACGGGTAGTCGCTCCCGAGAGGCGTGAGCGAAGCCTCGGTGACAAGGTGCAAGAGCACGCCCCGCGTGGGGAGGAACGGCTCGTCGCGCGTGTCGTGCACGAGCGTGCCCCGCACGGTGGAGAGGACCGAGTTGCCGCGGTGGATGTCGAAGTCGATGGGGACGACGTCGAGGCCGCGGCGATGGCTCGCGGCGAGGGGGAACGTGGCGTCGATGGTCTCGAGGCGGTAGTCGACGAAGAAGCGCGTCGAGATGCCGAGGTCGTGGCCGGCGCCGAGGAGCCCGCCGAAGCGGCGGTAGGAGACGACGGCGAAGTCTTGCGCGTCGGTCTGCGTCGGGTCGTCGACGAGGACGTCGCGGTTGCCGAAGAAGTCGCGGGCGTTGTTGTAAAGAACACCGGCCTCGATGGCCCACGGCGTCGAGAGGAACTGCGGATCGACGAAGCGCGCACGGAGACCGAGCTGGCGATCGGCGACCGCGGCCGCGCCTCCGAGGGTGATGCCGGTGCCGGCGAGGTTCGTCTCGGCGACGTCGATGCCGCCGTAAGCGGTCAGCGGGCGAGCGGCGCCGTTGGGCTCGGCGTCGGCGGAGAGGCCGAGCCACACGTCGTTGACCACGATGGTGTTGCGCTCGGCGACGGTGACGACGAGCACGACGTAGCCGCGGCGCGAGCCACGGCGGAGCGAGAGCTGTACGTCGCGGAAGAAGCCAGTCCCGAGGAGGCGGAAGCGCGTGAGCTCGAGCTCGGGGTCGTCGACGTCGAGCGTGTCGCCGGCGCGAAAGTGCACGTAACGAAGGACGACGCGCGCCAGGGTCGTCGTGTTGCCGCGCACCTCGACCCCCTCGAGGAAGTAGCGGAGCCCGACCTTCCCCGGCGCGCGCACGATGGGGGCGAGAGGCTCGGCGTCGGCAGGTGGCGGCGCTTCCTCTTCGGTGTCGCTCGGCGGTGAGGGGGCCGGGGTCGGGGGCTCTTGGACCTCCGGCGACGAGGGAGAAGCGGCGTCGACCGGAGTTCCCATCGTCGCAGGGGGCGGAGGCGGCGCTTCTTCCGGCGGCCGCGAAGAAGCGCTCCCCGACGCCGAAGCGGAAGACGAAGGAGCCGGCGCGGGGGCGCCCCACGTGCGGATCGGCTCGGCGGCGCGCGCGTGCGCGACCGAGAAGAGCAGCAGCGCGACGACGACCGGCGCGCGGGCGAGACGAGCGAGAGGGATCACGCGAAGGGTCTACCTCTGCGCGTCGGGCTGATTTTCGGGGAGAGCGGCCTGCACGGCGGCCGTGGCGAGCGCGGCCTCGGCGGCGCCGCGCGTACGAGGAAACGGGGTGAGATCCACCTCGAAGCGTCGCGCGTTGTAGATCTGCGGGACGAGGAAGGCGTCGGCCGCGCTGAGCGTGTCGCCGTAGGCGAAGTGGCCCGTCACCCCTTCGCGCGCATACCCCTCGAGCGCGCGCTCGAAGTTCTTTAGCCCGCGGGCGATGAAGTGCTGCGCCCACGCCTTGCGCGGCCCGGCGTCGGGGGAGAGGTGCTCGAGCACGCTCAAGTTCTGGAGCGGCTGCGTCCCCGAGTTGATGATCTCGACGAGCGCGCGGACCTTCGCTCGGTCCCACGGTGAGGCGGGATAGAGCGCCGGTTTCGGGTAGAGCTCCTCGAGCAGCTCGAGGATCGCCACCGACTCGACGAAGCGCCGGCCTTCGAGCTCGAGGCAGGGGACGAAGCCGGTCGGGCTCCGCGCGAGGTGCGCATCCGCCCGCTGCTCTTTGGCGAGCAAATTGACCGGGCGTGACTCGTAGGCGAGCCCCTTCACGGCGAGGGCGATGCGCACGCGGTACGCCGAAGAAGAGCGCCAATACGTGTAAAGGACGATCCCCTCTGTGGTCGAGCTCGCCATGGTGCCGCTCATTGTCGCAGAAAAGCATCGACGGGGCCCTGGCTCTTCGGCATCGTGCAGCCCATGAGGAGGGGAGCCGCGGTCGTCCTGGGGGCCCTTCTGCTCGTCGCGGCGCTCGCCACGGCGTGTGAGCGGGAGAACTGGGGCGGACCGAAGGGGCCGCCCATCGCCTCGGCCAGCGCGGCCCCGCCGTGGACCCCGCCGGGCTTCGACGCCTCCGCGCCGAGCTCCGCGCCCACCCTCGCCGACGCCGGAAGACCGCTCTTCGACACCGGACGCTCGTCCCTCACCGGGCCGCTCGTGCTCGACGCAGGAGCGGGCACGCCGCTCGTGGTGCACGTGGAGTCGGATCTCACGGGGGGGAAGCTGCCCGGCTGGGAGCACACGGTGGCCGCTCTTCGGCCGGCGCTCCGCGCCTGCGCCGAAGGGAAAGGCGAAGCCGACGCCATGGTCGAGATCACCGCCCACGTCGGCCCCAAGGGGCGCGTGACCGGCACCGACAAGACCGGCGGGAGTCAGTTCGCGCAGGGGGTAGTCCCGTGCATTGTGCACGTGATCGAGGAGGCCAGCTTCGGCAAGCCGGCGAGCGGTACGCCGCACCTCACGGTCCGCGTGCGCCTGCGCAGAGACTGATTGCCCTGCCCGATGCGTGGGAGTACACGCAAAGAAAGAGTCGTTCCGGAGGCGAGCATGAGCGAGAAATTGAGCGCGCAGGAGATGGTGGCCCTCTGCAAGAAGCACACGCTCTTCGAGTGGTCGGCGCAGGGCGGCGTGGATCCGATCCCGGTGGCGACGGCGAAGGGCTCCTGCTTCTTCACCCCCGACGGGAAGCGCTACCTCGACTTCAACAGCCAGCTCATGAGCGTCAACATCGGCCACGGCGACAAGCGCGTGACCGACGCCATCGCCAAGCAGGCCGCCGAGCTCGCCTACGCCAACCCGTTCATGGCCCACGCTCCGCGCGCGCTCCTCGGGAAGAAGCTCGCCGAGCTGTGCCCCGGTGACATCGACTGCTTCTTCTTCACCAACGGCGGCGCCGAGGCGACGGAGAACGCGATCAAGACCGCGCGCATGTACACGGGCAAGTCGAAGATCCTCGCGCGCTACCGCTCGTACCATGGCGGTACCGCCGGCGCGATGACGCTCACCGGCGATCCTCGCCGTTGGGCCGCCGAGCCCGGTATCCCCGGCGTCGCGCGCATCCCCGACACGCACAAGTGGGGGAAGAAGGATCCCGAGCCGGTGGCGGACGTCCTCCGCGAGACCGAAGACGTCATCATGTACGAGGGGGCGAAGAACATCGCCGCGATCCTCATCGAGACCGTCGTCGGCACGAACGGCATCTTGATTCCGCCCGACGGCTACCTCCAGGGGATCCGCGCGCTCTGCGACAAGCACGGCATCCTCCTCATTTGCGACGAGGTCATGGCCGGCTTCGGACGCACGGGGAAGTGGTTCGCGGTGAACCACTGGAACGTCGTCCCCGACATCCTCACGATGGCCAAGGGGCTCACGTCGAGCTACTTGCCGCTCGGCGCGGTGGGCATTCGTCGGAAGATCGCCGACCACTTCGACAAGAACGTCTTCTTCGGCGGGCTCACCTACAACAGCCACCCCATGGGCTGCGCCGCGGCGCTGGCCACCATCGCCGTGTACGAAGAGGACAAGCTCATCGAGCGCGCGGCGAAGATGGGCGAGTCGCTCAAGAAGCACCACCAGGCGCTCTACGAGAAGCACCCCATCGTGGGGAACACGCGGGCCATCGGCCTCTTCGGCATCCTCGAGCTCGTGCGCGATCGCAAGACCTACGAGCCGCTCGCGCCCTACAACGGCACGAGCCCGGAGATGCAGATCATCCACAAGCACATGAAGGACAACGGCCTCTACACCTTCGCGCGGTGGAACACGATCATGACCAACCCGCCGCTCTGCGTGACCGAAGAAGAGCTCGCCGAAGGGTTCGCGATCATCGACGGCGCGCTGTCGGCCGCCGAAGCATCGATGAAGGGCTGACGTGGGCACGCGCGACGGAGGGCTCTTCGATCGCGGCGAGCTCGGTCGTCGCGCGCGCGTTGCGGTCGGCGCGGTCTTGCCGCTCTTCGCCATGACGGCGACGGGGTGCAGCCACGACAAATGGAGCGAGGTCCCCGAGCCGACGCAGGGGGACCTCCGCGCCATGTGGGGGACCTCCGCTTCGGACATCTGGGCCACCGGGCGCGACGGCGCGGCGGCGCACTGGGACGGCACCGCGTGGACCTCGGTGAAGCTCCCGACCACGAGCGACGTCGTCGGCATCTGGGGCACGGGCGCGGACAACGTGTGGGCGGTCGGCGGAGGGAACGCCTCGGGTCACGGTGCTGCGAGCTGCGTGCTCCTTCACCTCGACGGCGCGAGCTTCGGCACGCGCGCGTGCCCGCCGGGCGCGGAGACGAGCCCGCTCTACGCCGTACACGGCACCGCGCCGAACGACGTGTGGGCCGTCGGCGGTGGCCCGGTCGCGATTCACTGGGACGGAAACCGCTGGGCGACGACCTCGGTGCCGCCGCGCGAAGGTCGCCTCGTGGGCGTGTACGCCGCCGGGCCCAAGGACGTGTGGGCCGTGGGGCGGAGCTCGATCTTCCACTTCGACGGCGGCACGTGGTCGCTGGCGCAAGCGGTGCCCGAAGGGCTGTCGGGGATCTGGGGGCGCGCGGCGAACGACGTGTGGGCCTTCGGCGCGACGCAAGGTCAGGCCGCTCTCCTCCACTACGACGGCACAGCGTGGAAGTCGGTCGCGTGCCCTCCGACCGGCGGTCCGGATCCGATCGAAGGCGCGTGGGGCACGCGCGCCGACGAGACCTTCTTCGTCCAAGCCGACGGCGACGTGTACCGCTCGAACGGCAAGAGCTGCTCGCCGCTGAAGAAGCCGGAGGCGCGGCGCGTGCACGCCATCTGGGGTGCGGGCGACATGTTCTTCCTCGCCGGCGAGGACGGGCGCACCTTCCAGCACCTCCCGCGCTGACAGCGCTCCTCGGGAGAGCTCAGGACGTAAGCGAGCTGGCGGCGCGGAGCGCGTCGGCGAGCTCGCGCGCCGAAGGTCGCGCCGTCGGCTCGTGCCCCAGCGCTGCGTCGAGGAGCGCGGCGACGCGCGGATCGAGCCCGGGGACGAGCCCCACGAGCGAAGGCGCGGCGACTGGCGGGCGCTTCTTCACCGCGGCGCGGAGCGGGCACTCTTCGAAGGGGCGACGCAACGTCAAGAGCTCGAAGGCGATGACCCCGAGACTGAAGACGTCGGCCGCGCGCGAGGCCTTCTCGTGCGCGAGCTCCGGCGCCATGTAGAACGGCGTCCCGAAGACGATGCCTGGGCGCGTGAGCGCTTGCTCTTCGAGCGCGAGGGCGCGCGCCGCTTCGACGCGGCGAGGCGCGCTCCCCTCCTTCGTGCGCGTGGTGAGAGGGAAGCCGCGCGTCGGATCGCCCGTGAGCCCGCTCTTCGACGGCGAGGGCGCGGGGACGACGCGCGCCGGAGCTCCCGCCGACTCACGGCGCGTGGGCTCGCCGGTGAGATCGGGCGCCGAGGTCTCGCGCCGCGGACCGGTCGCGCGCGACACCGGCGGGAGGAGATCCTCGTCGCTGGCCGGCGCGGCCGCGGGGACGTTCGACTGCGACTGAATCTCCTCGGCGATGAGGCTCGCCACTCCGAAGTCGGTGATCTTGACGAGCGGGCGCCGCCCGTCGTTGCCGCGAGCGAGGAGGACGTTGGCGGGCTTCAAATCGCGGTGGACGATCCCCTGCGCGTGAATGGCGTCGAGCCCCTCGGCCACCTGCGCGAGGACGTACATGGTCCACGGGATGTCGAGCGCGCGCTTGCGCACCTCACGGAGCGTGGTGCCGTCGACGAGCTCCATGACGAGGAAGAGAAAGCCCTCTTGCGCGACGTCGAAGTCGACGAGCGAGACCACGTTCATGTGCTTCACGTTGGCGGCGATCTGCGCCTCGCGGGCGAAGCGCGCGTGCGAGACAGGATCGTGCACGCCGCTCAAGAGCTTCATGGCGAAGTGCGCGCCGTCGGCGACGCGCACGACCTCGTGCACCGCGCCCATCCCACCGGCACCGAGCTTCTTCGTGACGGTGTAGCGACGCTCCACCACGTCGCCGGGCGCGAGGACGAAGCGCGGCACCTCGATGGTGCCGTCGGCCTTGGCCAAAGAGTCGACGAGCTGGCGGGACCGTGCCGAGATTTGGCGGCGCAGCTCCGCGTTCAGGAGCTCGATCTCGCGCTGCTGGGTCTCGAGCTCGGCGACACGCGCGCCGAGCTCGGCGTTCAAGCGGTCGGCCTGCTTGAGCGAGAGCATGTGATCGCGAAGGAGCGCGTACGCCTGCATCAGTGAGATGGCCGTGAGCCCGAGGCAGGCGGTCTTCAAGCCGCCGAGCGGATACCCCCACCCCGTCCACACCACGAAGTCGGGAATGCCGAGCGCCGAGGTGACCGGCCACGCCAAGCTGATGACGTAGAGGTTTCTCGGGCGCGGCTTCACGCTGCGCAAGCGGAGGACGAGCTGCGTTTGGAGGAAGGTGTTCGCCAGCGTGCTCACCACCACGAGCGGGCCGAGCCACCGAAGGGCGTGGAAGGGGTCGTGCACGACCAGGGCGGCCAGCATGCAGAACGCCGACCACGCGAGCCACCCGCGGCTAGGCGGCGGGAGCTGGAAGTACTCCTTGGTGAAGTAGATCGCGCAGACGGCGCCGAGCACGAGCATCATCGTGCCGAAGGGGACCTCGTAGACCCCGAAGATCGGCTGCGTGAAGCCGAGGATCATCGCCGGGTAGCTGAGGTTCAGCGCCGATCCCAGGGCGAAGAGCCCAAAGGTGCGCCGACGCGGGCCCGAGAGCGAGACGGCGAGCACGCCGTAGAGGAGAACGACGAAGGACGCCGTCGCCAGCGCCGACACCGCGGCGGCGCGATTGAAGTCGTCGAGCGCCACGAGGCGGGAGAAGCCGTTCGTCGTGGGGGCGAGTCGCGGCGCAGCGTCGATCCACCCCGACTGCGCCCAGACGTGCTCCACCGTGAGGACGATGTGGAGGTTCTCGGCCGTGGCCACGTTGGCGGGGATGCGGAACCGGAGCATGTGCGAGCGCCGGTAGCGATCGAACGCGCTGGCATCGAGCGGCACTGCGGCGATCCCGTTCGCCTCGAGGGAGGCGTTCGCTTGGAGCGTCGGGAAGGCGAGGTCGAGGTCCCTCCCTCGAAGATCAGGAGAGAGCGCGAGGTCGGTCGTGAGCGTGTACGTCGTCCTTCGCGCCGGGAGGTCGGCGTCGAGGTGCGCGGGGAGCGTGATCTCTTTCGCCGGCCCTCCGGCGACGCGCAGTGTCCAGGCACGGAGCGCGATGTCTCCGCCGCCCGGCGCGCACCCCGTGAGGAAGAGCGCGCAGGCGAGGATCAGAAGGAGAGAGAGACGCTGCACCCCACCGCGATGCTAGATGAGCCAGGCTGTCCCGCGCTCGCGGATTCGGCGGGGGCGGAACGATCAGCGACGACCGCGCCGCCTGAGGGAGACGACGTTGCCGCGCGGCTCGGGGGTGGGATCGAGCGGCGGGAGAGCGAGCACGAGGCGCTCGATCCGCGGCAAACTCTCGAGGACGGCCCGCTCGGCGCGGATCTCGTCGAACGGCTCCTCGAAGACGAGGACGAGGAGGTAGATGCCGGCGAAGGAGTGGACCGAATAGCCGAAGTCGACGCCGCGCACGGTGTGGTGGAGGAGCCCGCCGCGGCGGAGCGCGTCCACCCCTGGGAGCGCGCGCACCTCGCGCATGGCGCGCTGGGAGATCTCGGGGAGAGGCGGGAGCTCGTCGTCGTTCACCGCTTCGTCGGCGTCGGCGAGACCGATGTCCGAGTCGACGGTGGTGAGCTGACGGCGTGAGAGCTCGACTTGGCGAAGCGCCTCTTCGAGCTCGGGGGTGCGCGTGAGCCCGGCGTGCGGACGCGGACGCGACGACGCCCCCCACACGACCGGCGAGTGGGCGTCGAGGACGAGCGCGTCTCCCGCCTGCGCCCGCGTGGCGAGCGCCCGGAGCTCGTCGTGGAGCGAAGAGACCGGCGCGCGAACGCGGCCGGGATCGGCGGCTTGCTGCTCGATCGTCTGGGCAAAGCTCCGGACGAGGATCTCGAGACGCCGTCCGATGGCCTCGCGATCGTCGGGCGCGTCGGGGAAGGTGACGACCACACGGCGTCCGTCGGGGAGCGAGGCGAAGAGCACGTTGGGGGCCTCGACCGTCGTCGCGCCGGGCGCGAGGACACGAAGCTCGACGGCGCCGAGCTCTCGACGCGCGACCGCCTCGAGGCGAGCGAGCGCCGACGACGCGTCGGGGGGGGGCGGGGTCTCGGACATGGGGCGGGCATACTAGTCGCGAACGGGCTACACACGAAGCATGGCTTCACCGCCGCTGGACGTTCGCGCGCTTCGCCTCCTCCGCGAGGTGCGGTTCGCCGACGAAGACGAGGGGGGCTCCTCGAGGAGGCCTGCCAGGGGGACGACGTCGCGGTGTTCCAGGAGCTCGTCGACCGCGGGCTCATCGAGTATCTGGGGGAGTACCAGGAGGCGCCCGACGGCGAGGAGGACGAGCGCGTCCCCGGTCACGGCGTCTATCGCATCACGGCCCTCGGCGTGGAAGCGCTCCTCGACGCGGGACCGGCGTAAGGCTCGCGGCGGACGACAAAACGAAAAGGAGCGCTCGCCGCGATGGCAAGCGCTCCTCCTCGGGACTAGCCGTTCAGACGGCCAGGTGTTCGATGCGAATCAGGAGCGGCGGCGGCGGCGCGCGACGAGGAGGCCGATGGCCACCCAGGCGAGCCCCGAGAGCGCGGTCGAGGCGGGCGCCCCGGCCGTGGTGCAGCCGCAACCGCTGTCCGATCCGCCGCCGCCGGCGATCACGCCGCCGTCGTCGTGACCGCCGTCGGTGTGCGAGACGCCGGAGTCGGCCACTGCGCCCGAGTCGAGCTCGGTGCCGGAGTCGACGACGCCGGAGTCGGTGCCGCTGTCGCGACCCGCGTCCGCGCCGCCGTCTTTACCGCCGTCCACGCCGCCGTCGAGGACAGCGACGACCTGGTTCAGCGTGCTCGACGTCGCCGCAGCGTAGTTCCCCGCACCGCCGTAGACGGCGGTGATGGGGTGCGTGCCGACGGCGAGGGTCGTCGTCGAGAACGTCGCCTGACCCGACGTCACCGAGCCGGTGCCGAGGGTCGAGGTGTTGTCCTTGAACGTGACGGTGCCCGTGATGGTGCCCGAGACGGCCGACGTAACCGTCGCCGTGAACATCACCGACTGACCGGGCGCCGACGGGTTCGCCGACGACGCGAGCGCGACGCTCGTCGCTGCGGCGTTGACCGTGTAGCTGATCGAGCCGGTGCCCGCTTGGTGGGTACCGTCTCCTTCGTACGCCGCGCTGATGGTGTGCACGCCCGCGGAGAGCGTGCTGATGCTCACCTGAGCTTGGCCCGCGCCGTCCAAGACCTGGGTGGTGCCGATGACCGTGCTGCCGTCCTTGAACGTGACGTTGCCGGTCGGCGTGCTGGCGCCGCCGGAGACGGTCACCGTGAAGGTGACCGACGTGCCGAAGGTCGACGGCGAGGCCGGCGAGGGCGAGATGCTCACGGTCGTCGCGTTGGCGTCGATGACCTGGCTGAGCGCGCTGCTCGTCGACGAGCCGTTGAAGTTGCCGTCACCGTCGTAAACGGCGGTGATGGGGTGGCTCCCGACGCCGAGCGACGTCGTGCTGAACGTGGCCTGGCCGCCGCTGAGCGTGCCGGTCCCGATCTCGGTGCCGTTGTCGAGGAAGTGCACCGTGCCGGTGGGCGTCCCCGCGCCGGGGGCCGAGGCGGTGACGGTCGCGGTGAACATCACGTTGGCGCCGACGCCTGCCGGGTTCGCCGAAGACGCGACGCCGGTGACGGTGTCGGCCTTGTTGACGACCTGGTCGAGGGTCGAGGAGGAGGAGCTCAGGAAGACGATGCCTCCGACCGTGCCGCCGACACCGGCGTAGTCGACCGTGAGCGAGTGCGTCCCGACGCTGAAGTCGGAGACGTCGATGGTCGCGTTGCCGGCGCCGTCGAGCTGCGCGGTGCCGATCGGGCTACCGCCGTCTTTGAACGTGACCTGACCGAAGGGGTTGAACGGGGCCGGGCTCGTCGGCGCGACGTGCGCCGTGAGGGTCACCGTCTGCCCGAACACCGACGGGTTGACGCTGCTCTGGAGCGTCGTCGAGGTCGTGATGTCGTCGTAGTAGGTGAAGCCGTTCGAGAGGGTCGAGCTGGCCGTGCTGGGGATCGTCGCGACGACGTCGACCGCACCGGCCGCGTGCGCCGGCGTGGTGCACGTCATCGTGAACTCGTCGGTCACCGAGCACGAACCGGAGGACGCCGTTCCACCGAACGTCACCGTGGTCGGCGACACGAAGCCCGCGCCCTGGATGGTGACCGGCGTCTGGCCCGAGGTCGGCCCGAACGACGGGACGACCGCCGAGACGAGGACCTCCCCGCAGTTCTGCACCGTGACCTTGTACGCGCCACCGGCGCCGTCTTGGCTCTCGGTCACCACGACGACGAAGTCGGCGAGCGAGGCGACGGTCACCTCGTAGTTCACCGAGCTCGGCGAGCTGCCGCCGATCGACGGACCGGAGTCACCGAGGTAGCCCTGGGTGATGTCGTTCGGGTTGTACGTCCCCGAGTACGCGGCCGACTGGAGGAGCGGCGTGCCCGACGTCGACTCGAGCGTGATCGACATGCACTGCGACGACGCCGTGCGGTTCTTGAACGTGTACTGGTCGTAGGCGTAATGCCCGCTGTCCTGCGCCGGGGAACCGGCCTTGGGCGAAGCGCACGTGCTCGCCGGGTTCGACGCGCGCGTGAAGCGCCCCGTCTGCGCTGGATCACCAGACGTGATCGCGCCCGTGACGACACCACCCGCGGGCGGGCACGTCAGGGGGCCCGATGGGGCAGCCGACGCGATACTGACGACGCCGAACAAAGCGGCAAGCGTCACGAGGACGCTTAAGAACCATCTAGGCATGAGAGACCTCCCAATATTCCAGGTCGTCATACCACCGAACGAATCGCGTGTAGAGGTCAGCAAGCACGTGTCGCTCGAGAAATTCCGCCTCGTGGGGCACATGTCGGGGAGAGGGCAACCTCAAGCGAAGCCGCGGGGCTGCGCGCCCGGGTGCTGCCTCGGGGCAGCACGGGCCGCCCTCCCCCGCTTCGTAGGGCGGGGGCGAGGCGCGTCCTTTGCGCCCCCTCGGAGCTCGGGTCGGACTTGAACGACGCCGGAGGGACAGCTACCAAGAAGCTCGCAGGCCCCCGTAGCTCAGTGGATAGAGCAGCGCTTTCCTAAAGCGTTGGTCGCACGTTCGACTCGTGCCGGGGGCGCTAGGAACACACGAGAGGAACGATCCGTCCATGCACAGCCTCAGCGGCGCCGCCGTGCGCCACCTCCGCGGGCTCGGCCACGCGCTCAAGCCGGTCGTTCAGATCGGCAAGGAGGGGCTCACCGAAAGCGTCGCCAGCGCCGCGTCGCAAGCTCTGGCCACCCACGAGCTCATCAAAGTGAAGGTGCAGCCCGAAGCGCCGATCGATCGTCACGAAGCGGCCGCTGGGCTCGCGTCGGCGACCGGCGCAACGCTGGCGCAGGTGCTCGGCCGTACGTTCCTCCTCTATCTGCGGCACCCCTCGAAGCCGCGCATCGCCCTCCCCGGCGAGAAGGCCATCCCCGCCCCCGGCGCCGCCAGCAAGAGCAAGAAGTCGCTCCGCAAGAGCCCTCGCGCCAAAGGGAAGGGCGGCCGCGCCGGCGCAAAGGACGAGCGTCGCGGCCCGCCGCGCGAAGGGGGCCCGCGCGCGTACTCCGGCGATCGGCGAGGACGCGAGGGCGCATCCCGCGAGGGCGCGGTACGAGGAGCAGCTCCCCGCGGAGCCGCACCGCGCGATCGCGGGCCGCGTGAGGCGCCGCGCGGGCGGGACACGGGGCGCGATCGCGGGCCGAGCCGCGGACGACCGCCGGCACGCGGCCGACGAAGCAACGAAGACTGATCGCGCGGCGCGCGCTCACGCCTCGCGAAGCGAGCCGCGCACCCCTTCGATCGCCGCAGCGAGAAGATCCGACGACATGCCCGCGGCATCGGCCACGAGCTCGATGCGCTGCCGTTCACTCGAGGAGAGCCCCTCGGCGGCGAGCGCGACGGCCAAGGCGACGATGATCCCCGGCTCGACGGCGTCGCAATCGACCAGGATCTCGGCAATGAGACGCGCGCGCGCTTCGATCCCGGCGACGTGGAGCACCTCGAGGCTCGCGGCGATGAGGTGATCCACCGTCTCGGCGCTGAGCTGCGCGCCGAGGAGCGCTTGGAAAATTTCGCGCAAGGCCGCGCGCTCCGGGGCCATCACCGAGCCGTCGGCGCTGGCGACGAGCACGCCGAGATCGATGATCGGCGTCGGGTTGTAGTCCCCCTTTTCGAAGCGTGTGAGGAGCGTATCGATGGCGTTTTGCACCATCGGACTGGCCGTCACGGTCACCGGGGCGTCGGGCGGGCGGCTCATGTTCCACCTCCCCGCGCGAGCGAGCGGGAGCTCTGAATCTCGATCGCCGCGTCCGATTCGGGCGCGCTCTCGCCGAGGCCGAGGCACATCTGCGCGCGAAGCTCGAGGAGACCGTCGAGCACCTCGGGCGCGGCGCCGGTCTGTTGTGCCTTCACGAGGGTCGTGTCCAGCGTGGCGATGCGGCCGGCTTGGAGGGCGCGGAGCGAATGCGTCATCTGCAAGAAGGTGTCGAAGAGATCTTCGAGCTCGTCGCCCTTGCGAAGCTTCTCCTTCGTCGTCAGGCGTCCGGTGCCGGCGCGGCGGAGGAGGCGCTTCAACTTCACCACCGGCCCGACGATCTTGCTGGTGATGAAGACGCCGAGGAGCCCGAGCAGCACCGCGAGCCCCGCGCCACCGCCCAGAAGAAGGACGCGCGTCTCCATGCGCTCGCGCTCGATCTCGGCCCGCTGATCACGCACCGCCTGGAGATCCTTCTCCGACTGCTTGTCGGTGGCGGCGAGCGTGTCGGTCATGATCTGCACGAGCGCCGGGTCGTCACCGCCGTTCGCCAGCGTGTTCTCCAGCGCCAGCTTCGAGCTCGTGTGCGACTCCTTCATCGCCCGCTCGGCCTGCGCCACGGCCGACTGCGCTGCGGCCGAAGCTACGGTGGAGCTCCGCGCGAGAAGCACGCCGAGCACCAAGACCACCAGCGTCACCACGCCCACGAGCAGCCCGGTGTATTTGAGCTGGAAGCGCGCGTCGATGAGATAGCTGCGTCGACGTCGTGCGGGGGGGAGCCGTCTCTGCGAGGAGGGTACGGACATGGGTCGCGATGAGGGTATCATCGGGCGTTCGCGCCGTTCGGACGAACAGACAAGCGCCCCACGGTCCCATGCGCCCCCCTGGCTTGATCGCTTACCTGACGGACGTCGAAGGGATGTGGTCGAGGCTCGAGAGCTTCGTCGACGAGAACCCGTACGTGGCCCTCGACGCCGAGGGGCACCTTCGCGTGCGGCAAGGGGCGACCTTCGTCTTCGGCGGCGACGCGATCGATCGCGGCCCCGACGGAAGGCGCGTCGTGGAGACGCTGCTCGAGGCGCGCGAGCACGACCCCGAGCACGTGATCCTCCTCGCGGGGAACCGCGACATCAACAAGCTGCGGCTTCTGAGGGAGCTTGGCGGCGCGCCGCCGTCGCGAGCGCCCGCCGAGGTGCGCGACGAGCGCCCCGCGCTCTTGCGTTGGATCTTCCGCTACACGATGGGGGCGAGCGAAGCGTTCGACTTCCGAAAGGCCGAGCTCGCGCGCGAGGGGGCCGACGCCAGCGACGAAGGGGTGGTGACGAGCTTCGTCGAGGACGTGCGCGTGGGCGGCGCGCTCCAGCGCTACCTGAGCGCGTGCTGCCTCGCTTTTCGGAGGGGCGTGACGCTCTTCGTGCACGGCGGCGTGCTCCGCGAGAACCTCGGCGTGGTGCCGGGCAAGGCGAAGACGTCGGGGGTCGACGCGTGGGTCGCCGCGCTGAACGGCTTCTACGACGAGCAGATGGACGCGTACGTGAACGCGCGTCACGACGCCGAGGGACGCCCCGCGTGGGGGCCGCTCGTCGCCTACCAAGCGCCGCACCCGGGGACCCGCACGAACCCCGAGAGCGTCGTGTACGGCCGCCCGACCGACGCGCTCAACAACGCGCAGCTCCCCTCGTGCGACGTGATGCACGAGCTCGTGCGCGAGGGGGTGCACCGCGTCGTCCTCGGGCACACGCCGAGCGGCGATTGCCCGTCGATCATCCGCTCGCCGGCCGATCCGGAGTTCGAGCTCGTCATCGCCGACAATTCTCATGCGCGTCACGACGCGGCTTCGCGCCTCCTCGTGAGCGACGAGGCGATCTCGGTGCGCGCCGACGTCGTGCTCGACGACCGAGCGACGGCCGAGGTGCGCTACCGGCTCCTCCGCGGCGATCGCGAGAGCCCCATCGGGCGCGTGACCGTCGACACCGAGCACCTCGTGCAAGGTCGCCTCACCGACGGGCGCTACCTCCTCTACAAGGCGCTGCCCGACTACGCGACCGAGCACCTCGCGGTGAGCGCCGAGGCGCTCGCTGCGCGCGGCGTCAAGACGGCGAAGACCTCGTGAGCAACGCGGCGCCGAGCACACCGGCGCTGTCGCCCATCTCGTGCTTGACGATGCGCGTCGCGAGCTCGTCGTTGAAGACCTGACGCGCAACTTCCTCGCGCCCTTCGTCGTAGAAGAGGTCGACGTTGGAGACGCCTCCGCCGAGGACCACGACGTCGGGGTCGAGCACGTCGATCACCGTGGCCATCGCTCGGCCGAAGACGAGCACGACCTCGGCGCACGTGACGCGCGCCGCGAGATCGACGTCGCGACGAGCGACGATCTCGGCGACGGGGCGACGCTCCCCTGCCCGCGCGGCGTAGGCGTTCTCGATGGCCGGCCCGCTCAAATACTGCTCCACGCAGCCGCGCTTGCCGCAATAACACCGCGGCCCGGTGCGAGGCTCGAGCACGACGTGCCCCCACTCGCCGGCGATCCCTTGCGCGCCGTCCCACACCCGCGGCGAGCCCTCGGTCCCTTCGAAGACGACGCCGCCGCCGACGCCGGTGCCGAGGATGACGCCGAACGCGACCCGTGCGCCGCGAGCCGCGCCGAGCGTGGCCTCGGCGAGGGCAAAGCAGTTGGCGTCGTTGGCGAAGACGACTGGCCTTCCGGGGCCTTCGCCGAGACGCACGGCGAGGTCGCGACGGAACGGGCGGCCGTTCAAGCACGTGGTGTTGGAGTTCTTCACGAGCGGCACGTCGAGCCGCTCGCCGTTCGCTCCGCGATGCGTCGTCCCCCCCGGCATGCCCACGCCGACGGGCGGCGGCACGGTGAGGCCAGCCGCGCGCGTCACGTCGAAGACGAGCGCCGCGACCGTCTCGAGCACGTGCTCGTAGCCTTCGTCGCGGCCGGTGGGGACCCTCCGCCGCGCGAGCTCCTCGACGGCGAGGGGCGCGCGCGCTCCCCCGGCGGAGGTCGTCTCTTCGCGAAAACGAACGACGACGGCTTCGGTCTTGGTGCCGCCGATGTCGACGCCGAGCGCGAGCTCGCTTCGTCCGTCGGCGCTCGTCACGGCGTGACCGCGATCACCAATCGGCGATCGCCGCGCCCCAGGTGAAGCCGGAGCCGAAGGCGACCATCGCCACCTTCATCCCCTTCACGAGCTTGCCGCTCCGCTCGGCCTCGGCGAGCAGGATGGGGATGGTTGCGGCGGTGGTGTTGCCGTAGCGCTGAATGTTGTGGACGACCTTGTGGTCGGGGATCGCCAGCGCCTGCTGCAGGTACTGGTTGATGCGCAGGTTCGCCTGGTGAAAGACGAAGAGATCGATGTTCTCTCCGTTGATGTTGTTGGCGATGCACGCCTCCATCAGCACGGTCATCATGCGCTCGATGGCGTGCTTGAAGACGATCTTGCCGTCCATGCGGGCCCACATCATCTCCGGCGCGACCTGACCGACGCCTTCGGCGTTGGTGGGGATGAACGGTCGCTTGGACACGTCCCACACCCTTTGCGCGAGCACGTCGGCGAAGCGACCGTCGGCGCCGAGGTGCCACGAGCGCACGCCGCGGTCCTCGTCGGTCGCGCTCACGACCACCGCGCCGGCGCCGTCACCGAAGAGCGAGGCCACGCCGCGCCCCCGCGTCGAAAGATCGAGCGCCGCCGAGTGCGTCTCGGCGCCGACGACGAGCACGTGCTTCGCCGCGCCCGACTTGACCATCGAGACGGCCGTGCCGAGCGAGTAGAGGAACCCGGAGCACTGGTTTCGCACGTCGAGCGCGGGGACGAATTTGGCCTTCGGCCCTTCGCACACGCCGAGCTTTCGCTGGAGGTTCACGCCCGTCCCGGGGAACGCGAGGTCCGGTGAGAGCGTCGCGAAGACGATCATGTCGAGGTCGGTGGCCTCGATTCCGGCGCGGGCGATGGCGTCCTTGGCGGCGGGAACGGCGAGATCGGAGGTCGAGACCCCTTCGTCGGCGAAGCGGCGCTGCTCGATCCCCGTGCGCTGCACGATCCACTCGTGCGTCGTGTCGATCCCGTACACGGTGCGAAGGTCGTCGTTGGTGACGACCCGCGGCGGGACGTAAAAACCAGTACCCGAGATGTACGCGTTGGGCATGCGACGGCCGATGTTACACCAGGCGACGAGCCCAAGAACCGGCAAGTATTCCTTCTGCGCGCGAGTTCCGTGTATCGTTCATGGCAGAGGATCGCCTTCGTGGACCAAGCGCTGCCGTGGGTGTTGTGGGGGGTCGGCGTCGCCGCCCTCCTCGGTTGGCTGCTCACGCGGCGTGAGGATGAGGCCGAGGCTCCCCCTTCCACGAAGCCGAGCGCGCGCGCCCGCAGCGCCGACGCCTCGTCCAAGTCGGCCAAGAACGGCAAGGCCGCAGCGAGCACGAAGTCGAAGGCCGACGCGAGCGCCGAGAAGAGCGAGGCGAAGCCGGCGGCGAAGAGCAGCGGCATCCCGATCCTCCCGCGCTACAGCGAAGACGACGAAGACGCGGACGACGACGACATCACCCGCGTGACGCTGAGCCCCTCTTCCGATCCACAAGTCCCGATCGAGGTGGCGAAGCCGGCCAAGCCCGCGTCGACGGTCCCCATCATCTACGACGAAGAGGCGGCCGTGGACGAGCCGACCGGACCGGTGGCCCGCATCCTCGTCAGCGCCGTCGGCCAGACCGACCGCGGCAAGGTTCGCAAGGCGAACGAAGACAGCTACCTCATCTTGAAGGACCACGACCTCTTCATGGTCGCCGACGGCATGGGCGGCTACGCGGGGGGCGAGATCGCCAGCAAGCTCGCGGTCGACACCGTGGCCGAAGCGTTCCGTGACAGCTCGTTCCGCGGCAGCGTGGAAGAAGAGGTCCCGCGTCGCGCCGGCGAGCTCGCGTTGGCGATCAAGATGGCCAACGCTGCCATCCTCGAGCACGCCCAGCGTGAGAAGAAGCTCGAAGGCATGGGGACGACCGTCGTCTCGGCGCGCTTCTCCCCCACCAAGGAGCGCCTCTACGTCGGCCACGTCGGCGACAGCCGCTGCTACCGCCTCCGCGGCGACACACTCCAGCAAGTCACGACCGATCACACGATCGGCCAGCTCACCGGCATCGGCGGTCCGACGGCGGCGCACCTCGTCCGCGCCGTCGGGAACCGCAAGAACGTGCTCGTCGATCTGATCATCGCGAAGCCGATGCCCGAGGACATCTACCTCCTCTGCTCGGACGGCCTCTCCAAGATGGCGACGGACGAGCAGGTGCGTGAGATCCTCGTTCGCGAGCGCGCCGACATCCAGAAGGCCGTCGACGCCCTCATCGCCTTCGCCATCGCGCAAGGCGGCAAGGACAACGTCACGATCATCCTCGTGCAGGTCCGTTCCGGGCTGAAAGCGCCCACGGTGAAGGCTTCGTGATTCGGCGGTCCGCGGCGCTCGGGGCAGCGGCCCTCTTCGCGCTCGCGGCTGCGACGGCGTGCAAGACCCCGATCGGCGCGACGGCGTCGAGCTCGTGCGACGGCACGCCGCCCGAGTGCTACGTGCCCGTGGGCGACGGCTGCTGCGCCCAGACCCCCATCGCCGCCGAGTGCGGGCCGAAGGACGCTCCCCTCGGCACCCACCTCAAGTGGATCTGCCCCGACAAGAGCATGGCGCGCGAAGAGTGCCGTGGCGTCGGCGCCGCCTGCACGCCCAAGCCTCCGGAGAAGCCCGCCGAGGTGCGCGCTCCGCACGCCGCCGTCGAGCTCGAGGTCTTCGACCCCGACGCTTCGACGCGTCCCGGCGACGCGGGTGCAGCCGACGCCGGCAAGCGTTCCACGGGGCGCGGCGGCCGCCGCGGTCACTGAGCTACGACGCGGCCGCAGAAACGCCGACGCGAAACGCGCGCTCGAAGCCGCTAGCGACGTCGGTGATGGTGAGCTCGACGAGCCCGTGCGCGTCGAGAGCGTAGCGCTCACGGACGAGCGGTCCTTCGCCCGGCAAACGCATCACGTCGACGCCGAAGAGATCGTCTCTCCCGCGAAGCGTGGCGTCGAAAGGGAAGAGGACGTCGACCGCCGGCGTGATCATCCCGTCGGGGGCGCCGTTCGGATCGAGCGTGTGGCACTCGATGAAGCGGTAGTGCCCGAGGTTGTGCGCCGCGCGGTACACGCGCTCTTTCACGCGCGGCCCCTCCCCCGCGGGCGGGAGCTCGGTCTCGCGCGTGAAGATCGGATCGAACGTCACCGCGCGGCCGTCGCCCCCTTCGCGGAACACTCCGAAGGTGCGTGAGAAGCGATCGACGAGGGAGAGCTTGGCGTCGCCGGCGCTGGCGATGGCGAGCCCCACCGCGGTCGCCGCCGACGGATACGGCGAGGTGTGCACGCGCCGCCCGAAGCGCTCGCGGAGCGCACGGCCGACCGCGGGGAGCGAGCTCGCGCCCCCCACGACGTAGATGCCGGCGAGCTGATCGGCCGAGCGATCGACGACCGGCTGCATGGCGTCCAGCGTCGCTTGAACGAGCGGGGCACACGCCTCGTAGAAGGCGCGCGTCTCCAAGGTCACCTGCCGCGGCACGTCGGGCCCGAAGGCCGGCGCGGCGCGCTGGACCCGATCGAGGTCGAGGAGGATCTTCTTGGCGTTGGGGCCGAGGCGCTCCTTCGCCTCACGACACTCTTCGGCGAGCACCACGCGCGCGCCGGCGGGGAGCGACGCGCGATCGATCCCCGCTTCACGGAGCGCGAGCTTCGCGAGCACCTCGTCGAAGTCGTCGCCGCCGAGCTCGGGGAGCCCCGCGGTCATGAGCGCCTCGTGGCTCGTGCCGCTCATGCGGACGAGCGAAGCGTCGAACGTGCCGCCGCCAAGATCGTAGACGACCACGTGCTCGCGCCTGGCGCTCAAGGTGCTGCGCCAGCGGTGCGTGTACTCGAAGCCGGCGGCCGAGGGCTCGTTGAGCATCGCCGTGACCTCGAAGCCGGCGCGGCGAAAGGCGTCGAGCGTCAAGAAGCGCTGCGCGCCGAGGGCGTTGGCCGGCGCGGCGACGACCGCGCGCATCGCTGGATCGGCGAGGATGGCCTCGGGGAGGTTCGAGCGCTCGAGCAGCGCGGCGCGGAGCGCGCGCAGAAAATCGGTGAGGAGCGAAAGGAGCGGGACCTTGGAGCTCCCGACCTCGACGAGCCGCGCGGCGCTGGCGTCGGCGCTCGAGAGGAGGCGCTTGAACGAGCGGAGGAGGGTCCAGCTCGGATCGTGCGCGACCGAGAGCACGTCGAGCCCGAAGCGAAGCGCCCCACGACGCTCGGCCACCATCGACGGAAAGGCGTCGAGCGACTCCCCACCGTCGGACACGAAGCTCACGATCGGGAAATTTCCCCGATCGGCGTAAGCCACGACCGTTCGCGTCGTCCCGAAATCTATCCCCAGGCGCACGCGAGCGTCATAACGCCTTCAGTCTTTCTCGGCCACCTGCGTCTTCAGGCCGAAGGCCACCCGGGTCGTGGCGGTGCTTGCCAGGATCGGCACGAGCAAGACGGCGGCGATCCCCCACCAGCCGTACTTGTAGAAGGTCCACGGCTTCAAGACGGCGTAGCTCGCGAGCGGCACGAGCGGCGAAGCGACGGCCATGAGCCAGGCGCGGCCGCCCGTCGGGAGGATGCGCTGGCGAATCGCGAGGAGGAGCACGTCGACGAGGACGAGCGCGAGGACGTAGACCCCGGCGAAGAGCGTGCCGAGCCCCATGCCGAGGATCCAGAGCCCCCAGCGGGTGAGGTCGCGCTCCGGGCCGAAGAGGAACGCGTAGGCGGTGACCGCGCCGTACGTCGAGATCCACGGGCCGAGCATGACCGGCACGAGCCAACCGGCCACGGTGGGGCGTACGTAAGGCTTCGTCATTTCGTCTTCCTCTACCTCTTCAAGCTCTCGAGCGCGGGCGCGAGGAGGCTCTCGGTCCTTCTACGAACCAAGAGCCGAAAAGATGCATTCCCAAGTGTGGATCCGCCAGGAGCGTCTGGCGAGGGGGGCGAGGTGTTTCCTCAGGCGGCGCGCACGTCGATGAGCCGGAAGGCGTCGACATCCATGAGCCCGCGGTCGGTCAGCTTGAGCGAGGGGATGACGGGGAGGCTCAAGAAGGCGAGCTGCAAGAACGGCTCGGGGAGCGTGCAGCCGATGGCCTGACTCGCGGCGTGGAGCGCCTCGAGCGAGCGGGTGATCTCTTCCGGCGGCGCCGACGACATGAGCCCACCTATGGGGAGGCGCAACGACGCAAGGACGGCGCCGTCCTTCACCACGCAAAAGCCGCCGCGCATCTCGATGAGCGCCGCGAGGGCGGCGCGCATGTCGCTCGCACGGTCGCCGACCACGATGAGGTTGTGGCTGTCGTGGCCGACGCTCGACGCGATGGCGCCGCGCATCTTCTCGCCGAAGCCTTTGGCGTAGCCGTTCGCCGGGCGCGCGCCGTGGCCGTGACGTTCGAGGACCGCGAGCTTCATGACGCCGGGGGCGTCGTGGGCCATCACGTGGCGATCTGTGAGGATGCGCCCCGCGCGCACGCCGATGACGTGCACGCGTCCGGTCGGCCCTTCGAGATCGGTGACCGCGGGGGGCGCGGCGCGAACCGTGTCGTCGGGGGCGGTGAGGTTCGGCGCCTCGCCGAGGCGCATCTCGGAGACGAGACGACCGCGCTTCACCACGTCCGAGATGGCGCAGGTGCGCACGTCGTCGAGCACGACGATGTCGGCGAGGTAGCCGGGCGCGATCGCGCCGGTGTAGGGGAGGCGGTAGTGCCGCGCCACGCTCCACGAGGCCGCGCGGTAAGCCACCTCGGGGGGCACGCCGAGGGCGATGGACGTGCGCACCAGGTGATCGAGGTGCCCCTCACGCGCGATGTCCAGCGGGTTGCGATCGTCGGTGCAGAAGCCGAGGCTCGTCGACGTCGCCAGCGTGAGCAGCGGCGCGAGGGCGTGGAGATCCTTCGCCACGCTCCCTTCACGGATCCACACCGCGATTCCTTTGGTGAGCTTCTCCTCCGCCTCCGCGAGCTCCGAGCTCTCGTGGCAGCTTCCGATCCCCGCCGCGGCGTACGCCGAAAGCCCCTGGCCACGAAGGAGCGGGCAATGGCCGTCGACCGGACGCCCCTCGAAGGCCTCGAGCTTCTCGAGCACCGCGTCGTCGGCGTGGAGCACGCCCGGCACGTTCATCATCTCGGCGAGGCCGAGCGCGCGCGGGTGCGCGAGGAGCGGCGCGAGCGCCGAAGCACCGATGACGCCGCCTCCGTTGGTCTCGAAGGTCGTCGCCGGCACGCACGAGCTCAGCATGACGCGGAGATCGAGAGCCATGTGCGCTCCGGCGTCGAGGAAGTATTGGATCCCGGGGACGCCGAGCACGTTGGCGAGCTCGTGCGGATCGCAGATCGCCGTCGTCGTGCCGCGCGGCAAGACCGCGCGCTCGAAGTTCGTCGGCACCATGAGCGAGCTCTCGAGGTGCACGTGGGCGTCGAGGAAGCCGGGGACGAGCGTCTTGCCGCGCGCGTCGATCACGCGCCTCGCCGGGAGCCCCGACTCGAGACCGACGATCGCCCCTTCGAAGATCCCCACGTCGCCCGAACGGAAGGCGCAGGAGAAGACGTCGAGGTAGCGGACCCCACGGAACACGAGGTCGCAAGGGATCTCCCCCTGCGCCGCTCGGATCCGACGCGCGCGCGCTCCGTGCTCCATCTTCGAAGCGTAACGCGTCCGCGGCCTCTCTGCAGGGCGTGCGCGACGATGCAAGCTGGAATCGACCGCGCCTTCGCGGTAACGACTTCGTCCGTGACCGACTTCGATCCCGTCCCGCGCCTCGCCCTCGAGCTGTCCCTCCCCGCCTCGGCCGTCGGCGCCGTGACGCGGCTCCTCGCCGAAGGGGCCACCGTCCCCTTCATCGCGCGCTACCGCAAGGAAGCGACCGGCGGGCTCGACGAGGTGCAGATCCGCGCCATCGAAGAGCGCCGCGCTTACGTGCTCGAGCTCGAGCAGCGGCGCGCCTCCATCCTCAAAGAGATCGGCGACCAGGGGAAGCTCACCCCCGAGCTCGAGAAGCGCCTCCGCGGCGTCGAGACGAAGGCCGAGCTCGAGGATCTCTACCTCCCCTTCAAGCCCAAGCGCCGCACGCGCGCCACCATCGCCAAAGAGCGCGGCCTCGAGCCGCTGGCCGATCGCATGTGGACCCAAGCGGGCGACGAAAGCCCCGACGCCGAGGCCGCGAGCTTCGTCGACGCGGCGAAGGAGGTCCCCGACGTGGCCGCCGCGCTCGCCGGAGCGCGTGACATCTGCGCCGAGCGCGTGGCGGAGAACGCCGAGGTGCGGAAGCTCGTGCGCGAGCTCACCGCCAGCGAAGGGGTGCTCGAGGTCAAGAAGACGAAAGACCACGAGGACAAGCCGACCAAGTTCGACACCTACGCCGCGTACGCCGAGCCGGTCGCCAAGATCCCCTCGCACCGCTTCCTCGCGATTCGCCGAGGAGAGAACGAAGGGGTGCTGCGCGCCGGGATCGCCGTCGACGCCGACAAGGCGTGCGCCGGCATGGCGCGCGTGGTCGGGGTGCGGCCCACTTCGCCGTGGGCGAAGGAGCTCGGCGCCGCCGTGAACGACGCCTACAAGCGCTTGCTCGCCGTCTCGGTGGAGATGGACGTGCGCGTGGAGATGAAGCTCGCCGCCGACAAGGCGGCGGTCGGCGTCTTCGCCCAGAACCTCCGCGAGCTCCTCTTGGCCGCCCCCTTCGGACAGAAGACCGTGCTCGGCATCGACCCGGGCCAGCGCACCGGCTGCAAGTGCGCGGTCGTCGACGAGACCGGCAAGCTCCTCGCCCACGAGACGATCTACCTCGTGCAAGGCGACGGCGCGCTCGAGCGCTCCAAGCAGACGCTCCGCGCCCTCGTGGAGAAGTACTCGCCTCGCGCGGTGGCGGTGGGCAACGGCACGCACGGCCGCGAGACCGAGGCCTTCGTGCGCGAGGTCCTCTCGGCGATGGCCAAGAGCGACGTCCCCTGCGTCCCGGTCAGCGAGTCGGGCGCGAGCGTCTACTCGGCGAGCGACATCGCCCGCGAAGAGTTCCCCGATCTCGATCTCACGATCCGCGGCGCGGTCAGCATCGCGCGTCGCCTCCAAGATCCCCTCGCCGAGCTCGTGAAGGTCGATCCCAAGAGCATCGGCGTCGGGCAATACCAACACGACGTGAACGCCGGGCTCCTCGCACGGAAGCTCGACGACGTGGTGGAGACGTGCGTGAACCTCGTCGGTGTGGAGCTCAACACCGCGAGCGCGCCGCTCCTCGCGCGCGTCGCCGGCATCGGCCCGAGCCTGGCGAAGAAGATCGTCTCGCATCGCGACGCCTCCGGCGCGTTCACGAGTCGCAAGGCGCTCCTCTCCGTGCCCGGCCTCGGCCCCCGCGCCTTCGAGCAGTGCGCCGGCTTCTTGCGCGTGCACGGCGACCAAGCCCACCCGCTCGACGGGAGCGCGGTGCACCCCGAGCGCTATCCGCTCGTCGAGCGCATGGCGAAGGATCTCGGCGTCGAGGTCTCGGCGCTCGTCGGTCACAAGGACGACGTCGCGCGCCTCGACAAGAAGGCCTACGTCGAAGGGGACGTCGGCACCTTCACCATCGACGACATCTTGGCCGAGCTCAGCAAGCCTGGGCGCGATCCGCGCGCGAGCTTCGCGCCGCCGAAGTTCCGCGACGACGTGCGCACGATGCAGGATCTCAAACAAGGGATGGAGCTCGAAGGTGTCGTGACCAACGTCACTGCCTTCGGTGCGTTCGTCGACGTGGGCGTGCACCAAGACGGGCTCGTTCACGTCTCGCAGCTCGCCGATCGCTTCGTGAAAGATCCGAGCGAGGTGGTGAAGGCGGGCGATCGCATCACGGTGCGCGTGCTCGAGATCGATCTCGTGCGAAACCGCATCGCCCTCACCGCGCGGAAAGGCGGCGAGCGACGTCCGGAAGAGAAGAGGACGAACGCGCCCGGGCCTCGCCCCGACGGCCGACGCGAGCCCGCGCGCCACGACCAAGCGAAGGCGCGCCCGGCCGCCGAGCCCTTCCGCAACAACCCCTTCGAGCGCCTCCTCCGGAAGTAGCGTCTCCTCGGGTGGGGGCGCGCCGGCGCGCGACGCGACGCGGCAAGAGTCGGCGCGGCGAGCATGACGCGCTCGACGCGCTGATGGATCGCCTCGGATCCAATTCGTGGAGCGCGGGGGCTGTCGACCGTTTGTCCCCAACGCGTCGCACGGAAAATTCCGGTCAGGTGCCTAGCCGTCCACTTGGCGCATGTCCTGCTTAGTAGGTCGTTAGCCTACATGCTCAAGCTCTCTCTCTTCGCCGCTGCCGCGACCCTCTTCCTCGGCTTGGCGGCCTGCTCCGGTGGATCCGACGGCACGGGGAGCAGCGCTCCCGGCACCGGCGACGACAGCACCAAGGCCCAGGGCGACGACTCGAACGGCGGCCCCGCCGGCCCGGCCCAGAGCCAAGAGCTCCCGTGGGAGGTCATCAGCGAGCAGGGGGAGACCTTGCTCCCCGACGTCTTCTACGCCGACTCGGTGCAGAACGAACAAGTGATGCCGACGGCGATCGACGGCCACGACCAGATCGACCGCCTCATCTACCCGACGCTCGGCAACCCGAACCTCTACGTGAAGTCGGACGCGAACGACTCGTTCGTCTCCGTCCTTCGCATCGAGCCCGATGCGCTCGCTCACCTCACGCCCGACATGAGCGCCGAGGTCCCGGGCACGCAGCTTCACACCGTGGTCCTCCACGGCGACGCGCTGAACGGCCTGAACTTCTACCTCGTCTCGCGCGCCGGCCGCACCGCCGCCACCGAAGCGGCGAACGCGATGAAGACCCCCGACGGCAAGACCGTCTTCCAAGTGCAGCCGACCGAGCTGCGCGTGAATCCGATGCCCGCCGACATGCCGGCCGCGCTGAAGAGTCGCCTCACGGTGCGCGCGATCTTCCGCCAGAAGGAAATGGCCGCGATCCCCCCCGGCCTCTACGACCTCCGCTTCGAGGTGACCAAGGCGGGCAAGCTCGTCACCGGCTCGAGCGACAGCCAGCCGGTCTACGAGTTCCAGTACAACGCGCTCCGCGTCTTCGACGCGCCGCCGGCGAACGACGAGTACTCGGCGGTCAACGTGACCGACACGCAGGTCTCGGTCGGCGATCTCTACGACGCCAAGACCACCGCGAAGCTCACCGAGTTCGTCAACTACATCAACCAGACGAGCGAGCCCGGCGTCCGCAAGGCGGCGTTCATCACCTTCAACGGCGACCTCCACAACGGCGGCTCCCCCGGCGGCGTGCGCGAGCGCTTCGTCGCCATGAACTACAACAACGAAGCCAAGGTCATCCTCGGCGCGCTGAAGCAGCTCACGCTCCCCATCTTCCTCACCATCGGCAACCACGACGGCTACACGTCGACCGGCATCGTCCCCCAGGCGATCGTCGACGTGGACAAGCTCGTGTTCGACAGCATGGAGAAGGTGGTCGGCGACTTCGGTCCCCACCCCTGGCCGAACTTCTCGTTCTCGCAATACGACGCCTACCGCAACGCGGTGAAGAGCGTCCCCGGCGGCTTCCACCGTGACATCTACGCCGGCCGCTTCGTGCGCAAGGCGGGGGTCAACACCTTCGGCCAGGGCTGGAAGGAGCTCCCGATCGCCCAGCGCAACGAGATGCTCTACGACGGCTTCAACCAGTGGCGCCGCACCTACGGCCCGCTCTACTCGTCCTTCCGCTGGGGCAAGAACGTCTACCTCAACACCAACAGCTACGACCTCCGCCAGCACCGTCGCAGCGGCTGGGGCATGTACACCGTGAACTACGGCGGCGGGCTCAGCACGGTGCAGGCCGAGTGGATCAAGCGCGAGGTCTCGCGCGCCACCACCGACGGCGAGGACGTCATCCTCCTCGCGCACCACGATCCGCGCGGCGGCCACCACGGGAAGGACTTCCCCTACTACTTTTCGCAGCTCGAGTTCCACGGCATCGGTCAGAGCGCCATCAACTACATCCTGAGCGAGGTCGTCGACCCCAAGCTCTGCAAGCTCCCGACCTGGGCGCTCTCCGACAGCCAGCAGCTCACGTGCATGCACGACGGCCTCCAGGAGTGGATGCGCCCCGATCCCGAGTTCGACTGCGACGACACGGAGAAGAACAGCGACGGCACGTGCAACGCGGCGCTCTTCGACGTCTCCAAGCTCGGCGCGCAGGCGCACCACTACCGCTACTCGGGCCTCGAGCTCATCGACCTCATCGCCAACTCCCCGGTTGTGCGCACGATGATCCTGGGCCACACCCACTACAACTCGTACGAAGTGACGGCGCCGGGCGAAGACGTCGTCCCCGGCAACGTGGCGCTCGACGGCGACCAGACGAAGCTCCTCGACTCGCTCGAGGTGCAGAACCCGCTCCGCGGCGCTTCGTGGCTCGACAAGGCGCTCGGCCACGACACCCCCGACTACGATCCCACGGCGCTCGGGCAGCAGGGGATCACCCAGGCGAACGCGGTCTTCTACCAAGACCTCGCGTACGTCGCCGGCAAGACGCAGCGAAAGCTCCAAGGCCAGGGGCGCGAGCTCGTCATCCTCCGCCTCACGTCGAACGCCGATCTCACGAGCCAGCAGTACGCCGGCACCACGATGATGGGCTTCTCGGTGCTCTTCCTCACGCACCAGACGACCGACGGCCGCGGCTACGATCTCCCGCAGGTCAATCGCGTGACCTACTTCATCAACCAAGGGAGCGACGCCTTCAGCCAGGTCCGCACCATCGCGCTCCAACGCACCACGCACTTCGGCGCGCACGACCAGGCGAACCCCGTCGCCCAGCTGTTCAACTGGTTCAACTGACGCGGCTCGCTCGGTTCCACTGACAACCCGCCCCGTTCGGGCGTAGGCTCCGGAGCGAGCCAAGGCCATGGACTACGCGGATTCGCTCGAGGTGGCGCGACGCCGCGCCGGCGCGCTGCTCAACGGGCGCTGGCGTATCGTTCGCCCCGTCACGTCCGGTGGCTCGGCGTGGGTCTACGTGGCCACGGACGACAAGCGCGAGCTCCCGCCCGTCGCGGTGAAGGTGCTCCACCTCGGGCTCGCGCAGCATCCCGCGGTGGTCGAGCGCTTCACGCGCGAAGCGCGCCTCGCCGGGTCCATCGGGCACCGCGGGATCGTGCACATCTACGACGAGGGGGTGACGGCCGACCGCGTCCCCTTCCTCGTCATGGATCTCCTCGAGGGAGAGACGCTCGAAGAGCGCCGCATCCGAAAGGGGGGCACGCTCCCGGTCAAAGAGGTCATGTGGGCCGCCGATCTCGTGCTGTCGGTGCTCGCCGCCGCGCACGAGCGAGGCGTGCTCCACCGCGACATCAAGCCGGACAACATCTTTCTGACGCACCGCCACGACATCAAGCTGCTCGACTTCGGCATCGCGCGGCTCCTGGCGCAGGTCTCCTCCTCCGAGACCACGCAGCGCGGCACCATGATCGGAACGCTCGACTACATGTCCCCCGAGCAGGGGCGCGGCGAGTGGGACACGGTCGGGGTGACGACCGACCTCTGGGCGGTGGGGGCGACGATGTTCAGCCTCCTCACCGGCCGCGCGGTGCACGATCAAATCGATCTCTACGCGCAGATGCGTGCGGTGATGAACGAGCGCGCCCCGGCGATGCGCGAGGTCGCGCCCGGCGTGCCGCGCTCGGTGCAGGTGCTCGTCGACCAAGCGCTCGAGTTCGACGCCGACCTCCGCTGGAAGAGCGCCGGATCGATGCAGCTCGCGCTCCGCCTCGCCTACTACGGGATGAACGACACCGCGCCGCCCGACAGCACCGTCTCGTCGGATCGCTTCGAGCGCGCGCGCGTCCCGCGTCCGCCCATCTACTTCGCCCCTTCCCTCCCCCCCATCTCGTCGCACCCGCGATCCAAGCCGGGGTCGCGCCCCTAGCGCGCGAACCGATCCCTCATGCGCCTCCTCATCGCCGACAAATTCTCCGAAGCCCACTTGGGCGAGCTCCAGCGCCTCGGCCTCACCGTCGACTACGCCCCCGATCTCGGCGCCGACGCGATCCCCGACGCCGTCGTGGGCGCGCAGATCCTCCTCGTGCGCTCGACCAAGGTGACGCGTGCGGCCATTGCCAAGGGGACCGACCTCGCGCTCATCGTGCGTGCCGGCGCCGGCTACGACACCATCGACGTCGAAGCGGCGAGCGAGCGCGGCGTCTACGTCGCCAACTGTCCGGGCAAGAACAGCGTCGCCGTGGCCGAGCTCACGATGGGGCTCCTCCTCGCCCTCGATCGTCGCATCGTCGATCAGCAGACGAGCCTCGTCCGCGGCGCGTGGAACAAGAAAGAGTTCGGCAAGGCCGACGGTCTCAAAGGGAAGACGTTCGGCATCGCCGGCGCGGGGCCCATCGCGCTCGCCGTCGCCGCCCGCGCGCGCGCCTTCGAGATGCGCGTCGTCGCCTGGTCGCGCTCCCTCACCGCCGAGCGCGCCGCCGAGCTCGGGCTCGGCCACGCGCCGACTCTCTACAAGCTCGCCGAAGAGAGCGACGTCGTGAGCGTGCACCTCGCGCAGACGCCGGAGACCAAGCGCCTCTTCAACGGGGATTTCTTCGCCCGCATGCGCCCCGGCGCGGTCTTCTTGAACACGAGCCGCGGCGGCCTTCACGACCAAGCCGCGCTCGAGGCGGCGATGCGCGAGCGCGGGCTGCGCGTGGGGCTCGACGTCTACGAGAGCGAGCCCGCGGGGGGGACGGCGGAGTTCTCGCCGGAGATCGCCAAGCTCCCGGGTTTCGTCGGGACGCACCACGTGGGGGCGAGCACCGACCAAGCACAAGACGCCATCGCCGCCGAGAGCGTGCGCATCTGCCGCGAGTTCGTGGAGCACGGGCGCGTGCCCAACGTGGTGAACGTCGAGCACCACCCCGCGGCGGTCGTGCGCCTCATCGTGCGCCACTACGACAAAGTGGGCGTGCTCGCGGCGGTGCTGGGCATCGTGCGAAAATACGGCGTGAACGTCGAAGACATGACGAACACCATCTTCGCCGGCGCCAAGGCGGCGGTGGCGGTGATTCGTCTCTCGTCCGAGCCGCCGGCCGACCTCGTCGCCGAGATCGCCGCGCTCGAGGATCAGGTCATCCAGGTGGAGCTGAAAGGGGCGCGTCAGGCCCCGGCGTGATCGGCGCGTGACGCCGCCACCACCTTCGCCTCGCTCGCCACGCCGCGCCGCGCGAGAAGGTACGCGACGCCGAGCGGGAGCGCGGCGACGAGCGCGAGCGCGCCGAGCGGGCGCACGACTCCCGCGAGCGAGAGCACGAAGACGACGAGGACGATGCCGAGGCGCGCTTCGAGGTAGCGGCGCGCGCGGAGAGCGTCGGCGCGGAGGATCCCCACGTCGATGGGGACGAGGACCAAGAGCGCGGCGTTCGCCCGCAGCTCGGGATACGCGCTCGCGGCGGCCACGCCCCACACGACGACGCCGAAGAGCGAGAGCGCGCCGAAGGCGACGGCTCGCGTGACGCGAGCGGCCCTTTCACCGCGGCGCGCGCCGAGGAAGAGCGTGAGGGCGAGCGCCGCACCGAGCAGCACGAGGACCACGCGACCGGCCGCGGGGCTCGTCCTCACGTGGGCGCCGGCGTGAGCGGAGTAGACCACGACGGGGGCGACGCCGAGCTGCTTCTCCACCGCTTCGCGCAGCGCGCCGGGGAGGAGCAACCGCTCCCACGCGGTGGGCACGCGGTCGACCCCCGCGCCGAGCACGAGCTCGGTGACGGCGAGCGGCACGACCTGCCCCGAGAGCCCCTCTTCCCACATCCCGCGGAACGTAGGCCCGGCGACGACGCCGTCCATCCCGGCGTGGAGCTTCCCGTGCGTCGCGCCGTCGATGGCGTCGCGCAGCTTGGTGGTGCAGTTGGAGAAGCGTGGATCATACACATACCCGCGTTTCCCCGCGGCCTCGTCGGCCAAAGAGCTCGCGAGCGCGCGCGCGTCCTCGGGGCTCAAGGGGAGCGGCTCCTTCCAGATCGATCGCTCCTCCGCCTGGAAGCTCTGGGTCATGACCGAGCGCGGCACGGTCGTGGGGACGAACAGCGCGCGCCCGCGGATCGATCCCCAGATCAAGTCGAGCGCGCCGTCGGCCCGGGCGACGCCGTAGTCGTAGCAGGTCGGGTCGGAGACCCCCTCGGGCTCGACACACAAGACGCTGTGGCCGTAGAGGCTGAAGAGATCGGCGCCCGGCGCCACGGTGTAGAGCGCGACGACCGGCGGCGGCGCCTCGTCGGCGCGCGCCACGCGAGGCGTGCACAGGAGCGCCAAGAGCAGCGCGAGGAGGAGCGCGAGCCCGAGGGGGAGCGCGTCGTACGAGAGTGAGCGCGGGGCGAAGGTCTTCACGAGGCCCGCGGTCTATCGCAGAACCGCGCCGGGGAGAAGCGCGGGCGCCGCTCGTCGCGCCGGGGCGCGCGCTTCGTGCGATGATGCGGGCGAATGGCGGCGATCGAGCTCCACGGCGTCACCAAGCGCTTCGGCGACAAGGTCGCGGTCGACGACTTGAGCTTCTCGCTCGAGGAGGGGAGCTTCCTCGGCCTGCTCGGACGGAACGGCGCGGGCAAATCCACCACGCTGAAGATGCTCACCGGCCTCCTCACGCCGACCTCCGGGCGGATCTCGCTCCTGGGAATGGACTTCGCCCACAAGGCGCAGGAGATCAAAGCCAAGATCGGCGTGATGCCCGAGGACATGGCGCTCCTCGACATGCTCACCGGCGCGCAGTACCTCCGCTTCGTCGGGCGGATGTACGGGCTCGACGACGACCTCATCGAGACACGCCGCGCCGAGCTCTTCGACAAGCTCGATCTCGCGCCGCCGCCGCGCGCGCTGCTCGCCGACTACAGCTTCGGCATGAAGAAGAAGGTGGCGCTCTCCGCGGCGCTGCTCCACGGGCCGCGCATCGTCTTCCTCGACGAGCCCTTCGAAGGGATCGATCCGGTCACGAGCCGCACCATCAAAGAGATCCTCCTCGGCCTCCAGAGGCGCGGGGTCACGCTCGTCCTCACGACGCACATCCTCGAGGTGGTGGAGCGCCTCTGCCCGCTCATCGCCGTGCTCGACGACGGCAAGCTCAAGGGCTTCGGCCCGCTCGAAGATCTACGGCGCGAGAAGGAGAGCCTCGAGGCGTACTTCGTGGGGCTCGTGGGCGGCGCGCGCAAGGGAGAGCTCTCGTGGCTGTGAAGCCGCGCCGCGTCGGCCCGTTCCGCGCGGTGCTGGCGGCGCACTTCGCCACCACGCAGAACCGCCTGGTGCGCGACGCCGGCCGCTTCGGTGCGGTGGGGATCGGCGTGCTCATCGCCTTCTTGATGGTCACCCTGGTGCTCCCCTTTTGGGGGCTCCTCGGCGTCGTCGGCTTCTACCTCGGCCGCGGCATCCACAAGGCGCTCTTCGAGCTCTTGCTCGGCGGCATGCTCGGGCTCGTCGCCCTCTTCGGCGGCATCGTCGGCGGGTCTCTCGGCGGCGCGAAGCAGCTCGCGTGGGAGGGCTACCGCTCGTACCCGCTCCGGATGCGCACGCTCTTCGCCGCCGAGCTCTTCGCCGGGATCGCTGATTTTCTCCCCCTCGCGACCTCGCTCGGCATGCTCTCGCTCCTCGTGGGTGTGGCGGTTGGACGTCCCTTCACGTTGCCTCTCCTTCCGGTGCTGTTCGTCGAAGGGGTCGTGAGCGTGCTCGTCATCCAGCTCCTCGTCTCGAGCCTCGCCGAGGCGGTGGTGCGTCGCCTTCGGCTCGCGCTCGTCCTCTTGGCTTCGGCCTTCTGCGCCGGCGCGGTGCTCATCCAGCACATCCCCCAGGCGGCGAAGAACGCGAACCCCCTGGCGGTGGATCCTTCGACCCTCGCCGGTCAGCTCGTCCTCCTCGGCCGCGGGCTTCAGAGGGCGTCGGTGTACTTGCCGAGCTCGTCGGCGGGTCGGAGCCTTCGTCACTGGGTGACCGGCCACTACGGCCTGGCGCTCGCCGATCACATCTACCCGCTCCTCACCCTCGCGGCGATGAGCTACTTCGCCGCGCGGCTCCTCGCGCGGGAGTCGGGGCGCGGGAGCGAAGACTTCGATCCCCCCGAGCCGCTCTGGACCTTCCGATCGAAGACCGCCGGCATCGCGCGCCTCCAGTGGAACGCCGTCACCCGCAGCCAGCTCGGTCGCTTCGGCTTCATCATTCCGCTCGTCACCATCGCGCTCTTGAAGGGGCCGCTCGGCTTCGTCGTGGGCGCAGGGCCGTGGGTCGTCCCCACGGCGTTCACCTACCTCTCGCTCGCGAGCAACAACCTCCAGCTCAATCAGTTCGGCCTCGACGGGCACGGCATCAAGTCGATCCTGCTCGTCCCCATCGAGCCGCGCGAGGTGCTCCGGGGAAAGTCGATCGGCCTCGGGCTCTACCAAGCGCTGCAAGCGCTCTTGATGACGCTGCTCCTGTTCCTCTTGCATCGCCCGCCGGTCCTTCACCTCCTGGGCGGGCTCCTCCTCGCCGGCTGCTTCTTCTTCGCGCAGAACGCCGTCGGTCAGTTCACTTCTTCGTGGATGCCGCGCGCAGTGCCGCACGCTTCGATGCGAAGCCACGGCACGCCGCTGCCGCTCGTCTTGCTGGGGCTCGGACTCTCGGTCGGGTGCGCCACGATCTACGGCGGCGCTTACAGCCTGTGCCTGTTTCGCGCGCCCCACTTGCTCTTGCCGGTGATGGCGACCCTCTTCGCGGCGAGCGCCGTGGCCCACACGCTCATGCTCCCCGCGGCGGCGCGCTACTTCGACGCCCAGCGCGGCCACCTCGTCGAGTCGCTGGGCTGACGACCCGCCGCCCCGCGCGCTGGACGGTGTAGAGTGCAGCCATGAACTGCCCGTACTGCCAGGCGCCGCTGAAGGACGACTCCCCGCGATTCTGCGCGGCGTGCGGTCGACCGCTCGGCGCGCCCATGCCCGGCGCTCCGCAGGGCTACGCGCAAGGTTACGCGCCGGGGGCCGCACCGATGCCGATGGGGGCGATGCCGGGAGCCGCCGCGATGACCCCCGACGGTCTCCTTCCCCAAGCGGGCGGCCCCGAGCTCACGCTCTACGAAGGCTCCCCCGCGCTCGTGCCGAGCCTGGGCGCGCTCCTCCTCGCCGTCTTCACCTTGGGCATCGCGCTCCTCTTCTATTGGGCGCAGCGCGGCGGCGTCACCTACCGCGTCACGAGCCAGCGCATCGTCATCGAATCGGGTCTCTTCTCGAAGCGCATGGAGCAGATCGCGCTCTATCGCATCGTCGACTACGTGGTGGAGCGCCCGTTCGGCCAGCGCCTCATGGGGACGGGCAACATCGTCATCGAAGCGACCGACAAGACGACGCCGGAGATCCGCCTCGCCGGCATTCGCACCGACGTCGTCGCCCTCTACGAGCGCCTGCGCGTCGCCACCGAGGCCGACAAGCGCGCCCGCGGCGTACGCGTGGTGGATTTCGAGCGGCCCTAGCTACTGCTGCTCGAGCCGCTTCAACTCGGCGAGGGCGTAGTCGCAGAACGCGCCGCCCGGGCAGCACATGTCGGTGCCGCCGTTCTTGAGCTGATCGGTGTGGATGCACACCTTCGAGCCTTGGCTCGGGTAGTAGTAGGCCCAGAAAAAGCACATCTCCGCCTCGGCCGACTCGCCGAAGTGGACGGGCGTGTCCCCGGTGTTGTTCCACGAGCACGAGAAGCGAAAGCCGCCGCCGTCGGGGATTTGAAACGGCGGATCGTAGGTCACGGTCTTCGGCTCGCTCCACAGCCAATCGGGGACGTCGTAGACCGACGAGCCGGGGGTGAGGTTGTCGGGCGCGGTCTCGATCTTCACCCCCGTGCCGTAGCGGTGCTCGTGGCCGGTGATGGCGAAGAACTTCACGTCGCCGAGCTCGCGCGGCACGGGGAAGTACACCGGGCCGAGCGTGTATTGTGCATGCGCCGCCACGCGAATGTCCGGATCCCCCATGAAGAGGAAGTCGGCCTCGTCGTGGTAGTCGCTGTCGCGAATGGGGACCATCGTCGAGGTGGCGTCGAGCTGCACCTCGGACGCGCCGGCGTTGATGTAGTGGAGCTCGATGCGAATCATCTGGCCGGGCTCGAGGGTGAGCGCGACGCCGGGGGGCAGCGTGAGCAGATCGTCGTGCTTCTGCGTCACCATCAGCGGCGCGCCCTTGCTCGGATCGAGCGCGTCGACGAAGGGGACGCAGTCGAACGGATCGGGGCGCTCGACCGTGTCGGCCACGCGGTAGACGACCATGTGGTGCGAGGCGGTGCCGAGCACGTTGTGGATCGCCCCGACGTGCACCTTCGCGGTGTTGGGGAGCCGCTTCACCACGCACTGCGTCCTCTCGACGCCCGCCGGGACGGTCACCCGCGGGAAGGAGAGCTGCATCGCCGGAGGCGGCGGCGGCGCGTCGGTCGCCCCTCCGCACGCCACCACGACGACCGCGAGCGTGAGGAGTGAGGGGACGAGCGCGCGACGCATGCCTCGAGTCTAGCACTCGCCCGCGATGGGCGTATCCTCGCGCCCCATGCGACCTTCCGCCGCGGTGTCCGCTCTCCTCTTCTTCGTCTCCGTTGCTGCCGGGTTCGTCCTCGGGCTCGTGCTCTCGCAGGGAGGCGCCGAGCCCGGCGTGTTCGCCGCGTGCATCGCCCTCGGGTTCTTCGGCGGGATCTTCCTCGCTTCGAGCGTGAAGGTGGTCGCTCAGTGGGAGCGGATGATCGTGCTCCGCCTCGGCAAGTACCAGGGCACCGCCGAGCCGGGCATGCGCCTCGTCATCCCCATCCTCGACACCACCATGTTCGTCGAGATGCGCGTGCAGACGGTGCTCATCGCGCAGCAGCAAGCCATCACCCAAGACAACGTGCCGGTCGTGGTGAACGGCGTCATCTTCTTCCGTGTCGCCAACGCCGAGGCGGCCGCGCTCAAGGTGCAGGACTACCGCTCGGCGATCTGGCGCATGGCGCAAGCCACGCTGCGCGACGTCGCAGGGCGGCTCTCGCTCGACGAGCTCCTCTCGCACCAGGTGCGGCTCGAGACCGAGATCACGAACAACATCGCCGCGCAGTCGCAGTCGTGGGGGCTCCACGTCGAGGCCATCAAGCTGGAGGACATCTCGGTCCCCGAGGAGCTCAAGAAGATGATGAGCCGGCAAGCCTCGAGCGAGCGCGAAAAGCGCGCGACCATCATCAAGGCCGACGGCGATCGTCAGGCGGCGGCGGCGCTCGCCGAAGCGGCGACGACGATGGCCACGAGCCCCGGCGCGATGCAGCTCCGCACGCTCCAGACGCTCGACGGCCTTGGGCCGAGCGCCTCGAACACCGTGGTCATCGCGCTACCGCTCGAGATCGTGGAGGCGCTCAAGGCCTACACGGCGCACGCGCGCGAGTCGTGAAGCGTCCCGCTCACTCCACCGAGATGAGCTGAATGTCGAACTGCAGCGTCGCGTTCGGCGGGACGGACGGCGGGTTGCCGCGCTCGCCGTAGGCGAGTGACGGCGGGACGACGAGGCGCCGCTTGCCGCCGGCCTTCATCCCCAGGAGCCCTTGCTCCCACCCCTTCGTCACCGCGCCGGTGCCGAGGGTGAACGAGTAAGGCGCCGTGCGGTGGCGCGTGTCGTATTCGACGCCGTCGTCGACGCGCTTGCCGACGTAGCGCACGGTGAGGCGGCTCCCCGTCTTCGCCGCGGGGCCGTGACCGGCGACGAGATCGCTCACGACGAGGCGATCGGCGTGCGCGGTCACCGCCTTCGGCTCGGCGGGCGTCTTGTCGGCCGCTTTGTCCGTCGACTTGTCGGCCGTTTTGTCGCTGGGCTTGTCCGCGTGGTCGGAGGCAGCGGCGTGGTCGCTGCCTCGCCCGGCGTGCGAAGGGAGCGACGTGGTCTCGCCTTCTCCCGCCCCCTGACCGAAGGCGTTGGCCCCGCCGACGCGCGGGAGGCTCGCGGGATCGACCGCCGGCGCCGCCTGCGCTTGGAGGGTCTCGTACACTTTGTTCGGCGGAACGCCTTGGGCCATGACCTTCGCCGCCATCGTCAGCTGCGCGTCGACCGCCGACGTGAGCGTCGGGAGCGACGCGTCGGCGACGCGAATACCGTTGGCGAAGAAGACCGGCGGCGCGAGCACCGCGAGACGATCGGCGAGCTGGCCGTCGCCTTCGGTCGTCGCGCCGTGCTTCTGCGTGTGAATGGCGCGGCTCGTCGCGTCGACGTCGAGGCCGGCGTCTTTGGCGATGGAGAAGAGGTCGAACTCGGTGAGCTGGGTCTCGGCGCCGCGCGCGAAGAGCGCGTCGTGCACTTGCCAGAACGCGGCGTCCCCCTTCTGAGCGCGCGCTTCGTAGGCGAGCTCCGACGCGTCACCCTCGTCGAGGTTCTTCCAGACGATGCGGAGCTGATCGCCGTAGTGCTGCTCGAGCGCGTGGACCGTCGGCTCGGCCGCTTGGCACTCGGGGGAGTCGAAGGCGCCGAACTCGACGAGCGTCACCGGCGCCGTCGCCGGGCCGAGCGCCGGGCTCCCCGTCACCGGCACCGCCATGACGACGGCCGCGGGATCAGCGTGCGCGAGATCCTCGGTCTGCCCGAGCTCTTTCTCGTGCTGCTCCGCGGCTTGCATCGCCTCGAGCGAGCGCTGCTGGTAGCGACGCACGCCGTAGATCCCGAGCACGAGGAGGATGCCGAGCATCGGCACCGCCACCGCCGCGCCGATCCCGAGAAAGAGGAGGCCGTTCCCGTCCTTCTTCTTCTGCGGATAGCTCGAGGCCATCTGCACGTTCGGCGGCGGCGGGGTCGACGCGTGCGCGTGCGGCGGCATCGACGCGATCTTCGCGGCATCCTCGGGGCGGAGCGCTTGAAGCGGCTGCGTCTTGTTCGCTTGCGGCTCGGCGACAGGAGGAGGCGCGGCCGACATGTGCCCCGAGGGGGCCGGGGGCTGCGACGCCTGCATCGACGCCGACGGCGCCACGTGCGCGGCGGCGGGCGGCGGCGCGGAGCGCGACGCATCGGGGAGGAGCGGCGACGTGGTCGGCGCGGGGGGAATGACCGGCGCCGGCTCCACGAGCGGCGAGGCGATCGGCGCGAGCTTGATCGCCGGGACCTGTTGCGTCGCGTCGACGTCCGAGACCTCACGAACGACGGGCGCAGCGACGACGACCGGCGCGGGCGCGGGCACCACCGGCGCGGCGACAGCGGGCGCGGCGATCGCGACCGGCGCAGCGACCGGCGCGGGGGCAGCGGGCGCGGTCATGGTCACGACGGGCGCGACGGGCGCAGGGCCAGGGGCGGAGGGGAGCGCGGCGGGAGGGACGGCGCTCTCGGGGCGCCGCGCGGTGGTCGGCTCGGGCTCCTCGAGGGGCGGCAGGGCAACGGCCGCGGGGACCGGCTTCACCGGCTTCATGCTCGCTTCGAGGATCTCGAGCGACGACGGCGCCTTCTCGTCCTCTTCGTCCACCAGCACGTCGGAGGAGGCGAGCTCCTCGGGGAGCGGCCCAGGGTTCGTCGGGGGCGGGACCGGGACGTGCGCGGACATCATCGATCCTGGTACGGCAGGGGCCCCGCCCCCCTTCCCCGCTGCTGTCGCATTTTCCCCCTTGGGTTCGGTGGGTTCGCCCGCTTCGCCAGCGCCCTTTGCGGCGCGCGGCGGCAGGGGCGGAGCCTTCGAGCTCGGCGAGGGGCCGCTCGGGGGACCGCTCGTGCCGTTCTTGTCGGGCTCGCTCACGGTGCGCTCGGCCGAAGGCGCTTGTAGCGGTTGATGAGCCCGTTGGTCGAGGCGTCGTGGGACGTCACCTCACCGGATCCGGCGAGCTCGGGCTCGATCTTCTTGGCGAGTTGCTTGCCGAGCTCCACCCCCCACTGATCGAAGCTGTAGATGTTCCAGACGATCCCTTGGGTGAAGATCTTGTGCTCGTACATCGCCACGAGCTTGCCGAGCGCCTTCGGCGTGAGCTTCTGGAAGAGGATCGAGTTCGTCGGGCGGTTTCCGGGGAACGACTTGTGCGGCACGAGGGCGTCGATCTTTTCCGGCGAGGTCTTGGCCGCCACGAGCTCGGCGCGCGCCTCGTCGGCGGTCTTCCCCTTCATGAGCGCCTCGGTCTGCGCGAAGAAGTTCGCGAGCAGCACGTCGTGGTGGCGCGCGCCAGGGTGCGACGCGTCCGCCGGCGGCGACACGAGCGGGTTCTGCGTCTCCACCGGCGCGAGAAAGTCGCACGGCACGAGGCGCGTCCCCTGGTGAATGAGCTGGTAGAAGGCGTGCTGCCCGTTCGTCCCCGGCTCGCCCCACACGATGGGGCCAGTCGTGTAGTCGGTGACGGCGTTCCCCGCGCGATCGACGCGCTTGCCGTTCGACTCCATGTCCCCCTGCTGAAAATACGCGGGGAAGCGGTGCATGTACTGGTCGTACGGAAGGATGGCGTGCGTCTGGGCGCCGTGGAAATCCGAGTACCAGACGCCGAGGAGGCCGAGGATCATCGGCAGGTTCTTCTCCGGCGGTGCGGTGCGGAAGTGCTCGTCCATCTCGTGGGCCCCGGCGAGGAGCTCCTCGAAGCGATCCATGCCGATGACCACGGCGATGGGGAGACCGATGGCCGACCACAGCGAGTAGCGCCCGCCGACCCAGTCCCAGAAGCCGAACATGTTCTTGGTGTCGATGCCGAAGGCGGCCACCTCTTTCGCCGCGGTCGACACGGCGACGAAGTGCTTGGGCACCGCCGCGTCCGTGCCCAGCTTCGACACGATCCACGCGCGGGCCGAGCGCGCGTTCATCAGCGTCTCCTGCGTGGTGAAGGTCTTGGAGGCGATGATGAAGAGCGTCGTCTCGGGATCGAGGTGCTTCACCGTCTCCGCGAGGTGGGTGCCGTCGACGTTGGACACGAAGTGCGCGCGGAGGCCGTCTTGCCAGTAGGGTTTGAGCGCCTCTGTGGCCATCACCGGGCCGAGATCGCTCCCGCCGATGCCGACGTTCACCACGTCGGTGATGCGCTTGCCGGTGTGCCCCTTCCACGCGCCCGAGCGAATGGCCTCGGTGAACTCGCGCATCTTCTTGAGCGTCGCGTTGACCTCCGGCATCACGTCCTGACCGTCGACGAGGATCGGTCGATTGGAGCGATTGCGCAGCGCCGTGTGGAGGACGGCGCGCCCCTCGGTGCCGTTGATCTTCTCGCCGGCGAACATCTTGTCGCGCCAGCTCGTCACCTTCTGCTGATCCGCGAGGGCGAAGAGGAGGCGCATCGTCTCTTGGGTGATGCGGTTCTTCGAGTAGTCGACGAACAGATCCCCGAGCTCGAGCGAGAAGCGAGCGAACCGCTCTTTGTCTTCGGCGAAGAGCTCGCGCATCGTCTTCTTCTGGCTGGCGGCATGGGCACGGAGCGCCTGCCACGCGGGAGACTCGGTGAGGGTCGGGTCGCTCATGGGCGCGCAGGATACTCCGATTGGCGAGCCACGAAATGGGGCACGCCGGTGCGCCCCGGCGCGTGGATTTTCGCCCTGAGCTTGGCAAGGGGGGACCTGCGGAGTATTGCGACCTGACCTTCGGCGCGCCACGAACGTGACGACGCGAGGGACGAACCATGCCCAGCGACGTAGTCCCCGCCGACGTTCGAGCGCTCCTCGAGGAGCACATCGAGACCTACGAGCAGCTGGAGACACTCCTACTCTTGCGCGCGCATCCCGGAGAGTGGTGGACACCGGAGTCGGTCGGAGCCCGCTTGGGCATCTCCGTCGGCGCGGCGGCGCGCGCGCTCGACGAGATCTACGGAAGCGCCTTCCTCACGAGCCAGGCCGTGGAGGACGGGCGGCGGTTCATGTACGGCCCCGCTCCGGTCGCGGCGGCGTCGATCGACCGACTCAAGGTGGCCTACGACGAGCGGCGCATCGAGATCATGAAGATCATGAACGAGTCGGCGATCGCTCGGTTGCGGACGGCGGCGATTCGAGCCTTTGCGGACGCGTTCCTCTTGGGGAGCAAGAAGTAAGATGGCTGAAGCGGTCTATCTGCTCTGCGCGCTCACGAGCATCCTTTGCGCGGTGCTCCTCTTTCGCGGCCACCGGTCGAATCGAACGAGGTTGCTCTTTTGGAGCAGTCTCTGCTTCGCAGGACTGGCGCTGAACAACATCTTGTTGTTCGTCGACCTCGTTCTGGTACCGAGCATCGATCTGACGCTCGTGCGGGGAGGCGTCGCGCTCCTCGCCCTGGTCGTCCTCATCTACGGGCTCGTTTGGGAGTCATCCATGAGCGTCGAGCCATGAACCAGGTCTTGTGGGGCGCGCTCGCCATGGCGTCGTGGGTCGTGGGGCTCTTCTTCGCTCGCTTCTGGCGGACGAGCCGAGACCGCCTCCTGCTCTTCTTCGCCCTGGCGTTCTGGGTGTTCTCGCTCAACTGGCTTTCGCTGGCGGTCGCGAATCCGCCGGTGGAGACGCAGCACTATGTCTACGTGCTGCGACTCGTCGCCTTCGTTCTGATCCTCGTCGGCATCGTCGACAAGAACCGCCGGCGCGCGTAGCGCTACGAACGCTCCACCGGCGTCGGCTCGAAGCCGTCACAGGATCTCCGACCACGACGGCGACGACGCGAACGCCGCGTGGATCAGCGCGACGTGGGAGTAGGCTTGAGGGAAGTTGCCCCACATCCGACGCTCGGTCGGATCCCAGTCCTCGGCGAGCAGCTTCAGCGGACCGAGCGCGCCGCACGCGCGCCCCATGACCGTCCTCGCCTCCTCGTGCCTGCCTAGAGCGCACAGAGCCTCGACCAGCCAGAACGTGCACAGCACGAACGCGACCTTCGGACTGCCGAAGCCGTCGTCGGTGCCGTACCGGAGGAGCCAGCCGTCCTTGTCGAGATCGCGACGAATCGCATCCACCGTGTCGTGCAGACGCCGGTCGTCGGCGTCGAGGAAGCGAAGCGGTGCCGCTTGAAGGATGGCGGCGTCGAGGTCGCGCCCGTCGTAGGTCCCAACCACGCTTCTTCGCTCCTCGCTCCACGCGCGGGCGAGGATCTCCTGCTTGATCCGGCGCGCTGCCGCCTCGAATTCCTCTTTCACCGCCGGCTCTTCGACGGCGGCGATGCGGCCCGCCCGATCGGCCGCGGCCCAACACATGAGGGAGGAGAACGTCTGCGGCACCCACTCGGTCCGGTACTCCCAGATCCCGGCGTCGGGCAACCCGGCGAGGGAAATGGCCTTCCTCGCGAGGCGCACGAGAAGATCCCACACGGCGCGCGTGCGCTCGCGGGCGAAGCGCTCGTCGACGAAGACGCGCGAGAGCGCGAGGACCATTTCTCCGTAGATGTCGTGCTGCTTGTGGAGCGCGGCCGCGTTGCCGACGCGCACCGGCCCCTCGCCAGAGTAGCCGGGCCAATCGGGGAGGATGCGTTCGGTGAGATCGGCGCTGCCGTCGATCCGGTAGACGGGGGCGAGATCCAGATCCGGCGCCGAAGCGGCGACGGTGAGGAGAAACTCGATGAACTGCTCGCGCTCCTCGAAGTGACCGAGGAGACGGAAGGCATTGAGCACGTAGTAGGAGTCTCGCAGCCAGCAGTACCGATAATCCCACGTCCTGCCTGCACCGGGAGACTCGGGCAGAGACGTGGTGAGCGCCGCTACGATGGCGCCGGTGTCCTCGAAGCAATGGAGCTTCAACGCGAGCGCGGAGCGAATGACCTCCTGTTGGTAGTGAGGCGGCACGTTGCAGTGCTTGACCCACTGCTCCCAGTAGCGCTGCGTCAGGTCGAAGAAGCGGGTGCAAAGAGGCAGCAACGCCTCCTCCACCGGCGCGCCCCACGAGAGAACGAAGCTCCGCTTGCGTGTGAGCGCGAATGGGCGCCCGTCGAGGTACGAGAGCGGCACGTCCGTCGTGAGCCGCACCTCGGCGCCGAACCCGAGATAGGAGACGTGGTTCGAGCCGAGCTCGACCGCGGGCCTCGCCTTCGACCACCCGAGCCGCGGATCGCAGCGAACGGAAATTCGAGGCGTCCCTTCGAGCGGCTCCACGACGCGCACGATCTTGGTCGGCCGAAACATTCGCTCGTGGAGCTCGAATCGCGGCGCGAAGTCGAGCACGCGGAAGGCGCCGCTCTCGTCCTCGAAGACGGTCTCGAGGATGTTGGTGTTCGGCAGATAGCGCTGCTTGCCGGGCCCCGGTAGCGGAGACCTGATCGTGAACTCGCCTCCGTCCACTTCGTCGAGAAGCGTGGCGAACATCGGCTCTGCGTCGAAGCGCGGCATGCAGCACCAGACGATGCTTCCCGTTCTGCTTACCAGCGCCGAGATCTGACAGTTCCCAATGAGACCAAGGTCTTCCAGCCGCATCGCACGACACCTACCACTCTTTGGTTGGACATCAAACCAATTCTTGTGTAGGGTCGTACGATGCCCCGCACGGCTCGCTTCTTGGCGCTTCTGGTGTTCGGCCTTGGGCTGATGTGCTGGGGTGCGTACGCGTTGGTCGTGGGGACCACACGTCGATGGTTCGAGACCGACGTCGAGCTTCGAGCCCGTGCCGTCGTCAGCAGCGCGAGAGAGAGCCTCGTCGCGCACTGGGACGACCCGCCGGGGATGACGTCGCTGTTGTCCGAGATTTCGCGAGACGAGCGGATCATGGCCGTCGCGGCTTGCCGCGAGGACGGGAGCCTCCTCGCCTCGACCGACGCCTTTCCGCGGGAAATCTCTTGCTGGGACGCGCGCGTCGGCCCCCCCGACGGACTCGTGGGGGTTCGCAAGGAGCTCCCGCGCGGGACGGTGCACGTCAGCGTGGTCGGCGTCGACGACGGCGCGAAGCGGCTCGGCTTCGCCATTCTCATCCACGACTTGAGCTACGCCGACCGTCGCGAAGTGGCGACGCGCGAGACGCTCCTCGCCGTCTTCTTCGTGCTGGCGCTCGGCGCCGTCGCATTGACGCTAGTCGCCGCCAAGCTCTCGTGGCGAGGGTTCAGTCAGAACCTCCGACGCGCGCTGCGTGGCGAACGCCTCCCCGAGTTCCTGCCGCTCCTGCGGGACGTGCGCGAGCTGACCGAGCGCCTCGCCGCAGCCGAGGACGTCGAAGAGCAGGGACTGCAATGGACGCCCGCGCGACTCAAGTCGACGCTGCGGAAGCACCTCGCGGGCGAGCGAATCGTCGTCGTCGCAAACCGCGAGCCCTACATGCACGAGCGCGGCCCGGACGGCAGCGTGAAGGTCCTCCACCCGGCCAGCGGGCTCGTGACCGCGCTCGAGCCGGTCATGCGCGCGTGCTCCGGCGTCTGGGTGGCGCACGGCAGCGGCTCGGCCGACCGGGAGAACTCGGACAAGAACAGCCGCGTGCTCGTCCCGCCGGGCGAAGAGTCGTACGTCGTACGACGCGTGTGGCTCACCGAGGAGGAAGAGAAGGGCTACTACTACGGCTTCTCCAACGAGGGGCTCTGGCCGCTGTGCCACGTGGCCCACACCCGTCCCGTCTTCCGCGTCGAGGATTGGGAGCAGTACCGAATCGTGAACCAGCGCTTCGCCGACGTGGTCTGCTCGGAGGTCGACGGAGACGATCCGATCATCTTGGTGCAGGACTATCACTTCGCCCTCGCCCCCCAGATGATTCGCAGGCGGCTCCCCCGCGCCACGATCCTCACCTTCTGGCACATTCCCTGGCCGAACTCGGAGCGTTTCGGTATTTGCCCGTGGCGTCAGGAGCTCATCGAAGGGCTCCTCGGCTCGAGCATCGTGGGATTTCACACACAACAGCACTGCAATCACTTCCTCGACGCGGTGGACTCCTTCGTCGAGTCGAGGATCGATCGCGAACGGAACGCGGTCGTGCAAGGGAAGCGGAGCTCGCTCGTCCGGCCCTACCCGATTTCGATCGAGTGGCCCGTTCACTGGCTCGACGGTCTGGAGTCGCCCGAGGCCTGTCGGAAGCAGATCTTCGCCGACCTGGGGCTTCGTCCCAACGCGCTGCTCGGCGTCGGCATCGACCGGCTCGACTACACGAAGGGGATTGAAGAGCGCCTCCTGGCCGTCGAGCGTCTCCTCGAGCGTTTCCCCGAGTACCGGGGGCGCTTCACGTTCGCCCAATTGGCTGCGCCGAGCCGCACGCGCATCGAGCGCTACCGCGAGCTCAACAATGCGGTAGAGCGCGTCGCAGCGCGGATCAACGAGCGCTTCGGGGAAGGCGACTACCGGCCCATCGTGCTCTTGCGGTCGCACCATGAGCCCCCGAGCGTGTACCGCCACTTCCGAGCCGCCGACGTCTGCTACGTGAGCAGCCTTCACGACGGCATGAACCTCGTCGCCAAGGAGTTCGTCGCCGCGCGCACGGACGAACAAGGAGTGCTGGTGCTCAGTCAGTTCACGGGCGCTTCGCGCGAGCTCACGGGCGCGCTCATCGTGAACCCGTACGATCTCGAGCAGGCCAGCTCGGCGATCGCTGCGGCCTTGGCGATGAAGCCACAAGAGCAGCGCGCGCGCATGCACGCGATGCGCGTGCTCGTCGGCGAACTCAACGTGTACCGCTGGGCCGGCCGCATGTTGGTCGACGCGGCAGCGCTCCGTCGGCGCGACCGGCTCGAAGGGCGACTCTCGAGCGCGTGGACCATTCCGGCGAGCTCGCCGTGAGGCACCTCCTCGCCCGCCCCCAGCGCGCGCTCGTGGAGCAGTTCGCGCGATCGCGGCTCCTCTTGGCTTTCGACTTCGACGGGACACTCGCTCCCATCGTGCGCGAGCCGGAGGCGGCGAGGATGCGGTCGGCCACGCGCGCCTTGCTTGCACGCGCGGCGGCCTCGTACCCGTGCGTCGTCATCTCCGGAAGGGGGCGGGCCGACGTCGCGAAGCGGCTCGACGGCGTGCCCCTCCGCGAAATCGTGGGGAACCACGGTCTCGAGCCGTCGCGACGAGAGGGCGAGTTCTCGCGCAAGGCGCGAGCCTGGGCGCAGCACCTCGAGCGAAGGCTCGTCGACGCCGCGGGGGTGGAGGTCGAGCTGAAGGGCCCCTCGATCGCCGTCCACTACCGCAAGGCGCGCGCTCGCAGGGCGAGCAAGGCGCAGATCGATCTGGCGCTCCGCTCCCTCCCCGGGGCCTTTCGGATCATCCCCGGGAAGCTCGTCGTCAACGTCCTCCCCGAGGGGGCGCCGCACAAGGGGATCGCCCTGCAGCGACTGCGCACGAAGCTCCGGGCCGACACCGCGCTCTACGTGGGAGACGACGCCACCGACGAGGACGTCTTCGTGCTCGACGAGCCCGGGCGGCTCTTGTCCGTGCGCGTGGGACGAAGCGAGCGTACAGCAGCGCTCTACTATCTGCGGTCGCAAGCCGAGATCGACGATCTGCTGCGACTCTTGTGCGAGCTGCGGCGCTAAGCTGCGCGCCGAGCCCGGGAACATCTGCATGAGCACGCCGACCGAGACGCTTCCACTGGACGACGCCCAGCGCTTTCTACGTCTTCTCTGGGAGCTGAACCACCACGTCGAGAGCCGTTCCAAGAGGATGGCCGCCCAGCTGGGTGTCACGTTCCAGCAGCGAACCGTCCTGCGCCTCGTCGGGCGCTTCCCAGGCGTCACCGCCGGCAAGCTCGCGGCGACGCTCCATATCGACCCGAGCACCCTCTCGACGGCCGTCCGCCGCCTCGAGGCGCGCGGGCTCTTGGAGCGAAGGGTCGACGCCAAGGACCGTCGGCGCGTGTGCTTGGGTCTGACTGCGCGAGGAAGGGCCTTCGACGCGCCGCACCCTCACACGATCGAAAACGCGGTGGAGCTCACCCTCGCTCGTGCGCGACGCGGGCAACTCGAAGCCACCGAGGCCACCCTCGTCGCACTGATCCGCGAGCTCGCGCGCGCCGAGCCGTGACGGCGGCTCACTCTTCCAGATTCGTCACGAGTCTTCGGATGAAGGCCCGCACCGTCTCGATGTCCTTCGCCGGGCTGGCCCGGAGTGCTCGCTCGAGCGCGCGCTCCACCGTACCGGTCGTCGGATGGTCGAAGCGCCGCCCCTCGCGGGTGAGCGTGATGAAGCTCCTGCGGCGGTCGGCGGGATCGAGTCGCCTCACGATCAACTTGCGGTGCTCGAGTCGCTTGAGCCCGAGAGAGAGCGTGCTCCGCTCCACGTGGAGCAGGCGAGCGAGGTCGCGCGCGTTGATCCCGGGAAACCGGCCGATGAAGCGAAGGGTCATGCGCTGCTGCGCGGTGATGCCGAGGCGGTCGTGCATCTTCTTCGAGGTGGAACCGAGCGCGTGATCGAGCGCCCAGAGCTCCCGGAGAAATGCAAGGACGTGCGAGAGCTGCGCATCCGCCGGCTCGAGCATTACTCGCCCTCCGAAGCCTGGAACGACTCGAGGTAGAGGTGAGCGAGCGCCCCTTCGTCGATGAAGCCGACGACCCGCCCGGCGTCGTCCACGACCGGAAGCTCACGCACGCTTTCGTTGTGCATCCGCTCGAGCGCGCTCCGCAGGGAGTCCTGGACGGTGACGGTGACCGGCGGGCGCATGAGGTCGGAAGCGTTGGCGAGGTCGAGGAGCTCCGGCTCGGTCATGAGCACACGGATCTCGGCGCTCGTGATGATCCCGACCACGCTCCCGCTCTCGTCGAGCACCGGGAACACGGTCTGCCACGACGGCTCGCGCGTCGTCGACAAGACGACCTCGGCGCGCGCCTGCCTCGGAAACGTGATGAACGGGCGGTCGGTGGCGACGAGATCTCTCAAGGAGAACTTGTCGAGCGTGTCGGAGAAATGCTTCCCCTCGATCGACACACCGTCCTGCGCGAGCAGCGCCTCGTAGATGGTGTGGGGACGAAAGTGTCGCGCGATGAGGTACGCGCTCATGTTGGCGATCATGAGCGGGAGGATCAGCTCGTACCCCGAGGTCATCTCGACGATGATGAGGACGCTCGTCATCGGAGCGCGGATCGCGCCGCTGAAGAGGGCCCCCATGCCTACCAAGGCGAACGCCGCCGTCGTCCGGCTCGGGTGGTGAAAGAGCATCACGTCGAGGAGACCGAACGAACCGCCGAGCATCGCCCCGATGAAGAGAACCGGCGCGAAGAGCCCGCCTACCCCGCCGCTCGAGTAGGAGAAGCATGTCGCGACGACCTTGGCGGCGCAGAGGACCAACATGATGGTGATCCCGAGGTCGCCGCTCAGCGCCCGGTGGAGCACTTCGTAACCACCGCCCGTCACGCCCGGTGCACCCACGAGGAGGAAGACCGCCGCCGCGGTGGCTCCTGTCGCGAGCCCGCCCACGGCAGGCCGCGCCCACTCGGGCATGCGCCGCCACTCGCGAAAGCGTGCGCGCAGGGCGATGAGCAAGTCGGTGAAGACGATCGCCACGAGCGCCGCGGCCACGCCGAGGAGAGCGTAGAGGAGCAACGACCGCGCGTCGTCCACGCCGTGGCGCACCGGGACGTCGAAGACCGGGTGCACCCCGAGGATGCTCCGCTCGATGACGGCCGCCAGCGCGGCGGCAATGATGGCGCCGGAGAGCAGCGTCTCGTCGAGTCGACCGACGATCTCTTCGATCGTGAAGGTGACGGCGGCGATGGGCGCGTTGAACGCAGCAGCGATGCCGGCCGCGGCTCCGACCGGAATCAAGCGGCGGCGCGCCTGCGGCGAAATCCGCGCGACGCGCCCCAACGCCGTGGCGACGCCGGCGCACATCTGCACGGTCGGCCCTTCGCGTCCCAAGGACGCTCCGGCGCCGATTTGGATCGTGCCGAGGACGAACTTGGCGATCGAGTCGCGTAGTCGGAGGCGCCCCTGCTTGCCCGCGTACGCGGCCTTCACCTGGGGGATGCCGCTCCCCCGGGCCTGGGGAAAGAAGCGCACGAGCAAGATGCCGGCGACGAGTCCGCCCAGGGTCGGGACCAAGATGATCCACAAAGGCCACAGGCGCGAGGTGCCGGGGCTGGTGAGCGCCAGGAAGGCGCTCTCGCCCAGACGAATCGACTCGTGGAAGGCGACGGCCACGAAGCCACAGACGACGCCGATGGCGATCGTCAGCGCAAAGAGGCGCTGGGCTTCTGTGGGCCCCAGGCGGAGCGCGAGGAGGAGGAGTCGGGCGCGGGCACGTTCGAGGAGCGCGCGCGCGCGCTCGAGTGGGTGTGGCAGGTACATCCGGGCGCCCGGACATTAGTTCGATATCAAACGGATCTCAACTTGGATGGCCACTGGCCGTGCGGTGTCGCCTCGGACCGCCTTTTTCAGGCCGTTTTCGCGGACACGCGGTCGTCCGCCGCCGGGTCGAGGCGGCGGTGGAGCACCGCCGGCGGCCGGATCCCGTGTTCCCGGAAGGCCTTGGCCACGCGGAAGTGCACGTCGGTCTCGAAAGGCTTTTCGTACTTGCAGTCGAACACGTAGGGACGACACGTGAGCTGCATGGCCACGTAGTCCTGGAGAATGACCTGCTTCGCCAGGACGGGCACCGGGTGCCCGAGAAAGACGTACGGGCTCGTCAGGCAGGCTTCTCGGATCAACTCCGCCGCGAGCTCGGCGTCTTGGTCGACGCCGACGTAGAAGTCGAACGGGGTCTGCATCTCGAGCGCCCCCCAGTTTCCGCTCGCCGGCACGTCGGTGAGCACTCGGCTGTTCGGGATGGTGATGATGTTGTGGTCGAGCGTGTTCATGCGCGTGCTGCGGAGCCCGATCTTGACGATGTCTCCGTACTGACCGGCGAAGGACACGCGGTCGCCGACTTGAAACGGACGATCGAAGATGATCGTGATTCCGGCGATGAACGACGCGACGAGATCCCGAAGGGAGAGGCCGATGGCTACGGCGAGAGAGCCCCCGATCACCGTGATCATGGTCGCGTCGAGACGCAGGCTGAGCATCAAGGCCAGGGCGAGAGCCACGATGTACACGGCGAAACGGAGGACCGACTCGACCTTCTGGATCGTCGGGCGACGGTTGGCGAACCGCGAGGCAAGGCGATCCGCGACGTTCGACACGACGCGGAGGCTCACCGTGGCGCCGAGGAGGACGACGACGGCGACGGCGAGCCCACCCCAACGAATCACGCCGAGGAGCTTCGTCACGTCGGGCGTCTCGTCCGCCGCGGCCGTGCCCGGCAGAACGACGAGCGCCGCGATACCGGAGAGGATCCCGAAGAAGCGCTTCCTGCTCGTCTCGTTCATCGTCGTCACCCCAAGACCAAGAGATGCCTGCGCTGCAGAAAGAGGGTGATCGCGCGGAACCACGTCCACGTCACCCGATAGAGCCCGTCGTTCGATTCCACGTACCCGCGCGACGTGGCGTAGCGGAGCGCGTCGACGACGTCCGTCTTCCGAATCAAGGTGCACTGAGAGATCTGCTCCACGCGCGCCGGAGCGAGCTGCAAGACCGCTCGCAAGACGAAGACGCTGGGGTCCGGGAGCCGCTCGAGATCGCTCGTATCGAGGATCGAGCCCGCTCGAACCACGATTCCGCCCGAGGGATCGCGGCCCAAAGATCGCCGCCACATGTGAAGCGCGACACCCGGATTGCCTCTCGCCGCATCCCACAACAAGCGATGGTAATCGGCCGCACGCTGAGCCAGCGCTTCCTGGCGGTCGATCTCGTCCGCGGTCGCGGGGAGCGGGTCGAGCAGGCCCTCGAAGCTCGGCGCGAGGCCCGCGGCCTTCGTTCGAGACTGGAGCAGCGCCGCGATCTGCTCCTCGCTCCAAGGCTCCAGGCGAAGCACCTCGTCGAACAGCGGCCGCGCTCCACGCGCGCGCTCGAGGAACTGCCAGATCACGTGGTCGAGCGCGAGAACCCACGTAGCCCCAGTCGCGTGACGACTGACGCTCTCGACGAGGGCGTCGAACGCCGCGAGCCCGCCCATCATGGGGCGGACGAAGCGATGAGCGTCGTCGAGCAGCACCGCGCGGACCGTGGCCGAGGCCGCGATCGCTGCCACGTGCTCCTCGAGGGATGCCGCGGGGGAGAGGTGTGTGGCCCCGGCGAGGCGCGCGCGAAGCGTCTCCAGGTCGGGAGGAGCCTCCAGCACGAGGACCTCGGGCGCGTCGGCAGCGAGGCGCCCGAACACCGAGCTCTTGCCCATGCCGCGCTCGCCCACGACGGCGAGGACCCCGCCCGCGTGCGCTTGGATCCGCGCCAGGATCCGAGAAACGGTCTCCTCGCTCGCGCTCGGGATCCATTCGGCCGACATGCTCTCGGGGCCCAGAGCGCGGAACGCCTCGTCGGCGAGAGGCTCGACGGCACCGACGGGCTCGCGCTTGCCGAGCTGTCTGCGGAAGAGATAGGCGAGCGCGCGCCGCGTGATGACGAAGCGGCCGATCCAGCTGCGGAGCCCACGCAGCGTGCTGCTCGCGAACAAATAGGAGCCGCCCACCGCCGCCGCGGCGAAGCTCGTCCAAAAGCCCTCGCGATTGGCAAGAACCCACCGCTGAATCGACCCGGGCTTTCGCACCCGCGCGGTGCGCAGGAAGATCGTCACGCGCCACCGGCGCACGAGCACGATGAGGACAGGAAGCGCGGCGATCCAAGACGTCACGAAGACCCACTCGTAGATCGTCCCGCGTCCCACCAGCATCGCGCAAAGCGCGAGGACCAGCCCAAAGGCGACGACCACCCGCGCGATGAATCGAAGCGAGCTCAGTCGAAGCGCGGCGGTGTTGTGGCCGCCGGCGTCGAGGGCCTTCGTGTTCCCCGCGAGCGCGTTGATGGCGTCGACGACGAACCCTGCACCGAACACCCACGTCATGAGCTCGATCAGGACGCGCACTTCGAGGAGCCCCTGCACCTCGGCGGGAAGCAGCCACTTCAGGAGGAACAGGAGGCCGAGCCACCCGAGAGAGCCCTGCACGTCGCCGAAGAACGCGAGCAGCCGCGTGGTCGCGCTCGGCTTGGTGAGGCGCATCTGCCGGTCCACCTCGACGGCGCGGGTCTCGAGGTGTTCCAGCAGCGGGGCTGCGCGACGGCGAGCCCAGAGGAGGACTCCGAAGGCGAGCACCCACTCGACGAGGCGGAAGGCACCGCCTGCGAGCATGCGACCCCCCAACGCCCCCTTCGGATCGCGGAGCGCGAGGAGCCACTCTCCGACGACGTGGCGGTGGTAGCGAAGAATGAGGGTCAGCTGCCGCGCCTCGGACGTGGCCTGATCCCACCCCGACGCCGTGAACCCGGTGATCGCCTCCCGCTTGTCGGGAGAGAGAGAGCCGAGCAGCGCCAGCCTGGCGCGGTTCAGCGTGTCGATCTCCTCGAAGAGCTGCGCGGCGCGAGCGCGCTGGGCCGCTTGCAGGTCGCTCCGAAGCCGTTTCGCGTTCGTGTCGACGCGTTCGCGCTCACTTCGCGCGGCGCTGGTGTCCACGTCCGTTGGGAGGTCCGCGAGCGGGTCGGAGCCCGCGTCCGGCACGTCGTGCGAAGCACGACCGAGCTCGTCGAGAGCCACGGAGAGTGCCTCGCGAGCCGACCGCAGTGCCCGCCGCAGGTCGTCGTAGAAGGTGTCGGCCGGCGGGCCAGGCTGACTCAACGCCTCGAGAGCGCGTTGTCGCCAGCCGAGCGTCGCGTCGCGATTGTCTGCGGTCTCCTTCCGCTGACGCTCGAGGTCTTGGTCGAGCAGAGCTTGTGCGCGCTCGACGGTGAGCAGGCGCGCCAGCTCGTTCGAGACGAGCCGCTCCGCCTCCGAGTGCGCGTTCTTGGCCGCGAGGAGCGCGGCCTGTCGTTGCGCCTCGGCCTCCCGCTCGCGCAGCTCGGCTCGAGACACGGGAGACTCCGCGTCTGCTTGACGGTCGTGCTCGGCCACGAGCGTCCGCCGCCGTTCGGCGGGCAGATCGTAGAAGGCGAGCCGCGCGCGATCGACCGCGAGCCGTGCGTCCCAGACAGCGACGTCGAGCCCCGCTTCGGCCGCCCCTGCGTCCTTGGCGGGTCGCCGACTCGGCCCGGACGGACGGGGGGTTCGGTCCACCTCGCGGAGGAGAAGGCGCAAGCGCTCCGCCTCCACCCGGATCGCGTCGTCGTCGTCGAGCGAAACGTCGAAGAGCCCGTCGACTCCGACCGCGCGATCCAGACGTCCGGCGGTGAGGGCGGCGATTTCGTCGGCGGTGCAACGGAGCTCGAGCGCCGCCGCCGCCACGCTCGCCTCGTCGGTGGCGGCGCCGTCGAGCGCCTCGGAGGTGCGCGATCCGGCGTCCGGCCCGGCGTCGCCCTCTTCGGCGGCGGCCCGCACCCAAGCCGCTGTGAAGAGGACCCACGTCAAGACGACGGCGGCGGCCCACACCGCACGCGGCGCGCGCAAAGGAGCGCCCCCCCCTCGAGCGCTCATGCCGCCTCCTCCCCGTGCCGGGGCGCCGCATCGGCCTCGGAGGCGAGCCCGAGCGCGCGTAGAAGAGGCCCGGCCGTCGTCCCTTGAACGAGGATGGAGAGCAACACGACCCCGAAGGTCATGGTGACGATCGCGTGCCTCTGCGGAAAATCCGCGGGGAGCGCCAACGCCAGCACCATGGAGAGCGCGCCGCGGAGCCCGCCCCACGTCAGCATCACGCTCCACTGCCACGGGAGCCGCTCGGTCGTCGGGCGGAGGAGGAGCGAGACCACGGAGACGACAGCGGCTCGCCCGACCGTCACCGCGAGGAAGGCGAGCGTGATGGGCGCCCACGCGCGGAGGAGGTCACCCAGCTGGACCTCGAGACCGATGAGGAGGAAGACCAGGGAGTTGAGCGCGAAGGCGACGTACTCCCAAAAGCTCTCGAGGGCGACGCGCGTCGTCGCGCTCATCGCGCGCGGCGCGGCGTAGTTTCCGCACACCATGCCCGCCGTCACCGTGGCGATGACGCCCGAGGCGTGCGCGTGCTCGGCGAGGAGAAACGCGCCGTAGGCGGTCATCGTCGTGAGGGTGATCTCCACCATCGGGTCGTCGATGCGCTTGATGATCTGCGACGTGACGAACGCCGCCACGCCGCCCACGAGGACACCGAGCCCAGAGACCTCCACGAACTCGAGGAGACCCGCGGGGACGCTGAGCCCCTGCTCGCTCGTGACCGCCGTGTAGATGATCGTGAAGAGGACGATCGCCGTGCCGTCGTTGACGAGGCTCTCCGCCTCCGTCAGCACCCCGAGCCGCTTGGGCGCCCCGAGCGTCTTGAAGAGCGCGACGACAGCGACCGGATCGGTCGCGGCGATCAGCGCGGAGAAGACGAGCGCCTGAGTCCAACCGAAGGCGGTGGCGACACCGGCGGCGTGGGACGTCGCGACGAGCAGCGAGGCGGTCGCGCCGATGGCCGCCACCACGCCGGGGACCGCGAGCGCGAAGATCGTTCGCACGCTCTGACGAAACGTGGCGAAGTCGATGTGGTACGCGGCCTCGAAGAGCAGGCCCGGGAGAAAGACGGTGTAGAGCAGCTCCTTCGTGAGGTGAATGCCGTAATCAGGATGCGCCGCGCCGAGCGCGAGCCCAGCCAGGACGAGCCCCACCGTGTACGGAATGCGCAGGCGACGCGCCACCAGGGCAACGGCCGTGGCCGCGCCGAAGAGGAGCAGGAGCGTCGAAGCGGGATGCATGAGCGTTCGTCCAACGACGTCGGCCCGGGCAGGACGCGTTGGCTCGTACGTTCGTAGCCCTCACAGACGTCAATGCCAAGCCACGTTACGGGCTCGCCTCCGCACGCTCCGCACCGTTCGGCGAGCTCTACTGCGAAGCGGCCCAGGTCCCGCTCCCCGCGTCGGCCGCGGCGTCGTCCGTCCCGATCCCGCCGTCGCCGCGGCATTGGAGGAGCGCGGTGGCGAAGCAGCCGTCCGCGGTCCCGTCGCCCGCGCCCGGGTACCAGCACTCGAGGCCGAGGGGCGCGCACGACTTCCCGCTGTATGTGTAGGAGTAGCTCGAAGGGCAACGCGGATCGTTCATGACCGGCGCGTAGGCGCACACCGTCGCGTCGCCGCCGTCGCCCTTGGCCTGCCCGCCGCCACCGTTCTCGCACGAGGTGTACGCGAGCGTGTCGCATCCGTGCTCGCCCTTGACGATGTGCTGGTTGCACATGCCGTCGCACAGCTCGGCGCCGCACGACTTGCCGTCGACCGAGTAGCCGCCACCGTAGGCGCAGCCGCCCATCGACACCGGGCAACAGACCCCCTCGGCGCCGTCGGGCGGAGCCGTTCCGCCGTCGACCGAGGCGACCCCACCCGGCGACGCCGAGCTCGTCGAGCCGCCACACGCGAAGAGCGCGACCGAGACTCCAGCGAAGACGAGAGCCGAACCGAAGCGAAGGAAGGACTTGGAGGTGAGCATGCGGGCCCCTTCGCAACCGACGTGCCACGAGCACGCGACCGGGTTCGAGGGGCGAAATTGACGGATTTTTCCCGGGATTTTCCCGGGAGAGGAGCGCGAGGGGGATCGCGCTGTCGCGACCTGTGCCACGTGGGCAAAGCGCCCCCCCGGACGATCGCGGTGCTAGGGTCGGAGCCATGCAGGCGGCGGTGCTCATCTCGCTCGGCGTCCTCCTGCTGCTCTTCCTCGTGGGCGGCGTGCTTCTCCGGCGGAAGGGACAGGCGCGATCGGACAACGCCACCGTGAGCGCGCTGGCGGCGCTCCTCACCTACGCGCGCGACTTTCGCGACGCGCCCCCGCCACGCCAACGCGCCATGCTCGAGAAGATCCTCGAGGCTGCCGGCGTGCTCGCTCGACCCGAGCCGCGCCCCGGCGCGTGGGTCATTTCGGTGGTCTACCCGGCGAACGCCGATCCCTCGGCCATCGTGGTCGACGCGATCTCGGCGACGCTCTTCGCGCTCCGTCCGACCCCGGGCGGCGGCGGAGAGCTCTTTCAGATCGGACCGGGGAACGATCTCCGCGCCAAGGTCGGCTCGGTCGGCCTCGCGCGCAAGGTCGCGACGCTCCCGGCGCGGCCGGACGATCCGAGAGCACGCGTCGACGATCTCGTGGGGGCGATGCACGCCGCGCTCCCCCAGCTGAAGCTCCGGGTCTACTGCCCGTACTGCGTGCGTCCGCTGGACGCCGCCGCCGTCCTCGCCCGAGCCTGCCCGACGTGCCAAGCGACGCTCGGCAAGGACGCGCTCCTCGAGATGACCGACGCGGCCTACGCCGAGGCGCCCACCAAGCGTTGCGCCACGTGCGAAGAGCCCTCGCACACGTTGGCCACCCGATGCGGGGTGTGCGCGGCATCGTTCGTCTGACGAGCTAAGCTCCCCCTTCGCATGGCCCGCCCCACGCGCGCGAACGGTGACCTCGTCGGCGGGCGGTACCGCGTCGTCGGCCCGCTCGGTCGCGGAGGCATGGGCTCGGTGTACCGCGTCGTCGACGAGACGACCGGCGAGCCGCTGGCGTTGAAGGAGCTTCGCCCGGACACCTCCTCGCGCGAGAGCGAGCGCATGCGCCTCCGCTTTCGTCGCGAGTTTCACACCATGGCGCGCCTCGCGCACCCGCACATCGTCGGGGTGCGGGACTTCGGCCTCGACGGCACGCGCCCCTACTACACGATGGAGCTCCTCGACGGTCAGGACCTCCGCGACCTCGGCCCGGTGCCCGTCGATCGCGCATGCCGCCTTCTCCGCGACGTGGCCTCCGCCCTCGCCTTCCTCCACACGCGGCGCTTGATCCATCGCGACCTCGCCGCGCGCAACGTGCGCTCCACTGCCTCGGGCCGCGCCAAGCTCATCGACTTCGGCATCCTCGCGACGACCGGCGCATCCGCCGACGTCGCCGGCACGCCCCCTTCGGTGGCCCCCGAGACGCTGCGCGGCGCCGCGCTCGATCACAAGGTCGATCTCTTCGGTCTGGGCGCGCTCGGTTATTGGCTCCTCACGGGGAGGCACGCCTTCCCCGCCAACGCGTTGGGCGAGCTCGAAGCGTTGTGGAAGCGCGCGCCCGAACCGGCGAGCCGGCACGCCGCAGGGATCCCCAAGGCGCTCGACGATCTCCTGGTGTCGCTCCTGAGCATCGATCCGCTCGGTCGTCCGCACAGCGCAGCGGAGGTCATCGACCGGCTCGGCGCCATCGCCGGCCTGGGCACCGAGCACGACGAGACGGTCGCCCGCGGCTACCTCGTCACCACCACCCTCGTCGGACGACAGCGTGAGCTCTCCGCGCTGCGCTCGACCCTCGAACAGACGATCCAAGGCTTCGGCGCGGCGGTGGTCGTCGAGGGGCCGAGCGGAATGGGGAAGAGTCACCTGCTTCGCGAGGTCGCGCTCGAAGCGCAGCTCGCCGGCGCGCGCGTCGCCACCGCCGGGCGCGACGCGACCGCAAGGGGAGCCTACGGCGTCGTCCGGGCGTTGCTCGGCGCCACAGCTCCTCGGCTCGCCGGCAAGGAAGAGAGCGGGGACGAGGGGGCGCGCGGCGGCGCGATGGACGCCCAAGGGAGCGGCGAAGAGCGCGTGCGCGCCCAGATCGAAGCGCGCGGGGCGTTGCTCGCGCTCGCCGCGCGCGGCCCCTTGGTCCTCGTCATCGACGACATCCAAGCGGCCGACGAAGCGTCGGTCGCCGTGCTCGCTTCGCTCGCGCACGTGGCCCGCTCGCACCGGCTCCTGATCGTGGCCGGGCGACGCACCGACGAGCACGAAGTGGCCCCCGCGGCCGTGGAGTCGTTCGCCCGCGCGGCGCTTCGCCTGCGGCTCGACGGGCTTTCCCCGGACGAAACCGCCGAGCTCGTGCGTGGTCTCTTCGGCGAGCTCTCGAACGCGCCGCTCCTCGCCGATTGGATCGCGCGCGTGGCGCAGGGGAGCCCGCTCCACTCGGTGGAGGTCGCGCGCGAGCTCGTGGAGCGCGGATCCATGGTGTACGCCGACGGCCGCTGGACCCTCCGCGACCCACCCCGGAAGAGCGAGCTCCCGCAAGGCATGGCGGCGGCGGTGTCGGAGCGCGTCGCTTCGCTCGCGCCGGCGGCGAACGCGCTGGGCGAGCTGCTCGCCGTCCACCGGAGGCCGCTCGCACTCGAGCCGCTCGTGCGCCTCAGCGACGCGGCGAGCGAAGACGATCTCTTCGACGCCCTCGACGAGCTGCTCGAGCAAGGCATCGTCGTCGGCAGCGCCGAGGCCTACCGCATCGCCCACGACTCGCTCCGCGAGGCGCTCCTCGCGCGCGCGAGCGAGACGCGTACGCGCGAGCTTCACCTCCGCGTGGGTCATTACCTCGCGCGCCACGGAGTCGCCCCCGACCAGGAGGCCGACGTGGGTTGGCACTTGCTCCGCGGAGGCGAGCGGCTCCGCGGCGCCGAGCTCCTCGCACGCGCCGGTCGCAGGCTCTACGACGCCTTCTCCTTCCACGACTCGTTGGCGCCTCTCGAAGCGAGCATCGCCGCCTTCGAGGCCGAGGGGGTGGCGCCCGTCCGCACGCTCGATCTCCGCCATCGTCTGCTGATGGCGAGCTCTCGCGTCGATCGTGCGCGCATGGTGACGGAGCTCCCCCGCCTCGTCGCCGATCATCGTCGCTACGCCGGGCTCGACACCGCGCGCCTGCTCCGCCCCCTCGTCGGACGGCGCACGAGCCTGGCAGTGGGCTTCGCCGAGGCGTGGGGACGATGGGCGCTCCATCGAGCGACGAAGCGCCCGGAGCTGCCGCGCCCGCACGTGGCGCTCCGGCACTTCTACACCGAGGTGGGGATCGGCGCGATGACCCGCGCCGTCGGCCGCCAGCGAAGCGAGGCTCGCGCGCTCTTGGACGAGCTCGCGCCCCTCGACGTGTTCGAAGATCGCGCGCCGAAGGTGGCCTCGCTCATGATCCGCGCATCGCTGGGGATGCAGCTCGGGCGTCGCGCCGACGTCGCTCGCTGCCGCGCGCGTGTGCGCGAGATCCTGGCAAACTCCACGCTGCCTCGCCTCGACCAAAGGACCCAGCGCGAGATCGAAGCCTTGCTCGTCTACCAAGAGGCGACCTTCGCCGTAGAGAGCCAAGAGCCCGGGCACGCCGAGCTCCTCACGCGGCTCGAGGCCTTCGGTGAGCCCTTCTTCGACCTCTGCGCCAACGTCTGTCGCATCACCTACCGGCGCCTTCGCGGCGAAGAGGAGCTCGCGCTCCGCATCGAAGAGGCGATGGAGATCCAGCTCGTGCAGCTTGGGTCCATCTGGAGCCCCGAGACGCAACTCGCCTGGCATTCGAGCTTGGCCTACGGCCTCACCGGAGACGTGGTCGGCCTGCGTCGCTCGATCGAGATGCTCGAGCGGATGAACAAGGCGGGGCTCTCCCTCGAGCCGTACGTCGCTCTCGCACGCGGCGAGCACGCGCGCGAGATCGGAGACTTCGAGGCGGCGGGCGACGCCATCCGCGAAGCGCTCTCGGCGGTGGAGCCGGGGGAAGCGGGGGTGCGCGGAGCTGCGCTCTCGGCGCTGGCCGAGACGATGCTCCTCGCCGGCGACGCCCTCGGCGCACGACGCGCGGCCGAAGAGGCGCTCTCGGTCGGCGCGGATCCGGAGGTGGACGACGCGACGCTCCGCTTTCGCGCGACGCGCGTGCTCGCGCTCGCCGAGGCACACTCCGGCGACGATGCGCTTCGCACGACCGCGGCCGCGCGGCTCGATCGCGCGCTCCTGGCGGCGCGCGCGTACGAGAGCCCCACCCTGTCCGGTCTCCTTCACGAGGCCCGCGCGCGCGTCGCCCTCGTCTCCGGCGCGCGCGACGTCTTCGAGGAGCACGCGCGCGAGGCCGAGGCGTGGCTCAGGAGCACCAAGAACGCGGCCCTCGTCCGGCGCGCGCTGCGTCTTCGCGAGCTCGCCGCGCCCGGGCCCGCCTCCTCGCGCGCCGCCGACGTGGAGACGACGACGAGGCCCGAGGCGCTGCTCCGTGGTCCGCGGCGCGCCCCGGACGACGCGCCCACCGCGAGCACGGCGGCGACCGACGTCCTCGCCGACGACGCCTCGACGCACACGACGAAGCGCTGAATCGGACCGAGCCCCGAGACGAGGGCTGGTATCCTTCTCTTCGCATGCGCACGCCCGCCTTCGAGAACCGCGACGTACGGGCGCTGCTCGACGCCTCGGGCGAACGGCGCGTCGTCGCCTTCTACAAGACGCAGCACGCGGTCGTTCCGCTCCCCGAGCGCGGAGAGATCGTCGTCGGTCGCTCGCGCGAGTGCGCGCTGCGCATCGACATTCCTTCCTTGTCGCGGCGTCACGCACGCCTCTTGGTCGACCAGGACGATCTCGCCGTCGAGGATCTCGGGAGCTCCAACGGCACGTACGTGGCCGGCCGGAAGCTCGCGCCGAACGAGCGCGTCGTCGTCGAACCGGGGACGGCGATCGCGGTCGGGGGCGCGCTCCTCTTGCTCGTCGCGCCGCGCCGCGGGGACACCGCCGAGGCCACCGGGACGACCACGCAAGCGACGGCGACCCAGGCCACGGTGATTCAAGGAGGCGCCGACGACGCCCCCGTCCCCACCGATGCGCCGCTCCCTCCGCCGCGCGTCGAGGCCACGCCGATGAACGGCGTGCACCAGCTCGTCGACCTGGTCGCGCGCAGCAAGCTGAGCGTGATTCTCCTCGGCGAGACCGGCGTCGGCAAAGAGGTGACGGCGGCGCGCGTCCACGCGCAGTCGCTCCGTGCCGACAAGCCCTTCGCGCAGATCAACTGCGCCGCGCTCTCCGACACGCTCCTCGAGAGCGAGCTCTTCGGACACGAAAAGGGGGCCTTCACCGGCGCGGTGGCGGCGAAAGCGGGGATCTTCGAGGCCGCCGACGGCGGCACGGTCTTCTTGGACGAGCTCGGCGAGATGTCGCTCACGATGCAAGCCAAGCTCCTTCGCGCGGTCGAGACCGGCGGGGTCACGCGCGTGGGCGGGCTCAAGCCGCGCCACGTCGACGTCCGCTTCGTCGCCGCGACGCACCGCGATCTCGACGCGATGGTGACCGAAGGGCGCTTCCGCGAAGATCTCTTCTTCCGCCTGAACGGCCTCACCATCGTCATCCCGCCGCTCCGGGAGCGCCGCGCCGAGGTGCTCCCCTTCGCGCAGGCTTTTCTCGTCGACGCGTCGGCGCGTGCCGGTCGCGCGACCCCGAGGCTCGGTCCCGAGGCGCAAGCCAAGCTGCTCGAGCACTCGTGGCCCGGGAACGTGCGCGAGCTCAAGAACGTGATGGCGCGCGCGGCGGTGCTCGCGACCGGCGACGTCGTCGGGCCGGAGCACATTCTCTACGGGCGATCGAGCGCGCTCACCCCGCCGCCTCCGTCCGTCGCAGCGGCGCCGGCCGCGGCGCCGGCCGAGGACGAAGACGACACCGAACGCCGTCGCATCCAGGAGGCGCTCGATCAGTGCGGCGGCAACCAGAAGGAAGCCGCCGCGCGCCTCGGGATCTCGCGTCGCACGCTGCTCAATCGCCTCGACGCCTACAAGTTGCCGCGCCCGCGCAAACGATGACGCGGGCGGATGCGCGCTACGGGCAGCGCTGCATGCACCGGCCGAGCGTGTCGACCGAGGTACGGTCCGAGGTGAGCGTCTGGCTGCAGACCCAGGGGCACGAGCCGCCGATGATCGAAGAGGCGCCGGGCCCCGCGACGCTGGCCGCCCAATCGCAATCGACGTCCCCGGCGTACGTCGCCGGATTCGCCACCCAGTAGTCGCCGGCGCAGTACGCCGTCGTGCTCACGTCGACGGCTTCGAAGGCGAAGTAAGCCCACACGCTCTTGCCGCCGGAGGTCGTGCACGCGGTGTCTTCGAGCGCCGGGCACGTACCGAAGTACGGCGTGAGCTCGAAGCGGTCCCCCGCGAGCCCCGGCAGGTAGACCTGCTTCGGGCCGGGGCTGTCCTTCCCCTTCACCGAAGACGACCACGGGGTCATCACCACGAACAGATCGCGGCGCCCGCCGGCGTAGGTGCGCCACTCGGTGTGGAGCTCGCCGTGATCGACCGCGTGCTCGCACTCGGTGCCGTTGGGACCGAAGCACTCGTAGCGGTGCATCATGTACTCGAGCGTGCTCGCCGAGCTCCGCTTCACACTGAGGCCGAGCGCTTGGCTCTGGCCGTCACCGGACCACGAGCTCCCGGCGAGGCGGGTCACGAGCGCGTGCTCTTGTGCCGCTTCTTGGGCGGTGAGCGCCGCCGACGCCGAGCCTTCGTCGCTCGCTTCGGGCGCGCCCGAGCACGCGAACGACGCGAAGGCGAGCGGAAGGACCGCGAGCGCGAGGGGCCACGCCGGGCGCGAGGCGCTGCTCGAGAGAACAGGCGCGCGGCTCATTGGGCACACTCCGGCGCGCAGCGCGCGAGGTCGAAGCTCGAATTGCTCTTCGGAGGTGCGACGCACGTAAAGCCGGTGGGTTTCCCGTTCGGGCACGCCGCTGCCGTCGTCACGCGCGGGCTCGCGCCGCCGAGCGCCCACGCGCAGTCGGCGTCGCCTTGCGCCTGCATCTGGGGGTTCACCGCGGCGTTCGGATCGTAGAGGTCGCGGAAGGTGCCGCAGAAGACGTCGCCGCGAACGGCCTCTTGTCCGAAGTACGTCGAGCTCGCGACGAGACGGATCGTTGCGCACGAAGGCGTGGGGCTCCACCAGTCGCTCGACATCGTGAAGCAGGTGTTCTGGGCCGCGGCGTAGGGGTCGACCGGCGTCCCGTCTTGCTTCGTGGCGAAAGGCGCGTTGTCACCGAACGTCGCGAAGTTGAGCCAGCGCGTGTCGAGCACGCCGGTCTTGGGATCGCGCACCCCCTCGGCGAGCGAGAGCTGGAAGTAATAGTACTTCGAGAGCGCGTACGACGACTTGCCCGAGGCGATGTCTTGGCTCTCTTGGGCGTAGTACGAGGCGGGGACGTCCTCACGCTCCATCACCACGTACATCTCGCCGGGCACCTTGCCGGCGAGCACGCCGAGCTTGCCTGAGCTCCTCTGCGGCGCGTCCTCGAAGACCGGCGCGTACATGTAGTAATCGAAGGTGAGCTCGAGGCCGCGCGGGTTGGCCAGCTTGGCGAGGAACGCCGGGTTCACGGCGTCGTGCTTGTCGGCGCTCGCGGCGGCGGCCTGGGTGTCGATGATCTTCGTCGCCCCTTTGGCCACGACGAGCGCGTCGAAGAGCAGCGGGTTCGAGCTCGACTTGACCGGCAGAAAGGAGCGCGTGAGCCCGCTCTTCACTTGCGCGAGGGTGAGCGGCTGCGAGAGCTCGGCTTGCGACGTATCGCCATCGCTCGAGCCCGCGGGCGAAGACGCGCAACCCATCAGCGTGAACGCGCCCAGCGTCGTCAGAATCGTCATCGCGCGGAGCGCGTGCATCGCCTGGAACATGGGATCCTCCTTGTCGTCGGCTCGTCGCGAGCCGCGTGGTCGTGACACCCACATGAGCACACGGTGTGCCGACACAAAAACGCGTGGAATTCGTGGAGGCGAGGTCGCGCGGCGCGCTCGAAGCGCAGGTTGCGCAACCGGTCCTCCGCGTCGTTGCGCTTCGTGCGCAACGGAGGAGAGCGAGCGGCGACGCGCGTCGGACGCACGCGCGGTCACGTAAGGAGGACGCGTGCGACGGGGCGCGTGGCATCGACGTTGCTCTGCGTCGGCGGCGGAGGTCGCGATGGCATCTTGGACACACGCGTGGGGCTCACTCGTCGGTTTGGGGATCGCCACCCTGACGCTCGGCGGCGGCGGCTTCTTGCTCGGGCCCCGCGGCCTGATCGGGCGCCGCGGCGTACGCCGGGCGGCCGGCGGTGACGAGAAGAAAGCCGGCGACGAGCGGCACCACACTCCTCCACGCGCGCGACACGGCGAGAGCATAGGACGGAAGGCTCGTCGTGGGCAGACGTACCTCGGCATCGCCGCCCCCGCCCGGACGCAGCGTAGGCTCGGCGGCCTCAGTCGCGCGAATAGAGAGGAGCCGCGCTCGCGGCCGTCCGCGGCGGGTGCGCGACGCCGCCGGCAGGGGGCCTTCGACGCGTGACGTGGTTCGATTCGGTTGGACGGACATCCGCGGACCCCGGAGCGTAGGGCACCCCCTTCTCATTCTCCGGTGAGCCCCTCGACGTTTCGTCTTCTCGTACCGGGGGCGCGGACGGCGCGGCCGACGCGGGGGCCGAGAGCGAAGAGGGCGACGGCGGCGCGGACGCCGGGGGCGGCGCGGCGGCCACGGTGTCTTGAACCGCGGGGGGCGACGAAGAGGCGCTCGAATGCCAGTGGCGAGCGCCGAGCGCGCCGAGGATCGCTACGGCGAGGAGCGCGCCCACGAGAAGCGCCCCGCGCCACGGCCACCGCGCCGGGGCTTCGTAGGGGACGACCACCGTCGGGGCGTCGGGCTCCTCTTCCTCGGGCTCCACTCGTGGCGACGACGGCAGCGCCGCGATCTGCATCCCGGAGAGCGCCAACGACTCGACGGCGACCACGTCCTCGGCGAGGCGATCGAGGCGCGGGCCGTCGAGCTTTCGCACCCACTCGGCGACGTGCATCGACGTGAGCGGCAAGACCGCCGCTTCGAGCGCCGCCGCCATCTCGGCGGCGGAAGAGAAGCGTCGCGTGGGATCACGCTCGAGCGCGCGAAGCACCACGTCGTCGAGCGCCGCGGGGACCGCGGGGTTGATCGAGCTCGGCGGGGGAACGACCGACTCGAGCACCTGCCGCAAGATGGCGCCTTCGTTCGGGCCGAAGAAGAGCCGATGCTCGGTCAAGAGCTCCCACAAGACGACGCCTGCGGCGAAGACGTCGACGCGAGCGTCCCCCGCTTGACCGAGGATCTGCTCCGGCGCGAGGTACCCGAGCTTCCCTTTGATGTGCCCTTCGCGCGTGTGGTGCGTCTGCCCGACGGCCTTGGCCACACCGAAGTCGATCATGCGAGCGACGCCGTCGGCGCCGACCAGGATGTTTTGCGGCGAGACGTCGCGATGGACGATGTCGAGCGCGTGCCCGAGCTCGTCGCGCGCCGAGTGCGCGGCGTGAAGCCCTTGGAGAGCGCCGGAGATGACCGAGGACCACAGCTCCGGGGGCGGCTTGTCCCCGACCTTGGCCATTTGTTTCGCGAGCTCGGCCAACGAGGAGCCGAGCACCAGCTCCATCACCAAGAAGAGCTCGGCCTCGTGGGCCACGGCGTCGAGGGTGGCGACGACGTTCGGATGGCGCACGCGCCCGGTGAGGCGCGCCTCGTCGAGGAACATCGCGGCGAACTCGGGGTCGGTCGCGTAATTGGCGTGGAGCCGCTTGATGGCGACGACACGCCGGAAGCCGACCGCGCCCTCCATGCGTCCGAGGTAGATCGTGGCCATGCCGCCTCGAGCCACCTCGCGGCACAAGACGTAGCGCCCGATGTTGATGGGCAGAGAGCCCGACGTCGGAGCCGCGCTGCGCGACGACTCCACGGGTTCTCGGACCCGAGCGAGGCTCATCCCTTCAGGCTAGCATGAGGTCACTCGTCGCCGCCCATTCGAGCTTTGACGAGGCGGAAGTAGCGGAGGGCGAGGCCTGAGGCGCGCGCGGCCTGCGCCACGCTCCCACCGTGCGCGGCGAGGAGCGCCTCGACGTAGGCGCGCTCGAAGCGGGCGATGGCGCGCCGGCGCGCCAGGGCGAAGGGGAGCTCGTGCTCGGCGATCTCGGAGGCGCGCGGGTCGGGCGGGCCGAGGTCGGTTTCGGCGCCGGCCTGACCGACGGCGTGATCGCCCACGGCGATGTACCGCGCGATGGCGTTCCGGAGCTCGCGCACGTTGCCCGGCCAGCTGTATTGCGCGTAGCGCGCGATGACCTCGGGCGGGAGCGCGTCGGGGTCGCCGCTGATTTGCTCCGCGAAGTGACGCGCGAGGATCGGAACGTCCCCTGCCCGCTCGCGGAGCGGCGGCAGCTCGATGCGCGCGACCGCGAGCCGATGAAAGAGATCGTCGCGGAACTGGCCGGCGGCCACGGCCTTGTCGAGATCGCGTCGCGTCGCCGCGAGGACGCGCACGTTGACGCGCGTCGGCTTCGTGGCGCCGACGCGACGAAGCTCGCCGCGATCGAGGACGCGGAGGAGCTTGGCTTGGAGCGGGAGGTCGAGGTCGCCGATCTCGTCGATGAAGAGGGTCCCTCCGTCGGCCTCTTCAAAGTAGCCAGCGCGTGCGCCCACGGCGCCGGTGAACGCGCCGCGCTCGTGGCCGAAGAGCTCGGACTCCACGAGCTGCGGCGACACGGTGGTGCAGTCGAAGACGACGAAGGGCCCTCGCCCGCCGCCGACCTCGTGGATCGACTCGGCGAGCACTTCCTTGCCGGTGCCGGTCTCGCCCTCGATGATGAGCGGCACGGTCGTGCGGGCGAGCCGCTCGCACAAGGGGTAGAGCCGTCGCATCGCCGGGCTCGCGCCGAGCGTCAGGCCGAAGCTGGCCGCGTTGCTGGGGACGATGCGGCTCGGGGCCGCCTGGCCCTCGTCGATGCGCATCGCCGTGCTGCCGCAGCGGATGATCTCCCCCCCGCGGACGTACGCCTCGACGATGCCGGTGCCGTCGACGAACGTGCCGTTGGTCGACTGGAGATCGGTGAGCCGGAGGCGACCCCCGGCCGGCTCGAAGGCCGCGTGGCGGCGCGACACGGTCGGATCGGTGAGGCGAACCTGGCAGGCGGGACTGCTCCCCAAGAGCAACCGGCCGGGCGCGTTGGGATCGAGGACGAACGATTTGCCCACGTCCGGACCTTCGATGACGACGAGCGTGCGCGTGATGGGCATCGGCGCGACGGGCGCCAGGTTCGACACGGTCTCGACGTCCACGGCGTCCGAGAGACGCGGGCGCACGGGCGGAGCGTGAGTCATGACGCTGCAGTATAGCCGGCCGCCCCCGCAGGCGGAGGGCAACCGCACGCGAGGGCGGTCAGAGGTTCTTGGGACGCACGCTGATGCGCGGCGCCACTTGCCGCATGATGCGCGCGCCGGCCTCGAGGCTCGCCTCGAGGAGCGCGTCGCGACGCGGGAGCTCGAGGGTGCGCGCGAGGAGCACGGCCTCGTCGCGATCGTGGATACGCACCGTTTGCCCCGGGATGACCACGCCGGGCGCTTCGCCGTGGGCGCGAAAAGCTTGCGGGTCGTCGGCGAGGCGCGTGATCTCGAAGCGCGCTTCGCCGCGATCGTTTTGCGCCACGAGCTCGATGCGCGTGAGCGCCCCCGGGGGGACGTCGCCGCGCGGGTCGTGGAGGATGCGCACGTCGACCTCCCACCCGCCGTGGGCCAGGCGCACCGCGCCGCCCCCTTCGGGCTCGCGCTGCCAGCCGGGCATCTCCTCGGCGAAGCCGAGCGCCGCCGCCAGCCACCCGAGGTAGAGGCCGGCCTGCGTGCTGGCGACGTCTTGCTCTCCTTCGCGCGGCGAGTACGCGAGGGTCACGCGGTGGAGACCGTCGAGGAAGGGGCGCACCTCGGGATCGTCGAAGAAGCGCGCGGTCAGATCTTGAAGCCCCTTCAAGCGCGCCCAGGTGAGGTCGGCGACGGCGGTGCTCGTCTTCTTCGACGCCTTGGCGATGAAGGAGAGCTTGGCGAGGTCGCGCAGATCCATCTCCGCCGAGTTGACGATGACGGCATCGGCGAGGCCGACGGTGCGATCGAACAGGTCGTCGGCGTCGGGCAGGTCACCGACCCACCACACCGCGCTCGGCACGCCGGAGAGGAGCAGGCGATCGAGCGTCTCGGGGAGCCAGTCGCGCGCCGCGCCGCGCGCCTCGAGCACGATCGCGTCGCCGCAGGCGCGTCCGCCTTCGCGCACGTGAAGCGCGACCTCGGCGTCGATGGACGGAGCGCCGTCTCCTGGGAGCCACACCGCCGCCACGGTACGTGCAGGATGCACGGTTGCGACGTGGGCGAGCACGGCCTTGGCGCGCTCGAGGAAGCGTGGCTCGGAGACGAGCGCCACCACCGTGAGCAGCGCCATGCGCGAGGTGCCGCTCCGCTTCGCCTCCTCGTCCCACAGCTTGGAGAGGGTGGCGTCGATCTTGTCGAGCGGGACGCGCGCGGGCGCCGCCGCCGGGCGCGCCGCCTCCCCGCTCGCCGCCGGAGTCGCGCTCACAGCCGCCTCCAGCGCCGCCCGTCGTGCTCGAGCAACGCCGCGGCGCTCGGCGGTCCCCACGTGCCGGCGCGGTAAGGCTCGGGCGCGGGCCCCTCCTTCCACGCGTTCAGCACCGGCGTGATGAAGCGCCACGCCGCGCTCACCTCGTCCGAACGCGCGAAGAGCGTGGGATCGCCGAGCATGCAGTCGAGGATCAAGCGCTCGTAGGCCTCGGGCGAGCTCGCGCCGAAGGTCGTGCCGTAGCGAAAATCCATGTTGACCGGCCGGAGCGTCATCCGCGGGCCGGGGATCTTCGAAGCGAACGTGAGCGTGATGCCGTCGTCGGGCTGGATGCGGAGGGCGAGCACGTCGGGCTCGATGGTCCCCGGCGGAGAGAGGAGCCCGTGCGGCACGCTCTTGAAGTGCACGCTGATCTCGGTCACGCGGTCGGTGAGGCGCTTCCCCGCGCGGATGTAGATGGGGACGCCGGCCCAGCGCCAGTTGTCGATGCCGAGCTTCATGGCGACGAAGGTCTCGACCGTCGAGGTCTTCGACACGTCGGGCTCCTCGCGGTAACCGGGCACCGGCTTCCCCGCGAAGCTCCCCGCCGTGTACTGCCCGCGCACGGTGCGTAGGGGGACGTCCGCCGCGGGGATGGGATGCAGCGCGCGGAGCACCTTCACCTTCTCGTCGCGGACGGCGTCTGCCTCGAAGGCGATCGGCGGCTCCATGCACGTGACCATGAGGAGCTGGAGCAGGTGGTTTTGCACGATGTCGCGCGTCGTCCCCGCCTCTTCGTAGAAGCGGCCGCGCCCTTCGACGCCGATGTCCTCGGCCACGGTGATCTGCATGTGATCGACGTGGTTTCGGTTCCAGAGCGGCTCGAAGATTTCGTTCCCGAAGCGGAACGCCATCAGGTTCTGCACCGTCTCTTTGCCGAGGTAGTGGTCGATGCGGAACACCTGGCTCTCGTGGAAGACCTTGTGGAGCTCGGCGTTGAGCGCGTCGCCGGTCGCCAGATCGCGACCGAACGGCTTCTCGATGATGATGCGCGTGAAGCGCGAGCCGTCGGTCGGCTCGGCCACGAGCCCCGCCTTGGCCAGGTTGGCGATGACGACGGGGAAGAGGCTCGGGGGGATGGCGAGGTAGAAGATGCGATTTTGCTTCGTGCCGTGCTGCTCGTCGCACTCGGCGAGCTGCTTCTTCAAGCGCTCGAAGGTCTGAGGGTCGTCGAACTTCCCCGACACGTAGTGGAGGCGCTCGGAGAAGTCGTCCCACACCGCTTCGTCGATGGGCTTTCGGCGCGAGAACTCGGCGGTCGACGCCTTCTTCTCTTCGCGGAACGCTTCGCTCGTGGTGTCGGTCATCGCTACGCCGACGAAGGCCATCCCCGCGGGCATGAGGCGGGAGAGCGCAAGGTTGTAGAGTGCAGGAATCAGCTTCCGCCGGGTGAGGTCGCCCGAGGCGCCGAAGATGACGAACACCGAAGGGGCCGGTGTGCGCTCGGTCTCGAGGCCGGCGCGAAGCGGGTTCTCCGACCCCGACGGCGAAGCTGCTTTCTGGACCGTGTCTTGGGCCATGACGGTGTCTCCTCCGCCGGCGCGCTCCCCCCGTTCCGGAGACACGCGTACATCGGCGCCGGAGGACTCTAAAGGAAGCGCGCGGCCTCCGAAACCGTCCCGAGCCCGACCTGGTTTTTCAGGTATGCTTTTGTTCGTATCGGCCACGTGGACGCGCCGCCCAAATTGGGGGCCGACGACCCGGGTGCCGTGGAGGATCATGCGCGCTCGATCTTGGCTCCATCTTGTCCTGGCCACTTCTCTGACCACCGCATACGTCGCTGCCTGCGGAAGCGACGACAGCTCCGTCTTCAACGGCGGCCCCGACGGAGGCGACGACTCGAGCCTCACCGGCGACGACGGCGGCAACCCCGTCATCGTCGGCGATGCGTTCGCCACCGGCGACTCGCAGAGCGGCTTCGTCTTCACCGTCGATCCGCAGTCGTCGTCGGTGGTGGTGAAGACGGGAACGCCGACGCCCACCGTGCAGCTCACCGCGCGCGCGAACGGCAACGTGGTCACGCCCATCTGGTCGATCGATCGCGGCGAGCTCGGGAGCGTCGACGCGTCCGGGCTCTTCACCCCCGGCGGCCACTTCGGCGGCACGGCGAAGATCACCGCGAGCTACCAAGGGCGCTCGGTCGTCGCCACCATCGACGTGAAGATCATCGTCGTGCAGAACGGCATGGCGAACCTCGCCGACGCCGGCGTGGACTCGGGTGACGGCGGCACCGGCGCGGGCGGCTACGGCGGCGTCGGCGGTGACGGCCCCGGCGGCGCGATCACGCCGCAGCAGCAAGCGGTGCTCGACGGCGCGCACACCACCGACGCGACGCTCAAGTGGCTCTACCCCTACGACAAGACGGTGTGGCCGCGCGGTCTCTTGCCGCCGCTCCTTCAATGGCAAGCAGGGAGCGCCGGGGACTACGACACGCTCTACGTGCACCTCAAAGAGAACGCCTACGAGTTCCAGGGCTACTTCGCCAAGCCGGCGACCGCGGCCACGTTCATCCGTCACCCGATCCCCGCCGACGTGTGGCGCTCGCTGGCCACCTCGAACACGGGCGAAGACGTCACCGTCGAGATCGTGGTCGCCAAGGGGGCGACGGCCTACGCGCCGGCCACGCAAGAGACCTGGAAGATCGCCCAGGGCTCGCTCAAAGGCATCGTCTACTACAACTCGTACGGGACGAACCTGGCGCACAACTACACCGGCGCGCTCCCGGGTAACGGCGCCTTCGGCGGCGCGACGCTCGGCATCAAGGGAGGCTCGACCGATCCGGTGCTCGTCGCCGGCTCCAACGGCAACGCCGATCAATGTCGCGTCTGTCACTCGGTGTCGGCCAACGGCGCGACGCTCATCACCCAGCGCAACACCGCCGAGAAGTTCAAGTACAGCTCGTACGATCTGAAGACCGGCAACGAGACGCTCCTCAGCCCCGAAGGGGTCGACGGCTACTACTCGTGGTCGGCCATCTATCCCGACGGCACCTTCTTCCTCTCCGACTCGAGCTCGATGTCCGGCTCGACCTCGGTCCCGAGCACGCTCTACGGCGTGCCGCAGGGGCTCGACGCCGGCGCGACGGCCACCCCGCCGAAGCTCCCGGCGACCGGGCTCCCCCCCGGGCTGCGCGCGGCGATGCCTTCGTTCTCCCCCGACGGCAAGCACGTGGCGTTCAACTTCTTCGCCGCCTACGGCGACGCCGGCGTGACCGGCGACAAGAAGTCGCTCGCCACGATGACCTTCGACGCGACCACGAAGACCTTCAGCGCGTTCGATCAGCTCGTCACGCCGGCGGGCGGGCACACCGCCGAGTGGCCGTCGTTCCTCCCGACGAACGACGCGATCGTCTACCAAGTCGAGACCCGCTACAACGGCCGCGACTTCGGCGGCACGCGCTCCGACTGCGACTCGGGCGGCTCGATCAAGAACAACGACCCGTGCCACGACGTCGGCGCGCACGGCGAGCTCTGGTGGCTCGATCTCAAGACGAAGACGCCGGTGCGCCTCGACAAGCTGAACGGCCTTGGCTACGTCCCCACGGGACCGAACGGCCACGACGACGACACCACGCTCAACTACGAGCCCACCGTGAGCCCCGTCCCCTCGGGCGGCTACGCGTGGGTCGTCTTCACGAGCCGGCGCCTCTACGGCAACGTGGCGACGATCAATCCGTTCTACAGCGACCCTCGCTACAAGGACATCAGCCAGACCCCCACGCCGAAGAAGCTGTGGGTCGCGGCCATCGACTTGAACGCCCCCGCGGGGACCGACCCGAGTCACCCCGCGTTCTACGTGCCGGCGCAGGAGCTCATGGCCGGCAACTCGCGCGGCTACTGGGTCGTCGACCCCTGCAAGCAGGACGGCAACGGATGCGAGAGCGGCGACGAGTGCTGCGGCGGCTACTGCCGACCGGCGGGCGACGGCGGCGCGCTCGTCTGCAGCAACGTGACTCCGCAGAGCACCTGCGCCGAGGAGTTCGAGAAGTGCACCATCGGCGGCGACGCCGGCAACGCGTGCTGCAACGGCCTCTCGTGCATCAACGGCCGCTGCGCGATCCCCACTCCGAAGTAGTTCTGAATCCGAAGTTCGCCGCCTGCGGCGCCGAGCCTTCGGATTCGGGACACTACGGACTTACGCAGCGGTAAGAGAGCGGCGTCGACGCCGGGATCGTCTTGTTCTCGCCTGTCCCGAAATCGACCGACCAGAACGACGATCCCGATCCGGCTTGGGGCGACTGCGTCCAGAAGAGCCCCGCCGGCGTGTCGGGAAACGCGTTCACGTCGATCGCCTTTTCGACCAGCTGCCCCGTCGTGAAGTCGTACTCGCGGTGGACGTTCTCGTCGACGATGGTCTCGAGCTCGGTCATCGACGGAAGGCGCATCGCCTGCGAGGAGCACGCGCTCGCCGCTTGCGCCTCGGTCGACGGGCCTCCCACTTGGCGGAGCCAGTGGAGCCCGGTGTTCTGGTCGACGATGACCGTGTCTTCGCGGTTGAAGGGCGCGTACTGATCCGTCGGCGCCGCGGCGAACGCCGGCGCCACGAGCAGCGCGAGGACGAGCGCGGCCGGAGCGCGCGAAGCCACTCGTGCAGCGCGTGAAGAAGCTCGCCTCGTCACGGCGCCCCTCCTCGCACGCAGCGCGTGACCGCCTTCGCCGTCGCCGCTTGATCGCGCGCCAAGGTGCCGTTCTGAAAATCCACCGTCCAGTAGTGACCGGCGCTCCCCGCGACCGGCGACGCCGTCCACGTCTTTTGGGTGCTGGCCGCGGCGGCGCCCTTCTCGAAGGGGGGGCTCTCCATGGCCGGATCTTGCCGCGTGGTGTTCACGATGCTGAGGAGCTCGACGCGCGTCGGCAAGCGCCAGCCGTTCTTGCCGCCGATGGTCGTCTGGGCGCAGTAGCGCTGCGCCTCGTTGAAGACGTCGAACTTGTTGGGGCTCTTCTCCCACTCGAGGCTCGTGACGAGATCGTTCACCGTCGCTCCCCCGGCGTCGTCGTAGTGCGCGGGGTGCGGGAGGCCGGCGTCCGCCGGATTCGGCATCGGCCAGTGCGCCCACACGCGGTGCGGGTTGAGCGGGCCGGCGTCGATCGGCTGCACGTCGGGTTGGTCGGGGGTGTCGTCGCCGTGGCTCGTGTCTTGGATGGGCGCGTCGATGGGCGCGGTGCCGTCGGCCAGACAAAGGACGTGGACGTCGTCGCAGTCGACCTCTTTGAAGTCGCTGAGGCCGGCGACCACGTTGCAGGCGACGAGCACGCCGCCGGCGCCGATCGCCGCGAAGGAGAGCGCGAACAGGGCGCGCCCGCGGAACGAGCGACGGTCAGAACGCACCGCGCACCCCCGCTCCGGTGGGAGAGAGCCACGGCTCGACGTGCGCGCGCGTCGCCTTCACCGGCGTCTCGCTCGTGCTGAGGAGCCCCCAGATCCCGACGCCGAGCCCCACGCCGGCGACGACGAAGGCCACGGTGGAGACGGTGCCCACGGTGCGCGCTTGGTCGAGCTCGCTCTGGTAGGCGGGCGTGCACCCCTTGTTGGGGCACTTCGATTCGAGATCGCTCTCTTTGGAGAGCGCGACGGCGCCGGTCGAGATGCCCACGATCGCCCCCACCGCGGCGACGCCGAAGCCCAGCGCGGCGATGGCCGTGTGCGGGTGACGCTCGGTCGCCACCGGCTTCTCGCCCCGACCGCCCGAAGGCGGCGGAGGCGTGACCGGCCCCTCGGGCTCGGGCGGCACGGGGAGCACGACCTCGCGCGACTCCTTCTCGGCGATGTCGACGAGGGCCGAGACGTCGGCGCCGCGCCCGACGTGCGCGAGGATCTCGTGCTTGCCGGGATCGATGTTGCGCGGCTCGCCGACCTGGGCCGCCGGCACCTCCATCTTGTCGACGAGGACCGTGGGCACCTTCCCCGCGGGGACACCGGTGAGGCGAATGACGAGCGTGGGGACGCGCGGCTTGATCTCCTCCGCCATTTGCGCGGCTTCGTTGCGCGCGGCGACGGAGCGCTCGGTCTCGTCGGGCGCCACTGGGAGGCGCGCGATCTCCAGGCACACCTCCCGCGCTTCGACGAGGTGGCCGAGGGAGAGCTCGGTGTGCGCCAGCTCGATGCCGGTGATCGGCGTCTTGCCGATCGCGTGCGCGGCGCGGAGCTTCACGAGCGCGCCTTGAAGGTCGCCCTTCGCCCGGAGCTCTTTCCCCTCGTGGTAGAGGTTTCGCGCCGTCGCCAGATCTTGCGCCGAGACCGGCTGCTGGGCGTGCGCCAGAGGCTCCATCGAAAGCGCGCCGGCCAGCGAAGTGACGAGCGCGAGGAGCAGGGCGTGGCGGTGCCGCGTCACGGGGGCGGGTCGCCGCTGAGGTCGCACGGGCGTATCGTCGCGCGCACGTCCCCCCTCGTGCAAGCAGAACGGTGAAGGAAGGCGCTCAGCGAATGTCGTCTTCGCTCCCCGCGGGCCGCGTCGCGTGGGCCGAAGGGAGGGGCGCGGCGGTCGCCGACGCTGGAGGAGGCGGTGCCTTCGTCACGTGACGCGTCGTCCGCGTCGTCGTGGGGAGCGTCGCGCTCGCGGCGACGACGGGAACCGCCGACGGCTCGCTCTTCGGCGCCACGGTCGGTGCGGCCACCACGCTCTCGGCGATCGACGGCGGCGTCGGCGTGCTCACCGTCGGCGTCGGCGTGGCGACGATCTGCGGGCCGGGCGAAACCCCGCTGCTCTCCCGATGCGAGAAGAACATCACCGCGCCCGCCGCACCGAGGGCGACCGCGAAGACGAGGCCGATCGCCGGGAGCGCGCGCCTCTTCGCCGGGAGCGCGACCGAAGGGGCGTCGAGATCGCTGGCGGTGGCCATCGCGGTGTGCGCCAGCGCAGGCGCCGCGATGCGGCCGGAGGGGACGACCGAAATCATGGGCCCCGACGGCTCGCCGTTCGCCGCTTGGGTGAACGCCTCGGCCATCGCCCGCGCCGAAGGGAAGCGCTGCGCCGGATCCCGCGCGCACGCATGCTCGAACCACGCGTCGATCGCTCGGGGGAGCGAGGGGTTCTTCTCCGTCGGGCGCGGCAAGGGATCGTGATGAATCTTCAGCGCGAGCGCGCCGATCGTGTCGGCGTAGAAGGGCTTCTCCCCGGTGATCGCCTCGTACACGACGACGCCGAGCGACCAGAGATCGGTGCGGTAATCGATGTCCTTCGCGCCGACGACTTGCTCGGGGCTCATGTAATAGGGCGACCCGACGACCGAGCCGGTGCGGGTGGTGCTGCCGACCAGGGTGAGGTCGGCGGATTTGGCGATGCCGAAGTCGAGGAGCTTCACGAACGGATCGCCGCCGCCGCCGTCGAGGAGAAAGACGTTGGGCGGCTTGATGTCGCGGTGGACGATGCCGCGCTCGTGCGCCTTGTCGAGCGCGCGGGCGAGCTGGCTCAGCACGCTCGCGGCCTCGCGCGGGGAGAGCCGCCCGTGCATCTCGAGGTGCGCCGCGAGGTCACGCCCGTCGAGGTGCTCCATGACGATGTAGGGGACGCCCCCTTCCATCACCCCGTGATCGAGCATCTGCACGACTTGGGGGCTCTTCACTTGCGCGGCGGCCGCGGCCTCGCGCGCGAAGCGAGCCACCGCCTCCGGGCTCTCGGCGAGCTCGGCCGACATGAACTTCACGACCACTTCGGTGTGCAGGGCGAGGTGATCGGCGAGCCAGACGCTCCCCATCCCGCCGGCCCCGAGGGGGGACTTGAGGCGCACGTTGGGCGTCACCATCAGGCCCGGCTCCGCCTTGACCACTTCCCTAGCGCCTCCTCTCCCAGAATATCACGTCAGCGGCGCACCCCCTCGGGATCGGCTAAATTCGACCCATGGCTTCTTCTACTTTCGCTTCTTCTTCTACTTCCTCGTCTCCTCCCCCCGCCGCTTCTTCCCCCCCCGCCGCTTCTTCCCCCCCCGCCTCTGCTCCTCCCCCCACCCCGCGCGATCGACGCGCCCGCGCGCGCGCGCTCTTCGTGAGCGCGCTCGGCGTCACCGCCACGCTGCTCTTCTATTCGTCGGTCTCGACCCTCGTGAGCTGCGGCAGCGACAGCAGCACGAGCTTCGCCGGCCCGTCGGGCAACGACTCCGGCACCGGCGGCGGCGAGGACGGCAGCACCACCAGCGACGCGGGAGCCGGCGGCGAAGGGGGCGCGAGCCCCTCGCTCACGTTGCTCGTGCACGCCTCGGCCGACGCCGACGATTTTCGAATCTGCTTCGGCACGACCGACAACGCCGACGGAGGCGCGGCGGTGCCGGTGCTCCCCTTGGCGCCGCTCCCCGACGACGCGACGCACCCGATGCCGCGCACGAACTACCCCGGAGTCCCGGCGGGCGGCGGCGTGGTGTTGAAGGCGGCCTTCGGCGGCGCGAAGACGTACCTCGTCCCCTACCTCGTCAACGCCGAGACCTTGGCGACGAAGAGCACGCTCGCGGGCAAGACGTGCGATCAGATCTTCTGCGGAAGCGGCGCGAGCTGCCTCAAGTCGACCGACTACGACACCCTTCCGCCCATCGCGACCACGTCGGTGGCCGGCGGAGGGACTCGCGTGCTCGTCGTCACCGGCTGCCGCGCCGGGACCTCGGTGCCGGCGCGCTGCGGTCCGGGTTACGATCCCGCCACGGGGAACCTCGCCCTGCGCATGCTCCCGCTCGACGCCGTGCCGACTTCGGGCGCGACCAAGATCGGCGTGCAGATCGCGCAGGTCGCGCCGGTGCTCGGCAGCGTCGCTGTCAGCTACGGCGCGCTCGACGGCGGAACGAGCCTCGGCACGGTGGCCTACGGGACGGTCGCGCCCCCCACGGCGCTCCCGTCCGATCGCCCGACCAGCGATCCGGCGTTCGAGTCGACGGGCCTGCGCGTCACCGAGCTGAGCGACGGCGGCGCGAGCGGCGCGCCTTACACGATGTCCCTGGCGGCGGTGGCGACGGCGTCGGACCCGACGCAAGTTCCGGGCGACTACTTCGCCGGCGGGAAAAACTACGTGTTCGTCTTGATCGGCGATCCCGCGTACCCCGCCGACGACGCCGGGACCCAGCTCGTGCGCGGCTTCCACGCCATCGCGCTGGCCACCACCCCGACGAAGGCGAGCGGCTCGCTCTGAGCCGCTCCCCGCGCCTCGAGCTTCACTTCTTGTGGAGCTTGATCGACGCCGAGTTGATGCAGTAGCGGAGCCCGGTGGGCTTCGGCCCGTCGTCGAAGACGTGGCCGAGGTGCGCGCCGCAGTCCATGCACATCACCTCGGTGCGCACCATGAAGTGCGAGCGGTCCACCGACTCTTCGATGCGCTCACCGTCGACGGGCGCGGTGAAGCTCGGCCAGCCGCAGCCCGAATCGAACTTGGACGACGAATCGAAGAGGACCGCGCCGCAGCACACGCACGTGTACTCGCCCTTGTCCTTCGTCTCCCAATACGCGCCGGTGAAGGCTCGCTCGGTCCCCTTCTCCCGCGTGACGTGAAAGACATCGGGCGGGAGCTCCTTCTTCCACTCGGCCTCGGTCTTCTCGATCTTCCTCTTCACGGCACACCTCCAGCGATCCCCAGCCTAGCAAAGCCGCGAGCGCGCGTGACGCCTGCGCGGCAGCCACCGAGGTCGCTCGGACGCGCGTTCGTCCCCTTCCCTTCGCGCAACGGGTGTGACACGAATCCGCGCGGCGATGGAGCGTGGCCGATTCGAAGAGCTGGGGCGCTACTCCATCTACGGGCTCGACGGCACGCGGCGCGTGCTGGCGTACGTTCCTCGCGGGTTCGGCGGAGGCACGGCGCGCGGCGCGGTCCGCCCTGTGCTCTACATGTTCGACGGACAGAACGTCTTCGGCGACGCCGGCTCCTTCGCCGGCGGGTGGCACGCCCACCTCGCCACCGAGAAGCTCTCGCCGCGGAACAACTTCACCCCCATCGTCGTCGCCATCGATCACGGCGGCGCCAAGCGCATCGAAGAGCTCGGCCGGCCCGAGGTCACCGATCGCCTGCTCCACTGGATGGGCGAGCGGCTCGTGCCCGAGGTGCGCGCCAAGTTCCACACGAGCGAAGGGCCGGTCGGCGGCGTCGTCGCCGGTTCGTCGATGGGCGGCCTCGCCGCGCTCTATGCGCACTTCCGCCGGCCGGATCTCTTCGGCGGGGCGATCGCCATGTCGCCCTCGCTCTTCTTCGCCGGTCGTCAGGGGATGAATTTCATCCGCGCGAGCCATAGGCCCGGCCTCTCGCGCATCTACCTCGACTGCGGGGCGCGCGAAGCGGGCGGGCGCATGGCGCGCCTCTCCGAGGAGCTCGGGCGCGAGCTTCGGCGGCGCGGCTGGGACGAGCGCGCGCTCAAGGTCCGCATCGATCCGCGCGGTGCGCACACCGAGAGCGCGTGGCGAAGGCGCCTCCCCGCGGCGCTCCGGTTCATGTTCAAGCGCGGCTGACGCCCGCCGTCACCCGCCGTCGCCGGGCGGACCGCAGAAGATCGGCGCGATGCGAAGGAACGCGTCCTTCGCCGTCGAGCCGGCGGGGGGCACGCAGACGTCGGCGGGCGTACCGGTCGACAGCGTCTTGCAGGCGTCCGATTCGGCCTTGTAGTAGCTGAGGCACGTCGTCGTTCCGGCGGTCTTCTGGCAATCGGAGAACCGCGGGAAGTTGGCTGACGAGCCCACGAGGCACTCGGCGCACGAAGCGCGACGGCACTCGAGCACCGCCTGGTACGCCTCGCCACACCCTTGCGGCGTGGTGTCGTTGAACTTGAGGGCGATGCAGCCCGGGATGTTCACCGTGTAGTACTGGCGCGAGTTGTACCAAACGACCGGACCGAGCGTGGCGTCGGTCTCGGAGGTGTCGAGGCAGGTGCCGCAGGCGGCGTTCGCCTGCTTGAAGGTGTTGCACTTCGCGGCGTCGAGCGGCTGCTCGAGGCACGCGGTGTAATAGGCGTCGAGCTGCGGCGCGGTGCACGCCGCCTTGTTCGGCGTCGCCGGCTTCTTGTTCGTCGGCGTGAAGTTCGCGACCGAGGCCGGTGCGCAGGTGCCGCCGTCGTCCCCCGCCTCTTGAACGAACTGCGCGTCGACCGGCCCCGCCTCACCGAGCCCCTCGTCCGGCTCGCCGCCGTCGAACGTGCTCGTGTCGCCTCCGGAGCAGCCCGGCGCCGAACCCATCATAAGGAGGGCTCCGCTCACGAGCGCGGCGATCGACGAAGCCGTGAAGCGACTGAGACGGGTCGAGCGACCTTGGTGCATGTTCTCCGTTCTAGCAGAAAGGGCGCCACGCCCTGGACGGCGCAGGCGCGACGCGCCGAGGGACACGCCGCGCGCGGCGCAGCCCGAGAAGGGCCGCGACGGGGGGGCGGGGATCGATCCGATCCCGAGGCGGGCGCCATCCATGGGCGGTCAGGTGGGGATCCAGGCGAGCCCTCTCCTCCCCCCCTCGGAGAGCCCTTCTCGTACGGCGCGGGCGGAAAATCTTGCCCTACACCAGGTTCCAACCAGGTCCGGGGGGTGGTCTCTGAGCTGGCCTCCCTTGTGCAAAGGAGGAGTCCGGTTGCTCGCTCAACCCCGCGTCCGGCGGGGGGATGCGGCCCGCGAGGGAGATGAGGCCATGAGGTTCAAGCGATCGACGGGGCTTGTGGCGTTCAGTGCGGTGGCGATGCTCGGCGCGCTCGCGGCGTGCTCTTCGGAATCCTCCGGCTCGGGGGGAGACAGCTCCATCAAAGCAGCGAACGTCCGTGTCCAGCTGGTCGACGGCCACGGGCAACAGACGGGGACGTGCTCCGGTGTCCTCATCGGACCCAGCAGCGTCCTGACCGCCGGCCACTGCGTCGTCGGCAACATCGCTCGCTGGAAGATCATCTCGCCGCTCAGCGGCAAAGAGGCGACTGGCCTCCGCGCGTACACCTACGACTGGGACAACTTCCAGTCGCAGGCCTCGCACCCGGCGCTCCACGACCTCGCGGTCATCAAGCTCGACAAGGAGATCACGCTCGACGCGTATCCCAAGCTCGCGAGCTACCCGATCACCGCTTCGGACGACATCGCCACCCGCGTGAACGGCTCGGGCGACTCGTTCGCGGAGGTCCCCGCGCCGCTCGAGAACGGCACCGCGCGCGGCTTCCGCTACTCGTACACGACCGACATGCTCGACGGCGAGAAGGTCGATCCGGGCGCGGGCGTGTTCAGCGCCGACGGCGCCACGCTGTACGGCATCGTCTCGGGCAAGGGGCTCACCACCGGTCGCCTCTACGTCTCGCGCGTCGATCCGCTCACCGACTGGCTGAGCACGAAGTCGACCTGCAACGCGGGCGCGATGGCTACGACCTACTGCCACGACGCCGGTCTCCCTGGGACCGACAGCGGCGCGAAGGACTCGGGCACCGCGGTCTGCACGAAGGACGCGGGGACGGCGTGTACGAAGGACGCCGGCTCGACCGGCAGCGGCGGCTCGGGTGGATCCGGCGGTTCGGGCGGCTCCGGCGGCTCGGGCGGCAGCGCCGGCGGCGGTGACAACGGCGGCAGCGGCGGCGGCGGAAGCTGCGACGCGGGCGGCGGCGTGTGCCACGGCGATTGCACGAACACGGTCGGCGGCGGCGCCGGCGGTGGTGCGGGCGGCAGCGACGGCACCGGCAGCGGGAGCGGCGGTTCGGGCTCCGGCTCGGGCGGCGCGGGTGGCTCGGGCTCTGGCTCGGCCGGCGGGAGCGACGGCACCGGCAGCGGCGGCGGCGGCAGCGCCTCCGGCTCGAGCGGTGGCAGCGACGGTACGGGCGGCTGCTCCGGCTACCCGAACTGCGTCGACAACATCGTGGACTACGGCGATTGCGGCTGCTCCGGCGGCACCCCCTCGTACACGGTGTACTGACGCGTGATAGAACGTCCCGCATGGGACGTGGTCCACTCTGGGTCGCCGCTCTGGCGCTCGGTGTTCCCCTCGGTGCGAGTGCTTGCAGAATGCAAGACGACGCGCGCCCTCAGGACTCCGGCGTCATGGCGGCGACGCCGCGTTTGTCGAACGGGGAAGTGCGGCCTGTGGCGCAAGGGGGTGGCGGCGTGCGCTTCGTCGACGCGCCGCCCGGTGATGTCGCCACCGTGGTGCGCTCGGAGATGGCCAAGGCCGACGCCGAGCATCGCGCGCTGCTCGTCTACGCGGGGGCGACGTGGTGCGAGCCGTGTCAGCGCTTCCACGCGGCCGCAGGTCGCGGCGAGCTCGACAAGGAGCTCGCCGGCGTCACCTTCTTGGCGTTCGACGTCGATCAAGATCGCGAGCGGCTCTACGAGGCCGGCTACCGCTCGAAATACATCCCCCTCTTCGTGGTCCCAGGGAAAGACGGGCGCTCGACGGGGCGTCAGATCGAAGGCTCCATCAAAGGCGAAGGGGCCGCGGACGAGATCACGCCGCGCCTGCGCGAGCTCTTGGGCCGTTGAAACCGAGGCCATGCACGCGCTCCCCGGGTCCATGAGGGCTCACCGGCGGGGTGTCGTTGGCCCAGACCGGGCGAGTTGCCAGCTCGCGACTGGACGTCCCGATACGGCGCGCGCACTGGGAAAACCAGCGTTCTTCGCGCCTGTGGGCAAGAGCTGGGGCTTTGGTCATGAGGCTGACCGGGCGACAATGTGTGCCGGTGCGCCGCAGCGTGGCACCTTCGATGCATCTTCGATTCGACGGACGGAGGCATGATCATGATCGGTCGCGTGCTGGCAATCTCGGTCTCGCTTTGCGCTTCGCTCGCGGTGGTGGCTTGTGGAGGGTCGGACAGCTCGACCTTCAACAACGGAACCGGCGACGACGGCGGCACGCACGATCCAAACGCAGGGAGCGGCCCCTTCGCCGATCAGTCCGGTCCGACCGGCACCCACGACGCGTGCGTGAGCGCCACGGCGAACAGCAAGCTCGCCACGGTCAACATGATCATGATGTTCGACAAGTCGGGGAGCATGGGCGACGTGAACAACAAGCCCACGCCCTACGATCCGAACTTGAAGTGGAACCCGGTGACGACCGGCATGAAGGGCTTCTTCGCCGACCCGGGCTCGGCGTCGCTCAACGCGTCGCTCCAGTTCTTCCCCATCGGTGACGACGTCAACGGCGTCTGCACGTACAACTACGCTTCGCCGGCGGTGTCGCTCACGCCGCTCACGAACAGCGCGCCGTTCGTCGCGGCCATCGACGGCACCTCGCCGAACGGCGGCACGCCGACGCTCCCCGCGCTCCAAGGGGCCATCAGCTACGCGCAGCAGATCGCCGGGCAGCGTCCGAGCGAGAAGGCGGTCGTCGTCCTCATCACCGACGGCGAGCCGGGCATGATCGTCGACGGCACCTTCCAAGCGGGCTGCCAGGACAACGACATCCCCCACGTCGCCGCGGCGGCGCAAGCGGCCTTCCAAGCGAAGCCCTCGATCCCGACCTACGTCATCGGCGTCGGTCCTTCGCTCGACAAGATGAACGCCATCGCCTCCGCCGGCGGCACCAACGCCGCCATCATGGTGAGCGTCGACGATCCTTCGAAGACGAAGGATCTCTTCCAGAACGCGCTCGGGCAGATCCGCGGGCAGCAGCTCTCGTGCGACTTCGCCATCCCGCCGGCGCCGGACGGAAAGCAGATCGACACGAACGCCGTCAACGTCATCTACCAAGGGTCGAACAGCGGCGAAGAGGTCCTCACCTACAGCAAGGACTGCAGCGTCCCCAACGGCTGGCACTACGACAACGTCGCGAGCCCGACCAAGATCGAGCTGTGCCAAGGCTCCTGTTCGCGCGCCGAGGCCGACCGAGATGGTAAGCTCACGGTGGCCTTCGGTTGCTTGACCAAGACCAAGGTCAACTGATCCCCCACGTCCCCCGACGAAAGAGGAACTTGGAATGATGCCTTCGAAGAGAGCTCTCGCGTTTGCCCTGGCCTTGGCTCCCGTGGCGGTGTGGGCCGTGGCGTGCTCCGGCAGTGACTCCAGCGGGAGTGGTCTCTTCGACGCAGGCTCCGACGTCACCAGCGGGGACGACGGGGGCGGGACGGGCGACGACGCCAGCGTGCAAGACAGCGGCGGAGGCGGACAAGACTCGGGCTCGAAGGACGTGAACGTCAAAGAGACCGCGCCTCCGTTCGACGCCGGTCAGCCGGTCATCCTCGACGGCGGCCCGGACTACGAAGGCGGCGTCCCCTGCGTCGTCGGCGGCACGCTCGAGGTCGAGCCCAACGGCGATCCCGGCCAAGCCAACGCGCTCGCCGGCAGCGTGTGCGGCTCGATCACGCCGATCACCCCCACCGCCGACGTCGACTATTACAAGTTCACCCTGAGCCAGTCGGCGACCAAGCTCACGATCTACTTCAACGCCGACATCAAGATGACGATCGCCGTCCCCGGTCACCCGGACACGGTCATCACCTCCACCAACAGCCCTGCCGTCCCCTTCGACACCGGCAAGGAGTACACGGTGAAGGTCGAGACCAACAACGGCCAGAAGCAGAACTACATCCTCACGTTGGTCACCAACTGAGGGCAGGCGCGGGCCAAGAGCGCGGCGGAGGAGTGATCTGAGCGTGCGGGGCCCTCTCCTCGCCGCTCTGCTCGCGCTCGTGGCGTGCTCCTCACGCGGCTCCTTCGTGGAGGCGCCGCTGCTCACCGAGGACGCGGCGCGCGCGCTGGCCGACGCCGGCGCAGCGCCGCGCGAGATCCCGACGGAGGTCGAGCTCGAGCCGCCGAAGCCGTCGCACCCGCCGCCGTTTCGCGCGAGCGAGATGTGGAGCGGGTCGCTGCTCTGCGCGTCGGGGGTCGCACTGCTCAAGATGCGCGTCGTCTCGGTTCAAGCCGACGAAGTTCGCGCCTTGGTGGACTTCACGCGCATGGCGAACGGCGTCACCGGTCGCTTCGCCGCCGTCGGTCACTTCGACGCCTCGACGCGCCGCATGCTGTTCGAAGGCGTCGACTGGGTTGCGCAGCCCTCGGGCGAGAGCATGGTCGATCTCGACGGGATGATGAGCACCGACGGACGCACCTTCATGGGGCGCGCGGTCGGCCCCGGCTGCGTGTCCTTCTCGCTCCGGCACTGAGCGGGCGAACGCGCCCGCCGCGGGTCACTACGCAGCAGCGACGGCGAGACGGACGGTGCGAAGCGGCGCGAGGCGCGTGCGGGCAAGGCCCGAGGCCACCGCGAGCCCGGTCAGCGTGAGCTTCATGCGGCCGACGTCCACGTAGCCTTCGCGGTGGAGCGAGGAGAGGGCGGCGCGCGCCTCGGTGCGGCGGAGGCCGAGTGACTCGCTCAGCGTCTCGAGGTTTTCGGCGCGACCCTTCGCCTGCGCGATACCGAGGGCCTTGAGAAGGTGGAGAGCGACGAGGGACTGGTTCATGGCGAAGACCTCCAGGGAAGCAAAGATCCGCGAAGCTGCGGACCGAACGGGGTGATGCCCGTGCACTCTGCAAGGGATGGACCAATGCGTGCGAACTGCATGGATCCGGCGATTCGTGCAGTTTCCCTACATCGTCTTCCCTCGACGAGGGCGCAGAAAGCGTCCGGGGTGGTGTCTTTTGCCACCAGGCGTGGCGCCTCTGCACGCACTTATCGAAGTGCTTCGATGGGCGATTTCCCGCGCTTCAGGGGCAGGTGCGGAGCGTCAGCGGCGAGGGTGCGCGCGGCGCTTGATGGAAGTCGAAGGCGTCGAGCAGGCTCCCCGCCGTGTCGTCGCGCGCGTGCGCGTCCTTCGCGTGCATACGGGGCATGCCGAAGACGTCCTCGATGAAGCGCGGGATGCTGGCGTGCTCGGTCACGTTCTTCAGCACGTAGCCCTTCTTGGCGAAGGGAGAGACGATGAGGAGCGGCAGGCGGAACCCCGGCGTGAAGCTGCAGCGCTCGAGCACCGGCGTCACGTGATCGTAGAAGCCGCCCCAGTCGTCCCAGGTGATGAAGATGGCGGTCTCGTTCCAGTGCGGCCCCTTCATCACGCGGTTCACGATGTCGACCGAGTAGTTCTCCCCCGGGCACACTGCCGCCGGCGGGTGCTCGGAGAGGTTCTCCGGGCCGGCCACGTTCACGTACACGAGGTTCGGCTGGTCACCCTTGTCGAGGTCGGTGAGCAGCGTATCGAGGTTCTTGTAGTGCGCGGTCCGCGTGGCCGCGTTCCCCCCGACCGAGAGCACGAAGTTGAACGGCGTGGAGACACGCCCGCCGCCGCCCGGGTTTCCGTAGGCGCGCCAGTCGAGGTTCTTGGGGAAGGCGTCGACGATCGAAGGGACGTCGAAGCACGGATCGACTTTGCCGCGCAGGTTGCACGTGTCGCGGTTGTAGGCGTCGACCGGCGTGCGATTGACCTGCGGCACCGCGCAGCCGTCGCCCGAAGGGGTGTTGCCGTAGAAGGGCGACTGCGCGGCGATGGTCGTGAAGTGACCGGGCGTGGTCGACGTGAGCAGCGTCGAGAAGAAGTGATCCGCCAGCACGTAGTTCCGCGCGAGCGCCCAGTAATTGGGGATCTGCTGCTCGGTGTACATGTAGAAGGGCGTGTTCGGGTCGCTGCAGAACGTACCGGCGGTGAAGCCATCCATCTTGCCGTCGTCGTAGGCCGCGAGCGCGTGATCGTGATCGTGGTTCACGTCGCAGGCGAGCGGGCCGTCGGGGGCGACGGGGCGCGCGAAGGGGGTGGGGTTCCCGTCCTTCTTCGCCATCGTGCTCGACTCGGCGCCGGGGAAGTTCGTGAAGTAGGAGTCGAACGTGTGATTCTCCTTCACGATGACCATCACGTACTTGATCTGACCGATGCCGCCGTCGACGGCGGGGCTCGCGTCGTCGCCGCTTCGCGCGTCGTCACCGCCGCTCGTGGCGCCGTCCCCCGTCGACCTCGCCGTGTCGGCCGCCGCGTCAGGGAGCGCGCCTCCGGTCTCCGAGTCGCCGCCGCCGCACGCGAACGGCCACGCTCCGGCCAGGACGGCCAGCGCTCCGACGATTCCCAGGCGCGGGGCGAAACGAGTCAACCTCTCTACGATAGCCTCAGGAAGCGGGGCGGTCACGTACGCCGACGAGGCCGGCCCGCCCCCGCGGCGTTTCTCACCCGTCAGTGCCAGAGGCCGGCGGTGATGCTCCACCCGAAGTAGTCGCGCGCGAGGTCACCCACCGCCCCCACGCGGAACGATTCGTCGTGGTCGAACAGACCGAACACGTTCCACGTGAGCACCTTCACGTCGAAGCCGGTCGTCCCGTGGATGCGCGCCGACGATTGACGAAAGCGTGTGGGCTCGAGGTACGAGCCGCCGCGGAGCTGGAGCCAGTTGTGGATGGCCTCGACCTCGACGGCAGCGCGCGGCGAGACGCTCACATCGAGCCCCGAGCGATCGACCTTCTGCTCGAGGAACGACTCGAAGCCCACCGCTTGGTGCGTGCGCGCGGTGAAGAGCACCGAGGCGAGCAGGAGAACCTTCGAGCGAGGCGTCGCTTCGTACTGGCGCCGCACGAGCCGCTTCCCCACGGTCTTGTCGTCCTCGGGCTTGCCGTCGACCACGCGACGCTCGGCGTCGAGGTCGCGCTTGGGGATCGACTTCCAGTCCTTCCAGCCCATGTTGAGCGGGCGCTGGCCGAACTGGTAGGCGACGCCGAGCTCCATCTCCGCCGGGAGCTCGATGTGATCGGGCAAGAACGTGCTCCCCACTTTGAGGTCGTCGTTGGCGTCGGGGGTGACGCGGCTCGGTTGGACGTCGCCGCGTACGGGACCGCGCGTGGTCATGCCGAAGCGAACGGGGAGCTTCTTCGGAGCCCACACGACGCCGATCTCCGGGCTGAATCCGGACATCGTGAGGAGCTCCTTCTCCGCCCCCGTGGTGTCGATGACGCCGAGTCCGGCGACCCGCACCCCCGCGCCGACGACGAGCTGGTCGTGGAGCATCGAATAAGCGGCGAGCACGTGTCCGGTCACGAGACGAAGGCGCACGTTGGGGAGCGAGCTGGCGGACGACGACGAGCGATCGAGATCGTACTGCTGGAGGTTCACCGATGCGCCCACGGCGTACGGGCCGTAGAGCATCTCGCCGCCGGCGTTCACGAAGTAGAAATTGTCGTAGGCGAAGCCCTTCGTGCCGTTGTTGTCGAAGTCGGTGCCGTCGACCGAAGAGGGGAACGTGATCCCGGCGGTGACGTCGTAGTCGAACTTGTCGTTCGACCAAGGGTCACGCACCGCCGGGGCCGCGGCGTTGTAGTTCATCCCTTCCGAGTCTTGGCCGATGGGGGCATAGGCGCCGGCGAGGCCGATGATGCGCGCGGTCGCCAAGACCGGGCCTTGGTAGACGTCGACGCCGTACGAGGACGTCGTGATCGGCTCTCCTTGCTTCCCGAGCGGGCCGCCCGCGCGCGCCACGCGGGGCGCGAGAGCGAGCACACCGCACGCGAACAGGGAGAAGCGAAGACGCACGCCACGAACAAACCAAAAAGGACGCCCGAGGTGAAGCGACTTCGGTCGAGCAGGCAGCGCCCGCTACCGATACACCGACTCGCTCGGGCGGAAGGAGCAGGCAAGGACCACCACGTCGAGGGCACGATCGACGAGCTCGTCCTCGCGCGCGGCGGTCGCCCCCTTCCCCGCTGGCCACGAGACGACGGCGATCCCGCGGTCGTAGGTGAGCGTCGTCGGGTGCGCGGCAGCGAGCTCGAGGAGCGGCACGCGGAGGCCGTCGTGGAGGAGCCGCGCCGCCACCGCCGCGTCGGACGCGCGCACGGCAAACGAGGCGTCGAACGTCGCGTCGGCGAGCTCGACCGGCACGAGGTCACTCCGCAGCGGTGCGTCGCCCGCGCGGACGCGCGCCTCGAGGGTCAGCGGCACGGGGATCGGAGCGCGCCCTTGCACGCGCGAGACGAGGCCCTCGGGCGAGCGGGCGCTCCTCACGTGCACCACGACACCGCTCACCACGCCGCGCACGACCGGCCCGGCGACGAGCATGCTCGGCCGACGCCCGCTCTTCTTCAAGGCGCGCGGCGGGACGAACTCGAGACCGCGGCTCCGCGCGTACGCTTCCCAGGCGGCGCTCATCGACGCTCACTCACCCGCGAAGGAGCTCGGCCCAGGAGCGCGGCTGCGTGGCGCGCGCCGCGTGGACCTCGCGGCGGGCGGCAGAAAGGGGGACGAGATCGGCGAGCGTGACCGCGCGCCGCGTGACGTCGAAGCCGACCGCCATGTCGAGCCCCACGCCGAGCTCGACCATGCTCGGGCAGCGCTTGTCGGCGTCACGAATCAATGCACCATGCACGAGTCGCGCGAGGCGAGGTTCGATCCACGGCGCGGTCTCTTGGATCCAAGGAACCCCCTTGTCGTGGAGGGCGACGAGGAACGCCATGAACGATCCGGCGCGAGCGAACGCCGGTGCGCCGGCGAGCGCGTGGTAGAGCGCCATCCCCAGGCTCCACACGTCGGCGCGCTCGTCGACGTGCTTCGCGTTCACCGCTTGCTCGGGCGAGACGTACTGCGCCGAGCCCATGAAGGCGTGCGAGGTGGTGAGGCCCCCGCCGCCCGAGAGCTCCCCCGTCGCCACTTTGGCGAGACCGAAGTCGGCGACACGCACGGTCACGACGCCCCCGGCGAGCGAGAGGAAGAGATTCGACGGCTTGAGGTCGCGATGCACGACCTTGGCCGCGTGCGCCGCCGCTAGCCCTTGGATCGCCTGGTGAAAGAGCGGCGCCGCCACTTCGGGCGCGAGCGCTCCGACGCGCGCCAGCACTTGGCCGAGGTCTTCGCCGTGAAGGCGCGGCATGACGAGGTACGGGAGCTCGGTGTCGTGATCGATTCCGTGGTCGAGCACCGCCACGAGGTTCGGATGACGAAGGCTCTCGCACACCTCCGCCTCGCGGAGAAAGCGGGCGCGGCGCTGCGCTTCGTCGCGATCGTCGGCGGCGTCGAGGAGCTTCACCGCGACCTCGGTGGACGTGGAGCGATCGGTCGCCTCGAACACGGTCCCCATGGCCCCCGATCCAATCGGCGCGAGGAGCTCGTAGCGCTGGCCGAGGACGGCGCCGGCGACGAGGGGCTTCATCCCCGCGGTTGTAGCACCGGTTCAACGAACCTCGTAGGTGAGGCGCGCGGGGCGACCTGCCCTCTGGATCTCCACCTCGACGCGAGGCGCCGAGCGGAGCACGCCGTACGCGAGGAGCATCTTCTCCGGATCGGAGACAGGGTAGCCGCCGATCGTCACGAGCGTGTCGCCGCTCGCGAAGCCGAGGTGCGCGAGGAGGCCGTCAGGCGGCACCGCGGCGATGCGCATGCCGAGGACGCGGTCGCCATCCTTCACCGGCTGAAGGCGTGTCGTGCCGAGGAGCTCGGCCTGACGTTCGAGGATGCTCTCGAGCACGCCGCGGTCGACCGCGAAGTCGTTCGCGCCGAGCGCCTGGATCCCTCGGGCGATGGCGCCGTCGAGCGGTGCCCCCACCGTGGGGCTCGCGCGAACCGTGGGCGAATCACGCGACGTCGGTCGCGTCGATCCTTCGGACGCGAAGGTGTAGAGCGGCACCACGCAGGTCCCGCGCGCCCCCTCGAGGACCACGTGGTCACCGCCGATGAAGCGGACGAGGCGCGCGCCGAGGCGGTCCCCTTGGCGACGGAGGACGCTCGGGCCGGGATCCTCGGTGAGGGCGGCGAAGGACCATGTCTCGTCGGTCGAGGCGACGATGGCGTGAAGGTGCACGCCGTCGCATCGCTCGGGTGGAGCCGCGCCGCCCGAGCTCTCTGTGCCGGGCGCGCGGAGAACCGGGAGATCGCGATCGAAGGGGTTGTGCGCCACGAGCGGTGCCGCGTCCCGTGGCGGAGCGGGCGGCACGGACGCGCTCTCGGCGAGCGGAGGTGCGGTCGGTACGAAGGCGCCGATCTTCGCCTCGGCGAGCGCGGTGACGCCGCGCGCCGTGAGCCCGCCGGCGACGAGGACCATGCCGACGACCGAAGGGACGAATCCTTGAACGAGACGCATGACACGTCCCTTTAGCGAGGCGCGTGCCATGCGCGGTGCGCGGCGAAGCAGGCGATCTCACGTCGCGGCACAGGCCCACCACCGCCATCGTGTCACGCGGATCGAGGTCGCGCGCGAGCGGCCGTGTCAGAACGGCGACGCGCGCGTCGCCGCCACAGAGCCCGCGAGAACGACGGACGAGATCACGGCCCGACGCGACGGAGCTCGAGCACCGGGCGCCCCGCGGCCCCCGAGCGCGCCAGATCGACGTCGATTTGCAGCGCCCACGGCGTAGGCCCGTCGCCGTCGAGGAGCACGTAGTCGACGCGCCACGGATCGGCGCCGTCGTCGACGCGCGTGTTCTTCGGCGCGCGCGCCTCGGCGTCGACTTGGACGAAGTAGTACTCGGCAAAATATGGAGCGAGCGCCGCCTCGAGCTTGGACGCGGTCCACGCTTCGGCGCCGGGCGGGGGGACGAGCGGAGCCCCCTCTTTGCCTTCGGGTGCCGAGCCGAGGAGCGATGCCGCCGTCTCGTAGTCGCGCCGCGCGATGGCGCGCACGAAGCGAAACACGTCGTTGCGGACGAGGACGGTGAACGCACGTCGGTCGCGGGTGATGTCGCGCGAGCCCTCGGGCTCCTCCACCTCGAGCGCTTCGCCCTTGGCGCGCGGCCCCTTGCGGAGCGACTCCCACTCGTCGAGGAGGCTCGAGTCGACTTGGCGCACCATGGCGCCGAAGAAGACGACGAGATCGTCGATGGCCTCGTCCTTCACGCGCTCGGGGACCGTTTGCACGAGCGTCTTGTAGACGTCGGAGAGGTAGCGAAGGAGGAGCCCTTCGCTCCTTTGGAGGTCGTACTCCTTCACGTAGTCGGAGAAGGAGAGGAATTTTTCCACCATCTCGCGACCGATCGACTTGGGGCGGATGTTGTCTTGCCCTACCCACGGATGCTTGGCGGCGAAGGCGTTGAAGGTGTCGTAGACGAAGTCACGAAGCGGCTTCGGGTACTCGAGCTTCTCGAGCTCGGCCATGCGGTCGTCGTACTCGACCCCCTGCATCTTGAGCTCGGCGATCTTGTCCCCCTTCAAGCGATCGAGCTGACGCGCCAAGATCACGTCGGGGTTCTCGAGGATCGACTCCACGAGCGTCAGGACGTCGAGCGCGTAGGTCGGCGCGTCGGGATCGAGCTTGTCGAGCGTGTCGAGGAGGTAGAGCGAGAGCGCGTGGTGGAGGGAGAAGTCCTCCTGCAAGTCGGCGTCGACCCGGGCGCGACCGCCTTCGACGCGCACGATGCCGGCGTCGACCAAGGAGTGGAACATCGCGAGCGCCGTGCGCCCGTGGATCCGCTTCTCCGCCTCGCGCTCGTGCGAGTCGCGGACCAGGCGCTGCATCGCTCGGCACCCTCCCCCTTCGCGCGCGAGCACTTGGAGGAGCATCCCGTGCGAGACGGCGAAGCTCGACTTCAAGCTCTCCGGCTTCGACGCGACGAGGCGGTCGAAGGTAGCTTTGTCCCAAGGGACGTAGCCGCGATCGGGCGGCTTCTTCTTCACGAGCTTTCGTAGCTTCTTCGGATCGCCCGAGGCCTTGGCCTCCATACGAAGGTTCTCGATCACGTGCTCGGGCGCCTGCGCCACGACGCTCCCGCGATCGTCGAAGCCCTTTCGCCCCGCGCGGCCGGCGATTTGATGAAAATCGCGCACGCTCAAGATCGCCGTCTTCTGCCCGTCGAACTTGCACAGCTTGGTGAAGAGCACGGTGCGGATGGGAATGTTCACCCCCACGCCCAGCGTGTCGGTGCCGCAGATCACCTTGAGGAGGCCGCGCTGCGCCAGCTTCTCCACGAGCAGGCGGTACTTGGGGAGGAGGCCGGCGTGGTGGATGCCGACGCCGTGACGCACGAAGCGCGAGAGCTCCCTCCCGTAGGGGCTCGCGGCGAAGCGCACTCCGTGCACCGCCTCGGCGATGGCCCGCTTCTGCTCCTTGGTGCAGAAGTCGGTGCTCATGAGGTTCTGCGCCTCTTCGGCGCACCCGCGTTGGGTGAAGCTCACGATGTAGATCGGCGCCTTCCCCGCGCGCGCGAGCTCGGCCACGGTCTCGTGGAGCGGCGTCTCGCGGTACTCGAAGTCGAGCGGCACCGGTCGATCGCCCGAACGCACGAGGACGCTCGGCTTGCCGGTGAGCGACTCGAGCCCTTGAAGGAAGGGATCCACGTCGCCGAGCGTGGCCGACATCAAGAGGAAGCTCGCCTGCGGGAGCGTGAGGAGCGGCACCTGCCAGGCGACGCCGCGATCCTTGTCGGCGTAGTAGTGAAACTCGTCCATCACCACGCTGCCGACGTCGGCGTGCGCTCCTTCGCGGAGGGCGATGCTGGCGAGGACCTCGGCAGTGCAACAGATGATGGGCGCGCCGCCGTTGACGCTGGCGTCGCCGGTCATCATCCCCACCTCGTCGGCGCCGAGCTCGCTCACGAGGGAGAAGAACTTCTCGCTGGCGAGGGCCTTGATGGGGCTCGTGTAGAATGCACGTTCCCCGCGGGCCACCGAGAAGAAGTGGGCGGCGAGCGCCACCAGCGATTTTCCCGAGCCGGTCGGGGTGGCGAGGATGACGTTCTTCCCCGCGGCGAGCTCGAGGAGCGCCTCTTCCTGCGCGGGATAGAGGGAGAGCCCCTTCTCCGCCACGTAGTCGAGGAAGCGCTCGAGGAGATCGTCCCGCGAGACGTCGGGGCCGCGCTCTTCCAGCGGCGGGAGGCGGCGCCCGAGCGGCGCGCCTTGGACTTCGGGATCGACGCTCACGGAGAAGGCTGCGCGCGCCACCCGGCTCGGAGCGGTCCCCTCGTCGGAGTCGAGGAGACCGCGAGCTCGCGCCGCGTGCGAGGCCGCACACGACCCACGGGGGCGCGCGCGCCGTGCCTCACTTGGCCTTCTTCGCCTTCTTCTTTTCCTTCTTCTCCTTCACGGTCAGCTTCTTCTTGTTCGACTTCGCCGGCTTCTCTTGTCCCTTGGCCATGGTGAGCCTCCTTGAAAAAAACGCTACCACGCACCCGGCGGAGGGCCGCAACGTGAAAGCGCACGAGAGACGCGCGGGGTCGCCGTCACTCGACGCGGAGCTGCCCTGCGCGGAGGCGGTCCTCGCCGTCGCTCGGCCCTCGCGTCACGGGGAGGCGGCGCTCCCCGGCGAAGAAGCCGAGGTAGAGCGTGTAGGAGCCGTGGGCGAAGTTGCGCTCCAAGGTGAGATCGCTCTCGTCGACGACGATGTCCCCCGGGAGCCAGAGCTCGGGCGGGTAGCGCAGCTCCCCCGCGGCCACGAGCGGGTGATCGCCGTTGTGCCTTCGGCCGTGACCGTCGAGGTGCACGAACGCGGTGAACCCCGGAGCGACCGGGCCCGTCACACGATAGACGACGCGGAGCCTTTGCTTCGCCCCTGTGTGAAGCACGTCGAGGCGATGTCCGGCGGCGTCCACGACCTCGTAGCCGAGGACGTCGAGCGTGTCTCCGAGGCGCGCGTCGAGGGGGTGGGCAAGGGACGGCGGCGCGCTTCGCACGACGGCGTCGAGCGGGCTCGTGTGGGGCTCGCCCGCCTTGGACGACGACGCGAGGAGGAGCGCAGTCGACGAGGGAGGGCCGACGACGACGGCGTTTTCGCCGGTCTTCGCGCGCACGAGGTGGCTCACCGCCGGTAGATCGGCGGGGGCGACGACGAGGAAGCGACGCGACGACGCCGGCGCGGACGTGAGCCACACCGCCGCTTCGCTGGCCCCGGCGAAGCGCGCCTCGGGAGGTCCGTAGAGCTCGGCCGAGCTCGAGCCGCCGCCGACCACGCCGAGCGGCTCGCCGGCGCGATGAAGCGACGCATAGGCCTCGAAGGCCCCCGCGGGGGAGAGCTCGGAGGCGACCGCGGTGCGAAGACCGAGGCCAAGGACGATCGCCCCGACGAAGGCGGCGGCGGCGAGCGCGGCGCCGAGGTTCGCGGCCCGTCCGCGCGGCGCCCAACGGACGAGCAGCGCGAAGAGCCCGCGCGAAGGGGCGACCACGCCCGCTTGGTCGCGCCAGGTCTCGCGCAGGTAGCCCCACGCGAGCGGCGCGAGAAACAGCGCCAGCGCCACGCCGCCGAAGCGCTCGGCTCTTGGGAGGAGCGCGGGGGGGAACGTCAGCGCGGCGAGGCCATGACCCGCGAGGAGCGCGCTGCGATCGCCGAGGAGATCGTGCGCGACGACGAGGGCGACGGCGGCGGTGGTGAGGAGCTCCCAAGCGCCGACCTTGTCGCGGTCGAGATCCCGCAGCGCGACGGCGAGGAGCGCGATGACGACGGGCGCGCCGGCGAAGATGGCCGCGTCCTCGGCGAGCCAGGTCGGGAGCGCCACGGCGAGGGCGAGGAAGACCACCGCGAGCGCGCGAAAGCGGCTCTCGGCGCGGGCACGCGCTTCGTCGGCGTCGCGCGGCGGGCGCGCCACGCGGAGGAGCGCCGCGGGGAGAAAGAAGCTCCAAGGCGCGAGGCTCGCGGCGATATGTGCAGCATACACATCGAAGCGCGACGGCCAGGGGGGGTGCGCGCCGTGGGCAGCCACCGTGTAGGCCACGAGCCCGGCGAGCGCGGCGCACGCGAAGACGGCGAGGCTCGCGCGCACCCAAAGGCGCGCCGAGGTGAGGAGGCCGGCCGCGCCGAAGAGCACCGCCGCGCACGCGAGGAGGCCCAGCGCCCCTCCGCCGAGCGACCTCGCTTGATCGAGCGCGAGCGGCGTCGTCACGAAGGCGATGGCGGCGTACGCGCCGGCGCGCCGATCGACGACGCGCGTGACGGCGGCCGCGGTGAGCCAGGCCGCGACGGCCACGGCGAGCGCGAACGGGAGTCGCGCCGACCACGCGTGCACGCCGAAGAGGGCGAAGGAGCGCGCGACGAGCCACGCGCCGAGGCGAGCGAGCGGAGCTCCGGCCGATGCGCCGGCGCGCGCGGCGAGGGCGATCGACGTGTCCTCCGGCTCGAGCAAGCCTCCGTGGCCGAGCGGAGGGAGCAGAAAGACCAGGACCGCCGCGGCGACGAACGGCAGCGCGGGGGCCACGCGGTCCCAGGCGACGCGCCTCACAGCTCACCTCGGAAGAGGACGAACTGACGGCTGTCCTCGGGGGTCGTGACCTCGCGGAGGGCGACGCCGCGTAGCTCCCCGCGGAGCCCTCCCACCTGCGGTCGCTCGGTGACGAAGTACATGACGTGCACGCCGCGCTCCTTCTCTTGCTTCACCCACGCGGCGAAGGGGGCGCCGGCGTCGACGAACACCGCCACGTGATTGCCGGTGTAGAAGTTCTCCCCCTTGTAGTTGAGGCGATAGGCGACGAGCGGCTCGCCATCGCCTTGGCGGAGGCGGTAGTAGGCGCGCGCGATCTCCCCCTGCCCCCAGTGCGGCGCCGCGCGGAGCAGGTAGACGTCGGTGCACCACGCGGCCCACACCACCGCGACGCCACCGAAGAGCGCGACGCCGAGGCGACGCGTCTTCGCGAGCGCGGCGAGGAGTGACGCCGCGACGGCCACGGCGACGAAGCCCACGAAGGAGGCGTGGAGGTGCACTGTTTCGGGCCACGCGCGGTGGTACTGGTAGCTGAAGAGCTGGGCCAGACGGATCGCGCCGGGGAACTCGGCAGGGCTCTCGGCGACGAGATCGCGCCCCACGAGCACGAGGACCGTGGTCGCACCGAGGACGAGCGCCGCGGCCATGCGCTTGGCGTGCTCGGCGTGGCCACGCGAGGCGAAGGGAGGCGCCGCTTCGCCGAGGAGTCGATCGAGCCCAATGCCAGCGAGGAGCGCGATCGCGGGGACCGCGGGGAAGATGTAGTGGTGAAACTTCGTCCCCATCAGCGAGAAGAGCGTGAAGGCGGAGAGCGCCCACAGGGAGAGAACTGCGGGGAGGCGCGCGCGGATCTCTCCCGGCCGCATCCACGGGACAGCGGCGAAGAGCGCGAAGCCGGTCCAGGGGAAGAGCCCGTAGCCGAGCTGACCGAGGTAATAGCGGAGGCCGACGTCTTCCCCTTCGTTCGTGTCGTGCACGTGGGAAAAGGCGCGGTTCAACATGTCGTGGAAGAGGAGCTCGTCGGTGAACGCGCTCCCGTGGCGCAGGTAGCTCGCGACGTACCAAGGGAGCGTGACCATCGCGACGAGGAGCGCGCCGCCGAGGAGCTCGAGGTGCAAGAGATCGCGGAAGCGACGCGTGACGGCGACGTGCGCCAGGGCGACGAGCCCGGGGAACGCGATCCCCGCCGGGCCCTTGGCCAGCGCGGCCAACGCCGCGAAGAGCCAGGCGGCGAGGAAGTAGAGACGACGCACGCGACGCTCTTCGCCGTAGAGGACCGAGAAGGCGACGAGCAACGAGCCGCTCGCGGCGCCGAGCATCCACGGCTGCACGCGGGGGAACGCCGGGCGGAGCTCTTGGCACGGGCTATTCCCCGGGAGCGTGCAGTTGCCGGGCGATCCGGAGAGGAAGGCGTCGAGGTGGGGGCGTAGGCCGTGCGCGCCGGCGCCGTGCGCGACGACCTCGAGGTTCCGCGACACGAGGTAGAGCGCTTGAGGGAGCGCGGCGAGCACGATCCCGGCGAACACCAGGTGCCAGAGCGAGATCGTGAGGGTGAAGCCGCCGACGCGAAGCGATCGCGCCGGGGCCACGGCGTCCTCGGGGCTCTCCAGCGCGAAGAGCACGAAGCTCGCCGAGATCGAGGCGAGCGCGACGAGCGTCATGTCGGTGATCGCTTGGTGCGCGAGCAGGACCCAGAACGGCGACGTCCCGAGGACGAGCGCTCCGAGCGCACCCGCACGACGGCCGTGCACCCGCGAGACCGCGCGGTAGAGCGCGTAGAGCGCGACGATGGAGAGGACGGCGTTCGGCGCGCGGAGGATCCACTCCGGATGCTGTCCGTGTCCGAGCACGTGATCCGGGCTCGGATCGAACCGCACCGCGACCATCGTCAGCGCCTCGAGCCAGATGGCGAGCACGGGCTTCGAGTAGAAGAACCCGTCGCGCGACCACCACAGCGAGATCCAGTCGTCGCGCGTCAGGATCTCGCGCGCGACCTCGCCGTAGTGCGACTCCCACGGGTCCCAGAGCGACGAGAAGCCGAGCGTGGGGAGATAGACGAGCGCGGCGATCGTCACGATCCAGAAGCCGTGGCGACGCACGAGCGGGCGATCGTCGGCGAAGACCTCGAGCCGCGCCGCGGTGCGGTAGACGAACAGCGCCACGCCCACGAAGGACGCGGTGACGAGCGCGCCGCCCACCGCTTGCGGGATCGCGCCGCGCGCGACGAGGGCAAGCGCCACGAAGAAGGCGATCGCCGAAGCGCCGCTGCCGGCGAGCGCGAGGAGCACCGCGCGCGCGTCGACGTGACGAGCGACCGACGCGTCCTTCTGCTCGCCGAGGGCGTGCACGAGCCCCGCCGCGGCGATCGCGAGCGCGAGGGTCGCGGCGTAGGCGCCCAAGGGGACGCGCCGATCCAAAGCCATGAAGAAGAACGCGACGGCCGTCGCCACGACAAAGGCGACGCCGCCGCGAAGGTGCCGGGCGCCGAGCGCAAAGGTGCGCTCGAGCCCGTGCACGCGCACGGTGCTCATGGAGTCCTCGCGGAGTAAGCGGTGGAACTGCGGAGAAGGTCAGCCGCCGTCGAGCGCGTCGGCGCTCATCGATCCGACGGGCATCACGGCGAGCGAACCGGCGGCGTCGGCGGCCATTTCGAGCTGGGCGCCGGGGGCTGCCGTGCTCCCCGCGCCGTGCGCGGTGCCGAGCCAAAGCACCGCCGAAGCGGCCAAGGCCAGCGCGCCCACGACGCCGAACGCGACGGGGGCCGCGCGACGCGCGCGGGAGACGGGCCGCGCCGAGACTTTGCGCGGCGCGGGCAGAGGGAGCGCCATCACGACCGGAGCGAGATCTTCCGCCAACACTTCGAGCGCCATCTCGAGCTGGGCTTCACGCGCCAGCGCCTCGGCGCACGCGGCGCACGCGACGACGTGCTCTTCGATCGCGTCGACGCGATCAAAGGTCAGCGCCCCGACGACGTAGGCCTCGAGCTCGCGCAACGTGGGGTGTTCATTCATGGCAGAGTCCTTCGGTTTCAAGGGCGAGCCGCAGCTCTTTCCGCACCTCACACAGGATCTGACGCACGCGTTGGAGCGAGAGCCCCACCTCGCGCGCGATCTCGGCGTGCGCCTTGGGCTCGGCGCCGTACGCGAGACGGAAGACGGTCCGCGCCGAAGGCGACACGCGGGCGAGCACCGCATGGGCGCGCGCGAGGCGCTCGCTCCCGAGGAGTCGCGTCTCGGCGTCGGCCGCGGGATCGGCGACGTCGCGCGGCATCGCTTCGTCTTCGAGCGAGACGTGACGGCGCGCACCCGAATCGCGGCGCGCGGCTTCGCAGGCGAAGAAGGCCGCCTGCGCGATGGCCAACCCCGGGAGCACGAGGTGCGTGAGCTTCCCCGCGCGCTGTTGCTCGATGAGACGGAGCCACGCGTCTTGCGCGATGTCCTTGGCGCGATCGACGCGCACGCCGCGCGCGAGCAGCGAGACGACGACGCGGTGGTTGTGACGCTGGATGAGCGCGTTCCAAGCTTCGGCGTCACCGGCAAGCGCCATCGATGCGAGCTCGTCGCCACTCGCGGGGCTGGGGCTCGGCGCCGCTGCGACGAGAGACGGCGGGGCGAACGACCTGACCGGCGGCGGAGGGTCTCGGCGATCCGCGCTCGCCACGGCGCGCGTCGGATCGACGCGCGGGCCGTCGATCGCCGGGGCCGGTAGGAGCTCGAGGAGGGCCATCATCGCTTCGGTCACGGGAACGACTCTGGGCGTGGAAACATATCGGGCGGCCTTCGCATTCCGGAAAAGCGCCGTAATTTCCAGACGAAGGCGACAGACCTGTGCGCATGGCCCCCACGCCACGTTCTTCGGACGGCGCTCGGTCGCCGATCGACTCGATCTACGGTAGAGATGGAGTGGGGCGGCGAGTCGCCTCGGGGGCTACGTGACCGATCCGGGCGGGGGAGAGGGCGCACCGAAGGGCGTTACGGACGAAGGGGCGCGCGCGCGCCTGCTCCGCGCGTTCGGGGAGATCCCGGCGCCGATCGCCATCGTCACGGGCCCGAAGCACGTCTACGAGTTCGCCAACCGCGCGTACCTCGAGAGCGGCCGCTTCGGCCCCGAGCTCCTCGGCACCCCGTTCGGCGCCGGCGCGCGGCGTCGCCAGATGGAGTGGCTCATCGACTGCCTCGACGAGGTGCGCGCGAGCGGCAAGCCTCGTCACTTCCCCGAGGTGCGCATCGAGCACCCGGGCGAGAGCGACGAGTACTTCTTCGATCTCTTGCTCCAGCCGATCCTCGAATCCGACGGGAGCGTCGACTCGATCCTCCTGCGATCGATCGACACGACCTCGGCCGTGCGGGCGAGGCGCCGCTTGGAGGCGAGCGAAGCGCGCCTTCGTCGCATCGTGGAGGCGAGCGTCGTCGGCCTCGCGTTCTGGAACGCCGAAGGGGTGTTCATCGAAGCCAACGACGCGTTCCTGGCGCTCGCGGGCTACGCGCGCGAGTCGCTCGGCCACGACCTGCGATGGGAGTCGCTCTTTCGTCGGGGCCGACCGGACTTGCTCCTCGACGCGACCGGCTCGAAGCCGTGCGACCCGCTCGAAGGGACGCTCCGGCGCAAGGACGGCGTCGAAATCCCCGTGCTCCTGGGCGCGGCCGAGACGGGCGCGGGCGGCGGCGGCGTCGTCTTCGCCCTCGATCTCCGCGCGCGCAAGCGGCAAGAGGACGAAAATCGGAAGCTCCAGCAGCAGCTCCTTCAAGTGCAGAAGCTCGAGAGCTTGGGGGTCCTCGCCGGCGGCATCGCCCACGACTTCAACAACCTGCTCACGGCGATCCTCGGCGGCACCTCGGCGGCGCTCCTCTCCTTGCCGCGCGAGAGCCCGGCCGTACCAGCGCTCGAGAGCGCGATGTCGGGAGCGCAACGTGCAGCCGACCTGACACGCCAGCTCCTCGCCTACACCGGCAAGGGGCACTTCGACGTGCGCCCGCTCGATCTCTCGGTCCACGTGCGCGAGCTCGTGCAGCTGCTCGAGACGATGATCCCGAAGAAGGTCCAGCTCCGCCTCGAGCTCGGCGTGGGCCTTCCTTCCATCGAGGCCGACGTCGCGCAGCTTCAGCAAATCATCGTGAACCTCGTGGTGAACGGCGCGGAAGCGACCGGCGAGGACGGGGGCACGGTGCTCGTCGTGACTGGGACGCAGGAGGTCGACGCGACCTACGCGAGCACGCTCTTCACGCCGGGCGAGATCGAGCCCGGCCGTTACGTGTTCGTCGAGGTCCACGACACCGGATGCGGCATGGACGAGGCCACCCAGGCGCGGATCTTCGACCCGTTCTTCACCACCAAGTTCACCGGCCGCGGTCTCGGGCTCGCCGCCGTGCTCGGGATCGTGCGCACCCACGGCGGGGCGTTGAAGGTCTACAGCACCCCTGGCCGCGGCACGACGTTCAAGGTCTTCTTCCGCGCGAGCGAGCTCACGCCGCGCCCGCCGCGCGCGGGCGAGACCGACACGTTCCGTGGCGAAGGGCTCGTGCTCGTCATCGACGACGACGGAGGGGTGCGGAAGGCGCTCCGCTTGCTCCTCGAGCACTTCGGCTTCGAGGTGGCCGAGGCCCCCGGCGGCCGAGAAGGGCTCCGCATGCTCGAGGGGGAAGCGAGCGGCGCGACGCTCGTCATCTTGGACATGACGATGCCCGAGTTGAGCGGCGAAGAGACCTTCCGCGCGTTGCGCGCGCTGCGGAACGACGTGCCGGTCTTGCTCTCGAGCGGCTACAACGAGATCGAAGCGACGCGGCGCTTCACGTCCAAGGGGCTCGCCGGGTTTCTGCAGAAGCCGTTCAGCGCGCGCGACCTGGCGACGAAGCTGAAGGCCGCGCTCGCGCAGCGCTGACGCGGACGGCGCTCACGCCACGCGGACGACGCGATCGGCGGGGAGACCGAGCGCGAGGCGCATGCCGAGGCGCGCCGTGGCGAACGCGCGCGGCCCCTCTTCGAGACGGAACGGGCCGACACGCGGGAGCCCTTCGAGCACGACGGCAGTGAGCCCAGCACGCTGGGGCACGTCCATCGACGCGCTCCCTCGGGCGCGCCACGGCGACCGCGACGCGAGGTGATGAAAGAGCACGCGCGCCCCCGGCGCGGGGAGCCCGACGATCCCCGGTCGATCCGTCACGCCGCCGTCGACGCAGGGGCGCCCCTTCATCCACACCGGGTGGAACATCCCCGGCACGGCGCACGAAGCGTGGAGCGCGGGAGCGAGCGGCCCGTCGTCGACCGCGCGCGCGCGGCGCGAAAGGACGTCGTAGACCGAGACCGCGACCGGCGCGCGGCACTCGGCGAACGAAGCGACGGGGAGGAGCTGCTCGAGCCGCTGGCGAAAGAGGCGCCCCGCGAGGAAGCCGAGCCCCGGCCGCGGATCCCAAAAGTCGTGACGACGGAGCCCGTGGAGCTCGTCGGCGAGGCGGACGGCGTCGAGCCCCGCGGCCCACGCGCCCGTGACCAACGCGCCGGCGCTCGCTCCCGCGAGCCGCGCGGGCAAGAGCCCTTCGTCCTCGAGCACCGAGAGGAACCCGGTGTGGGCGAAGAAGCCGAAAAATCCGGCGGACATGCCGAGGGTGAACGGGCCCTCACGGAGCCACTCGCGAAGAGAAGGAGATGCCACGACGCGCTTCCCATAGCACGCTCCCGCGGTGTCGCGGCGGTGGCCAAGGGGCGGCCGCCGTCCTAACCTCCGCGCCGTGTCCGCAGCGCCTTCTCCCCTTCCCCCCCTCCCGTTCGTGAGCCGGTTCTTTTTCGCCTGGCTCGCGTTCTTTCGCATCGTCTTCGACGGCGCGTTCGCCGCGCGCCTCTTCGCCGCGCGCGAAGCGCTCCCCGCCCCCGCGCCTCCGAGCGAGCCGAGCCCGGCAAAGGCCGAGACGAAGGCCGACGCAAAGTCGGAAGCGAGCGCCGCGAAGAAGCCGAGCACGGCGAGCGACGACGGCGCGCGTCCTGCCGAGACAGGCGCGCTCCAACTCCTCGCGCTTCTTCAGCGTGAAGGCCGCCTCGTCGATTTCCTCGAGCAAGACGTCACGACCTTCTCCGACGCCGACGTGGGTGCCGCGGCGCGCGTCGTTCACGAAGGGGCGCGCAAGGCGCTCAAGGCCCACGTGACGATCGCTCCTTTGCGCAGCGAGGAGGAAGGGACCCACGTCTCGATCGAGCGCGGCTCCCCCGAGGTGAAGCTCGTCGGCCAGGTCGGGGGGAGCGCCCCCTACCGCGGCGTGCTCCGTCACAAAGGATGGCGCGTGACCGAGGTGCATCTCCCCGTCCCCTCGGCGGGTCACGACGCGCACATCGTCGCGCCGGCGGAGGTGGAGCTGTGAGCACCGCGAAGAAGCCGAGCGGCCCGCGCTACGTCGTGGGCATCGATCTGGGGACCACCCACTGCGCCTTGGCCAGCGCCGAGCTCGCCGCGGAAGCGGCCGAGGTAACCTCGTTTCCGCTTCCGCAGATCGTCGCGCGGGGCGAGGTCGACGCGAGCCCGCTCCTCCCCTCGTTCTTGTACTTTGCACACGAAAGCGAAGGGGCGCTCCCGCTCCCGTGGGACGAAGCGCGCACGTTCGCCGTCGGGGCGTTCGCCCGCACGCGCGCCGCCGAGGCGGCCACGCGCGTCGTCTCCAGCGCCAAGAGCTGGCTCTCGCACCCGGGCATCGACCGCCGCGGACAGATCTTGCCCCAAGGAGCCCCCGACGACATCGAGAAGATCTCGCCGGTCGAGACCTCGTGGCGCTACCTCGAGCACCTCACCGAGGCGTGGGACGCGGCGCACCCCGACGCACCGCTCGCCGAGCAAGACGTGGTGCTCACCGTCCCCGCGTCGTTCGATCCTTCGGCGCGCGAGCTCACCGTGGAAGCGGCGCTGGCGGCCGGGCTCGACGGCGCGACGCTCCTCGAAGAGCCGCAGGCGGCGCTCTACGCGTGGATCGGCGCGCGAGGCGACGCGTGGCGCAAGGAGCTCACAGTCGGCGACGTGCTGCTCGTCGTGGACGTGGGCGGAGGGACGACCGACTTTTCCGCCATCGCCGCGGTCGACGAAGCAGGCGCGCTCGGTCTCGTGCGGGTCGCCGTGGGCGATCACATTCTTCTCGGCGGCGACAACATGGACCTCGCGCTCGCCTACCTCGTGAAGGGGAAGCTCGAGGCTGAAGGCTCGGAGATCGATCGCAGCCAGCTCGCGGCCTTGAGCCACGCGTGCCGGAGCGCCAAAGAGCGTCTCCTCGGCGACGCGAAGCTCGCCTCGGTCCCCGTCGTGCTCGCCGCGCGCGGCTCCAAGCTCCTTGGCGGCTCGCTGCGCTCCGAGCTCACGCGCGCCGAGGTCGAGAGCACGCTGGTCGACGGCTTCTTCCCCGTGGTCGACGCTGCTGCCCGCCCGGTGGTGCGCGCGCGCGGCGCGCTCACCCAAATCGGCCTCCCTTACGCTTCCGACGCGGCCATCACCAAGCACCTCGCCGCCTTCCTCGGTCGCCAAGCGACCGCGCTCGACGCTCTTCCCGCCTTCGCCAGGGCCAAGGCCGAGGGGAGCGCCGCGCGCGCATCGCGCCTCCTTCATCCGAGCGCCGTCCTCTTCAACGGCGGCGTCATGAAGAGCCCGATCTTGCGCGATCGCGTCCTCTCCACGCTCACGGCGTGGCTCGAAGCCGACGGCGCCCCCGCGCCGCGCGTCCTCGCCGGGGCCGATTTGGATCTCGCGGTCGCGCACGGCGCCGCGCGCTACGGCCTCGTCCGTCGCGGCAAAGGGCTCCGGATCCGCGGCGGCACCGCGCAGAGCTTCTACGTCGGCATCGAGGGGGCGGCCCCCGCGGTCCCCGGCGTCGAGCCGCCGATCACCGCGCTGTGTGTCGCCCCCTTCGGCATGGAGGAAGGGACGCACGCCGACCTCCCGCCGCACGAGCTCGGCGTCGTCGTCGGGGAGAAGGTCTCTTTCCGTTTCTTCGGCTCCACGGTGCGTCGCGAGGACGCGGCCGGCGTCGAGCTCGAGCGATGGAAGGGGGACGAGCTCACCGAGCTCTCGCCCATCGAGGTCACGCTCCCCGCCGAAGGACGACGCGAGGGCGAGGTCGTCCCCGTCGAGCTCCACGCCAAGGTCACCGAGGTCGGCACCCTCGTGCTCGAAGCGGTCCCCAAGCGTCCCGTCAAAGAGGACGAGCGTTGGAAGGTCGAGCTGAGCGTGCGCGAGGGCTGACGTGAGCGCATCGCGCGCCGTGGGGATCGATCTCGGGACGACGCACACCGTCGTCGCGTGGGCCGATCTGACCGCGAGCGGCGAAGTGCGCGTCTTCGACGTGCCGCAGCTCGTCGCGCCGACGGAGATCGAGAAGAGGCCGCTGTACCCTTCGGCGCTCTACGCACCGCTCGAGGGCGAGCTGCAAGGCGATCCGTTCGGTGACGCGCCGTTCGTCACCGGCGAGCTCGCGCGAAAGCGCGGGGCGGAGGTACCGGGCCGCTTGATCGCGTCGGCGAAGAGCTGGCTCTGCCACGCCGCGGTGGATCGCCAAGCGGCGATCTTGCCGTGGGGGCTCAAGGACGAAGACGCGAGCTTCCGCATCTCCCCCGTGGAGGCGAGCGCGCGCCTGCTCGCTCACGTGCGACGAACGTGGAACGAAGCGTTCCCCGACGCTCCGCTCGAGGAGCAAGAGGTGGTGCTCACCGTGCCGGCGTCGTTCGACGAGGTCGCGCGCGAACTGACGCTCGATGCGGCCACGCGGGCGGGCCTCGCGGTACGTCTCCTCGAAGAGCCTCAGGCGGCGTTCTACGATTACATGCAACATGCAGGGGCACTCGACGCCCTCGTCGAAGCCGGAAGCGGCGCGCCGGCGCTCGTCCTCGTGTGCGACGTCGGCGGAGGCACGACCGATCTCTCGCTCATCGAGGTTCGGCGCGAGGCCGGAGGAGCGCTCGATGTGGCGCGCGTGGCCGTGGGCGACCACCTGCTCCTCGGCGGCGACAACATGGACCTCGCGCTGGCACACGTCGCCGAGTCGCGCCTCGGTCAAAAGCTCGATTCGGCCCGCTTCGCTCAGCTCGTCGCCGCGTGCCGCACCGCCAAGGAGCGACTCCTCTCGGGGGCCGAAGAAGCGCGCGTCGCCGTGCTCGGTCGCGGCTCGAGCCTCGTCGGATCGACGCTGGCGACGACGCTCACGCGCGCCGACGCCGACGCCGTCGTGGTCGAAGGATTCTTCCCTTTCGTGACCCACGGGGAGCGCGCGCGCCGGGCACGCGGCGGGCTCGTGGCCTTCGGTCTCCCCTATGAGCGCGAAGCGGCGATCACCCGTCACGTGGCGGATTTTCTCGCGCGCTACGCCGCCGGCAAGAGCCCGACGGCGCTCCTCTTGAACGGCGGTGTCTTTCGAGCGCCCGATCTCACCACGCGTCTCGTGACCGCGCTCGCCAAGCTCGCCGAGGGCGGGCGCGCGCCCACGCTCTTGCCGCACGCCGACCCCGATCTCGCCGTCGCTCGAGGCGCCGTCACCCACGCGCTCGCGCGCCGGGGTGTGGGACGACGCATCGAAGGTGGAACGCCGCGGGGCTACTACGTCGGTCTCGACGACAAGGAGGGGAAGCGACGCGCGGTGTGCGTGGTGCCCAAGGGGGCGCGTGAGGGAGAGCCCCACCGCACCACCGGACGAACGTTCGCGCTCACGTTGGGGCGCGCGGTGCGCTTCGATCTCTACGCGTCGGACGGAGAAGGACACGCCGGCGACGTGGTGCTCGTCGACGAAGCCGAGCTCACCGCGATGCCGCCCCTCGCGGTGCTCTTCGGCGGCGCTTCGCTCGCGCCCCCTTCGGCACGCGCGCGCTTCGCGCCTCGCGGAGCGATGACCCTCGACGTGCTGCTCGAAGGCGAGCTCACGCCGCTCGGCACCCTCGATCTCGCGTGCGTCGAGGCGAGCCCCGCCGAGGGGACCCCGGCGCGGCGCTTCCGCTTGGCGTTTCAGCTTCGTGAGAGCGAAGGGGGCGAAGCGAAGGTCGCGACGACCGCCAGCGCGCCCCCTCAAGGCAAGCGGTCGACGCGCCCGCCGCCCTCGAGCCACGTGTGGGACGAGGCGCGCGCCGCGATCGATCGCGCCTTCGGCAAGACCGGCGGCGACGCCTCGGTGCGCGCGGCCAAGGATCTCGTGCGCGAGCTCGAGCGGCTGCTCGGCGATCGCAGCGCATGGAGCGTCGACGTAGCCCGCGCCGTCTTCGACGCGCTCGCCCCCGGCTTCGGCGCGCGCCGACGATCGGCCGAGCATGAGCGCGTGTTCTGGCAGCTCGCCGGGTTCACGGTGCGCCCCGGCTTCGGCTACGTCGGCGACGACGAGCGAACGAAGCTCCTCGGGCGCTTGCTCCCCGATCGACTCGCCTTCCCCGACGAAGCCCGCGGCTGGCAGCAGTTCTTCATCGCCCTGCGTCGCGTCGCCGGCGGTTTGGACGAAGCGACGCAGACCGGGCTTCGCGACGCGTTCGATCCGGTGCTCGCCCCGAAGGAAGCCGGGCTCAAGAAGCCGAAGAAGGGGACGCGCGTCCTCGCCGCCGAGGATCTGCTCGACGCGATGGCGTCGCTCGAGCGCGTGGCGCCACGCCGAAGGAGCGATCTCGGCGAGTGGGTGCTCGAGCGTACGTGGACGTCGCGGGACCCGCGGCTTTGGGGCGCCATCGGCCGGCTCGGCGCTCGGGTGCCAGCGTACGCGAGCGTGCACCACGTCGTCGCCCCGGAGATCGCCGAGCGCTGGCTCGAGCAGCTCCTCCGCGACAAGTGGGATGATCTCCCGACCGCGATCGGCGCCGCCGTCGAGCTCGCGCGCGTGACGGGCGACCGCGCGCGGGACATCGACGACGCCGTGCGAGCGTCGGTCGTTCGTAAGCTCGAGAGCGCCCGCGCGCGCCCCGAGCAGGTGCGCGCCGTCCGCGAGCACGTCGCCGTCGAACAGGCCGAGCGAGCGACCTTCTTCGGCGAAGGGCTCCCCGCCGGCCTCGCGCTACGCGACTGATCCGCCCGACGCGGCGCCGACGCGCTCCACGATCGCTTGGATCGCCCGTTCGACGGTCGCGAGCGAGAACGGCTTCTGAAGGTGCGGGCTCGTCGTCTCGGCGAGGAACGCAGCGGCGCGCGGAGTGAAGGCTCCCCCCGTGATGAAGAGGAAGCGGCCGGCGAGCGAGGGGTCCTGACGCGTGACCCGCTCGAACACGTCCATCCCCGAGAGGCCCGGCATCATGACGTCGCAGAGCACCACGTCGAAGCGCTCGTGGAGGAGGCGCGCCACCCCTGCTCCGGGATCGGTCTCGACGGCGACCTCGTGGTGATCGCCGAGCAAGGTCTTGAGCGTCGTCCCCACCGGCGCTTCGTCGTCGATCACGAGGATGCGCACCGAGGCGCCGCGATCGAGGACGGCGCGGGCGGGCTTCGGCGCCGGCGGAGGCTCGACGTTGGGGCGGGCTTGAGGGGACGCGACCGGGAGCTCGACCTCGAAGGTCGTGCCGCCCCCCTCCGTGCTCCTCGCGGTGATCTCGCCACCGTGCTCTTTGACGATGCTCTCGCAAATGGACAGACCGAGCCCGGTGCCCATACCCGAGGCCTTGGTCGTGAAGAACGGCTCGAAGATGCGATCGAGCACCTCGAGCGGAATCCCCGGCCCGTTGTCCGAGACCGTGATCACCACGCGGTCTTCGCCCTTCTTTCGGCCGCGCAACGCCACCACGCGCCCGGGGCTCCCCTCCTCGAGCGCCTGCGCGGCGTTCAAGAGGAGATTCACGAACACCTGCTCGAGGCGCCCGGAGTCGGCGAGGACCGGCGGTACGTCGTCCATCTCCACGACGAGCTCGGCCCGAGGCCGCACCTCGTGCGCCACCATGCGAACCGCCGCGTCGGCCACGTCGGCGAGCGACACGAGGCGCTTTCGCTCCGCCTCCGAGCGAGCGAAGGCGCGAAGATCGCGGACGATGCGCGCGACACGATCGACGCCGTGCAGGAGCTGTTCGAGCACCGCCATCGCGTCCTCGCGCGGCGCGCCTTCGGGGACGGCGTTCTCGAGCTTGCGCGTGAGCGATTCGAGTCCTAGCGAGACGTACGTGAGCGGGTTGTTCACTTCGTGCGCGACGCCCGCCGCGAGCCGTCCGATCGCCGCGAGCTTGTCGGCCCGTTCGAGGCGTGACCGCAACGAGGCGCGCTCGGTGACGTCGCGAGCGAACGCGAGCACGGCCGGCGCGCCGTCGTACTCGATGGGGAGAGACGTGATCTCGGCCACGGCGCTCGAGCCGTCGCGGCGGCGCGCGGGATACTCCTGGGGCCCGAGCGGGACCCCCGTTCGCTGGGTGGCGACGATGCGCGCGCGCATCAGCTCGAGCGACTCACCGTCGAGGAACGTCGCCATCGACAGACCGACGAGCTCCGCGGGCGCCGCGTAGCCGAGGAGGCGTGCGGCGGCGAAGTTGGCGTAGAGGATGTTCCCGGCGCGCGAGATCACGATGCCGTCGGGTGCGGCCTCGATGATGCTCTGAAAGGACATCCCCGAGAGCGGGCTCCCCGGGACGCGCGGAACCGGCTCGCCGCCGAGCTCGTCCTTGGTGACGTCGCGGCACATCGAGAACAGCGTATCCGAGCCGGTGTCCGCTCGCGAGTGTGGTAGCAAGGACCTTGGGGATGAAGGCCGGTCGACCGCTCCGCTCGCTGCTCTCGGGGATCGCGCTCTTCGTGCTCGCGAGCGGGTGCCACCGCGCCGATTGGGGCGGCCCCGGCTCGACCGAGGCCTCGGCCCCTTCCACCCACTGGCCCCCGGCGGGCGCGAGCGTGCCCGCGTCGTCGGACTCCGCCGCACCCGTGGCCGCGCCGCTCGCCGTCGTCCCCGCCCCCAAAGGGAGCGCGCCACGCCTCTTGCTCACCGAGCCACTGCTCGCCGAGCTCGCGCGCCGAGCGCAGGCGCGCAGCGCCGAGTGGACCGCGCTCAAAGCGCGTTGCGACGCGCTTCTCCCCGGCAAGGTCGAGTGGCCGGAGGGGAGCGACTACGCCGATCTCCCCAACGTGGGCGAGGGCTACCAAGGCGACGGCTACTACCATCCGCTCCTCGCGCTCGGCCTCTGCCATCGCATCGCGCAGATCGCCGCCCCCGGCTCGGCGACCGCCTACGCCACCAAGGGGATCGACATCCTTCGGCACATGAGCGCGCTCGACGGCCCCCACGCCGTCGATCCGCTGCGCGACTCGGGCTTCGGGATTCGCTTCTTCGGCGTGGGCATGGCGCTCGGCTACGACTGGATGCGCGACGCGCTCTCGCCCGACGACAAGAAGGCGCTCGTCAAAGCCATGAAGCGCTGGCTCGACGCCTACGAGACCAAAGGCTTCGCGCACAACCATCCGCAAGGGAACTACTTCGCCGGCTACTACGCGGCGAAGGCGCTCTTCGCGCTCGCCACAGAAGGAGACGCGCCGGAGGGAGCGGCGGCGTGGGCCGACTTCCGCGATCGCGTGCACGGCAAGATGGTGCAGCCCTACTACGCCAAGTACGTGAAGGGGGGCGGCTGGCCCGAGGGGTGGCATTACGGATCGCTCGCCACCTTCAACATGTGCCTGCCTGCGCTCGCGGCGCGCTCGGCCAAGGGGATCGATCTCGTGGGCGACGCGAAGGCGCCGTTCTCGTTCCCGGTCGATCAAGGCTCGGCCATCCTTTACGCGACGTGGCCCAACGAGCGGACGCTCGACGACCGCGGCGCGCAAAAGGCCGGGAAAAACCCCTCCGCCGCCGAGCCTTGGCTCTTCACCGCGATGTCGGGGATCCTCGAGACGTTCGGCGCCGAAGTCGCCCCCGCGTTCCACAAGATGGCCCGTGAGGTGCGCACGAGCGAAGGGGCGAAGAAGATCGAGCCCTGGCAGGCGATGCTCTTCTGGAACCCCGCGGCCAAAGAGGCCGACTACCGCAAGCTCCCGCTCTCGTACGCCACGCCCCACGGGATGCAGACCGCCTTCCTGCGGTCGACTTGGGAGCCGAGCGCGGTGTGGAGCTCCTTCACCTCCGGCGCGTACGTGAACAACCCCGACTCGGGAGAGATGTCGTACGACCAAGGTGCGTTGGTCATCGTGCGCGGCGGCTCGCCGTTCCTGGTGAACGCCGCGGCGGCCATCAAGCGCCACTCGCCGGGCACCGAAGACGGCGACAAGCACGACGACGATCTCTACGCCGACGAGTACGGGTCGAACGACAAGAACCCGGAGCTCGGCAACCGCGCGCTGTCGAACGTCTTCTACGCCAAGGTGCAGCACTACGGTCAGGTGTCGCGCATGCCGACCGAGGGGCCGGCGACGCGCCTCGCCGCCTACGAAGAGGGGGTGAGCTACGCGCTCGTCCGCGGCGAGCACCTCGAAGACATGTACCGGCCCGCGCCCGACGGTCATCCCCCTGTGGCCTCGTGGACGCGCCAAGTCGTCTTCCTCCGCCCCGGCGTCTTCGTGGTCGACGACCGCACCACCGTGACGGCCGCGGCGACGGACCAATGGCTCGCCTTCCACATGTGCGGCGCGCCGGCTGCGAGCGTCACCGCGCAGGGGCGCGGCCTCGAGCGCGACGTCAGCTGCGGCTCGAGCTTCGGCGGGACGTTCACTTCGCTCCTCCCACGCACGTCGAAGGTGGACGTCGTCGATCTCTTCGGGGCCAAGAAGGTGTTCCGCGCCGAGGTGCGCTCCGGCTCGACGGAGAAGACCGTGCGCTGGCTCACCGTCCTCGAGAGCGCCTCGAGCCGCGCCGACGCCGCGGCGGTGACCCGCCTCTCGAAGGAAGACGGCAACGTGACGAACGGCGCGGTCGGCGCGCTGCTCCGCCGCGCGAGCAGCGCGGACGTCGCGCTCTCGGCCCCCTCGGGCCACGAGGAGACACGCTACGACACGCCGCTGCTCCCCGGGCTGCACGTCGTGAGCGGGCTCGATCCGCGCGGAAGCTACGGCGTCACGCTGTCAGCCTCGGCCAACGGACGCTCGGTCACGGTGAAGCCCGGCGGATCGCTCGTCGCCAGCGGCGAAGGGGTCCTCGCCTTCCGCGTCACGACACAAGGCGGGATCGGGCCTTCGCGATGAGCGACTCGAGCTCGGAGAAGAGGAGCGCCCTCGTCCCCTTGGCGGTGTGCGTCGCGCTCGGCGCGGTGCTCCGCTTCGCGCGCATCGACTACCAGAGCTTCTGGTACGACGAGTGCGTCAGCGCCAAGCTCGCGCTCGCCCCGCTGGCGGACATCGTGAGCGGACGCGCCAAAGATCTCGGCAACCCGCCGCTCCATCTGATCCTGCTGCACGTGTGGGGCGCGGTCTTCGGCACGAGCGACGCCTCGCTCCGCGCGCTCTCCGGCACCTTCGGCGTGGCGTCGATCCCCCTCCTCTTCCTGATCGGGCGGCGGCTCGTCTCCGAGCGCGTCGGGCTCGTCGCCGCGGCCATCCTCGCCCTCTCGCCGCTCCACGTGTACTTCGGCCAAGAGACCCGCACGTACACGATCGCCACCTTCCTGACGCTGGCGTCGACCGCCACGCTCCTTCGCGCGATCGAGTCGCCCTCGCGTCGCGGCACGTGGGCGCTCTACGCGCTCCTCACGTTCCTCTCGGTCTACGCGCACTATTTCTGCTTCTTCGTCATCTTCGCGCAGCTCATCTTCGTCGCCGCACGTCATCGGAGAGAGCCGCTCGTCCCCACCCGCTTCGGCGCGTCGCTCGTCGCCGCCGCCGTCCTCTACGGCGTGTGGCTCCCGTCGTTCTTCGCTCAGGTGACGACCAAGGGGAACCTCGGCCGCGCCGCCGAAACGTGGCACCTCCACTTCTTGAGCACGCCGCTCGTCTTCAGCGTGGGGACGACGCTCGTGTGGAAAGACACCGTGAGCGCGTCCCGTCTCGCCGGAGCGCTCGTGGCCGTCGCTTGCTTCGGCGTCCCGGCGATCTTCGGGGTGCTGCGCTTGCGCCGCGAGCCGGGGAGCCTCTCCTTGCTCCTCCCCTGGCTCCTCTGCCCGATCCTCATCCCGCTCTTCGTCTCGATCGCGCTCTTCCCCTTCTACTACGTGCGCTACGCCCTCCCCGCCTCGCCGGCCTTCTATCTCTTGATCGCCGCCGGGCTCGACACGATGCGGAGGCCGCTCCGTCTCGTGGCCGTCGGAGGGATGGCGGTGACGTCGATCGCTTCGCTCGCGCTCTACTTCACGACCCGGGTGAAGCACGACTGGCGCGACGCCGCGGCCTACGTGGAGAGCCACCAGGCGAAGGGCGACGTCGTGGCCTTCGACGCGGACATCGGCGAGACGTCGTTCGCGCGCTACGCCGGCGCCGACCGCGAGCGCATTCGTCTCCTCCCGCCTCCTCTCCCCCGCGAGACACCTTACTGGGGGACCTCGTCGGCCCTCGAGCCGAGCCATGACGTGGGGCCTCGCTTGTCGGCTGCCCCGCGCGTGTGGTTCGTCTTCTCGGATCCCAAGAGCGGCGCAGGGGATTACTACGAGGATCTCTTCGCCACCGGGTGGACCCGCGTCGATCGGCAGAGGCTCCGCGGCATCGACATCACCCTCCTCACCCCCTCGGCCGCGCCCGAGCCTGGCGGCCCGGCCCCGAGCATCCGTCCCTCCCCCTGACCGCACCGGCAAAGCGTCCGGGCCCGAGCTCGCAGCGTCTCCCCAGCGCGCACGAAACCACGTAAAGTCCGCGGCGTCCCGGCATGCTCCCGATCCCGATCTACGCCACCACCGACGTCGCGGGATCGGCCGCCGTCGTCCAAGGGATCGACGACAACGTCGTGCAGACGGTGGACGCGAACGACAACGTCCATCGCCACCCCGCGCTCTTCACCGGCGGTTCGGGCTCCTTCCTCTTTCGTTACGCTCACCCCGACGGCGACTCGCACTCCTTCCGCCTCGGCGCGCGCGGCGACATCTACGAGCCGCTCGACAGCCAGAGCGACGCGAGCCCCGACGGCACGCTGCAAGGGAACTGGATCAGCGCCATCGGCATCGGGCCGCGCACGACGCTCACCTTCACCGAGCGGAGCCTGCTCACCGCTGCCGTCGCCTCGCGCGCCGCCGACGGCTCGCTCCTCTTGTCCGTCGACCCGGCGAGCAATCAGACGACCTATCTCTTCACGAACGCGACCGTGGGCGTCATCCACGAGCTCTCTCCCTTCTGGAGGATCCGCGAGTCGATCTCGGCGACGCTCACCGACACGCTGCAAGCGCCCCCCTTTCAGCTCGCCGACGGCCTGAACCTCGATCGACGCGGCATCGACGGCGCGAGCGCCTCTGTCTCATCGGCGGTGCTCCACGACTTCAGCGCGCGGAACACGGGCGACATCACCGCGGCGTACACCTACGGCTACTCGCCCTACTCCTTCGACTACACCACCACGCCGCCGCACCTCGGCCCGCCGCAGCGCAACCACGAGGTCGGCGTCGATCTCGGGCTCCGCCACGACTTCAACGGCTGGCTCGTCGGTCGCTCCCGCGCCGGCGTGACCATCGCCACCCCGCCGACGCTCGACACCGATCGCCGCGCCATCATCTTCCCCGGCGTGGGCCAAGACCTGACGTACACCACCGATCGCTGGGTGGTGCTCGCGGGCGCGAGCTTCTCTTACGGATCGGTGACCCCGCGTCTCGGCAACGGCCCGACGCTGAACGTCGGCCTCAGCGCGACCGGACTTCCGCTCCCGCACGGCAAGTGGCGCAAGCTCGTGAGCATCGCCGCGCTCCAGGGCACCTACGCGCGCGTCAGCCTCGGCCCCAACGAGCTCACCTCCCTCACCGCGCTCGGCGCTTCGGCGCAAGCGCGCTACCCGCTCTTCGAGTCGCTCGGCGCGCTCGTCGGGTACGACGTGCGTCTCTCCACCTTCGGGAGCGCGAAGGCCTTCGTCCGTCAGCTCCTCTTCGTCGGCCTCTCGGGCTACTGGACCACCGACGGCCAGCAGGTGCCGATCCAGCTCCTCGAGGCCCCCTACCGCACGGAAAACTGAGCGTGGCGCGCGTCCTCGTCACCGGCGCGACAGGTCAGATCGGGAGCTACCTCGCCGAGCTCTTGGTCGCCGAGGGGCACGAGGTCGTCGGGATCGGCTCGCCGACGAGCACACGCGCGCTCCCCGCCGGCACCGCGCGCGCGAGGGGGGCGTGGACCGAGCGCGACCTCGACACGCTGCTCTTCGACAACGGCGCGCTCGACGCCGTGGTCCTCCTCGGAGCCATCACCGACATTCCGCGCTCGTGGGAGGCGCCGGAGGAGTGCTTCGACGTGTGCGGGCGGCTGCCGGCGTTCGCCGCCACGCGCCTCGCCCGGCGCACGCCGCGCGTGAGGCTGGTCCACGCGAGCAGCAGCAACGTGTTCGGCGTCGCGAAGACGAAGGTCCAAGACGAAGACACGCCCATCGCCCCCGTCTCGCCGTACGGCGTCGCCAAGGCCGCGGGACAGCTCGGCGTCACCCTGGCGCGCACCGGCATGGGGCTCCTTGCTTCGAACCTCGTCTACTTTCAGGCGGTCTCACCGCGCTGTCCGGAGCGCCTCGTCGTGCGGAAGATCACCCGCGGCGTCGCTTCGGTGGTGCGCGGCAAGACCAAGCGCTTCACGCTCGGCACGACGCACATCGTCCGCGACGTGGCCCACGCGCGCGACTTCGCTCGCGCCGCGCGCCTCCTCGCGCTCGAGGGCGCGCCGGGCGACTACGTGTGCGCCTCGGGCGAAGGGCGCTCGATCGCCGAGATGGCGCGCGTCGCCTGTGCCATCGCCGGGCTCGACGCCGCGGACTGCATCGAAGAAGAGACCGGCTACCACCGGCCGAACGACATTCCTTCGCTGGTCGGCGACGTGCGGAAGCTCCGCGCGATCGGGTGGCGCCCCGAGGTGACGTTCGAAGCCCTCGTGCGCGAGTGCCTCGAGCACGATCTCGCAGCGCTCGACTGACTCAGGGAGACGGTGCGGGCGGAGCCGATGTCGCCGCCCCCGCGGCGTGACGCTCGGCCATCCAGTGCTTGAGCACGGGGACGAGGGCCACGAGAAGGAGCGTCATCCCGATCACGGCGACGAGGAGCACGCGCCCGACCCACGAGCTGCTCCGCCGCGCCGGAGTCGTCAGAGCGCCGAGCTCCGGCTGGGAGAAGCGCGCCGGGTCGTAGGGCATCTGCCCGCTGCCGTAGCTCGGCGGCGGCGCGGGCACGAAGTGCGGATGCGAGGGGAACGGCATGCGCTGCGAGGAAGGCACGTTGGCCGGGGGAAGCGCCCTCCCTCGACTCGATGCGGGGGGCTCGAGCCCGGCCGCGGCAGCGACGACGCCGGCAGTGCCGAACTCGCCCGTCGCGACGAGCTTCGTTTCGTCGAGCTCGTCCTCGGTCGGAAAGGGACGCGCCTCCATCGGGCCGCGGATCGACACCGGCCCCATCCCCCGCTTCGACGACACCGGCGCCGCGATCTCGGAGACGATCGTCTCCGCGTCCGGCGGCTCACTGTCGGCCGCGCGGCGCATGTCGCGGAGCGCGCGCTGCATCTCGCGCGCGTTGGCCCAGCGCCGCTCCTTCTCGACCTGGAGCGCGCAGTCGACGAGCGCCACGAGGTCCCGTGGGAGATTCGGCGCGAGGGTGCCGATCGAGGGCGCGGTGGCCGACGCGATCAGAATGAGGTGCTCGTGCAAGGAGCGCGCCTTGTGGACCGGCTTCCCCGTGAGCAGCGTGAACATCACCGCGCCGAGCGCGTAGAGATCCGAGCGCGCGTCGACGGCCGCGCTGTTCCCCGCCGCTTGCTCGGGGGACATGAAGTCGGGCGTGCCGAGGATGAGGCCGGTGCGCGTCGCGTCCTGCCCTTGCTTGAACTGAGCGAGGCCGAAATCGAGGATCTTCACGCCGCCGTCGCGGGTGATGAAGATGTTCTCCGGCTTGATGTCGCGGTGGACGATCCCTTGCGTGTGCGCCGCGGCGAGCACGTCGAGCACGCGGTCGGCGACCGAGACCACCTCGGGCACCGAGAGCTTCCCCCCTTCGCGCGCCACCTTGCTCTCGAGCATCTCCCCCTCGAGGAGCTCCATGACCAAGAAGACCGAGCCGTCCTCGGCGGTGTCGTCGTCGAGCACGCGCACCACGCCGGGGTGCTGAATCTGGTTGGCGACGTAGCCTTCGCGGAGGAACCGCGATCGCATCTCTTGATCGCGCGCCAGCTCGGGCTTCAGGACCTTGATGGCGACCTTGAGCCCGTTGTTCTTGTGGGTCGCCGCATACACCGTGGCCGTCGCGCCGGCGCCGAGCCGCGCGTCGATCTGCCACTTCCCCTTGACGAGTCGTCCTGTGCGGATGACTCCACGGCTCGGATCCACGGCCCACCACGGTAGCATGGGAGCGTGGACCTGATAGCCTCGGGTGACCGCGGACGTGACGCGCCGAAGAGGCGCACGCCGCGGAAGGAGCGTCCGTGTCCGAGTCCCTGAGCGCGCGCATCGACCGTATCGAGCTGCCGTGGAGCCCGTACGGCCTCGACCCTTATGGCATCTCCAAGAAGCACCTCGCCGCCTTCCTCGGCGGGCTCTCTGCACTCTACAAGCATTACTTCTCGGTCGAGGCGCACGGCATCGTGAACGTGCCGCGGCGCGGTCGAGCGATGCTCGTGGGCAACCACTCGGGCGGCGTCGCCGTCGACGGGGCGATGGTCATCGCCTCCATGTTCCTCGAGATGGACCCGCCGCGCCTCGCCCAGGGGATGGCGGAGAAGTTCATCAACAGGCTCCCCTTCGCCTCGATCTGGGCGAACCGGTGCGGACAATTCACCGGCCTCCCCGAGCACGCGCTGCGCTTGCTCGAAGACGAGCGCCTCCTCATGGTCTTCCCCGAGGGGGCCAGGGGAACGGCCAAGCTCTACAAGGAGCGGCACTCCCTCGTCGACTTCGGCACCGGGTTCATGCGCCTCGCCCTCAAGTCGAAGTCGCCGATCATCCCGTTCGGCTTCCTCGGCGGCGGTGAAGCGGTTCCCACCGTGGCCAACGCCTACCGCCTCGGGCACCTCTTCGGCGTCCCCTACATCCCGATTACGCCGTACCTCGTGGCCGCGCCCTTGCCGGTGAAGCTCGAAATCTTCTACGGCGCGCCGATGATCTTCAACGGCACGGGCGACGAAGAGGACGAGGTCATCTTCGGCTACGTCGAGCAAGTGAAGCAGACCATCGCGCGCCTCATCGATCACGGGAAGCGCGTCCGCCGCGGGGATCTTCCGCTGCTCGGCGACGACGTCGCCGCCTCGGGGAGGCCCGCGTGAGGGTCCTCATCCCCGGGATCGCCGGCGGCATCGGTCGGCTGCTCGCCCGCCGCCTCGTCGAAAGAGGCCACGAGGTGGCCGGGATCGACGCGCGAAGCTGGCCCAACCCGCCCGCAGGCGTCGAGGTCCACCCCGTCGACATCCGAAAGCGCGCCGCCGAAGACGTCTTCCGAAAGTTCCGCCCCGACGCCGTCGTGCACATGGCCACCGTGACCTCGCTCATGGTGCGCGGCGAAGAGCGCTACCGCATCAACCTCGGCGGCACCCGCGCCGTGTTCGATCACTGCCGCGCGTACGGCGTGCGCCATTGCATCTTCGTCGGGCGCCACACGTTCTACGGCGCCGGCCCCGATTCACCGCTCTTCCACACCGAAGACGAGCCGCCGATGGCGCTCGGCACCTTCCCCGAGCTCGCCGATCTCGTCGCCGCCGATCTCTACGCGGCGACGGCGCTCTGGCGCTACACCGAGCTCACCACCGCCGTGCTCCGTGTATGTTACACGCTTGGCCCCTCGGGCCACGGCACGCTGGCGAGCTTCCTCAAGGGTCGGCGCGTGCCGACGGTGCTCGGCTACGATCCGCTCTTCCAGTTCCTCCACGAGGAAGACGTGGTGACGGCCATCGCCCTTTCGTTGGAGAAGCGCCTCCGCGGCGTCTACAACGTCGCCGGCCCGCAGCCGGTGCCGCTCTCGGTCGTCGCGCACGCCACCGGGCGAAGCGTGTTCCCCGTCCCCGAGCCGCTCCTCGCGACCTTCATGGGGGTCGCGCGTCTCGGCCTCCCCAACTTGCCGCGCGGCGCGCTGGCGCACATCAAGTACCCGGTCGTGGTCGACGCCGCGTCGTTCCGCGGTGCGACGGGCTTCAAGCACGCGCACGGCGAGGTCGCCACGATGCGCGACTTCCGAAACGCGTTCCCGCCTCCTCTCCCCAGGCGCTGACGAAGCCTCCGTTGCCGCGGGCGCGGCCCCCGAGCCCGAGCCGCTACTGCCCGAGCGCACCGGTGGTGGAAGGAGCCCCCTGCGTCGCGGTGGTGCCGATCGAGGGCATGACGAACGCTTGCTCGAAGGTGAAGAAGAACGAATAGGCGCCGACGCCGGCGGGGAGCGGGCGCGCCAGCGGCACACCGAAGTCGCCGCGGAAGACGATCCGATCGACCTGGGGAAAGAGCACGCGGAAGCCAGCGCCCGCACCCTGGAGCGGCTCCAAGTGATCGTAGCCGTCGAAGGCGTCACCCACGTCGTAGAAGGCCGCGAGCCCGAGCTGGCAGGCGAGGATCTCCACGGGGCGTGAGCGCAGCTCGACGTTCATCGCCACGAGGTCCTTGCCGCTCAAATAGCTGCTCGGATAGCCGCGGAGGCGTGTGTCGCCGCCGAGGAGCGATTGCGAGTTGAGGTAGTTTCGGTAACGGTTGAACGCCGCGGCGTCGAAGATGAGCCGGCCCAAGAAGAAGCGCGGCGTCACGAGTCGGAGATCCCCCTCGATCGACGCGTCCGAGAGCTTCTCCTCCTCGGCCTCGGTGGTGGTGTCGACGAGCCCGCGCACGAGGCCGTCACCCAGGGGGAGCGTGTACTGCGCGGCGGCGTAGGTGCCGACGAAGTTGCGGCTCGAGCCGAGACCGCGCGACACCGGGTAGAAGCGAAGCCACAGGTCGTGGCCGAGGCGATAGTCCTCTTGCAGGCCGAGCGTCTCGAAGTCGCGCACGCGCAAGAACTCGTTCGTGTAGCCGCGCCACTGGACGAAGGGGCCGATACGCGTGTCGCTCACCGGCATGACCTGGTGGACGAAGGCCTCGGCGGCGCGCGGGTCGAAGCCGCTCAAGTCGTCGGTGAGGTACGCCCGGCGGTTCACCTCGGCGCCGAAGGTGAAGTCGTTCTTCACGTCGCGGCCGAAGGAGCGCGTGACGGCCGCGGTGTCGGTGAAGCGACGCCCTCGGTATTCGTAGGGGATGCCGTCCTTCTGCGCCGTCGCCTTGGCGTCGAAGGTGGCGAGTTGCGCGTTCACGTAACGGCGGAGGACCTCGTCGCGCCACGCGACGGTCACGCCCCAGTTCCACTCTTCGTGCGACGAGAAGAGCGGCTTGTACACCGACGCCGTGCCGTACGAGCCCTCCGGCGTGCCGCGGCGACCGTTGATGATGATGTTCGCGTCGCTGACGAATCGGACGTAGAGCCCGTCGAGGCGAGGAATGACGTACGACGCGCCGAGCGAGTACGACTCGGGCCGGTAGGTGAAGCGCCCGAGCACCGTTTGCTGCGTTCCGGCGAGGTTCGACTCCGTCGGCTCGAGGAGCAAGCGCTCGAGACCGCCGGGGCCGACACCGATGTCGAACCCCATGCGGAGGCTCCACACGTCCTTGGTGATGACGACCAAGCGCACGCGGTCGGGCGCGCTCCCGGTGAACGGCGCGACGACGACGAGCGAGAGCTGGCGGAGGCCGGCGAGGTTTCGCGTCGCCTCGTCGGCGAGCTCTTGATCGTAAGGATCACCCACGCGCTGGAGCACCTCGCGCTGGATGACGTACTTTCGCGACGTCGCGTGGAGCGAGTTCAAGATCCCCGCGAGAAAGTGGGGGACCGGGTCGCGCTCCTCGATGACCTCGAGCGGATAGATGTCGACGCTCTCGATGATCTTCCCTTGCGGGTGGCGATCAATCTCGGCGTGGAGCGTGGCCGCGACCTTCTCGATCGAGGCGCGCTCGTAAGCCGAATAGCCCGAGGCTTGCTTCGTCTGCGCCGCGGCCGGCGTGGCGAGGGCGAAGAGAGCTGCCGCAGCGAGCGCGCGCCCCAAGGCTTTGTGCATCGGCCGGCAGAATACGGAGCTTGAGCTCCTCCGGGAAGCTAAGACAGCCGCGGAGGACGAGGAGAAGCCCGGCGCGTGGCCCTCATACGGCGAGGAGGACGCCGCGTGCGCGTTCGCCGGTGGCCGCGGCGATGGCTCGCACGTACCACGCGACCTGTCGCTCGTAGGCGGGCCTGCGGCTCGCGACCTCGCCGTCGGTCTTGAAGTCGACCACGGTCCAGACTGGGCCCGCGGCGTCGGCTTCGCGGAAGACCAGGTCGACGACCCCTTCGAGGAGCTCTCCCTCGGCGAGGCGAAGCGTGACCGGTGCTTCGCGACGCGCGTCCACCCCCGCGCTCCGCGCCCGCGCGAGGAGGGTGTGGGCGAGCGTCGCCCGGACCGCGTGGCACGCGGCCTCCACCTCGTCCTTCGGAGCACCGACCAAGCGGCCTTGCGTCGACGCGACGCGCGCTATCCCTTCGGCGTCGGCGTCGAGCGGGGCCACGGCGAGGATGGCGTGCACGAGGCTGCCGAAGCGCTTCCCTCGCGGGCGCCCTTCTCGCGGCGCGTCGGTGGTCTCGAGCGGGACCACCTCTCCCTCGGTCGGCGCGGGGCCTTCGGCTTCCTTCTCTTCGGTCGGCGTGCGCACGACGACGCTGGGCACGCTCCCCGTCCGGCGCGCCTCGGCGCGGCGTGACTTCCACGCCGCATGCTGGCGCTCGCCTTCGGCGGCGTTTCCCCCGTCGTCGGCGGCGAGGATGCGTTGCTGACGAAGCCCGACGTCGTGCTCGCGATCGAGATCGAGCGCGTGCGGATCCCACACGACCACGTGATGCGCGCCGCGCTCGGGTCGATGGAGCCCCGGCGCTACGCTCGCCTCGACCCCGCGCGCCCCCGGCGGTCGCTCGAAGACGCTGTCGGGGCCGAACGGCGGCGCGCCGGGCACGGGCGACGACACACGCCTCCTTTCGTCCGGCGGCGTGACCACGGGGGCGAGGACGTCGAGCCACCCTTCGATCGTTTGATCGCCGCACACCGGCACCACCAAGAGCTCCCGTGCTCGCGTGGCCGCGACGTACGCGAGGCGCACGGCCTCTTCGGCGTCGTGCCGCAGGACCTCCTCGCGATTTGCGGCGAGCTCCATGGGACAGCAGCCGGCGAGCGGCATCGCCCAAAGCCCGAGCGACGCATCGACGTAGCGCGAGGGATTCTGGGGCTTCGACGGCGCGGTGGGGTCGACGAGGATGACGATGGGGAACTCGAGCCCCTTCGCCCGGTGCACGGTCATCATTCGGACGCCGTCGGTCCCCTCTTCCACCACCGGCGCCTCGGCCGCGCCGCCGCGCTCGGCGTCGTCGATGAGCCGCTGGGCGAAGGCGCGGAAGGAGATGGCCCCCTGCGCCTCGAAACGCCGCGCCAAGTCGAGCACCCGGAACACGTTGGCGAGCGCCTGCTCCCCAGCCGGCCAATTGGCGACGCCCGCGTGCGCGCGCGTCGCTTCGAGGAGCCGCGCCACGGTGTCGGCGATGGGTCGTCGATTCCTTCGGCGATGAAGCGTGGCGAGAATTTCGAGCGCGGCGTCGACCGGCCGCGTCAGCTCGGTGAGCTCCGCCTCGGCGATGCGGCGGAACGGCGCGAGCGCGCCCGCGCGGTGTCGGTAGCCGAGGAGCGCGTCGTCGCCGAGCGCGAAGAACGGGCCGCGCAGCGTGGCGAACACCGACAGCTCGTCGTCCGGCCATTCGACCGCGGCGACGGCGTTGCGAAGAGCGACGACCTCTTCGCGCGCGTGGTACGAGCGCCCGCCCACGAGCACGTGAGGGATGCGCCGCGCCTCGAGCGCGCGCACGTAAGGGCGCGTGGCGTCGGATCGATAGGCCTGGAAGCGCTTGAAGAGCAGACATACGTGGCGCGGCTCGATCGGCACCGCCACCCCCGGCCGCTCGCGCTCGGTGACCGTCCACCCGCTCTTGGTGATGAGCCAATCGACGAAGGCGCCCACGGCGTCGGGGAGCGACTCGTCGATCTTGTAGTTGGTGATGCGCGCGCCGCCGTCGGAGAAGGCGCTGTAGGGGCGCGGCACCGGGAGCGCGATCACCGCGGGTCGAGGCTCGCCGCTCGCGAGCTTCGGCTCTTCGCGGAAGGGGCTCAAGGGGACGTACTCGGCTTGGCTGCCGTCCACGTTCCCCTGCATGCGCTCGGAGAAGGCGGCGTTGATCGCTTCTTGGATCGAAGGCGCGCTGCGGAAGCTCGTCGAGAGGTGCACGAGGCGCGCACCGTCGTTCACGAGGCGCCGCTTCACGCGCTCGTAGAGGGCCACGTCGGCGCGACGAAACCGGTAGATGGACTGCTTCGGATCCCCGACGACGAAGAGCTTCCCCGGGAGCACGTGCACGCGCTCGGCGTCTCGCTCGCGCGGATCGTCGGCGGCGAGGAGCAGCAGGATCTCCGCCTGGAGCGGATCGGTGTCTTGGAACTCGTCGACGAGCAGGTGGTCGTAGCGCTTCTGCAGCTCGGCCCGCACCGCCGGACGATCGCGGAGCATGTCGCGCGTCTTGAGGAGGAGGTCGAGAAAGTCGAGGCGGCCAGCTCGACGCTTCAGCGTCTCGTACCCCGAGACCACCTCGCGGAGCTCGCGCGAGAGGCAGGCGGCGAGGTCGGCGTCGCAGGCGTCGAGCACCTGCGAGAGCTCTTCCTTCACCGAGGCGCGAAGGGCCAAGGCGTCCTTTCGGTCGACCCCCGGGTTCACCCAGCGGATGCGCCCCTTCCAGCCCCAGATCCGCTTCCGCTCGAGCTCGCGGAGCAGCCCCTCGAGGCCGTCGTGATCGCGCTCGCCGTGCACACGCTCGCGACGCGCGAGCTCCTGCATGAAGCGGTGGATCTCGAGGAGGCTCTTCACGAACCAGTCGTCTTTGATCTCCGCCTTGGGCCACATGTCGCCGAGCTCGCCCAAGCGGCGCAGCACGGCGTCGAGGCTCGCCTCGCGATCGAACGGCTCGCGGCGCCACGGCGCGGAGAAGTCGCGCTGCTCGACGAGGGCGAGGCCCGCGGACCTGAGCGCCTCGCGCGGACCTGCCGCGTCGCGATCGCGCGAGCGTCGGCGCAGCACGCGTCGCACCCCCTCGCTCTTCTTGGCGAGCTCGGCTTGGAACCACGGCTCGAAGCTCTCGTCGAAGAGGCGCTCCTTCGTCTCTTCGCTCGCCACCTCGAAGAGCGGATCGACCTCCGCCTCCACCGGCCTCTCGCGGAGAAGATCGGCGCAAAATCCGTGAATGGTCCCGATGTGCGTCGCCTCGAGCTCCTCGAGCGCCGCCTCGAAGCGACGCCGCTCCTCGTCGGTCGTCGCCTCGCTCTGGCGCGCCTTCTCGATCTCGCTCCGGAGGCGGAGCTTCATCTCTCCCGCCGCCTTCTCGGTGAAGGTGACGGCGACGAGGCTCTTCAAGCGCCCCTTGCCGCTGCGAAGCAGGTTCAAGACGCGCCCCACGAGCGCCGTCGTCTTTCCCGTTCCCGCCGCCGCTTCCACCACGAGCGTGGCGTCGAGGTCGTTGGCGATTGCGTCGCGCGCCGCTTGATCGGCCAGGGGCTTCACTTCTTCCTCCTGAGAGTCACGAGCGCTTCGAGCTCTTTCTGGCTCTTCACCTTGGTCGTGCGCTGCATCTCGTACGGGCCGCACACCGGGAGGTAGTCGCAGTACTGGCAGCCGTAGCCGTCGGGGTTCGGCGCCGCCGGGAGAAAGCCGGTGGCGATCCCCTTCTCCACCACGCGCGTGACGTACGTCGCCGCCTCGCGCGCGCGCTCCTCGAGCGGCACCGTCACCTGGGTGAACTCGCCCGCCGAGGTGCAGTACCAAAGCCGCCCGCCGGAGACGCGCTGACCGGGGAAGAGCTTCTCGAGCGCGAGCGCGTACATCACCGGCTGAAGGGTCTCTCCGCCGCCGATGACCAACCCCTCTTTCGCGCGCGCCTTGCCGGTCTTGTAGTCGCTGGCGCGAAGATCCCCCGCCGGGTTCTTCTCGATGAGATCGATCGAGCCGCGGAGCTGGAGCCCGGTGTCGAGCACGACCGGCGCGTCTTGGCTCTTTTCGTCGCGCCCTTCGCGCGCAGGGATGGGGCCGAAGGCGAGCTCGAAGTACGCCGGCGTCCACTCGCGATCCTCGGCGGTCTGCCGGAGCATCTCGCGCAAGTCGGCGGCGATGGCGCGAATGCCGTCGTCCCACACTTCTTGGATCGCCGGCGCGAGCTCCTCCTCGTACTTCTTCGCCACGCGCGCGAGGACCTCGTCGAGGTGACGCCGCGCCGCCGGGAGCTTCGCGTCGTCCAGGGGGAAGAGCCCGTCCTTGCGGAGCGCGGTGTAGAGCTCGAACTGCACCTCGTGGACGAGCGAGCCCTTTTGCAGCGGATCGAGCTCCTCGATGGGGGCCGGCTCTTGGCGCGGCGCGAGGCGGAAGATCGCCTGCAGCACGAAGCGGTACGGGCACGCGGCAAAGTGCTGGAGCGCCGTGGGCGAGAAGGAGCGCTGAGGGAGCGAGTGCGCGTCGAGGGCGGCCCGCGCTTCGCGTTGGGTCTCGGTGTTTCCGTCACGCGCGGGAGGGACCATCAGGCCGTCAGCGGCGCTCCACTTGGCGCTCCACCTTAGCGCGCGGAAGCGGAGCGCGCGCGCGAGGTGCGCGTTCGTGCCGAGGAGGTAGCGCGCCGTGCCCACCGTGTCGGCCTCGGGTCGCTTCAAGATCTGTTCGAGCAGCGCGAGGTCGTGCTCGGCGTCGTCGATGGCGTCCATCGCGTCCGAAGGGGCGGGCCAACCGATGCGCGCGCCCGCCTCTTGCTCGGCTCGCCGCGCGAGCTCGTCGAACCCGGGGAGGCGCCCTTCGGCGGCGCGAAGCACCTCGAGCGCATAGAACGACGGCGTGCGCGGTCGCGCCGCTTCCAGATCGATGCGCGGATACGACAGCACCACGCGCGCCCGCGCCGCCCCCACGGCGACACGAAGCGCGAGACGCTCGGCCAAGGAGCGCTGCGCGTTGTCGGTGAGACGCGCGTCGAGCGCCCCACGCGCCGCATCGGGGAGGAGCGGGTCTTCGACGATCTTCTGGGGAAAGAGCCGCTCGGCGAGCCCGGGCACGAACACGACGTCGAAGGAGAGACCGCGGAGGTCGTCGATCGACGCCACGTACACGGCGCCGAACCTCCGCCCCTCGGGGCGCGAGGTGAGCTCGGTGAGCCGCGGCTCGAGGACGAGTCGCACCTCGGTGAGCGACACCTCCGCGGTGTCGGCCATGGGGGCGAGCTCGCCGAGCACGGCGAGGACACGCTCCGGGCGGCGCAGCGCGCGCGAAGCAAGCGAGGAGAGCGCCTCGAGCCACGCCCGCCAGGTCGCGCGCGGAGGGAGCGCGGCGAGGGTCTCGACCAGCGGCAGCGCAAAGGCGGTGAGCGCGGCGAGCCCGTCGAGGTCGCGCCGCGCCCTCAGCGCGCGCGCGTCGTCGGCGTCTTCGATCCCGGCGAGCTCGAGCTCGAGCTCGTGACGGAGCCCTTCGAGCCTTCGCCGCCAACGATCGACGCCGCCCAAGACCGCCGCCTCGACGAGGAGCTGCTCCCAACGCCGCGGGGCGCGCAAGGTCCCGGCACGCACCGGCGCTTGCTCGCTCGCGGTCGCTTCGGCCTGGGCCTCGCTCGCGTCGAGCGCGTCGAGCGCCGCGCTCTCGCTCGCCTCGGACTCGCGAAGGAGCGTGGCCGCCGCGCTCGAGACGAGCTCTTCGTCGGGCGGCACCCATCGCTCGGCGGCGGGAGCGGCCGGCGGCGGCGCGCCGGCGGAATCGGCAGCGGGGCTCTCGCCGAGCGAGAGGTACTCGGCGAAGCGCGGCGCCGCGAGGTTCTCCGCGGCGCACGCGAGGAGCGCGAGGAAGGCGCGCCCGCTGGGATCCGGTCGCACGGTGCCGCGGGCGAAGTAGGCGGGAATTTCCGCGCGACGAAGCGCCTCCACGAGGTGCGCGCGGTACTGCGCGGGGGCGCGCAGCGCGACGGCCATGTGATCGAACGGGACGCCGCGCTCGGCTTCGCGTTGGATCCGTCGGGCGATCTCGACGCACTCGCGGCTCTCGCCCGGCGCCGAGAGGATCGAGACCCCCTGCCCTTCGAGCGGCAAGTCCACGGGCGCCTCGGAGAAGAGCCCGCGCTGCAGGCGCGCGAGCGGCCCTTCGTTCGGGCTCGTGAGATCCGTCGGCGCGACGCCGAGCGCCTCTTCGAAGAGCCCGGCGGTTCGCGCGTCACCCAGCGGCACGGTGGCCAGGAGCCTTGGCGCGCGCTGAGCGATCGCCGCCACGAGATCGCGCTCCACCGCGTGCCGCACCTCGGCGTCGAGGAAGAGCGTCGGAATGCCGAGGAGCGCGTGGTCTCCTTCGCGGGCCACTTCGGCGGCGACGAGGAACACCTCGGCGCGATCGGCGAGGCGCGCGCGAAGGAGCTCCGCTTCGTACGCCGCGAGCAGGCGCGCCACGTCGGGCTCGCGCGCGGCGAGGACCTCGGGCGCGATCCCTTCGAGACGAAGCTCCTCGAGCGTCCGAGCGAGCGCGCGCGGAAGGCCGGGTCGGTCGCCGATGGGGGCGAAGCGACCGAGCGTGTCCTCCATCGCGTGCACGACGCGGGCGCAGAGCGCCTCGAGCGCCAACCGCCCGGCGGGGGCGAGATCGAGGTCGGCCAACCGCGCACCGGCCAGCGTCCCCGCGAGACGCCCGAACGTCGTGCGCTCCCACCCGAACGACGCGCCCAGGGTGAGCGTGGCCCGGCGCGCGAGCTGCGAAGGAGCCTCGAGCGTGGGCCCGACGAGCAGCGCCCGCGACGATCGACCGAGGGCCGTGAGCCACCCCTCGGCGTGCTCGAGCCGGAGCGCCGCCGCCGGGGAACGCACGATTTCGCGCGCGGTCGAGACCGCCGAAGCCCCGCCTTTTGCCCCCTTCTTGGCCACACGACGCGGCGCAGCGCGAGGAGGCGTGGACGCGGGACGAGGAGGTGCGCTCATGCAGCGCGTCACAGTGCCATCCTCTCTCGGCCTCCACAACGGGGCGGGGGGCGTATCATCGAGAGTCATGGGCGCGCTCGTTACACCGCGGCTCGATCTCGTGCCGATGACCCTGGCCATCGTCGAAGCGGTCATGCTCGGCGATCGCGAAGGGGCGGAGCGTGCGGCTGGGCTCAAGTTCCCCGAGGCGTGGCCGGGGCGCGCGCTCGTCGAGCGAGCGTTCTCCGCCTCGCTCGAGCGCATCCGGGAGGATCCCGAGCGGCGCCTCTGGGGCGATCGCCTCCTCTTGCTCCGCGACGACACGGCGCACGTTCGGACGCTCGTGGGGAGCGTCGTCTTCCACGGCCGCCCCGACGACGACGGCATCGCCGAGATCGGCTACGGCGTGGACGAAGCGCAGCAGGGGAAGGGCTACGCCACCGAAGCGGTGCGTGCGTCGGTCGCCTGGGCGTTCGAGCAAGGCGGAACGCGCGTCGTCCGCGCCACGACGCTGCCGTGGCACGTGGCTTCGATTCGCGTCCTCGAGAAGGTCGGCATGGCGCGCGTGGGGACGCGCGATCACGAGATGCTCGGCGAGCTCGTCGTCTACGAGACCTCGCGGCCGCCGACGTGACGGGCGATGGCGCCTATTGATCGAGCGCGGTGAAGTCGGTCGCGTCGAGGTCCTTGCTCACGACCTGCCCGCCGCACGTGACACCGGCCACGTACTTCAGGCCGACCTTGTTCCCCTTCCACACGACCGACTCGGGGTTCGTGGTCGCCTTCTGGGGGACGCCGAGCTCGCGGTCGAGCGCGTCGCGGATCTTCTTGCAGTCGCCGCTCTTCTTCACGTTGAAGGCGATGAGCGCGAGCTTGCCGCCGATGAAGGTGTAGTCCACCGACAGCGCGACCCCGGAGTACGTCGCCGGCCCGCGGTAGCGCGCGGGGTCGGCCCCCTTCTTGTCGAGGCTGCGGACGCCGCGCAGGCTCTTCGTGGCCGAGCCGAGGGTCGCTCCGGCGAAGCCGTTCTTGTCGTCGAGCTTTCCGGCGATGGCGCTCGGATCGGCGGCGACGCTGAGGGTCGGCCCGGCGTCGGCGTTCTTGTCGGCCACGGCGCCGGCGTCGACCTCTTCGGCGGCGACGGGCACCCCGTCTCCACCGCCGCGCGGATCGTTCGATCCCGGTCGGCCCGGCTCGAACTCGGCGATCGGCACCTCTGCCGGCTTCGTGCGGTTGCTCGAGGAGTCGCACGCCCAAATCGCGGCGGCCAAGCCGGGGACGAGCCAGAGGAGGGGGGCGAGACGTCTCACAGATGCGACCTTACCGGATCCATCGCCCCGAGGAAAAATGGTAGACCGCGTCCCTCGCCCTCGTGCCGGTCGCACGTGGGTCCGTTTCGGCTAGGACTTCCTCCGCGGCACCTTCGCGCGCGGACAATTCGTGGGTAGCGCGCGCATGGCCACATCGAGCCTTCGTCTCGGAGATCACGTCGTCGTTCATCGCCAGGGGGTCGGCATTTTGCGCGAGCTCCCGGCGCCCGGGAAAGCCCGCTACGTGGTCGAGCTCCCCAGCGGCACGGTCGGAATCCCCGAGGACGCCGGCGCCGAGCTGATTCGTCCCCCGGTCCCTCGCGCCGAGGCGGAGAAGCTCCTCGCGCGACTCTGCGATCGCGAAGGGGGTGAACGCACGTCGGGTCGCCTCTCTTCGGTTCGGATGCTGGGGAAGATGCCCATCGCCGAGCAGGTGGAGTCGTTCCGTGAGCTCTACACGGATCCGCAGGCGTTCAGCGCCGACGAGCGCGCCATCCTCTCGAGCGGCGACGGTCCCCTCTACGCCGAGCTCGCCCACGTCCTCGGCGTGCCGGAGACACGCCTGCGCGAGCAGGCGAAGCGCGGCGACGTGGCGCCGACCTCGGTGCGCCCCCCCGCCGCCGTCGCCAAGACCTCGGCCGCCCCCAAGCTCCGCGGCTACGAGCTCCTCGCGTCCTTCTCGGTCGGCGGCGCGGTCGCCGTCGGCGCCCCTTCGCTCCTCGGCGTGGCCCAGGAAGCGACGAAGTCCGAGTCCGCCCGGGCGAGCTACGTGGCCGCCGCGCAGCACGGCACATGGCACGCTTACGTGAAGCGAAGCGGCAGCCGCGCGGTGTCGCTCCTCGCGGTGCACGCCGAAGTGGCCGATCCCATCGAGCAAAGGAAGACGGCCACGGTGCTCGCGCGCGTGCGCGTGGCCAAGGGGCGCTTGGCCATGGTCGACGCTGCGGCGCGCGAAGAAGCGAAAGACCTCGCCTCCAAGCTCGGCGACAAGGCCCCCGAGGGGTCACTCGACGGCCGCGGCTGCCTCGTGCACGCCGAAGGGGCGCGCGCAGTCACGGTGAAAGGCGGCCCCGCGCGCGGCGAGCTCGCCTTCGTGACGATCGAGCTCGGCGCGGTGTAGGGGGCGCCTACTCCCCCGACGCCTTCTTCTTCTTCGCCGGCTTCTTCGCCGAGGCCTTCTCCTCGCGCGCCTCTTCACCCTCCGCCGGCGGCGGGAGCGACGCCTTCTTCACCGACGGCGCCTTGCCGAGCGAGCGCGAGAGGAGCTCGGCGAGGTCGATCACCTTCCCCCCCTCGGCGGCGAGCGGGCGCTCGCCTTCGGTCGTGTCGCGCGCGATCTCGCCGGCCTCGGTCTTCTCCTTCACCGCAGCCTCGACCGCCGCGCGGTACTCGTCGGGGAGCTTCGTCGGATCGAACTCGCCGGTGAGCTGCTCGATCAAGTTCAGCGCGAGCTCGAGCTCGCGGTCGCTCGCCGGGCGCGCGTCCGGCTTGTCGATGTCGGCGTCGGAGACGAGCTCGTCGCCGAAGCGCATCATCTCGAGCGAGAAGAGCTTGCCGCGCGGCCGAAGGAGCCCGAGCTGCGTGCGCGTGCGGATGCGGACCTTGGCGAGCGCCACCTTCTTCGTGCGCTCGAGCGACTCACGGAGGAGCGCGAAGCCGCGCGAGCTCTTGCCGCCGGGGCCGACCCAGTAGCTCTTGCCGATGTACGCGAGGTCGACCTCACGCGGATCGATGAACTCGACGATGTCGATGCCGCCGGGGATGTCCTCCCCCTCGATCTTCGCGAGCTCCTCCTTGGTGAAGAGCGCGTACTCCCCCTTGGAGACCTCGTAGCCCTTGCCGATCTCGCCCCACTCGACGTCGCGCGAGCACTTCGGGCACCTCCGCACCATGGAGATGCGCGAGCCGCACTCCTTGTGGAGTTGATGGAAGGAGGGGGTAAGATCCTTCGTCGCCGAATAGAGCTTCGACGGAATCGTCACCAGCCCGAAGGCGATCTCACCCGACCAGATTGCGCGCGCCATGGCTTGCTCCTCACACGAGACGACGTGAAGTCCAACGAGCGTAAGACGTCGTCCCGACGAGGCACCACTGCTCGCCCGGCCAGCACGACGAAGAAAAGCGCCGCCCGAAAGGACGACTCTGCCGAAGCGCGCCTCACGCGGTACCGCGAGAAGCGTGACTTCGAAGCGACGCCCGAGCCTTCGCCCGAAGCGCCGAGTTCGTCATCGTCCCATCCCTCGCCCGCACGAGAAAAGAAAACGGCGCAGCGAAGCGGCGACGAGCAGGTCGCGGTTCCGCTCCCCGCGCGCCACGTCTTCGTCATCCAAAAGCACGACGCGCGCCGGCTCCACTACGATCTACGCCTCGAGATCGCCGGCACGCTCGCCAGCTGGGCCGTGCCCAAGGGGCCGAGCTACGACCCCGACGTGAAGCGCCTCGCCGTGGAGGTCGAAGATCACCCCATGGCCTACGGCGGCTTCGAGGGGCGCATCCCCGAAGGGCACTACGGCGCCGGCGACGTGCTCGTGTGGGATCGCGGACCGTACGAGACCGTGCCTCCGAACCAAGAGGAGGCGATGCGGAAGAAGGGTCACTTCCATATCCGCTTCTATGGGGACAAGATGCAGGGCGAGTGGCACCTCGTCCGCACGCGCGGCGAGAAGCAGTGGCTCTTCTTCAAGGCGAAGGACAGGTTCGCCGACAAGAGCCGCGACGTGACCGCCGAGCAGCCGGGCTCGGTGGTGAGCGATCGCGTGGTCACGCGAGGGCCGGTCGCGGCGCAGACGACCCAGGCGCGGCCCGACGCCGATCCCAAGGCGGCGCTCGCCCTCCTCGACCGCATCGGCGAGGTCGGCAAGGCGACGCTCGGTCCGCTGCTCGACGTACCGAGCGCGTACACCTTCGAGATCAAATACGACGGCTACCGCCTGCTCGCCGCCAAAGCCGAAGGCGCCGTGCGTCTCTCGACGCGGCGTCAGCACGACTGGACGCATCGCTTCCCCGCCGTCGCCGAAGCGATCGCTCGCTTGCCGGCGAAGGAGGCGGTGATCGACGGCGAGGCCTGTGCGTTCGACGCCGAGGGGCGCCCCTCGTTCAGCGGGCTCCAGCGCTGGCTCACCGGCGACACCAGCGAGCACCACGTCTCGTTCGTCGCCTTCGATCTCTTGTGGCTCGAGGGGAAAGATCTCCGCGGGCTCCCTCTCGAAGAGCGCCGACGCATGCTCTCCGCCGTGATGGAGAAGGCCACCCCTCCCCTCCTCGTCTCTTCGACGGTAGAGGGAGAGCTCCCCGACATTCTCGCCGCCGCGCGGAGCGCAGGGCTCGAGGGGCTCATCGCGAAGAAGAAGGGCTCGCGCTACGTGTCCGGCCCGATGGCGTCGTGGATCAAGATCAAGTTCGAGCACCGGCAAGACTGCGTGGTGTGCGGCTTCACCCCCGAGAGCGGCGCCAAGCGGTCGCTCGGCGCCCTCGTGCTCGGCGTGTACGAAGAGGGGAAGCTCGTCTACGCCGGCAAGGTGGGCACCGGCTTCGACACGGCGCTCCGCAAGTCGCTCTACGAGAGGCTCACCGCCGCCGAGGTGAAAGAGCCGCCGTGCACCGGCGCGCCGAAGATGAGCGACGTGAGGTGGTGCCGCCCCGAGCTCTGCGTAGAGATCGGCTTCACCGAGCGGACGCGCGAGGGGAGCTTCCGTCAGCCGCGCTTCCTCGCGCTTCGTGAAGACAAGCGCCCCGAAGAGTGCGTGCGGAGCGGCGAAGGGGACGAGCGCGAAGAGGGCGAGTCCACGCCGGCCGACGCCTCCGCAAAAGGAGACGCGCCGAGGGTCGCAGCAGCGGCGGTCGCGGGGCCCAAGATCGTCCGCACCCACGCGGTGAAGCTCTCGAACCCCGACAAAGTGCTCTTCCCCCGCGACGGCTTCACCAAGAAGGACGTCCGCGACTACTACGTGCAGATCGCACCCTTCATCCTGCCGCACCTCGAAGGTCGCCCCATCAACTTCCAGCGCTGGGTCGACGGCATCGACGGCAAAGAGTGGTTCCAACACAACACCCCACCCAAGGCGCCTTCGTTCGTGCGCCGCATCCGCTTCGACAAGGAGCGGAAAGGGGGCGAGGACTCGACGCGCGTGGTCGTCGACTCGGTGGAGACGCTCGAGTGGCTGGTGAATTTTGCCGCCTTCACGTTCCATCAGTGGAGCGCCCACGCGCCGAAAGACGCCGTGACCGACGCCGAGATCCAGCGCGCCCTCGCGCAGCCCGACTACGTGGTCTTCGATCTCGATCCCATCGAGGGGACGTGGGGCATGCTCATCGAGATCGCCCACGCGCTGAAGAAGCTCCTCGACGCGCTCTCGCTCCCGAGCTTCCCCAAGACGACGGGCAAGCGCGGTCTCCATATTCTCGTCCCCATCGCCCGCGGCCACACGCACGAGCACGCCACGTCGTTCGCCGAGAAGGTGGGCAAGGCGGTTGCCCAGGTGCTGCCCGAGATCGCGACGGTCGAGCGACGCATCGAGAAGCGCGGGCACAAGGTGTACGTCGACTGCGGTCAGAACGGCGAAGGGAAGACGATGGCGTCGCCCTACACGCTCCGCGCGATCGACGGCGGCCCGGTGTCGACGCCGCTCACGTGGGACGAGGTGACGGAGAAGCTCGATCCGCGCGCCTTCACGATGAAGAACATCTTCGCGCGGCTCGCGAAGGTGGGCGACCTGTGGGCGCCGGTGCTCGCGAGCGACGCGGTCTTGCCGAGGTGACGCGACGTTCTACTTCGAACCGCCGTCGGGGAGGCACGCGGGGGCGACGGGCTGCGTGGCATACCCCGCGGGCATGATGCACGGGTTGTCATGGAAGATGCCTCCACCGCAGCGGCATTGCGCCGGCCCCACGGGATGCTCACAGAAGTTGGCGCTAGGGTACTCTTGAAGGCACTCGCCGCGCGTGTCGCAGCCCGCGTCTTGACGATACAGGCAGGCAACGTTGGGAAGCCCGCCCTCGGACTCAGGAAGACAATCCGAATCCTGCGAGCAGCCCGTCGTAGCCGCGTCGGGGGTGGGCGGCTTGCCCTCGTTCTTCGTCGTGCACGCGACGAGCACAGCGCTCAGCGAGACGGCCGCGAGGCGAGCCAGCCACTGGCGCGCACGCTCACCAAGAGCTGACATCGGCGTCCTGGTTGGTCCCATTGGCGTACAGGACGGTCCCCCACGGCTTCCATCCGAAGTCGTACTCGCGTTGGCGAACCGATCCGAGCGTCGTGGTGTACGACACGAGCAGACGTTGGTCGCCCCGGGCAACGACGCCGGGTCCCGTGCCGGCCTTCACGGTATAGCCCGGGTCTGTGACGCTGCTGTCCCAGCCTGATGTGGAAAACGGAAAGCCCACGGCCCAGTAGTGCTGCAGCGCGCCGTTGATGTCCGCGACGAACACGTCATAGGAGCCCTGATCGTGGGCGGCAACGTCGGGCGCCGCGCTCGACAGGGGGATTCCGTTGTTGCCGGCATTTGTCCAGGTGAAGTTCTGTCCCGCGACGGACAAGCCGACATGGAGGAAGCCGGAGTCATCCAGGACCGCCAAGGTGATGTTCCCCGCGCTCCACGACGTCGCGCCTGGGGGCGAGAGAGGCGTGAACCCCGGCGACATCGCGAGCCATCCGGAATCAACGTAGTCGTTCCAGGAACGGTGGAAGAGCGCCCGCGCGCCTCCGCCCGTCGGAATCGCGATGGCGTAGATGTCGAGCATGTTGGAGCCCGCGGACGCGACGGTCGGCTTGCCCGAGAAGACGTACCCACTTGGGTGACCCCAGTTGTTCCAAGTGTGCGACTGTCCCCCGTCGGGGCTCGCGGCCTGCCAGAGCTCTCCCGAGGTCGTGTTCAGGAAGACATCGATCGAGTACGGATCGTGCGAAACCGTGGCCGGTCCCGACGCGAGGGTGACAGCCGGGCTCCCCCACGACTTCCACGAGCTGTCGCCGTTGGTCGACTGATAGAGGTTGTTGTCGGTGCCGAGGACGAAGTTGTCGGAGCGCTCGGCGTACGCGTAGACGCAAGATCCGGAGAAGTTCTGCGCGAGGTTGCTCTGCAGGGGCTGGAGGCCAAACGTGTTGTACGCGACACTCGTGGGGAGGAGTTGGAAGAGCCTGCTCGTCGAGCTCGCGTCAGCGGCCGTGAACTGGCAGACGTCGGAAACCTCCTGCGCGCTCGGATCTTTCCACGCGGGCTGGCCAGTGATGTCTGGGATCGGGTCCGTGACGAGCTCGTTGAACTCGTGAAAGACGATATTCGGGATGTTCGACGCGTCGCTGTTGTAGGGGAGCACGGCGTAGCCGCGGTTGTCAGTGGTCTCGAAGTGGTAGGCGGTCGCGCCGGCCTTCCAAGGGGTGACCCCCTGCGCGTATGCGAGGAGCAGGAGGACGTTGTTGATCCCATAGTGCCCCTGAAGCACGGAAAGCGCCGCAGCTTGCTCCTCGCCTTGGGAGGGGTTGTTGCTGCTCGGGCCGGCAAGGTACCAAGTGTCGACGGGGATCGATCCGAAGATCACGTGTTCCTTCGTGTCGCTGCAACCTCCGCGCTGCTTGTAATACTGCGTCAGGGCGTGTTTCACGCGCCAGTCGCCAGCTGCGTAGGCCCTCGCGCTTGCGTCGACGGCTGGCTTTTTGGGATCAAACTGGGGGTTGGGCCACCCCCAGTAGGCGACCGCAACACGCAGGGGCGCAGTGATGACGTTGTCAGTGCAGTTCAAGTAGGACACGTGGCTGCCGGCGGGATAGATGGCTCGCGTCGTCACGCTCAGGAGAAGAGCGAGTGCGGCGATCGCGGCACCAACGAGGCGAACTCGGTGGTGCCTCATAGCCCACCTCCGTCCGTGCTCAGGGAGGCCACGTCAGCATCCCGCGTCTGGATCCAAACGAAGCTAGGCTGGACCGCGCCATCGGTCGCGCCCTCGGTCGTGGAGACCAGCGTCGCATCGAAGACGAAGCTCGCGTCGCGCGAGGTCGTCCCTCATCGCTGGGCGGCGCCTGAAGGAGCAACCCGGAGTCACCGGACGTCGCGCCCGAGCTAGCCGCAAGCGGCGCGCCTTGCGAAGCGCTCGCCTCCGACGGCGTCCTGCTACAGGCCGACGCTGACGCGCTCGTCAGAAGGAGGACAAGTACGCCGAACCCCGAACCCCGAACCCCGAAGGATACCATTCGTCGTCGATACCTGACCTCTTGGTGGGCCGCCACGATTTATTCCATTAGGCTGACGATTCTTATTCCTGCACCCTGACCATCCGCGGGTGAAGACGCGCGAGAGGCCTGCGCCCCTCACTCCGCGAGCAGCGATCGCAGGCGCGTCGCGAGCAGCGGCGCCTCCACCGCTTCGTGCTTCAAGAAGGCGTAGACCGTCTCCCACTTTTGCGCGGCGAGGCGCGTCTTCCACGCGCGGAGCTTGTCGTCGGTGTAGTCGGTGCGGCGAAGGCGCAAGTACCCCCACTTCGCGGTGGCGATGAGCGGCGCGTCGAGATCGTCGCCCGCCTCGGCGTCGTCCGACTCGGCGAGGACGAGCGCGGCGTCGTGATCGGCGAGGAGCGTGTGCACCTCGTCGTCGAACCACGAGGGGTGACGGAACTCGCACGCGATGCGCGGGCGACGCTCGACGCTGTCCGCCGCCGCGAAGACGTCGCGCAGGCGCCCCATGTCCTTCTTGAAGTTCGGCGGGAGCTGCAAGTCGAGCGCACCGGCGCGCGGACCGAGCTCGTCGCGCACGTTCTCGAGGAGCGTCTTCACCGCGTCGCCGACCTCTTTGAGCCGCGCGATGTGGGTGATCTTCTGCGGCACCTTCAGCGCGAAGACGAAGGACTCGGGCACCTCCGACACCCAACCGGCGAGGAGCTTCTTCGTGGGGAAGCGATAGAAGGTGGAGTTGATCTCCACCGCCTCGAGCTTCGTGGCGTAGTGCGCGAGGAAGCGCGTCGCCGGCACGTCGGCCGGGTAGAAGTCGGGCTTCCACTCTTTGTAGCTGTAGCCGCTCGTACCGACGTAGACGTGCACGCGGCGAGCTTAGGCCTTTGCGCGCGCGCGCACAAAGGCGCGACACGCGGGCGCGGGCGACGTCAGTCGATGTGGAAGTTCTTCCCCACGACGACCGGGTCCCCCTTGAACGCGGGGATCTTCGCCTTCTTGAACGCCTTGGCCACGCAGCCGCCGACCTTCGTCCCGGCGTAGGGCGGGCGATCGACGACCGCGTCCGTGGCCGCGCCGGTCGCCGCAAAGGTGACGGCCACGTGCCCGTCGCCGGTCGGACCTTTCTTGCGCTTGCACTTCGTGACGTCGACGGCCTTCATGGCCTCGGCGGTGGCGTCGCGGTCGAAGGCGCCTCCGGGGTCGGTGGCAAGCGTGGTGGCCGCGGGGGCGGTCGACGCCGAGACGTCGGCGGCGCCGGCCCAGGAGCCGAGGGCGATGGCGAGAGCGAGCAGCGATCGTCGGGCCAGGTGCATGCACCCTACACAGCAAGCCGTGCGCCGCGATCGAGCGCGCGCGACCGATCGCGCCGACGACCGCCTCGGCGCGTCGCTCACGCGCGATTTGTCATGAAACCTGGCTCGCGGAGGCCGTCCCGGAGACGTCTCGGCGAGGCCGCGTCGATCGCGCGGCACGAGTCGATCATGGTCTCGGCGATCCAGGGATCCCGATCCGTTCCAGCGTCACGAAACGGAGCTCCGGCGCTTCGCCGGGTCGACGCTCGACCTCGCGCCACACGTTGGCGTCGAGCTCGGGGAAAAACGCGTCGCCCGACACATCGCGCGCGACCTCGGTCAGGTAGATGCGCGTCGCGAGCGGGAGCGCGGCGCGGTAAATCTCCCCTCCCCCGATGACCATCGGCTCGGGATCGGTCGTGCGCGCGAGATCGAGCGCCTCTTCGAGCGTCGGCGTGACCTCGCACCCCTCGAGCACGAGACCGGGCGATCGACTGACCACGATGCAGCGCCGGTTGGGGAGCGGCTTCCCCACCGATTCGTAGGTCTTTCGCCCCATGACGACCGAGTGCCCGGTGGTCGTGCGACGAAAGAAGCGCATGTCCTCGGGGAAGTGCCAAGGGAGCGTGCCGCCGCGGCCGATGACGCGACCGGGGACCGACATGGCGACGATGAGGGCGAGCGGTTGCATGGACGGGTCGCTCAGACCGCGACCTCGGCCTTGATGTGCGGATGCGGGTCGTACCCCTCGAAGGTGATGTCCTCGAAGCGAAACGCAAAGAGGTCCTTCACCTCGGGTTTGAGCACGAGCTTCGGGAGCGGGCGCGGCGCGCGACCGAGCTGCTCGCGCGCTTGGTCGAGGTGGTTTTGGTAGAGGTGCGCGTCCCCGAGCGTGTGCACGAAGTCGCCCGGGGCGAGATCGCACACTTGGGCGATCATGCACGTGAGCAGCGCGTAGCTCGCGATGTTGAACGGCACGCCGAGGAACACGTCGCCGCTCCGTTGGTAAAGCTGACACGAGAGCTCGCGCTTCCCCGCGCCGCTCCGCGGCGGCGCCACGTAGAGCTGAAAGAGCGTGTGGCACGGCGGAAGGGCGACCTGCTCCGCCTCTTTCGGATTCCAGCCGCTGACGATCAAGCGCCGGCTGTCGGGGTTCGTTCGGATCTGCTCGAGCAGATGCTTCATCTGATCGACGCCGTCGTCCGCGTAGCCACCGCCGGGGAGCGGCGTCGCGCCGAAGTTGCGCCACTGATGTCCGTAGACCGGGCCGAGGTCCCCCTCGGCGCGACCAAAGCGGGCGCACTGCTCCGCCGTCGCCCACTCGTTCCAGATCTTCACCCCCTGCTCTTGCAGCCACTTCACGTGCGTGTCGCCGCGAAGGAACCAGAGGAGCTCGAGGACGATCGATTTGGTGTGCAGCTTCTTCGTCGTGAGGAGCGGGAAGCCCTCGCGGAGCGAGATGCGCATTTGGTGCCCGAACACGCTACGCGTGCCGACGCCGGTGCGGTCGTGGCGCGCGACCCCTTCGTCGAGGAGGCGGCCGAGCAAATCGAGATACGGTTTCACATCGACTCCGCGGCGGCGGATGTAGCACTGCGCGCCGGCCAGCGGAAGAACGCCGGGCAAGCGGGAGCGCCGAGGCAAGAGCCACCACCCGTGGCGGCACGCCGTTCTCTGCCCCACCGTGAACGGCCATCGAGGCGGAGGCGAAAAATGCGCGTATCCCCTCGTAATCGCGCGCCATCGGACGCAAATTGACGTGGCACGGAGCCTGCTCCACAGAGCTCGAGAGGATCGATACCCACCATGCACACCCGCACGTTCCTTGGCGCTCTCCTGGGGCTCGCCTCAGCGATGCTCGGGGGCTGCACGACCACGTCGAACGGCGTGGCCACCTCCGAGATGACCGCCGACTTCACGGTGCACCAGACCGTCGACGGCGCCACCGCCAAAGTGGAGTTCCACAAGGGGACGCCGCTCGGCGCGTTCGTCGAGCTCGGCAGCGGCGACAGCATCTCCTGCAACGGAGCCCAGCTTCAGAAGATCCAAGTCGGGCCGGCCGTTTGGTACTCGGGCATCGTCGGCGGCAACCTCCCCGAAGGGGCGGCGTTCGTCTTCCAGCTCGTGCGCACCCAAGAGGCGTACAACCCGGTGCCGGGCAACGGCCCTTCGCCCGGCTACCCCGGCGGGCAGCAGACGCCGGCCGATCCGAACGCCGACTCGCGCCAAACCTTCACCACCTACGTGGCGGCGGTGAAATCGCTCGGCGTCACCGAGCCCGCGGGCGGCACCACCGTGCACTTCGCCCAAGCGCTCCCGGTGCGCTGGGGGAACAGCGGATCGAGCCAGCAGATCTCGGTGACGCTCGAGGGCGACTGCATCGACAAGATCGAAGACAGCGGGCTCGAGGACACGGGCATCTACACGATCGACGCGAGCAAGATTCACGGCAAGGGGACGGACAGCTGCGACGGCAAGCTCACGGTCACGCGCTTCCGGAACGATCCGATCCTCGGCTCGGGCTACCGCAGCGCGAAGAGCGAGTCGTACTACGACGACGTCACCAAGCTGACGCTCGCCCCTTGAGACCCGGCCGCTGAGGCCGAGCCGGCGCGCCTGGACGACGCCGGTCCAATGGGGGACCGGGCGGATGAGCGTTGCCCCACCCCGACCGGCCGTTGGTCCGGGGGTCCGGGGGCTGGTCGCCAAGAAGATCAGTCACTTGGCGGCTCCGCCGAGGCGGGGCGCCCTGGCACAGGAGGTGCTCTCCGCACCTACATGAGAGCTCACCTCCTCGCGCTTCTTCCTCTCCTTGCTTTCGCCCCCGTCGCCGTCGCCTGCTCCGCTACCGACACCTCGACCGACGACTCGGCCTCCAAAGTCACCGACGTCAGCCACACGCCGGCCAAAGATCAGTCGATCGGCAACTGCTGGGTCTACGCGACCGCGAGCTGGGCCGAGTCGCTCCACCGCGGCTTCGCGAAGGAGGATCTCAACCTCTCCGAGTCCTACTGGACCTACTGGAGCTGGTTCGACAAGATCACGCAGGGCGAGGCGGAGAGCGGCACGCTGCAGACCGGCGGCCAGTGGGAGACCGCCGCGGGGATCATCGAGCACTACGGCGAGATGAGTGAAGGAGACTTCATCCCCGAGGAGGCGACCGTCGATCGCTCGGCGCGCCAACAGACGGCGCTGACCGCGATCTCGACCTCGCTCAAGACCGGCGCGCTCTCGACCGCCGAAGCGCGTCGCGATCCTGCGACGGTGCGCAAAGAGCTCGACGCCGCGTGGCAGCTCAACGCCACGGTCGTGTCGGCGCTCAACGACACGTTCGGCGCCGACGTGAGCAAGAACTTCAGCACCGGCGCCAAAGAGACGGCCAACGCCATCGTCCACGCCAGCACGGCGATCACCATCGGCACCGGGCGCGACGCCAACGCCACCGCCGATCGCACGCTCACGCTCGCCGACGCCGTCGGTACGAGCGACTCGTTCGGCTTCTCGCGCAGCGGGCCGTTCGCCTGGCAGAGCACGTACTATCCGTCGACGAGCGGCATCGAGCGTCGTCACGTGCAAGAGCGCGTGCAGAAGGCGCTCCACGACGAGAAGCCGGTCATCATCAACTGGTTCGTCGACTTCAACGCGATGGACGCGCAAGGACGCTTCGCCGCGCCGCCGGCCGCGCCCGGGCGCCAGGGCGGTCACCTCACCGTGCTCGAGGACTATCAAGTGAGTAACGTGCCGGGCTTCGGGACGCTCCCCGCCGGTGTGCTCGAGACACGCCCCGAGGCGCTCGCCGCCGCGCTCCAAGACAGCGCGACGATCGATTTTTTCCGCATCAAGAACTCGTGGGGGAACTACAAGTCCGTGCCGGGGACGATCGGCTACCACGACCTCTACTTGAAGTACCTCGACGGCCCCGTGCAGGAGTGCCAGGTCGACGCCGACGACAACCCCAAGCCCGACACGTGCCATCCGGCGACGCCGCTCAACGCGTTCGTCTTGCCGCCGGGCTACTGAGGTCGCGTCGTTCGCTGCGTCGGCCCTGTAGCGCCAAGAGCCTCGCCGCCAACGCACCTCGAGAAGCCTGAACGATTTCGACGCATTGCGTCATAAAATTCCCCGCGCGCGAGACACGCCGGAGACGCGACTGACCAGCGGTCACTGACCTACGGTCACCGGCTCTGGGAGGTCTGTCATGCGCGCTTCATTTCTCGCCGTCCTCAGCCTCGTGATCCCTCTCGTCGCCTGCGGCGGCAGCGACGGCGGCACGAGCGCGCCCGTCCCCGGCGGAGCGAAGGGCGACGACGGCGCCGGTGCGGCGAACGGCGGTGGTTCGAGCGGCTCGAGCTCGTCGGCGGCGAAGCCGGTCGAGAGCGGCCCCTACCCCATCGTGCTCATGCACGGCATGGCCGGCTTCGCCAAGCTGCAGAACCTCCCGCTCGACGTCGTCTACTTCGACGGCGTCGCCGCCGATCTCTCCGCTCACGGCGAAGGGATGGTCTACACGACCCTCGCGCCGCCGTACGACTCGAGCGAAGAGCGCGCCAAGGCCCTCGCCCCGCAGATCGACGACATCCTCAAGAAGACCGGCAAGTCGAAGGTCAACTTGATCGGCCACAGCCAAGGCGGCCTCGACGCGCGCGTCCTCGCGAGCGCCGCGGGGCTCGGCTACGGCGATCGCATCGCGTCGGTCACCACCATCGCCACGCCGCACCGCGGGAGCGGCGTCGCCGATCTCGTGCTCGGTCTGACGAGCGGCGTGCCCGACAACGTCTTCGATCAAGTCACCGGCGTCGTCGTCAATCTGCTCCAGAAGAGCGTGTACGAAATCCAGAGCGACCCGCACCTCCACGCGCAGATGCAGGAGATGAGCGCGCAGTACATGAGCACGGTCTTCAACCCGAAGTACCAAGACGATCCGCGCGTCGTGTACGGAAGCTACGCCGGGCGCACGAACTTCGAGACCGGCGTCACCGACTGCGCCGGCGCGGCGTTCCCCGACGATCCGAGCCACGTGGACGCCGCGCAGCCCGCGCTCGCGCCGACGGCGATCTTCCTCGAAGAGGGGCAAGGCAAGGCCAACGACGGGCTCGTGCCGGTGGCGAGCGCGCGCTGGGGGAAGTTCCTCCAATGCGTCCCCGCCGATCACTTGAAAGAGGTCGGCCTCCTCGTGCAGCAAGGGAAGGATCCGGTGTCGAGCTTCGACCACCTCGCCTTCTTCCGCGACGTGGTGGCGCGCCTTCGCAGCCAGGGCTTCTGATCGCCGCGCGCGGCGCCGAAGTCGTGCGCTTCGCTACCAGCGAAGGTTCGCTTACATCCCTGCCGTCCACACCGAGACCTGGGCCATCGTCTTGGCCAAGGTGAGCGGTTCGACCTTGTGGCCGAAGTACGCGAGCCACGCGTCGAGGTCGAGCGCGAGCTGCGCCGCCGTGGGGTAACGAAGCGCGAGGTCACGCGCGAGCGCCTTGGCGACGATCCCCCAGAGCTCGGGCGGATAATCGGCGACGAGAGTCCGCGGATCGGGGACGACGCACGCGTGGATGGCGCGCACGGTGTCGATGTCCCCCTCCAGACGAAAGAGGCGGCGATCGACGGTGATCTCCCAGAGCGTCGTCCCCAAGGCGAAGACGTCGGCGCGGCGATCGGGCGGGTGCCCCTCGACCTGCTCGGGCGAGAGGTAGGCGAGCTTCCCCTTGATGATACCGACGGCGGTGCGCGAGACGCGCGACTCGGACCGCGCGAGACCGAAGTCGATGACCTTCACGCGACCGTCGAGCGTGAGGAACACGTTGCTCGGGTTCACGTCGCGATGCACGACGTGCTCGGGCGCGCCCGAAGCGTCGCGGAGCTCGTGGGCGTGGTGGAGCGCCTCGGCGGCGCGCGCGCAGATGTACGCCGAGAGCGGGTACGGCATCTTCGCGCCGTGCGCTTGGAAGGCGCGCCACGCGCCGAGGAGCGATTGGCCGATGAGGAGCTCCATCGCCATGTAGTGGATGCCCTGGTCCTCGCCGGTCTCGTAGAGCTGCACGGTGCTCGGGTGATTCAGCTTGGCGAGGAGGTTCGCTTCGTCGCGGAACATGGCGACGTAGTCTCTGTCCCCCGCGAGCTCGCGCCGCAGCACCTTGAGCGCCACCATGCGGTTCCCCCCTTCGGGGAGCCGCGCGAGGTGCACCGTGGCCATGCCGCCTTCGGCGATCTTCTCGCCCACCTCGTAGCGGCCGACGCGCTCGGGGAGAGAGTCGGGGACCATGACGGGGGGAGGATACTCGGACCGGCGTCGCAGAGGCGAGAAGCCGTCCACTTCGTGGAGGGCGACGCGGCCTCGTCAGCGAGCCTTTTCTTCGGCTTTGCTACCGCCGAGGCACGGCGGCGAAGGGGGAACGACGGCGCTCGCCGCCCACTCCGCAGGGCTCTTGGCGACGATGGCCAGCGCGTGGAGCCCCTTCTTCATTTCGTCGGAGACGGCTCCGTAGACGAGCTGATGACGACGCACCGCGGAGAGACCGTCGAAGGCCTCTGCCACGACCACCACCTTGAAGTGGCTCTCGGCCCCCTTGGGCACGCTGTGGTTGTGGCTCTCGTCCTCCACCTCCAGGTGCGAGGGGTGGAGCGACGACGTGATCTTCTCGGCGAGGCTCTCTTTGCGACTCACGAGGAGGAGTATAGCGCCCGCGCGGGCCGCTCCGCGAGCGCGCGCCTCCGCACGCTCAGCGCTCGGCCGCGGCCTTGCCTGCGGTGCTGGCGAGCGAAGCGCGGAGCGCACCAGCGAGCTCGCGCGCCGTCGGACGAATGTCCGGATCGTGCTGCAGCGCGCGCGTGAGCAACGCGGCGAGCTCGGGCGGCAACGTCGGGCAAGCGACGGCGAAGCTCGGCGGATCGGCGGGCATGTGCCCGCGGCGAATCGAGTGGACGGGGCAATCGGCGAACGGACGCTTGAAGGTCAAGAGCTCGTAGGCGATGACGCCGAGGCTGAACACGTCCGCGGCGCGCGTCGCCCCCTTGGTGCCGCCCGCGAGCTCCGCGGCCATGTAATAGGGCGTCCCGAAGATGACCCCGGTCTGCGTGAGATCGGCGGGGCCCCCGCGCGCTCCCGGGCGGGTCGGCTCTCCGATGAGGGGGAATTGCGCGAGACCGTCGCCGTCGCCCGAGTCGCGCGTCGTCGCCGGCACGACCGGCGGATCGGTGGGCGCGGTGGCGTCGGACGGCGGCGGAGGCTTCGACGTGCGCGCCGCCGGGCTTCTCTCGCCGTCGGCCGCGCCGGGGCTCGACGCGCGCGGCGGCGAAGACGCGCGGGGCGGAGGCGGAGACGACGTGCGAGGCCCCTGCCCCATCGCCGAAGCCAAGGCACGCGCCACGCGCGGGTTCGTGAGCTCGGCGGTCGACCACTCGTCGAAGCCGTCGTCGGCGCGGGCGCTGGAGACGCCGAAGTCGGTGATCTTCACCAGCGGCCTTCGCCCGTCGCTCCCGCGCGAGAGGAGCACGTTGGTCGGCTTCAGATCGCGGTGGACGATCCCTTGCGCGTGGATGGCGTCGAGCCCCTCGGCCACTTGGGCGAGGACGAAGAGCGTCCAGGGGATGTCGTGGTTTCGTCGCCGCACTTGGTGGAGCGTGTCGCCGGCCACGAACTCCATCACCAAGAAGAGGTAGCCGAGGCGCGCCTCGTCGAAGTCGACCACGGTCACGACGTTCGGGTGCTTCACGTTGGCGGCGATCTGCGCTTCCCGGGCGAACCGCGCGCGCGTCATCGGATCGCTCGCACCGCTCAAGGTCTTCAAGGCGAAGTGACGCCCGTCCATCACGCGCTCGACCTCGTAGACCGCCCCCATGCCGCCTTGGCCAATCAGCCGGAGGACGCGGTAACGCTCTTCGATCACCGCGCCGGGCTCGAGCAAGATGCCCGGCTGCACGTCGGGCGCGTCTTCGAGCGCGAACGAGTTGGCCATCTGCCGCGTGCGCGCCACGATCTGCCGCCGCAGATCGTCGTTCAAGACCTCGACCTCGCGCTGCTTGGCCTCGAGGAGCGCCACGCGCTCGCCGAGCTCCTTGTTGAGCGAGTCGGATCGCGAGAGCGACGAGACGTGATCGCGGAGGAGCGCCATCGCCTGCGCGAGCGCGATGAAGGTGATGCCCAAGCACGCCGTGCGCGCGCCGCCGAAGATCTCGCCGAGCCCGAGGAGCGCGAGAAAATCCGGCATGCCGAGGATCGCTGTCGCCGGCCAGGCCAGGACGATGAGGTAGAGGTTCGAGGGGCGAGGGTCGAGCTTGCGCAGGCGCACGAGGAGCAGCGCCTGCACCACCATGTTCGCCACCGAGCTCACGCCGATGAGCGGAGCGAGCAGGAACACCGAGCGAAACGGATCGTGCACGACCAAGGTCGCGACCGAGGCGAACGAGACCCACCCCTTCCACGCTTGGTGGGGCGGCGCGAGGTTGAAGTACGCGCGTGTGAAGTAGATGGCGGTGACGCAGCCGATGATGAGCATCGCGCCGGCGATCTCCGACTCGTACACGCCGAAGAACTGCGTGATGCCGAGGACGAAGGCCGGATAGGCCATCACCATCCCGGCGCTGAGGGAGAAGAGCCCGTACACGCGGCGACGCGGCCCGCGCAGAAAGAAGAAGAGGTACCCGTAGAGCAGCACCACGAACGCCGAGGTCGAGAGCGCCGCCGCCGCCGCCGCCACGTTGAGCACGCCCACGGCCACGATGCGCGTGCCGCCGTCGAGCTCGGGGGTGACGAAGGGGACCGAGTTCAGCCAGCCGCTCTCGCGCCAGCGGTGCTGCACGGTGAGCGCGAGATCGAGCTCGCCGTCGGCGGTGGCCTCTGCCGGCACGCGGAAGCGAAGCGGCCCGGTCGCGTGGTAGCGATCGAACGGGCGCACGTCGAGGAGCGTCGCTTCGGCGCCGTCGACGCGGAGCGAAGCCATGGCCGGGAGGCTCGCGACACCGAACGTGAGCGGCACGCCGCGTAGCTCGGGGGGCAAGGTCACGTGCGTGCGGAGCGCGTAGTCGACCGGCTGTTGCGGGAGAATGTCGTCGATGCGGGTCGGAAGAACGACGCGCGCCGAAGCGGGGCGCGACTTGGCGTCGGTCCCTTCGCCGGTGGTGACGGCGACGTCGAGCGTCCACGCCGGGATGTCCACCTGCGACTTCGACGCGCACCCCGAGAGGAGCGCGACGAGCATCACGAACAGGAGGGACAGAGCGACCCGGGGCACGTCACCGCATGCTACCCGAACCGCAACCCGGGCGAGCGGCCGTCGCGCTCAGCGCCGGGGAACGTGGCCGAAGATGAAATACGCGACGAAACCCGCCACGAGGGCCGCAAGCGCGACGAGCGCCCAGCCGAGCGCCGGGTGAATGTCGCCGCCGCGACGCGAGGCCGTCCCGCGCGAAAGGATGGGGAGCTGGGACCGCGGCGGCGCGACGTACGGACCGCTCGTGGCCTGCGGATCGGCGGGGGCGAGCGGATCTTGGCTCTCGGGGGGCGGCTCGGGGCGGCTCGGCGGCGGCGGCCGCACCGAGGGGAGCGCCACGGTCACCGAGAGTGTCGACGCCGACGAAGGATCCACGCGCGGCGGCGCGGCGAGCGGACCGCTCCTTCGGCCGAGCTGGGTCTCGAGCGCGTCGGCGATCTCTTCCATCGTCGCGAAGCGCTCGTGCGGCCGCTTGCTCAACGCACGCATCACGATGTCGGCCACCGGGCGCGGCACCTCGGGGGCGATCTGATCGAGACGGAGCGGCGTCTCGCGGAGCACGGCGAACTGGAGCGGCAGGTTCTTGGGGTTGTTCGTGCTCACGGGGTGCACGCCGCCGCTCAAGAGCTCGTAGGCCATCGACGCCCACGCGAACTGATCGGAGCGGCCGTCGAGCGGCTCGTCGAGCACCTGCTCGGGCGCCATGTAGAGCGGCGTCCCCACCACCACGCCGGCCATCGTGACCACCGAGTGCTCGGTGCGCTTGGGCGCGCCTTGCGAACGCGCGAGCGACTTCTTGATCTCTTTGGCGACGCCGAAGTCGAGCACCTTCACCAGGTCGCCGGCGCACACCATGACGTTCTCCGGCTTCACGTCGCGGTGCACGAGCCCCGAGGCGTGCGCCGCGCCGAGCCCGCGCGCCACGCCGGCGAGCCACGCGACGCGCCGCTCCATCGGCACGCGCGGATCTCCGAGATACTCGTTCAGCGCGTGCCCCTCGACGAGCTCCATGGCGATGAACGGGACGCCGTCGACCTCGCCGACCTCGTAGACCGCGACGGCGTTCGGATGGTTGAAGGCGGAGGCGGCCTTCCCTTCGCGAATCAACCGGAGCGCCGCTTCGCTCAGCGTGCGGCCGTCGGCGGTGTGCGCCACCTCGGGCCGAACGATCTTGAGCGCGATGCGCCGCCGGAGCCGCGTGTCGAGGGCGCGGTAGACGAGCCCCATGCCGCCTTCGCCGAGGACGTCTTCGACCTGGTAGCGATCGAATTGGTCCCCGGCCCGAAGCATCGGGGCGATCTTAGCGAACTTGAGGGGGCTCTGTGCGCCCTACGGGGCGTGCCGTGCGAGATCGCGGAGCGCCTTCACGATGCCGTCCCGCTGCGGGACGCTCGCGAGCTCGAGGTTGTCGGCGAGGCCGATCCCCGGCACGTTCGCCCCGGCCAAGAGCTTGGGCGGCGCGTAGAGGTGGTAGAAGAGCTCCTCCGCGGTGCGGCGCACGAGGTGCTCGCCGAAGTTCGTGACTTCGGTGTCCTCGTTCACGAAGAGCACGCGGTTCGTGCGCCGGATGCTCTCGCTGAGCGCCTTCCAGTCGTACGGGAACAGGGTGCGGAGATCGATCACCTCGACCTCGATCCCTTCGCCGGCGAGCGCCTCCGCCGCCTTGGCGCACACCGCCACCATGCGACCGTACGCCACGCAGGTGACGTCCTTCCCCTTGCGCACCGTCTTCGCTTCGCCGATCGGGATGTACATGTCCGGCGTCGCCGGCCACTCCGGCTTCCACGCCGAACGATCGCCGAGCGGCGCGTCGATCATCTTGCTGAGCGTCTTCTCGTCGGGCTCGCCGGGGATCTCTTCGCCCGGCGCGGCCTTCGTACGGAGGAGCGCCTTGGGGGCGAGGAACATGACCGGGTTGGGATCGCGAATGGCCGAGAGCATCAGGCCGTACGCGTCCTTCGGCGTCGAGGGGATGACGATCTTCCATCCGGGGATGTGCGTCGCCATGCCGTCGAACGAGTGCGAGTGGTAGAGGCTCCCGTGGATGCCCGACCCCACCGGGGTCATCATCACCATGGGCAGATTGAACTCGCCGTTCGACGACCAGTACATGCCGCCGGCGAGCTTCAAGAGATCGATGGTGTTGAAGACGTAGTCGCAGAACTGGATCTCGCAGACCGGCTTTTGCCCGGCGAGGGCGAGGCCGATGGCGGTGCCGATGATCCCGCGCTCGTCGAGCGGCGTGTTCCACGCGGTCTTGAGCCCCTGCGTCGCGGTGAAGACGCCGCCGAGCGGAGGCCCGACGTCCTCGCCGAAGACGTCGGTCACGCCCAGGCGATCTTCGCCCACGTGAAGGGCCATGCGAATGGCTTGCACCATCGTCGCCATGTCAGCCCTCCTCCGTGGTGCGACCGGGGAGGCTCACGCTGCGCCCTTCGCCGGCGAAGACGTGGTCGAAGATCGTCTCGCCCTTGGGCTGCGGCTCCTCGCGCACGCGCTTCGAGGCTTCGAGGAGATCCTGCGTGACCTTCGCTCGGAGCTCGTCCATGTGCTTGCGCGTGAGGACGCCGCGCTCCTCGAGCTTCTGCTCGAAGCGCGCGAGGCAGTCGACCTCGTCGCCGATGAAGTTCGCGCCCGACGACGACGAGTGGCCGTAGAGCCGCGAGACCGCGGCCTCGAGCACGAGCGGCTTCCGCTCGCGGCGCACGTAGTCCATCGCCTGCTTCAAGCCGGCGTAGGCCACCTCGGGATCGTTCCCGTCGATGACCATCGTCTGCATCCCGAACGCCTTGCCGCGGTCGGCGATGCGCTTGTCGCCGTGCTGCGTGGCGGCGGCGGTGGAGATGCCCCACTGGTTGTTGGTCACGATGATGAGGATCGGCAGCTCCATCCCCGGGCGCGAGCTCCACACGAGGCAGGTCGCGAAATCCCCCTCGGCGCTGCCGGCGTCGCCGCCTTGCACGATGGTGATGCCGCGTCCGCCGTGGCGCTTCTGCGCGAGCGCCGTGCCCGGCGCCATCGAGTACTGGACCTCGATGGGCGACGAGATGGGGACCACGTTCCACTTCTTGATGGCGTAGTGCCCGGCGAAGTTGCGCCCGCCCGAGTACGGATCGGTCGCGGTGTTCTTCATCTGCCGGAGGGCGTCGACCGGATCGGCGCCGAGCGCGAGCATCGTGCCGCTCGAGCGGTAGTGCAGATGCATGTAGTCGTGGTCGAGGCCTTCGCCCTTGTCGACCAAGAGGCCGAGCGGGACGTTGAAGGCCTCTTCCCCCGGACCGCCGATCCAGAAGTAGCCGTCCCCCTGCTTCTGCATGCGGATCAAGCGCTCCTCGAGGAGGCGCGCCTTGAGCATGAGCTCGTGCATGTGGACGAGCAGCTCCTTCGGGAGCGTGGGCGCGTGCGAAGACGACGCGTGCGGGGCCTGGGCTTCTCCCGTGGGATGCCCTTGCAAGGATGATGCGGTCACGACCGCTTCTTACCATTCCTCGCGCGGAACGGTAAGGCGGCTCCTCGCGTCGAATCGCCGGAAGATCGGGCGATCGCGCGGCGCGTCAGTCGAGCGGGGCGTCGCTGGCGTCGCCGGCGTCGTCGAGCCCGGTCACGTCGTCCAGTGCGTCGGCGGCGTCGCTCGCGTCGTCCCCGCCGGCGTCGTTCGCGGCGCCGTCGCTGGCGTCGTTCGCCGGACCGTCCCCCGGCGCGTCGATGGTCACGACGTCGTTGCCGCCGCCGTCGACCACGTCCTCGGTCGTAGCGTCGCTCGATCCGTCGCCAGATCCGTCGGCGGCGGTGCCGTCGCTCTTAGCGCCGTCGGTTTCGTCGAGCGAGCCGCCGTCGATCTTCGTCCGATCGACCGAGGCGATGAGCTCACAGCCGGCCAAAGCAGCGACGAAGCCGAGCGACACAGCCAAGCGACGGAGAGACGTCCTCGGTTTCATTTCGTCGCGGAGCATACCTCAGGCGCGGACCCGCGGGGAGGTCTCGTGGGGCGACAGCACGTCGTGCTACGAAGGGCACGCGGGGGACGACCCGGCGCCCCGCCAAGGAACGGCTTCGAATGAGCGAGACGAGGAGACCCCCGAAGGCCAACCCGACCCGTCCGGAGATTCGCCGGCCGACGGGGACCTCGGCCGCGGCCCGCGACGTCCGCGCGACCGTCCGTCCCAAGCGCCCCGATCCGCGCGTCACCGCCCCGCCCCCGCGCGTGGCGGCCGCGGGTCAATCGACGACGGCGCCGAAGGGCTCGACGCAGGCGGTCGAAGAAGGCGCGCTCCGTGCGCGCGTGCGGGAGCTCGAGGAGCTCCTGGCGAACGAGAAGCGGGAGCGCGAGATCGAGGCGGGGACGATGGGCGAGATGCTCGTGCGCCTCGCCAGCGCCGAGGCCAAAGCCCGCTCGGCGGAGGGTTCTGTGCAGAATGCACACGATCAGGCCACCGAGGTGGACACCCGCCTCCGCGACGTCGAGGCCTCGCTCAGTGAGGCGGTCGGACTCCTCGAAGAGCTCGAGCAGCGGGAACGATCGCTCTCCGAGCTCCGCGCGCGCGTCCTCCGTGAGGCGCGCGAGGCGCTCGTGGCGGCGAGCCGCACGTCGCGCACGAAGGGGTAGGCACTCGTGCAGGTTCGTCCCCCGCCGGGGATCGCGAAGCGCGTCACGAGTGCACAGAGCTCATGAAATGCGCTAGTCAGAAGACGACGGGTGGCGTCGCGCTCGTCTCCCAGCAGCGCGTGGCGCCGTCGTGGAGGAGCGCGCAGCCGTAGTCGGCGCTGACGATGACCTGGCTCGCGCCGCTCACCGGGAGAAGCGTGGGGGCGAGGCGCGCGCGGGCACCGGGCACCCACAGCGAGCGCGGGTCGAAGCCCCAACAGCGGAGGCTACCGTCGTGCTCGATGGCGCACGTCTGATCGCCCCCCGCGGCGAGGCCGACGACGCCGAGGAGCCCACGCGCCCGTCCTGGCGCGGAGCGCGAGATCGCGGTCCCGTCGCCGAGCTGCCCTTGATCGTTCTGCCCGAAGCACCACACCGTGCCGTCGTCGAGGCGCGCGCAGGTGTGGTGCGCGCCGAGGGCGAGCTCGGCCACGCCGGCGAGCCCGTCGACGGTCGTCGGCGTGCGGACCGCATCGCTCGGCGCTTGGCCCACGCGGCCGTCGGCGTTCTCGCCCCAACACACGGCGGCGCCGGTGCCGAGACGGGCGCACGCGTGGTGACCGCCCACGGCGATGGACGAGGCGGCGCTCACGCTGGCCACGGCGACGGGCGCGAGGCTGTCTTTGGAGCCGCCGTCGCCGAGCTCGCCCTTGGCGTCGCTCCCCCAGCACGACACCGCGCCGCTCGCGAGGCGCGCGCAGGTCGAGGCGTCCCCCACCGCGACCTCGACCACTTTGGAGAGACCGACGACAGCGACGGGGGTGGCGTGCCCGCCGTGCGTGCCGTCGCCGAGCTGGCCGGCGAAGTTCGCCCCCCAGCAGCGCACAGTGGTGTCGTCGAGGAGCGCGCACGCGTGCGCGAGGCCGACCGAGATCTGCCGAACGTGCGCGAGGCCTTCCACTTTGGCGAAGTCGGGTCGGCTCTGCGAGGTGCCGTCCCCAAGCTCGCCGTGCTCGTTCAAGCCGGCGCAAGCCACGGTGCCGTCGCTCGCGAGGAGGCAGGCGTGCTTCCCCACGCCCGAGAGCTGAACGACGCGGGCCGAGGGGGAAGACGCGCCGCCGCCGCAGCCCACGACGACGGGCAACGCGAAGAGCGCGGCAAAGGAGGAGCCGATCCACAAACGACGCGAGGGCGACGGAAGCAGGGCGCGCATCGCGCGATCCTACTCCCCTCGCCCTCGTAGAGCGCGCTCCGTGGTGACGGAGCGCGTTCGCGTCGGGTCACGTGGCGCGCGGGAGGGCGCGCCGCGTGTTCGTCACTCCGCGGGCGTCTCGGCGGGGGCGCTCGCCTCGGCCGACTTCACGCCGCCCGAGTTGATGCGCATCCCGTAGAACGAGCGCCACACGAAGACCACCATGACCGCGAAGAAGACGCCGGCCGCGATGAAGCGCGTCTGCGTGCCGAGCTGCTCCGCGAGCTCCACGGCGAGGAGGCCGAAGAGCGTGGTGAACTTGATGACCGGGTTCATGGCCACCGAGGAGGTGTCCTTGAACGGATCGCCGACGGTGTCGCCGACGACGGTCGCGTCGTGGAGCGGGGTGCCCTTCTCCTTGAGCTCGACCTCGACGACCTTCTTCGCGTTGTCCCAAGCGCCGCCGGCATTCGCCATGAAGAGCGCTTGCATGAGGCCGAAGAGGGCAATCGAGATGAGGTAGCCGATGAAGAAGAAGCTCTCGAGGAAGGCGAAGGAGAGCGTGCCGAAGAAGATGACGAGGAAGATGTTGAACATCCCCTTCTGCGCGTAGAGCGTGCAGATCTCGACGACCTTCTTGCTGTCCTCGGTGGACGCCTTCTCGACGCCTTCGAGCTTGATGTTCGCCTTGATGAACTCGACCGCGCGGTACGCGCCGGTGGTGACGGCCTGGGTCGAGGCGCCGGTGAACCAGTAGATGACCGAGCCGCCCATGATGAGGCCGAGGAGGAACGGCGGGTGGAGGAGCGAGAGCTTCCCCATCTTCTCGAGGCTCGAGAGCCCGTCGGTGAGGATGACGATGATCGAGAAGATCATGGTCGTCGCGCCGACGACGGCGGTGCCGATGAGCACCGGCTTGGCGGTCGCCTTGAAGGTGTTGCCCGCGCCGTCGTTCTCCTCGAGGAAGTGCTTGGCCTTCTCGAAGTTGAGATCGAAGCCGAACTTCTTCTTGATCTCGTTCTTGACGTCGGGGACCTGCTCGATGAGCGAGAGCTCGTACACCGACTGCGCGTTGTCCGTGACCGGACCGTACGAGTCGACGGCGATGGTGACCGGGCCCATGCCGAGGAAGCCGAAGGCCACGAGGCCGAAGGCGAAGACCGGCGAAGCGTCGACGTGACCGACGGTCATGAGGGCGCCGAGGCCCTGCATGCTGACGATCCACGCGGCGCCCATGAGGACCACGAGGATGACGCCCATCCAGAAGGAGCTGAAGTTCCCCGCCGTGAGACCGGAGAGGATGTTGAGCGACGGACCGCCCTCGCGCGACGAGGTGACGACCTCACGCACGTGACCCGACTCGGTCGAGGTGAAGACCTTGATGAGCTCGGGGATGATGGCGCCGGCGAGGGTGCCGCACGTGATGATGAGCGAAAGCTTCCACCAGAGGGTGCCGTCGCCGAGGTTCGGGATGAGCTCCTTCGAGACGATGAAGGTGAAGATGATCGAGACCACCGAGGTGATCCAGACCAGCATCGTGAGCGGGTGCTCGTAGTTGAACTGGTCCGAGTTCTGGTACTTGCCCTTCGCGATGGCGTCGTTGATGAAGTACGAGATCGCCGAGGCGACGACCATCACGATGCGCATCACGAAGATCCAGACGAGGAGCTGGACCTGGACCGAGGGATCCTTCACCGCGAGGAGGATGAAGGAGATGAGCGCGACGCCGGTGACGCCGTAGGTCTCGAAGCCGTCGGCCGAGGGGCCGACCGAGTCGCCGGCGTTGTCGCCCGTGCAGTCGGCGATGACGCCCGGGTTACGCGCGTCGTCTTCCTTGATCTTGAAGACGATCTTCATGAGGTCGGAGCCGATGTCGGCGATCTTGGTGAAGATGCCGCCGGCGATGCGGAGCGCCGAGGCGCCGAGCGACTCGCCGATCGCGAACCCGATGAAGCAGGGGCCGGCGTACGCGCCGGGGATGAGGAGGAGGATGCCGAGCATGATCATCAGCTCGACGCTGATGAGGAGCATGCCGATGCTCATGCCCGCCTTGAGGGGGATGGCGTAGCAGGGGAAGGGCTTCCCCTTGAGCGCGGCGAACGCCGTTCGCGAGTTCGCGAAGGTGTTCACGCGGATCCCGAACCACGCGACCGCCGAGCTACCGGCGATGCCGAGCAGCGAGAAGAGCAGGATGATGATGACCTGCATCGTCTTGCCTTCGGCGAAGTAGTGCTGGAACACGCCGAAGTAGATGACGATGATCGCGCCGATGAACACCTCGAGGATCGCGATGAACTTCATCTGCGTGACGAGGTACGTCTTGCACGTCTCGTAGATGAGCTCGCTGATGTCCTTCATCGACTGGTGCACCGCCGCGTCGCGGAGCTGGATGAAGATCACGAGGCCGAAGATCATGCCGGCCGCGGCGACCCCCATGCCCATGAAGAGCAGGGTCGAGCCGGGCATGTTGAAGAACTGGGCGAGGTGGGGATCGGCCAGGTTGGGGACGATGAGGTCGGCCTCACCGCCCGCGTGCGCCGCCGGCGTCCCCAAGGGGGTGGCAGGCGGGAGGACGTCGGCGGCCCACGCCACCGAAGACAGGAGCAGGGTGACCAGCGCCGCCCACAAGGACACGGCGACCCGGCCTACCGGAGACAACTTCGAGTTCATCTGAGAGACCTCTCCGAGTGAGAGCGCCACCCGCTTCTAGGAGCCGTGGACCCGACGGGGTCCGCGGTCGAATCGAGACGTGGGTGACACCCGCGATCTCGAGGGGTTGGCCGCCTGCTCGGAAAGGTGCAGACGCTTCAGCTCGCCTCGTCTACCCCCGAAGTGCCGAGGCGCTTGGGGGAAGCGGCGGCTGTTTAGCAGAGGGGTCGGGCCGTGTAAATGCGACGCGCGCGGCGCCCACCGTCGGAACTCGGTGAACGTCGCGCGCGCCCCTCGGCCAAAAACTCCGAGGTATTCTATGGGGTTGCGAGTCAACCGGCGGGCGTGGAACCGCCGGTGCTGCTCTTTTTTACGGTCCTCCGGCGCGAACGCCGGAGGAGTGGCGCGCCCCGGCTGGGAGGGGGCGCGCGGCGGGGACCTGGATCAGAGCGGCCCTTGCGTGCCGTGCAGATCGGTCAACGAGCTCGGGGTCCACTGACCGCAGCTCTCGTAGTCCGGTCCCTCTTCGTTGATCGGGCAGATGCGCTGCTGCGACTCCGACCCGCTCACCGTGATGATGGTCTCCATGACCATCTGCGTGCCGCCGTCGTCGTAGACGAAGGCGCCGTGACCGCTGACGGCGGCCACGTGGCTGCCGAGGCGCGTGAGCGGCATCGCCGAGCCGAAATCGCAGCCCGGGCCCGAGGGGGGCGCGCCGCCGCTGGTGAGGCAGCTGCGGCTCCAGGCCTGCGAGCCGTCGATGCTGAGGACGCTCTCCGAGAACACGTCGTCGCCGTTCGCGTTCTTGAAGGTCAGCAGGTTATCGTCGTGGAAATTCGAAACACCGTCGATGTGCAAATCAATCGATTGGAGCTCGAGCGTCTTGAAGTCGGTGCAGCTGGCGAAGGGGCTGCCGGGGTCGGCGGACTTCGGATCCACCGTGCAAATGCGGCCTCGGCGCTCGTCGCCGCGGTCGTTGAAGAAGGTCTGCGCCACCAGCTGGATGGGCTCTCCGTTGTCGTCGACACCCGAATAGGTGTAGGCGCCCATGCCACCAGCTTTGCCGAAACCCTTCATTCCCGAACCCATTTCGAGAATCGGCTTACCGAACCACGACCAGTCGCGGCACTCCTTCCAGAGCGGGCCGCCCTTGTCCTGCACCGGGCAGGAACGGGTGTAGTAGTCGGTGCCGTCGCCACTGAGGAGCCACTGAACCAGGATCTGCTGCCCTTTGTCGTTCCGATAGACGAAGGCGGCGTAATCCCGGAAAATCTCCTCTTGTGACCCCGCGCCGGGGTCGGTGTGGGTCGGGGTCGTCCCTTGGTCCTCCGACGGAGTGTCGTAGGTCGAAGAGGGGCTCGTCTTGTGCGCTTGAGTGGAGGGCTCCGGGTCGACAGACCCACCGCAACCCACCATCAACCCCATTCCCAACGTCGCAGCCGCAATCTTGAGATAAAAGTGTCCACGCATAAATCCTTGATACGGAGCTTCTGCAAATCTCACAACAGTCTCAATTCGAGGATCTTCATTTTTGAAGGATATTTTGCGCAGAAATCCTACGTCGGTGGCGATTCCTTGCACGCAGCTCCAACGGAATACATTGGCCATGGACGAGCTCCGTTCAGGTAAGTCGAAGAGGGCTCGCGTGGGTCTTCCACCCTCGTCTGCTTGAGCGCGCGGGCCTCGCGTCGAGTGGGCAACGGATCTTCGACACGGGCCAAGTCTTGGGAAATTTCCGCTCCGAGCGCCGCGCCGGGGTGCCCGCCGCGCCCGTCACCCCAGTCGGCGGCCGACGCGCCCACGGGGGCCACGAGGGCTCGCCGAGCCGGGCGGGCCGCGCCCGCATTCAGGTGCGACGCATGGCGGCGAACGCCTCCTGCGCGTGACCCTCTACGACAGGCACCGCACGTCGCTTCGGCCCTCCTCGGGGCTGAAATTCGTCTCGCCGGCCCTTCGAGGGGCACGGAGCGCGTCCCGCCGGGGGCCGCGAGGGGCCTCTCGGCGCGCCTTCGTGGGCTCCCCGCCGACGTTCGGCGTGCATCGAGGTGGTGCGCCGTGGCGCGCGGCGGCGCGGCGCTCGCCACATGCATTGTACATATATTGCACAGTGCACACTTTCTCCTCGCGTGACGAATTCGACGCGCTACACTTCGCGCGCAGGCAGCGGCCCTACGAGGCGCGGCGCGCGTTCGTGGCGGCGAAAGCATCGCGCGCGCGTCGCGCCGAGCTCAGCGATCGCGAAGTCGCACGACGCCGCGGAGCGCGGACCACGTCGCGTCGACCGCGAGCGCGACGCACAATCCTTCGCGCACGCCGAGCTTCCTCACGAGCGGCGTCGGAGAGCCGCTCGTCACGCGCCGTCGGGCGTCAGCCACCCGCTTCGAGCGGGTGCTTCTTCCACCACGAGAGCGCGCGACGCGTCCGGTACTCCGACTGCCCGTCGGTGTGGCAGCTGCCGCTCAAGTAGCCCGAGAGCCGATCGAGGAGCGGGAGTGACTTGCAGGCGGCGAAGGACTCGCGCATGCGATGGAGGCCGGCCCGGATGCAGCGCTTGCGATCCTGGACGAGCTCCTCGCCGGTCCACTTCTCCGGCGTGTGGCCGTAGACCTGGACCTGGAGGATGCACCAGCTCCGGCCGTGGTCGCCGCGGGTGGCCCCGCTGTCGACGTCGCGGCGGTAGCCGGACTCCGACGAAGCGACCGAAGCCACGAGCAGCGCGGTTTGAGCCCGACCGGTCGGGCCCTCGAAGAGCGGGGGTTCCTCGGCGTCCAACGCCACCGAGGCGAAGTCCTGCGCCATGCTGGCGTACCGCTCTTGCGCGACCTTTTCCCCTTCGCGGTGTTGAGCTGGAGGATTCCAGCTAATCATCGCCGAGAGAAGCCACGCAGCCAAAGCATCGATCGTCATTTTGCAAGCCTCCGTGCCCCCCCGGAACCGCGGAATGCCGCAAGAAGAAAACCAGATCGGACCCGAGATCAACCGTAGAACGACGTGCTGACCATGCGTTCCCCCGCATCAAAATCCGCGTGCCGTTGCAAAGAAAATCGACTCGGCCAATGATCTCGGCGACTTCCGGCTGACGCGGACACCCGAGCATATTGTGGGTGGTCATCCTTCGAAAATGCATCGAGCCCGCGGCGACGACCGCCGTTTCGTCACGGTGGAGAGGCCGAATTCACCAGGCGAGGTCGCGACAGGACTTCGCGGGCCTCCGACAATTTCGTTGAATAGTACAAGGACTTCTCCCAGCGGCGCCGCGTGGCTCGCGCTCCGGCTCGCGCGGAGGCCCGAGAACGTGAAGCTCCTGGCGGGCGCGGCGCGAGCGGTCTAAGAGTCGCCCCCGTGAAATTCGTCGACTCCTGCCCCATTCGTGTCATCGCCGGCCGCGGCGGGAACGGCTGCATCGCCTTCCGCCGCGAGAAGTTCATCCCCCACGGCGGCCCCTCGGGCGGCGACGGCGGTCGCGGGGGGGACATCTACTTCGAGACCGACACCGGGCTCACCACCCTCCTCGATCTCACGCACGCTCGCGTGCTCCGCGCCGAAGAGGGGGAAAACGGACAGGGATCCGACTGTTACGGCCGTGGCGGGGAAGACCTCGTCTGCCGCGTGCCGGTCGGAACGCAGGTGATGGACGCCGCGACGGGCAACCTCCTCTTCGACCTCGACAAGCCGGACATGAAGGTGGTCGTGGCCCGCGGCGGCAAAGGCGGCCGCGGAAATATCCACTTCGCCACCCCCTTCGACCGCGCGCCGCGCCGGGCCGAGCCGGGCGAACCGGGCCAGGAGCGAGACCTCCGCCTCGAGCTCAAGGTGCTGGCCGACGTCGGGCTCCTCGGGTTCCCCAACGTGGGAAAATCCACGTTCATTCGCGCGTGTTCCCGCGCGCGCCCCAAGGTCGCCGACTACCCCTTCACCACGCTCGTCCCCCAGCTCGGCGTGGTGTCGATCGGTGAGGACGCGAGCTTCGTCTTGGCCGACATCCCCGGTCTCATCCCCGGGGCGGCGGCCGGCGCCGGCCTCGGCGTTCGCTTCCTCAAGCACGTGGAGAGGACACGGGCGCTCCTCCACCTCGTGACGCTCGACCACGGCGAAGGGCGCGGGCCGCTCGAGGACTACGAGGCGCTCATGCACGAGCTGGCCGAGTTCGACGACGACCTCGCCCGCCGGCCGATGATCGTGGCGATGACCAAGGCCGACTTGCCCGAGGTTCGAGAGGCCTACGAGGCGGTCCGGCCGAGGTTCGCGAAGCTCGGCATCAAGCTGCGGCTCGTGTCGGCGGCGACCGGCGAAGGGGTCCGGCCGCTGCTCATCGACCTCTTCCGCCTCGTGCGCGGGGGGACGATCGAAGGCACGGTCCCCGCCGCGCCGAAGCCGACCGCGTCGTCGAAGGCCAAGGCGAAGAGAGCCCCCGCGGCCCCCGCGAAGGCCAACAAGGCCGCGGCTCCTGCGAAGACGAAGGCCGCGAAGAAGGCCAAGGCGCCGGCGACGCCGAAGAAGAAGGCGGCGAAAGGTACGCCGAAACGCGGAACACGCCCCGCCGCCCGGTCCGGCAAGGTGGCGGCGAAAGGGCCGAAGCGCGGCCGAGCCGCCGGAGGCGCGAAGAAGCGCGCTTCCACCGCGCGAAAGCCCACGCGTCGGCGGTAAGCTCGCCGCGGCGTGAGCGACAAGACCGAGGATCCGACCCCAAAGCGGCTCCGGAAGGCACGCGAGGAGGGGGACAGCGGGGCGAGCGCCTTCGCGGCGCAGAGCCTCGCGTTCCTCGCGGCCCTCGCCGTCTTGCCGGCGGCCCTGCGCGCGACCGCGACGTGGAGCGAAGGGGCGATGCGAGAGGCGATCGCCGCGGCGGCGAGCGCGGAGCCGAGCTTGGCGGTCGCCCCTTCGACGTTGGCCCTGGACCTCCTCGGTCTCGTGGTGCCGGCGCTCCTCGCCGTGGCGCTGACGGGGGCCGTCTCGGGCGTCGTGCAGGCCGGAGGGGGCATCGCCACGAAGAAGCTCGCCCCGGACCTCGGCCGACTCGGCGTCTTCAAGGGGCTCAAGGGGCTCTTCTCGACCGACCGCCTCTTCGCCGTGGCGCGCGCGCTCCTCGGCGCGGCCGCCGTGGCGTACCTCGCCTACCGCGGGCTCCGCGACCACGCGGGCGAGGCGGCGCGCCTTTCGGGGCGCCTCTCCTATCTCGTGCCTTGGCTCGAAGTGGTGGCGCGCGGGCTCGCGCGCGACGCCGCGCTCGTGGGGCTCGCGCTGGCGGTGCTCGACCTCGTCGTCACGCGGCGGGCGTGGACGAAGCGCCTTCGCATGAGCAAAGAAGAGGTGAAGCGCGAGCACAAAGAGAGCGAGGGGGATCCGGAGCTCAAGGCGGCCCGCGAGCGCGCACATCACGAGCTCCTCGCTTCAGCGACGGTGGCGAACGTGCGCACCGCGACGGTGGTCGTCGTGAACCCGACGCACATCGCCTGCGCGCTCCGCTACGACGAGAAGGAGGGGGACGAGGCGCCGGTGGTCGTCGCCTCGGGCGAAGGAGATCTCGCGGCGCGGATCGTTCGCGCGGCGCACGACTACGGCGTGCCGGTGGTGCGCGACGTCCCCGTGGCGCGCGCGCTCCGCGAGCTCGAGATCGGCGACGCGATCCCCGAGGCGCTCTACGAGGCGATCGCCGAGATCCTCCGCGACCTCCACGAAGAGGAAGAGCAGAGCGCGTGACCGCGGAGCGAAGCCACGCGCGGCGACTCACTCGCGCGGCGGCGGCGGCTGACTGAGACGCTTCGCTTCGTCGGGGCGGTCGACGCTGCGATAGAGCTTGGCGAGGAACGCGAGGCACGCCCCCTCGGCCTTGGCGTCGCCCCCTTCGCGCGCGCGGGCGAGCGCGTCCATCGCTTCGAGCAGCGCTTCGTCGCTGCGACCGGCGAAGGCGAGCCCCACGGCGAGAGCGAGCGAGGCCTGGCATCGCTTGGCCGCCGGCGCCCCTTCGGCCGAGCGGCGCGCGGTCTCGAGGGCGCGGAGCGCGTCCCCTACTTTGCCGCGCGAGAGCCGCGCGATGGCGCGCATGCGCTCGGCGAAGCCGTCGTTCTCCCCCGTGGCCTTGAGCCCTTCGCTCCACCGCTCGAGCGCCTGCGCGTCGCCGCCGAGGAGCGCGTCGCGCGAGAGCTGCATCATGCGGGCAGCGAGCGCTTCGGGATCGACCTCGTCGACGTCGAGCGTCGAGAGCGTCGGATAGCGGTTCGGAGGAATGCTCGACAAGCTCCGGGCGCGCGGTGCTTCGCCGTTGGGCGCGGTGCTGACCTTCGCCGGCTCGGGGGGGACGACGACGACGCCTGGCGGGATCGGTCCGGTGGAGCGCGCGCTGGGAACGACTGGCACGACCCCCGTGCTTCGCGGGTTCGACGGTGCGGCCGACGTCGGCAGCGGCGGCGCGGCGACGACACGCGGCACCGAAGGCTTGTGGCTCGACTCGGCCGCGGGGGCTTTGGGCGCGGGGGGGACAGGCGGTGGCGTCGCGGCGACTGGCGCGGGAGGTGGCGTCGCGGTGACCGGTGCCGCGGCCCGCATCGAGGCGCTCGAGTGCGCGCGCGGCGGGAGGGGCGGCGGCTTCCGAGGCGCGCCGCCCGAGCTCGGTCGCTTGGCCCACGGTGACTTGCAGTCGAGCTTGAGCCCGCGCGCTTCGAAGCCGATGTCGTGATCGTCGTGGGCGCCCACGGTGTTCAGCGTGCCGTCGCCCGCCGCGGTGAGGCTCGTGTGCAGGAGCACCTCGCCGACCTTGGCCATGCGCGAGAGCGCGAGCGCCTGGACGAGCGGGATCCCCCACGCGAGATCGGCGCGCGCCCCCGTCTCGGCGAGCGCCTCGAGCTCGCCCTGGGCGATGCCCGAAGCCCACGCGCTGGCGGCGTCGGCCGTCCCGGTGGAGAGGGCGATGGCCAAGTCGATCGCCTCTTCGAGCCCGTCGACGTCGAAGGCGAACGCAAGGGTGAGCGCGCTCCACGCCGCGAGCGTCGCCCCGAGCGCTTCGGCGCGCTGCGTGAGCGCGCGCGCGCGCGTCAGGTACGTCCCCGACAGCGGGCCGCGGATCCCCTCCGGCGGCATGCGACAGCACACGACGATCTTCTCGGCCACTTCGCGCCTCCCCGTCTCCTCATTCCCCCGGCGGCGAGATCAGACGCGAATGCGCTTCTTCAACGCGGCGAGCTCGTCTTCGACGTCGGACGCGGCCTCGCCCTTCTTGCCTCCGCCGACCTCGCGCTCGAGATCGCGGAATTTTGCTTCGAGATCCTTGGCGCTCGCGCCGGTGCCGAGCGCCTCTTCGACCTCGTTCATGGCGCTGCTCTCGGCTTCGCGCCCTTCGATCTTCTCTTCCATCTTCCGGAAGTTCTCGAAGGCGTTCGATCCGCCGCGGGCGCCGAGACCGTCTTGCCCCTTGGCCGCGCTGGCGCGGGCAGCGATGGTGTTCTTGCGGAGCTTGATCTCCTCGAGCTTCTGCTCCATGCGCTCGAGCTCGGCCTTCATGGAGAGCGCTTGATCGCGCTGGTTCTCGCGGGCCTTCTCGGTGGCTTCGACCTCACCGGTGACGCGCTTCTTCTGCTTCAGGGCTTCGCGGGCGAGCGCTTCGTCGCCCGTCTTGAGCGCGAGCTCGGCGCGCTTTTCCCACTTCTGCGCCTCTTCGGTGAGCTGCTCGACCTTCTTTTTGAGCTGCTTTTCGGCGGCGACCGCCGAGATGACGTCCTGGCGGCCGCGTTTCAGCTGCGCGTCCATCTCGTCGACGTTGAGCTCGAGGAGCTTCTTGTCGTCTTCGGCCTTGTCGAGCAGGCTGTTCATGTTGCTCGAGATGACCTTCCCCATGCGGTCGAAGATGCCCATTTCTCCCTCGATCTCGGTCGGTCGCGACGTGCTCTTTGGCCTACGGCCTTTGCGCTCGGCCGGGGCTTCGCCCGGACGAATTCGCAGATAAGATTAGCACCGTTCTCACCCACGGTAACCGACACGGGGAGCTTTCCATGCCGACGTGCAAAGTGTGCGACGACGAGGTCGATCAGCTCGTGAGCGTCAAGGTCGACGGCAAGGCCAAGAAGATGTGCGAAGACTGCGCCGACCGCGCGCGGGAGCAGGCCGAGGTCGCGGAAGCGAGCGAAGCCGTCGTCCAGGGCATGATGGGCTTCAAGGGGCGCCGGTAAGAACCGCGCGGGGGCGCGCGAGCCTCAGTACTGCTGCGGCGGCTGCGACATCGCGTGGTAGAGCGCCTGCGCCAGGCGCTTTACGTTCGTCTCGTTGCGACCCCAGTCGATGCACTGCGTGGGGAGCGTGCACTCGCTACGAATCTCGACGTGCTGCGGAGCGTGGAGCATGAGGGTGAGATCTTCCCCCCACGACATGAGGTTCATCCCCGATCCGACGCGCCACACCCAGCCGAGCGGCGCGCGCGCGTTGGGGATGCGGCCGCTGAAGGTCCAGCCGAGCGAGCGCACGACGTAGGCGAGCCACTCGTCGGTGAGCGGCTGCGGGAGCGTCACCCCTTCGACGTGGTAGGCGGGGAAGCCGAACGCCATGCTCAGCCCCCCTGCGGCGACCCTTGCGGAGGCGTCGACATGGCTTGCACGAGCATCGCGCCGAAGCGCGTCTCGTTCGCGTGGTTGGGTCCGGGATCGAGGAGCGCCGGCTTCACCGACTGGCTGTGGACGTGCACGACGTTCGGCGCGAGCGGCGTGAAGGTGATCTTCTCCCCCCACGAGAGCGCTGTGCGCAAGGTGCGCGCGCCCCACTGGAAGCCGGCCGGCGTCTCCTGGTTCGGGATGCGCCCGGTGTACTCCCAACCGAGGCCGCGAAGCACGTAGACGAGCCACTCTTCGGTGAGCGCCTGCGGCAGCGTGAAGACCTGACCGGGCGCCCCTTCTTGATGCGTCATTCCCCCCCTCCCCTCTACTTGTTCATGATGTGGATGGCGTGACCCAAGCCGTTCATCGCCGCTTCCATCATCCCTTCGCCAAGGGTCGGGTGCGGGTGAATGGTGAGCCCGATGTCCTCGAGGAAGGCGTGCATCTCGAGGGCGAGCGCTCCTTCGCTGATGAGGTCGCTCGCTTCGGCGCCGACGATGTGCACGCCGAGGAGCTCGTGCGTCTTCTTGTCCGAGACCACCTTGAAGAAGCCGTCGGTCTCCACCACGGCCATCGCGCGGCCGAGCGCGGCGAAGGGGAATTTCCCGACCTTCACGTCGATGCCCTTTTCCTTGGCCTGCGCCTCGGAGAGGCCTGCCACGGCGATCTCGGGATCGGTGAAGATGGCGGCGGGGATCGACACCCAGTCCTTCGCCGCCTTGTGACCGGCGATGACCTCGGCGACGACCTCGCCCTCCTTCGTCGCCTTGTGCGCGAGCATGGGCACGCTCGAGCAGTCGCCGATGGCGTAGATCGACGGCACGTTGGTGCGGCCTTGCATGTCGGTCGGCACGAAGCCGCGCTCGACCTTCACGCCGATCTCTTCGAGGCCGAGGCCCGCGCCGTTGGGGCGCATGCCGACGGCGACGAGGACCACGTCGCACACGAGCGTGTCGTGCTTGCCGCCTCCGAGGTCGACCTTGACCGCGAGCGAGCCGTCGGCGCTCTTCTCGTAGCCGAGCGCCTTCGCGCCTTTGAAGATCTTGGCGCCGTGCTTCACGAGCTTCCTCTCGACGACGGCCGTCAGATCGGGATCGACGCCGGGGAGGAGGCTCGGCGTGGCCTCGACCACGGTGAGCTCGGCGCCGAGCTTTTGGTACACGCTGCCGAGCTCGAGACCGATGACGCCGCCGCCGATGACGAGCAGGCGCTTCGGCACCTGACGGAGGCTCACCGCCTCGCGCGCGCCGATGACCTGCTTGCCGTCGAACTTGAAGCTCGGGATCTCGATGGTCGACGAGCCGGTGGCGACGACGATGACCTTGGCGTCGATCTTCTCGACGCCGCCCTCGTTCGTCTTCACCTCGACCGAGTTGGGGCCGGTGACGCGCGCGGTGCCCATCATCAGCTCGGCGCCGTTCCCCTTGAGGAGACCGCGCACGCCGCCGGTGAGCTTCTTGACGATGCCCGCCTTCCACTCCTGCATCTTCTCGACGTCGACCTTCACCCCTTCGGTGAGGATCCCCATCGCCGGGCCGTCCTTCGCCACCTTCTCGTAGGTGTGGCTGGCGGCGATGAGCGCCTTCGAAGGCACGCAGCCCCAGTTCAAGCAGACGCCGCCGACCTCTTCTTTTTCGACGCAGAGGGTCTTCTGCTTCAGCTGCCCGAGACGGATCGCGCACGCGTATCCACCGGGGCCACCGCCGATCACCACCACGTCGTAGCTCTTCGTCGCCATCTCTCGTTACCTGTCTTGGCCCCTCGCGAGGCGTCTCATCCATGTGTAGGGGCGAAAGGCAACGCGAGGAGGGCCTCGCGCTGCTCGCGTAGATTCCAGGGCATCGTCGCGTAGACGTCGTCGAACAGGCTCTCGCGCGCGGGGGGCGCGAGCGCCTCGACCTCGCGCACGGCCTCTTGCACTTCGCGCTCTGCGGTCTCGCCGAGCGCTTGGTCCTCGGCCTCGGTGAGGGCGGAGGTGACGAAGAGGTGGCGACGCAGGCGGTCCACCGGGTCCTTCTTCTGCCACGCGAGCACTTCGTCGTTCGAGCGGTAGCGCGTGGGGTCGTCGCTCGTGGAGTGCGCACCGATGCGGTAGGTGAGCGCCTCGACGAAGGTCGGCCCCTCCCCTGCCCGCGCGCGCTCGAGGGCGCGACGAAGAACCGTGTAGACCGCAAGCAAATCGTTGCCGTCGACGCGCACGCTCGGCACACCGTAGGCGCGGCCCTTGACCGCCAAGGTCTTCGACGCCGTCTGGCGCGCGGTGGGGACGCTGATCGACCAGTGGTTGTTCTGGCAGACGAGGATCGCCGGCACCTTCTTCTTCGCGGCGAAGGTCATCGCCACGTGGAAGTCGGACTCGCTCGTCGCCCCGTCGCCGAAGAAGCCGATGCTCGCCCAGGGATCCTTCTTGAGCTTCATGGCCAACGCCGCACCCACCGCTTGGGGGACCTGCGGGCCGATGTTCGACGACCAGCTCACCTGGTTCACTTGGCGCCCCGAGTGGTGGCTCGGCATCTGCCGCCCCTTCTGGACGTCGCCCGAGTTTCCGAACACTTGGGCGAGGAAGGCCCGAAGCGGGAAGCCGCGCACGAGCATGACGCTCTGCTCGCGGAGCGCGGGGAAGACCCAGTCCCCCTCGCGCACGACGAGGCCGGTGGCGATGGGGACCGCTTCTTGTCCGGTGCACGCGCCGTAGAAGCCCACGCGCCCTTGGCGCTGGAGCAAGATCATGCGCGCGTCGATGGCGCGGAGCCGACGCATCTCGCGGTAGGCGCGGAGGAGCTCGTCGCGACTCGGGAGGTGCGCTTGTCCGCCGAGACCCGGCACGCTCGCGGGGGCGTGCGCGTTCCCCTCGTCGTCGAGGACGCGAAAGAGGCCGACGTCGGGATCGTCGTCCTTGAGGGATCGAGTCGGTTCTACGAGGTTCGACATCGCGTCACGCGGCGCCACAAAACGCCACGGGGCGCAGCATAGTCAAACTGCGCCCCGAGCAAAGCGGTTCGCGCGGCTCCCCGGCGTTCGCGCGGCGGACCGCGGACGAGCGCCGGGGCGCGCGCTAGGAGTCAGCCGATTACGGCGGGCCGCAGAGGTACTTGGTCGCGGGGATGATGTTCCCGCAGGTGTTGTCGAGCGTGGTCGCGTCGCCCGTGCAGTTCGACGTGATGCCGGCGCCGAAGTTGGCGCCGCACTGAGCCGCCGTCTGCTGGCTCTGCTGGCAAGCCGTGAAGTCCTGGTCGGTCGCGCACTGGTTGCACGAGATGGTGACGCAGAACTCGTCGTACTGGATGAACTTGCCGCAGTTCGCCGAGCCGGAGAGGCTCGCGTAGCAGGCGCCGAAGTTGATGAAGCCCGCTTGCTGCTGGGCGTCGGTCACGATGGGTCCCCACTGCGTGTCGCTCTCGAGCGAGAACGCGCAGGCCTGGCAGCTGGCGGAGAGGCCGGTCTTCAGATCGGCGTAGCTCTGCGCGGTGCCGAAGTTGCTCTGCAGCTTCGTGATGTCGCCCGCGGTGCACGCGCCGGTGTTGCGCGTCTTCGGGCCGTGCCATCCGCCGGCGTTGTCGAGATCGCCCGTCGTGGGGGCGGTGCCGGGGCACACGCCGCCGTCGGCGAGCGGGTGGCTCGCGTCGGCACCGGCGTCGATCTGCGGGAGCGGGCCGCTGTCTTTGCCGCCGCCGCTGTCGGTGCCTCCGCCGGAGTCCTTGCCCGTGGTGCCCGAGTCGTCGCCCGTGCCGCCGCCGTCGGTGGTGTCGTCGCCGACGGTGCCGCCGGAGTCGGACTTGCCGGTGCCGGCGTCATCCACGATCTGCGTGATGGTCGACGAACAGCCGACCGCGCCAAAGGCGTACGCCGCGCCGAGGAGCGCGAGCGAGCCAAAGAGAAAAGAGCGAGTACGCATTGAAGAGAACCTCCGGTCGTCCTGAGACGAGGTGGTGGGGGGGGCTATTCACTAGCACGACATTTCGCCTAGGCACCCCGGAGGGCGACGAGCCGGCCCAGGAACCCGACCGACCCGCTCGGACTGGAAAATTCCCGAGCGCTACGGCGTGCAGAAGCCCATCCATGCGGGGGCGCCGGTGATCGATCCGCCGCAGCCCTTGCCCACGGGGCAGCCCCCGTAGCCGGGGGCGCCGTTCTGCAAGCCGCCGCCGTCGAAGGGGGCGCCGCCGTCGGGGTGATAGCAAATGATCCGACACGTCGAGCCGCCGTCGGCCGGGCCGAGGCACTCCATGCCGTCGGCGCAGTCGTTGGCCGCGTTGCACGACTCGCCCACCGCTTTGCCCGGCGGCGAGAAGATCGAGCTGCAGCGGAAGCTCACGCCGTCGCCTTGGAGGAGACACGCGTAGTCGCTCGGGCACGGCTGCACGTGGAACGGTGTGCACACGCCTTTGTACGTACACACGTTGCCGAGGCTGATGTTGCCGCCGCCGTCGGGCGAGGTCGTGACGAGGTTCGTGTCGCACGTGCCGCGGAAGCCTTCGGGGATGCTCGAGCCGCACGTTTGATCGTTGCCCGGACAACAGAACGGAGCGCAGCGCCCGGTCGCGCCCGCGTCGCCCGTGCACGCCGTGCCGCCGACGCACTGCAGACCAGCGACGCATTGGTTCGCTTGGTCGGGGCAGCACTTGGCGCCGATGGGTTTGTTCCCGGTGCCGGCGGTGACGCACGCGGCGGTGATGGCGCCGGTCGTGTTGTCGCTCACGAAGCTGCACTCTTTCCCTTGCGGGCAGTTCTGCTTCACGAGGTCGCACGTGCCGGGGAGGCCAGTGCACGATGGGCCGCCGTCGTCGCCCGATCCGGTGTCCGAGCCGGCGTCGATGGCGCCGTCGTCCCCCGAGCCGCCGTCGTCGGTGGTCGAGCCTTCGCTCGATGCGTCGTCGCCGTTCCCGCTGTCCGTGGGGCTCGAGCTCGAGCACGCGAAGACGACGGCACCGGCGATCGAGAAACCAATCAAGAGTAAGAGCCAAGTACGCATGGCGCGTTGAACCTTAGCTCCGAACCGAGGGTCGTGCGAGCCTTGGTCCGCTCGCGTGGCGGAGGGGTCCGAACGTGGGCCGAGGGCGGGCCGCGCGGGGGCGCGTAGGTCGCGCTCAGTGCGACTTGGTCTTGTCCGGCGTGGGGGCGGCGCTCGCGGCCGCGCTCGCCGAAGCGCTGGGCGCGTTGCTCGGTGCGGCGCTCGCGGGGGGCGCGGCGCTCGCGCCGACGCTCGCCGACTGCGCGGCCAGGGCCGCGTGCGCGCCGCCGATGCCGCGCGTCTCGGTGAGGGTGCGGAGCTTCGGGTTCACGCCGGTGGTCGACGCCGAGTTCTCTTGGCCGGTGGACTCGCTCTTCTCGGCGCAGCTCGAGCAGCCGGAGGTGCCGAGCACGAGAGCGAGCGACGAGATGGTGAGAGCAAACGAGACGAATCGGATCATGGCATCCTCACGCGGATCGAAGTGCGGCGGGCCGCGGCCCGCGCTCCGGTCTTCTTACTCCATCTGCGCGTCGGACGCTGCATCGGCCGACGCGTCGCCGGCAGCGGGACCGCAGAGGTACCTCGCCCCGGTGAGGATGTCGTCGCACGTCGCGGCGAGCGCCTTCGCCTCGCCGCCGTCCGCGGCGGGACACGACGCCGTGATGTCGGCGCCGAAGTTGGCTTCGCAGAGGTCGGTGGTTCCGGGGTCCTTCATGCAGGTCGAGGAAGGTGCCGTGCCGCAGCCCGAGCACGTGATGCTTACGCAGAAGCTCTCGTATTGCATCGCCTTGCCACACGCCTCGCTCCCCGATTTTCGCGCGTAGCAGGCGCCGTAGTTCAAGAAGCCCTTGGTGCCCGCCGAATCGGTGACGATCGAAGTCCACTTCGCGTCGCCCTCGCGACTGACCAGGCACGACGCGCAGGTCGCCGAGAGGCCGTTTGCGATGTTGGCGTAGCTGCCACCTCGAAGAGGTCCGCCGGATGCGGAGAGATTCGCCGCGAACGTGGCGAGGTCCGCGTCGGTGCACGAAGGACCGCCCGCAGGAGGCGGCGCGTTCCATCCACCCGAGGAATCGAGGTCGGCCTTGCTCGGTGCAGCGCCGCCCAGACAATCGTCGCCGGTTGGCCCCGGATCCCAATGATCCGCGCCCGCAGCGTCGGTGTCGTCGTCACCGCTTTCGGTGCTCGCGTCCGCTGCTCCGGCGGCCGTCGACGAGCAAGCACCGCCCGACGCAGCGATCACGAAGCACGCGAGCGCGAGCACCGAGCCCCATCCGAGCGCCATCCGCTCCATGTCCAAGCTCCGCCAAGCTCCGGCGCCAGAAAAGACGACGGGCCCGAGGGTCGCCCCTCGAGCCCGTACGTTCTACCTTACGAAGTGCCTCTTCGCTCGTGGCGAAGTGACTCTCCGCTCGCGCTGGATCAGCCGCCGCTGCCGCCGTCGACCGGACCGGTCGAGCAGAGGTACGCCGCGCCGTTGATGATGTTGCCGCACGCGTCGTCGAGCGCCTTCGCCTGCGTCGCATCCTTCGGGCAGTTCGCCTGGATGTCCGCGCCGAAGTTCGCGTCGCACGCGTCGAGCGTGCCCTTGTCCTGGAGGCAGCTCGAGACGTCCGCGTCCGCGCAGCCGCCGCACGAGATGTTCACGCAGAACTCTTGGTACTGGACCGCCTGGCCGCACGCCTGGCTACCCGACTTGAACGCGTAGCACGCGCCGAAGTTGATGAAGCCCTTTTGCCCGGTGTCGTCCGTCACGATGACCGGCCACGTCGCGTCGCCCTCTTTGCCCATGAGGCAAGAAGCGCAACCCGCCGGGAGACCCTTCACGAGGTCCGAGTACGCCTGCGCGTTGGTGAAGTTCGCCTTGAACGAGGCGATGTCCGCCACCGAGCACGCCGTCGTGTTCGCGGCCGCCGGGGGCTTCCAGCCGCCCGAGCCGTCGAGATCCGCCTTCGTCGGCGCCGCACCGGGGCACGAGCCGCCCGCGCTGCCGTCGTCGCCGCTCGAGCTGCCGTCCGAGCCGGTGACCTTGCCGTCCTTGCCGCCGCCGTCGTCACTCGCCGTCGTCGACGTCGTCGACGAGCAGCCGCCGCTGCTGAGCGCCACCGCGAACACCGCGATGCCCGCCACGAAACCAAGTCCAAGAGTCTTCTTCAACATGCTCGCCTCCTCAAACTTCCAGCGGCGCGTGGGCCGCAAGCCAAGCCCGGGCGAGCGAACGATTCGCTCGACCGAAGCTCGTAACCAAGAAACCAGTCGCCCCGAGGGGCGCGAACCGGTGCGTTATAATTCAAGCCATGAAAAAAGCACGGGCCCGAGGGTGTGAAACCCTCGAGCCCGCTCTCTTACTACATTTCGTAGAAAGAGATCAGCCGCCGCTGCCGCCGTCGACCGGACCGGTCGAGCAGAGGTACGCCGCGCCGTTGATGATGTTGCCGCACGCGTCGTCGAGCGCCTTCGCCTGCGTCGCATCCTTCGGGCAGTTCGCCTGGATGTCCGCGCCGAAGTTCGCGTCGCACGCGTCGAGCGTGCCCTTGTCCTGGAGGCAGCTCGAGACGTCCGCGTCCGCGCAGCCGCCGCACGAGATGTTCACGCAGAACTCTTGGTACTGGACCGCCTGGCCGCACGCCTGGCTACCCGACTTGAACGCGTAGCACGCGCCGAAGTTGATGAAGCCCTTTTGCCCGGTGTCGTCCGTCACGATGACCGGCCACGTCGCGTCGCCCTCTTTGCCCATGAGGCAAGAAGCGCAACCCGCCGGGAGACCCTTCACGAGGTCCGAGTACGCCTGCGCGTTGGTGAAGTTCGCCTTGAACGAGGCGATGTCCGCCACCGAGCACGCCGTCGTGTTCGCGGCCGCCGGGGGCTTCCAGCCGCCCGAGCCGTCGAGATCCGCCTTCGTCGGCGCCGCACCGGGGCACGAGCCGCCCGCGCTGCCGTCGTCGCCGCTCGAGCTGCCGTCCGAGCCGGTGACCTTGCCGTCCTTGCCGCCGCCGTCGTCACTCGCCGTCGTCGACGTCGTCGACGAGCAGCCGCCGCTGCTGAGCGCCACCGCGAACACCGCGATGCCCGCCACGAAACCAAGTCCAAGAGTCTTCTTCAACATGCTCGCCTCCTCAACCATCCGCGGCGCGCACGCCGCAAGCCAAGCCCGGTTCGATAGGAACAATTCACATCGACCGAGGCTTGTAACCGTGAACTCCGTTATCTCTCTGTGCAAGCCGGTGAGGCACGGAGCCGGGTCGGCGACGTGACCTGCGTGGCCTTTGGAAACCGGGCGCGGAGTATACGGTTGCTCGTTGGTCCGTCAACAAGGTGATCGCGCCCGGGAGCAGTTCCTTTTCCCTCTCTCTCTAGCGGGGTCACGTCGCACGAGCGTCTCGTCGATCGAACGATGCGACGCGGCTCCCGGTGCAAACGTGTGGACCGCGAGGGTGAACGGACCTCGCGCCTCGCTTCGACACGGTTCGACGGAGCAGCACGCCGCGCATTCGAAGAACGCGCAAACATCTATTTTTCTCGAGTGAAATGCGTGTACGCGCGCCGGCGCTTCGTGCGCGTGTCAGCGCACATTTGCGCTCTCACGGCTCGGAGCGACGCGGGCGTGCGCGCTCACGCGGCGGCTACGCGCGCGACCTGGACGTGCTCGACCCCATGACATTCGTGTCACGGGGTCTCGTCATCTTGTCCTTCGTCCGCCCCTGCGTCTTCGCGTGCGCGGCCCGCGTTTCGTTTCGTTTCGACGTTCGTGGGCTCGCCCTCGAGCGGAGGCGTGAGCGTGAAGAGGACGGCGAACACGACGAGGAACACGAGCTCACTCTTCGCCAAGAGCTCGGCGAGGTGGTGCGCGTGCTCGAGCTCCGCGCCGAGCGCGCCGAGCCCGCGGATCGCACCACGGTGATGGAGCTCTTCGATCTGCGGCGAGAGCCAACCCGCTTCGACGCCGGCGAGGAGCGCCGCGAGGAGCGCCGACGCCGACCGCGCGAGATCGAGGCGCGTGAGCGACTTCGCCCGATTCGCGCGGAGCACCTCGCCGAGCGCCACGAGCGCGGCGCACACGAGGGCCACGCGATCGAAGCGGCGGAAGACGACGGTCATCGCGTCGGCGCTCGTGGGGGCGGGGACGATGCCGAACACCGCCGGAGCGACGAGCGCGCCCAGGGTGACGAGCCCGCCGAGCCACAGCGCGAGGGCGAGCACGGTGACGGCGCGCGCGACTTTCAATTGCATCTTACACGTACATCCGCACGCCGTGGTGCGGGTCCAAGGTTCCGAGCTCGAGCGCCGCGCGCGACGAGGTGAAGCGAAGCGGCGCGCGCTCCGCCACGCGGAGCTCGAGCCGCGCGTGGGCGATCTTGGTGTTGAGGCAGTAGGTCCAGGGGCCGCGCGGGTTCGGGTAGAAGAGCCCGACGAAGTCGTCGGTGTCGGCGAAGACCTCCCCTTCCACCCGCGCGTGCGGCGAGGCGCCGGAGAAGCTCCACGCGCGCGCGCCGATGGTCCCCTTGTTCTTCGCGATGCACGCGAGCGAGGTGAAGTCGTAGCGCACGCCGCGGTGGCGCACGTGAAGGAGCGTGCTCTTCGGGCTCAAGAAGGGCCCCACCTGCGCGCGCGCGGTGAGCCCCTCGAAGACGAGGTCCGCCTCCTCTTCCCACGCGTTGCAGTGGGCCCACGCGTAGACCGGCGCGTTGGTACGCCCCCAGTTGTGACCGAGCGTGCCCGGCCACGCCTCGAGATCCCACGTGCGGCCCATCGCCGTGACGCGGCCCGAGACGCGCGCATCGAGGATGGGCGACGTGACCTTCGAGCTCGGGAGCGGCCCTTCGTACATCGCGGGATAGGGGAAGTGGACGAGCGGCGGACCGCGACGCTCGATCTGGAGGTCCCAGGCGATCTCGCGCCCGCCGGTCGTGACGCTCCCCTTGGCGGCGCTCTCGGTCATCGAGGTGCCCGCGACCTCGACGTCGATTCGTTCCTTGTCGAAGCGCGCGGCCGCGAGGGGGACCTGCGTCCTCACCGCCACGTGGCCGTGCTCGGGATCGAAGGCGACGGCCCACGCTTCGGCGACCGCGGCGGCAGGATCGTGGACGCTGGCGAAGATGGTCGCGCGCACCCAGAGGGCGCGGCGCGTCTCCTTGTCGTTCGCCTTGAGGAAGTAGCTCTCCACGTGCGGCCGCGGCGCCGCGGCGTCGAAGCGCACGCCAGCGTAGGGGGTCATGTGTCCTCCAACGAGAGCCGCACGAGGGCGTCGGTGCGGAGGCTCGGATCCACCGCGTCCGGTCCGAGCGCCGCCACCGCGTCCTTGAATTGCTTGAGGCGCGCGCGCCCGGCCGCGACCACCGCCGCGGCGCGGACGTCGGGCTTCGGCGAGGCGAGATCCTTTCCGATCTCGTCGATGGCGCGCGCGTGCCCCATGCGCGCCAGCGCGATCTTCGCGTGGAAGCTACACGTATCTCGGAAGAACCCGCCGAGCCCCCACGCGCGCCGCTCGAGCACGGGGACGAGCTCCGAGAGGCCGAGCTCGCCGATGATCTCCACCACCTCGCGCTCGTCTTCCTTCTCCGCCTTCGCCTCGCCGCGCACGATGCGGACGAGGATCTCGCGCCCCTTCGAGCTCCCGAGCTTGGCCAAGAGGAGCGCGGCGACCACGCGCACGCGCTCTTCGTCGTCCTTGAGGCAGCGCTCGGCGGCGGGGACGAGCTTCTGGCACCCCTCGCCTTCGCGCGGCGAGACGCGCTCTTCGGCCACGCGGAGCGCGATGTAGCGGACCTGCGCGTCGGTGTCGGCGGCGGCGTGCACCAAGGCGAGCGCGGCGTCGGTCTCGTCGGCGACGCGCGGGTAGGCGATGACCGCTTGGTAACGGACCTCGGGGCGCTCGTCGTCGAGCGCGCGCTTCAAGCGAGGGGCGGCGCGGGCGTCGCCGATCTCGCCGAGGGCGCTCAAGGCCATTTGGCGGACGTGGGGGTGCTCGTCCTCCACCGCCACGAGGAGCGAGGGGAGCGCCTCGTGGGCCACGAGATCGGCGAGCGCCATCGCTGCCGCCGCGCGCACCGCCGAGGCCGTGTCCTTCAGCGCCTTCTCGAGGAGCGGGACGGCCGTCGCGCGCGCCTTCTCGTCGCTCCCGGCGTGGCTCACGAGATCGGCCACCGCCGAAGCGCGCACGTCGGCCTTGGCCGATCCGAGATCGCGCAGGCACGCTTCGAGGGTGCGCGGAAGAGGCGGCGGGGCGAGCATCGCTAAGGTCAGTCTCTCACTTTTGGGGTGCCGCCGCCGCGCCGCCCGCGATCATCATGGCCACGCTGGTGGCGAAGACGGCGAGCGAGCCGGCGACGAGAACATGGGGCGCGCGCAGCATCCCGGCCACCCCTTGATCGAGCATCGCCCCGAGCGAGACACCGTCCCGCGGCCCGAAGCCGACGAAGGCGAGCGCCGCTTCGCTCACGACGACGCTCGCCGCCGTCCCTCCGAGCTGCACAGCGCCGACGCCGAGGAGGTTCGGGAGCACGTGACGCACGAGCACCGCGGCGCGTGTGGCGCCGAGCGCCGTGGCGGCGTCGACGAAGGCCGCGCCGCGGAGGACGCGCGTCTCCGCCAGAGCGAGCCGGGCGAACGGGCTCCACGCGGTGATGGCGAAGACGATCCCCACGTGGACGCGTGTGGGGCTCCGCACCGCCGAGAGCACGGCGAGAGCGAGGAGGAAGGTGGGGAACGCTTGGAGCAAGTCGCAGCTCCTCTCGACGACGCGCTCGAAGCGCCCGCGCGCGAGGGCCGCGGCGGCGCCGAGCGGCGTGCCGAAGGCGAAGCCGAAGAGGGCGACGAGCACCGCGAGAGCTGCGCCTCGGAGCACGGCGTGCGCCACGAGCGAGGCCACGTCGACGCCCCCCTCGGCGGCGCCGAAGAGGTGCGCGGCCGAAGGCGGTGCCCACGACGCGCGCGGATCGAGGCGATCGGGAGAGACCGGTAAGAAGGCGGCGAGGCCGGCCGCGGCCACGAGGATCGCGACGAGCGGCGCGAGGCGAAGGGCGCGCGCGCGGTTCACGAGCGCACCCGCGGATCGAGCGCGGCGTGGAGCGCGCCGGCGAGCGCTTGAGCGACGACGAAGAGCGCGCCGGCGGCGATGACCGAGGCTTCGAGCACCGGGAGATCGCGGCTGGCGTAGCTCTCGAGGATGAGCGTGCCGAGGCCGGGCCTCTCGAAGAGTCGCTCGAGGACGACCGCGCCGCCGAGGAGCGCGCCGAGCTGCGCGGCGATCACCGTGACGATGGGGCCGAGCGCAGCGGGGAGCGCGTGCAGGAGGACGACGCGCGCCTCACGGGCCCCCTTGGCGCGGGCGACGGTGAGGAACTGCGCGCGCGCGACGTCGGCCAAGGCCACGCGGGCGATGCGACCGACGTGCGCGCCGAGCGGCAACGCGAGGAGCCCGCTGGCGAAGACGAGGCCGAGCGCGCCGGCGTCGGGATCGCCGGGGAGCGGCACGATGCGCGCGCGCGCCGCGAGCCCGTACGTAAGGAGAGGGGCGAAGGCGATGAGCGGCGTCGCCGCCACCGCCACGAAGCCGCGCTCGACCCACGCGCGACGCTTGCCGAGCCACGGCCCCGCGGCGAGCACGGCGAGCCCCACGCCCAAGATGGCCCCCAGGGCGACGGCGAGCCCGGCGAGCGCGCTCGTCGGACCGAGCGCTTCGACGACACGCGCCCGGGCACGCACGCCCGGACGCCTCAGCGAGTCACCGAAGTCGAGCGCCGGGAGGCCACGAAGAAAGCGTGCATATTGCACGGGCATCGACTCGTCGAAGTGGAGCTCTCTGCGGAGCGCGCTTCGTTCGACCTCGCTCGCCTCGTCCCCCAGGACCAGCGCCGCGGGATCTCCCGGCAAGACGCGCAACGCGAGGAAGACGAGCGAGGCGAGCAGGACGAGCACGACGCTCGCCTCGAGCGCCGAACGCAGCATCGCGGAGAGCACCCGCGGCATGCAGAGAACCCCTAGCCCGCGTCGTCGGCGTCGGGGGCCCCGGCGTCGGAGGCGTCGGTGCCGGCCGCGTCGGAGGCGCCGTCTTCCGAGGCGTCTACCGCGGAGGCGTCCGGCGGGGTCGTGACGATCACCCCGGCGTCGGGGGCCGCTTGGCACACGGGCGGATCGGTATCGCCGCCGGGCGTGCTCGAGGTGGGCCCCGGCGCCGCGATGCAGATGCGCTGCCCCTGGTCGTCGTCGAGGATGACGGCGTTCCACGGCGTCGCGCGCGGATCGGCGCAGACGTAGCCGCCGCGGCAGTCGGAGTCCGAGCTGCATTGCGCCATGCAGAACGTCCGGCCCGTACGCGACGGGTGCCGGTCGTCGTACGAGCAGCCTTGGAGGTTCGGATGGAAGAGGACGCACGCGGCCTTGTCCGGGCAGAGATTGCCCGTGCAATTGAGGACGGTGCAGTAACCGCCGGGCTGCGAGGTGTCGCAGAGCCGCTCGCCCTGGAGCGAGCAGTCGGTCGACAGCGCGCACTTGTCGCCGATCGACGGGGTGCAGCCGAGCGCCAGCGCGCCGAGCACAAGGAGGGCGGCGAGCGAGGCGAAGCCGGGAAAGGAAGCGGAGAAGAAGGCGCGCGTCATGGGCAGAGGCCGCGGCGACGGTAGTCGTCCCTACGGGCGCCCGCAAGGCGTGCGTCGCGGCCCGTGTTTGGCGCTCCCGCCGCGGAGGTTAAATGCTAGGTTGCGCCGAGAGCTCGAGAATCAAAGCCATGTCCACGTACATCACGTCAGACTGCATCAACTGCGGCGCATGCGAACCGGAGTGCCCGAACGAGGCCATCAGCGAAGGTGACGAAATCTACGTCATCGATCCGGAGCTATGCACCGAGTGCGTCGGCTTCTACGACCACGAAGCCTGCCAGGCCGTGTGTCCGGTGGAGTGCTGCCTCCCCGACCCGAACCACAAAGAAGAGGAGAAGCTCCTCATCGATCGCGCGCTCAAGCTCCACCCGGACGACGCGGAGCTCCAAAAGCGCGCGGGCGCGAACGAGTATCCGTCGCGCTTCCGCAAGTAGAGCGCCTTCGCGCCGCGAGCCTTCGTTGCCGCTGCATTCTCGTCGCGCCGTCGTCGGCTTCGCCCTCACCGCCGCCGGACTCGTCGGCTGCGGCGGCGGGGCGCCGCTCCTTCACCCGGCGCGCACTCTTCCGCAAGGGGACGTGCGCGCGGCGTCGGGCCTGAGCGGCCAAGTCGCCGTCGGCTCGATCGCCGAGGATTTGCGCGCGGCCCGCGCCGAGGCGAGCCAGAACCCGAACGTCCCGGGCGCACCGGGGAGCGATCCGAGCTACGCCCGCGGCGCGCTGGTCGCCGCCGTGGTGGCGCCGGGCCTCGCGCCGTTCGTCGCCGCGCGCGTCGGCATCGGCTGGGAGTCCGAAGGGGGCATCACGTACACCGGGCGCGGCGCGCGCATCGACATGCGCAAGTCGTTCGAGCTCGGCGGCGGCGCGAGCGCGTCGGCCGGCATCGGAGGCATGGCCGCGTTCTACGGCCGGCAGCAAGGCTCGCCCCTCCCCAACGTCGATCTCTCCTCGCTCCACGGGTACGGCGCCGACGTCCCGCTCCTCCTCGGATGGGAGAGCGGAGGCGGGCTCTACAAAGCGTGGGGCGGCGTTCGCGCTGGCTTCGAGCACGACACGATCGAGAACCTGACGAGCGAGCCCAAAGCGGTGACGTTCGGGACGCCCCCGGTCTCGCTCTCCGCCACGCGCTACTACGGGGGGCCGGTGGTGGGGATCGCCGCCGGCTTTCGCCACGTGCACGTCGCTTTCGAGCTGGCGGTCGTGGGCCAGACCGCCCACGGCACGTACAACGGGACGACCGTCGACGTGAGCGGTGTCTCGCTGACCCCGGCGACCGCCATCTGGTGGCAGTTCTGAGCGATCGACAAAGAGACCTCGGAGGAGAATTTCGCCGGTGATCGAGCGCGGTTAAGGAAGTGTTTCGATAGCGGTTCGAGAGCGACGGCGCGCCGCTGCCTGTTGCTCGGAGGCGCCGGTCCGTATACCCTTCTAGGGCTACCCGATGCTGTCTCGCTCCCCCCTCCTCGCCGTCCCGTTCGTGGCCGTTCTCGCGGGCTGTTCGGCCAACGTCGCCGCCTCGCCCGAGGCCGCCGACGCCGAAGCCTCGACCGTCACCGCGGTCGTGACCGTCGACCGGACCAGCGTCGGGGAGACGACGCGATCCGAGGTCGTCGCCCGCTTCGTGCGCGTGCGAGCCGGGCAAGTGAACGACGACGCCTTGGCCATGGTCGGGGCGAGCCTCGACGTCCCCGCCGAGGGGAGCTGCGCGCGCCTGCCTTGGGTCGCGGGCGCCGGACCGCAGCGCAACGTCGAGCTGCTCGACGTCGGCGCGGTTTCGCTCGACGTCGATTCACCGGACCACGCCATCTCGCTCGCGGCGCGCCGCGTGCCCGACGTCGTCGATCTCGTCTCGGGGGTCGTCTACACGACGCGCGCCTCGGAGTCGGAGCCGCTCCCCGCGCGTGGCCACTTCGTGCTGCACGTCGCCGGCGCGCAGGAGCTCGACGTCGCCCCCCTCGCGGTCGAAGCGACCATGTCGGGCGAGCCTTCGGATCTGCGCGTCGTCCCCAGCGAGAGCGATCCCGCGGCCCAAGCGCTCGGCCCCGTCGAGCTCGCGTGGGCTCCGAGCGACGTGGCCGGCGACGTGGTCTACGTCGATGTCGCGACCCACGGCGCTCCGGTCTCGCGTTGCACGTTCTCCGACGCCGGCGGCCGCGCGGTGCTCGCCCCCTCGACCCTTGCCGAAGGCGACGGCACTCTGACGGTGCATCGCCTCCACCGCGAGCCGTTCCGCGCGCGCGGCATCGACGCCGGCGAGCTCCGCTTCGACTTCGCGCGAGCCCTCCCCTTCCACCGCTGATCGCCATGGTCGGGACGCGGCGCTCCTCGTGGCGCGAGCGGACACGTGCCGCGCGCAAGGCACCACGAGGCGGCACGGCGCTCTTCGTCGCGTTCGCGCTGACCCTCTCCGGCGTAGCGCTGGCAGTCCCGCAAGCGCGGGGAAAGGCCGCGCCGCGCCCCAGAGGGCCTTCGTACGCGAGCTCGGTGAAGCGATGGCACGAGCCGGTCGAGGGGCAGAGCGCACCGCGCGACGATGCCGGGCGACCGATGCTGGCGCTCGCGTCGCTCAACACCGGCGACCACGCGACCCTTTCTGCCGCGAGCGAGCGCGGCGGCTTCGCGGCGCACGATCTCGATCGCGCGGCGTTCGTGCTGCGTGAGCCGTCGAGTGGCAACGAGCACCCGCTCGAGCCGCGCCTCGCCGACCTCGTCTACCGCATCCAGACGCATTTCGCTGCGCAGGAGATCCGTGTCATCTCCGGCTACCGAACACCGCGTCCGGGGCGCGGCGCTTCGAACCACGGACGCGGGCGCGCCATCGATCTGATCGTGCCGGGGACCAGCGACGACGAGGTGGCGAAGTTCGCCCGCGAGCTCGGCTTCTGCGGCGTGGGGGTCTATCCGCACAGCGGGTTCGTCCACGTCGACGTGCGCGACCGCAGCTACTTCTGGATCGACGCGAGCGGCCCGGGGAAGAGGAACCGCGCGCGCGGGGTGCTCGGCGACGTGGCGAAGAAGAGCGACGAGCACGCGCTCGCTCGCGGGGAGCATCCGCTCTCTCCTTTGACCGTCGCGAACGACGTCGACGCGTGGCTCAAAGCTCGCGCCGAGGCCCCGGACACCGCGCCGATGGAAGAGGACGACGACGAAGAGAGCGCCTCTCGATGACGCGCGAGGCGTGAGATGGACGACGACGTCGCCAAGCTCGTGCGCGAGGAGCGCATCGCCGCTGCGGCGACCTTGGCGGCGGCGCGCGGAGATCCGACGACGGCGAGCGAGCTCTTCGAGCGCGCGTGCGAATGGCGAAGAGCTGCGGAAGAAGCGATGCGCGCCGGCGACCCGGCACGCGCGCTTCCGCTCGCGGTCGTGGCCCGCGACGACATGGCCGCCGAGCGCGCGCTCGCCGCGCTGACGGGCGACGCCGCGGCTTCGTCACGCGTCGCGCGAACCCTGGAGCAGCGAGGCGACTTCGCCTGGGCGGCGCGCGTGTTCGAGTCGCTGAAGAAAATGAACGAAGCGGCACACGCCTGGGAGCGCGCCGGCGAGGCCGTGCGCGCGGCGCGGCTCCTCGAGGAGGCTGGCGATCCCGTGGGTGCGGCGCGCGTCCTCGAGGCGGGGATCCGGCGCGCGCCGAGCCTCGCCGCGAACCGCGTGGCGCTCGGTCGTCTGCTGCTTCGCCACGGCAAGACCGAGGCGGCGACGCGCGCGCTTCAATCCGTCCCCCTCGACGCGCCCGAGCGGCGGGAAGCGCTCGGCGCGCTCGTGCGAGCGATGGAGACCTTGGGGCTCAAGGAGGCGGCCGAAGAGGCACGACGCGAGCTCGAAGCGCTCGGCGGACCGGCGAGCGACGCGCCGCCCGAGCCGAAGGACGTCCAAGGCGAGATCCGCGCGCGCCTCTACGGGCGCTACGAGGTCGTGCGTGAGGTGGCGAGCACCGCGAGCGCGCGCGTCGTCGAATGTGTCGATCGCGTGCGCGGCGAGCACGTCGCGGTGAAGATCTTCGCCGGCTACGACGCGCGGGGCAGCGGGCGCGATCTCCTCGCGCGCTTCGAGCGCGAGGTGAAGGTGCTCGCCTCGCTCGATCATCCCAACGTCGTGCCGCTTCGCGACTACCTCCCCGAAGGTCCCGCGTTGGTGCTCGCGTGGATGTCGGGAGGGACGCTACGCGACATGCTGGGCGCGGGAGATCTCGCACCGGCGCGCGCCGTGGAGATCGCCTGCGCGGTCTTGAGCGCGCTCGGAGAGGCGCACCGGCTCGGTGTGCTCCACCGCGACGTGAAGCCGGCGAACGTCCTCTTCGACGGCGCCGGCACCGCGCGGCTCGCCGACTTCGGCGTGGCCCACCTCGGAGATCTCTCCATCACCGCCACCGCCGGCCTCATCGGCACCTTCGCGTACATGAGCCCGGAGCAGCGCGAAGGGAAGCCGGCGACGGTGCAGAGCGATCTCTACGCCGCGGGCGTGCTGCTCCTCGAGATGCTGACCGGCGAAAGGCCCGAGGGGGAAGGCCCGCCACGCGTCCTCCCGAGCGGCGCACACCGCGATCTCGGACCGCGCCACGACGCCGCCGTGCTGGCGCTCGTCGCCCTGGATCCGGCGGCGCGCCCGAGCGACGCGTTCCTCGCTCGCCGCGCGCTCCGCGCGCTCTCGTGGCCCAGCAGTGTGGAAAAGGTGGCGCGGGCGCCGCGCGCCGAGGCCCGCGTGGCCGAGCGGGGCGGCTCCGGGCGCGTCGAGCGGCGCGAGGGGGTGGACGTCGACACGTGGATCGACCGTCCCATCGAGCGCGTGCAGCTCACCGAAGCGTCGCTCGCGCGCGCGAGTGCGTTCGCGCGCGCAGGCCACCCGGCGCTCCAGACGGTGTTGCGCGTCGATCGCATGGCGCAGGAGATTTGGCTCGACGCTCCGGGGCTCGCCCCGCTCGGGCGCGCCCTCACCGAGGGAGAGATCTCCGAGCTTCGCGCCGCGCTCGACGCGCTTCACGGCGTGGGTGGTGTGCACGGCGCGATCGGCCAAGAGACCGTGGCGCTCTCGTCCCGCGGCAGCGTCGTCCTCCGCTTCGTCGACGAAGTGACCGGCGCCACGACCGTGGACCTCGATCGCCTCGCCCTGGCGCGACTCGCGCGCGGTCCTTGAAGGGGTCAGGGATCGACGATGGCGTAACGGAGCTCGCGCGACGCGCCGTTCCGTTCGTACTCGACACGGATCTCACTCGCTACTTCGAGCGAGCGGAAGGCCTCGAGCGCCTCCTCGGGATGCTCGATGGGGAAGCCGTTCACGTGGGTGACGACGTCGCCGGGCTTGAGATCCACGTCGTGCCAGAACGAAGGGTCCCCGGCGAGCGCCGTCACGCGGTAGCCGTGGAACTTCCCCTGGAGCATCACCGGGTGATCGTCGAGCGACACGCGCTGCAGGAACGCTCCGAGCCCCGCGGCCACGACGCGATGCACGTCGGCGCGGTGGAGCGTGTGGGTGGGGAGCGGCTCGGCGGCCGTGGACGACGCCGAGGTCAAAGACGGCGCGGCGACGGGCGGCTTCTCCGCGGGCGGCGGCGAGGCGGCGCAACCGAACATGCCGAGGGCGACGAAGAAGAGGAGGCTCCGCATCCTGCCAACGTGCCCAAGGCGCGCTCCGGCGGCAACTTTTCAGGCGGTCTTGAAGGCCTCGTAGACGCGGGCATGCACCGCTTCGACGGTCGCCGAAGCGTCCACGAGGACCACCTTGTCGTTCGGCAGATGCCGCGCGAGGTCCTTGTAGAATGCAGCGAGCGCCACCTGCACTTCGTTCTGCTCGTAGAGCTGCGCCGCTTCCCCGCGCGCCTCGCGACGCCCGGCGGCGACCTCGGGGGGGACGTCGAGCACGATGGTGAGATCGGGCCGGCGCGCTTGTGCGTTCAGCGTGCGGATCCAGGCGATGGCGTCGGGGCCTCCGGTGCCGCTCGTCACGCTCTGGTAGGCGAGGCTCGAGGCGTCGTAGCGATCGCTCACCAGCACGCCGCCCTGGGCGACGAAGGGGGTGATCTCGCTCTCGATGTGGTCCATGCGGTCGGCGGCGAAGAGGAGCGCCATCGTCGCCCAACCTGGGGCGCACCCGCCGTGGCCGACGATGCGGCCGGACAGGATGTGGCGGATCATCGCGCCCACCGGGCCGTCGCTCGGCTCGCGCGTGGCGCGCACCGAGACCCCCTCGCGCGCGAGGCGCTTCACGAGGAGCTGCGTCTGCGTCGTCGTGCCGGCGCCGTCGATCCCCTCGATCACCACGAAGCGACCCTTCACCATCCTTCGTCCTCCCCGAGCACGCGGTTGTCGATGAGACGCGTCTTGCCGATGCGGCAGGCGATGGCCACGAGCGCGCGGTCCCCCACCCTGCCGCCCTCGGGCGCGGTCAAGCGGAGCGGGTCGCGCACGTCGACGTAGTCGATGCTGTCGGCTTCGATCTCGTGACGTGTCACTTCCACGAGACGCGCGGCGTCGCGTTCGCCGGCGGCGAACGCCTGCTCGGCCCGCCGCAGCCCGCGCGAGAGCGAGACGGCGCGCGCGCGATCGGCCGCGGAGAGGTACGCGTTGCGCGAGCTCATCGCGAGTCCGTCCGGCTCGCGTACGATCGGGTGGCCCACGATCTCGACCGGGAAGAAGAGGTCTTCCGCCATGCGCTGAATGACGCGGAGCTGTTGGTAGTCCTTGCGACCGAAGACGGCGATCGACGCGCCGACGAGCGAGAAGAGCTTGGCCACGACGGTCGTGACCCCCTCGAAGTGGCCCGGCCGGAAGGGGCCGCACAGAGGCTCGGCGAGCGCGCCGACATGGACGCGGGTCTCTTCGCCTCGCGGATACATCGCCGTCGCCTCGGGGGCGAAGACCAGGTGGGCGCCGGCGGCGGCGAGCTTCGCGTGGTCGCCGGCGAGATCCCGCGGGTACCGCGCGAAGTCCTCGTTCGGGCCGAACTGCGTGGGGTTCACGAAGACCGAAGCGACCACGAAGCCCGCCCCGCGGGCGCGCGCCGCAGCGACGAGGGCGAGGTGCCCCTCGTGGAGCGCCCCCATCGTGGGGACGAAGCCGACGCGCGCCCCCGCCGCACGCGCTTGATCGCAGCGTGCACGAAGCTCGAGCGTGGAGCTCACGACGGGGATCGAGGTCGCCATGCGTGCGCGCCGACGTGCAGCGCGCGGCCACCCTAGCACGCGTCGCTGGGGGCCGGCGCACCGCGGTGCAAACGGCCGCAAGGGGTGCTAGCTTCCGCCCCCCATGCGCCCCGACCCTCTCGCGGTGAATCGCCCTCGGCGCCGCGCGCGCGCCGCCGTCTTGCGCGCCGCGGTGGTCGCGGCCCTGGCGGCCGTCGTCGTCGCCGGCTGCGGGAGCCGTGGCCCCCTCGACAGCGAAGGCACGGCGGTGGACGCCGGGATGGAGGCGACGGTCGAGGCCGACATTCCCGATGTCACGCCCGACAGAGGTCCGCCCGACGCCGGCGTCGACGCGCCCCCCGGCCCGCTCGACTGCGCGACCTGCGTGGGTCAACAGTGCGGCCCGCTCATCCTCACCTGTCTCCTCGACACCTCGTGCCGGACGATCCTCCAGTGCGCCGCGCAGAAATGCTTCGGCGGCGCGGGTGGCGGTGGTGGTGGCGGCGCCGGCGGCGTCGATCCCGTGTGCCTGCTCCAGTGCGCGAGCGGCCAAGGCAAGGGCGCGGGCGAGGCGCTCCAGGTCGTGCAGTGCCTGACGCAAACGTGCAGCGACAAGTGTGGTGGCATTCTCGGCGGGCTCGGCGGCTTCGGCGGCCAGGGGGGACCCGGCGGGATGCCTGGTGACGAGGAAGCGCACCGCGAGGCGCTCCGGCAAATCTTTTCCCCCTGGCCGGAGCTCTCTTCTTCCTTCGACGCCAGGTGATGCTTCTTCGTACACGCGCGCTCCTCCTCTTCGTACCGCTCGGCCTCTTGGCCCGTGTCGACCTCGCCTCCGCCGAGCCTTCGAGCGCGGAGGTGCAGAAGGCGCGCGAGCTCTTCGCTCAAGCGGAGAAGGACGAAGCCGCGGGGAACTGGTCGGCCGCGCTCGAGAAGCTCACGCGCGCGATCCAGGTGAAGGACACCGCGGGGCTTCGCTTCCACGTCGCTACCTGCGAAGAGAACCTCGGACGTCTCCGCGCCGCGCAAGACGACTATGTCGCCGCGGAGAAGCAAGCCGCAGCCGACCACAACAAAGAGGTGCTCGCCGCCGTGGCCGATCCGCTGGCGGCGCTCCGCGCGCGGATCCCGACGCTGCAGGTCGTCGTCCCCGCCGACGTGCCCGACGCCGAGGTACGGCTCGACGATCGCGCGCTCTCGAGCGACGAGCTGCGCGCGAGCATCGCGGTCGATCCGGGGACACACCGACTCGAAGCGCACGCCGCAGGGCGAAAGCCGTTCGCGGAGAGCCTTCACCTCGGTGAGCACGACGTCGCGACGATCACCCTCGCACTCCCGAAGGAGAGCAGAGAGACTCCTGCTCCCGTTGCACCGGCAACAGCGTCGACTTCCCGATCCCCGGACGACGCAACACGTGAGCATCACGCGTCCCGCACCGGCGCGCTGCTCGCGACGGGCGGCGCGGTGCTCCTCGCCGCAGGCGGCGTAGGGGCGTTCCTCCTCGCGGGGAGCGCGCAGTCGGACGGCAAGGACGCGTGCGCGCGCGGTGACAGCGCGTGCGACAGCGACAAGACGAAGGTCCACGCGTGGGACGCCACCGCGCTCGGGGCGTGGATCGGCGCCGCGGGGCTCGGCGCGCTCGCCACCTATCTTTGGCTCACGCCGGGGGGCGAGAGCGCGAGCTCACGCACCGCGCATGTTCGGATCGGCCCGGGGAGCCTCGACCTCCAGGGGAGGTTCTGACGTGCGCTCCGGCACGAGGCTCTTGGGCGCCACAATCGCGGGCTTGGTCGCCACGCTCGTCGGTGGAGGCTGCGTCGATCTCTTCCACACCACCGACTTCGCCGAGCCGGTCGACGCGGCGCCGAGCACCGGCGACGACGCCGGCGCGCAGAGCTACGACGACTTCTGTGCGTTGAGCGAGGCCGAGGCGCTCGACGCCGCGCGACGCTCCTGCGCGTGGCTCTCGGCGTGCGAGGCGCCGGGCGGTGGCAACGCCGCGGGCGCGTGCCTCACGCGCGCTGTCCTCGCGTTCGACTGCCACGCCAATCCGAACCGCCAGGTGCGGGGGGCGGCCCACGACATGTGGCGCTGTCTCGCGCGCGCCGCGAGCTGCGGTGACGTGCATGCCTGCGTCTTCGGCGGACCGCCTCCGACCTGCAGCGCAGCCAGCGGCGCCTTCGTGGCGTTCACGAGCTGCGCGAGCGCGGCGCGGGTCGACTGCGAGGCGGCCGGCGCGCCCGCGCTGGGCGGCGCGTGCGTGACCGAGCGAAGGACCTGCGTCCCCGACGGCGACTCGGTCGGCTATTGCGCCGGCGGGGCCGGGCTCGCGTGCACGAGCGACGGCTGCGCGGGGACGATGCTCCACACCTGCGGCGAGAGCGGCGCGGTGCACCTCACCGACGGCGGCCTCGGCACGATCGACGTGGGCGAAGACTGCGCTCTGTCGGGGGCCGGGCAGTGCGTCACCGTCGGCGACACGCCGGCCTGCCTCGCCACCGGAGGCCGCGCGTGCACCGCGTCGAGCTCGGTGCGCTGCGAAGGGAACGTCGCCGTAGGTTGCCCGTCCGGCGTGGAAGAGCGCGTCGACTGCGTCGCGCTCGGAGCGGTATGCGCGACCGGCGTCACCGGAGCGGTCGCGGGCATCGGCTGGGACGTCTCGCGCGCCTGCAAGAGCGCCGGCACCTGCACGAGCGACTCTTGCTCCGGCTCCTCGCTCGTCGGATGCGTGCATGGTGCACCGATGACGGTCGACTGCGTGGGGCTCGGTCTCGGCGCGTGCGCGACGCGCGCGACCGTGGACGGCAATGCCCCTTCCTGCACTGCGCCGAAATGACCTGAGGCCCGCGCCGTGGTGCGGCGCGAGCCTCGCGTGTCGTCTCTCCGCGCTTCGGCGCGGACGCTGATCAGAGCGAGTCTTGGAGGAGCTTGCGGGCCTCTTCGTCGGCCGCCGTCGCGCTCGCGACCTCGCCGTCCGCCTTCGCGCCCTTGGCAGCCTTCGCCGCACCCTTCGCCGGAGCGGCGGGGGCCGCGGCGGCGAGCGAGTCGCTCGAGCTGTTCGTCGTCTCCGCCTTCGGCGCGGGCATCTGCACCGGCTTCGGCGCGGGGGCGGCAACGGCCACCGGGGTCGGCATCGCGACGGGGCGCGCCGCGGGCTTCGCGACCGGCTTGGCTTCCGGCGCCTTCTCAGCCTTCGCCACCGGAGCGGCGGCTTCTTCGCGGTGCGTCACCGGGGCGGCATACGCCATGGGCGCGGGGACGACCGGCTGCGCGGCCTGCGCCGGGTAGTACGCGGGTTGCGCGGCCGCTTGGACCGGAGCCTGGACGACCGGGGCCTGAACCACCGGCGCGACCTGCGTGACCTGCATCGGCATCGACGCGGCGGCGGCCATCTGCGAGCCGCGCACGCTGCCGACGCCGCCGGTGACGACGGCGACGAGGAGAGCACCGAAGACGGCCATCGCGCCGACCGCGACACCCCAGGTGCCCATCGAGCGACGACCGCGGTCGAGGACGACGGTGTTGCCGCTGTTGAGGACGGCGGCCGGCGTGCTGCTGACGTCGGCGCGGTAGGCCACGCGGCCGTTCATCATGCGCTCGGCGCGGATGACGTTCATGTGCGCTTCGATCTGATCGGCCGTGGGGGCCGCCACGGGGCGAAGCGTGTCGAAGGCGGGATTCAGCGCGGCCGAAGAGGAGGGGGGCGGCGGCGGGGGCGGCGGAGCGGCGATGGCGCGCTCGCGGCGGGGGAGGTGCACGCGGGTCTGGAGCGGACGGGCCATGGCGGCCGGCGGCGGGACGCTGTCGAACGCCTTCGACGGCATCATGCGGGTGACCTCGCAGTCATCCTCTTCCGAGTCGAGCTCGATCATGCGAGCGCGCGACGGGGGGGCCGGCGGCGGCACACTGGCCGGCTTGAAGGCCGGGAAACGCCCCTGCGCGACGACCGTGAGAACTTCGTCGGTGCTGCTCGTGACCGGGGTGCGCTTGGGGAGCATTTTCAGTGGCCTCCGTGTGTCAGGGGCTACTGCAGGGGACGGGCCAACGCTCGCGTCACCAACGCGTCTCAAGCACCCAGCCAAATCGCCGACGTTTCCATGGTTCGCCCGGCGAAGGTGGGATGGACACCGTGATACGGGGTCCGGCCAACGGGGGTTAGAAGATCCACCCCGGTAGGACAAAAGGCGCACGCTCCCTGTGCGGCGAAGACCTACGCTTCACGTAGTTTCGCGGACGGGAGCGGATCAGCGCAGGTTGTGCGGCGCGGTGCTCAGCGGAGCGAAGCCTCCAGCTGCGCGTCGGCGAGGGCCTTGGCTTCCTTGGCGCTCGCGATGTCGTCCTTGCCGTGCTTGGCGGGCTTCTCGGCAGCGACCTTCTCCGCGGGGGCGGGCTTGTCGGCCTTCGGAGTCGGCATCGGCATCGGGCGGGCGGCAGGAGCCGCAGCAGCAACGCGCGCCGGCGGAGCCGCGGGGGCCGCGACGGCCGCGGGCTTCGGCGGATCCTTCTTCTCGATCTTCTCCGGAGCGGGCTTCGTCTCCGCGGGGTGCGCGTACGCCATCGGCGCAACGGCCGCCGACTCGGGCGCCGGAGCAGCAGCCGCGACGGGCATCGCCGCGGGGGCCATCGGCGCGGCAGCGGGCATCGCCGCAACTTGCGGCGCGACCACCGGAGCGACGGGGGCCATCGGCTGTGTCGCCGGGGCCATCGGCTGGAGCGTCGGCGCGTGCAGATCGACCGCGGGGGCCGCGGCGGCCTTCGCGTGCGACGGATCGACGAACGACGCGGTGGCGTCGACGAGCGAATCGCCGTCGCCGCGCGCGAGCACCGCGGTGACGAGACCGGCGAACACGCCGAGCGCGACGAGCGCCGCGCCCCACGAGAGCGTCGGGCGCCCGGTGAGGAGCTTCGTACGGGTGGTGATGACCGTGCCCGGCGGATCCAAGCGCGGATCCGAGCCGCCGCGCGCCAGCCCGTAGCTCACCGGAGCGACCGACGGCGGCGCCGCGGGAATCATGTGCTGGAAGCCCATCGGCATGCCGGCAGCGGGCGGAATCGCGACGCCGGCGTAGGGGAGCGCGCGCGGCGAGAGGGTCTGCGGGGGGAGCGTGCCGAGCTGGCGACCCGACGAGGGGGCGGCGGGAGCGTAGCTCGCGGGGGCCGAGCTCGGGCCGGTGCGAAGGAGCGTGCGGCTCGAATCGTCGGCGTCCGCGAAGGCGCCGGGGCGGGCCGAAGAGCGGGGCGGCGGCGGAAGCGTGAGCGACTTCGCCGGCATCAGGCAGGTGACTTCGTCGGTGAGCGACTCCATGACACGCGGGCGGCTCGACGGGGGGCGCACCGACGGCGGCGGCATCGGGGTCGGGAGCGGACGCGGCGGCGGGAGCGGCGTGGGGACACGAAGGCCCGGGCGCGCAATGGCGATGATGTCGATGTCCTCCGACTTGAGGTCCTCGACTTCGTCCGATCGGCCTGAGCGCTTGTGGAAGGGGAGCAACGTGTCCTCCAGTCTTGGAGCTGGTCAATGCAGCCGCCGGGCCAGCGCTCCATGGACCGAAGGTCCCGTGGGCTCTCGCATGATTTCATGGACATCACGCGAGGAGGCGCTTGGGTTCCAGTGTAGGTGTGGATTGCGAGCGGTCAGAGTCAGGACCCCCGGGGGTCGATTGATCCAGTGTGAGGTCGGAGTTTGGGCTCCTCTTTCCGACACGTGCGCCGACCAGCGACAGCGGGCGACGGCCACCCGCACAAGCGGGGCGTTCGGGACTAGAATCGCCCTACGATCGGTTACGCCCGTCGGGGGGTTCCACGGTCGTGACGAAACAGTGAGCGGCGAACGAGGAACTTCCTCGCCTCACGTCCGTCGAATCCTTCGAGCCCCGTGGAAGAGACGAGCGACATGCCCGACGAGCAGGCGAAGGAGGCGGCGACGGGCGAGGCACGCGACGGCGCGTCTCTCCGGTTTCATCCGCTCTTCGAGCGGTGGGCGCGGCGCGTCCGAGCGCGCCTCGTCTTTCGTCATGCGCTGAGCGGTCTCTCGCGCGGGCTCGTCGTGGCGATGCTCGCGGCGGCGCTCGCGTGGCGCCTCCGTCACGGGGAGCTTCGTCTCTGGACACTCGCCCTCGCGCTCGTGGGTGTCGCTCTTGGGCTCGCTCTCTCGCGCCGCAAGCGATGGAGCGACGTGGACGTCGCGCTCTACCTCGACGACCGGCTCGCGACCGACGAGACGATCGCCACCGCCGTGGAGCTCCGCAACGAAGCGGAGATCGACGACTCGGCGCGCGCCGTCGTCGTGACGACCGCGGCTCGCGCGCTCCGCGACGGAGATCCGAAGCGCGCGCGCCCGCGCGTCTGGCGCGTCGAGCACGCGCTCATTCCGCTGGCCGCCGCGGCGGTCGTCTTCGTGGCGCGTGCGCCGCTCCCTCCCCTCCCCCCCGGCACCGTGCCGCCCGGCACGACCACCGTGCAGAAGAGCGACGTCGAGGGGCTGAAGAAGATCGCCAAGCTCGCGCAGATGCCGGCGCGCGACCAAGCGCAACGCGAGCGCCTCGACAAGATCGCCAAGGACGCGGAGAAGCTGCGCGAAGATCTGGCGAAGGGGATGGAGAAGCGCGAAGCGCAAGATCGCATCGCGCAGCTTCAAGACGCGCTCGCCGAAGAGCGGCTCTCGCTCGGATCGGGCGAAGAGCGGAGCGGTCTCGAGAGCGCGGTCTCCAAGCTTCAAGAGAACGACGCGACGAAGCACGCGGCCGACGCGCTCGGCGATCACGACCTCGCGGGGATGGACCGCGACATGGAGCGGCTCGCCAACGAGCGAGAGAAGGCCGATCGCGATCTCGCCAAGCAAAAGCTCGACGAAGCAGCCGAGGCCGCGAAGAAGAACGGCGCGAAGGACGTCGCCAAGGCGCTCGAGGAGCAGAAGCGCGCGCTCGAGAAGCGCGAGAAGCGCGCCGAGGCGTTGCGCGATCTCGCCGACGCGATGAAGAGCGCCGGGGAGTCGAACGGCGACGTCGAACAAAAGAGCGAGGCGCTGGATCGACAGAAGAGCGACGCAGCAGCGAAGCAGCTCGCCGAGTCGATGGGGAAGGCGCTGGAGAAGCTCACGCCGGAGGAGCGGAAGCGCCTCGCCGAGAAGCTACGCGAGGAGGCGAAGAAGGGAGGCACGTCGAGCGGCGACGCCGACCGCATGAAGGATCTCGCCGACGAGCTCTCCACCCCCGAGGGACAGAAGAAGCTCGAAGACCAGCTCAAAGACATGGCGAAGGACGACGCGCAGAGCGAGGAGTCGAAGCGCCAGCAGGAGCTCGACGACGCGCAGCGCGGCGGCGAGGACGCCGAGGGCGACGTCGGCAAGCAAGGCCAACAAGGACAAGAGGGCCAGCAGGGCCAAGGACAGCAAGGACAGGGTCAGCAAGGGCAAGAGGGGCAAGGACAGCAGGGTCAGCAGGGTCAGCAGGGTCAGCAGGGTCAGCAGGGTCAGCAGGGCCAGCAGGGCCAGCAGGGTCAGCAGGGCCAACAAGGACAGCAGGGCCAGGGCCAAGAGGGGCAGGGTCAACAAGGCCAAGGGCAAGGTCAGGGACAAGGCCAGATGCCCGTGCCGGTGCCCGGCGAGGGGCAAGGGCAAGGACAAGGTCAGTCTGGACAGAGCGGCAGCTCGGGTGGGACGTCGCACGGCTCGCACGACCAAGGGACCGGCGGGCACGGTGGTCAGACGAACGCGCAGAACAACGCCGGGACGATTCGTTCCCAAGCGCATGGCCCCATCGGCAAGGCGGGGGCGATGCCCGGCTTCGTGACGAGCTACACCGCGGGCAAGGCCGGCGGCACCGCCAACGCGCGCGGCACCGGGGATTTGCGCGCCGTCGGGCCCGGCGAAGTGGACGGCGTCGAGCGAAGCGACGTGCCGGAGGAATATCGCGAGCAGGTCCGGCAGTATTTCCAGCCCTGAGAAGACATTTCTAGGAGACGTGATTTCAAGAAACGTCGTACGCCGGTACGTCGTTGGGGGACGAGCATGAGTCGAGCGTCGACGTACGAGGAAGACGAGGGGACCACGTGAGCTTCGAAGCGGGGTTGAAACAAGCAGCGGCCACGGTGGCGACGCTGCGTGACGCCATCGGCAAGGTCGTCGTCGGACAAGCGGCGGTCGTCGATCAGGTGATGTGGGGGCTCGTCGCCGGCGGGCACGTGCTGCTCGAAGGGGCGCCGGGGCTCGGAAAAACCCTCCTCGTGCGCACCATCGCCCAATGCTTGGACCTCCGCTTCTCGCGCATCCAGTTCACGCCCGACTTGATGCCGAGCGACGTCGTCGGCACCAACGTGCTCGTGATGGATCCGGCGCAGCGCGCCGCCGGCAGCATGTTCGCCGTGCAGAAGGGGCCGATCTTCGGGCAAATCGTCCTCGCCGACGAGATCAACCGCGCGACGCCGAAGACGCAGAGCGCGCTCCTCGAGGCGATGGCCGAGCACGCCGTCACCATCGCGGGGACGCGCCACGTGCTCGAGGAGCCGTTCTTCGTCCTCGCCACCGAGAACCCCATCGAGATGGAAGGGACGTATCCGCTCCCCGAGGCGCAGCTCGATCGCTTCCTCTTGAAGGTCCTCGTACCCAACCCGAGCGAAGACGATCTCGTCGGCGTGCTCTCGCGCACGACCGGCCGCGCGATGGAGGCGCCGCCGCGCGTGCTCGGTCAAGAAGGGGTGCTCGGGCTCCGCGCCCTGTGCCGCGACATCGCCGTCGCCGAGCCGGTGGCGCGCTACGCGGCGCGGCTCGTACGCGCGAGCGATCCGACGGCGAACGAGGCGCCCGATCTCGTGAAGCGCGCGCTCCGTTACGGCGCCGGTGTGCGCGGCGCGCAGTCGCTCGTCCTCGCGGCCAAGGCGGTGGCGCTCTGCGAAGGTCGTCCCAACGTATCGTTCGGCGACATCGCCGGGGTGGCCAAGCCCGCGCTGCGCCATCGCATGATTCGTTCGTTCGAGGGCGAGGCCGACGGAATCTCCACCGACACGGTCGTCGACGCGCTGCTCGCCTCCGTCCCCACGCGACCGGCCAACGTCAACGCCGAAAGGCCGCGCGCGGGATCGCCCGCATGAAATCGAAGGCGACGTGGGCGCTCGCCCTGGCCGCGTGCTTCGTGTGCTCGGCGGCGAACGCCGAGCCGGATCCGGCGCCGACGACGAGCGCAAGCGCGGGGAACGACGACGCGGTGTCGCGCCCGAATTTGAACGTGCGCGCGGCGCCGGTCTTCGGGTCCGATGCCGCCACCGGCGACGGCTGGAACGAGATCGTCGTCGGCCTCGACAACGTCGGCGGCACCGCGCGAAAGGGGACCGTCGAGCTCACGAGCGCGGTCCCGTGGGGACGCGAGCAGCGCTTCGTCACCCGCGCGCCGTTCAACGTCACCCCCGGACGCACCGCCGTGGTGCGACTCCCGACGCACGGCTTCGCCTACCAGTCGCCGACGCTGAGCCTCGTCGTGAAGGGCGAAGGCGGCGAGACGTACGCCAACTTGAACGTGCCGATGAGCGGCTCGAGCAATCCGCTCCTCGTCGACGTCTCGCAGCCTTCGCGATTGAGCATCGTCCTTCGCAACTCGCCGCTCTCTCTGACCTACAACCCGGCGACCGCGAGCCCTTACGGTCCGGCCTACGGCTCGTACGGGAAGACGACGCTCACCGTGGGAGCCCCCGCGTTCGATCGCACGACCGGCGATCCGATCTTGCCCGAGCACGCCGCAGCTTACGGCGCGGCGACCGTCGTTCTCATCCACTCCGACGCGCTCGCGCGCCTCGACGGGCCGTCTCTCACCGCCCTCGTCGATTGGGTCATCTCCGGCGGCACACTCGCTGTGGTGCCGACTCGCCCGGAAGATCTCCACGGCCCTTCGCTCTCGGCGCTCGTGGGCGGGCCGGCGACGACCACGCCGGCGCCGCCGTTTCTCTTCACGCTCCCCACGGGCTCGCGTCACGCGAACCCCGACGATCCGCTCGCCCCCACGATCCCGCCGAGCACGGGCGGCGTGCCCGAAGAGGAGGGGCCGTTCGATTTGCTCGACGAGCCTTCGCCCGAGGCGCGTCCGGTGGGCTTCTTTCTCCCCGCGCGCACCGTGCCGACCCCCTCGTGGCCGCACATCGGTCCGACGCCGGAGGTGCGCGCGAAGCTCGCGGGGTACGCCGGCGGCAACCTCGTCCCCAGCGTCTACGGGGCCAGCGCTCCGTACGGCACGGGCGAGGTGCACCTGCTCGCGTTCGATCCCACCGTCGCGCCGATGCTCGACGATCCGTGGGTGCAATCACGCATCACCGACCTCGTCGTGCACGCGTGGGATCGGCGCGCGGCGTCGGCCATCCCCGTCGGCGGAGGCGATCGCTACCTCGCGCAGATGGACGAGGTGCGGCGCGCCCTCGACCCCAACGAGAACTTCCGGCCGGCGCTCGGCATCTCGGCGATCCTGCTCGTCCTCTACTCGATCGTCGCCGGCCCGCTCACGTTCCTTCGCGCGGCCAAGCGAGGGAAGCCGCTCGCTCCTTTGAAGTGGGCTCCGATTTGGTCGGCGGGCGCCTTCGGAGCGATCGTGCTGGTGGGGCTCGCGGGCAAGGGCTGGCGGGGGCGCGCGCGCCACGTCTCCCTCGTGGAGAGCGGCGCGGGGGTGAGCCGCGGAACCGTGCGGCGCTACCGCGGCTTCTTCGCCAGCGAGACGCGTGCGCTCAACGTCCCCGCGACCGACGCGAGCGGCGTGCTGACGCTCGCCACCACGGACAGCTCGGGCGACGCGCAGAGCTCGCTCCGCATCGATCGTGACGGCGCCTCGCTCGAAGACATCACCTCGCTCCCTTGGCAGACCATCGTCGTGCGCGAAGACGGCATGACGAATCTCCGTGGCGGCGTGAGCATCGTCCCCGCCAAGGACGGCAGCGTGGACATCGCGAACCACACCGGCCGCGAGCTCGACGACGTGATGGCCTACGTGCCGGGCGACGGCATTCGTTACTTCGAGAAGATCGCCGAGGGCGAGAAAGTCCACGCCGCCGACGGCAAGAGCCTGCTCCGCGCGCACCTTCGCCGGACGACCTCGGCGGGGAGCATCACCGTGCACCCGCTCGATACGAGCACGCTGGTGACGGCGATCGGGGGGAAGCGCGGCACCGAGGTGGGCCAAGGCTGGCAGGCGCTCGAGTCGGCGACCGGGAGCGCGGTCGATTGGTGGCCCGACGGCGTGCCCGTCGTGCTCGCCGAGCTCAAAGGGGGCGAAGGAGCCAAGCGCGACGCGGGGCTTTCCGTGGAGAGCGACAGGCAAATGCTTCGCGTCGTCGGTCGAGGGGGTGTGCTGTGACGATGGGCGGAGAAATGGTGGGCGCTTCGCCCGGGGCGAACGCAGCGCCGAGCGTCGGTCCCGTCCCTTCCATCCGCGTGCGTCACTTGTGGCATCGCTTCGGGCGCTTCGACGTCCTCCGTGACGTGAGCTTCGACGTGATGCCGGGGGAGATCTTCGGCTTCATCGGTCCCAACGGCGCGGGGAAGACGACGACGATCCGCATCATGGCGACGTTGCTCGAGCCGATGGCCGGCCGCGTCGAGGTCGACGGCAACGACGTCACGCTCGACCCCGAGGCGGTGCGGAAGATCATCGGCTACATGCCCGATCACGCGGGCGTGTACGAGCGCGTGACCGTGCGCGAGTACCTCGAGTTCTTCGCCGACGCGTACGGCGTGGTGGAGCCGCTCGCGCACGGGGAGCGCGCGTACCCGGTCGTGGACGCCGTGATGGAGCTCACCGATCTCACGAAGCTGAGCGACAAGCTCGTCGCCACGATGTCCAAGGGGATGAAGCAGCGCCTTCAGCTCGCGCGCACGCTGCTCCACGACCCCAAGGTGCTCATCTTGGACGAGCCGGCGAGCGATCTCGACCCGCGCGCGCGCATCGAGATCCGCGACTTGCTCGTCGAGCTCCGCGCGATGGGGAAGACGATCTTCCTCTCGAGCCATATCCTCACCGAGCTCGCCGACGTGTGCACGTCGGTCGCCATCCTCGAGCGTGGGCGCCTCGTCGTCGCCGGCCCCATTTCGGACATCGCACGTCGACTCGAGGCGCGTGTCGCCGTCCCCGCGGCGGCGCCGACGTGGAGTGCGCCCGGTCAAGGCCCTGGGGCCACCGCGCCGCTCGCGGCTCCCCTCCCCGGCGCGCCTCCCCCACAAGCTCCTCCGGGAAACGCGCCGCACGGCGCGGCGCCCGCTCCCGGCTACGCGCCGCCCCCCGAGCCGATCGTCGTGCGCCGCACGGCGAAGCTCAAGGTGCTCGCGCCGGGCGAGGCGGTCGCTCAAGCGCTCACCGGGATGCGCGAAGTCCACGGCGTCGGGCCAGGCCCGGGCGGCACCGTGGTCGTGACGTACAGCGGAGACGACGCCGGGCTCGCGCTCGTCGTCCGTGCTCTCGTGATGGCCAACGTGCCGGTCGTCGGCGTCGAGCCCGAACGCAACGAGCTCGAGCGGATCTTCCTCGAGGTCACGAAGGGAGAGGTCCAATGACCGCGCACCCCACCGGCATCGCTCCGGCGCCCTCGTCGCTGCGACCCCCGCCGCACACCGGGCCCGCGCTGGGCTTTTTCCGGCGTCTCATCGCCGAGCCCAACGCCATCTGGATGCGCGAGATGCGTCAGGCCGCGCGCCTCGGGCGCACGCCGTGGATCCTCTTCGCCCTCACGCTGACGATCTCACTGCTCATGTGCTCCATCGGCGGCATCGCCGCAGCGGAGAACGCGACACCGGCGACCTTGGGGAGCGGGCTCTTCCAGACGTTCTTCTCCATCGCCTACTTCGTCGTGATCATCGTGGGCCCGGCCATCGCCGCGAACAGCATCGCCTCCGAGCGCGAAGGGAAGACGTGGGAGGCGGTGCTCTTGACCGGCCTCACGCCGCAGCAAATCGCCCGCGGAAAATTCCTCGCGGCTTACACCACCATCGCCCTCTACATCGTCGTGCTCGCGCCGGTGGGGGCGCTCTCGTTTCTCTTCGGCGGTGTCACGGCGACCGAGGTCGTCGTCGCCTTCGCGTTCTTGTTCCTCGTCGCCGGCCTGGCGGTCGCGTTCGGGCTCGCGGTGAGCTCGCTCATGTCGAGCCTCCGCGGGGCGATCGTCGTCACGCTCATCCTCGCGATCTGCGTCGGCCCGCTGCTCTACTCGACCTTTGGCTTCGGCTGCTCGTTCGCCATCCACAAGCTGTGGAACGACGTCCCCGAGGCGTTCCCCATCTGGCTCCCCCTCGCCTACTCGCGGGCGACGCTCGGGCTCGATTACCTCGCCCTGCTCGTCGCCTTGCCGCTCCTCCTCGTGGTGGTGCCGGCCTGGTTCCTCTACGAGGCGACCATCTCCAACCTCACCGGTGACGCCGACGACCGATCGAGCGGCCTCAAGATCTGGTTCACCGTCTCGACGCCGCTCCTCGCCGCAGCCTGCGCGCTCCCCAGCATCGTCGCCGCCGAGGACGAGCAGCGCGCCACCTGGGCGCTCCTCGGTGTCACCGCCTTCGGCGCGCACGCCACCTTCTGCGCGCTCCTCTTCGCCTTCGAGCCAGCGGGCCCCTCGCGTCGGGTGCGCGTGCATTGGCGGCGCACCGGCGCCGGCGCGCTCCGGCGCTTCTTCGGCCCTGGCCTGGCGAAGAGCTCGGTCCTCATCACCCTCTTCGGCTTCGCCGGCATGATCGGCATCGCCTTCCTCGACGCCGTCTTCCTCGAGGCGATGGGCACCTCCTCGCGCAAGGAGGAGATGCTCGAAGGGATCTTCGTCTACACCGCCTACGCGGCGCTCTTCTTCGTGTTCGTCGTCGGCCTCACCGCGTGGATCCGCGCGCGCAACAACACGCCGTGGGTCGCCCGCCTCATCACCGCGGCCATCGTGTTCCTCATCGCTGCCGGCCCGTGGGTGGTGGCGGCCATCGGCGGAGCGTTCTCCAACCACGAGCGCGACTGGCTCGTCGTCGGCGGACCCAGCCCCTTCTATGCGCTGATGATGGTCTCTTCCCTCGACAAGCCGGTGAGCGAGAACGCGCCGGTGCTCGCGGTGGGTCTCGGCTGCGCGATGATCTGGGGCTTCCTCGGCTTCGGCCTGCTCGCGGCGGCGGCCCGGCGCTGCTCGCGCGCGGTGGCTGCGCACGATGCGGCGGTCGCCTCGGCCGACGCGGCGCTCGCCGCCGAAGAAGCGGCGCGAGTAGCGGGGGCGACGGGGGCGACGTGAGCCAGGAGCTCCTCGACCCGGCGTTCGCACGCGAGCTCGAGGCGTTGCGACGTCGGCTCCGCGTGCGCGCGCGCTCGGGCGGCGGAGGTGACCACCTCGCCAAGCGGCGTGGCGGGAGCGCCGAATTTCTCGAGCATCGCCCGTACGCGCCGGGCGACGATCTTCGCCGCATCGATTGGCTCGCCTTCGCGCGTACCGGCGAGCCCGTCTTCAAGCTCTTTCGCGCCGAAGAGGACGTGGTCGTGCGCCTGCTCGTCGACGCGAGCGCGTCGCTCGAGGCCGGCACGCCGCGCAAGGTCGACGTCGCCAAGCGCTTCGCCGCCAGCGTGGGGTACATGGCGCTCGCCGAGTCGGAGCGCGCGCAAGTGCTCACCGCCGGCGAGGGGCTCGCGCGCGTCACCGAGCCGACGCGCGGCCGCGCGAGCCTCCCCAAGCTGCTTCGCGAGCTCGACCAGATGGCGCCGCGCGGCGGAACGAACCTCGCCAAGGCCATCGACGACACCCTGCTCCGCGCCGGCCGCCCGGGGATGCTCGTCGTGGTGAGTGATTTTCTCGATCCCGGCCCCTTCGACGCAGCGCTCGGGCGCGCCGCCTCGGCGGGGCACGATCTCGCGCTCGTGCAGGTGCTCGCGCCCGAGGAGCTCGCGCCCCCTTACGACGGCGACTTCGCCTTCGAAGACGCCGAGACCGGCGAGACGGTCGAGGTCACGGTCGACGGAGCCGCCATCGACGCCTACCTGCGAAGGCTCGAAGCGCTCTTCGGCGTGCTCCGCGCGCTCGCCAAGCGCCACCAAGCCACCTACGTGCGTCTCTCGACCCACGAATCGCTCCTCCCGGCCGTGCGTCGCTTCGTTTCTCGGGGGGTCGACTGATCATGGGCGGGCTCTCGCTGCTCGAGCCGAAGGGGCTCCTCCTCCTCGCTGGGCTCGCGCCGCTCGTCGTCCTCTACATCCTCAAGATCAAGCGCCAGCGCGTGCGCGTTCCTTCGACGTGGCTATGGGGGACGGCGCGGCGCGATCTGATGGCGAAGCAGCCGTTCAAGCGGCTCGTACCCGAGCTTCCGCTGCTGCTCCAGATCCTCGCGCTCGTCGCGCTGGCCGTCGCTCTCGCGCGCCCTTCCACGCGCGGCGGGCGCATCGCCGGCGATCACGTGGCCATCGTCATCGACACGAGCGCCTCCATGGGCACGCTCGGCGACGACGGCAAGACGACGCGCCTCGACGAGGCGAAGCGCGCGGCGGTCTCGGTCATCGGCTCGCTCGAACCGGGGGCCGACGCGGTGGTGCTCGAGGCGGCACGGGAAGCGCGTGTGCTCACGCCGCTCGAGCGCGACGCGCAGCACCTCCGCGCCGCGGTGAACGGCGTCGAAGTGCGCGAGGTCGAGGGGGACCTTGCCTCCGCCGTCGCCTTGGCGGCCGATCGTCTGCGATCGCTCGGCGGGCGAAGGCGCATCGTCGTCGTCACCGACGGCGCGCTGGCCCATGACACCCCCATCGTCGCCGCGGGGATGGACGCGCAGGTGATCACCGTGGGCGCGCCGGCGGCCAACGCGGCGATCGTGCGGCTCGACGTGCGCTCCGGCACCGAGCCGACGACGCACAAGGATCAAGTCCAGGTCTTCGCGCTGGTCGAGAACTACGACAAGAGACCGCGCGACGCCTTCCTCACGTTGACGCTCGACGGACAGCACGAGCCGCTCGCCTCGCGCCGCGTCCTCGTCCCGCCGGAAGACAAGGCGCCGGTCGTTCTCACGTTCGAGCCCGACAAGACCGCCGAAGGGATGGGGCTCGTGCTCCAACTCTCACCCGGCGACGCGCTCCCCGTGGACGACACCGCGTACGGGCGCGTCCCCGCCGGTCATCGCATGCCGGTCACCCTGGCTTCGTCTTCGAGCTACTCGTGGATGACACGCGCCCTCGAGTCCGATCCCGACGTCGACCTGCAAAAGCTGACGCTCGATCAGCTCGCCAAGGTGAACGTCGACCCGACCGCGCTCGTCGTCGTCGAAGGGGCGTGCCCCACCGAGATCCCTGGTCGCGACGTGGTGGTCATCGGTCCCCCGGCGGGCCGTTGCCTCGGGCTCGACGTCGCCGCGCCGGTCGAGCAGCCACAGCTCACCTCGTGGGAAAACGGCGACCCGCGCCTGCGCTTCTTGACCCTCGACGGCGTGCACGTCGTGAAGGCCACGCCCATCGCCGCGCAAGGGGCTGGTGCCTCGCTCGTGCGCGCGGGGACCGCCACGCTCGTCGCCGACGCGTCGACCCCCGGCCGCACCGCGACCGTCGTGGGCTTCGACGTGGGCGAGAGCGATTGGCCGCTCAAGGCTTCGTTCGTCCTCTTCGTGCGCAACCTCGTGGAGGTGGCGAAGTTGCATCGCGCCCAGGGGGCGAGCGCGCCGGTGCGCACCGGCGATCCGCTGCGCATCGCCGTCCCCTCGGGGGTGACGAGCGTCCACGCGACCGGGCCGGGAATGGCCGACCACGAACTCGCTGCCAAGGGGGGCTTCGTCGTCGTGCCAGGCATCGAGCGCGCCGGTCTCTACCGCGTGCGCTGGACCTCTCCGCGCATCGGCGACGTCGCCGTCGCTGCCAATTTGACGAGCGATCGCGAGAGCGACGTACGCGCACGTCCGGTGCACATCGAAGCCGCCGGCGGCGCAGCCCCCGTCGCGGCGAATGTGCAGAACGCACACAACGAGTGGGGGACCTGGCTCGCGCTCCTCGCGACGCTGGTGCTCGCGTTCGACGTGTATTGGCTCACGCGGCGCGCGCGGCCGAGCGTGCTCCTCGGCGCGCCCGCCACGCGCGGCGCCGCCGACGCCAAGACCGCCGCGACGGCGAAGAGCCCGCGAGGCGCGCCGTGAATCTCTTCGCGCTCCCGCCCCTGCCCCGCGCATTTTACGTGGCTGCGGCGCTCGTCTTCGTCGTGCTCGCCATCGCGCTCGTCGTGCGTGGCAAACGTCAGGGGTCCTTCGGTCGCGGCGCGCTGGGCATCGTCGTCGTCTCGCTGCTGCCGCTCGTGTACGTCGCGGTGACGCACGCCGGGCTCGTCAAAGAGACGTACGTTCGCTTCGAGTTCGCGCCGGCGGTGGTGCTCGTGGCCGCCGCGGGGCTCTTCGTGGCCCACCGCCTGAACGCCCTTCCCGCGCGCATGGGGCGAGGGCGGCGGCGCATCGTCACCATCCTCGCGGCCCTCTCGGTGCTGGCCGCTGCGCTGGCGGTCACGGCGCCGGAGCTCGGGCACCCTCTCGATCGTACGACCCTCATCGTGGCCATCGATCGCTCGCGCTCGATCGAGCTCGTCCCCGGCGCCGACGCGCGCATCGCCGCCGAGCTCCGCCTCGCCGAGACGGGGATGCGCAAGGACGACCAGGTCGGCACGGTCGTGTTCGGCGCCGAGGCGACGACCGAGGATCCTCCGCGACCGAAGAGCGATCTCCCCCCGCCGCAGCGGGTGGAGGTCGGACGCGACGGCACCGATTTGGAGGCGGCGATTCGCAGGTCGCTCGCCGAGCTCCCCGCCGACACCGCGGGGCGCGTCGTCGTCGTCAGCGACGGCGTGCAGACGCGAGGTGACGCTCTCTCCGCCGCGGCGGCCGCGGTCGCTGCCGACGTGCCGGTCGACGTCGTGGTGCTCGACCAGAAGACCTTCCCCGACGTGCGCGTGGTGACCGTGCGCGCGCCCACGCGGGCCGACGAAGGCGAGGCGCTCGATCTTCGCGTCGTCACCTCGAGCGCCACCCCCACCGACGTCGAGCTCCGCGTGAAGCGCGACGGCGAGCTCTTGCACACGAGCCACGCGCACATCGCCGCCGGGGAAGACGTGCTCCGCCTGCGGGAGACGGCCACCGAGGCCGGCCTTCACCGCTACGACGTCGAGGTCACGGCCCTCGATCCCAAGGCCGACGGCTCGCCCGAGGACAACGCGGGGAGCACCTTCGTCCGCGTGCGCGGCCCTTCCCTCGCCCTCGTGCTCGAGGGCTACGAGGGGAAAGGGGCGCCCCTCGCCGCCGCGCTCGAGGCCAGCGGCTTCCGCGTCGAGGTGCGGGGGACGACGGGCGTACCGAGCGACGTCGGCGGCCTCGCCGGTTACGATCTCGTCACCTTCAGCGACGTACGCGCGAGCGATCTGAGCCCCACGCAGATCGACGCGCTCGCCAGCTACGCGCGCGATCTCGGCGGCGGGCTCTTGCTCCTCGGCGGCGACCGGTCCTTCGGTCCCGGCGGGTACGCGCGCACGCCACTCGAAGATGTCTCGCCTGTCTCCTTCGATTTGAAGCAGGAGAAGCGGCGCGCCTCGCTCGCCGAGGTCATCGCCATCGACTACTCGGGATCGATGGGGATGATGGTCGGCGGGCAGACGAAGCTCGCGCTCGCCAACGAAGCAGCGGCGCGCAGCGCTTCGCTCCTCGGCGCCGGCGACAAACTCGGCGTGGAGCACGTCGACGATCGCGTCGCGTGGACGGTCCCCATGGCGTCGGTCACCGATCCGACGGCGATCGGCGCGCGCATTCGCGCGGTCTCGGTCGGCGGCGGCGGCATCTACACCGACATCGCGCTGAAGGCGGGCTACACGGCGCTCGAGCGCGAGACGGTGAACTTGAAGCACCTGCTCCTCTTCGCCGACGGCGACGACGCCGAGCAAATCGCCGGGTGCCGGTCGATCGTGCAAGACGCAGCGAAGAAGGGGATCACGACGAGCGTCATCTCCCTCGGGCGCGGACACGACACCGCCGAGCTCGAAGTGCTGTCCAAGATCGGAGGCGGTCGCTTCTACCTCATCGACGACGCCACCAAGCTCCCGGCGGTCTTCACCCAAGAGACGATCTTGGCTTCCAAGGGGGCCATCAAAGAAGATCCGTTCAAGATCGGCGTCGGCGGTCCGATGCCCGCGACGCGCAGCATCGACTTCGGAGGAGCGCCGCTCCTCGGGGGTTACGTCATCACCGTCCCCAAGCCGCGCGCGACGATCGGGCTCCTCGGGCCGGAAGGAGATCCGGTCCTCGCCACCTGGGCCGTCGGCATCGGGCGCGCCGCCGCCTTCACCAGCGACTACAAGGATCGTTGGGGCGCGGGGTGGCTGCGTTGGGCGGGCGCGTCCAAGATGTTCGGCCAGCTCGCGCGCGACACCGCACGCAAAGCCGACGATCCTCGCGTGCGCCTCGAGAGCGACGCCACCGGCGGCGAGCTCCACGTGCGCGCCGACGTGGTGGGCGACGACGGACGAGCGCAGACCTTCCGCCGGCTCACGGTGCACGTCGCCGGCCCCGACGGGTTCTCGCGCGACGTGGCCCTCGAGGCTGTGGGCGCGGGGCGTTACGCGGCGAGCCTGCCGCTCGCGCGCCCGGGGACCTACGTCGCTGCCGCGCGCGACGAAGTGACCGGCGAAGGGGTCGGCACCACCGGCGCGGTCCTCACCGCCGGAGAAGAGCTGCGGCCCACCGGGAGCGATCGCGCCCTCCTCGCCCGCGTCGCGCAGATGACCGGCGGAAGGCAACGCGACACCCTCGCGGGGATCTTCGACGACCGCGGCGCGCGGCGCTTCGCCTACTCGCCGCTCGGCGCCTGGCTCGCGCTCGTCGCCGCGTGCGCGATGCTCTTCGGCGTCGCGGCGCGGAGGCTCGGCATCCCCGACTTCGTCGGCGCAGCATCGTCGCGTCTCGCCGCGATGCGATCGCCCGAGAGGCGGAGGGCGCGCGAGCATGCCCGCGCCCAAGCGCGCGCCGCGATGGAGCAGCAGAGCGCCGACCTGCTCGCAGCGAAGCGCCACGCCGCGATGCGGACCGCGGCGCCCCACAAGGACGCTGCGCACCTCGGAGGAGACGTGCTTACGCGCGCGGCGAACGTTCCGCCCGCGGGGTCCGGACCTTCGCAGGTCCACCTGCCGCCGCCGCCGGTACCGCCGCCCCCCGCGGGTGGAGCGCCGCCGCCCCCCGCTGCGCGCGCGCTCTCCGCCGCCGAACGGCTCGCGCAAAAGCGCCGCGAACGTCGCTGACCGAGCGCGCGCGCTTCGGCTCGAAGAGCCGGCGAGCGAGCCGCGCGACCGACCGAAGCTCGGGGCGAATCGGCCCGCGCGACGACGGCGACGCAGGCCGCGGTGCGACGACGCGTCGCTCCTCGCAGCTGGTCTCGCGCTTGCTCTTCTCCTTCGTGGAGGTCTCTTCATGCATTCCAAGACGCGTCTTCGTAGCTTCGTGCTCGCGCTCCCGTTCCTCGTGGCCGGAGCGGCTGCGGCGTGCGGCGGCGGCGACGACTCGTCTGTCGCCACCGGCGACGGCGGGAGCGACGCGCTCGTCGGAGGCGACACTTCGTCGGGCGACGGCGCGAGCCAAGACACGGGTTCGGGGGACGATGCGTCGAGCGACGCCGGGAGCGCGTTCTGCCGCGCGCTCGCTTCGTTCGATCAGCGATGCGCACGCACCGACGCGTGCAGCCAAGCGGAGCTCGCGCTGTACGACGCCAACGCCGCGGCTCTCTCTCCCGGCGTTCAGCAAGCCGAGGCCACGTGCCGCGACCAAGAGCCGTGCCCCGGCGGGGACAGCGGCGCCAAGAAGTCCTACGACACATGCCTCGCCGAGGCGATCGCCGCGCTCCCCGAGACCAGCGCACAGACCAAGCTCGCCCAAGACGCCTGCGCCCTGTGCGCCCCCGACGCCGGCAACTGCGTGAAGAACTTCTACCGCGAGGGGGACGCAGGAAAGCCCGGGCCCGGCGCCGATCTCGTC
>CAZHHD010000008.1:235151-237092 GCA_964531795.1 uncultured Polyangiaceae bacterium | reverse complement strand
TGTCTTGCTCCTACGAGCACTTTGCCGTGCTCGAGGGTTTTGAGATGCGCCCTAGGCACTCGTGCAGGTTCGCACGAGTGCACAGAGCTTATGAAATGCGCTCTAGGAGCGAAAGAGGCTCACGCCCCCGCGTTCTTCCCCTGCGATTTGCCGCGCACGCGGCCTGCGCGCGCCGCCGCTCTCCGGAAGCGCGCCTCGGGGGATCCCTTCTGCCGTTGCTCGCGCAAGTTGAAGTTGGTGTCCGGCTTCGCGCGGTTCGCGCTCTTCCGCGTCGACTCGCGCGACGGACGACCCTTGCGATCGGGCTCGATCGCGTGTGTCGCTTTGCGTCCGGCGCGCATCTTGGTTCGCGAACGAGCGCTGGGAGTCGAGCCCGGTTTCGAGCCCTGTTTGTTCGCCTTGGTGTTGCGGGCTCCGCGGCGCTGCGCTTCGGCGTGGTGCTGCTGGGATCGGGTGGCCATGAGTCCTCCTCGGATGCACAGGGACCAGCAACATTGGTGCCCGCTCCTTTCTTCGCGGACTTCGCGACCGTCCCGCGCAGTTCGTGCGTCGCGCGCGCCATCGCCAGCGCGGTGTCGGGTGGAACGCAGGTTGCTCCCTGCCTCGCCGCGTCCAGGAGCGTCCAGGAAGAGGAGGGCCGCCATGGGTCAGGTCGTCATGAAGAGCGATTCGCAGATTCAGCGTGACGTGTTGAAGGAGCTTCAATGGGACACGCGCGTGAAGGAGACGGACGTGGGGGTGGAGGTCCACGCCGGAACGGTTACGCTCAGCGGGACGGTCGAGAGTTGGACCGCGCGCCTCGCCGCCGTCGAGGCCGCGCATCGCGTCTCGGGTGTGCTCGACGTGGCGAACGAGATTCAGGTGCGGCTGCCGGGCACGCACGAGCGGAACGACGGAGACATCGCCAGGGCGATCCGAACCGCGCTCGAGTGGGACGTGCTCGTTCCGCACGAGCGTATTCACTCGACGGTGTCGAATGGCGTCGTGACCCTCGAAGGGAAGGTCGACTACTGGAACCAGCGCGACGACGCCGCGCGGTGTGTCCGGAACCTCGCCGGTGTTCGTGAGGTGAAGAACCTCGTCACCGTCGAGCCCTCCTTGCCGCGGGTGTCACCCCAGGAGCTCCGCGGCGCCATCGAGAGCGCGCTCGAGCGCCACGCCGAGCGCGCTGCGCGCCACGTGCAGATCGCCGTCACCGACGGGAAGGTCATCTTGAGCGGCGAGGTCCCGTCGTGGGCGGAGCGCGACACCGTCGAGGGGGCCGTGCGCGGGACGCCTGGCGTGGCGAAGGTGGACAACCAGCTCCGCATCCACGCGTAGCCGCTCAAAAGAGCTGGAGCAGTAACGCCGCGATCGCTCCGTTCTCGTCGACGGCTGCGAACGCCTTGAGACCGTTCCCGCTCTGATTCTGGATCCACACGAAGGCGCCGTCGTCCGCGGTGCGCTCGTGCAGGATCGTCGTCGTGAATTCGAACGCAGGGTCGAGAGCCTCGCGGTCCGCCGGCCAATCGACGTCGTCCCAACGTGCGTGGGCATCGATGACGACGAACCGATCGTCGTGCGCCCGCCCGAGCGCCTCCCAGGTCACGTCCTTCACCCGACTTTTGCTCCGGAGGAGCACGGCGACCTCGCTCGCGTCCTCCCTCGCGGTGACGGTCGCGAGCTCCCATGGCCCCGCGCGAAACACGCGCGGCGCGGCGTCTTCGTATCCCTCCGGCGAACCCGCGACCACGCGGTTGCTGAAATCGATGGCCCCGACGGGGCGCACCGAGAGCGCGAGCGGAGGGGTCCACGACGCCATGTAGTCTTCTTCGTCCTCCATCGGCTCGCGTGTCCGCGGCGCCAGCAGGACGTCTCCGGTCGCCGTCCGCAGGACCTCATGGTCGCGAGACTCTTCGTCGTCCGGGGGCTCGTGCGGGTTCACGGCGAGCATGATGAGCC